>NZ_JBICZD010000010.1:172958-279936 GCF_043201555.1 Streptomyces sp. NPDC048288
CGGGCGCGGTGTTTTGTGTTTTCCGGCGCCGCGCGTCTGGCTGTCTGTAACCCCCCCCCCCCCCGCCCGGGCGGGGGGGGGCGGGCCCCCCCCCCCCCCCCCCCCCCCCCCACCGCACGGGGTCCTCACCGGAACTCGTGGACCACCGCGATCGCGCCGACGATGTGCGCGTTGAACTCGTCCAGCTCCTCGGCCGGCACCCAGAGCTCCAGGATCGTGCTGCCGCCCGCCTGCTGGACCGGGTAGCGCCGGACGAACTCCGTGTCGACCTCGAAGCGGGTCACATAGCCGGCGCCGTCGTGCTTGACGTTCCAGTCCCGGGCGATCCTGATCGCGTAGTCCTCGTTCAGCACCGGGTAGAAGATCGGCTGCTCGGGCAGCCGGGGCGGCCAGGCGCGCCACTCCAGCTCCCGGACCAGGTCGAGTTCCACGGGGCCGGTGGGGCGCCAGAGGGTCGTGGTCGGGCGGGGGCTGGTCATGGCGTACGACTTCCTGTGCGGGCTGCGGGGCGGAAGCCCGACGTTATCGGCGCCGGGGCTCGTGCGGCCACCGGGTTTCCGCTCCGGCCGGGCGCGTTGCTCCCCTCGCGGGTACGGCCGTGACCCCCGGCCGTCCGCGTAGTTGAAACGGGCATGAAGAAGCGCAGCATGCTCGCCATCGCCAGCCTGGCCACCGGATTCGTCGTGGCCGCCATCACCCCGTCGCACGCCGCCGACGAAGGTCCCCTCGGCGACCTGAACGTCTCGGGCACCCTGGAGCACGTGGACCACGTCGTGAGCCAGGACAGCTTCCAGGCCGACCAGAACCTGCTGGGCCAGGAGTAGCCCGGCCGGGCGTCGGTGACCGGTGGTGCCGGGGTCCCGTGGGCGGGGCACCGGCACCCCGCTCTGCGCGCCCTCAACGGGAACTGGTTTCCGTGGCAGTGTGGAGCGGGCAAGCCACAGGGGGCCAACAGAAGAGGGGGAGTCCGTGATCGTCTGGGTCAACGGCGCGTTCGGTGCGGGTAAGACCACCACCGCACGTGAACTGATCGAACTGATCCCGAACAGCACGCTCTTCGACCCCGAGGTCATCGGCGGGGCACTGACGCACCTGCTGCCGGCCAAGCACCTCGCCGAGGTCGGCGACTTCCAGGATCTGCCGATCTGGCGACGACTGGTGATCGACACGGCGGCCGCGATCCTCGCCGAGCTGGGCGGGACCCTGGTGGTCCCCATGACGCTGCTGCGCCAGGAGTACCGCGACGAGATCTTCGGCGGCCTCGCCGCCCGCCGGATCGCCGTCCGGCATCTGTGTCTCACCCCGGCCGAAACGATCCTGCGCGAGCGAATAGCGGGCCGCGAGATCCCACCCGACCTGCCCGACGGCGAGATACGCGTCCGGCAGTGGTCGTACGACCAGATCGAGCCCTACCGCGCGGCCCTCGCCTCCTGGATCGCCGCCGACGCCCATCTCGTCGACACCAGCGAACTCGGGCCGTACGAGGCGGCGGTGCGGATCGCGGAGGCGGTGGGGAGTGGCGAAGCCGTGGTATGTGACATAGTACAAACCCCCGAACCCACCGCCGAAACCATCGCCGCAGGCGTCCTCCTCTTCGACGAGCACAACCGCTTCCTCCTCGTGGACCCCACCTACAAGGCCGGCTGGGAGTTCCCCGGCGGTGTCGTCGAGCCCGGCGAGGCGCCCGCCCGGGCGGGGATCCGCGAGGTCGAGGAGGAGACCGGGATACGGCTGGAGGAGGTGCCGCGGCTGCTGGTCATCGACTGGGAACAGCCCGCACCGCCCCGCTACGGCGGCCTGCGGCTGCTCTTCGACGGCGGCCGGCTCGACTCCGCCGAGGCCGGCCGGCTGGTGCTGCCGGGGCCCGAACTGCGGGGCTGGCGCTTCGTCACCGAACAGCAGGCCGCCGAGCTGCTGCCGCCGGTGCGCTACGAACGGCTGCGCTGGGCGCTGCGGGCCCGCGAGCGCGGTGCCGCGCTCTATCTGGAGGCCGGCGTCCCGGTCGGTTGACATTGCCTGACGCACCGTCAAGTCTCCGCATCCTTGGTCTGGTTGGCGGGGACTTTGGCATTTCCCGGGGGTACGGAGAGCACTTTGCCCGGGGTGGAAGGTTCCTAGGGGAAAACGAGGGTGAATTGAAGCCGTCCCGGTATGAACAAGAACGTGAAGGAGGTACACAAACGTTCTACCGTCGGTGCGCAGCTCAACTTCCTCGCGGCCGCTGGCCGCCGTGCACAGGCCGGACATCCACCGGCTGAAGGAGGGACATGCGCGCGCATACTTCGGCCCTCACAAGGGGACTCGCACTGACCGCCGGGCTCGTCCTGGCGCTCGCCGCCTGCAGCAGCGGGGGAGGCGGCGGGGGCAGTGGCGGCAAGGCCACCTCGGCCGGTCTCACCGACTGCTCCACCGAGGGCAAGGCCGACACCTGCAACTCCGGTACCAACAAGGCCGGCGGCACCTTCACCTACGTCATCGAGAAGAACATCCAGCAGTGGAACGTGCAGGACACCAACGGCAACACCTTCGAGAACGCCGAGGCGCTGAGCCCGGTACTGCCCCAGGTGTACGTCCCGCAGCCGGACTTCAGCGTCAAGCTCAACACCGATCTGGTGACCTCGGCGACCCAGACCGGCGCAAGCCCGCAGACGCTCGTCTACAAGATCAACCCCAAGGCGTCCTGGAACGACGGCACCGCCATCACCGCCGACGACTTCGTCTACTACTGGCGCACCAACGACGGCAAGGACTGCCCGCCGCCGCCCGCCAGCGACTCCACCCAGACCAAGGGCTGCCTGCCGGAGAGCACCGCCGGCTACGACCGGATCAAGTCGGTCACCGGTTCCGACAACGGCAAGACCGTCACCGTCGTGATGGCCAAGCCCTACGCCGACTGGAAGTCCCTGTTCGGCGCGGGCTACCCGTTCTACCCGGCACACGTCGCCGAGAAGGTCTCCGGCGCCAAGGCGGGCGACGCGGCCCACATGACGGCCGCCCAGCTGACCCAGGGCTGGCAGTACTTCCAGAAGAACCCGCCCACCAAGTACGCGACCGCGGGCCCCTACAAGATGACCGAGTGGGTCGACAACGACCACGCCACCTATGAGCCCGACCCGAAGTGGACGGGCACGAAGGCCACCCTGCAACGGCTGATCTTCAAGGTCATCTCGGACGCCACCCAGGAGCCGATCGCGCTGCGCAACAACGAGGTCCAGGGCATCTACCCGCAGCCCGAGGTCGACCTCGTCAACCAGGTCAAGGCCATCCCCGACGTCACCTACACCATCGGCAGCGGGCTGACCTGGGAGCACTTCGACCTCAACCTGCACAACCCGGTGATCGGCAAGTACCTGGCCCTCAGGCAGGCGATGTTCACGGCCATCAGCGTCAAGGACATCATGGCCAAGACGGTCGCCCAGTTCGATCCCGGCGTGAAGCAGCTCTACAACCACAACTTCGTCCCGGGGACCGCCGGTTACAAGGACGTGGTCAGCGCCAGCGGCCAGGGCTCGGGTGACCTCACCAAGGCCAAGAAGTACCTGACCGACGCCAAGTTCACCGGAGTCGGCACCACCCTGAAGACCCCGGACGGCAAGGCCGTCGGCCCCTTCAACTGCCGGTACACCACCGGCAACCAGATCCGGCAGAGCGAGTGCCAGATCCTCCAGAGCGACCTCGCCAACCTGGGGATCAAGGTCACGATCAAGCCGATCGGCGCCGCCGACCTCGGCACGGTCCTGGCCGGCCACCAGTACGACATCATCGTCTTCGCCTGGGTCGCCTCGCCGTTCGCGATCAGCGGCGCCCAGCAGCTGTGGACGACCGGAGCCGGCGGCAACTACGGCGGCTACAGCAACAAGCAGGTCGACTCCCTGATCAGCACGGCCATCGGCGAGACCGACCAGACCAAGGCCGCCGCCCTGCTCAACCAGGCCGACCAGATCATGGTCAACGACGCCTACGTACTGCCGCTCTACCAGAAGCCCACCTTCCTCGCGGTGCAGACCCGGTTCGTCAACATGCGGAACAACTCCACCAACGTCGGACCGCCGTACAACGTCGGCGAGTGGGGCCTCAAGAAGTAACCCCGCCGCCCCGTCGGATTCGAATCCCGGCCCCGGCGACCCCGGGGCCGGGCCTCCGCGAGAGAAGACCGCATGCTCGCCTACACCGTGCGCCGCATCCTCGTCTCCATCCCCGTCCTGATCGTCTCGACGTTCATCGTCTTCCTGGTCGTCATCAACTCCGGCGACCCGGTGGCCAACTTCGCCACCTCCCGGCAACCGCCGCCCAGCAAGGCCGCGGTGACCGCGTTCGCCCGGCACATCCACGCCGACCAGCCCGCCGTGGAACGCTACTGGAACTGGATCACCGGGGTCCTGCACGGCGACTGGGGCCCCTCCGTCCAGACCAACCTGGACATCGGGCACGACCTGTTCACCCGCTTCCGGGTCACCGTCACCCTGGTCGCCGCCGCCATGCTGCTCGCCCTGGTGATGTCCATCGTGTTCGGGGTGTTCAGCGCGATCCGCCAGTACAGCGTCGCCGACTACACCATCACCTTCCTCGGCTTCCTCTTCCTGGCCATGCCCGTGTTCTGGTTCGCGGTGCTGCTCAAACAGGCCGGCATCTGGTTCAACCAGCAGACCGGCAGCCAGTTCCTCGGCACCATCGGCGAGAAGTCGCCGTACCTCGAAGTGGACACCACCTGGAACGAGTTCACCGACCGCCTCGGCCACCTCATCCTGCCCACCATCACCCTCGCCCTGGTCTCCTTCGCCTCCTGGACCCGCTACACCCGCGCCGCCATGCTGGAGGTCCTGGACAGCGACTACGTACGGCTCGCCCGCGCCAAGGGGCTGCGACGCGGAAAGGTGCTCACCCGGCACGCCCTGCGCACCGCGCTCATCCCGCTCGCCACCGTCACCGCCCTCGACATCGCGATCATCCTCGGCGGCGCCGTCATCACCGAGACGATCTTCCAGTGGCACGGCATGGGCGAGATGCTCGTCCAGGCCGCCACCACCCTCGACGTCTACCGGACCATGGCCTGGCTGCTGCTCTCCGCCGTCGTCGTCATCGCCTTCAACCTCTTCGCCGACCTCCTCTACGCCGTACTCGACCCGAGGATCCGCTATGACTGACATCGGGGCAGTCGGGCCGACCGGTACCCGGGCGCCGGGCGACGACCACGAGTTCACCGTCGCGCAGCGCAGCCAGACCCGGCTCGTGCTGCGCCGCTTCCTGCGCCACCGGGCCGCGATGATCAGCCTCGTCGTGTTCGTGCTGATCGTGCTCTGGGCGTTCGTCGGACCGCACTTCTGGCACTACTCGTACACCAAGTTCACCCCGGACAACTCCCAACCCCCGTCCTGGAAGCACCCGTTCGGCACCGACTCCTCCGGGTACGACGCCTACGCCCAGGTGATGCGGGGCACCCAGACCTCCCTGAAGATCGCCATCCTGATCGCCCTCGGCTCCACCCTGGTCGGCGCCGTGTGGGGTGCCGTGGCCGGCTTCTACCGGGGCTTCGTCGACGCGTTGATGATGCGCATCGCCGATCTCGTCCTCACCCTCCCGCTGTTCGCGATCGCCCTGGTCATCTCCTCCCGCAGCGGCGGCTCCTGGTACTGGATCGCCGTCGTGATCGCCGGACTGACCTGGGCCTACGTGTCCCGGGTGGTGCGCTCGACCGTACTGTCGCTGCGCGAGAAGGAGTTCGTGGAGGCCGCCCGGGCGCTCGGCGCCTCCGACACCCGGATCATCTTCCGGCACCTGCTGCCCAACGCGCTCGGACCGATCATCGTCAACGCCACGATCCTGGTCGCCACCGGCATCCTCACCGAGACCGCCCTGTCCTTCCTCGGATTCGGCGTCCAGCCGCCCGACACCTCCCTCGGACTGCTGGTCGCCCAGGCCCAGACCGCGGTGGACACCCGGCCCTGGCTCTTCTACATCCCCGGCGCCTTCATCATCGCCATCGCCCTCACCATCAACTTCATCGGCGACGGGCTGCGCGACGCCTTCGACCCCCGGCAGCAAAGGGTGCGACAGTGACGGCCACCGACAACGGCAGCGGAAACAGCGCGATCAGCGGGGCGGGCCGGGTCGTCGCCAAGGGCGAGGAGTCCGGCGCCGTGCTCGAGGTCGAGGACCTGAGCGTGGAGTTCCCGACCGAGGACGGTGTCGTACGGGCGGTACGCGGCGTCGGCTACCGGCTGGAGCGCGGCGAGTCCCTGGGCATCGTCGGCGAGTCGGGCTCGGGAAAGTCCGTCACCGCGCTGGCCGTGATGGGGCTGCTGCCGGGCTCGGCACGGGTACGCGGCTCGGTACGGTTCGAGGGCACGGAACTGCTCGGGATGTCCGACGCCCGCCTCTCCGACGTCCGGGGCAGCGGCATCGCCATGGTCTTCCAGGACCCGATGACCTCCCTCAACCCCGTCTACACGGTCGGCTACCAGATCGCCGAGACCCTGCTCAGACACAACCCCCGGCTCGGGAAACGCCCCGCCCGCGCCCGCGCCGTGGAACTCCTCGGCACGGTCGGCATCCCGAGCCCCGAACGGCGCGTCGACAGCTACCCGCACGAACTCTCCGGCGGCATGCGCCAGCGCGTCGTCATCGCCATCGCGATCGCCAACGACCCGGACGTGATCATCGCCGACGAGCCCACCACCGCCCTCGACGTGACCGTCCAGGCCCAGATCCTGGAGGCCCTGGAGACCGCCCGCGCCGAGACCGGCGCCGCACTCGTCCTGATCACCCACGACCTCGGCGTGGTCGCCGGCCACACCGACCGGGTCGCCGTCATGTACGCCGGCCGGATCGTGGAGACCGGCTCGGTCGAGGACATCTTCTACACCCCGCGCATGCCCTACACCCTCGGCCTGCTCGGCTCGCTGCCCCGCCTCGACCGCGAGGAGGAGCGCCTGACCCCCATCACCGGCTCCCCGCCCTCGCTGCTCAACCTGCCCCCGGGCTGCCCCTTCGCCCCCCGCTGCCCGATGCGCCGGGAGCCCTGCGACACCACCGAACCCGCCCTGCGCCCGGTCGGCTCCGCCGCCCACCGCAGCGCCTGCCACTTCGCCGACGAACTGGTCGACACGGCGGCCGGCGAGGTCTTCGACGCCGTCGGCGCCGACACCGAGGCCCTGGCCCGGTTCGCCGACCTGGAGGACGATGCCCGATGACCGCCCCCCTGCCCCTGCTGCCCCCGCTTCCGGACCACGGCGGCACCGGCACCCCCGTCCTCCAGGTCCGCGACCTCGTCAAGCACTTCCCGGTGATGTCCCGGGGCGTCGTCCGCCGCCGGGTCGGCGATGTGCACGCCGTCTGCGGGGTCTCCTTCGACCTGTACGAGAACGAGACGCTCGGCCTGGTCGGCGAGTCCGGCTCCGGCAAGACGACCGTCTCCCGCACCCTGCTCAACCTGGAGACCGCCACCTCGGGCACCGTGCACTACCGGGGCCGCTCACTGACCGACCTGAGCCGACGTCAGATGCGGCCGCTGCGCCGCGAGTTGCAGATCGTCTTCCAGGACCCCTACGCCTCCCTCGACCCCCGGATCTCCGTCCACGAGATCGTCGCCGAACCCCTGCGCATCCACGGCCGGTACGGCCCCGGCGCGAGCGACGAGGTACGCGAACTGCTGCGCCTGGTCGGCCTCAACCCCGAGCACGGCAACCGCTTCGCGCACGAGTTCTCGGGCGGCCAGCGCCAACGCATCGGCATCGCACGGGCGTTGGCGCTGCGCCCCAAGGTGATCGTCCTGGACGAGCCGGTCTCCGCGCTGGACGTGTCGATCCAGGCCGGCGTCCTCAACCTGCTCATGGACCTGCAGAGCGAACTGGGCCTGTCCTTCCTGTTCGTGGCCCATGACCTCTCCGTGATGCGGCATGTCGCCGGCCGGGTGGCGGTGATGTACCTGGGCCGCCTGGTCGAGATCGCCCCCGCCCGGCAGCTCTTCGCCCGGCCCGCGCACCCCTACACCCAGGCCCTGGTCTCCGCCATCCCGCTGCCCGACCCGCGCAAGGAACGCGCCCGCACCCGCATCACCGTCCAGGGCGAGGTCCCGAGCCCGGTCCGCCCGCCCAGCGGCTGCCGCTTCCGCACCCGCTGCCCCACCTTCGCCAACCGGCTCACCGACACCGAACGCACCACCTGCGTCGAAGAGGTGCCGGAGCTGGTCGACCGGGGCGGCGGCAACCCGGTCGCCTGCCACTACGCGGAGAGCGTGGAATTGCTGTAGCCGTCCGGGTACGGGAACGGCGTCAGCCGGCTCTCCCGGCCCAGCCGCCGGAAGAAGCCCTCCATGCCCACCGCGAGCGGGGCGTGCCGGACCACCGACTCGGCGGCGCCCCGGGGAATCCCCTCGGGCCGCCGCCCGTCGGCGCAGGCGCGCACGAACTCCGCCCGTTCCTCACCCCGGTACCCGTACAGCGCGGTGACGAGCCAGACCACCAGGTGGTAGGAGGTGTACGCGCGGTCGTAGTGCCGATGCCGGTCGAAGAAGTCCCGCTCGTCGGGCGTGAGCCGGAAACGGGAGCTGAGCGAGAGCCCGAAGTCGGTGAGGTACAGCTCCCGGCCGTCGGTGAGGATGTTGCGGAAGTGGGCATCCAGATGCAGGAGCTGCCGTGTGTCGAGGAAGGACGTCAACTCCTCCAATTGCCGAGCCACTTGACGACAGGCGGCATCCGCCCGGTCCGTGCGCAGTTCGGCGTCCAGCCAGTCGTGCAGGGTGGACGGGAAGTGCTCCAGGAACAGGGTCAGGCTCGCGGAGGCGTCGCGAAGACCCTCGACGCGTTCCCGCAGGCCCGTCGAACCGCCCCAGTAGGCGACCACCTTCTCGACGTCCGCGAGTTCCTCGGGCAGCGGGTGGGCCGTGTCCGGCAGGACCCGCCAGTGGTGGAGCAGCGGGAAGCCGGGGAAGCGGCCGGCCAGTACCCAGTTCGTCGTCGCGCTGTGCGCGGCCAGCTCCCGCCAGGCGGTGAATCCCGGGCCGCACACGGCACCCATGCCGTAGTGGCAGTACGCCGGCAGGCCGAAGAGGTTCGCGGTGGAGCGGACGTGCGGCCGGGTCCGCTCCCGGTCGGTCAGGGGGATCCGCTTCACGAACACCGCGCTGCCGTCCACCGTGATCCGCACGGCTCTGCCGCCGACCCCCGTGCCCAGCGACTCGCCCGCCGCGACCAGCTCGGCCAGTTCGACGTCGCTGAGCAGGGCCAGGGAGGTCGCGATGTCGGCGTGGGCGGCGATGCGGCGCGCGGTGTCGGTCATCCCCTCATGCTGTGGGCGGCGGCCCGTAGCTGTCCGCGGATTCCCTCAGGAGACGGGACGCGTGCGCGGTCACCGGGTCTCCGTGGCCGAAGCACGCCACGTCGGCGTCCAGCGCGGCCAGCCGCCGGAAGGACGCGACCGCCCGCGTCCGGTCGAGGTTGAACACCCCGAGCAGCACCGAACCGTCGACCGGCGAGGCCGCCACCGCGTCCCCGGTGAACAGCACTCCGTACGAGGGCAGATGGAGCGCGACGCTGCCCTCGGTGTGGCCCGGCGCGTGGACGACCCGGGCACCGCCCCCGAAGTCCAGCACATCACCGTCGTCCACCTCCGTGACCCGGTCCGGGCGGACCGGCTCACCGGCGGGCAGCCGCCGTGCCGCCTCGGCGTGGATCGGCCGTTCCCACTCCTCGAACACCGGTGGCGGGCCCGGGAGTTCACCCCGGATCACCGGTGCGTCGAGCCGGTGGGCCAGCACCTCGGCACCGCTCAGGGCGGCGAACTCGGCCGCCCCGCCGACATGGTCCTCGTGGAAATGGGTGAGGACGATCCGTCGTACCGACGAAGGGGACCGCCCGAGCGCGGTGAGCGCGTCGGCGATCGGGCGGCCCGCACCGAGCGGGCCCGCGTCGATCAGCGTCGAGGAGCCGGAGTCCGGGTCGTACCAGAGGCAGGCCTGGCCGACCGGGAAACGCAGCAGGTGCAGCCGGGGGAGCAGCTCGATGACGTCCATGCCCCGAACGTACGGAGGGCCCCCGTCCGCGGACGAGGGCCCTCCGCTGTCGGCAGAGCGGTTCAGCCGGCCGCGTAGTTGCGCAGGAAGAGCGCCTCCGTCACCGACAGGCGCTCCAGCTCCTGCGGGGACACGCTCTCGTTGACCGCGTGGATCTGTGCCTCCGGCTCGCTCAGGCCGATCAGCAGCAGCTCCGCCTCCGGGTACAGGCTCGCGAGGGTGTTGCACAGCGGGATGGAGCCGCCCTGGCCGGCGTACTGCATGGTCTCGCCCGGGTAGGCGACCGCCATCGCGTCGGACATCGCCTGGTACGCGGGGCTGGTGGTGTCGGCCCGGAACGGCTGGCCCTGGCCCACCATCTCCGACCGCACCCGCGCACCCCACGGCGTGTGCGCCTCCAGATGGGCCTGGAGCAGCTTCGTCGCCTCGGCCGCGTCCACACCCGGCGGCACCCGGAGGCTGACCAGCGCGCGGGCAGAGGCCTGCACCGACGGGGTGGCGCCGACCACCGGCGGGCAGTCGATCCCGAGCACCGTGACCGCCGGACGCGCCCAGATGCGGTCCGCGACCGAGCCCTCGCCGATCAGCCCGACACCGTCCAGCACCCGGGCGTCCTTGCGGAACTGCTCCTCGTCGTACTCAAGCCCGTCCCAGCGCGACCCGGGCGCGAGCCCGTCGACCGTCGTGGAACCGTCCTTTGCCCGCAGCGAGTCCAGTACCCGGATCAGCGCGGCCAGCGCGTCCGGCGCGGCACCGCCGAACTGGCCCGAGTGCAGATTGCCCTGGAGTGTGTCGATCTGGACGCGGACCATGGTCATCCCGCGCAGGGTCGTGGTCACGGTCGGCAGCCCGACCCGGAAGTTGCCCGCGTCCCCGATGACGATCGTGTCCGCGGCCAGCAGGTCCGGGTGCTGCTCGGCGTACCGCTCCAGACCGCCGGTGCCCATCTCCTCCGAGCCCTCGGCGATGAACTTGACGTGGACCGGGACGCCGCCGTTCGCCCTGAGCGCGCGCAGCGCCAGCAGGTGCATGATCACGCCGCCCTTGCAGTCGGCGGAACCGCGCCCGTACCAGCGGCCGTCCCGCTCGGTCAGCTCGAACGGCGGGGGGGTCCAGGCGGCCTCGTCCAGCGGCGGCTGCACATCGTAGTGCGCGTACAGCAGGACCGTTTTGGCACCTTCCGGGCCCGGCAGGTAGCCGTACACCGACTGCGTGCCGTCCGGGGTGTCCAGCACGGCGACGTCCACGAAGTCCTCGGCGCGCAGCGCGTCGGCCACCCACGTCGCGGCGCCCTCGCTCTCGCTCTTCGGGAACTGGGCGAAGTCCGCCACCGACTTGAAGGCCACCAGCTCGGCGAGCTCCGCCTTGGCCCTGGGCAGCAGGGCGGCGACGGTCTCGGCGACTGGATTGGACGACATGGGCACGCTCCTCGTGGGTGCGACGTTCAACTGGTGAGTACACCGATCCTCCCACAGCGGCCTGCGGCGATCTCCGCCGTAGGATGCGGGGGAACAGGTGACAGGTGTCGGCCTACGGACGGACAGGGCCTGACGACCTACGGCTTGACATGGCTTGATCTTGTATACGGCTTGATTCGGCTTGATACGGCATCTACGGCTTGATCGGAGCAGCGGACCATCGTGAGCGGCGAGAATTCTTCGGCGGACGACGTGCAGGCGGACGGCGGGCAGCGGGTGTGGGACGTCGTCGTGGTGGGCGCGGGACCCGCGGGGGCCTCGGCCGCGTACGCGGCGGCGGTCGCGGGACGGCGCGTGCTGTTGCTGGAGAAGGCCGAGCTGCCCCGTTACAAGACCTGCGGCGGCGGCATCATCGGCCCCTCGCGCGACGCGCTGCCGCCCGGCTTCGAGCTGCCCTTCAAGGACCGGGTGCACGCGGTCACCTTCTCCCACAACGGACGGTTCACCCGCACCCGCCGCTCCAAGCAGATGATGTTCGGGCTGATCAACCGGCCCGAGTTCGACCAGCAGCTGGTCGAGCACGCCCAGAAGGCGGGCGCCGAGCTGCGTACGGGCGCCGCGGTGCAGCGCGTCGAGCAGCACGGCTCGGCGGTCCCGGACCGGCGCACGGTCGCCGTCGTCCTGCAGGGCGGTGAGACGCTCCTGGCCCGCGCGGTGGTCGGTGCCGACGGCAGCGCCAGCCGGATAGGCGCGCACGTCGGGGTGAAGCTCGACCAGGTGGACCTCGGCCTGGAGGCGGAGATCCCGGTGCCGGAGACGGTCGCCGAGGACTGGAAGGGCCGGGTCCTCATCGACTGGGGCCCGATGCCCGGCAGTTACGGCTGGGTCTTCCCCAAGGGCGACACCCTCACCGTCGGCGTGATCTCGGCGCGCGGCGAAGGCGCCGCCACCAAGCGGTACTTGGAGGACTTCATCGCCCGGCTCGGCCTGGCCGGCTTCGAGCCGAGCATCTCCTCCGGCCATCTGACCCGCTGCCGAGCCGACGACTCGCCGCTGTCCCGGGGCCGGGTCCTGGTCTGCGGCGACGCGGCCGGCCTCCTCGAACCGTGGACCCGCGAAGGCATCTCCTTCGCGCTGCGCTCGGGGCGGCTCGCGGGGGAGTGGGCGGTCCGGATCGCCGAGGCCCACGACGCGGTGGACACCCGCCGCCAGGCGCTGAACTACGCCTTCGCCATCAAGGCCGGCCTCGGCGTCGAGATGAGCGTCGGCAAGCGGATGCTCGCGGTGTTCGAGCGCCGGCCCGGCCTGTTCCACGCGGCCCTGACCGGCTTCCGGCCCGCCTGGCGGGCGTTCAAGGAGATCACCCAGGGCCGGACCTCCCTCGGCGAGCTCATCCGCTCCCATCCGCTGGCCCAGCGCGCACTCACCACACTCGCTCCGCAGCCGGTCGCCGCGGGGACTGCCGCCGAGGCGGACGCGGACGACATGGACAGCGAGGGCTCGGTCACCTCGTGACGGCGATCCGGAAGACCGGGTGGTCGGGGGCGATGCGGCGCAGGTCGGCGTCGGGGGAGTCGGGGCCGACCCCGTTGAAGAAGACGCCGACCTCGGCCTTCCAGCGCTTCAGGTAGGCCCGCAGCAGCTCGACCTTGTCGTCGTCGGCGACCTCGGTGGCGGTGAAGGCGTCCACGTTCTTGCCGAGCCGCAGTTCGCCGCCGCCGGCGGCGCGCATGTTGCGGGTCCACTGGACGTGGCCGCGCGGCGCGACCAGATACTGCTGTCCGTCGACTGTCAGCAGGTTCACGGGCGTGGTGCGCCATTCCCCGCTCTTGCGTCCCCGGACCGCGAGGACGCGGGAGCCCCAGATGCTGAGACCGCGCCGGGTGAGCCAGGCCACCGCACGGTTGAAGACGTTGACGGTGAACCAGCCGGGCTTCTGGACGTGTGTCGACACGGTGACCCCCACAGTTTGGGAGAGCAGTGCTCTCGCTTGAGGAACAGTGTGGGGGAGATCGGTGATCCATAGCAAGAGCGGTGCTCTCGTTTCTGAGCGGTGCTCGTGATTGTGAGCGCCGCTTCACAACGAGTGCACCGCTCCAAACTGTGTGCACCGCTCTGCGAACCTGGCAAACTGCTTCCCATGACCACCCCCCAGGGCGCCCGCGCGCGAGCCAGGATGGAAGTCACCACGGCCATCAAGGACGAGGCCCGCAGACAGCTCGCGGCCGAGGGCGCGGCCAAGCTGTCGCTGCGGGCGGTCGCGCGCGAGCTCGGGATGGTCTCCTCGGCGCTCTACCGCTACTTCCCCAGCCGCGACGACCTGCTCACCGCACTGATCATCGACGCCTACGACTCCCTCGGTGAGGCCGCCGAGACCGCGCACGCCGCTGCCGCCGGCCTCCCCTCGGCGGAGCGCTGGGTCGCCGTGTGCGAGGCGGTACGCCGCTGGGCGCTGGCGCATCCGCACGAGTACGCGCTGATCTACGGTTCGCCGGTGCCCGGCTACGCGGCGCCGGACACCACCATTCCGCCGGCCGCCCGGGTCGCCCTCGTCCTCATCGGCATCCTGCGCGAGGCGTTCGAGCGGCGCGGTCTGGCCCGTACCCCCGTGCCCGCCGGGCTCGCCCCCGAGGCCCGCCGGATGGCCGACGAGCTGGTGCCCGGGCTGCCGCCGGAGGTCGCCGTGGCGATGGCCGCGGCGTGGGCGCAGCTGTTCGGACTGGTGGGGTTCGAGCTGTTCGGTCAGTTCAAGGGGGTCGTGGAGGACCGGGAGCAGTTCTTCCGGCATGCCGCCGCCCAGCTAGCCCACGGGGTCGGGCTGGTCTTCCCCTGAGCGGCTCCGCTCATCCGGAGACCTTGTCCAGGAACGCGGCGAGGTTCGTCACCGTCCGCTCTATCCTCTCCTCCAGCGTGAGCGACTCCGGCATGCGCCCGCCCACGCCCGCGTCCCGCTTGCCCCGCACGTACAGCGAACAGGCGAGGTCGCTGCAGAGGTAGGCGCCCACCGAGTTGCCCTGCTGTCCGGCCCTGCCCGCCTTTGCGGCGACCATCAGCGAGACGCCCCCGGTGTGCGTCGTCAGGCAGATCGAGCACATGCTGCGCCGGGTCTGCCAGGAGGAAGGGCTCGGGCAGCGCAGCACCAGGGCCCGCGCGCCGCCGTCCGCCTCGGTCACCAGACAGGCGCGGTCGGGCGCCTGCGGGTCCCGCCACCCGAAGTAGTCCAGGTCGGCCCACGGCCGTTCGTCCAGGTCGTGCGGGATGTTCAGCCGCTTCGCCGCGCCCTTGGTGCAGTTCACGAACGCGGCACGGATCTCTTGCTCACTCAGCTGCCTCATACAGCGCACGCTAATTTGCCTAAAAGCTTTAGGCAACTTCATAATCGCTTCAGGCGCAGGTGAAGCGGAGGAGCGATGTGGCGCGAGCGGGACTGACCACGGAACGACTGGTCCGGGCCGGAGCGGAGCTGGCCGACGAGGTGGGCTTCGACCAGGTGACCGTCTCGGCACTGGCCCGACGGTTCGACGTGAAGGTCGCGAGCCTGTACTCGCACGTCAAGAGCTCCCAGGACCTGCGGACGAGGATCGCGCTGCTGGCGCTGGAGGAACTCGCCGACCGGGCCGCCGACGCGCTCGCCGGCCGGGCCGGCAAGGACGCCCTCGTCGCCTTCGCCGACGTCTACCGCGACTACGCCCGCGCCCACCCCGGCCGCTACGCGGCGGCCCGGCTGCGCCTCGACCCGGAGACGGCCGCGACCAGTGCCGGCGTCCGGCACTCCCAGATGACCCGGGCCATCCTGCGCGGCTACGACCTGACCGAACCGGACGAGACCCACGCCGTCCGGATGCTCGGCAGCGTCTTCCACGGCTACGTCGACCTGGAGCTCAGCGGCGGCTTCAGCCACAGCGCCCCCGACAGCGCCCAGTCCTGGGCCCGCATCCTCGACGCCCTCGACGCCCTGCTCCGCAACTGGCCCACACCGGCCTGACCCACCCGCCCCCCCACGGCATCCCTACGGCATTCCGACGGCATTCCTACGGCAGGCAGAGACGATGCAGATCACCGACGACGGTCACCACTGGACCACCACCCCGATCACCGCCGACCTCCTGCGCGGCGCCCTCGACCTGGAACGGACGGCGCACGGCATCCTGCCGCACCGGCTCCCGGCCCGGGCCCGCGCCCAGTGCGCCGACCCGCAGCTCGCCATGGTCGAGGCCCAGCCCTCCGGCGTACGCCTGGTGTTCCGCACCCGCGCCACCGCCGTGGAACTGGACACCCTGCCCACCAAGCGGCTCTACGTCGGCGCGCCGCCCCGGCCCGACGGTGTCTACGACCTGCTCGTCGACGGCGTCCTGGCCGATCAGGGAGTGGTGAGCGGCGGCAGGGTCCAGGTCGTCGACCTGGGCGCCGGGACGACGGAACTGCGCCCCGGCCCCGTCGGCACCCTCCGTTTCACCGGCCTGCCCGAGCGCGAGAAGGACGTCGAGATCTGGCTGCCGCACAACGAGACCACCGAACTGGTCGCGCTGCGCACCGACGCCCCGGTCACCGCCGTGTCCGACCGGGGCCGCAAGGTCTGGCTGCACCACGGGAGTTCCATCAGCCACGGCTCCGACGCGGCGAGCCCGACCGCCGTCTGGCCCGCGCTCGCCGCCGCGCTCGCCGGGGTCGACCTGGTCAACCTGGGGCTGGGCGGCAGCGCGCTGCTCGACCCGTTCACCGCCCGCGCGGTCCGGGACACCCCCGCCGACCTGATCAGCCTGAAAATCGGCATCAACGTGGTGAACGCCGACCTGATGCGGCTGCGGGCCTTCGGTCCCGCCGTCCACGGCTTCCTCGACACCGTCCGCGAGGGACACCCCACCACCCCGCTGCTGGTCGTGTCGCCGATCCTGTGTCCCATCCACGAGGACACCCCCGGCCCCACCGCCATGGACCTCAGCGCCTTCGGCGAGGGCCGGCTCCTCTTCACCGCCACCGGCGATCCGGCCGAGCGCGCGAGCGGCAAGCTCACCCTGTCCGTCATCCGGGACGAGCTGGCCCGGATCGTGGCCGAGCGCTCGGCCGACGACCCGCACCTCCACCACCTCGACGGCCGTGCCCTCTACGGCGAGGCCGACTCCGCCGAACTGCCGTTGCCCGACCGGCTCCACCCGGACGCGGTCACCCACCGCCGCATCGGCGAACGCTTCGCCACGCTGGCCTTCGCGGGGGACGGCGCGTTCGCGGGCGGAGGTACGGTCGCGGGCGGTGACCCGGCCTCGGGCGACGCCCGCTGAGTCGACGCCCCTCACAGCGCGGGGGAGGCCGACTCCCCGTCGCCGCTGTCCGGGACCAGGACGACCTTCCCCGCGACCGTCCCCGACTCGGCGAGCCGCAGGGCCTCCGCGGCCCGGGTCAGCGGCAGCCGGGCGGCGACGCGGGCGGCGACCTCGCCGCTCTGGAGGGCCTGGAACACCTGGGTGAGGTCGGTGCTGAGCCGGGCCCGGAACCGGTCCTTGCGCAGGGCCCGGCCCTCCCAGATGTTGAAGAAGTACGCGTGCCGGCCATTGGGCAGCGCGTTCCACAGCCACACCCGGCCGAGGATCTTCAGCACCGGCAGCTGCTTGGAGCCCGAGTCGTCCCGGGTGGTGGCGCTGCCGTAGGAGACGAGGGTGCCGCCCGGGGCGAGCAGCCTCCAGGAGTCGACGACACTGCGGCCGCCGAGGTGGTCGAAGACGGCGTCGACACCGCCGGGGGCGAGTTCGCGGACCCGGGCCGGGACGTCCTCGGCGCGGTAGTCGACCGGGGTCACGCCCAGCTCGCGCAGCGCCTCGTGGTGCCGGGTGGAGGCCGTGCCGATCACCTTCAGACCCGCCGCACGCGCGAGCTGGACGAGGACCGTGCCGACCCCGCCGTTGGCGCCGTGCACCAGGACCGTCCCGCCACTGCGCACCCGGGCCTTGCGGTGCAGCATCTGCCAGGCCGTGATCCCGTTGACCACCAGCGTCTCCGCCTCCGCCGCGCCGACACCCGCGGGCACCTCCACCGCGTCGGCCGCGTCGAGCACGACATGGCTGGCCCAGCCGCCGACCTTGACCAGCGCCGCCACCCGCCTTCCCACCAGTCCGGGCGTGACCCCCGCGCCGGCCGTGAGCACCGTCCCGACCAGGTCGTAGCCGGGGACGAAGGGGAAGGGCGGCTGGTCGTAGTAGCGGCCGCGGCGCATCTGCTGCTCCGCGAAGGAGACGCCGGTGGCCTCCATGCGGACGACGATCTGGCCGGGGCCCGGGGCGGGGATCTCCCGCTGCTGGATCCGGAGCCCTTCCGGTTCCACGACGCCCGGCAGGACGACCTCGACGAGCCGGGTGTTTTCGACGGTTTCCGCAGTTCCCATGACGACCTCCGTGAGTAGAGCCGTTCGCAAGCGGGAGAGGTTCTCGCTTGAGTTAGAAGCTATAACAAACATGACTGGTGCTCGCGAAGGTGTCAAGCTCTCGCGGTGGGGGTTTCCGTCGCGGGAGTTAGAGGTACTCTCGAAAGTGATAGGTTGAAACACTCAAGTCCGAGAACTGGAGCGTGAGGGTCATGGCGGCAGGCGCGGACGCGGACGCGATGAGCCCCCGCGAGCGGTACCGGGCCCAGGTGCGGGCGGACATCAAGGCGCGCGCCTGGGAGCAGATCGCCAAGGCCGGCGCGTCGGGCATGTCCCTGAACGCGATCGCCAAGGAACTCGGCATGAGCGGCCCCGCCCTCTACCGCTACTTCGGCAGCCGCGACGAGCTGATCACCGAGCTGATCCGGGACGCCTACCGCAGCCTCGCCGACACCTTCCGGACCGCCGCCGACTCCGGTGCCGGCCTCCAGGGCCTCGCCCAGGCCCTGCGCCGCTGGGCGCTCGACGACCCGCAGCGGTACTTCCTCGTCTACGGCACGCCGGTGCCCGGCTATCACGCGCCCGAGGACGTCACCGGCATCGCCCAGGAGATCATGGCGGCCCTGCTCGACGTCTGCGCGGCGGCCGAGCCCCAGGCGCCTGCGCCGGTCTCCGCCGGTTTCACCGCCCACCTCTCCCAGCACCGCGAGTGGGCCGGCGGTCATCCCGCCCCGCCGGGGGTGCTGCGCCGGGCGCTGGGGTTCTGGACCCGGATGCACGGCGTGCTCTCCCTCGAACTCGCCGGGCACTTCACGGGGATGGGATTCGCCGCCGACCGGCTCTTCGACGCCGAGGTGGCGGAGCTGGCCGCCGGGCTCTGACCGCACCCGGCGGCCTACTTCCCCGGGAGTACGCGTGATCACCTCGCCGGGCTGACGCCCGCGCGGGCCGGCGCCGTCTAGCGTGGCGGTCATGGACGAGCAGGGCGTACGGGAGCGCGGCCCCGCGCAGCCGTGGCACTACGGACCCCCGTGGTGGCAGCGCGACGACGGCGGCGAGGGCGGATCGCCGCGCGGCCGTCTGCCGTGGCGCACCACCGTGCCGCTCACCGTCCTGGTGCTGGCGGCCTCCAACTTCGCCGCCCACGAGCAGCCGCACCGCGTCCCCCTCGACGGTTACGCGCGGCTGCTGATCCTCGCCACCTGCGCCCTGCTGCTCTGGCGCCTGAGGCACCCGGTGCCCGTGGCGTTCGGCACGGCCGGGCTCGCCCTGGTGTACGTCGGGGCCGGGTATCCGTACGGCCCGATCTTCGCGGCCGTGGCGGTGGCCTGCTTCAGCGCCGTCGTCGCCGGGCACCGCCGGGCCGCCTGGGCGGCCCTCGGGATGCTGTGGGCCGGCCACCTGCTGATCTCGCTCTGGCTGTACCGGTGGCTGCCACCGCCCGGCGACACCGGAGCGAATCTCGGCAAGGAAATGATCGTCGCCACCTGGGTGCTGATCATCGTCTCGGTGGCCGAGCTGGTCCGGCTGCGGCGCGAGCAGTGGGCCCGGGAGCGGGCCGACCGCGCCCAGGCCGCCCGGCGGCGGGCGGACGAGGAACGGCTGCGGATCGCCCGCGAGTTGCACGACGTCCTCGCCCACAGCATCTCGGTCATCAACGTCCAGGCGGGCATGGGCCTGGCGCTGCTCGACTCCGACCCCGAGCAGGCCCGGTCCGCGCTCACCACCATCAAGGCCGCCAGCAAGGAGGCGCTCGGCGAGGTCCGCCAGGTGCTCGACACCCTGCGCGCCCCGGGAGACGCGCCGCGCGCGCCCGCCCCCGGCCTCGGACGGCTGCCGGAACTCGTCGAACAGGCGGCGAGCGCCGGTCTCACCGTGGCGGTCGAGGGGGAGCCGCCACGCCTGCCGCCCGGCGCCGACCTGGCCGCCTTCCGTGTCGTGCAGGAGGCGCTGACCAATGTCGTACGGCACTCCGGTTCACGGCACGCGCGCGTGCGGCTCGAACACGGGGGCGGGGAGCTGCGGTTGCGGATCGACGACGACGGTCCGGCGACCGGCGCGGACGCGGGCGGCAGCGGCAACGGGCTGGCCGGGATGCGGGAGCGGGCGGCCGCGCTGGGCGGCACGATCGAGGCGGGACCGCGCGCCGACGGCGGCTTCCGGGTGCTCGCCGTACTGCCCCTGGACGGCAACGACGGCAACGACGGCAACGACGGCAACGACGGCAGTGATGACAGGCGTGACAGGGAGGACCGATGATCCGGGTGCTGCTCGCCGACGACCAGTCGCTGGTGCGGGCCGGGTTCCGGGCGTTGCTCGACGCCCAGCCGGACATCGAGGTGGCCGGGGAGGCGGCGGACGGCGAGGAGGCGGTGCGCGCGGTGCGTGAACTGCGCCCCGACGTCGTCCTGATGGACATCCGGATGCCCGGTCTGGACGGCCTGGCCGCGACCCGGCGCATCACCGGGGCGGAGGGGCTCAAGGACGTCAAGGTGGTCATGCTGACGACGTTCGAGCTCGACGAGTACGTCTTCGAGGCGATCCGGTCCGGAGCGTCCGGCTTTCTGGTCAAGGACACCGAACCGGAGGAACTCGTGCGCGCCGTCCGGGCGGTGGTGGGCGGGGACGCGCTGCTGTCGCCCGGGGTGACGCGCCGGCTGATCGCGGAGTTCGCGGCCCGCTCCAAGGAACCGGCCGCCGCCGACGCCCTCGGCCGGCTCACCGAACGGGAGAGGGAGGTGATGGCCCTGGTGGGGATCGGCCTGTCCAACGAGGAGATCGCCCGCCGGCTGGTCGTCAGCCCCCTCACCGCCAAGACCCATGTGAGCCGCACGATGGTCAAGCTGGGCGCCCGCGACCGGGCCCAACTGGTCGTGCTTGCCTATGAGTCGGGGCTGGTCCGGCCCGGCTGGCTGGGCTGACCGGGCCGGCTGGGCTGAGGGGACCGCCGGAAGCGGACGAGCACGCTGACCACCCGGGCGCAGAACAGCAGGGCGGCGAGCACCGCGCCCACCGGCGGCAGGGCGCGTTCGAGCACGGCGGGCAGATCGAACAGCAGCGCCGGACCGGCCACCACGCCGAAGGCGACCGCCGCCGCGAACACCGCGCTGCACAGCGCGTATCCGATCTCGACGGTGATCGCGTCCCGCTCCGCCTGGCCGCGCCGTCCCCCGTGACTCGTCATCCCGGCAGTGTCACAGCAGTGCGCCCGGCGGGGCAACGGGCCCCGCCGGGCGCACTGTCGGAGGCGTCCCCGTTCAGTCGCGCACGGACACGCGCTCCGCCTCCAGGGAGGTGGACTTGGCGATCACGACGCTCTGCCGCGGAGTCCGGGTGCGCAGCCCGGTGAGGGTGATCAGCAGACCGGCGAGGGCGACGATCGTGACGACCACGAAGCCGGGACGGTAGCTGTCGAGCACGGCCTGCGGAGTCGCCCGGTCGGGGGCGCCGGCGGTGACCACGGCGGTCACGATCGCCAGGAAGATCGCACCGCCCACCTGCACCGAGGTGTTGAGCAGTCCGGAGACCATGCCCTGCTCGTGGTCGTCGACGCCGTTGGTGGCCTGGATGTTCAGGGAGGGGAAGACCAGGGCGCAGGCGGCGCCGATCAGCAGCATCGACGGCAGGATCACCGCCGCGTAGACCGGGTCCAGGTCGATGCGGAGGAACAGGGCGTAGCCCAGCGCCATGAACGCGAAGCCGGCGGCGATCAGCCGAGGGGTGCCGAAGCGGTCCACGATCGCGCCGACCTTGGTCGACGACACCGCGACCAGCGCGCCCGCCGGCAGGAAGGCCAGCGCGGTGTGCAGCGCCGACCAGCCGAGCACGGACTGCATGTACAGGGTGGTCAGGAACTGGAAGCCGACGTACGAGCCGAAGAAGGCGACCGCGCCGAGCTGGGCGCGGATCTGGCTGCCCGAGCGCAGCACGCCGAGCCGGATGAGCGGGCCGGGGGAGCGGCGTTCGACCTGGACGAAGGCGGTCAGCAGGACGGCGACCGCGAGGAAGGACAGCAGGGTGCGGGCCGAGGCCCAGCCGACCTGCGGGGCCTCCACGACGGTGAACACCAGGAGCAGCATGGAGGCGGTGCCGAGGATCGCGCCGGGAATGTCGTAGCCGTTGTGGTCGCGTTCGCGGGAGCTGCGGGGCAGCAGCCGGAGGCCGGCGAGGAGCGCGATCAGCGCGATCGGGGCGGGCAGCAGCATGGTGAAGCGCCAACTGGCCTCGGTGAGCAGGCCGGACAGCACCAGGCCCATGGAGAAGCCGGTGGCCGCGCAGGTGGTGTAGATGGAGAGGGCGCGGTTGCGCAGCGGGCCCTCCGGGAACGTGGTCGTGATGATCGACAGGCCGGCGGGGGCGGTGAAGGCCGCGCTCAGGCCCTTGATGAAGCGGCTGGCGATCAGCAGCGGGCCGGAGTCGACCAGGCCGCCGAGCAGCGAGGCGACCGCGAAGACGCCGAGGGCCACGAGGAACACCTGGCGCCGGCCGAGCAGGTCGGCGGTGCGGCCGCCGAGCAGCAGCAGGCCGCCGTATCCGAGGATGTAGCCGCTGACGATCCACTGCAGGGTCGACGTGGAAAGGTGCAGGTCGGAGCCGATCGACGGCAGGGCGACGCCGACCATCGACACATCGAGGGCGTCCAGGAACATCGCGGCGCAGAGCACCAGCAGGGTGCCCCAGAGGCGGGGAGTCCAGCGCCCCTCTGGAGCGGGGGCGGTGAGCGGAGAGGTCATGGACCCAGACACTACATGCACATGCATCGAATGCAAACGCATTTAATTACGATGCAACAATCCCGATTCTCTGCTACGGTGCGGGGATGGCGGCGAAGAAGCCCGAGCAGGCGCTCGTGGAGCAGTGGCGGGACATTCTGGCTCTTCACGCCCGTACCCAGTGCGAGCTCGACCGCGCCCTGCACGGCCACGGCCTGTGCGGCAGTGACTTCGAGGTCCTCGACCTGCTCTCCGTCGCCGTGCCGACGGACGGCGGCTGCAGCTACCGCGTCCAGGAGATCGCCGAGCGGGTGCACCTCAGTCAGAGCGCGCTGTCCCGGCTGATCGCCCGGCTGGAGAAGGACGGCCTGGTCGAGCGGGCCATGTGCCCGGAGGACCGGCGGGGCGTGCGGGTGGCGCTCACCGGGAAGGGGCGCGCGCTGCACGGCGAGGTGCTGCCGGTGCAGCGCGCGGTACTGAACCGGATGCTGGCCGCCGAGTCGAACTGACCCCGACAGCCGGTCTTTTGACGGCTGGGCGGACCGAACCGGGTCGCCTGACGGTCGCCTGACAACAGAGTTGGTCAGATCCCGGAGTTCGTGCGCCACAGGTGGATGAGCTCCAGATCGCCGGTCGCCATCGGCACCGGCACCCGGTTCCACAGCGCCAGGTACAACTCGTCGGCGGGGCCCGCCAGTTCGGCGGTCGCCTCGGCGGGAGCGCCGGGCTCGGTCACGGGCGGCTGCGGTGACAGCCGTACGGTCCATGCCGCGTCCGCGTCCAGGGCCCGCACCCGCACCACCTTCGGCTCCTCGGTGCGCAGTCGGCTGCGGGAGCGGGCGTGGAAGCCGCGCAGCAGTTCGTCGATGCCGTCCACCGCGAAGTCCGTGCTGATCGGGGACGCCGGACCGCCCCGGGCGGCTTCGGCGTCGTACCGGTGGACGGTCGTCTCATGGGCCTGCCGGCGCAGCCAGAAGGCCAGGGGCGAGGGGACGGGGGCGGGGTGGAAGGTCCAGCAGGTCAGGTTCCGCGGTGCGCTGCCCAGGGTGTCGACGAGCCGGCGATGGCCGTCCAGGTACCAGGTGGTCAGGTCGGTGCCGTCGAGGGCGGGCGGGTCCGGGAACGGGTGGGGCGCGGTCGTGGCGTCGGCGACGATCCCGGTGGCCCACCGGTGGACGGTGCCCGTGTGCCGCAGCAGGTCGCGCACCCGCCAGTCCGGGCAGGTCGGCACCTCGGCGTCGAGCCCCGCCTCCAGGGCGGCGGCGCCCAGCGCCCGCCCCTCCCGGTCCAGGATCTGAAGAAAATCGGCAGTCTCCATGCCGCGAGTCTGCCGGACGCACGGCCTAGCGGAGCAGGAAGCCCACCGCGTAGCCCAGTCCGTTCACCGCCCAGTGCAGGGCCATCGGCGCCAGCAGCGAGCCGCTGCGATCGCGCAGCCAGCACAGCAGACAGCCCGCCACGGCCGTGAACAGCACCGCGCCGACGTCCACCAGGACCGCGCCGGCGGCCGAGTGCCCGAAGAGCGAACCCAGCGTCGGCTTCTCCTTGCCGAGGTTCAGCGAGGGCAGGATGTGCCAGAGCCCGAACAGCAGGGACGACAGGACGGCGGCCGTCGTCGCCGTACGCAGCCGGCACAGCAGCGCGAACAGGACGCCGCGGAAGGCGATCTCCTCCAGCAGTACGGTCCCCACGGGCACCGCGACCAGCGCCTTGAAGGCGATCTCCGAGCCGCTCAGCGCGTCCGTCCGCCGGTCGGTGAACAGCTCGCGGGTGACCGGCAGCAGCGCCCCGCAGAGATAGACGGCCGCGACGATCCCGATCAGGGCACCGCCCCAGCGCACCCCTTTCCCGAGGGAGTTCCGGCCCAGCCCCAGCTCGGCCCAGCTGCCCCCGGCCCAGAACAGCAACGCCACCAGGACCGCCGAGCCGACGACCGCGGTGAGCAGGATCCAGGACCCGGCCCAGCGGTTGTCGAGCAGGTTCGCCAGTACCAGCACGGCGACCGCCGCCGCCAGGGCCGTCCGGGTCGGCAGCCGGGGGACCGGCATCTCCGGGCCCCGGGGGTCAGAACTCGACCGGGTCGCGCAGCAGCGGGCAGGTCATGCAGTGCCCGCCGCCGCGCCCCCGGCCCAGTTCGGCGCCGACGATGGTGATGACCTCCACGCCCGCCTTGCGCAGCAGGGTGTTGGTCTGGGTGTTGCGGTCGTAGGTGAAGACCACGCCCGGCTCCAGCGCCACCGCGTTGTTGCCGCTGTCCCACTGCTGCCGCTCGGAGGCGTAGACGTCACCGCCGGTCTCCACGACCCGCAGCCTCGGCAGCCCCAGCGCCTTGGCGACCACGTCCACGAACGGGGTCGAGCCCTCGTCGGTCAGCTCGACACCGGGCTCCTTGTCGCCGGGCCGCAGCGAGAAGGCGTGCACCGCGTCCATGATGGCCGGATAGAGGGTGACCAGGTCGCGGTCGGCGAAGGTGAACACCGTGTCGAGGTGCATCGCGGACCGCAGCTTCGGCATCCCGGCGACGACGACATGCTCGGCCGCACCCTGGTCGAACAGGGCCTTGGCCACCTGGGTGATCGCCTGCCGCGAGGTGCGCTCGCTCATGCCCATCAGGACGACACCGCCCCCGACGGGCATGATGTCGCCGCCCTCGAACGTCGCCTGTCCCCAGTCGAGTTCGGGGTCGCCCCACCACACCGTGGCGTCCTTGTAGCCGGGATGGAAGGTGTACACCGCCTTCATCAGGAGGGTCTCGTCGTGCCGGGCCGGCCAGTACAGCGGGTTGAGGGTGAGCCCGCCGTAGAGCCAGCACGTGGTGTCCCGGGTGTAGAGGGTGTTGGGCAGCGGCGGCATCAGGTACTCGCGGACGCCGGTGGACTCCCGGGCGAGGGCGAGATAACCGGTGCGGTACTCGTCGGGCAGGTCGATGGTGGCCAGGCCGCCGATCAGGTACCGGGCCAACCGGGCCGGTTCCAGGGTCTCCAGGAAGGCACGCGTGGAGTCGATCAGCCCAAGACCCACCTGGTTGGCGACGATCTTCCGGTCGAGCAGCCAGTCCCGGGCCGCCGGGATCGTCATGGTCTGCGCCAGCAGATCGTGCAACTCGACCACGTCCACGTCCCGTTCGCGCAGCCTGTTCACGAAGTCGGCGTGGTCGCGCTGGGCGTTCTCCACCCACATCACGTCGTCGAAGAGCAGATCGTCGGAGTTGGTCGGGGTGAGCCTGCGGTGCGCGAGCCCCGGCGCGCAGACCAGCACCCTGCGCAGCCTGCCGACCTCGGAGTGGACGCCGAACGCCGCCTGGTTCGTGGGGACTTCACTGCTCACGGTGCACCTTCCGGGGACTCAGAGGCTGATCCAGCCGAGCGCCAGGGCGAGGATCCCGACCACCGCCCCCGCGACCGACACGGCCAGGACGACGAGTTCACGCGGCGAGAACAGCCGCCGGCCCTGCTCCCGGCGGGCCATCACGAACAGCACGGTCGCCGGGGCGTAGACGATGAACGAGACCAGGAGGTACTTCGGGCCCGCCGCGTAGACCAGGAACGCCGTGTACACCGTGGCGAGCAGGCCCACCACCAGCTCCCCCCGGCGCCGCGCGGGCCCGGCGATCCGCGCGGCGAAGGCCGCCGCCAGCAGATACGGGATCAGCGACAGCGCACTGGTCAGATCCAGCGCGAAGTCGAAGGCGTCGTCCGAGAACAGCGTGACGATCAGCACCACCTGGGACAGCAGCGTCGTCATCAGCAGCGCCGGTTCGGGCACGTCCGAGGCGGTCGCCCGGCGCAGGAACCGCGGCATGTCGTCGTCCTTGGCCGCCACGAACAGCACCTCGGCGGCCATCAGCGTCCACGCCAGATACGCCCCGAGCACCGAGACGATCAGCCCCACACTGACGAAGACCTGCCCCCAGGTGCCGACCGCGTGCTCCAGCACCCCGGCCATGGAGGGCTGGCGCAGCTGGGCGATCTCGGCCATCGGCATGATGCCGTACGACACGATCGTCACGGACGCGAAGACGCAGAAGACGCTGAGGAAACCGAGCAGGGTGGCCCGGCCCACGTCCGCGCGCCGCTTGGCGTGCCGGGAGTAGACGCTGGCGCCCTCCACGCCGAGGAAGACGAACACCGTGGCCAGCATGGTCCCGCGGACCTGGTCGAAGAGGGAGCCCGCGTAGGAGGCGCCGTGGAAGTTGGCGGCGAACACGTCCGCCTTGAAGTAGCACAGGGCCAGGATCACGAAGACCAGGATCGGGACGACCTTCGCGACCGTGACGATCCGGTTGACCGCCGCGGCCTCCTTCACGCCCCGCCGGATCAGCAGGAAGAAGGCCCACAGCCCGATCGTCGACAGGGCCGCCGCCGGCACGGTGTCGCCCTCGCCGAGCGCCGGCCACACCGCGCCCACCGTGGACATGATCAGCACCCAGTAGGTGACG
This sequence comes from Streptomyces sp. NPDC048288, assembly GCF_043201555.1. Classification (NCBI taxonomy): domain Bacteria; kingdom Bacillati; phylum Actinomycetota; class Actinomycetes; order Kitasatosporales; family Streptomycetaceae; genus Streptomyces; species Streptomyces sp. NPDC048288. Next base: position 199,891 of record NZ_JBICZD010000010.1, read on the forward strand.
TTCCCGACGCAGGCGCTCGCCCAGTACCCGAACGCCGAGAAGAAACCCAGGTACTCGCCGAACCCCGCCTTCGCGTAGGCGTACACCCCGGCGTCCAGATCCGGCCTGCGCAGCGCCAGCGTCTGGAAGACCAGGGCCAGCATCAGCATCCCCGCACCCGCGATCAGCCAGGCGATCAGCGCGCCCGCGACCCCGGTCTCCTCCGCGAACCGGCGCGGCAGCGAGAACACCCCGGCGCCGACCATCGAGCCGACCACCATCGCGGTCAGCGTGGGCAGCGTCAGCTTGGCCGCAGGCGGCGAGGAGCGCGGACTCTCGGTCGTCTGGGCCTGGGCCATGCCCACCACGATGGGATACCCGGTACCGCTCTGCACCTTTTGCCGGGTGGGAGAGTGCCCCTGAGGGGCCGTCCGGACGCGTGTTCCTGAGGGGCCGTCCGGATGCGGCGGCCGGTGCGGTGGCCGATCGTGGTCCCGAGGTGGCCAAGTGAGTGGTGCGGGCAGGGCTCTGAATCGTACGAAGGACCGGACCCGGCGGCTGACGGCCCGGCTGCGCCGGCACGCGGGCCCCGACCGGGTGGTCCGGCGGCGGCCGTGCTGGGGCGGGATCGCGGTGGCCGTCCTCTGCTACTGCCTGTCCCTCACCCCGTCCCTCCTGCCCCGCGCCTGGTGGCTCCAGGGGCTCGCGGCCGGCGTGTCGGCGGCCGTCGGCTACGGCGTCGGCGCGGTGGGGGAGACGGTGGTCCGGCTGCTGCTCCGCTGGGCCGGCTTCCGGATCCGCCCGCGCCTGCGCCGGACCCTGTGGGCCGCCCTGGGCGGCCTCGGCGCCGCCGCGGTCGTCACCGTCACCGCCTGGAGCGTCCGCTGGGAGGACGAGGTCCGCCGGGTGGTCACCCTGCCGCCGCACCTGGTCTGGTGGCAGTGGGCCCTCGTCCCGGTCGTGGCCGCCCTCGTCGCCACGCTGCTGCTCCTGGCCGCCCGTACGGTACGGCTCGGCACCCGCGTCCTCGCCCACGCCTTCGACGCCCTCGTCCCGCGCCCCGTCGCCTACGCCACCGGGGTGGCCCTCGCCGTCTTCGTGATCGTCGGAGTGGTCCAGGGCTTCCTGCTGCGCGGAGCGCTCGACGCCATCGAGAGCGCCGCGTCCCTCGCCGACCAGGGCACCACCGAGGGCGTCCACCAGCCCGCCCTGCCCTCCCTCTCCGGCAGCCCCGAATCCGACGCGCACTGGGACACCCTGGGCGCCAAGGGCCGCGACTTCGTCGGTACGGCCACCACCCGCGCCGACATCACCGCCTTCACCGGCAAACCGGCGGTGGATCCGGTACGGGTCTACGTCGGCCTGCGCACCGCCGACACCCTCGACGAACGCGCCGCCCTCGCCGTACGCGAACTCGAACGCACCGGCGGCTTCTCCCGCCGGATCCTCGCCGTCATGGGCACCACCGGCACCGGCTGGATCAACGACCAGGGCAGCAAACCCCTGGAGTACATGTGGGGCGGCGACACCGCCGAGGTCGCCATGCAGTACTCCTACCTGCCCAGCTGGGTCTCCGCGCTCACCGAGGACGAGGCCGCCGCCACCGGCCGGGCCCTCTTCGACGCCGTCTACGCGAAATGGCGGACCCTCCCCGCAGACTCCCGCCCCCGGCTCCTCGTCTACGGCGAGAGCCTCGGCTCCTTCTCGATGGAGTCCGCCCTCGGCGGCTCGCCGTCCCGGCTCACCTCGGAGACCGGCGGCGCGCTGTTCGTCGGGCCGACCTACGACAACCCGCTGTGGCGGACGGTCACCGCGCAGCGGCAGCCGGGCAGCCCCGAATGGCGGCCGGTGGTCGCGGACGGCGCACACGTGCGGTTCGCCCAGGTGCCGGCCGACTACGGCATTCCGGACGCGCCCTGGGGCGAGCCGAGGGCGGTCTACCTCCAGAACGGGTCCGACCCGGTGGTCTGGTGGTCGCCCGCCCTCGCCCTGCACCGGCCGGACTGGCTCGACCGGCCCCGCGCCCGGGACGTCTCACCCGCGATGCGCTGGTATCCGCTGCTGACGTCCTGGCAGGTGGCCTGCGACCTCGCCGGCGCGGACAGCGTGCCGGACGGCTTCGGGCACCGGTACGGGACCATGCCCACCAGCGCCTGGGCGGAGATCACCCGGCCGCCGGGGTGGACCGGAGCCGACACGGCACGGCTGGCCACGCTGCTGGAGTCGGTGCGGGAACCGGGGCTGCTGGACTGATCCGCCTGTCACCTGGCGGGTTCCCCAGTCACCCGGCGGTTGTGCCCATCCGGGTGGCCACGCCGATCAGGGTGGCCAGCGCCGCCAGCACCGCGACGCTCGTCAGCGCCGTCGGCAGGGATGTCCAGTCCGCCAGGAAACCGATGGCGGGCGGCCCCAGCAGCATGCCGCCGTAGCCCAGGGTGGAGGCGGTCGCCACCCCCGAAGGACCGGCCAGCGCTCCCGCCCGTTCCACGGCCACCGGAAACAGGTTGGCCAGGCCCAGCCCCGTGATCGCGAAGCCGAGCAGGGTCGCCCACACCCACGGCGCGAGGGAGCCGAGCAGCATGCCGGCCGCCGCCGTACCGCCGCCGAAGATCACCGTGCGGGACCGCCCGAGCCGCTCCAGCAGCCTGGTGCCGCTCGCCCGGCCCACGGTCATGGCCAGTGCGAAACACGTGTAACCGGCCGCGGCGAGACCCGCGGACGCGCCCAGGTCCTGGCGGAGATGGAGCGCGCCCCAGTCGGCCATCGCCCCCTCGCCGTACGCCGTGCACAGGGCGATCAGGCCGAAGACGAGAACCAGCCGGCGGGTCCGCGCGTCCAGCCGGCGCGGCGCGGCGCCGGGGCGCTCCTCGGTGTGCGGGACCGGGGTGTCGTACCGGAGCAGGGTGCGGCCGGCGACGGCCGTGACCAGCAGGCCGATCACGGTGAGGGCGAGCAGGTGCCGGGTGGGGGAGAGGGAACCGGCGACCAGGCCTCCCAGCCCGGCGCCGATCATGCCGCCGAGGCTGAAGGCCGCGTGGAAGCTCGGCATGATCGGGCGGCGGAGGGCGGCGACCAGGTCGACGGCGGCGCTGTTGAAGGCGACGTTCAGGCTGCCGTACGCGGCGCCGAAGACGAGCAGGACCGCGCCGAGTGCGAGTACCGAGTGGGTGAGGGGCGGCAGCGCGACGCTCAGGGCGAGCAGGGCCGCGCAGGCCACTGTCACGCGGTGGTTTCCGTAACGGCGGCAGAGCCGGCCCGTGAGTGTCATGGTGATCACCGCACCGGCGGAGACGCCGAGCAGGGCCAGCCCGAGCGCGCCGACCGAGGCGTGGGTCTGGTGCTTGATGTCGGGGATGCGGACCACCCAGCCCGCGAAGACGAAGCCGTCCATGGCGAAGAGAGCGGTGATCGCGATGCGGAGGCGGGTGAGGGCGAGGGGGCTTCCCGGCACGACGGTGTGCGAACGGGATTTGTTTATGAGCGGCACAAACTCAGGCTAGGTGAGGGTCACTGAGCGGGGCAAGGTGTCGCGGAGGAGCCGGATCCGCGTGGGCGGGAGCCGTCCGTGCCCCGCGATTCGATGACGGGTGCCAGCGGTCATGCATGGTCGAGGCCCCGTCAGCGGTGATCGGGCGGGGGCAGCTGGGTTTCCGCGGTGTGCCGGCCGACGTGTGCCACGACGCGGTCCGTGCCCGTGAAGACGGAACCTGTCCGAGTCCCTGATATCTCAGTGCTGCGCGACGCCACGGCTGCGACCGCCCGAAGGCGCTGCCGCCGTGCGCAACGGGCCGCTTCGTACTCGGGCGGCGCCCGATCGAGCCGCCGCGCCCGTGCAGCCCGCCGCGGTCACCTCCTGGAGCACCGGCCCTGGCCAGGCCCAGATGAGTGGGACTTTCATCCCCGTCTCCTAGGCCTAGGCCGGGCGGGCCGGGCTCGATCTCGATGGTTCGACATCGACGCCGGTGGCCAGGGGCCGCATCCGGGGCCTGGATCACACGATCGCGGCGCCGTGCGGAGTCGGCTCGCCTGCCTTCGATCATGCTGGAGGTCATGCGGTCCGCCCAGGGGCGGAGACCCGGCAGGGGCCGTCTCACCTTCGGCATGCCGAGCGGGACGACGACCGCACGACGGCCGACATCCTGCTGCTTGTCGTGCTCGTCGGCCGCGTGCATCCATGCAGGTGAGGCCTGCGGGTCACCGGAGAGGCATTTCCGCTCGCTGCCGCCGAGTGCCTATGGTCGAGGACGGAGGGGCCCGGACCGGCACCCCAGGTCGGCCCTCTTCATGTCAAGACCAAGGGGCCCGGCACCACCAGGCATGGGATCGCTCCCGGCCCTCATCCTCCGTCACGACGGCTTCGCCATGGTGGTGGGCGGTCCCACGGCCGTCCTTGACCTCCGCACACCAGGTATCGACGCCCGCGTCCTCGCCGTCGCCGACCACGGCACCTGGCTCTCCCCGAAGCCCTGATCCCGCTGTCCCTCCGAAGGAGTCCGACCATGCCCCTCGTGCGCATCGACCTGATCCGCGGCCGTAGTCCGGAGAACATCAGGGCCATCGCCGACGCCGTCCAGCAGTCCCTCATCGACGTCCTGAAGATCCCCGAGCGGGACAGGTTCCAGATCGTCACTCAGCACGACCCGGACGAGATCGTCGCGCTCGACGCGGGCCTCGGCTTCCAGCGGACACCCGGCACCGTCATCATCCACATCTTCACCCAGCGCGGCCGGGCCACCGAAGAGAAGCAGCATCTGTACCGGACGCTCGCCGCCCGACTCGACGAAGCCGACGTCGACGGCAAGGACCTGTTCGTCAGCTACTTCGAGAACGGACCCGACGACTGGTCCTTCGCGGACGGCCGCGCCCAGTACGTCGAGGGCGACCTCCCCGTCCCCGGACGCTGACCTCCCGGCCCACGCCCCGCGTGGCACATTTCCTCCGGTCACGGGGGTGGCGGGCACGAAGCAGTGCCCGTGTGAGCCGACAATGCCCCCATGCACGCGGACCTGCTGCCGGAATCTACGCTGCGTGGCGCCGTCGACCTGACCGTGCGTCTGGTCGAGTTCGCCGGCGCCCTGATCATCTTCGTGGGCGCCGCCTGGGCGTTCGTCCAGTTCATGGGGTACGGCGCGGTGCGGCTGCGCGACCGGAAAGGCTCTGCGGGTGCCGCCTTCGGCTTCAACGGGATCCGGCTGGCCCTCGGCCGGTTCCTGGCCCTCGGTCTTGAATTCCAGCTCGCCGGGGACATCCTTCGTACAGCCATCGCGCCCACGTTCACGCAGATCGGTCAGCTGGCGGCGATCGCCACGATCCGGACCGCGCTGAACTACATCCTCGGTCGGGAGATCGAGCAGGAACGCCGGGAGATCGAGCGCCTCTCCCCTTCAACCGGTGCCACGCCTCAGGGAACCGGCCGGTGACCGGGAAGATGACCCAAGCCGCCCTTCTGATCACCGTGTTCGGGCTGATCAGCGCTGTGTGCGCCGGCCTTCGGCTCCGCCAGGTGCGGCCCGGCCTGGCGGAGCTCACGGACTTCCTCGTGGCCGCCGGCATCATCTGCCTCGCGGGAGGCTCCTCCTGGACGACGCTCGCAACCGCCTCCGCCGCCGTCGGGGTGCGGCTCGTGGTCGGCTCCGGCCTCCGACCGAGGCCGGAGCCAACGCGCTGATCGTCTCTTGGCACATGGCGCCGGCGATGTCCGTCCTCACGAGACGCTGTTCAGGGCCGCCAGTAGTTGTTGGCGGCTGCGATGGTCTGGAACTCGATCGCCACGACCCGGGACGCGTCGATGAGGCTGTCCGGGGTGGTGGAGTAGTTCGGCCGACCGCCTTTGAGCACATCGAGGTCGGGCTGGATGTTGTGGATCGTGTGGCGGGCCAGCGTCAGGGCCAGGGCACGCCCTTCTTCCGGTGAACTCGTGATCAGGGAGTTTCCGGGGACCAGGACAAGGCCTTCGTCGGGTACGCGGTTCATGGCGCCAATGTGGCCCTTGGACAGGGTCCGGTTAACCCCTGACACGCGCCACAGGGCCGAAGGGGTGAGCGATGCTGTTCGGCCTTGGCGCGCTTGGAGCCCGCGTTGTCTCCGCCAGGGGGCCGGTCATCGTGCCGTGCCTCCGCGGCAGGGGTTTGAGTGAGTGTCAGGTCCATCATGCCTGTTCGGATGTGGTTTTTGGTAGGACGGAGCACACGTCTGTTCAGGCTTGTCCGGGGTGGTGGCCGGGCCGCAGACTCGTCGTCATCCACTCTCCGACGTCCGTGTCGGCATCCGTTCTCGGGTGCCGGCGCGTTCGTCGTGCTGTCTCGTCGCGGGGCGGGCGCGGGTGGGGGTGGGGAACGGAGGGGGATCGATGGATGAGGACATGGTCATGCGGGCGAGGGTTGAGTTGCTCAGTGCCAACCGGCGGGTGGTGCGCGGCACCGAGGGGTTGCGGATCTACCGCCTGCTGACGCGGGTCGCACCGGAGGTGTACGGGTCGAAGCTGGCGTACGTCCTGGTGGAGGCGAGCATGTCGGCACAGGTTCGGGAGCTGCCCGAGCAGCGGCTGGCGCTGTTGGAGGAGGCGGTTGCGGTGGCGTCGGCCCTGGACGCCGCGCATCCCTACCGGACCAAGGTGCTGGCGAAGGCGTTTGCCGCCCGGCGGGAACTCGAGGAGCAGCAGACACACGGGAGGTGAGACGGGCGCCCGTGTGCCGCAGGGCAAGCGAGGCGTTGTCGGCGGCGATCGGGCGGTACCGGCCTTCGGACGACGGCGCCGCCGGGGCGGAGGCCACCCCGGATCCGCAGGAGACGGAGGTGTGGTCGGCGCTCCGGGATGCGGCGAAGCCCAAGTCGCGGATGCCGGTGTGGCGTGTGGGGCCGGCCTGGTCCGTGCCGTCGGTGGACTGCCGGCGCCTTCTCGGGGCGCTCGCGGACCGGGCCCGGCTCCGTCGATGCCGCCGGGCCGCGCCTTCGAGCGCGGCCCGGTTCGTCGGTCAGTCGGTCGGTCGGCTCGTGGGTCAGTCGGTCAGGAGGTGATCGAGCGGTACTCGGACGTCGCCGTCCCGGATCGGGACGCAGTCCGGGGGGAAGTCCTGGAGAATGTCGGCTCCCAGACTCTCCAGGGCTTCGAGGAAGCGCGGGAGATGTGACATCGCCCCGGTGGGCAGGTCGTGGAGGACGACCAGACTCCATTCGCGGGTCCGGAGGTCGGCCAGGCAGGTGTCGACCCATCCGTCGGGGTCGTCCCAGTCATGGGGCCACAGCACGCAGGTGAAGCCGTGCCGTTGGAGATAGGCGAGGGCTGCCCGGCTGAGCAGGCGGCGGTCGAGGACCCCACCCCGTCCGTAGGGGCGGAACAGCTGTCCGGGGGTGGCCAGCCCCCTGATGAGACGCTGCGCTTCGCCGATCTCACGCTCGGCCGTGGCGGGGTCGGGGCTGTCACCGAGTCGCACGGTGTGAGTGAGAGTGTGGTTGCCGATCCAGTGGCCTTCCGCGGCGGCGCGTTCGGCGACGGCTCGGTTGGCCGGGGCGGTCAGGTTCTCGCCGACGAGGAAGAACGTGGACTTCACGCCGTGCCCGGCCAGTGTGTCGAGGACCTGTGAGGTGACCGGCGCCGTAGGGCCGTTGTCGAAGGTCAGCGTGACTTTCACGGCTGCTCCCCGGCGTGCTCCGTGCGGTACCGCAGTCCTCCGATGACCAGGTCGGCCACGAGGTCGGCATGTTCCGCGACGGCCTCCTCTTCGAGCGGGTCGCCCGGGCCGATGCGGCGGGCGAGGCCCAGCAGGCTGAACGGGGCGCTGGCGCCGTGCGCGATGAGGAAGTGCAGGGTGCGGACAGGCACCGGGGCGATCTCACCGCTGTCCATCAGGGCGCGCAGGGGCGCGGTGAGCGGGGTGAGCACCGGCTCGATGTGGTGTTCGTACAGATGGAAGAGCCGGGGCGTCTCGGCGACACCCTCGATGTTGACGAGGCGGAGCACCTCGGGGCGGCGAGCGTGAACGAGGACGAAGCGGCGGATGATCCGGCGCGCCTGCTCCAGCGGCCCGCCCTCAGTGTTCTCCAGTTCCGGCAGGAGCTCGGCCGCGATGCCGGCGAAGGCCCAGTCGACGGTGGCGTACCAGAGCTTCTCCTTGGATCCGAAGCGCTGGTGGATCAGGTTGTGGCTGACCCCGAGCTCGCGGTTGAGCGCCGCGACGGACGCTCCTTCGTAGCCCTTGTCCGCGAACATCCTCAGCGCCGCGCCGAAGATCTCGTCGAGGGTCGCGGGGGACAGTTCGGCCGGCGGTCGTCCGGTTCGCGAGGTGGCAGCGCTCATGGCCGCAATGTTAACCCCGGATGTTGACCCCCATCAATTTAAAGTTGATACTCATCAACATCTGGCGGAGGGACGTCCGCCACCTGGAGGCCGGTATGAAACGTGAAGACCACGTGGTCGGCGAGACCTTCGCCTACCGCTATCCCCATCCGCGGGCCGACCACGTGCTGCTCGTCCAGCACGGCATCGGCGGGCACGGGGGGATCTACGACAACTTCGCCGCGCACTACGCGGGGCTCGGCGCCGAGGTGTGGTCCATGGACGCACCGAGCCACGGCCGTTCCCGGACGATCCGGCCGGCCGGGCGCTTCACCCTGGACGAGTGGGTGACCGCGGCCGTCGAACTGGGCGAGCACATCGCCGCCGAGACCGGGCTCCCGGTGTTCGTGAAGGGCTCGTCCCTGGGAGCCGCCGCCGCTTACTGCGCCCACGCCGCGTCCGACGTGTTCGCCGGGGCCGTGCTCATGGGGTACGCCATCCCCTCCTCGCCGATGATCCCGGCCGACAACCCGTTCCGTACGGAGGCCTACGAGCAGCTCATCGCGCGCTTCGGGCACGCCCTGCAGTTCGACATCGGCCGCTTCTACAACTTCGACGAGGACTACGGCTACCCGGGCGCGGACCGTCAGAAGCGACAGGACCCGCTCAATACCTGGTCCTACGACCTGGCGTCGTGGGGATCGGTGATGCGGTACGAGCCCGAGGTCCCGCTGGCGAAGAACACCAAGCCGATCCTGTTCACGGTCGGGGAGAAGGATCCGGTGTTCACCCCGGACCTCGCGCGAGCCGTCGTAGCCGCCACCGGAGGCCCGGTGGAGCTGCACGTCCATCCGGACGGCGTTCACCAGCTGATGCTCTTTCACACGGCCGACTACGCGCGCGTGGTCAGCGACTGGTGCCACAAGACCCTCCGTGCGGCCTCCGCCGTCGGCGCCTGATCACAAAGGAGTGATCGACATGACCGTCCACCCCCGTGGCGTCAACCACCTCGCCATCGCCACCCGGGACATCAAGGCCCAGATCGAGTTCTTCACGGACGTGCTCGGCTGCGAGCTCAAGGCCCTGTACTGGATGCACGGTGCCGAGGGCGCCATGCACGCGTTCATGGAGCTCAACCCCACCTCGTACATCGCCTTCGTCCACCACCCCGACAACCCCGGCAGGACCGAGTGGGGCCTCACCCACGCCGCCACCCCCACCGGCCCGGTCACCGCGGGCGCCATGCAGCACGTCGCCTTCGACCTGGACAGCGTCGAGGAACTGCTGACCCTGCGCGACCGCATCCGAAGCCGCGGCATCATGGCGATCGGCCCCGTCGACCACGGCTTCTGCCAGTCCGTCTACTTCGGCGGACCCGAGGGCCTGGTACTGGAGATCACCTCGGGCGAAGCAATCGACGACCGGGCCTGGATCGATCCGGAGGTCGTCGCCCTGGCCGGTATCGACGAGGCGGAACTCGCCCGCTACCGGCAGCCGGCCGACTACCAGTGCCCCGCGGAGGCGCTGCCGCAGCCCGCACTGGACCGCACCAAGCCCCATCTCAACTTTCCTGACGAGATATACGCGTTCCTCGCCACCGCGACGGACGAGCAACTGCGGGAGCTGCTCAGCGACACCGAGCCCCCGGTCAAGGTGGAGGACTGACCGCCGTCACCACCCGGGGCCCGCGCCCGCAGCCCGGACCCCTCCCAGAAAGGCCCCTCATGAAGCTCGCCAACCTGGACGGGCGAACCGTGATCGTCACCGCCGGCGGCGTGGTCGACCTCGAAACCGCCTCGCACAGACGCTTTCCCGCGCACCCTGACGCCGCCCTGACACGGATCCCGGAGATCCGCGACTGGCTCGCCGCTGCCCGCCCCACCCCGGACGCCTCCCTCACGCTCGCCGATCTGGAGGCCGACCCGACCCGCCTCGGTCCTCCCGTCACCAGGCCCGGCCAGATCCTCGCCGTCGGCCTCAACTACCGGGCACACGGGGCGGAAACCGGCCTGGGTGTCCCCGACGCCCCGCTGGTGTTCGCCAAGTTCCCCTCCTCTGTCGCGGGACCGGCCGAGGACATCCCCCTGCCCACCGCCACCTGCGACTGGGAGATCGAACTCGTGGTCGTGCTCGCCCGGGGCGGCCGCGACATTCCCGCTCACCAGGCCCTCGACCACGTCGCCGGCTTCTGCGTGGGCCAGGACATCTCCGAGCGCACCGGTCAGATGGCCGGAACCCCGCCGCAGTTCAGCCTCGCCAAGAGCCACCGGGCCTTCAGCCCGATCGGCCCATGGGTCACCACCCTCGACGAACTCGACGACCCTGCCGACCTGGTCCTGACCTGCGCACTGGACAAGGAGATCGTCCAGAGCGGCCGTACCCGGGACCTCGTCTTCGACGTTCCCGCTCTGATCAGCCATGTGTCCGGCGTGGTGGAACTGCGCCCCGGCGACCTGCTCTTCACCGGAACCCCGGCCGGCGTCGGGTTCTCCCGCAGCCCCGCCCGCTACCTGAACCCGGGCAACGTCCTGCGCTCCACGATCGAGGGACTGGGCACCCTCACCAACACCTGCGTCCGAGCGGAACCCTCCGCTCTCGGCCTCCCCGCCGTTCCCGCACTCCAGCCGCCGCCCGGCAGCGGCGCCCGACCCCTTTCCGCCGAGGTGCCCCGATGTTCCTAGCCACCGCTGTCCTGTCCGTCCTGCTGGCCCTCGGATTCATCGCGGCGGGCCTCCCCAAGGCCCTGGCCCGTCCGTCCGCGAAGGCCGAGGCGCACCACCTCGGTCATTCGGTGGCCACCTTCCGCGTCCTCGGCGTGCTGGAGCTGGCCGGCGCGGCTGGTGCAGTCCTCGGCCTGTGGCTCCGGCCGCTCGGCGTGACAGCCGTGACCGCGCTGCTCGTACTGCTCGCCGGCGCCGTCCGTGCGCATCTCCGCGTCAAGGACGCCCTCAAGGCCGTCGTCCCCGCGGCGCTCTTCGGCGCGGTGGCCCTCGCGGTCCTCCTGCTGCGCCTGGCGGCCTCCTGACCGAAGCGGGTCACGACACGCGTGCTTCCCCGACCTCGATCGCCCAGTCCGGCACACCAGAGCCCCGAGAGAAGACATGAGCAGCCTCCAGATGCACGCCATCGCCGGGTTCCTGAGACTCACGCGCAAGCGCGGAGCAGCCCCGGATCCCGCCGCCTCGGCGGAGCCGCCGCGTCCACCGGCGAAACTCGCACAACGGCACGCGGTGAGCACACGTACCGTCGGCGGATTCACCTGCCACACCGTCGCTCCACGCGACCGCAAGGCCGAGCGCGCTGTGGTCTACCTTCACGGCGGGGCCTACATCAGCCACGTCTCGCCGCAGCACTGGCAGCTGATCTCGCAGCTGACCGACGCCGGTCTACGCGTCGAAGTGCCGCACTACGGCCTCGCGTCCCGGTACACCTACCGCGACGCGTATCCCTTCGTCACCACCGTCTACGACCAGTTGCTCCGCGAGGTGAATCCCGGCCAGGTGACGATCATGGGGGACTCCGCCGGCGGTGGGCTCGCCCTCGGTGTGGCACAGAGCCTTGCCGCCGCGGGCGTGCCGCAGCCGGGCCGGCTCGTGCTGATCGCCCCCTGGTTGGACCTGACCCTGTCGAACCCCGGCATCCCTGCCACCGAGGCCAGGGACCCCTGGCTCACCAGCAGCAGGCTGCTCGAAGCCGGCCGTGGCTGGGCCGGTGGCGATGATCCCGCCCAGCCGCGCCTCAGCCCCATCAATGGCCCGCTCGCGCCCCTGCCGCCCATCGACGTCTACATCGGAACACGGGATCTGTTCTTTCCCGATGTCCGGCGCCTGCAAGAGCTTGCCGCGGAGACGAAGGCCAACGTGAACGTCACCGTGTGCGAGGGCGCGGTGCACGTCTATCCGCTGGTCCCCGCGCCGGAGGGCCGCGCCGCCGCCCGTGCCATCGTCCGATCGTTGGCTTCCTGAGACCGCCGTCACCCTAGACCGGCTCATCGCCCGATCCCTTGTCCTGTCCGGAATCGAATGGGCGGTGACGGCCTGGTCGGGACGGCCGGATCGGGTCCTGGCGCGGTGACCGGGGCGGGCAGGGCGAGCCGTGCGAAGTGCTTCCCGGCACGGCGGCAGGGCCGAGCCCGTGTCACCCGGATGCCGCAGTCGCCCGGCGTACCCGGCCGGGTGGGCGGCACCGTGGGGGTGTCGGGGGCACCAGGGTTCAGGGACGACGACTGAGGCGGTTCGCGTGGCGGACGAGACGGGCGGGACGGCGACGAACGGGAGCGCGACCCCTGCCGGGCGTCCGAGGACCTGCTTGGTGACCGGCGCCAGTGGCTACATCGGCGGGCGGCTGGTGCCGGAGCTGCTGGATGCCGGGTACCGGGTGCGCTGCCTGGTGCGCACGCCCCAGAAGCTGCGTGACCATCCGTGGGCCGGGCGGGTGGAGGTCGTCCAGGGCGATGTCACCGACGCGGGCTCGGTGGCGGCGGCGATGGCGGGCGTCGATGTCGCCTACTACCTGGTCCACGCGCTCGGCGCCGGTCGCGGCTTCGAACGCACCGACCGGCAGGCGGCCCAGGTCTTCGGCGAGCAGGCCCGCGGCGCCGGCGTCGGCCGGCTGATCTACCTGGGCGGGCTGACCCCGGCCGACGTGCCCGAACGGGAACTGTCGCCGCACCTGCGCTCCCGCGCCGAGGTCGGCCGTATCCTCCTCGGCTCGGGCGTACCGACGGCCGTGCTGCGGGCCGCCGTCATCATCGGTTCCGGCTCGGCCAGCTTCGAGATGCTGCGCTACCTGACCGAGCGGCTGCCGGTGATGGTCACGCCGCGCTGGGTGCGCACCCGCATCCAGCCGATCGCCGTACGGGACGTGCTGCGCGTCCTGGTGGGGTGCGCCGGCCTGCCGCCCGACGTCAGCCGCACCTTCGACATCGGCGGCCCCGAGGTGCTCACCTACCTCGACATGATGCACCGGTACGCCGCCGTCGCGGGGCTGCCCCGGCGGCTCATCATGCCCGTGCCGGTGCTCACCCCCGGCCTGTCCAGCCAGTGGGTCGGCCTGGTGACGCCCGTACCCGCCTCCATCGCCCGCCCGCTGACCGAGTCGCTGCGCCACGAGGTGGTCTGCCGGGAACGGGACATCGAGCGGTACGTGCCCAGCCCGCCGGGCCACCCGGTCGGCTTCGACCGTGCCGTCGCCCTCGCGTTGCAGCGCGTGCGGGACGCCCAGGTCGACACCCGCTGGTCCTCCGCCTCCGTGCCGGGCGCTCCGAGCGGCCCGCTGCCCACCGACCCGGAGTGGGCCGGCGGCAGCCTCTACACCGACGTGCGCGAACGCCATGCCGACGTGGCTCCCGACGCGCTGTGGGAGGTGGTCGAGAGCATCGGCGGCGAGAACGGCTGGTACTCCTTCCCGCTGGCCTGGGCGGTACGCGGCTGGCTCGACCGCCTGGTCGGCGGGGTGGGCCTGCGCCGGGGACGACGTGACGCGCGGCGGCTGCGGGTCGGTGACTCGCTGGACTTCTGGCGGGTGGAGGAGATCGAACGAGGGCGGCTGCTGCGGCTGCGCGCCGAGATGCGGCTGCCCGGCCTGGCCTGGCTGGAGATGCGGGTCGACGAGGAGAAGGCCGGCGGCGCCCGCTACCGGCAGCGGGCCCTGTTCCACCCGCACGGACTGCTCGGCCAGCTCTACTGGTGGAGCGTGTCGCCGTTTCACGCGGTCGTCTTCGGCGGCATGGCGCGCAACATCGTCCGCGCCGCCGAACGCACGCGGAAGCGGGGCACCGGTCCTCGGCCGAGCTGAAACCGACGCGCCCCTCGTCCGCGGCTGTGCTCGCGGCCGCTCAGGGGCGCAGCAGGGTTCCGGCGATCTCCTCCAGGAGGGCCACGGCGAGGAGTTCACCGTTCACGGGTCCGAAGCGCTCCAGGGCCCGCCGGTGGAGATGCAGCAGCGTGTCGGCCAGCTCGTGCGGGGTGCCGTGGTCGCGGGCCTCGCCCGTGATGACCTCCAACTGGTCGTGGATGCGGTCGAGTCCGTACGAGGGGAGGTAGTCCCCGGCGAACAGGGCGGACAGGTCCCTGCGGATGAAGTCGCTCCCGGCCGCGCTGCCGGCCAGCGTGTCGCGCAGGACCGCGAGGTCGATGCCCGCTCGGCGCCCCAGCAGAAGGGCCTCGGCGGTCGCCGCGGCCTGCCCGAACCAGAGCAGGTTGATGAGGAGTTTCGTCGTGTAGCCGGTTCCCGGGCCGCCCATGTGACTGATCCGGTCCGAAGTCGTCACGGCCTCCAGCAGCGGCCCGCACCGGTCGAGGACCTCGGGAGAACCGCCCACGAACAGCCTGAGGCGCCCGTGTTCGGCATCGTCCGGGCTTCCGCCGAGCGGCGCTTCGAGGACATCGACGCCGTGGGCGGCCGCGCGCGCCCGCAACACCGCAGCAACCGCCGGGGCGTTGCTCGTCATGTCTATCCACACCGCCCCGGGGGCCAGGGCGGAGAACACGGCGTCCGGAAGCGCAGCCTCGGCCTCGCCGGGCCCGGGTACCACGGTGACCAGCACCTCCGCCCCGGCCGCGGCCGTCGCGGCGGACGGCGCCCAGTCGGCGCCCGAGGAGCGCACCGGTGCTTCCCGTTCGGGACGTACATCGAAGGCGGTCACCGTGTGGCCCGCCGAGACGAGGCGTCCGCACAGAGGCGTCCCCATACGGCCGACGCCGACGAGGGCTACGCGCGAGGGCACAGAAATCACCGCCATGGCAGTCGTCGCGTCCGTCCTGTCCAGCCGCGTGGAGTTGCTCGGGACCACCCCGAGGATCACTGCGGGCATCCTAAGGTCTGCTCCGGCGCCCGCGTCATCCTGCTCAGGTGAGTGATCCGGGTGGCCCTCGGGACGTAGGGCGACGGCAAGTTGACCCGGTGGTTGCGAGCGCGAAGGAACCGTTTGGGGCTTCCATGACGGTGCGTTGAATCTGCTGTGCTGTCCTGATTTCGTTGACTTTCCGGGGGAGGACAGCACGTGATCGTGACCATGCGCAGTGAGGACCTGCCGGCCGCCGACCGGTTTCCGTGGTGGTGCGAGCAGATGGCCCAGGACATCGTGCCGTCGACGGTCAGCAGCCCGCACGCCGACGACTTCCGGTCCGAGGTGACGGTCGCGGAGCTGGGCCCGGTCCTGCTGACGACGATCGACTACCCCGAGCTGAGATCCGTGCGCTCCTCGGTCCTGGTGCGCCGCTCGGACCCCGAGCGGTACGGGCTCAGCCTCCTGCTGGCGAACGACCTGTACATCGCCCAGCGGGACAACGAGTCCCGGCTGTGCCCGGGGAACCTGCTGCTCCACGACACCTCCCAGCCCATGGACACCCGCGCCCTGCCCGGGACCGGTCGCGGCGAGATGGTGATGCTGCAACTTCCCAAGTCCACACTGCCGTTGCGCCCGGAGCGGCTGAACCCGTTACTCGCGCAGGGGATATCCGGCGGCGCCGGGATGAGTGCCGTCTTCGCCCGCTACATCGTCGGCGTCGCCGGGGCCGTCGGGCGCGGCGAGATCGGCGACCGCGAGGCCGCGCGGCTGGGCGAGGTGGCTCTCGACCTGGCCGCCGCGACCCTGGCCTCGTACATCGAGGCCGAGGACCGGCTGACCCCGGAGACCCGTCGGCAGGCGCTGCTCGCGCGGATCGAGACGTTCGTCGAACTCAACCTCCCCGACCCGGAGTTGACCCCCGCGGTGATCGCCGCCCACCACCACATATCCCTCGGCTATCTGCACCGGCTCTTCCAGCCCCGCGAACGGACCGTCGCCGCCTGGATACGGCATCTGCGCATCGAGCGCGCCCGGGCCGACCTCGCCGACCCGCGGCTGCGCCACCACCCGGTGCACGCCCTCGGCGCGCGCTGGGGCTTCCCCCACCCCGCCGACTTCAACCGCGCCTTCCGTGCCGCGTACGGCATGCCCCCGGGCGACTACCGCCGCCAGTCCCTCGGCACGGCAGTGGACGCAGCGTCAACGAACAGGTGACCCTGCGCCAATGACGTCACCCCCTGCGCACTGACACCGTGTCCAACAGGTTCACGAACAGGAGTGCAGGATGAGTACAACCGCTCAGGCAACCACGGCACAGATCCGTCAGGCGATGGTGAGCAACTGTCTCTGGGGGGTCCAGCACGAGCCCGACATCCACTACTCGCAGACCCGGCCCATGCCCATCGGTACAGCCGTGCACCACCTCCCCTTCACGACCGACTGCTCCGGCTTCGCCACGCTCATGGCGAAGTGGAGCGGGGCCGGGGACCCCAACGGCTCGGGGTTCGACGGGCAGGGCTACACCGGCACGATGCTCGACCACTGCGAGCACATCACCGCGGCCGAGACCCAGCCCGGCGACTTCGTGGTCTTCGGCCCCGGCGGGGGTGAGCACGTGGTGATCCTCATCGAGAGCGCGGCCAAGGGGCTGGGCGCGCTGTGTGTCTCCCACGGTCAGGAGAAGGGGCCGCTGCGGACCACGGTGCAGGACGAGGCGAACTCGCACGACAAGCCCCTCACCTACCTCCGCCTGCCCGGCGGCGGCACCGGCACGCCGACCCCGCCGTCCTCGAACCGCAACCCCTACTGCCCGCTCACCGTGGACGGCGGGTTCGGGCCGCTGACCACCAAGGCGCTCCAGTGGGTGCTGGGCGTGACCCCCGACGGCGAGTTCGGGCCGAACACCAAGAAGGCTCTCCAGAGCCACCTCCATGTATCCGTCGACGGCCAGATCGGCCCCCAGACGATCAAGGCCCTCCAGGCGCACGTCGGCGTCACCCAGGACGGGCAGTGGGGGAAACTGACCACCGAAGGACTGCAGAGGTCGCTCAACGCGGGCCGCTTCTGAGTAGCCGGGCCCATCCCGTCCACGGAGCCCGGCACCCGGGCGCGGGCGACTACACTCGGACGGCGTCGTCACAGGTGGCGGCAGCGGGAGGTGGCACCTTGCTGACATTGGACCTGCACCCGATCTTCCGGAACAACCGCGACATCGAACTCTCGCTGCGGCAGATCGTGTTCCAGGCGAAGAGCACGGGCGAGCCCGTCGTGCAGATCATTCACGGGAAGGGCACCGGGCAGCTCAAGGGGCGCGTCCTCGCGTTCCTCGGTCAGAAGCACATCAGGAAGCTGTACGACCGCGTGGAGATCGACACGGCGAACACGGGCCGGATCCTGGTCCACTTCGCACCACGCCCCTGAACCCTCTCCCGGAGCCGTGCGAGGCCCCGTGTGCCGGGCGTCTTGTTCGTGGCTGAACGTCCCCTGTGTGGCCGATCGGAACTGATGTACATGTGGAGGCCGATGGCTTCGATCGATGGTTTCAGGGGGGATCATGCGCATACGTATGCATTTACGTGCCTGGATTCTGGTCGGCGCGGGCCTGCTCGCCGCGGGGGCCGGTCCGGCGTACGGGGCCGGTGCGGCGTCGGCCGGGTCCGTGGCGGGGGCCAGGGAGTACACGGTGCGGGACCTCGGCACCCTGGGCGGTACCCGCAGCGAGGCGACCGCGATCGACGGCGACACGGTCGTCGGGAGTTCACAGACGAGCGGTGACGACGCCGAACACGCCTTCGCGTACGACCTGCGCGGACACGTCATGACCGATCTGGGCACGCTGGGGGACTCCAGCCGGGCGACCGGTGTGGCGGGGAAGTACGTCGTCGGGGAGTCGGACCTCTCGGCCGACGGCCCGACCCATGGATTCGTGTACGACCTCCGGACCCGGCGGCTCGCCGACATCGGCACGCTCGGCGGCAGCAGCACCCACGTCACCGGACTCCACGGCGACACCGTGGTGGGGACGTCGGCGCTCTCCGGTGACGCGGTCACCCACGCGTTCGCGTACAGCCTGCGCACCCGGACCATGACCGATCTCGGCAGCCTCGCCGGTCCGTCGGGCGACAGCACAGCGGCGGCCGTCAGCGGCGCGGTCGTCGTGGGGAGTTCCTCCCTGCCGGGCACGCCGGCCGGCACCACGCACGGGTTCGCCTACGACCTGCGCACCCGGACGATGACCGACCTCGGCACCCTCGGCGGAAGCTCCAGCACCGCCAACGACATCAGCGGTCCCGTGGTGGTCGGTCAGTCCCGGACGGCCGGCAACGGACTCAGCGGGTACGCCTACGACCTCCGTACCGGCGTCCGCACGGACCTGGGGTCCCACTTCCTGATCGCGCAGTTGGTCAGCGGGAACACGGTTGTCGGCGGCGACAGCCTGCTCTCCACGACGTACGACCTCGTCACGCACACGAGTGCCGTGGTCGGCTCCGGGCGCGGCGTCACCGAGGTCAGGCAGATCGCCGGGAACGTCATGGTCGGCGACAACTTCGCCCCCAACTCGTTCGCCTTCGTCGCCCGCGCCGACAACGGCGACTTCACCTACCTGGCCTCCCTCGGCGGCCTCAACTCCGCCGCGACGCAGGTCGACCGCCACGGCGTCGTCGCAGGCAGCGCCGCACTCCCGCCCGCCGACCCGGTCTCCGCCAACGGCCCGTTCCATGCCACCGTCTGGGTGCCGCACACCGTCGGGTAGGGCGCCCGTGGCCTGTCCGTCGTGTCCCACTCCGGACAGGCCACGGCGGTGACGTCAGCGGCCCGCGTGCTGGAAGCCCACCGTGTAGGTGCGGGTGACCGAACCGTTGGGTGAGGTCACCCTGATGGTGCGGGTGGTGAGGCGGGAGCCGGCCGCGGAGAGGACGGAACCGCCGTCGGTGACCTTCACCCGCGCGCCGGGGCGGGCCGGTACGGCGGTGACCGCCGGGATCCGCGCGTTCCTCGGCCAGTCGACGACGTAGGTGGTCACGTCCGGATCGAAGCCGTCGATCGCGACACCCCCGACCGTGATCGCCTCGGCGTCGGCGATGCTCGCCCTGGTGGCGTCCGCGTGGTTCGTCACCGTGACCGACCCGTCGGCGCCCACGACCACGTCCGCCGCCATCGCCGCCGCCAGGTTGATCCGCTGCCAGCTCGCCCCGCCGTCCGCGGTGAGGTCGAGCGGGTACCCGGAGTCCGTCGCGGTCTGCTCCAGGATCTCCGTGCGCTGCTCGGCGCTGAGGTCCGGGAAGGCCGTGATCAGGAGCGCCGCCGCGTCGGACGGTGCCCGCAGGGCCTGTCCGGCCTTGCCGACCTGGGAGAATCCGTAGGTCAGGCGCCGGGTGTAGAGGTCGACGTCCTGCGCCGTGCTCAGGGCGTCGTAGGGGGTGCCCGCGCAGGCCGTGAGCGTGTCGCCGTACCCCTCCGTCTCGCACCGGGCGAGCAGCACGTTCTCGATCTCGGTGTGGGCCTGCGTCAGCAGGGCCGCGAAGTCGGGGTCCGCCCACCGGTGCGCCACGGTGGCCTGACCGGTGATGCGGCCGCCCATCACGTCGAGCGGGTAGTGGAAGCCGAGCACGATGCGGTTGTTCCCGTACTCCGAGGTGCGCGCGAGGATCGACGGCGCCAGCTCCGGCAGCAGCGTGGCGAGGATCGTCCCGGCCTCGTAGCCGCCGTAGGTGTGGCCGCTCGGGTACGAGCCGCTGGTGGCGAGGCCGGTGTAGGAGCCGTCCTGCGACTCGTAGACGGCACCGCCGTCGCCGACGAATCCGAGCCGCACGTACGGGCGCGGATAGCCGTAGTGGTCCTTCGCCGCGTCGTGGGTGTCGAGGCCCCGTGTGACCCGGGAGAACAGCGCGCTGGTCTTGGGGAGCCGGCCGCTGTTCAGGGCGTCCAGGTAGATCTGGCCGAGCCGGGAGCCGAGGCCGTCGGCCAGCGTGAGCGTGGCGCTGTTCGTGGCGTCCACCTCGGCCCGGTCGACCTCCTTCTGCGTCGCCGCGTTGTTGATGGCCACGGCGATCTCGTCGTTCTCGGCGGTCGGCGCAGCACCCTCGGCGATCTTGGTGCCGGCGCCGAGGATGCCGGAGCCGAGGTCGTCGATCCCGCTGAGGAGATCGTTGAAGTAGTCGGTTCCGTCGGTGGTCGCCGGCCACTTGTCCGACGCGTAGGCCGCGTCGAGGGTGCCGTCCGGGAAGGGGGACGGGTCGTACGTCGCCGGGTCCGTGGGTGTGGCCGCGGACGAGGTGGTGGGGGCGGCCGAGGATCCGGCCAGGGTGAGGGCGGTGACGGTGGCCGTGTGGGCCTTCGCCCGGCTCCTGGTGACGACGAGCGCGGTGTCCGCGGTGGCGGACAGGTGCGTGGTGGTGCCGTCGTCGAGGGCCACGGTGTAGCCGATGAGCGGGAATCCGCCGTCGCCGGCCGCCTGCCAGGTCACCCGGACCTGCCCGCCGTCGGTGGTCACCCCCGTCACGGTCGGCGCCTGCGGAGTGCTGCCGCCGGTGACCACGGGGGCGGTGGCGGCGCTCGGGGCCGACCTGCCGACGGCGTTCACCGCGCGGACGCGGGCCGAGTACGACCGGCCCGACGGCAGCCGGGTGAACGTCGTGGTCCGGCTGTCCGGGTCGTGGACCTCGACCCGGTGGCCGTCGCCGAGGGCGATCTCGTAGCCGGTGACCGGCGAGCCGCCGTCGTCCTCGGGCGCGGACCAGGCGACCGTCACGCTGGTGCCGGACGAGGTCGCCGACACGGCGTCGGGCGCGGCCGGTACCGTCTTCGGCTTCGTGACGAGCGCGGACCGGGCGTGGTCGAGGGTGTCGTACCGGGTGGTGAGGGTCTCGTCCGTCGCCGAGTCGTCCGCGAGCGCGGTCCTCGCCTCGGCGAGCGCGTCGGTGAACGACTGCCACGACGCGTCCGTGTAGCGCGACTTGGTGAGGGCTGACGCGGTCGTGACCAGGTTCTCCAGCTTCAGCCTGGGCAGCGGGACCAACTGGCCGGCGGCGAGGGTGAGACTGCGGGTCCCGGTGTCGATTTCGAGCTGGGTCGCGGTGTCCGCGCCGACCAGGGCGCGTGCGGCGGCGAGTTCGCGCAGGTAGACCGCGAAGTCGATGGTGTCGTACCGGTCCGGGTCGTCGGCGAGTGCCGCGTAGCGGTCGATCGCCTTCCGCAGGGCGGTCGTGTCGGTGCCGGCGGGGGTGTCGACGTGGCTGAAGGTGATGCGGCCCAGGTTCGCGACGTACGGATGCGAGGAGTCGGGCGTCGTCGTCAGGCGCAGGTGGACGGCGTGGGTGCCGGTGATCGCCTTCGGCAGGGTCAGGCTGGTCGTCCCGCCCGAGGACCACGCGGATCCGGTGACCGGCAGCGGGACGGTCGCGTACGGCGTGCCCGGGTTCGCCGCGTCGAAGGAGTCGAGGTAGAGCTGGACGGCCGAACCGGTGCCGCAGCGCGCGGAGTTGTTGACGTAGGTGAGCGTGACGGTGTTCTTGGGCGAGCTGCCGAAGGCGATGTCCCCGTAGTCCAGCCAGGCTCCGTCGTAGGTGCCGCCGAGGTCGGTGGCGGAGCCCGCGCCGCTCCAGCCTGCCGTCTCGCTCTTGAGGCCGCCGCCGCTGTTCGAGGTGAACGCCGTGGCGTCGAAGGCCACCGGGGCGTCGGCGTCCCGCGTCAGGGTCAGCGAGTAGACGTTGGCCACGTAGGGCTGGGAGGTGGACTGGGTGGAGGAGACGAAGTCGGCGTACACGTCCTGGACGCCGGTGAAGACGCCGGGGTCGAGCCGCACGGTCGTGGTGGCGAGGGTGCCCCAGCCCGAACCGGTGTAGGCGAGCGGGATGTCGACGCTCTGCGCGCCGTCCTTCGATCCGAGGTGCAGTTCGATGTGCGAGTCGGAGGCCGCGCGCGACTGCGGCTTGTCGTAGCTGACCGTGACGGTGTCCGCGCCGGCCCCGAGGCCGGTGCCCCGCCATTCGGCCCAGGCGCCGTTCGTGGTGTTCTCGAAGATGCCGTTCGCGAGGTTGAGCGGGAGCGAACCGCGGCCGGTCGTCGTGGTGTTCGCGGCGGTCAGGGTGGCGAGCGTGGTCGAGGAGGACGAGGCGGCCTCGTAGGGCGAGAACCGGTACCAGTCGAAGTTCGACACCCACTGCTGCCCGGACGGGGCGTGGAACACGAAGGTCGCGCCGGCGGCCGCCAGCAGGGCGTCCGGGTCGGTGACGGTCGCCTGCACGGTGGTGTAGTACTGCCAGCCGCCGGTTCCGGGGAGCGGGACGGTGGCGACGACGGGGCCGTCGGCGGCGCCTGCGTGGATGTCGACGCTGCTCGGCTGCGCCGTCGTCGCCTGCGCGTTGGCGTAGCGCACCGAGACGCTGCGCGGGGCGACCCCGCCGAAGTCGAGCTTGGTGAAGCGCTCCCAGGAACCCTCGGTCACACCGCCGAGGTCGCCGTCCGAGTAGTACGCCTCGCTCTTGAGGCTGGGGCCCTCCTTCTGGTCGGGGTCCTCGGCCTGCAGGACGGCGTAGCCGCCCTCGTCGATGGTGAGCGCGTCGGCGGCGGACCGGAGCGCGTCCCGGGCGGCCATCAGCGTGGCCGTCGCGGAGGCGGTGTCCGCGAGGACGGTCCGCGCGCGTTCGAGGGCCGAGCGGAACACGCCGAGGGAGCCGTCGGAGTAGTGGCCGTCGCGTACCAGGGACGCCTGGTCGACGAGGGCGGTGAGGGCCTTGCGCTGCACCGCGGCGGCGGAGACGCGCAGCGGGTCGGTCGGGGAGATCCCGGTGCCGCGCACCGTCGCGGCCGGCACTCCATGGGCGAAGGCCGCGTCGCGGAACGTGAGGCCGAAGCGCGCGTCGACGTCCGTGGTACCGGTGAGCGACAGTGTCGCCGTGCGCGCGCCGGTGACGCGGAGGTCCGCCGTGACACCGTCCGGCAGGCCGGTCACGGTCGCCGCCCCGGTCGCGGTCAGGCTGGTCCCCTTCTTCGCGGCGAACGCCGCCGGTCCGGACGACAGGGTGAGCCGCACGCTCCCGTCCACGGTGCCGTCCGCGGCGGTGGCGACGGTGTCCGGACGGGCGGAGACAACGGTCGTGCCGGTTCCCGGGCCGCCGGTGCCCGTGTCGCCCGAGTCGGTGTTCAGCGAGTACGCGGGCTCGGTGCGGGTGCCCCAGGCGGAGGGCTTGGAACCCATCGTGAAGTCCAGGGTCCCGCCCGCGACGATCTGCGAGTAGTCCAGCCAAGTGTTCTTGAACCGGGCGCCGTTGAGGGTCGCGCTCTGTACGTAGTAGTTGCTGGGGGACACCCCGTCGGCCTTCACCGTGAACGTGCTGCCGTTGGCGTAGGTGATCGTCGTGGAGTCGAAGAACGGGCTGCCGATCTGGAACTGGCTGGAACCGGCGGTCACCGGGAACAGCCCCAGGGCGGCGGCGACGAACATGGTCGACATGGTGCCGGCGTCGTTGTCCATCGTCGGCAGGAAGCCGTGCGGGGAGAGCTGGTAGACCCGGGTGCGGACCGGCGGGGTGAACTCGCCGCCGGAGCTGGGGGCTTCGTTCGTGGAGCCGGTCGCGATGTAGCGGTTCCAGGTCGTGCCGGTGTAGATGGACCGCACCCACTTCTGCGTCAGGCTCGGCTCGCCCACGTAGTTGAAGAGGTAGGGGGCCTGGAGGTCGATCTCGTTGGCGTTGGAGTGCAGCATGGTCGAGCCGTCGTCGGCGGTGGAGTCCTCGCCGAACATGTGCTCCACGGCGGCCCGGCCGGCCTTCGCGCCGCCCATCGCCTGGATCAGGCCGCCCATGTCGTAGGCGTCGTACCAGTGGTACTGCCAGAGTGTGCCCTGGTAGAGGCCCGCCGCCTCGAACTTCTCGTAGTCGGCGCCCTGCCAGTCGCCGCCCGCGGCGCGCGGGGTGAGCAGGCCGACCTCGGTGCCGTCGGCCGCGGTCCAGGCACCGGACTTCACCAGGTGGTCGATCGCCATGGTCGACTGGGTGCGCAGCTTCCTCGCGTCCGCGTCCCTGCCGAGCGCGTCCGCGACGACGGAGAGCGCCCACTGGTCGTAGCCGCGCTGGACGGTCGTACCGGGATCGCCCGCGATGTAGCCCTGCCGCAGCTGCGTCCCCGTGTAGTAGCCGGTGTACGACCTGAGCGCCGGGTACGCCTCGTCGAGCCGGTCGAAGTTCCGGTAGCCCTTCGACAGGGCGTCGGCGATCACCACGGCCGAGCGCTCCCAGCGCACGGTCGGCACCGAGTGGGTGAGGCTGCCGAGGCTCTTGCCCGAGGTGTGCGCGTCGGCGAACAGCACGATCAGCGACTGCACCAGGTCCCGGTAGGTCTCCGGGTCGACATAGGCCTCGACGGAGTACTTGCGGAAGTCGTCCCAGGTGGACCAACCGTCGTAGTACGTCCAGCCGTTGGTCCTGTGCACCGCTCCGTCCGCGCCCCGGTACGTGCCGCTGGTGCTGGTGGCGTTCACCGGCAGCGCGTACATGCGGTAGAGGTGCGTGTAGAACTCCTTGGTGAGGGTCGAGCCGGGGTCGGACGTCGCGGAGGACTTCACGGCGACGGCGCCGAGCGTGCTGTTCCAGGCGGCCTTCGTCCGGGCCCGCGCCTGCTCGAAGGTGAGGCCGCCCACCTCGTTGCGCTGGTCGGTCGCGGCCTGTTCGGCGCTGATCGGCGAGAGCGTGATGCGCAGCTCGATGTCGTCCCCGGCGGACTTGTCGAAGCCGAGGATCGCGCCGGTGTCGGTGCCGTCCCGCGTGGTCGCCTCGCTCAACCCGCCGTCGTCGCCCCAGCTCCGCAGGGAGGTCACGGGGACGTTGGTGGTGGCGTAGTAGTACAGCCGGTAGGCGGCGCCGTTGAACGACCCCGCGACGAGACCGGTGATCGACGTGGTGCCGTCCGGGAGCGTGGTCGCCTTCATGGTCGCGCGGGTGCGGCTGGTGAAGTTGTTCGCGAGGTCGAGGACGAGTTCGGGGTCCGAACCGGCCGGGAAGCTGTACCGTTCGAGCGCCGTACGCGTCGTCGCGGTCATCTCGGCGTCGATCGTCCCGGAGCCCTGCGTCACCGCCGAGCCGGTTCCGGCCAGGGCACCGAGCCCGACCCGGTAGGAGCCGGGCGTCGCGCTCTCGTCGTCGTGGCTGTACGGGTGCGCGTAACTGCCGCCGGCGGGGCGGCTGTCGTACTTCACGGACGTCGGTACGACGAGCAGGTCGCCGCCGCCTCCCGAGCCGCCGACGCCGTCGAGGTCCGTCGCGGTGAACCCGGCGATGTGGTCCTCGTCGTGGTCGTACCCCGAGTGGTTGCGGTCCGGCGTGGTCAGCGGGTTGACCTTGGCCAGACTGTGCGGCGCCTCGGCGCCCGGCAGATCATTGCCGTCGTCACCGCCGGTCGACACGAACGGATCGACGAGCTCGGTGTAGTCCGTGCCGGCGGACGTCCCCGCGGACGTCGCGGCCAGGGGCACGGCGGCGGCCGTACCGGCCCCGGACAGCAGGGCGAGGCCGAGCGCCCCGGCGAGCAGCGCGGCGACCGCCGACCGCAGGGGCGCTCGGCCCCGCCGGGGGACGGTTGCCGGACGGGTGACGCGGGGCTGGGGCACGTCGGGTCTGACAGGCACGGAACCTCTCCATCGTCGCGGTCCACACGCACGGTCCGGCCTGGCCGGGGATAACGTTGTCATCCCGGACACCCGGAGCGCGCACCTTCGGGGCGAGACGGCGGCGGACACCCGGGATCACGCCCGTCATGTCCACGACCGTCGGCCATCAGACACGGAGAAGGCATACGGCGGGCGAACGGGGTTCGTACGCCCGAGGTTCACCTCCGTCGGGGCGGGGGAAGGAACCGCTCCATGGACGGCCAGGATTCAACAAGCCCCCGGAGGTGGTGACTTGACCGTCATCGTCGGTCTGGTCCATCGAAAGCGCGTCCACCTCGCCGGGGACTCCGCGGGCAGCAGCGGTTCGCAGCTCACCATCCGACGGGACCCCAAGGTCTTCACCAACGGCCCTTATGCGCTCGGGTTCACCACTTCGTTCCGCATGGGCCAGCTTCTGCAGCACGCGTTCGAGGCACCGCACCCCGAAGGCGACCTCGCCCGTTTCATGGCCACGACCTTCATCAACGCCGTCCGGACCTGCCTCAAGGAGGGTGGCTGGGCCCGCAAGGACTCGGAACAGGAACAGGCGGGCACCTTCCTCGTCGGCGTCCACGGCCGTCTCTTCGAGATCTACGACGACTACCAGGTCGGCGAGCCCGTCGGGGGATACACGGCCGTCGGCAGCGGGGACGACCTGGCTCTGGGCGCGCTGCACGCCACCGCCCACCTCGGCCTGAAACCACGCGAGCGCCTCACCGCCGCGCTCCGCGCCGCGGACCATCACTGCGCGTATGTCTCCGCGCCGTACGCCTACGTCAAAACCCCTCGCTGAGCCGCTTCCGCGCGGCGGGCGGAATGTCGTGCAGGCCGGTTCGGACGCGTTCCGGTGTACCGGGGCGGGTGCTCGTGGCCCGGACGCCGGACGCCGGACCCCGGAGGCCGGCGGTGAACCGGAGGGCCCGCGAGCTCCCGGCGCCGTGGCTTCGGCGTGCGCGCGCCGGTCGGGTGGTGCCGCGCGGTCCGGGCAGGGAACAGAGCCGCGTCGGCGACCTGCGGCTCGCCGCGGGCGGCCGGTCGGCGCGGGGACGGGCCCGCGGCGCGGAGTCGTGCCCGGCCCACTCCACGCTCAGGCGTCCCCGAGTCCCTGTCGCCCGGCGATGGCCATGAGGTAGCCGCGCAGCATCACCTTCGCCTCCTCCAGGAGGGCCGTGTCGCCCCCGGCGTCGCGGCGGAAGGCCTCCTGGGCGAGGGCGTCGGCGGCGAGGAGCGCGGCGTGGCAGGCGCGGCCGAGGCCCTCCGAGTCGCCGGCGATGCCGAGCGCGAGCAGCACCCGGCGCACCCCGTCGGCCATCCGGCGCTTGTGCTCGCGGTCCGCATCCCGGGTCCGGTCGGTCAGGCCGCTGCCGAACCACAGGGCCCGGAAGCCGTCCTCGGTGCGGTAGAGCCCGGCGTAGGTGTCGATCAGCACGCCGACCGGGTCGGGCCAGCGCTCGGTCGCCGCGCTGCGTACGAACTCCTCCATCACCGCTTCGAGTTGGGAGAAGTAGGTGGCCGCGAGCGCGTCGATGATCGCGTCCCGGTCGGGCAGGTACTGGTACAGCGAGCCGACCGACACCTTGGCCTCGGCGGCGACCCGGGTCGTGGTCAGCGCCTGGACGCCCTCGGCGACCAGCACCCGCTCCGCGGCTTTCAGCACCCGCGCCAACCGGGCTTTGCTGCGGGCCTGTTGGGGTGTCCGGCGCAGTACGACCCCGGTCTCGTCGGCGGTCGGCTCGCTCACGCACGGCTCCTGAATCTGAACGTGACTTTGTTTCAGGTTTACGTTAGCGTCGCGGCCATGACGGACTCAAGCTCCGCGCTGGTTCAGGAGCGGGCCGCGGTGGCGGACGTCTGCCGCCGCCTGGGAGCGGCGGGACTGCTCATCGGCACGGCGGGAAACGTCAGCGTGCGGGTGGGGGACCGGATCGCGGTCACCGCGACCGGCGCGGTGCTCGCCCAACTGACCGCCGGACAGGTGACGGTGGTCGACCTGGACGGCAAGGTGTGCGCCGGAACCCTGCAGCCGACCTCCGAACTCGACCTGCATCTCGGGGTCTACCGGCGCTACGGCGCCGGCGCGGTCGTGCACACCCATGCGCCGATGGCCACCGCCCTCTCCTGCGTGCTCGACGAACTCCCCTGTATCCACTACCAGTTGCTCGCACTCGGCGGTGCCGTGCGGGTCGCGCCGTACGCCACCTTCGGCACCCCGGAACTCGCCGAGTCGGTGCTCACCGCGCTCGACGGCCGCAGCGCCGCCCTGATGGCCAACCACGGCTCGGTCACCGTCGGCCCGACCCTCGACAAGGCCGTCGAGAACGCCCTGTTGCTCGAATGGGCCTGCGGTGTCTACCAGCACGCGGCGGCCCTCGGGCAGCCCCGCGTCCTCGACGAGCAACAGCAACTCGCGGTGATCGAGGCCGCGATCGCCCGGAACTACGGCACCACCCAAACCCTGCGGGAGGGCAAGTCATGAGAGTCGTCACAATGGGCGTGCATGTGCTGGACGTGCTGGTGCGGCCGGTGGACGCGATACCCGAGGGACAGGGCGCCACCCTGGTCGAGGACATCAGGATGACCGCCGCGGGCACGGCCGGCGGGACCGCGCTCAGCCTCGCCAAGCTCGGCGCCGAGGTACTGAGCGCCGGGGCGATCGGCAACGACGCCACCGGCGACATGCTGGTGCGGTTGCTCGACAGGGCCGGGATCGACACCGGGTTCCTGGTGCGCCGCATCGACACCGGCACCTCGGCGAGCGTGCTGCCCATCCGCCCCAACGGCGACCGGCCCTCGCTCCACCTGCTCGGCGCCAACGTCACCTACGGACTCGACGACGTGCCCTGGGACGCCCTCGCCGAGGCCACCCATCTCCACCTCGGCGGACCGGAGTTGATCGGCGTCGACGTCGCCGCGCGCATCCTGCACTTCGCCAAGGAGCACGGCGTCACCACGTCCGTGGACCTGCTCGCCCCCGGCGTGTTCGGCAGTTTCGAGCAGATCGCGGCGGCGCTGCCCCACATCGACCACCTGCTCCCCAACGAGGACCAGGTGCTGGGCTTCTCCGAGGAGGACGACCTGGTCGCCGGCGCCAAGAAGCTGATCGACGCAGGGGCCGGGCTGGTCGCCGCCACGCGTGGCGGCGACGGCACGCTCCTGGTCACCGCCGAGGGCACCGAGACGGTCCCCACCTTCGAGATCGACGTCGTGGACACCACCGGCTGCGGCGACGCCTTCTCGGCCGGTTTCCTCCGTGGCGTCGGACTCGGGCGCACCCCGCACGAGGCCGCGGTGCTCGGCAACGCCGTGGCCGCACTGGTCGCCCAGGGCCTCGGCAGCGACCACGGCGACTTCGACCTCGCGGCCGTCGACGCGTTCGCGGCGGCGAGCGCCAGGCGTGCGTAGAACGTGACGTTCGCCACGGCCGTCCCGGACGTCCGAGAGGTACCTTCCGTCCCTCGAACCG
Organism: Streptomyces sp. NPDC048288; assembly: GCF_043201555.1. NCBI lineage: Bacteria > Bacillati > Actinomycetota > Actinomycetes > Kitasatosporales > Streptomycetaceae > Streptomyces > Streptomyces sp. NPDC048288. The sequence goes on from NZ_JBICZD010000010.1 coordinate 229,043, forward strand.
CTGAAGTCCTGCGGATATCCGGTCGTCCCCTGCGACTGTGTTCGGACAGAGTGAGGCAACAGCTCGGTTAATAACTGCTCGCTAGTTGGTTACCGGAGAGTGAGCGGGCCATGATGGCCCCATGACGTTGGCCTCGCGCGCTCTGGCGCAACTGGCGACCTGGCCCGACCTGACCGAGGCGGTACCGAGCTGCGGTCTGGGTCAGGCGGTGAGTTCGTCGCAGGGCGAGATCGCGCACTTCCACTCGGAACGCGATGTGGACCTGCGTCTCACCACCCGTGCCATCCTGCATTTCGCCAAGGACCTCAAGAGCACCGGGGCGATCCGTATCGTCCCGGGCTCGCAGTGGGTCACCATACGACTCGACGCCGCGAGCGACGTCGATCTGCTGCTGACCCTGGTCAGCGTCGCCCTCCAGGCCCAGCAGAGCTGGCCGGACCCCGTCGACCGGCCCGTGTTCGGCTGCAACGACCAGCGCGGCGCGGGATTCGTCAGCGCGGACACCAGCGGGATGTGACAGCGCGGTCCGGCGGCGGGGCCGGACAGGGGTCCGTGACCGCCTCCGTCACACGGCCAGGACCCGGATCCCCGCCTCCTCGAACCGGCGCACGGCCTCCGGCGCCGCCGCCGTGTCCGTCACCAGCGTGTCCACCAGTTCGGCCGCGCAGATCCGGGCGAACGCCCGCCCGCCCAGCTTGCTGGAGTCGGCGGCGACGACCACCCGGGCCGCCCGCTCGCACAGCAGCCGGTTGATCGCGGCCTCCGCCTCGTCATGGGCCGCGGCCCCGTGCGTGACGTCGAAGGCGACCACCCCGAGCACCGCCACATCCAGGGTGATCTGACCCAGCACCCCGTCCGCGAGCGGCCCGACGAGCTCGTACGACTGCGGGCGCGCCACCCCGCCCGTCACCACGATCTTGAACTGGGGCCGTACGGCGAGCTCGTTGGCGATGTTCAGCGCGTTGGTGACGATCGTCAGCGCCGGCGCGCCGCCCGCGAGGTCGCCGCGCACGGCCAGGGCACGGGCCACCTCCGTGGTGGTCGTCCCGCCGGTCAGCCCCACCGCCTCGCCCGGCGCGACCAGTTCCGCCACCGCCTTGGCGATCCGCTGCTTCTCCGAGGCCCGCCGGGCCGTCTTGTAGCGCAACGGCAGCTCGTACGACACCCCGTGCACCACCGCCCCGCCCCGGGTGCGCACCAGCATCTGCTGCTCGGCGAGCTGGTCGAGGTCCCGGCGGATCGTGGCCGCCGACACCGCCAGCTCGGCCGCCACCTCCTCGACGTCGAGGCGGCCGCGCTCGACGAGCAGCTCAAGCAGCGCCTTCCAGCGGGCGTCGCGCGACATCCGCCGCCTCCGTTCCTCGATCTCCCGGCGACCTTAGCGCACGCGGGTTCCGGCTGAATGCTTGATTGTGCTTGGAAGGTGGCTCTATCTTGCAAGAACAATCACCGCAGGGAGGGGTAGTGGTATGTCACATATCGCCGAGGAACTGGACAGCCAACCCGCCTGCTGGACCCGGGCGGCCGAATCCGTGAATCACCACGCGGAGGCGTTGCCCGCACCGGGGGAGCGGGTCGCGATCGTCGGCTGCGGCACCTCGTACTTCATGGCCCAGGCGGCGGCCGTACTGCGCGAGTCCTCGGGACAGGGGGAGACCGACGCCTTCGCCGCCTCGGAGTTCCCGCGCGGCCGGTCCTACGACCGGGTGCTCGCCCTGACCCGGTCCGGCACCACGACCGAAGTGCTCGACCTGCTGGGGCAGTTGAAGGGAAGCACGCGCACGGCGGCGATCACCGCGGACCCGGACACCCCGGTACCGGAGGCCGCCGACGACCTCGTCGTCCTGGACTTCGCGGACGAACGCTCCGTCGTCCAGACCCGGTTCGCGACGACCGCGCTCACCCTGCTCCGCGCCCACCTCGGCCTGCACACCGACGCCGTGACCGCCGACGCCCGCATCGCGCTCTCGGCCCCCCTGCCGCCGGGGCTCGTCGACCGCACCCAGTTCACCTTCCTCGGGTCCGGCTGGACCGTCGGACTCGCCAACGAGGCCGGACTGAAGCTGCGCGAGGCCTCGCTGTCCTGGACCGAGGCCTACCCGGCGATGGAGTACCGGCACGGACCCATCGCCGTCACCACCGGCTCCACGGCCACCTGGATGTTCGGCCCCGCACCCGCCGGGCTCGCCGAACAGGTCGCCGCCACCGGGGGACTGTGGGTGGCGGGCACCCTGGACCCGCTCGCCGAACTCGTCCGCGCCCAGCGCCTCGCGGTCGCCGTCGCCGCCGCCCGAGGCCTCGACCCCGACCGGCCGCGCCATCTCACCCGCTCGGTGATCCTCACCCCGCCCGGCACCCCGCCCGGCATGTCCGGGAAGGAGTGACCGTGCCCCTCGCAGCCACCGGCGAGCTGATGACCCGGGCCGCCGAAGCCCGGTCCGCCGTCGCCGCGTTCAACGTCATCACCCTGGAACACGTGGAGGCCGTCGTCACCGGCGCGGAGGCGGCCGGCGCACCCGTCGTCCTCCAAGTCAGCGAGAACGCGGTCAAGTTCCGCCACGGACGCCTCCTCCCGCTGGCCCGCGCCGCCACCGCCGCCGCCGAACGGGCCGCCGTCCCCGTCGCGTTGCACCTCGACCACGTCCAGAGCGACGACCTGCTCCGGCAGGCGCGCGGCGCCGGCTTCAGCTCCGTGATGTACGACGCCTCCCGGCTCCCGTACGCCGAGAACCTGGCCGCGACCGCCGCCGCCGTCGACTGGGCGCACACCCAGGGCCTGTGGATCGAGGCCGAGTTGGGGGAGGTCGGCGGCAAGGACGGCCGCCCGCCGCTGGACGCCCACGCACCCGGCGCCCGCACCGACCCCGGCCAGGCACACGCCTTCGTCACCGGCACCGGGGTCGACGCCCTGGCCGTGGCGATCGGCAGCGCCCACGCCATGACCACCCGCACCGCCGCCCTCGACCACGAACTGCTCACGAGACTCTCCGCCGCCGTGCCGGTCCCGCTCGTCCTGCACGGCTCCTCCGGGGTCCCGGACGCGGGTCTTGTGGCCGCCGTCGCGGGCGGTATCGCCAAGGTCAACGTCGGCACGGCGCTCAACATGGCGATGACCGCCTCGATCCGCCGCTTCCTCGCCGACCACCCCGAGGCGGTCGACTCCCGCGAGTACCTCGGCGTCGGCAGGGAGGCGATGGCCGACGAGGTGGCCAGGATCATCGGCGTCCTGCGGCGTACCCCCGCTTGACCGCCTTCAGCACCACGAACTTAGGGTCGCCCGCGACCAGCAGGCTGTTGCCGAACAGCCTGCGCAGCGTCACGTGATAGCCCAGATGCCGGTTGCCGACGACCCACAGCTCACCGCCCGGCCGCAGCGCCCGCTTCGCCCCGCTGAACATCCGCCACGCCGTCGCGTCGGTGGTCGCCTGGTGCGAGTGGAAGGGCGGGTTGTTCAGCACCACGTCCACACTGCCGTCCGCGACCCCGGCCAGCCCGTCCCCGACCCGGAACTCGGCGTGCCCGGGCACGCCGTTGGCCTTGTAGGTGGCCTCCGCCGAGGCCACCGCCTGGAACGACTCGTCCACGAACAGCACCTCGGCCGTGGGATCGGCCAGCGCCACCGCCGTACCGACGACCCCGTTGCCGCACCCCAGGTCCACGATCCGCCGGCCGCCCGCCGGCAGATGCGCGAGGAAGAACCGCGTACCGATGTCGAGACGGTCGGCGCAGAAGACGCCCGCGTGGTTGACGACCGTACGGCCGGAGACCGCCCCGATACCCTCCGGGAGCGCGTAGCTGTACGGCCACGGATTCGCCGGGCGCGTCAGCGACGGATCCGGTGTGCAGTGGATCAGCCGGGCCTTCTGCTCGGCGAGCGAGGTCCGGGTCGGCCCGAGGATCCGCTCGAACAGCCGGAGCGTCGACGTATGGATCTCCTTCACCATGCCGGTGCCGATCACGACGGTGTCCGCGTGCACGGCGGGCACCAGCCGCAGCAGCTGGTCCTCCAGCAGAGCCAGGCTCTTGGGCACCCGTACCAGCAGCACGTCCACCCGCTCCGGCGGCGGATCCTGGGTGGTGAGCAGTTGCACGGCACCCGTCTCGACCCCGGCGCGCGCGAGGTTCGCCCGGGTCGCCTCCTGGCTCAGGTACGAGTCGGTGATCTGGGTCGGCCGGTACTCCGCCAGCGCCGTGACCAGCGCGCCCCAGCGGTCGCCGAGGACCACGACCGTGCCGGACAGCCCGGTGCGTTCCGCGGCGAGATGCCTCAGCAGATACGCGTCGGAGGCGTCCCAGGCACGCAGCCGGTCGCGCGGATCCTCGGGGAAGCGGGACAGCTCGAACTCGCCCCACGCAGTCGTCATACGGTCGCTCATCGTGGGTCCAGGCTAGCGGAGCCCCAGCTCAGACCCGGTCGGGCAGGATGGGGGCATGGAGGATGAGCTGTTCCCGAGGGCGCGCGCCCCCCTCGCGCCGGGCGCCGTGCACGTCCCCGACTGGCTCGACCCGGACCGGCAGCGCGCGCTGCTGACCGCCTGCCGTGACTGGGCCCGGCCTCCGGCGGGCCTGCGCACGGTCCGCACCCCCGGCGGCGGCACCATGACCGCCCGCCAGGTCTGCCTGGGCTGGCACTGGTACCCCTACGCCTACGCCCGCACCGTCGTCGACGGCGACCACAGCCCCGTGAAGCCCTTCCCGGCCCGGCTGGACGACCTGGCCCGCCGCGCGGTGACCGACGCGCTCGGCCCGGCGGCGGTCGGCGGATTGTCGTACGACATCGCACTGATCAACTTCTACGACGCGGACGCCCGCATGGGCATGCACCGCGACGCCGACGAACGCTCCCCCGCGCCGGTGGTGTCCCTGAGCCTGGGAGACACCTGCGTGTTCCGCTTCGGCAACACGGAGAGCAGGGGGAGGCCTTACACGGACGTGGAACTGAGGTCGGGCGACCTGTTCGTGTTCGGCGGAGAGTCGAGACTCGCCTACCACGGGGTGCCGAGGGTGTACCCGGGCACGGCACCGGCGGAGCTGGGCCTGACCGGGCGCTTGAACGTCACGCTGAGAGTGAGCGGCTTTTGACCGACCTCAGCTGAGCCGCGCCCCTTGGGGGCGCGGGGAACTGCGCGACCAGCCCCGACGACGCCGCACCTTTGATACTGCCCCTCCTACGGATCATGGCAGACTCCCTCTCATGAGCGGCAATGCGGCCCCCCGCCCGACGGGGGAAGGGACCTCGAAGACCCGGTTGGACAGAGGACGCGGCGCACTCGGCCCCGCCTTGGAACTCGTGCACACCGGCCGTGCCCCCACCCGCGCCGTGCTCACCGCCGAACTCGGCGTCACCCGGGCCACCGCCGGCGCGGTCGCCGCCGAACTGGAGGCGCTCGGCCTGATCACGGTCGACGCCCACCCGGGCGCCGCCGCCGGATCCCAGGGCCGGCCCTCGCACCGCCTGGAGGTCGCCGAGAACGGCCCGGTCGTGCTGGCCGCGCAGGTCCACGCGGACGGTTTCCGCGCGGCGCTGGTCGGCCTCGGCGGCTGTATCGTCGCGACCGCGCCCGGCTGCGAGGCGGTCGACGCCGACCCGGCGAAGGTGCTCGGCTCGGTCGTCGAGGCGGGCGCCGACCTGCTCGGCACGACCGGCCGCCGCTGCGTCGGCGCCGGACTCGCCGTGCCGTCCGCCGTCGCCGAACCGGAGGGCCTGGCCCTCAACCCGCTGCACCTGGCCTGGCCGGTGGGCGCGCCGGTGCGCCGGATCTTCGCGGAGTGCGTGCGCGCGGCCGGGATCACCGGCCCGGCGTTCGCGGGCAACGACGTCAACCTGGCCGCGCTCGCCGAGCACCGGCACGGCGCCGGCCGGGGCGCCCGGGACCTGCTGTGCGTGGCCACCGGGCACCGGGGCGTCGGCGGCGCGCTGGTCCTGGACGGCCGTCTGCACACGGGGAGTTCGGGGCTCGCGCTGGAGGTCGGCCACCTCACCGTGAACCCGGAGGGCCGCCCCTGCCACTGCGGCAGCCGGGGCTGCCTGGACGTCGAGGCGGACCCGCTGGCGCTGCTCGTCGAGGCGGGCCGCGAGCCCGGCCCCGAGGTGTCGCTCCTCCGGCAGGCCGAGGACCTGGTCCGCGACCACTACGACGACCCGACGGTCCGCAGAGCCGCCGAGGCCCTCATCGACCGCCTCGGCCTGGGCCTCGCCGGACTGGTCAACATCCTCAACCCCGACCGCATCATCCTCGGCGGCCTGCACCGCACCCTCCTGGACGCCGACCCGGAACGACTGCGCGCCGTCGTCGCCGACCGAAGCCTGTGGGGCCAGAGCGGCGGCGTCCCGATCCTGCCCTGCACCCTGAGCCACAACAGCCTTGTCGGAGCAGCCGAGTTGGCCTGGCAGCCGGTCCTGGACGACCCGCTGGGGGCGCTGCAGTAACGCCCGGGCCCGACCCGGCCGCACCGGCAGACACCACAGCACCCCCCCGGCGCGGCGTCTTCGTGGCCTAACGCCCTTCCACCGCGAACGCCCGGGCCGGGTTGGCGGTCAGGATCCGGTCGACCTGCTCGGCGCCCAGCTCCGCCACCAGCCGTGGCCGTACCCGCCGTAGCAGATACGGCATGCCGGGCCCGCCGTCCACGGATCGCGCGCCCGCCACCACGGTGTCGCCGCCCAGCAGCAGCCGGTCCCCGAAGCCGGCCTCGGACAGGGAGCGCACCGCTTCCGGCATGCGCCAGTCGGTGGCGTGATGGGCCCGGGAGGGGCCGTCGAAGGCGAGCCAGCAGCCGGAGGCGGCGGCCTCGCGCTGGAGGACGAGGTCGGGGGAGCGGTTGAGGTGGCCGAGGATCACGCGGTCGCCGGGGACGCCCAACTTCCCGCAGAGGAGGTCGAGTACGTCCAGTGCGGCGGTGCCCAGCTCCAGGTGGACGGCGATCGGGGCGCCCGTCGCGCGGTGTGCCTCGGCCGCCGCCGTCATCGTCCAGCGGGCGTGGGCGTCGAGGGCGTGGAAGCCGCCCGCCACCTTGATGAGTCCGGCGCGCACCCCTGAGGTGCCGATGCCCCGGGTCAGCTCGTCGACGAAGAGGTCGGCGAGCCCGCCGCGCAGGCGGTCGAGCAACTCAGGGGCGTAGTGGGCCGCCTGGTGCAGTCCCGTCGCGCAGATCAGGTGCACTCCGGCAGCGCGGGAGAGCAGGGGCAGGTCGGCGGCCCGCCGTCCCATCCCGTACGGGGTCCACTGGACGACGGCCGCGCCGCCCGCGGCCCGGAACGCCTCCAGTTCGGCCCGCGCGGCGGTCGCGTCGTTCAGCTCCTGGTCCGGGAGCCGGGGGCTGCGCAGGAAGAGGTGGTCGTGCGCGTCGCACACGCCCAGGTCCTCGGGCCGGATGTCACCGAGGACCGTACGGACCGCGCTCACCACTGCCGTCCGCGCGGCAGCCCGGCACGCCCCGGTTGTGACAGGTGCAGCACCTGGAAGACGTCGCCCTCGGCCATGGCCGCGTCGTGTTCCCAGAGCGAGAAGTGGACCAGTTCCCAGGCGTGCGTGTCCACGGCGGACGCGGCCAGCACGGCACCGTCCTCGGCGGCCAGCCGCCCGGTCTCGGCCGCGGCCTCCGCCATGAACGCGGCCAACTTCACGCCCTCGGGCACCGGTTGGCGCCGCCGGACGGCGAGCGAGGCGGGGGAGCCGGCGGCGGTGCCCTCCTCGAACGCCAGGCCCGTCCACTGCCGGATCCGTGGTCGCCCGAAGTCGTCGACGGGGCCCTGGAAGGCGCCTCCCCAGAGGAATTCGTTCATTCCCGCCACGGTGTTCCAGAGGTAGAACGGCCCGTACTGGTTCACCGGTGAGCCGTGCACACCGCGCTCGCGCAGGAGGTACGTCTTGATGCCGAGGCCGTTCCAGTCGTCGAGCAGGTGCCCGACGCGGGCCACCCGGGAACGGATGATGCCCATGTCGTAGTCCGCGGGGAGTACGAACTCGTACTGCATGGCGTGCATGGCGCGGTTCCCTTCGCGGGCCGGGTCAGGCGGGGTAGTCGGTCACGTGCTCGTGCCACTCGGCGGTCGTGCCGTCCTGCGCGGCCTCCACGACCGCGAGATGCGTCATGAAGGTGCGGGGACCGGCGCCGTGCCAGTGCCACTCGTCCGGCTCGATCCACACCGTGTCGCCCGCGCGGATCGCCGCCACCTCGCCGCCCCTGCGCTGCACCAGCCCCTCGCCCTCCAGGACGTGCAGCACCTGGCCGTGCGGGTGCCGGTGCCAGGCGGTGTGGGCGCCGGGTGCGAAGTGGACGTTGAACAGCCGCAGCCGGGACGGGGCGGCGGGCGCGGCCACCTCGTCCAGCCAGACCGTGCCGGTGAAGTGCTCCGCCGAGCCCTGCCGGGTGTCGGGGCGGTTCCTGGTGATGTGCATGTACGTCAACTCCTCAGCAGAGACAGCAGTCCGCGCACGCCGGCGTCGAACGCGGCGGGTGAACCGGAGGCGCGGGCGAGGACGTAGCCGCCCTGCACGGTCGCGAGGACGGTGGCGGCGATCTCCTCGCCGTCCACCCGGGGCCCGAACTGCCCCTGCGTCCTGCCCTCTTCGACGATTCCGGCGATCAACTCCCGGATCCGGTCCAGTGTCTCGTCGACCGGCGCCCGCAGTTCGTCGCTCGCGATGATGTCCGGGTCCATGGTCAGCCGGCCGACCGGGCAGCCGCGCAGCACATCGCGCTCCCGCAGCAGATACGCCTCGATCCTTTCGTACGGCGTGCCCGGCCCGGTCAGTACCCCCTCGGCGGTGGCCAGGAGTTCCCGGGCGGTCCGCCGGATCGCGGCCAGCGCCAGGTCCGGCTTGCCCGTGAAGTGGTGGTACATGCTGCCCTGGCCGGCTCCGGCGCGCTCCAGGATCGCCTTGGGGCTGGTGCCGACGTAACCCCGCTCCCACAGCAGCTCACGGGTGGACTCGATCAACCGCTCCGACGTGCTCATGCGAGCACTGTACATACTAGTAGGTACAGTCCGCCAGTCCGTGAGCCTGCCGGTCCGTGTGTCCGCGGCCCGGCTGGGAGCAGGCGCCGTCGGCCCGTGTACTCCCCGGGAGGTACGGCCACTGCCGCCGGCCGCACGACGACCCGGACCCCGTCCCGCGGCCAGTCTCGACGCAGTACACCCCGAGCCTCTGACAAGGGAGTCGAACCGAGATGCAGACCCTGGCGAACTGGGACGGCGGGCCCGGCCCGTGGATCCTGTTCTTCCCGCTGATCTGGGCGGCCGTCGTGATTGGCGCCGTCACCTTCCTGCGCCGAACCCTCTGGCGCGGACGCGGCGGCCCCTGGCGCCCGATGGACGCGGGCCGTCCGGCCGGCGACTCGCCGCTCGCGGTCCTCGGCCGCCGCTTCGCCGCCGGTGAGATCGACGAGGACGAGTACTGGCGCCGGCTGTCGGTCCTGGAGGAGCACTTCGGCCGCCTCGGCAAGGGCGGTGCGGCATGACCACGACGACAGCGGTACGGTCCGCGGCCCGGGTCGTGGGCGCGGTGAAGGTGTACGGCGGTGGCGACACCGCCGTACGCGCCCTGGACGGCGTGGACGTGGCGTTCCCGGCGGGCCGCTTCACCGCGATCATGGGCCCTTCGGGCTCCGGCAAGTCCACCCTGATGCACTGCGCGGCCGGCCTCGACACCCTCACCTCCGGCGCCGCCTGGATCGGCGACACCGAGCTGGGCCCGCTCGACGACCGGCGGCTGACGCTGCTGCGCCGCGACCGGGTCGGCTTCGTCTTCCAGGCGTTCAATCTGCTGCCGACGCTGACCGTCGCGGAGAACATCACCCTGCCGCTGGACCTGGCGGGCGGCCGCGGCGACCCGGAGTGGATCGACGCGCTCGTCGACGTCGTCGGACTGCGCGACCGGCTGCACCACCGCCCCTCCGAACTCTCCGGCGGCCAGCAGCAACGCGTCGCCGTGGCCCGGGCGTTCGCCGGCCGCCCCGAGGTCGTCTTCGCCGACGAGCCCACCGGCAACCTCGACTCCCGCTCCGGCGCCGAGGTCCTCGGCCTGCTCGGCGACACCGTACGGCGCACCGGCCGCACGGTCGTCATGGTCACCCACGACCCGGTGGCCGCCGCCCACGCCGACGAGGTCGTCTTCCTCGCCGACGGGCGGCTGGTCGACCGGATGCAGTCCCCGACCGCCGACACGGTCCTGGACCGGATGAAGGCCTTCGAGGTGCGGTCGTGAACGCCTCCGTACGGCTGAGCCTGTCCTCCCTGCGCGCCCACCGCCGCCGGTTCGCCGGCACCTTCCTCGCCGTCTTCCTCGGGGTCGCCTTCCTGGCCGGGACCCTGGTCATGGGCGACACCCTGCGCGCGAGCTTCGACTCGATGTTCGGCGAGGCCACCAGCGGCACCGACGCCGTGGTGCGCGGCGCCGACGCCATCACCACACCGGGCGAGGCCCAAGGGGTACGACAGCCCGTCCCCACGTCCCTGGTGGACGCCGTCGAACGGGTGCCCGGCGTCGCGGCCGCCGCGCCCGACATCCAGGGCGCCGGACAGCTGGTCGGCGCCGACGGCGAACCCGTCGGCGGCAAGGGCCCGCCGACCCTGGCCGGCAACTGGATCACCGACCCGCAGCTCAACTCCTACCGGATCGCGGAGGGCCGCGCCCCCGCCAGGTCCGGGGAGGTCGTGGTCAACCGGGGCGCCGCCGAGAAGGGCGGCCTGAGGATCGGCGACACGACCGTGCTGCGCACCCCGGACCCGGTGAAGGTGACGATCGTCGGCCTCGCGACCTTCGGCGGCGAGGACGGCATGGCCCAGGTGACCTTCACCGGCATGACCCGCGCCGACGCCGAGAAGTACCTCACGGCGAAGCCCGGCGAGGCGGCCTCCATCCTGGTCCGGGCCGGTCCCGGCGTCGGCCAGAAGGAACTGGTCGACCGGCTGACTCCCGTACTGCCCAAGGGAGTCGAGGCCATCACCGGCCGGCAGGCGGCGCAGGAGAACACCGACATGATCTCCAGCCAGTTCCTGACCGTCTTCACCACCTTCCTGCTGGTCTTCTCCGGGGTCGCCCTGCTGGTCGCGACCTTCTCCATCCACAACACCTTCGCCATCGTCGTCGCCCAACGCACCCGTGAGAACGCCCTGTTGCGGGCCCTCGGCGCCTCCCGTCGCCAGGTGGCCGTGTCCACCCTGACCGAGGCGAGCGTGGTGGCGGTCACCGCGTCCGCCGCCGGACTCGCGGGCGGCATCGGGGTCGCTGCCGGGCTGCAGGCGCTCTTCCCGGCGATCGGATTCCCCTTCCCCGGCGGCGATTTGGTCATCACGTCGCTCTCGATGGCCCTCCCGCTCGTGGTCGGCGTGATCGTCTGCCTGGGCTCCGCGCTGCTGCCCGCCGTACGCGCCGGACGCACCGCACCGCTGGCCGCCCTGCGCGAGACCGCCGTCGACTCCTCGGGCGCGTCCGGCCTCCGTGCCGTGCTCGGCGCGGGCCTCGGCGCGCTGGCCGTCGCCCTCGCGCTCACCGGCGTCCTGGTCTCACCGTCCGTCTGGCTCGCCGGGCTCGGCGCCCTGCTGGCCCTGGTCTCCTTCGTGGTCCTGGGCCCGGTCGCCGCCACCACGGTGGTACGACTGCTCGGCGGCCCCCTGGACCGGCTGCGCGGAGTGACCGGCGCCCTCGCCCGGCGCAACGCGCTGCGCAGCCCCCGGCGGACCGCCGCCACCGCGAGCGCGCTGATGATCGGCGTGGCCGTGGTCTCGCTGTTCACCGTGTTCGGCGCGTCCCTGAAGGCCACCATGGACCAGACCGTCTCCCGGTCCTTCGCCGGCGACCTCGCCGTCAGCAACCCGTCCTTCGGTGCGGGCGGCAGCGGACTCAGCCCCCGGCTGGCCTCGGCCGTCCAGCGGCTGCCCGAGGTGGACACCGCCGTCGGACTCGGCCGCGGGGTCGCCGAGGTCGACGGCAAGGGACGCGCGCTGACCGTCACCGACCCGGCCGCCCTCGCCCGCACCTTCGACCTCGGCACCGTCCAGGGCTCGCTCACCCGGCTCGGCACCGACGGCATCGCCGTCACCCGGACCGAGGCCGACCGGCGGCACCTGCGCACCGGCGACACCGCCCGCCTCACCTTCACCGACGGCACGGAGCAGGACTTCACCGTCCGCGCGGTCTACGGCCGCTCCGAACTCGCCGGCGACTACGTCATCACCCGCGCCGCCTGGGCCCCGCACCGCATCCAGGACTCCGACACCCTGGTGGCCGTCACCCTCAGGCCCGGGGTGGGCGCCGACGCGGGCAAGGCCGCGGTGACCAGGGTGGCCGCACGGTACGGCGACCCGCGGGTGCAGACCCGGGACGAGTACGCGCAGTCCTCGGCCGGCGGCATCGACATGATGCTCACCCTCGTCTACGCGCTGCTCGCGCTCGCCGTGCTCATCGCGCTGCTCGGCATCGCCAACACCCTGACCCTGGCCCTCCACGAACGCACCCGGGAACTCGGCCTGTTGCGGGCCGTCGGCCAGACCCGCCCCCAGCTGCGGGCCATGGTCCGCTGGGAGTCGGTCCTGGTCGCCGCCTTCGGCACGGCCGGCGGGCTGGGCCTCGGCGCGTTCCTCGGCTGGGTCCTGGTCAGGGCCTCGGACGGTACGAGCGACACCGCGTTCGCCTTCGCTCTCCCGCCGGGCCGGCTGGCGGTCGTGGCACTGGTCGGGCTGGCGGCGGGCGCCCTCGCGGGCCTGCGCCCGGCCCGGCGGGCGGCCCGCCTGGACGTGCTGCGGGCGATCGCCATGGAGTAGGTCCGGGGGACAACAAGGCTCACCGCCCGCTCAACTGGCGACAGCCGAGCGGGCGGGAGCGTGTGCGGGGGCCGGGGCGACGGCCGTCGCGGGAGCGGGTGTGGCGACGGGGGCGCCGACGGTCGCGGGGGCGGGGGCGGAGGATCCGGCCGTCGCGTGCGCGGGGGCGGAAGGCCCGGCCGTCGCGGGTGCGGCGACGGGGGTGCCGACGGTCGCGTGCGCGGGGACGGAGGGTCCGGCCGCGGCGTGCGCGGGGGGCCCCGCCGTCGCGTGAGCGCGCGCGGGGGCCGGGGGTCCGGCCGTCGCGTGTGCGGGAGTCGGCGCCGGCGCCGTCGTACGTACGGGAGCGGGCGCACCCGGGGCCGCGGGTTCCGGTCCGACGACGCGGTGGGCGGCCGGCTCGGCCGTACGGCGCGGTGAGCGGGCCGGCTTGGGCGCGGGCAGGGTGAACCATACGACCTTGCCGTCGTCGTGCGGCCGTACGCCCCAGCTCTCGCTGACCGCGGCCACCATCGCCAGGCCCCGCCCGCAGGTCGCGTCCGGCGCGGTCTCCGTGCCGTCCTCGACCACGGGAAGACGCGGATCGTGGTCGCGGACCGACACCGTGAGCCGGTCGAGCTGGAGCTCGATCTCCACGGTGCAGTTCTTGTCGGGCTGGGCGTGCCGGTGGACGTTGGTGAGCAACTCCGTCACACCGAGCGCGGCCCGGTCGATGAGCGGGTCCAGACGCCAGTAACGCAACTGCGCAGATACGATTCTGCGGACCTGGCCGATCCGCGAGGGCAAAGCCTGAAGCTCCACCGAGCAGTGTCTGCTTGGGTGTTCGATCACGACTGCGACTCCCCGACGTGAGGTCCGGAAGAACACGAAGAACGAATCCAGCAGGGTGCCGCCGTCCATGGGGCCGCCTGCTGTCGTGGCCGGCGGGCTGGTTCGCAGCGTTATCGCCGGTAAACCCAGAGTGACGTGAGACAAGCGTGACCCAGTGCGTACGGTCCCGCAACTCGCCGTGGTTCAGCGGTCACGCCCCGCGGCCCGCCGTACCGCCTCGATGAAGCGGCGCGCCGCGGGCGGCCCGGGCTCGCCCGGCGCCGGATCGTGGTCACCCAGAGTGAGTGAGTAGCGCTGGCCGTTGAGGTCGGCCAGGGCCCGGTCCTCCGACGCGAACCACGGCTTGGAGGCCCGTACCGCCTGCACGGGCGCGCTGTCGATCTCGCTGCCGTAACTCGTCAGCAGCTGCAGCCTGCCGTCCTCTATCCGGACCTGCCCGGCCCTGGTGAGCGAACGCAGGCGCTTGTCGATCCGCACGCCCATCGCCGTGAACTCCGGCTCCGCCATTCCGCCCCGCCCCTTTTCGAGTACCTCGGTCACCGGTCCGGAAGCTTGTGGCCCCGGCCGGCGTGCACCGGCTCGTGTCGTGATCCAGTGTGCGCCCCCGTTCGGGACGTTCGTCCCGTCCGGTGGCAGTCTGCCCGCCCCCGGCGAGGAGCACCAGTACGCACGGCCCGCCGGGCCGGGGGCGCTCGGAGCACTCGCCGCAATGCGCCCCCGAAGAGATCCCGCCACGGTGCCCCAGGGGTGCCTTTGAGGCGCTCAAAGATGCGTTTATGCAGGTGAGAAGCGTGAGCAAGGTGTCTATGATCGGTCTGTCGGCCGTGTTCGAACGCCGTCGGCGCGCAGCCTAAGGAGTCCCGCCGTGAGCACCACCCCGCAGATCCGGACCGGCGCCACCCTCGACGTCGACCGCAGTGACACCGCGTACCGCGACTGGCTCAAAGAGGCCGTCCGCAAGGTCCAGGCCGACACGCAGCGCTCGGCGGACACCCACCTGCTGCGCTTCCCGCTGCCCGAGGCCTGGGGCATCGACCTCTACCTCAAGGACGAGTCGACCCACCCGACGGGCAGCCTCAAGCACCGGCTGGCCCGCTCGCTCTTCCTCTACGGGCTCTGCAATGGCTGGATCCGGCCGGGCCGCCCCGTGATCGAGGCGTCCAGCGGCTCGACGGCGGTCTCCGAGGCGTACTTCGCGAAGCTGATCGGCGTGCCCTTCATCGCCGTCATGCCGCGCACGACCAGTGCCGAGAAGTGCCGGCTCATCGAATTCCACGGCGGGCAGTGCCACTTCGTGGACGACTCCCGGAAGATGTACGAGGAGTCCGGCCGTCTCGCGGTGGAGACCGGCGGCCACTACATGGACCAGTTCACCTACGCCGAACGGGCCACCGACTGGCGCGGCAACAACAACATCGCCGAATCCATCTTCCGCCAGCTGGAGTTGGAGCGGTTCCCGGAACCGGCCTGGATCGTGGCCACGGCGGGCACCGGCGGCACCTCCGCGACGCTCGCGCGCTATGTGCACTACACCCAGCGCGACACCCGGATCTGTGTCGCCGACCCCGAGAACTCCTGTTTCTTCGAGGGCTGGACCACCGGCGATCCGGACGTCACCTGCGACTGCGGATCCCGGATCGAGGGCATCGGACGGCCGCGCATGGAACCGAGCTTCGTGCCGGGAGCCGTCGACCGGATGATGAAGGTCCCGGACGCGGCGAGCGTGGCGGCGGTACGGGCGCTGGAGCGGGCGATCGGGCGGAAGGCCGGCGGTTCCACCGGGACCGGGCTGTGGAGCGCCCTGAAGATCGTCGCCGAGATGGTGGCCGAGGGCCGGCACGGGAGCGTGGTGACCCTGCTGTGCGACCCGGGCGACCGCTACCTCGACAAGTACTACTCGGACGCCTGGCTCGCCGGGCAGGGCCTGGACATCGCGCCGTACGCGGCGGCGATCGACTCACTGCTGGAGACGGGCGTCTGGCCGGGCTGAGCGGCAGTCGGCGGCTACCGGCTACTGCGAAAGGCGCCGGTCCAGTTCGGTGACCGCGCCCCGGAAGGCCCGGCCGAGGCCCGCACGCGCCACCCTGACCGCGAAGCGGAAGGGGGCCGTGCCGTCCACGGCGAAGGTCCACTGCACTCGAGTCCCGCCGTCGGACGGCACCAGCCGCCACTCCTCGGCGATGGCGTGCGCACCGGGCGCGTTGGTGCGGTCCACCCGGTAGGCGTACACCTCCGCCTCCTTGGCCGCGATGACCGTCTCCCGGAACCAGCCGCCGCCCTTGAGCCGGATGTCACGCCCGGCGCCGTCGTCGACGGACTCGGCGCGGGTCACCGCGGCGAACCACTCCGCCCAGCCGGGCACGTCGTCGTTGAGCGCGTGGAAGACCCGCCCGGGCGGTGCGGACATCTGCTGTGCGAAGACCAGGCGTACGGGCGCGGTTTCGACGAATTCGAGCTCCACGGGGCGCAGTTGGCGCGGCATGGGCGAGAACCCCCAGGACCGAGAAGGCGGTTGACCGGCTCCGCCAAGATAACTGGCGGCCCGTCAGATGTCTGTACCGCCGCCGCGATCAGTCCTCCGTCTCACCCGCCACGACCAGCCGGCGCAGATGCTCGGAGATCTCCGCACGCGCCGCGGCCGGCAGGCCCGCGTCGGTGACCAGCGTGTCGACCTGCTCCAGCTTGGCGAACGAACTCAGGCCCACCGTGCCCCACTTGGTGTGGTCGGCGACCACCACGACCCGCCGGGCCGACTGCACCAGGCGGCGGTTGGTCTCCGCCTCCGCGAGGTTCGGGGTGGAGAGGCCGGCCTCGACCGATATGCCGTGCACGCCGAGGAACAGCAGGTCGAAGTGGAGCGCCGCGATCGCCTGGTCGGCCACCGGGCCCACCAGTGAGTCGGACGGCGTGCGCACCCCGCCGGTCAGGACGACGGTCGCCGCGCCCTGACGCTGCCCCGAGACCCGCTGGGCCGCGTGGAAGACGTCCGCGACCCGCACCGAGTTCGTCACCACGGTGAGGTCGGGGACCTCCAGGAGCTGATGGGCCAGCGCGTACGTCGTCGTACCGCCGGACAGGGCGATCGCCGTCCCCGGCACGACCAGCTCGGCGGCGGCCCGGGCGATGTCCTCCTTGGCGGTCAGCTCCAGCCCCGACTTGGCCTCGAACCCCGGCTCGTGGGTGCTCGCCTCGACCACCGGCACCGCGCCGCCGTGCACCTTCTCCAGAACGCCCTGCCGGGCCAGCGCGTCCAGGTCCCGGCGCACGGTCATGTCCGACACGCCGAGCTTGCGGGTCAGCTCGTTGACCCGCACGCCGCCCCGGCGTCGGACCTCGTCCAGGATCAGGGCGCGGCGCTGCTCCGCGAGGAGGTTCTGGTTCTCGCTCACGTACGCTCCGGTCCTCTCGCCTCAGCTGCCAGACACGCCCTGCGCACCAGCTCCGACCAGGACATTCCGCTCGGCTCCGGTGCACGGGCGCCCCATCCTTTCACGGGACCACACCGGTCGCGCCACTCCCTGTGTCGGTGCGCACATGTCATTCGGTCACCACGTGTTCCACCGGGTGTCACACACAACGGGGAGATTCCGTGACTAGTGGTGTGCGTCACATCGAAATCGGCGATCCTGAAACCCGCACGGACAGAGACCATCGGTGCGTCACGGGGGAAGTGCGAAAAGAGTGGAACGCGCGCAGGAACGTACCTTCGGCGACCCCGCCGACCGACCCACAACCACCACCACGGAGCCGGCCACGGGGCCGGGCCCGGCGGAGCGGCCCACCGAGACGCCTCCCGACCCGGTCGAGCGGCCCGCCGTCGAGAAGGCCGGTCCGGCCGGGCGGACCGCCGGGTCGGAGATCGACCTGGAACTGCTGGTCCACGGAGTCGGTGGCACCACGCCCGAGAAGATGCTCGACGACGCGCGGACGGTCCGGATCACCGGTGACGACACGGCCGCGGTCTTCCGGCGCGCCGAGGACGTCGATGCCGAGGCGCGGCCCGGCGACTACCGCGACCGGCCGGTGCCCGAGGCGTACGTCTGGTGCAACCTGACCTCCGGCAACGCCTCGCGCGCCCTGTGGCTGCTGCTTCTGCCGTTCATGGTGGTCAACCTCGCCCACTGGATGCGCCCCGCCGCCCAGGACCGGCCGCGGACCGTACGCTTCTACGGCCTGCTGGTCCGGCTCGCCGGGCTCACCCTGACCGTGCTGCTGGTCGCGGCGGCCTGCGAGGTCGCCCTCGACCTCGCGGCGTGGCAGTGCGCGGGGACGGCCGCCTGCGCCGCCCGCCACTCCTGGCTCGGTTTCCTCTCGCCCACCGGCTCCGGCGGCTGGTGGAGCGCCCCCGGCCGCCGGCTCGCCCTGGCCGCGCTGGTGCCCACCGCCCTGACCGGCCTGCTCTGGTACCTGTCGCACCGCACCTGGAGCGCGTACGAGTCCACCCGGCCGATGGCCGTCGACCCCGAGCCCGGCCACACCTCCCTCGGCAGCCCCGGCTTCTGGTACGGGCGGCGGCTGGTCGCCCGGCTGCGGGCCGCCCACACCGCCGCTGGCCTGCTCACCGTCGCCGCCGCGATCCTCGCCCCGGCGGCCTCCTTCGACCGCCGGACCGGCGGACCCGCCGTCCTCGACACGTGCGGCCGGGTGCTGACCGGTGCGCTCGTCGCCGGGGCCGCCGCCGCGGTGTGGGTGGTCTGCCGCCGGGGCCGCAGCGAGAACCTCCTCGACCAGGAACTCGACCGCCGTCTGGTACGACGCCTGCCGCTCGGCGCCCTCGCCCTGCTGCTGCTCGTCGCGCTGTACGCCGGCTGGTCCCGGCCGGGCTGGCACTCCGTGGGGCGGCTCGCCGGGGACACGACCTTCGGCGGCCTGGCCCTGGCCCAGGGCGTGCTGGTGATCGTCCTCTGCGTCGTCGCCCACGACCTGCACCGCCGGCTCCCCGATCCGCGCGCCGCGATGCGCGGGCTCGGCGGCCCCGCGGTCGCGCTGCTGGCCTGCGCGCTGGGCGGGGTGATCTCGGGCGGGGTCGCCCAGCGGGTCTCCGACTGGCTGGACGGCACCGGAACCTCCCTCGCCGGGCCACCGGTGCTGCTGACCTGGCAGGCGTCGGTGATCCCGCCCGTCCTCGTGGTGCTGCTCGGCGCGGTCGCCTGGCTCTCCTGGCGCACCTCGCGGCTCGGCCGTATCGAGCGGGTGGCCGTCGACCTCGACCACCGCGGGGAGCCGGAGGACACGGCACGCACCCGTCGTATCGCCCGGGTCCGGGCCATGGCCGTCCTCACCGACCGGACGCCGCTCGTCGTGACCGTGCTGTGCGCCGCCACGCTGGTACTGGGGGCCGGGGCGCTGGTGGGCGCGCTGGCCACCGGGAAGACGCCGGACGCGGCCGCCGACGGGACGTACGCCCTCGTGCACGGCACGGCCGAGGCCTCGCAGGCGCTCGGCTCCTGGCTGGTCGGGCTCGGCTTCATCCTGTTCGTCACCTGGGGCCGGCGCGCCTACAAGGACGCCTCCGCGCGGCGCACCATCGGCATCCTCTGGGACGTCGGCACCTTCTGGCCGCGCGCCGCCCACCCCTTCGCCCCGCCCTGCTACGCCGAGCGCGCGGTGCCCGACCTGACCTGGCGGATGGACACCTGGACCCGCCGTACCGGCGGCCGGCTGGTCATCTCCGGCCACTCCCAGGGCAGCGTCCTCGCGGCCGCCGCGGCCTGGCAGCTGACCCCGTCCGTGCGCAGCCGGGTCGCCCTGCTGACGTACGGCTCCCCGCTGGAGCGGCTGTACGGCCGCTGGTTCCCCGCGCACTTCGGCCCGGCCGAACTCGGCTCCCTGCACCGCGAGGTCGCCTGCTGGCGCAACCTCTACCGGCTCACCGACCCCATCGGCGGACCGGTGCGCATCCCGGACGGCGACGGCCCCGAGGTGGACCACATGCCGCTGAAGGACCCGCTCGCCTACGGCCGTACGCCGGGGCACCCGCTGCCCGCCCCGATCCTGGGCCACTCCGACTACCAGGCGGACCCGGCCTTCGCCGAGGAACGGGAACGGCTGCTGGCCCGGCTGCGGCCGGACCTGCCCGGACAGCGGCCGGCCGCCCGGCCACTGCACCGAGCGGACTGATCAGGCCAGTTCCGGGAGGTCCTCGGCGTAGAGCAGGGTGAGGTCGTCGGTGGTCGGGTCGGCGAGCTGGGCGACCCGGCTCGCATGCCGCTCGACCATCGCCTCGAAGGTCTGCCGGGCGGTACGGCCGTTGCCGAACGCGGGGCCCTTCGGGATCGCCGTGAAGTACTTCACCAGGCCCTCGGACGCGCCCGGCGCCAGCCGGTACTCGTGCTCGTCGGCCTGCTGCTCCACGATCCTCAGCAGTTCGTCCGGGCCGTAGTCGGTGAAGGTGATGGTCCGGGAGAAACGGGACGCCACACCGGGGTTGACCGAAAGGAAGCGCTCCATCTCCTCGGTGTAGCCCGCGACGATCACCACCACCGAGTCCCGGTGGTCCTCCATCAGCTTCACCAGCGTGTCGATGGCCTCCTTGCCGAAGTCACGGCCGGCGTCCTCCGGGGACAGCGCGTACGCCTCGTCGATGAACAGCACACCGCCGAGCGCCCGTTGGAAGGCCTCCTGGGTGCGGATCGCCGTGGAGCCGATGTGCTCGCCGACCAGGTCGACCCGCGACACCTCGACCAGGTGCCCCTTCTCCAGCACTCCGAGGGAGGCGAGGATCTCGCCGTAGAGCCGGGCGACGGTCGTCTTGCCGGTGCCCGGGGAGCCCGTGAACACCAGGTGCCGCTTGACCGAGGCGGCCTTCAGACCGGCCTGCTGGCGGCGCCGCCCGACCTCGATCATGTCGGTCAGCGCACGGACCTCGCGCTTGACGCTGTCCAGACCGACCAGCGCGTCGAGTTCACCGAGGACGGCCGTGGAGGTGCGGGCCGGCTCCTCGGGCGCGTCCGGGTTGAGGAGGGGTTCCTGCTCGGTGGTGCGCTGGCCGGGGATCGCGCCCAGCAGGCCGGGGGACTGGTGCGCGGTCTGCACGGCCGGCTCGGGCGCCGCGGGCTGGCGCAGGCTGCCGCTCTCGTCGCTGGTGCAGTCCTCCACCACCGGGCCGGTGCCCGGGCCGCCGTCCGCGAACTCGTAGCCCCCGCGCGCGCAGCGCTCCGTGCGGCACTTGCGCAGCGTCGAACGGCTGCCGTCGATCACATGGAAGCCGTAGCCCGCGCTGCCGGTGACCCGGCAGTTCAGGAAGGAGCCCCGGCCGCCCGCCGAGACGTAGAAACCCGCCTCCGCTGGGGAGTCCACCGTGCAGCGCTCGATGGTGGGGTCGGCGCCCTTGGTGACGATCACTCCGGTCTGGGTGCCGTCCACCGTGCAGTTGTTGAGGGTGCCGCCACTGCCGTGGTCGCGGAACCAGGCGCCGGTGGCCGCGTCCCGGATCCGGCAGTCGTCGAGCTGTGCGGTCGCCCCGTCGCTCACCGACACCGCCGTGTTGCGCACCTGGGAGAGGTCGCTGTCGACGACGTCCGCGCGCGAGCCACGGTCCAGCACGAACAGCGCGTCCGGCACGTCGTGCACCCGGCAGGACTCCAGGACGGCGGTGGCGCCGTCGCTCACCCAGACCGCAGGGTAGTCGCCGGTGCTGTCGAAGATCTCGCACTGGTTGGCGTCCACCCGGGTGCCCGGGTCCCACACCGACAGGCCGTTGCGCCCGAACTGACGCACCGTCGTGCGGGTCAGCGTCAGCACCGAACGCGAGCGCAGGTCGACCGCGTTCTCCGGGATGTCGTGGATCCGGCAGTCGGCCAGGGTGAGCACCGCGTCGGTGTCGAGGGTGACCCCGTCGGCGGTGGTGCGGTGCACATCGCAGTCGGTGAGGTGCGCCGTGGCCCGCGCGGTGACCTGCACACCGGAGCCCCGCACCTCGTAGATCTCGCAACCCACCGCTTCCAGCGAGGAGTTCTCCCCGGTCGCGGTCAGGCCCGTGCCCGAGGCGTGGTGCACCCGGCAGCGCTCCAGGCGCGGACGGCCGCCGCCGCGCACCGCCACGCCCGCCTGACCGGCCGCCACGACCTCGCACTCCTCGAACACCCCGCCACCGCCGTCGAGTACGGCGATCCCGATACCGGCCGGGTTGTCCACGGTGCACCGGCGCACGGTCGGCCGTGCGCCGCCGCGCACCTCGATGCCGGCCGCGGACCGGGTGACGATCCGCACGTCCAGCAGCTCCGGCGTGCCCTCCTCGACGAGCAGCGCGGGCGCGGCCGCGTCCTGGCCCTCGACATGCAGGTCCTGTACGACGGCGGAGGCCCGCACGGTCAGCGGCACCCCGTCCGCGGGCGCGATCCGCACCGAGCCGGGCGAACCCTCGGGCCCGCGCAGCGTCACCGCGCGCTGGACGACGAGGTTCTCCCGGTAGGTGCCGGGGGCGACCGTGAGGACGTCACCGTCCGCGGCGGCCTCCAGGGCGGCGGCGAGCGACGCGTACTCACCCGTGCGGCGCCGCCACCGCGATGTGCCGGTGTGCGTCACCTGGACCGTGCCCTGTGCCATGGCGTTGCCGTGCCCCCACCTCGTCGTACGGATCGCTCGCGCGGGTCGATACCGAATGCACTTCGGCCGGTCCACCGTAGCGTGCGCCGAGGTGGTGGAACGACCAGAGGCGGAAAGGTGTCAGCTGCCGGTGCCGGCCTTGCCCCAGTCCGGACCCGCTCGGTCCCAGGCCTGGTCCCACCGCGCGTATCTGCGACGGACCATACGCCAGACGATCATCCGTCTGCCGCCCTCGACCAGCCCCGCCGTGAGCAGGGCCGCGCCGAACCCGGCCAGCACGGCGTGTGTCGTCGCCGTCGCGGAGTCCAGCGGACGGGCCGTCACGGTGCCGTGCAGGTCCGTCCAGACGCCGAAGTGGTCGCCCTTGTGCGGGGACTTGAGGACGGTGAGCACCGGGCCGTGCTGCCGCGTGCCGTCCGGCGCGGTCCAGTCGGCGAGGACGCGGCTGCGGGTGTCGTGGGCGCTGGTGGCGTCCGGGTCGGGCTCCACCAGGGAGCTGCCCAGCTTTCGGACGACCGTCGCCGTGACCAGATGCCGGTCGTGGTGCTGCTGCCGGACCGACCGCTGCAGGGCGTCCTCGGCGGCGGCGCCCACGAGCGAGCCGAGCACGGGCGCGGCCACCACGATCAGCAGCAGTGCCGCCAGGGCGACCCAGGCCTCGGCCAGGTCCGTCGCACGGCGCAGCGGATTGCGCCGCCAGCGCCACAGGCCGCGGATCTCTCGCACCGTCCACCACCCCCTTCCCGCTCCGTGATAACCCCCGCCCGGGCCGTTCACCCGCGACCCCGACCGAAGAGAGAGCGAAATCACCCCCGGCCGGGACTTTCATGAACTTCTCACCACCCCCAACGACCGGGCCGCGGGCTTGGGTTCCCACCGGGAGACGGAGATCGCCCGGCCGGGCGGAGGCGGCGGGCCGGGGAGGGAGACCGCTCGGGCGGGGACGGACGGCCAGGGCCGAGGCGGAGCGGACGGAGGCGGATCCGGGGGAGGTGGTTCGGGTGGCGGTCGCGGTTCGGGCGGAGGTGGTCCGGGCGGAATTGGTTCGGGCGGCGGTGGCGGTCGGTCCGGGGCGGCTCAGGCGAGGACGTGTACCGGGTCGCCGACCCGGATGGTGCCCCGGGAGCAGGGGACCAGGTTCTGGCCGAAGACCAGGCGGTTGCCGAATCTGCGGTGCCGGGCCAGGGTCCGCAGCGGCTCCCGGCCGCGCTCGGCGGTGGTCTGGTCGGTCGTGGTCACGACGCACCGCCCGCACATCTTCGCCACCCGGAACTCGACTTCGCCGACGGCGATGCGCGTCCAGTCGTCCTCGGCCCAGGCGTCGGTGCCCCGCACGACCACGTTCGGCCGGAAACGGTTCATGGGCAGGGGCCCCTCGTCGGCGTGATCACCGAGCGCGACGAGAGAGTTGAGGGCGTCGAGCGAGCCCTGTGTGGTGAGCAGCAACGGATAGCCGTCGGCGAAGCTCACGGTCTCGCCCGGCAGCGCGTGGTCCGGGTCGATCGGGCGGCGGACGGCGGGATCGTCCATGTACGCGAGGCGGACGTCGGTCCGCAGATAGTCGGTGCACCACGAGTGCGCGGACTCCGCCGCCAGGACCGCTTCCACCTTCGTGCCGAAGATGTCCACCGGCACGGTGGCCGCCGGGTGCGGGACCGGCACCGCCAGCGGCGCGCGACCGGGCGCGGACAGGCTTACGCCGCCCCCGGGCAGCGGCTCGGCGGCGGCCCGCGCGAGGCGCGGCTGTTCACGCTGGGTGACGACCTTTCCCCCGTCGTCGATCAGAACCCAGCGTCGGTCACCGGCCAGCCCCCAGGGCTCCACGACGGCCTCCCGGGGCGAGAACCCCCGGAGCGCCTTGACCGGGTGAACGTGGATCGACTGCAGTTCGGCAAGCCCCATGACGCCATCGTGCCAGGCCGCACGGACATCCAGGGGCGCCGCCGATCAGTAGCCGCGGTACTGCTGCTGTTGCTGGTTGTTGTACGGGTCCTGGTACGGAGCCGCCTGCGCGGGACGCGGAGCCGCCGGACGCATCGCCTCGTAACCCGTGCCGCCCATCATGGGACGGGGCGGCTGCGGCTGCTGCGCGGGGTAGCCGCGCGGGCCCGTCGCCTGCTGGGGGATGTACGCCGAGGGCGCCTGCTGCAGCGGTGCGGGCTGCTGCATCTGCTGGGGGTAGCCGTAGCCGGGGGCCGGCTGGGATGGACCCGCGGGGAGCGCGGGCAGCGCCGACGGCAGCGCGGGCAGGTTCAGGCTGCTCGGCGTGTCGTAGGCGGGAGGGACCCGGATCGGGGCGATCTGCGGGGTGCCCCGCTCGGCCACGAGCGAGTCGTAGATCGGGGTGTCCGGGAAGGAGGCGGAGTAGTAGCCGCCGCCATAGGTGGAGCGGGGGGAGGTCATGGCACATAAGTTAAGCCCACGATGTGCTGGTTGGGGAGACCGATAAGAGGGTTGTTTTCCGTGTCGGCAGTGACGCCGGATCCCCAATCCGAGCGAACTCGGCAAAAAAGGACGGCAATCAGCGTTCTGATCGTGTAAAGGCCGAGTTCCACCCGGGTTACCGGCAGTTGGCCAGGGGTCTTCCTGTGCCGCTCGTGGGTGTTCGCTGTCCCCGGGAATAGGTTGTGCGGGTAGGGATGATCTGGGACCGCCGGGGCGCGCCCGGCATGCCGACACATGATGGGGGCGGACATGTCAATGCCGAAAGGATCGAATACGCCGGTGCCGACCACGGCGCTGCGCGTGGAATTGGGCTGGCGCTCAGGGCCGGGGATCCCCGACGCGGACGCCTCGGCGCTGCTCCTGGTCGCCGGCAGGGTGCGCTCCGACGGCGACTTCGTCTTCTACAACCAGCCCGCACACGCCTCGGGCGCGGTCCGGCACGAGGGCAAGCGGCGGTCCGGCGACCGGGTCACCGACACCCTTTTCGTCGACCTCGCGCGCGTGGAGACCCCGATCGAGAAGATCGTCCTCGCGGCCTCCGCCGACGGCGGAACGTTCGGGCAGGTTCCCGACCTCTATATCGAGGTCCGGGACGGGGCGGACGGAAAGGTCGTCGCCCGGTTCGACAGCACCGGCGCCACGGTGGAAACCGCTTTCGTGCTCGGTGAGTTGTACCGGCGCCAGGGCGGCTGGAAATTCCGTGCCGTGGGACAGGGCTACAGCAGCGGGCTCGAAGGGCTCGCCACCGACTTCGGGATCACGGTGGACGAGCCGCAGCACCAGGCACCGCCGCCCGTGCCGCGCACCGTCCCGCCGGCCGCGGCCGCCCCGCCCCCCGCCGTCCCCCGGGCGCCCGCACCGGCCCCGGTCCCTCCGCCTCCGCCGCCGGCCGGTGCTCTCCCCTTCCCGCAGCACACGGCGCCCACCTCGGCGGGCCTGCCCGTCCCGCCGCCGCCCCCGCAGGGCGCACCGGTGCGGCTGTCCAAGGTGACGCTCACCAAGGCGGCGCCCTCCGTCTCGCTGGCCAAACAGGGCGGCACCTCGGGGACCCTGCGGGTCAACCTCAACTGGCAGGTCCGCAAACAGCTCCCGGGCTGGGGCGGCCGGCGCGGCGGGTCCGACCTCGACCTCGACCTGTGCGCCCTGTACGAACTCGCCGACGGCCGCAAGGGCGTCGTCCAGGCGCTGGGCAACGCCTTCGGCTCCGTGAACCGGCCCCCGTACATCCATCTCGACGGCGACGACCGCACGGGTGCCGTGTCCAGCGGGGAGAACCTCACCGTCAATCTCGATCACAAACAGGACTTCCGGCGCATCCTGGTCTTCGTGACGATCTACCAGGGCGCCTCGTCCTTCGCCGACCTGCACGCCACGGTCACCCTCCAGCCGCAGCACGGCGCCCCGATCGACTTCTCCCTGGACGAGTGCACGGTCCCCTCGACCGTGTGCGCGCTCGCCCTGCTCACCAACACCGGCGGCGACCTCGTGGTCCAGCGCGAGGCGCGCTATCTGGTGCCGGAGCGCGGGGTGAGCCCGCAGCGGACCGTCGACCGCGTCTACGGATGGGGCATGAACTGGACGCCCGGCCGCAAGTGACCGCGGCCGGCGGTCACCCCTCGTCGGCGACCGTGCCGGGGCGCGCGTACGTACGGCCCTTCCAAGCCGCGCCGCGCCCCCGGTAGTGCTGCACCGCCGAGTCCACCGTCATCAGGAGATAGAGGAACGCCGTGAACGGCAGCAGCGGCGCGAGCCACAGCGGCTGCCGGTAGTAACGGAGCATCGGCACGTAGGTCGCGGCCATCACCAGCCAGGCCGCCGCCCCGGCGAGCGCCGTCGCCGCGCTGCCGTCGACCGCGCCCGCCAGCACCGCGGCCGGGGGCACCAGGTACACCAGCGCGAGACCGGCCACCGTACCGAGGAGCAGCAGCGGGTTGTGCCGCAGCTGCGCGTACGCGCTGCGGGAGACCATCCGCCACAGGTCGTGCAGCCGTGGATACGGACGCACGCTGTCCACCCGGTCGGCCAGCCCCAGCCAGATGTGGCCGCCGGAACCCTTCACCGCGCGGGCCAGCGCCACGTCGTCGATCACCGCGTGCCGGATCGCGTCCGGGATCCGCGCCCGGTCCGCCGCGGCCGCGCGCAGCAGGACGCAGCCGCCCGCCGCTGCCGCCGTCCGCGAGCCCTTCCGGCCGATCCGGCGGAACGGATACAGCTGGGCGAAGAAGTAGACGAAGGCGGGCACCACGAGCCGTTCCCAGAGACTCTCCACCCGCAGCCGGGCCATCTGCGAGACCACGTCGAAGTCCCCGGTGCGCGCCGCCGCCACCAGCAGCCGCAGACTGTCCGGCTCGTGCGCGATGTCCGCGTCCGTCAGCAGCAGGAACTCGGGCTCACGCGCGCGTGCCAGGGCGATGCCGTGCCGGACCGCCCACAGCTTGCCCGTCCAGCCCGCCGGCGGCTCACCGGGAGAGTCCACGGTCAGCGGCAGCCCGCCGTGGCGCGCGGCCAGTTCCCGGGCCAGTTCCCCGGTGCCGTCCGTACTGCCGTCGTCGACCAGGAACACCTCGGCGCGCCCCGGATAGTCCTGCGCCAGCAGCGACGGCAGACTCAGGGGCAGTACGGCGGCCTCGTCCCGGGCCGGGACCACCACGCACACGTCCGGCCACTCCCCGGGATCCCGCCGGGGCGGCAGCCGGACGTCGGTGCGCCAGAAGAAGCCCTGGCAGAGCAGCAGCCACAGCCAGGCGGCGAGGGATACGGCGGCGGTCCACGCGATGGCGCTCACCCGCGCAGTCTGCCCCACGGGGCCGGTCCCCAAGGGCCCATCGTCTATCGTGGCCGGGTGAAGATCGCGCTCATCGACTCCGGAATCGGCCTGCTGGCGGCCGCCGCAGCGGTACGGCGGCTGCGCCCCGACGCGGATCTCGTCCTCTCCTTCGACCCCGAGGGCATGCCCTGGGGGCCGCGCACCCCGGAGGGGGTCACCGAGCGCGCCCTGGCCGTCGCCGAGGCCGCGGCCGCCCGCCGTCCCGACGCGCTGATCGTCGGCTGCAACACGGCGACCGTGCACTCGCTGCCCGCGCTGCGCGCCAGTCTGGAGCCCGGGATCCCGGTCATCGGCACGGTCCCGGCCATCAAGCCGGCCGCGGCCGGCGGCGGCCATGTCGCGATCTGGGCGACCCCCGCCACCACGGGCAGCGCGTACCAGCGCGGCCTCATCAAGGACTTCGCGGGCGGTGTGCCGGTCACCGAGGTGCCCTGTTGGGGTCTCGCCGAGGCCGTGGAGCACGCCGACCGGGCGGCCATCGACACCGCGGTCAGCGCGGCGGCCGCGCTCACGCCGGACGAGGTCACGACCGTCGTGCTGGGCTGCACCCACTACGAGTTCCTGGCGGAACGCATCCGCGCCGCCGTGCAGCGCCCCGGCGCCGCCCCCCTCGCGCTGCACGGCTCCGCCGGAGCGGTGGCCGCCCAGGCGCTGCGCCGGATCGGCGCCCGGCCCGCTCCCGAGGCACCGGCCACCGGCACGGTGACCGTGCTGCTCAACGGCCGGGAGGGCGAGCTGCCCGAGGCCGCGCTGACCTACGCCGAGGGCCGGCTGCTGCGCGCGGTCACTCCCGCCGCGTCCCAGTGAACCCTCCGGGGCCGGGGATTCCACCGATGTGAGCAGTCACCCTCCGCGACGCGGTACCCGCGCAGCGAAACCTGAGTAATCTCGTAGACATGAGGGACCATCCCCACGACCGCTCCCCGGACGAGGACGCCCCGCACCCGGACGTCTGGACCGGGCGCGCGACGAACCGGGTCCAGTGGCTGCTGGCGCTGGTCGGTGCGGCCTGCATGGCGCTCGGCATCGAGCTGGCCGTGGACTCCGCCTGGTCCGCCGGCGTCGCCCCGCTGGTGATGTCCGTGGTGGGCTGCATCGCCGCCGGACTGCTGGTCCTCTTCGGCACCCTCGCCTTCGTGCACGTCGACCTGAGGCTCGACAAGGAGTGCCTCGAAGTCCGCTGCGGACACATAGGAGTACCGCGCCGCCGTATTCCGCTCTCCCATGTGGTCGGCGCCGACTTCACCCCGCAGATCACCCCGCGCCACTGGGGCGGCTGGGGCTACCGCTGGCGGCCCGAGAAGGGCACGGCCGTCGTCGTCCGCCGTGGCGAGGGCATCGTCCTGCGCCTGTGGGACGGCCACACCTTCACGATCACCGTGGACAACGCCGAGTCGGCGGTCCGGGCCATCAGGGAACGCCTGCGGACCATCACCCCGGGCACGGCCCACTGACGCGGACCGCAGGCGTGTGGCCCGGCCACATGTGCGGCGAAGACACCTCTCTGTTGCGCGGGACATCCGCGACTCGGCTGCGTCGGACACCCGCGACTCATCAATTGCGTGGGACCCCCGCGACCCACGGTCGGGCCGTCGCCAGGCCAGCCAGCAGGCCCGCGCCCACCGACACCGTGGTGAAGCTCAGCGCGTTGCCGGCCGCCGCGATCACGGCGAGTGCCGTCAGGGCCGCGCCCGCCGTGAGGGCGACCGGTGTGGAGCGGGGCGAGCGCCACAGGGCGTACAGCAGCCAGCAGAACGCGGTGACCAGCAGGAGAACGCCGACCAGACCCTGTTCGGCGGCCTGCTGGAGCGGCGCGGAGTGCGGTTTGCCGTCGGGCAGCAGCGCGTCGGACGCGGCGCCGCTCAGCTCGCCGAAGCGCCCGGGGCCGATGCCGGCGGCGGTGTTCCGGCGGGCGAGGTGCAGGGCGTCCCGCCACAGCTGGACGCGGTGCGAGCCGAGGGGGCCCTCGAGAGCGGAGGCGAGGCCGGCGGGCAGCGCGTCCGCGGCCACCGCCCAGACCGTGCCGGTGACCAGCGCGGTCGTCAGGGCCAGTCCCGCGATGCCCGGGCCCCGGCGGCGCATCCGGCCCGCGGCCAGCGAGCACAGCAGTACGGCGGCACTCGCGGCGCACCCGGCCGCCGAACCCATGGCCGCCCCGGCCACCGCGATCCCGGCGGCCAGCGTCCGCAGCGCGAACCGCAGCGCCGGGACGGGCGTCGCCCATGCGGCGCAGCACACGCCACCCGTCGCGAGGGCCAGCAGCGCGGCGACCGCACCGGCGTGGCCGAGCGGATCCGCGAACTGGGGACCCGGGGCCACCTGGGGCATCGCCACCGCGAGTCCGAACCCGGCCAGCGCGCCGACGCACAGTGCGGCCACCGGCAGCAGCGACCCGGCCATCCGGCCCGCCGCATAGCCCGCGGCCACCGCGAGCACCGCGAGCAGCACGCCCTCGGGCCGCCCGTCGCGCCCGGCCGCCGAGATCAGCGGCCACCCTGCGCAGGCGCCGAGCACCACGACGCCCACCACATCAGAAACGTTTCGTCTGTCGCTGTCCGCCTCCGTGCCGGCAGCGGACGTCGTCCCGGTCGACCCCATCGTCGCCCCCCGTACCCGGTCCCCCGACCTGTGGCAGGCCCCGCCGCCCGCCTCGGCACACCGTAACCGCTGATGACCGCTTTGTGGACGACTTGAGCGGGAACGATGGGGTTCCTGCATGCCGAGACCGTGCTGTCGGCCGCAAGGTCCACCGCCGTACACTCCCCGAGTGACCGTCACCGCAACTTCCGTCGACCAGTCGGACCAGCTCACACCGCGTCCCACGCCCCGCGCGCGCGGCCTCGCGCTGCTCCGCCGCCTGGTCCCGGCCGCCGCCTCCGCGCTCAGCGGAGTGCTGCTGTACGTCAGCTTCCCGCCCCGCCCCCTGTGGTGGCTGGCCCTGCCCGCCTTCGCCGGCTTCGGCTGGGTGCTGCGCGGCCGGAGCTGGAAGGCGGCCCTCGGCCTCGGCTATGTCTTCGGACTCGGCTTCCTGCTGCCCCTGCTGGTGTGGACCGGTGTCGAGGTCGGCCCCGGGCCGTGGCTCGCGCTGGTGGCCATCGAGGCGATCTTCATCGCTCTGGTCGGTGTGGGTATCGCCGCCGTCTCCAAGCTGCCGGCCTGGCCGGTGTGGGCGGCCGCGATATGGATCGCCGGCGAGGCGGCACGCGCGCGCGTGCCCTTCCGCGGCTTCCCCTGGGGCAAGATCGCCTTCGGCCAGGCGGACGGTGTCTTCCTGCCGCTCGCCGCGCTGGGCGGCACCCCGGTGCTCGGCTTCGCGGTCGTGCTGTGCGGCTTCGGTCTGTACGAGGCCGGGCGCCTCGTCGTCGAGGGGCGCCGGACGCGGGAGCTGCGGCGCGGGGCGGCGGCCGTGGCCCTGCTGAGCGTGGCCGTCCCCGTGGCCGGCGCGGTCGCCGCGCGGGCGCTGGTGAGCGACAAGGCGGAGAACGGGTCGGTGACCGTCGCGGTCATCCAGGGCAACGTGCCGCGCGCGGGTCTCGACTTCGCTTCCCAGCGGCAGGCCGTGCTCGACTACCACGTCAAGGAGACGCTGAAGCTCGCGGCCGACGTCAAGGCGGGCAAGGTCGCCAAGCCCGACTTCGTGCTGTGGCCGGAGAACTCCTCCGACGTCGACCCGTTCGCCGACGCGAGCGCGGCCGCCGTGATCGACGAGGCCTCCCAGGCGATGGGCGTGCCCATCTCGGTCGGCGGTGTCGTGGAACGGGACGGCAAGCTGCTCAACGAACAGATCCTGTGGGACCCGGTCAAGGGCCCCACGGCGACCTACGACAAGCGGCAGATCCAGCCCTTCGGCGAGTACCTCCCGCTGCGCGGACTGGTCGGCGCCATCAACAAGGACTGGACCAGCATGGTCCGCCAGGACTTCAGCCGGGGCACGAAGCCCGGTGTCTTCGACATCGACGGCACCAAGGTCGGCCTGGCCACCTGCTACGAGGCCGCCTTCGACTGGGACGTGCGGGACACCGTCACCCACGGCGCCGAGATGATCTCCGTGCCGAGCAACAACGCCACCTTCGACCGCAGCGAGATGACCTACCAGCAGCTCGCCATGTCCCGCATCCGCGCGGTCGAACACAGCCGGACCGTGACCGTGCCGGTGACCAGCGGCGTCAGCGCGATCATCATGCCGGACGGGCGGATCACCCAGAAGACCGGCATGTTCGTGCCCGCCTACCTGGTCCAGAAGGTGCCGCTGCGCACCTCCGAGACGCCCGCGACCAAGCTGGGCATCCTGCCCGAGATGGCGCTGCTGCTGGTCGCCGCGGGCGGCGTCGGCTGGGCGATCGGGGCCGGGGTGCGCGCCCGGCGCGCCGGTGACGCGTAGCCGTACGCCCGCCGTACGCCCCGTGGCTTCGGCGGGGCCCGGGGAACCGGGCCGTTAGGGTCGCCTCATGGCTACTCCTGACTTCATCCGCGAGATCCGGGCCTCCGCCGGCCACCAGCTGCTGTGGCTGCCCGGGATCACCGCCATCGTCTTCGACGACGAGGGCAGGGTGCTCCTGGGCCGCCGTACGGACACCCGCAGATGGTCGGTCGTCGGCGGCATCCCGGAGCCGGGGGAGCAGCCCGCGGCCTGCGCCGTGCGGGAGGTCTACGAGGAGACCGCGGTGCGGTGCGTCGCCGAACGCGTGGTCCTCGTCCAGGCACTGAACCCCGTCACCTACCCGAACGGCGATGTCTGCCAGTACATGGACATCACCTTCCGCTGCCGGGCCGTCGGCGGCGAGGCCCGGGTCAACGACGACGAGTCGCTGGAAGTGGCCTGGTTCGACGTGGACGCCCTGCCGGAACTCAACGAGTTCGGGGTCTTCCGGATCAAGCAGGCCCTGTCGGACGCACCCACATGGTTCGACGCTACGACCTTCAGCTGAAGTATGTGGGCTGACCCTATGTGGGCCCGGGGGAGGCCCGCCTAGGGTCGGATCATGAGCTCGCCCAGCGCCCTCCCGGGCCCGCATCCCACCGCCCTCGACCTCCGCGGCCGCACCGCCCTGGTCACCGGCGCCGCCGGCGGCATCGGCCGGGCCTGCGCCCTGCGTCTCGCGGCCGCCGGGGCGCGGGTCAGAGCCGTGGACCGGGACGCGGCGGGGCTGGCCGAACTCGTGGACGCGGCCGGACGGGCTCCGGGAGCGGCGGACGGAGCCGTCGAGCCGTACGTCCTGGACCTCACCGACCTGGACGCGGCCGAGCGGGCCGCCGCCGGCACCGACGTCCTCGTCAACAACGCGGGCATCCAACTCGTCCGCCCCATCGAGGAGTTCCCGCCGGACGTCTTCCACACCGTGCTGACGGTGATGCTGGAGGCCCCGTTCCGGCTCATCCGGGGCGCCCTGCCGCACATGTACGAGCAGGGCTGGGGGCGGATCGTGAACATGTCCTCCGTCCACGGGCTGCGCGCCTCGGCCTACAAGTCCGCCTATGTGGCCGCGAAACACGGACTGGAGGGACTGTCCAAGACGGCCGCCCTGGAGGGCGCACCCCATGGGGTGACCTCGAACTGTGTGAACCCCGGCTATGTGCGCACCCCACTCGTCGAGAAGCAACTCGCCGACCAGGCCCGGGCGCACGGCATCCCCGAGGAGCGGGTGCTGTCCGAAGTACTCCTGACGGACAGCGCCGTGCGGCGGCTCGTCGAGCCGGAGGAGGTCGCCGAGGCGGTGGCCTACCTCTGCGGTCCCCACGCCTCCTTCGTCACGGGCACCTCGCTGGTGCTCGACGGCGGCTGGACGGCTCACTGAGGGGCCGCGCACCCGGACGGTCCGCGAGTTTTCCACAGGCCCGACGGGCCCGAGCGGCGATGCGGAATCCTGTGACCATGTCTCGCGATCACGTGCAGTCCGCCAGGAGGCCGGCCCCGGCCGACGCGGTCGGCGCCCGCCACGAGGGCGCCCCGCCACCCGGGGGCGCCGAGTCGGCGTACCTCGAACTGCTGGCCGGAGGCGCCTCGGTGGAGGCGTACGAGCAGCCGGTGCTGGTCGCCCGCGCCGAGGGCCGGGCGCCGGAGCGGATCGCCGCGCTGGAGCGGGCCAAGCTCCTCGCGCTGCGGGTCCGCGGTGAGCTGGAGGGCAGACGGCGGCGTGAGGCGGAGCTGTCCGCACTGTTCGAGACCGCGCACGACCTGGCGGGACTGCGGGACGTGGACGCCGTGCTTCAGGCGATCGTGCAGCGCGCCCGGTCGCTGCTCGGCACGGACGTGGCCTATCTGAGCCTCAACGACCCGGCACGCGGCGACACCTATATGAGGGTCACCGAAGGGTCGGTCGCGGCCCGGTTCCAGCAACTGCGGCTCGGCATGGGGGAGGGGCTCGGCGGGCTCGTCGCCCAGACCGCCCGGCCCTATGTCACCGAGGACTACTTCAAGGACGACCGCTTCCAGCACACGCTCACCATCGACGCCGGGGTGCGTGACGAGGGCCTGGTCGCCATCCTCGGGGTGCCGCTCATGCTGGGGCCGCACGTCATCGGCGTGCTGTTCGCCGCGGACCGGCGGGAGCGGGTCTTCGAGCGGGAACAGATCGCGCTGCTCGGCTCCTTCGCCGCGCTCGCCGCGGCCGCCATCGACACGGCGAACCTGCTCACCGAGACCCGTTCGGCCGTGGCCGGTCTGGAGCGGGCCAACGAGATCATCAAGGACCGCAGCGCGGCCGTCGAACGCGCCTCGGACGTCCACGACCGGCTCGCCGAGCTGGTGCTGCGCGGCGGCGGGGTCCAGGACGTGGCCGCCGCCGTCGCCCAGGTCCTGGACGGAAAGGTCGAGTTCGCCGACACCCGGTTCGCCGACACCTCCGACACCCGGTCGGCCGACACCGCCGACCCCCGGTCGCTGGAGACGTCACGCGTGGAAGGACATGCCGTGCGGCACGGCGACGACTGGATCGCCGCGGTCGCCGCGGGCGGCGAACTCCTCGGCGCGCTGGTGCTGCGCGGCCGGGCGGACCTCGACCCGGTCGACCAGCGCACCCTGGAACGCGCCGCCATGGTCACCTCGCTGCTCCTGCTGGCCCGCCGGTCCGCCGCCGACGCCGAACAACGGGTGCGCGGCGAACTGCTGGACGACCTCCTCGACGCCCGGGACCGCGATCCCCGTCAACTGCGCGACCGCGCGGCCCGGTTGCACGCGGATCTCGACGCCACCCATGTCGTGCTCGCCGCCCGGCTGGACGGCCCGGCGGCCGGTGCCGGGGACGAGGCGGCCGCCCGCCGTCGGCTGTGGTCGGCCGCCTCCCGCCTCGCCACCGCCCGGCACGGCCTGGCCGCCGCCCGCGACGGCGGCACCGTCCTGCTGCTGCCCCTCGACCCCGGCGACAGTGCCACCGAGGTCGCCCGGCGCACCGCCCGCCGGCTCGGCACCGCCGTCCACCAGCCGGTGACCGTCGGTGCCTCCGCCCCCGTCACCGACCACACCGCCCACCCCGAGAGCGTGGCTGCCGCGTACGCCGAGGCCCGCCGCTGCCTCGACGCGCTGGACCTCCTCGGCCGCGGCGGGGACGGCGCCGCCGCCGAGGACTTCGGCTTCCTCGGCCTGCTCCTGGCCGGGGAACGGGACGTCGCCGGGTTCGTCACCCGCACCATCGGCCCGGTCGTCGCCTACGACGAGCGGCGCGGCACGGAACTCCTGGACACCCTCGACGCGTACTTCGCCTCGGGGATGAGCCCGGTCCGCACGAAGGACGAACTCCATGTCCATGTGAACACGGTCGCCCAGCGGCTGGAGCGCGTCGCCCGCCTCCTCGGCGACGACTGGCAGTCGCCGGCACGGGTCCTGGAGGTCCAACTGGCGCTGCGTCTGCACCGGTTGGGGGCGGCACCGGGGCGCGGCTGATCCGGGACCGGGGCCCGGCGGCCGGTGGCAGCGCCGTCCGTCACTGCCGCGCGGCGACCATGCGCAGGGTGGCGTCGTTGCGGAGCCTGACGAACGTGGCGACCAGGGCGAGAGCCTGGACGAGAGCGCAGACCAGGATGACCTTGCCGAGGTGCGAGGGCGGCGTGAGTGCCACGAGGACGCCTGCCGCCGGGAAGGGCAGCAGCAGGAGGAGCATGGTCAGCGAGAGCGTGGCACCGAGGGCGTGGGGCGGGATGATCAGCGAGCGCACCGTGCGCAGCACGACCGTGAGGCCGCCGTCCCCGGCCATGAAGATGGCCACCAGGACGGTGTACGAGGGGTAGGACGGGGCCTCCGCGACGGCCAGGCACGCGGCGGAGGCGAGCGTCGCGGACACCACGCCCACCGCCCAGAGGTCGAGGCGGCTCAGCACGAGCCGGCAGCAGGTGATGGCCAGCAGGGTCGCCACGGCGGCGGCGGACCACATGGTGCCGACGTCGGCGGCGGAGCGGCCGAAGGTCTCCACCACGATCACCGGGCTGGCGGACTGGAGCAGGCCGAGGGCGAGGTTGGAACAGGCCAGCCCGGCCACCAGCCAGCTCAGGGCGGGCAGCGTCAGCAGTGTCCGCAGGCCGAGGCGGAGCGCGCGGTCCTTTCCGGCGGCGTCGGCCCGGACGACCCGCAACGGGGTCGGCGGGGTCTGCAGGCCGAGCACGGCGGCGAACAAGGAGATCGCGCTGAGGCATCCGAGCATCCACTCCGGTCCCGCCAGCAGCAGGAAGCCCGCGAGCAGCGGACCGCCCACCGCGGCCGTCTGGTCGATGCCGACGAGGACCGCCTGGATCCCGTGCGGCCGCGCCTGGTCGCGCCGGGTGACGATCGCGCCGACCGCCTCGTTGGCGACGAATCCGAACTGGGAGAGGGTGCCGGTGACGGCCGCCAGCACCAGCATCACCGCCGTCTCGGCGGTGCCCCTCGGCAGCATGACCAGGGCGACCGCCGAGACCGCCACCACCGTGGCCCGGGCGAGCGAGGCGATGAAGCAGACGACCGCCGCGCCCCGGCGGTCGACCACCTTGCCGGCGAGGACGAACGCCGCGATCCGCGGAGTCCACTCCAACGCGAACGCCAGCCCCGTCAAGGACGCGGAACTGGTGATGGTGAGCACCAGAAGCGGCATCGCGTACGTAGCCATCGAAAAGGCCAGCGCGTCGCTCACGCGCGGAGCATAGATTCGCCGAAAGAGACTGCCGGACGGAACAGCGGCATGCCGGCCCGCGGGCCGGTTCTCGTGCACGGTGATGGCCACGAAAGAGGGAGACTTTCGGTGAGGGGGGAGATAGTGCGAGAAGGGTGGGGGGATAGCGGTTGCCCGTTTACCCGCACCGGAAATGCGGGTGCGGAAATTGAACTACGCCGCGGCGGGTTGTCGTGATGGTTGTTCAGGACAGTCCGTGGCGTGCCGAGTCGTGTCCCCGCCCGTCACGACGCGCACGTGGGACACCTGGCCTCCGCTCTGAGGAAGGGTGGGGGACTGGCGTGCGAGCACGGGCAGTTGACGGCTGCACTATAGCGCTCTCCCGGCGGCTGTGACGTATCCGGCCTGGGGGTCTTCCGGGGAACGGAGTCATGGCGTTCTCCGGCCTGAACGCCGTTATTGGTGCCCAACCCTTCAATTCGGGCACTGTTCCCTGGAGCGGCCCAGTGGGACGGAATATGTGCGGAGATCGTCAGCTGTCGTAAATGCCGCAAAGATGGGCTCTAAAGCGGCGCCGGGGAGGACGCTCCCGCGATCAGCAGGCGGGGCTTTCCGGTGCCGTCGGCGGGGACGGACCAGAGGTCGGTGCTCTTGACGTCGCCTTCGGAGGGGAGCGCGTAGGCGACGGTGCGGTCGTCGATCCAGGTGGCCTGGTCGTCGACGCTGTGGCGTTCGGCGAGCGGTGTCTCGCGGAGGGTCTTCAGATCGAGGACGTACTCGTGCCAGAGGTCGGTGCGGGAGAGCACCCGCTTCTTGAAGGCGACCCGGGTCCCGTCGGGGGAGAGCGAGGGGCACTCCACGTTCTCGACGAGGGTGGTGACCGTCTGCCGGGACAGCGAACCCCGCACCAGGTAGGTCTTGTTGGCGGTGTTGAGGGTGGCGTAGAAGGTGTCGTCGTCGGCGGCGAAGGTGACGCCCCAGAAGTTGACGTCCGAGGCGTGGTAGGACTTGCCGTCCTTGGTGATGGCGAAGGTCTCCAGGCTGGGCGTCAGCTTCATGGTGCGGGTGTCCAGGACCGAGGTCCGGGTGGAGAAGAAGGCGGACGAGTAGGACTCGCCGGAGACGAAGACGGTCCAGGCGACGAAGCGGCCGCTGGGCGAGACCCGGGCCCGGCTGGGGGTGCCGGCGAGCGGGAAGGTGCGCCTGGTGCGCAGGTCGGCGTCGAGGAGCAGGGCCTGGTTGCTCTGCTTGAGGACACCGGGGTTGGACTGCAGGCAGACCCCGGTCCCGGCCGCCGCGTAGAAGCGGACGCACTTCAGGCCGGAGGCGGTCCGGCCGCCCCCGGGGTCGGCCGAGGGGACCGAGGCGAGGGCGGTGCGGTGCGGTCCGGCGGCCGCGTTGACGAACATCAGCCGGCTCTTCTGGTCGAGCGTCGGCCTGCCCGCGCTGACCGTGGGGTCGCCCGCGTGCGGCTGGTTCGCCCGGTCCGCGCGGGCCGCGGCGTGCAGGACCACGCCGGTGCCCACGCCCGCGAGCACCAGGACCGCCGCGAGGAGGACGAGCAGACGGCGGCGCATGGAAGTCATCTGGTTCCCTTGGTTCCCTGTGGTCTTCGGTGGGGCGGTGGTGGTCATCGGGTGCCGTCGGCCGGGCGCAGCACCAGGCCCGCGACGGCGGCGCAGCAGAGCAGGCCGACGGCCGCGCCGGCCAGCGCGGGGCCGTCGCCCCACACCGTCCAGGCGGCGCCGAAGGCCAGCGAGCAGCAGAACCGGGCCAGTGCCTGGCTGGTGCCGACGATGGCGAGTCCGCTGGCGCGCAGCTGTTCGGGCACGATGCCGGCGAGGGCCGCCGGGAGCACCCCGTCGGTCGCCGCGTAGAACGTGCCGTGCAGGGCGAGGACGAGCGGGACCAGGGCCGATACGGCCGGGGCCCACAGCAGGAGGGCGTAGGCGGTGAGCAGGGCCGCGTGCCCGGCGAGGAACACCGTGCGCCGTCCGATCCGGTCGGCGAGCGAGCCGAGCGGGACGGCCAGCAGCAGGAACACGACGGCGGTGCCCAGCGGGAGCAGCGGGAACCACTCCTCGCCGATGCCGGCCCGCCGCTGCAGCAGCAGGTAGACGAAGGCGTCGCTGACGGTGGTCAGGCCGAGCAGCGCGGCACAGCCGGCCAGCGCCCGGAGCCGGGGGATGCGCAGCAGCGCGAGGGCTTCACGGACCCGGACGGGAGGCTTGGCCTCGCTCTCCTCCGCTGCCCCGGTCCGCCGTCTGCCCGGTACGAACAGCACCAGCACCAGCACACCCAGGACGGCGACGCAGGCGCTCACCCCGAACACCGCGTCGTAACCGTCCGCCGCCGCGTGCAGGATGAGGAAGGCCGCCAGGGGGCCGAGCATCGCGCCGGTGGTGTCCATCGCGCGGTGCACGCCGAAGGCGCGGCCCTGGCGGGCGGCCGGGGTGGACAGGGAGATCATCGCGTCGCGCGGGGCGGTGCGCAGGCCCTTGCCTGTCCGCTCCAGGGCGAGGACCGTGCCCAGGGTGCCGATGCTGCCGGCGAACAGGAGCAGCGGCTTGCACAGCGCGGACAGGCCGTAGCCGAGCCCGGCGAGCAGCTTGTGGTTGCGCACGCGGTCGGCGAGGTGGCCGCCGGTGAGCTGGACCAGCGCGCTGACCCCGTTGTAGACCCCGTCCAGGGTGCCGAACCCCAGCGGGCTGAAGCCGAGCGTGGTGACGAGGTAGAGCGGCAGCACGGCGGTGACCATCTCCGAGGAGATGTCGGTGATCAGGCTGACCGTGCCGAGGACCAGCACGACCGGGGCGACGCCGCGCCCCGGCCCGCGTCTTCGGCCCTGGTCGGTGTCCGCCTGGACGGGCTGCGAACGGTCGGTGAGATACAAGGAGGGAACCCCCGGGTGCGGTGCGATCAGTTCTGCCGGCTGCTCTCGTCCCGTAGCCAGGTGCCGAAGTCCTGGGCCCGGACGGCCTTCGCCGCCTTGCGCCGGGCGGCGACCGCCGCCGAGAGGAAGACCACCATCGCGACGAAGAGCCTCGGTTCCCGGCGCAGCAGCGCTTTCAGGTCGGCCTTGCTGGTGCGCGCCGAGGCCCCCTGCGGCCCCTGGTGCTGTTCGACCTGGGCGGTGGAGACCGCCGCCCGGACCCGCCGTCTGATCAGATCGCGCCAGGTGCGCGGGGGTTGGATCACCACACCGGCCGTGTCGACCACGCGCCGCTCCTCCGCCGCGAAGGCGAGGGACGCGGCGAGGTCGTCCGCCATCAGCGGCGGCAGCGCGGCGAGCCGGGAGTGCCCGGCCTTGGAGACGGCGATGACCCCCCGGCCGAACAGGCCTTCGCGTACGGCGGGCAGCCGCTGCCACACCTGGTAGTAGGCGCGCACCCGCCAGGCGCAGGAGGCCAGCGGGATCCGGCGGACGGGGGCGGTGGCCAGGATGCCCGAGGCCGCGTCGGCCAGCGGCTCGGTCAGCGCCCGTACGTCGGCGCCCGCGATCACCACGTCGGCGTCCACGTACAGGCGCGGGAAGCCGCGCGCGTGATCGTCACCGGCGCGCAGCGCCGCGTGCTTGGACGGCACGGGTATCTCCACCACCCGGACGCGCGGGCCACGGGCCGCCGCGATCTCGGCGGTGTCGTCCGTGCAGCCGTTGCACACGACCACGATGTCGGTGTCGTCCGCGAAGTCCCCGAGGCCGCCGGAGCCACCGGAGCCCGTGGGTCCGGAATCGGCCAACAATGAATCGAGGAGCCGGCCGATGACGCGGGCCTCGTTGTGGGCCGGGATCACGATGCTGGTCACGGGGGCAGTATGCCGTCGGCGTCACTATTGCGACATGTGTTTCGTCCAACTGTTCCCGAGACTGCGCGGCGTGGTCTAGATTGATGGCCGCCGGACCGGTTTGGGTGGGGAACTCGTTCTTGACTGCACGTCATGGACCGGCCGTTGAACGGATCTGAACAATCAGAACAACCAGTACGTACCAGCATGCCGGGGGCATGAAGCGGTTGGGGAACCGCTGAAGCTCCCTCGCTTTCCAGTGCCGCTCGTCCAGGGCACTTCGGTCAGGGGTAGCCGCGCATGTGGTGGGGGGCGCATGACCATTGAGGTCACGCATGAGCAATCGGTCGTGGAACGCAGACTTCCACAAGGCCGCCGAAGACGGTGGGAACGCAAGTACCGCATCGTCCTGCTGGTCGCGGACGGCCTCGCTGCCGTCGCCGCGGCCTTCCTGGTCCACGCGGCCTACGGCCGCTGGGCGGTGGCCCTGGTGCTGCCCCCGACCTGGATCGTGGCCATGTTGGCCCACCGTTCCTACGACCGGGGCACACTCGGTCTGGGGACCGAGGAGTACCGGCGGGTACTCCGGGGGGCCGTCGCGCTGCCGGCACTTGCCGCCGTCGCGTACTGGC
Organism: Streptomyces sp. NPDC048288; assembly: GCF_043201555.1. NCBI lineage: Bacteria > Bacillati > Actinomycetota > Actinomycetes > Kitasatosporales > Streptomycetaceae > Streptomyces > Streptomyces sp. NPDC048288. Next base: position 269,957 of record NZ_JBICZD010000010.1, read on the forward strand.
TGTTCATCCACGATTCGGGGCTCCTTCATGACATGATCATGGCGGCGGCACCTGCCGCCGCGATCGCCCTCGCGGTCCGCTACACGCTCCGCCGCCGGCTGCACCGGCGCTGGGCCCAGAGCCGGGACGGCAGCGCGACACTCCTGGTCGGGCCGTCACGGGGCATCGTGGAACTGGTCGCGGTGCTCAGACGCGGCGGCACCCCGAAGCTCCAGGCCGCCGGAGTCTGCCTGACCGACCCCGAGAACGCCCGCGAGATCCGCAAGCTGGGGCTGCCCGCCCTCGGCGGCGTCGGCGGCATGAACGACGTCGTCCGGGCCCTGGGCATCAACACCGTGGTGGTGCTGCCCGCCCCCGAGTTCGACGCCTCCGTCCTGCGCCGGATGTCCTGGACGGCGGCCGTGCAGGGCGTCGACTTCCTGCTGGCCCCCGTCCTGACCGACGTGGCCACCGCCCGGCTGGCGGTACGGCCCACCAACGGGGTGCCGCTGGTACGGATCAAGCCGCCGAACCTCTCCCGGCTCTCCCGGCTGCCGAAGGAACTGCTGGATCGTTCCCTCGCGGCGGTACTGCTGCTCCTGCTCGCGCTGCCGATGCTGGCGATCGCGCTCGTCGTCCGCCTCGACAGTGCCGGACCCGCCCTCTTCCGGCAGCAGCGGGTGGGCCGCTACGGCGACCACTTCACCATGCTGAAGTTCCGCACCATGCGGCCCGACTCGGAGGCCCTGCGCGCGGAACTCGAACACCTCAACCAGAACAGCGACGGGCTGCTGTTCAAGGTGAAGGAGGACCCGCGCATCACCCGGGTCGGCTCCTTCCTGCGCCGCAGCTCGCTCGACGAACTCCCGCAGCTCCTCAACGTCGTCAAGGGCCAGATGTCGCTCGTCGGGCCCCGGCCGCCGCTGCCCGAGGAGGTCGAGGAGTACTCGGCGGACATCAAGCGCCGGCTGCTGGTGAAGCCCGGCCTCACCGGACTGTGGCAGGTCAGCGGACGCTCCGACCTGCCCTGGGACGAGGCGGTCCGGCTCGATCTCGGATATGTGGACAACTGGTCGATGGGCCTTGACCTGTCGATCCTGGCGCGCACCGGGGCCGTGGTGGTGCGCGGAACGGGGGCCTACTGATGGACCACAGGAATCAGCGGAAGAGGCAGACAGTGACGCAGGAGCCGTTGGGGGTCGCGGTCGTCGGGGCCGGCTACTGGGGCCCCAACCTCGTACGCAACTTCCAGGCCAGTGAGGGTTTCCGGCTGCGCTGGCTCTGTGACCTCGACGTGGACCGGGCCCGGCGGGTCCTCGGCGGCTACTCGACGGTCGAGGCCACCGCGGACTACGCGGCCGTCCTCGCCGACCCCGCCGTCGCCGCCGTCGCCGTGGCCACGCCCGCCGGCACCCACCTCGACATCGCCCTGGCCGCCCTGCGCGCCGGGAAGCACGTCCTCGTCGAGAAGCCCCTCGCGGCGACCTACGCCGACGGGATGCGGCTGGTGACCGAGGCCGAGGAACGCGGCCTCACCCTGATGTGCGACCACACCTACTGCTACACCCCGGCGGTGGGCCGGATCCGCGAACTGGTCCGCTCCGGCGAACTCGGCGAGATCCACTTCGTCGACTCGGTCCGCATCAACCTCGGGCTCGTCCAGAAGGACATCGACGTGCTGTGGGACCTCGCCCCGCACGACCTGTCCATCCTCGACTTCATCCTCCCGGCGGGCGTCGAACCGGTCGCCGTCGCCGCCCACGGGGCCGACCCGATCGGCGCCGGACAGGCCTGCATCGCCTACCTGACCCTCCAGCTCAACACCGGCGCCATCGCCCACGTGCACGTCAACTGGCTCTCCCCGACCAAGGTGCGGACCACCATGGTGGGCGGCTCCAAGCGCACCCTGCTCTGGGACGACCTCAACCCGCTGCAGCGGGTCTCGGTCTACGACCGGGGCGTGGACATGGCCGCACCGCAGGAGATCGGCGCGGACGAGCGCCGGGAGATGCTCATCTCGTACCGCTCCGGGGACATGGTCGCGCCCGCCATCGGTGAGAAGGAAGCGCTGCGCAGCATGGTCGACGAGTTCGGCGACGCGATCCGCGGGAGCCGGGCGCCGCTGACCGACGGCCGGGCGGGCCTGCGCGTACTGGACATCCTTGAGGCGGCTTCCCGCAGCCTCGAGTTCAAGGGCGCGGTCGTCGGCCTGCGCGCCGGGCGTTGACAGAACCACTTCGCTGAAAGGCAAGAACAGTTGAGCAGCGTACGCGGCAAGAAGATCCTGGTCACCGGGGGAGCGGGCACCATCGGCTCCAACCTCGTCGACCTGCTGGCCGAGGGCGGCGCCCGCGAGGTCGTCGTACTCGACAACTTCGTGCGCGGGCGGCGGGCCAACCTCGCCCAGGCCCTGCCCAGCGGCGTCGTGGAGATCGTCGAGGGCGACGTGCGGGACGCCGACACCGTACGGAAGGTCACCGAGGGCGCCGACCTGGTGTTCCACCTCGCCGCGATCCGCATCACCCAGTGCGCGGAGGAGCCCCGGCTCGCCAACGAGGTCCTGGTCGACGGCACCTTCAACGTCCTGGAGGCGGCGGCCGCGGCCGGCGTCGCCAAGGTGGTCGCCTCGTCCTCGGCGTCCGTCTACGGCATGGCCGAGGAGTTCCCGACGACCGAGCGCCACCACCCGTACAACAACGACACCTTCTACGGCGCCGCGAAGGCCTTCAACGAGGGCATGCTGCGCAGCTTCCACGCCATGTACGGCCTGGACTACGTGGCCCTGCGCTACTTCAACGTCTACGGCCCCCGGATGGACATCCACGGCCTCTACACCGAGGTGCTCATCCGCTGGATGGAGCGCATCGAGGCGGGCGAGCCGCCGCTGATCCTCGGCGACGGCACCCAGACCATGGACTTCGTCGATGTCCGCGACATCGCCAGGGCCAACGTCCTGGCCGCCGAGTCGGACCTCACCGACGAGGTGTTCAACGTGGCGAGCGGTACGGAGACCTCGCTGAAGGAACTCGCCGAGGGGCTGCTGGAGGCGATGGGGGCGGAGGGAATGGAGCCGGTGCACGGGCCCGCCCGCTCGGTGAACTCGGTGGTCCGCCGGCTCGCCGACACCTCGCAGGCCGCCGGGCGGCTCGGCTTCACGGCCGAGATCGACCTGCGGACCGGGCTGCGCGACCTGGTCCAGTGGTGGCGCGCGGAGCGGGAGGCCGCCCAGTGAGCACCGACCGCATCCCGGTGATGATCCCCTGGCTCGGCGAGGAGGAGGCCCGGGCCGCCTCCGACGCGGTGCTGTCCGGGTGGGTCGCCCAGGGCCCCCGGGTCGCCGCCTTCGAGAAGGCCTTCGCCGAGCGGGTGGGCGCCGAGCACGGCATCGCCGTCAGCTCCTGCACCACCGCCCTGCACCTCTCCCTGGTCGCCCTGGGCATCGGCCCCGGCGACGAGGTCGTGGTGCCCTCGCTGTCGTTCATCGCCAGCGCCAACGCCGTACGGTACGTCGGTGCCGAGCCGGTGTTCGCCGACGTCGACCCGGCCACCGGCAACCTGACCCCGGCCACCGTGGACGCGGTCCGCACCGCGCGCACCAGGGCCGTCCTCGCCGTCCACCAGGGCGGCGTCCCGGCCGATGTGCACGCCCTGCGGGCCGCCTGCGCCGACTGGGACCTGCCGCTGGTCGAGGACGCGGCCTGCGCCATCGGCTCCACCGTCGGCGGGAAGCCCGTCGGGCACGGCGCGCTGCTCGCCGCCTGGTCCTTCCACCCGCGCAAGCTCGTCACCACGGGCGAGGGCGGCATGATCACCACCGACGACGCCGAGTGGGCGGCCCGGCTGCGCCGGCTGCGCGAGCACGGCATGAACGCCTCGGCGGCCGACCGCCACGCGAGCAACAAGCCGGTCCTGGAGAGCTATCTGGAAGTCGGCTTCAACTACCGGATGACCGATGTCCAGGCCGCCATCGGCCTGGTCCAGCTCGGCAAGCTCGACGCGATGATCGCCCGCCGCCGCGAACTGGCGGCCCGCTACGACGCGTTGCTGCACGACGTCCCCGGCCTCACCCCCGTACGCGACCCCGCGCACGGCACGAGCAACTTCCAGTCCTACTGGGTGCTGCTGGACGAGGACTTCCCGGCCGGCCGGGACGACGTCCTCGCCGCGCTCTCCGAGGCGGGCGTCTCCGCCCGGCGCGGGATCATGGCCGCGCACCTCGAACCCGCCTACGCCGACCACCCCCGCGCACCGCTGCCGGTCACCGAACGCCTCACCCGCGACTCGCTGATCCTGCCGCTGTTCCACACGATGACCGAGGCCCAGCAGGACCGCGTCGTCACCGCCCTGCGCGAACAGGCCCGAAGATGACCGGACTCGTGATCGTCGGCGCGGGCGGCTTCGCCCGGGAGACCGCGCAGGCCGTGGCGGACGCGGGCGAGTTCAAGCTGCTCGGGCACCTGGACGACAACCCCGCCCTGCACGGCACCGACGTGGACGGCGTGCCCGTCCTCGGCGGCTGCGACCTGGTCCACGAGCTGGCCGGCGCCCGGGTGGTGATCTGCGTCGGCAACCCCCGGGACTACGCGGCCCGGGCCCGCCTGGTCCGCCGGCTCGCCCTGCCCGCGGACCGCTACGCCACCGTGATCCACCCGACGGCCTCGGTCTCCGCGACCTCCGAGATCGGCCCCGGCACGGTCCTGCTCGCGCACTGCGCGCTGACGGCCGCGGTGCGGGTCGGCGCGCATGTCGCCGTGATGCCCCAGGTCGTCCTCACCCACGACGACGTGGTCGAGGACTTCGCCACGCTCACCTCGGGCGTCCGCCTCGGCGGCGGAGCGCGACTGGAGCGGGGCGCCTACGTCGGCTCCGGCGCGCTGGTCAGAGAGGGTACGACGGTCGGCGCCTGGTCGCTGGTCGGGATGGGCAGTGCCGTACTCGGCGACGTACCGCCGGGCGAGGTCTGGGTGGGGAGCCCGGCCCGACGGCTGCGCGCGGCGGAACCGCCCGCGCTGGAACAGCTGGCGACAGAGACAGTGGGGGGACCGCTGACATGAACCAGATTCCGCTCGTGGACCTCAAAGCGGCCCACGAGGAGGTCGCCCACGAGGTACGGGCCGGATTCGAAAGGGTCCTGGCCAACACCGCGTTCGTCGGCGGCGAGGAGGTGCGCCGGTTCGAGCGCGCCTACGCGGACTTCGGCGGCGTCGCGCACTGCGTGGGCGTCGCCAACGGCACCGACGCCGTCGAACTCGCCCTGCGAGCCAGCGGGGTCGGTCCCGGCGACGAGGTCGTGGTGCCCGCCAACACCTTCATCGCCACGGCCGGCGCGGTCGCCCGGATCGGCGCCCGCCCGGTCCTCGCGGACTGCCTGCCCGACAGCCACCTGCTCGACCCGCAGGCCGCGCTCGACGCGGTCGGCCCGGCCACCCGCGCCGTCGTCCCCGTCCACCTCTACGGGCAGATGGCCGACGTCACGACGCTGAGCGACCGGCTTCCCCCGGAAGTACCGGTCGTCGAGGACGCCGCCCAGTGCCAGGGCGCGACCCGCGACGGCCGCACCCCGGGCAGCGGATCCATCGCCGCCACCAGCTTCTACCCGGGCAAGAACCTCGGCGCCTACGGCGACGCGGGCGCGGTGCTCACCGACGACGAGGCACGCGCCGACCTGGTGCGGGCGATCGCCAACCACGGCGGGGTCGCCAAGTACCGCCACGACGTGCCCGGCTTCAACAGCCGCCTGGACGGACTGCAGGCCGTCGTCCTGCGGGCGAAGCTGGCACGGCTGGCGGAGGGCAACGCGGCCCGCCGGGCGGCCGCCGCCCGCTACGACGAACTCCTCGCCGACCTGGCCGCCGACGGCCGGATCGTCCTGCCGGTCACCGCACCCGGCAACGTCCACGTCTGGCACCTGTACGTCGTCCAGGTCGCCGGCACCGACCGGGACGACGTCGTCGGCAAGCTCAACGCCGAGGGCATCGGCGCCGGGGTGCACTATCCCGCACCCGTCCACCTGACACCGGCGTACCGCCATCTCGGGTACGACCGGGGCGACTTCCCCCACGCGGAGCAGGCCGCGGACCGGATCCTGTCGCTGCCGCTGTACCCGCAGATCACCCCCGACCAGCAGCGGCGCGTCGTGGACACGTTCACCGACGCGCTCGGCGGCTGATCCCCACGGCTTCAAGCGCCACCCCCCGCTTCATCTCGGCCCCACGGGCCGGACCAGCACAGCACCGCTGAGAGGTACACATGGAAAAATGGAGCAGACGGATCCGGGGCGGGCGCCTCGCCGTCGTAGTGGCATTGATACTGGCGGTGCTCCCGCTGGCCGGGTCCGCCCATGCGGCGTCCGATCCGTGCGGGTCGGGCTCCAACCCGATCGTCTGCGAGAACTCCAAGACGGGCAGCCCCAAGACCGACTGGTTCTCGCCCAACGCCTACGGTGACATCCAGGGCTTCACCACCAAGGAGAGCGTCCAGGCGGGGGACACCGTCCAGTTCAAGGTCCAGTCGAAGACCCCGTACAACGTCCAGATCTACCGGCTGGGCTGGTACGGCGGCGACGGCGCCCGCCAGATGTCGACCGCGGCCCAGGCGGCCGTGACGTACCCGGCGAACTACACCTCCTCGCCCGCCAGTTGCACCACCAAGAGCAGCACAGGGCTGGTCGACTGCGGCAACTGGCCGGTGACCGCGACCTGGACCGTGCCCAGCGACGCCGTGTCCGGCCTGTACATCGCGAACCTCACGCAGACCGACGGCGACGGCCTGATGCCGTACCCGTTCGTCGTCCGCAACGACTCCAGCACCGCCGACATCGTCGTACAGACCAGTGACCAGACCTGGCAGGCGTACAACGACTACGGCGGTCAGGACCTGTACGGCGGCACCGGGCCCGCGCCCGACGGCCGCGCCTACGAGGTCAGTTACAACCGGCCGCTGGACATCGGCGGCGACAACGGCATCTACGGCTCCGAGTACATGATGCTGTCCTGGCTGGAGCGCAACGGCTACGACGTCACCTACACCTCCGGTGTGCAGGTGTCCTCGTCGAGCGGCGCCACCCAGCTGGAGAAGCACAAGGTGTACCTGTCGTCCGGCCATGACGAGTACTGGACGCAGAGCCAGTACTCCAACGTGCTCGCGGCGCGGAAGGCCGGTGTGCGGGAGGGCTTCTTCAGCGGCAACGAGGTCTTCTGGAAGACCCGGCTCGCCCCCAGCATCGACGGCACCAGCACGGCCGACCGCACCCTGGTCTGCTACAAGATGACCAAGATGGCGCAGGGCAACGGCGTCGCCGACCCCAGCGGCCAGTGGACCGGCACCTGGATGGACCCGACCAGCACCAGCTACGGCCAGTCCTACCAGCCGCCGAACATCCTCACCGGCTCCATGTTCACGGTGAACGGCTACCGCAGCGACGCCATCACGGTCCCCGGCTCCTACGGCAAGAACCGCATCTGGCGCAACACCTCCATCGCGAGCCTCACCTCCAGCCAGACCGCCACGTTCCCGACGGGCACACTCGGCTACGAGTGGGACAGCGACATCGACAACAGCACCAGACCCGCCGGAGCCATCGACGTGTCGTCCACGACGGTCGACATCGAGGACGGCAAGCTCCGCCAGGACTGGGGCAACATCTACGGCAACGGCACCGCGACCCACAACCTCGTCGAGTTCCGCGACCAGGACTCCGGAGCCCTGGTGTTCGGGTCGGGAACCGTGCAGTGGTCGTGGGGCCTGACCGACGTCCCCACCTACAACGCCGACGACACGGTGGTCACCGAGGACTCCCGGATGCAGCAGGCGACGGTGAACATCCTCGCCGACATGGGCGTCCAGCCGCTGACCCTGCAGAGCAACCTGGTCGCCGCCTCCGCCTCCACCGACACCACCGGACCGACGATCACCGTGACCAGCCCGGACTCCGGGGTCACCGTCCCGGCGCTGAAGGCGGTCACCATCAAGGGCACCGCCGCCGACACCGGAGGCGTCGTCGCGCGGGTCGAGGTGTCCACGGACGGCGGCACGACCTGGAACGCCGCCACCGGTCTGACGTCCTGGAGCTACAGCTGGACCCCGACCACCCCGGGCTCCGCGTCCATCAAGGTCCGCGCCGTCGACGACAGCGTCAACATCGGCACCGTCACCACCATCCCGGTGACCGTCGGCCCCCAGGCCTGCCCCTGCACCATCTGGCCCGCCTCGGCCGTGCCCGGCACCGTCAACGCCGGTGACGGCGGCTCGGTGGAGCTCGGCGTCAAGTTCCGCACCACCGTGGCCGGTTCGATCACCGGAGTGCGCTTCTACAAGTCGCCCGTCAACACCGGCACCCACATCGGCAGCCTGTGGACGGCCTCCGGCACCCGCCTGGCCACCGGCACCTTCACCGACGAGACCGCCTCCGGCTGGCAGCAGCTGAACTTCTCCACCCCGGTCACCGTCAAGGCCAACACCACCTATGTCGCCTCGTACTTCGCCCCCAACGGCGGATACTCCTACGACCCCTCGTTCGCCAGCAGCGGCGCCGGCCTGGCCCCGCTGACCGCGCTCCAGACCGGCGTCGACGGCGGCAACGGCGTCTACCACTACGGCTCGACCAGCGCCTTCCCGTCCTCGGCGGCCTCGGGCAGCAACTACTGGGTGGACGTGGTGCTCGACACCTCGACCGCCAGTACGACCCCGCCCACCGTCTCCTCCGTCTCCCCGACGTCCGGAGCGACCGACGCGTCGATCACGGCGCCGGTGTCGGCCACCTTCAGCTCGGCCGTCGACACCGACAGCGTGACCTTCACCCTGAAGGACGCCGACGGCAACACCGTGCCCGGCGCCGTCACCTTCCCCGCGTCGAACAAGGCGACCTTCACGCCGTCGACGGAGCTGGACCTGCACACCACGTACACCGCGTCCGTCCAGGCCTCCGACGTGTGGGGCAACGCCATGACGGACCCGGTGACCTGGTCGTTCACCACCAGCTCCACACCACCGGCGGTCACCTGCCCCTGCACGCTGTGGAGTTCCTCCGCCACACCGGCCACCGCCGACATGACCGCCGACCCCAACTCCGTGGAGCTGGGCACCCGGTTCACGTCCTCCGCGGCCGGCTGGGTCACCGGTGTCACCTTCTACAAGGGCACCGGCAACACGGGCACCCACACCGGCAGCCTGTGGACCGACGACGGCACCCTGCTCGCCAGCGGCACCTTCACCAACGAGACGGCCTCCGGCTGGCAGACGCTGACCTTCGCCACCCCGGTGGCGATCACCGCCGACACCGCCTACGTCGTCTCCTACCACGCGCCGAACGGCAACTACGCGGTGGACGGCGGCTACTTCGCGGCAGCCCACAAGTCCTATCCGCTCACCGCCACGGCCGACACCACCACCCACCACAACGGGCTCTACAAGTACGGCACCGACCCGGCCTTCCCCAACGGTTCCTACGGATCCTCGAACTACTGGGTGGGCCCCGTCTTCACCGCCGACGACCCGAGCGCGTCCCTGTCGGCGTCCGTCGCCGCCTCGGAGGTGACCGCGTCCTCGGTGGCGCACACCGCCGACGCGGCCAGCGCCCTCGCCCTGACCGTGCCCGCCAAGTCGGCGGTGTCGTCCGTGACGGCGACCGTGACCGTCCTGAAGGGTACCCAGGCGGCCAGGAAGCTCCACGTCACGGCCGTCGTCTCCTACAACCGGGCGACCCACAGGGCCACCGTGCACCTGTCCGCCCCGCTGCCGGACGGCACCCGGTTCAAGGTCACGGTCACGGCGAAGGACAAGCACCGCAAGACGGTCACGTCCGACAGCTGGACCCTGACCAGCAAGACCACGTTCAAGAAGAAGAAAAAGAACTGACCCGTCCCCACACACCGTCGGGGGGGGGGGCCCCCCCCCGGGGGGGGGCCCCCCCCGGGGGGGGGGGCCCCCCCCCCGGGCCCCCGGCGGGGGGGTGTGGCCGGCACGCACGCACGCCCTTCGAAACCCCCCGGCGGGGGGGCGCG
>NZ_JBICZD010000010.1:279946-447570 GCF_043201555.1 Streptomyces sp. NPDC048288
GCGGGCGCCCCCCCCCCACAACCACCATCAAACCAACAAACAAAAACCCCCCCCCCCCCCCCCCCCGGGGGGGGGGCCCCCCCCCCCCCGGGCCGCGCCCCCCCGACGGGGATTGGCTTCCCCACCGATGTCCAGCGTCAGTGTTGTGATCCCCTGCTACAAGTACGGCCATTTCCTCGCCGACTGCGTGAGCAGCGTCCTGGACGAGCAGGACGGCGTTGACGTCCGGGTCCTCATCATCGACGACGCCTCGCCCGACGACTCCGCGGAGGCCGCGCTCAAGCTGGCCGCCGCCGACCCGCGGATCGAGGTCCTCGTCCACGAGAAGAACAAGGGCCACATCGCCACCTACAACGAAGGCCTGATGGAGTGGGCCGACGGCGACTACGTGGCCCTCCTGTCCGCCGACGACCGGCTCGTCCCGGGCGCCCTGGTCCGCGCCGCCGCGCTGCTCGACGCCCACCCGGAGGCCGGGTTCGCCTACGGCCGTCCGCTGCGCTTCCAGCACGGCGGCCCGCTGCCCAAGGCCCGTACGCGGACCACCGGTTCGGTCGTCTACCCCGGCCAGTGGTGGCTGGAACGCCGGTTCCGCGAGGGCACCGGCTGCATCACCTCACCCGAGGTGGTCGTCCGCACCGACCTCCAGCGGAAGGTCGGCGGCTACGACCCCGCCCTGCCGCACGCCGGCGACATCGAGATGTGGATGCGGCTCGCCGCGCACGCCGACGTCGGCCACATCCGCGGCGCCGACCAGGCCTTCTACCGCGTCCACGGAAACAACATGTCCACCGTCGACTTCGGCGGCCAGCTCGACGACCTGCGCCAGCGCCTGATCGCCTTCGACTCGGTGCTCGCCAAGTGCGGGGACCGGCTGCCGAACGCCGACCGCCTGGCCGAGCAGGTCCACACCCGCCTGGCCCGCTACGCCCTGCGGCGCGCCTACCGGGCCTACGACCGGGGCCGGACCGGCGTCGTACCGGTCGACGAATGCGTGGCCTTCGCCGAGCAGTGCCTGCCGCAGTACGCGGCGCTGCCCGAGTACCGCGCGCTGCGGCTGCGCAGACGGATCGGGCCGAAGGCGATGCCGTATCTGCAGCCCCTGGTGTGGTCGGCCGTGGCCGAGCGCGGGCGGGAGTGGCTGTGGTGGGAGTCCTGGAAGCGCCGCGGTATCTGATGCGTGATCAGTTCGACGGCTCAGCCGGCCACCGCGACCCCGTCGGCGTGGCGGACCGGGTCCGGCAGTCCGGCCGGCCGGCCCTTGCGCTGCCGGTGGCGCAGCGCGTACTGGTCGAACCAGAGCGCGCCCAGGATCCCGGCGATCCCGCCCAGCAGCGCCGTACCGGCCAGGGCACGGGTCCTGGTGCCCTGCACCGGGGCGGCGCTCGGCGCGACCAGGACGGAGGCGCTGATCCGCGACCCGGCGGCGATCCCCTCGGCGTCCTGCAGCTGTGTCACATGCCTGGTGTAGACCTCGATGACCCGGCCGACCGCCGTGTCGGCCGCCACGGCGTCGCCCCGCTGGGCCTGCACCTGCACGGAGGGGATCAGATAGCGCGGCGTCGCGCTGGTGCCGCTGTTGCGCGGGATCAGCTGGTACGTCCCGTGCACCCCGGCGGCGTCCAGTTCCGCGCGCCCGGCGGGCGACTCCAGCTGCTGGATGACCCCGTACGAGAGGGTGGCGAGCGGCGGTTGGAGGTTCGTCAGCTGGTTCGGCTGGTTTCCCGTCACCGGCGGCTTGAGGACGACCACCGCCGAACTCAGATACTGCGGGGCGGGATGCAGCGCCTTGTAGGCTCCGGCGGCCGTCAGCGCGAGCGCGAGCAGCAGTACGTACCAGCGGCGGAGCAGCGCTTCGGCGACGTCACGAGGCGACACAGGGATTCCTTCCGTCGCTGTCGATCCTCGCAGGCGCCGGGGCGAACCGCCACCAAAAGGGAGTTCTCATGAGCCTCGCCGACATTCTGGCGATCATGCGCAGGCGGTGGTACTTCATGGTGCCCCTCACCCTGCTCAGTCTGTTCGCGGGCGGATACCTGTACCGCACCATCCCGGTGTCCTACCAGTCGCAGAGCTCCGTCACCCTGCTCGACTCCACGGCGATCGCCGAACTGGCACCGACCTTCGGCAACCCCCTCTCCAACGCGGGCGGCTCGCTGGTCGTCACCGCCGACGTGCTGATCAGGACGCTCCAGTCCAGCGACTCCGCCAAGGAACTGCACTCCCGTGGGGTCACCGACCAGTACACGGTCGGCTTCGCCCCCGAGGCCGACAGCCCCCTGCTCACCCTCAGCGTCACCGGCACCGACCGGGCGAAGGTGCTCCAGGAGACCACCACCCTGACCAGCTTCACCGGGGAGCAGCTGAAGGCCCTGCAGGCCGCCTCCAAGGTGCCGAAGGGCTACGCGGTGCAGAGCGCGCCGGTCGTCCTGCCGCAGACCCCGGTCTCGCAGTCGAAGAGCCGGTACCAGGACGTCGCGGCGGTCGTCATCGTCGGTGTGGTCGGCGCGTTCCTGCTGTCCATCCTCGCCGAGGGCGTCGCGGTGGTACGACGCCGGGGCCGCGCCCTCGACGGATACGTGGCCCGGCGCCACCGGGCCCGGCCCCCCGCGCGGCCCAAGGGCCTGCTGGTGCGCAGGCTGGACGCCACCACGATCCTCACCGGCTATCTGGCGCTGGCCTTCTTCGTCCCCTCGAACCTCACCCTGCCCGCGCTCGGCGGTGTCGGCACCCCGGCCAACGTCTTCGCCCTGCTGGGGCTCCTCTGGTACCTCGCCACCTGGCTCGGCGGCCGCATCCTGCCCGCGCCGGGCACCCGGCTCCCGCGCGTGGTGATGTGCCTGCTCGCGGCGGCGGTGCTGCTCTCGTACCTCGCGGACGCGACTCGCGAGAGCTCGCACGAGGAGGTCCTCGGCGCCGACCGGGGACTCATCCTGCTCGGGGTGTGGACGGCGCTCGTCGTGCTGTCCTCGGCCGGCATCCAGGAACGCGACCGGCTGGAGACCCTGATGCGCCGACTCGTCGTCCTGGGCACGGTGGTCGCCCTGATCGGCTACTACGACTTCTTCGCCGCGACCAACATCGCCGACTCCATCCACATCCCCGGACTCCAGTCGAGCACCGCCGGGATCAGCGCCATGGACCGCGGCTCGTTCACCCGGCCCCGCTCCACCACCGCCCACCCGCTGGAGTTCGGCGGGATGCTGGCCATCCTGGTCCCGTTCGCCGTCCACCAGGCCTTCGACCCGGTCCGCCGGCACGCGGGCGCGCTGCGCCGCTGGGGACCGGTGGCGATCATGGCGGGCGCGCTGCCGCTGACCGTGTCCCGGACCTCCATCATCGGCGCCTTCATCGTGATCCTGGTGATGGTGCCCCGCTGGAAGCCGCAGCGCCGCTGGGCCGCGATCGGCATCGTGCTGGGCTCGGTGGCCGGCTTCAAGGTGATCATCCCGGGGCTGATCGGCACCATCACCAACCTGTTCGCCACCTTCCTGTCCAACTCCGACAGCAGCACCCAGGCCCGCACCGTGAAATACAGCGCGATCGTCCCCTACCTCAGCGAACACCCCTGGTTCGGGCGGGGCTTCGGCACCTTCACCCCCGACCTGTACTTCTTCACGGACAACCAGTACATGCTGACCCTGGCCGAGATGGGCACCCTGGGGCTGGTGGCCCTGCTCGCCCTGTTCGTCACCGGCATCCACCAGGGCGGTGCCGTCCGCCGGCTCGCCCGCACCGAATCCGACCGGGAGCTGGGGCAGGCCTTCCTCGCCTCGGCCCTGGTCGCCCTGGTCATCAGCGCCACCTTCGACGCGCTCAGCTTCCCCATGTACGCGGGGATGTTCTTCCTGACCCTGGGCGCGGGCGGCAGCTACCTCGGCTTCCTCCGCCGCGAGGCCGCCGCCCCAGTCCCGGCCCCTCACCGGGCAACCGAAGCCGAGAAGTCGCCCGAACTCGTGGAGTCCCGATGAGCACCGTCGCCGTCATCGTCGTCACCTGGAACAGCGCCCCGGTGCTGGCCGGGTTCCTCGCCGCCCTGCCCGACGGCATGGCGGGCCTCGACTACCGGCTGGTCGTCGCCGACAACGACTCCGCCGACGACACCGTCGAGCTGCTGCGGACGCTGGCCCCGGACGCCACGATCGTCGAGACCGGCCGCAACGCCGGGTACGCGGCCGGCATCAACGCGGCGCTGGCCGCGGCCGGCGACCACGAGGTCGCCCTCATCTGCAATCCGGACATCCGGATGCGGCAGGGCTGCGCCAAACGCCTCGTCGACAGCCTCAAGGACGGCGTCGGGATCGCCGTACCCCTCCTGTACGAGGAAGGCAGCGACACCCCGCACCGCTCGCTGCGCCGCGAGTCGACCGTGCTCCGGGCGTTCGGCGAGGCCGTCATCGGCAACACCAGGGCCGGGCGCTTCCCGGCCCTCAGCGAACTCGTCACCGCCCCCGGCGCCTACCGGCGGCCCACCCGCGCGGACTGGGCGACCGGCGCGCTGATGGCCATATCCGGGGACTGCCTGACCGCCTGCGGCCCCTGGGACGAGTCCTTCTTCCTGTACTCGGAGGAGACCGAGTACTGCCTGCGCGCCCGGGACCGCGGCTACGCCACCCAACTGGAGCCCACGGCCGAGGCCGTCCACCTGGGCGGCGACTCCCAGGTCTCCCCCCGCCTCTGGACCCTCCTCACCCTCAACCGCGTCCGCCTCTACCGCCGCAGACACGGCCCGCTCGCAACGGCCGCCTTCCGCACGGCCGTCCTGCTCCGCGAAACCTCACGCGCCGCCCTCGGCCGCCCGGCCAGCCGAGCGGCAGCGGCAGCCCTGGCCCGACCGGGCAGCCTGCGGAAAACACCGGGTCCCTGACGCGCCCCGGTTCTGCAGCGCCCCAAAGGGGCGCGGGGAACTGCGCGACCAGCCACGACGCGGCCGCAGCCGGCCGATCACAGATCGCGCCACCCCCTCAGTCCGCACCACGCCTCCGGCACACCATCGCGACGAAGTCGTGCCCCACCTCCGGCAAGGCAGCGTCCTCCACCGCGAAGCACCGCTCCAGCAACGCCACCGTCTCCGGCTCCCCGTCCCGGAAGTTGTGCGCGATCCCGGAGAACGCGATGTGCAGCACCGTCCCCCCGTACGGCCGTTCCTCCACGACCTCGAACTCGCGCCGCAGCCCCGGCAGCAGCGCTGCCGCGTCCACCGCCTCCGAGGGATCGTCCAGCACCATCGACAACCTGCTGGGCCGCACGACCCGCTGCTTGATCCGCCCGTCGGCCAGCCGCCGCCGCTCCTCCGGCAGCTGGGCGAGCAACATGTTCGCCGCCTCCAGCTGGGCGTCGGTCCACTGGAACCGGGTGGGGCCGACGAACTCGTCGACCACGAACGTGCCACCGGGCTCGATCAGCTGGGACAGCCGTGGCAGGGTCTCGTCGAGGTGGTCGAAGTGGTGCAGCGACTGCAGTCCCAGCAGCACGTCGAAGCGTTCCCCGTCGGCGGTCATCCGGTTGACGTCGGTGACCCGGAAGCGCAGCACGTCGGCGAGCCCCTCCTGCGCGGCGGCCCGGGTGGCGAAGTCGATCCGCTCGGGCGCCACGTCCACTCCCTCCAGCAGGGAGAACGCGCCGGTCTTCGCCCACAGCAGCTCGTTGCCGCCCGTGCCGCAGCCCAGTGACAGACCGCGCAGGTCGGTGCGCGGCGCGAAGTGCTCGGCGGCCACGTACTCGGGGAACGACGTGTCCGCGTCCCCGGTCATCAGCAGGTTCCAGCGCTTGATGACCGACGGGATCGCCCACCACTCGGTCAGTGACGGGTCGACCTGGGACCAGTGCTCGACCACCCGGGCGCCCCCGCGCACCCGCAGCTTCGCCAGCACCGGGTCGAGGTCCAGCTTGCGGACCTTGCGCAGCAGCCGGTCCGCGTCATGTCTGTTGACCAGGTTGTTCAGCACGACGACTCCGATCTGACGGCGATGAGCGACTTCGGCGCACCGAGCACCCGCTCGCTGAGGAGTTCCGACCGCGGGAACAGGTACCGCATCTCGGTGCGGGTCAGCAGCTCGATGTTGATCACGGCGTTCATCGCCGACTCCGGGCTGTCCGGGCGGCTGTGGACCAGCGGCCAGTGCCGTACCAGGCGTGCCCGGGCGGACAGCGGCAGGAACTGGAAGCCCGGCGCCACGAAGTGCGGTTCGACGGGGAAGTAGCGGTACGGCGTCTGGATCCAGTGCAGCGGCGCCAGTTGCTCGACGGCGGCGACGAACCTCTGCCGCTGGCTGTGGCCGCCCACGTGCTCGATGGTCGAGTTGGAGAACACCAGGTCGTAGCCGCCGTCGGCGCTCAGCTCGGCGGCCACCGCCGGGTCGGTGACGTCGGCGTTCTCCGCGCTGATCCAGTCGGGCAGTTCGGCGGGGTGCGCCTCCAGGTTGATCAGGTGGACGTGCTTGGCGCGCACCGGTGCGCGCAGCCACATCTCGGCGGTGCCGCCCAGGTCCACCACGCTCATGTTCTCGATGCCGGGGAAGCAGCGCCGGAACCGTTCCCAGCGGGCGATGCGCAGTCGTTCGCCGAGCGAGCCCGGGGCGTCGACGAACTTGTTCCTGAGGGCGCGGGATCGTGGCACGGGATCAACCACCTGTGGTCGGAGCGGACGGGAGGCTGGGCCCTCAACTGGGCTGTCGCCATTGGGTGTAGAAGCTGGCCGGGTTCATCAGGTACCGGACGGTGGGGTGCGGCACATGGCGCACCCGGTGCCTGCGCCCGTACCGGCGGATCAGCTCCCAGTCCTCCCGGGGCAGCACCTCCGGGGTCCGGCGCAGACGGCTGAAGTGCAGGGAGCGGGTGCGGCGGGCGACGAAGGCGTTGGTGTCCAGGAAGGCCTCGCGGGCGGCGCGGCGGCGGTCGTAGGGCACCGACAGGACGTCGTTCTCGGTGCCGTCGGGCAGCACGCGGCGCAGCGCCGTGTAGACGCCGTCGGGTCCGCCGGGGGAGGCCAGGACCGCCAGGGCTCGTTCCAGGTGGTCGGGTTCCCACAGGTTGTCGTCGTCCAGGAACGCCACGTACCGCGAGCGGGTGAGGCGGATGCCGACGTTGCGCACGACGCCCGCCACTCCGGTGTTGCGGGCGAGGGAGACGGCGAACAGCCTTGGGTCGGTGGGGAGTTCGGGCAGTCCCGCGCCGTCGTCGACGACGATGACGACCTGGTCGCGGACGGTCTGGTCCAGGGCCGAGCGCACCGCTGCCCGCAGCGCCTCGGGGCGTCGGTGGGTGGCGATCACCGTGGCGACCAGCGCCGAGGGCGGCGACGGGAGACCGGCGGCGAGGCGGCGGGTCTCGGCGTCCTCGATGCGGCGCAGCCGCACCGCGCTGGGGGCCAGCAGGACCTTGTTCCTGGCCTCGAAGAGCACCAGCCAGCCGAACAACGCCTTGAGCACCGTCCAGGGCGCCCGCGCGACCCGGCGCGTCAGGCCGCCGCTCACGAGGACGGCTCCGGGGTGACCGGGCGGCCGTCGGACATCCGGTTGTCGCGCCACACGTTGCCGGCGCCCTCGGCGTTCCAGTGGGCGACCACGCCGTAGCCGCCGGAGGCGGGGTGGTACTGCGTGGAGAAGATGTTGTCGGTGACCTTGATGTTGGTGGCGCCGGTGTCCCCGCCGTAGAGGGCGTAGGCGCCGCCGGCGATCCAGTTGTCGTCCACGGTGACGTTGCGGACGACTCCGGTGTCCGCGAACAGGCCGATGCTGCCCGAGGCCCCCTGTTTGAGGCTCGTCGGGTTCAGCAGCGTGTTGTGGCGGATGATCAGCTGCCCGGTGTTGCCGCCGCCGCTGATCACCGCGTTGGTGTGCTGCCACTCGCCGCCCTGGTTGACGAACGGGACGATGTCGTGGACGTAGTTGTCGTGGATGTTCCCCTGCCCCATGGACAGGGCGTCGCCGAACACCGAGACGTCGCACCAGCCCACCTCGATGGAGCTGCCCCCCATGTTCGACACCGCGTAGTCCACCCCGCCGTTGTCCGGTCCCTTGCCGGGCACCGCGGTGATGGTGGAGTGCAGGACCCGCAGCCCGTGGTAGCCGGGGCGGAGGTTGACGCCCCACCAGCTGTCCGAGGTGATCTTCGTGTCGATCACGGTGACGTCGTTCGCGTAGATGTCGAGCGAGCCGGTGATGTCCCAGCCCCGGATGACCATGCCGTCGGTGCGGACGGCCATGTAGCCGGTCTTGTGGGGCTTGAGGGCGATCCGGGGGCCGGTGGTGCGGGCGTCCGGGAATCCGCAGGCGCCGGGGGAGGCGCAGGCGGCGGCCTGGGAGGAGGGTTTCCCGGACGCGGCGCTCGTGCCGCCGGCCGTCGCGGTCGGCTTCGCCGTCGTGGACGCGGTGGCGGAGGGGCTCGCCGTCGTCCCGTCGGCCGTGGTCGGCGGATCGGTGCTCGGGGCCGCCGAGGATCCGCTCGCGGGGCAGGTGAGCGCGGTGTCCGGGCAGTCCGGCAGCGCTGAGTCGTCCGATCCCGAGCAGGCGGTGGCCAGGACCGCCAGCAGGACACCCAGCGTCGGCCACACGATCGAGCTCCGGCTGATCCGCCGTGGCATCCGGCTCACCTCGACTCCCGTTGTCCGGCGCCCCGCAGGAAGCCGAGGCTGGGCAGGACACACACCGCGTACGCGGCCAGGGCGACAGTGCCGATGGTGAGCAGGGCGAGCCGCCCGTCGCCGATCAGGCGCTGCAGGCCGAGGACGATCACGGCCATCACGGCTCCGCCGAGGAAGGGCCAGGCGCAGGCCCGGGCGATCCGGCCCAGACCGATGCCGCCACGGCCGAGGGCGACCAGGAAGACCGGCACCACCAGGCCGCCGGCCACCAGGACATGGCCCTCGGAGACGCCGACGATGCCGTTCAGGTGCGCGGCGGCGAGCAGCACCGGGATCAGGGCCACCAGCCACAGGCCCTGCACCAGGAAGAGCGAGCGGCGCTGGCCGATCGCGACCAGGCAGTCGTAGGCGAGTTCGCTGCCGATGCGGATCAGGCCGAGGGCCATCAGCCAGGGCAGGGCCGCGGCGGCGGGGGTCCACTGGCTGCCGTAGATCAGCCGGATGAGCGGCTCGGCGAGGCCGGCCAGCAGCACGCACAGCGGGACGGTGCCGGTGATCACCACGCCCAGGGCGCGGCTGAAGCCCTGGGCCAGTGCCTGCGGGGACTCGGCCAGCCGGGAGAACCCGGCGAAGGAGACCCGGCGGGCGGCCTCGGAGATGATCCGCACGGGCCAGCCGGAGATGTTGAAGGCGAGGACGTAGAACCCCAGCGCGACATTGCCGAGGGTCGCGCCCACCACCATGGTGTCGACGTTGACCACCGCCAGGGCGAGCATGCTCGCCCCCGCCAGCGGCAGCCCGAACCGCAGCAGCGCCCGGGCCTGCCCGGGGTCCCAGCCGAACTTCAGCGTGCCCGGGGCCGCCAGCGCGCAGCCGATCAGGGTGACGACGTTCCCGACCACGGCGCCCCAGGCGAAGCTCATCGCGCCCCAGCCCTCGAAGGCCAGCAGCAGGGTCACGGCGGTGCCGAGCACGAAGTTGAGCCCGTCGATGACCATCCGCCGGCCCTGGGCGAACTCCCGGGTGAGGAAGCCGCCGGGGACCTGCGCCACCCCGTCGATCACCACGCACAGGCACATCACCCGCAGGACGTTCGCGGCGTCCGGCGAGCCGAGCAGCCCGGCCACCGTCGGTGCGGCCGCGAACAGGGCCACGTACAGCAGTCCGCTGGAGAGGGTGCTGAGGGTCAGCACGGTCGGCGCGAACCGGCGTGCGTCGCCCTCCCAGCGCACGATGGCCAGGCCGACGCCCAGTTCGTTCGCGGACAGCAGGACGAGCAGCACGGTCTGCGCGATGCCGTACACGCCCCACTCCGCCGGGCCCAGGGCGAAGCGCGCCAGCACGATGCCGGTGGCGAAGTTGCCCAGCCGCAGGACGACGGTGTTGATCAGGCTCCACCGGGCCGCCGAACGGACCTTGCGGCCGAGGGAGGGGGCGGCGGGTGGAACCGCCGGTCTGGCAGGGGGTGTTACAGGGTCGGGAGGAGCGGGCGCGTCGCTCGTCTCACCGGTCCCGCTGTCCGGTGCGCGGGCGATGTCCATGAGTCGACTCCTCGTCGAGCGGCTCTGCGGCGGATGCCACGGCCATGGCGGGCTGTGGTGCGTCGGGTTCCGCGGCGGGCGCACCGTCCGCGGAGGTCTTCGACCAGCGGGGCGGCTGCCGGATGGCGAGGGTTTCCTCGACGATCGATTCCCCGGCCGGGCGGACGGGGGCGGCGACGGCCGCCTCCCGCGCCGGCTCGACGGGTCCGGCCTCCGGCGCGGGCGTGCGCGAGGACCTCTTGCGCGCCTCCACGTAGAAGGCGGCGGCCAGGGTGAGCACCAGGCCGAGGCCCCCGGCCATGACCATGTACTCGAGCCGGGTCTTGGTCTGCGCCACCGGGTTCTGCGGCGGCACGATCGTCGTCATCCGGATCATGGCCTTGGGGGCGACGGACTGGTCCTTCTGGAACTGGTCCAGCCGTTCCTTGGCGTACGCGGTCAGGATCTTGTCCGAGGACAGGACCGAGTCCTTGTCGGTGCCGGTGACGGTGAGCCACATCAGCGGCCCCTGCGCGTTGTCGGCGAGCTTGGCCGTGAACGTGCCCTTGGCGCCGCGGGCCTTGAGATCCCGCAGCGAGTCGTCGGAGTTCAGGTTGCGGGCCAGGCTGTCGGCCATGCCGGTGAGCGAGGTCTGGGTGCTGAGGAAGGGGTTCCCGTCGTAGGCCTGGGTGGCCTTCTGGGAGTTCAGCAGCACCACCGTGCTCTGCGACTGGTACGTGACCGGGACCAGTACGGTCACCGCGAACACCAGGCCGGCGGCCAGCAGCAGCCCCGGCAGCAGGACGTACCAGCGCCTGCGCATGACCCGGACGATCTCAGCGAGATCCATGACGGTCCCCCCTCGCGACCAAACGTTCGACGAGCATAAGTTGCAAGCGGATCATATGGGGAACGTTCGATCCTTGGGTCCGGGCTGGTCGGTCGGTCTCGGCCGGGTGCTCGCGGTGCCGCCCGTCAGCAGCACCTCGGCGATACGGTCGCTCGCGCGGCCGTCCCAGAGGTCGGGCCGGCGCGGGGCGGGCGGCCGGTCCAGTACGGCGTTCACGGTGGCCGTGATCCGCGCCGGATCCCGCCCGGCGAGGACGTTCGTGCCCTGCTCGACTGTGATGGGCCGCTCGGTGTTGTCCCGCAGGGTCACACACGGCACGCCCAGCGCGGTGGTCTCCTCCTGCACCCCGCCGGAGTCGGTGAGGACGACGCGCGCCGAGTCCTGCAGGGCGATGAAGTCCAGGTATCCGGCGGGCGGTACGAGCCGGACGCCCCCGGGGACGCCGATCTCGGCCAGCCGTCCCGCCGCGCGCGGATGCACGGGCAGGACGAGCGGCAGGCGCCCGGCGATCTCGCCCAGGGCCTTCAGCAGCCCGGTGAGCACCTCCGGGTCGTCGACGTTGGCGGGCCGGTGCAGGGTGACCAGGCCGAACTCGCCCCGCGCCAGGCCGTACCGGTCCAGGACGTCGGAGGCCCGGGCCCGGTCCAGGTTGGCCAGCAGCGTGTCGATCATGACGTTGCCGACCAGGTGGATCTGGTCCTCCCGGTACCCCTCGGCGCGCAGGTTGTCGACGGCGTCGGGGGAGGGGGCCAGCAGATAGTCGCTGACCCGGTCGGTGGCGACCCGGTTGACCTCCTCCGGCATGCTCCAGTCGCGGCTGCGCAGCCCGGCCTCGACATGGGCGAGCAGCGGCCCGGCCTTGGCGGTGACCAGGGCGCAGGCGAGCGTGGAGTTGATGTCGCCGACCACCACCACGACGTCCGGGCCCACCTCGGCGAGGAGCGGCTCGAACGCGGTCATCACGCGGCCGGTCTGCTCGGCGTGGCTGCCGGAGCCGACGCCGAGGAAGCGGTCGGGCGGGCGGATGCCGAGGTCGGTGAAGAACACGTCGTTCATCGCCGGGTCGTAGTGCTGGCCGGTGTGGACGAGGAGGACCTCGGCGTCCCGCCGCTCCAGGGCGTCCATCACCGGTTTGATCTTCATGTAGTTGGGGCGCGCCCCGGCCACACAGACGGCTCGCATGGTTCAGAGCACCTCGATGGTGGGTCCGGACGGCAGCCGGCGGCGGCAGTCCAGGACGAAGGGGGCGTGTTCGGCGACGAGTTCGTAGTCGAAGCCGTCGTGGTCGGTGAGCAGGACCACCACATCGGCGTCCGCCAGCTCCCGCTGGGTCGGTTCGACCCGCACCAGCCGGGTGTCCACCGGCAGGCTCTCCACGACATGCGGGTCCGCCGCCCTGACCTGGGCGCCCATGTCGAGCAGCAGCTGGGAGATGCGCAGCGCGGGCGACTCCCGGGCGTCGCCGGTGTTCTTCTTGTAGGCGAGGCCGAGCAGCAGGATCCGCGAGCCGTTCACGGACCGGCGCCGCTCGTTGAAGTGGTCGCTGATGCGGCGCGTCACGTACTCGGGCATGTGGCTGTTGATGTCGTTGGCCAGCTCCACGAACCGGAAGTTCTGGCCGAGTTCGCGCTGCACCCGCCACGACAGGTACGAGGGGTCGATCGGCAGGCAGTGACCGCCGACGCCGGGACCGGGCGTGAACTTCATGAAGCCGAACGGCTTGGAGGCGGCGGCGTCGATGGCCTGCCAGACGTCGATGTCCAGGTGGTGGGCGAACATCGCGATCTCGTTGACCAGCGCGATGTTCACGTGCCGGAAGGTGTTCTCCAGGAGCTTGGCGAGTTCGGCCTCCTTCGGCGAACTCACCGGCACGGTGGTGTCGACGAGCTGGGCGTAGAAGTCCTGGACGGCCTTGAGGGAGGCCTCGTTGACACCGGAGACGACCTTCGGGGTCTCCTTGAAACCCCACACCGCGTTGCCGGGGTCGATCCGCTCCGGGCTGTAGCCCAGGTGGAAGTCCGAGCCCGCGGTGAGGCCCGAACCCTCCTCCAGGATCGGGGCGAACAGCTCCTGGGTGGTGCCCGGGTAGGTCGTCGACTCCAGGACGACCGTGGCCCCGGGGCGCAGATAGCGGGCGAGGGTGACCGCCGACTCCTTGATGTAGCGCAGGTCGGGGGTGCCCTCGTGCAGCGGGGTCGGCACGGTCACCACGGCGATGTCGAAACCGCCGCAGTCCCGGGCCGACTCGCTCGGACGGTAGCTGCCGTTGTCCAGGGCCGCCCGGATCCGCTCGGAGGAGACGTCCTCGACGAAGGACTCACCGGCGGCGAGGCTCTTGATCCGCCGGGTGTCGACGTCGTAGCCGATCACCTCGTGTCCGACCTCGGCCGCCCGGACGGCCAGCGGCAGGCCCACGTATCCCTGTCCCACCACGACGACACGCATCAGCGGCTCCTGTTCGCGGAAGCGGTGGCCGGCGGGGCGGGCCGAAGCAGCTCCCGTGCCGTCATGAGGAGGAAGGAGGCGTTGGTGGTGAGGTAGCGGCGGCCCAGCCGGCGGGGCTCCTGCAGCGCCCGGTAGAGCCACTCCATGCCCAGCCGCTGCCAGGACTCGGGGGCCCGCTTGGTGACCCCGGCCAGGATGTCGAAGGAGCCGCCGACGCCGTGCACGACCCGGGCGCCGGTGCGGGCGCCGTGGGCGGCGGTGAAGATCTCCTTCTTGGGGGAGGTCATGCCGAGGAACAGCATCTGGGCGCCGCTGAGGGCGATGGAGTCCGCGATCTCCTCCTGCTCGGAGTCGTCGAAGTAGCCGTTGCGGCTGCCGGCCACCTTCAGACCGGGGAAGCGGTCGGCGACCCGGAGCAGCATCCGGTCCAGCACCTCCTCCTTGGCGCCGAGGAAGTACACCGGGATGCCGGTGGTCTCCGCCTCGGCCAGCAGCCTGAGGAACAGGTCGATCCCGGCGACCCGTTCGGGCAGCGGGGCGCGCAGCACCCGCGCCGCCCAGACCACGGCCTGCCCGTCGGCGAGCACCAGGTCGCAGCCGGCGACGGCCGCGGCGAGCCGCTCGTCGCGCCGCATGTTCACCAGCTTCGCGGCGTTGACCACGCCGATCTCCAGCTGTTGGCCGTCCCGGACCGCCGTCAGGCAGCGTGCCACGGTCTCGTCCATGGTCAGCGGGTCCAGCTCGACGCCGAACAGCGTCCGTCTGCCGGTCATATCCGGCCCCCCTGCCAGGCGTGGAGCAGCCAGCCGAACTCGTACGGCCGGCATTCGCGGTCCACGGACAGCGGCCGGTACACCCGGTCCAGGGACTTCAGGCGCAGCGCCGGCGCGACCCGGGTGGACAGGCCCCGGGCGGCGCGTACCGCCTTCTTCGGGTCGCCCCGGTAGACCTTGCGCCAGGTGGCGCCCAGGTCGTCGAGGATCATCGGCTCCCGGTGCGCCGAGCCCGCCAGTTCGGGCACGTCCGTCATCCAGCGCAGGCCCTTGCGGATGGCCGCGCCGAAGTCGCCGCCACCGGCGTCGGTGAGGTCGAACAGGGCGGTCGGGGCCATGGCGTGCTGGTGGACGCTGTAGACCGGGTAGCCCTCCACGACCCCGCCGGTGCGCGCGTCGTAGTGCCACCACCACTGCCCGCCCTCGCCCTGCAGCTCGCAGATGCGCCGCGCGCACGCCTCCGCGGCGGCCAGCGCCTCCGGATCCCCGTCGCCGTCGTCGCTGGCGTGGGCACGGGCCAGGGCCTGCAGCGGGTACGTCTGGTCGGCGAAGCAGCTGACATGTGCCCGGTACCAGGGCAGCAGGCCGGGTCCGGTGGCGTGCGGGAACAGCGGGCTGTCGCCGATCCGGGCCCCCAGCAGCCGGTCCCTGGCTGCGGTGAAACGTCTCTCCACATCGACGGTGGAGCGGGCCGCCGCGAGTGCGGACAGCACCCAGGCGGCCTCCACGGTGTACTGCGGACGGCCGTCCACGTCCAGCGCCTCGACACGCGCCAGGGCGTCGGAGAGTTTGGGGTGGTCGGTCTCGGCGGCGGCCCAGGAGATGAGCGCCGCGTCCCCGAGGTTGGTCACCGCGGGCAGCGACTCGACGAGCAGTCCCGCGAACTCCTGGGCCGTACGCCCGCCGAGCACCGCGCGCTGGCGGTCCTCGGGGAGGTAGCGGGCGCCCAGCACGGTGATGGCCGCGTACCGGGTGCTGATCCCGCGCCGCTCCAGGGTCCAGGAGCCGTCGGGGTCCTGGTGTCCGGCCATGGTGAAGGCGAAGGCCTCGCCGCCGGGCAGCAGCATCGACGGCAGCCCGGACTCGGCGACTTGGAGGAGTCGCTGGGCGAGTGCGAAGAGCGGCGGATCCTCATGACCGAGCGCCGCCATACGTGTGGTGGTCATCGTGTGGGCACACCAACCCCCCTGTGGGTCCTCTTTGTGCGCAGACTTGAGAACGCCTCGGCGTAGGCCGCCGGGCGGAACAGAAGAAGGCAGACGTCAGTCGTCAGCCGTCGGAGCGGGTGTCGCTCCTGGCTGCAGGCAAAGGTGTCCCCACCACCCCGTAACCCCCCCTGGGCACTGCTGGCTTGTGTGCTCATTGTGCTTGGTCTGCACAGTTCGCGCACATGTTATGCCTGCAGATGTTCGAGGAATTGCGTTTTGAGGGAAACAGCTGAAAACAGCTGTCATGCGCGTTCGGTGAGTTCCCCGTCCTTCTCGTCGTAGAGCGCGCCCGTCTCGGGGCACTCCCAGGTCCCGGGCTCGCCCTCCCGCTCGGCCAGCCGTACGCCGGCCCGCCCCACCCAGCCGATCCGGCGCGCCGGAACGCCGGCCACGAGCGCGAAGTCCGGCACGTCCCGGGTCACCACGGCGCCCGCCGCGACCAGCGCCCAGCGCCCCACGCGCACCGGCGCCACACACACCGAACGGGCGCCCAGCGAGGCGCCTTCGGCCACCACCACGGCCACGGCCTCCCAGTCGCCGCCGCGCTTGAGCCTGCCCTCCGGGTCCACCGAGCGCGGGAAGTAGTCGTTGGTGAGGACCGCGGCGGGGCCGACGAACACCCCGTCGCCGAGGACCGCGGGTTCGTAGACCAGCGCGTAGTTCTGGAGCTTGACGTGGTCGCCGATCCGTACGCCCGGGCCGACGTACGCGCCCCGGCCGATGATGCAGCCGTCGCCCAGCCGGGCGTCCTCGCGGATCTGGGCCAGGTCCCAGACCGTGGTGCCGTCGCCGATCGTGGCTCTCTCGTCGACCTGGGCGGTGGGCTGCGCCGTGAAGTTCACCGGGCTGAACCTTTCTTCGCATCGAGCAGGAGGGGAAACGCCGTCTCCAGGGCCTCGCGCCAGGGACGGATCGGTTCGATGCCCGCCCGGCGCCAGCCGTCGTGCCCCAGGACGCTGCAGGCGGGCCGGGGAGCGGGCCGTACGAAGGCCGTACTGGTGGTCGGCCGGACGCGTGCGGGGTCCGCGCCGAGCAGCCGGAAGACCTCCCGGGCCAGGCCGTACCAGGTCGTCTCCCCGCCGCTGGTGCCGTGGTAGACCCCGGCGGGCGCGGTGCCGGCGAGGGCGGCCCGGCCGAGCCGCACCAGCCGGTCCGCGAGGTCCGCCGTCCAGGTGGGCTGTCCGCGCTGGTCGTCGACCACGTCGACGGTGTCCCGCGCCGCCTCGAGACCGATCATCGTGTCGACGAAGTTCCGGCCCCCGGCCCCGTACAGCCAGGCCGTGCGCACCACGTACCCGGCGTCCGGGAGCGCCGCGAGGACCGCCCGTTCCCCCGCCAGCTTGGTACGTCCGTACGCGCCGCGCGGCGCCGTCGGGCCGTCCTCGGGGTACGGGGTGGTGGCGTCGCCCGCGAACACGTAGTCCGTGGAGAGCTGGATCAGCCGGGCGCCCGTCTTCGCACAGGCCGCGGCGAGATGCGCGGGCCCGTCGCCGTTGACCCGCAGGGCCTGCGCCTCGCGCGCCTCCGCGTCGTCGACGGCCGTCCACGCGGCGCAGTTGACGACGATCCGGGGCCGGTGCGCGTCCAGGGTGTCGTGTACCGCGTCGGCGTCCGTGATGTCGAGACCGCTACGCGCCAGGCCGACGGCCGTCTCGCCGTCCCGGCGCAGCAGCGCCAGGACGTCCTGCCCGAGCATGCCCGTGGCGCCCGTGAGCAGCCATGTGGTGGTCAATGGTCACCTGTCCGTCGTCGGAGAAGGAGGAAGGAGAAGGAGAAGGGGGCGGAAGGAGGAGGGAGGGGCCGGGGAGGGGGCCTCAGAGCGTCGCGCGTTCCTTCAGCGGTTCCCACCAGGCGCGGTTCTCGCGGTACCAGGCGACCGTCTCGGCGAGACCGGTGGCGAAGTCCTTGCGGGGCTCGTAGCCCAGCTCCGTACGGATCTTGGCGCAGTCCACCGAGTAACGGCGGTCGTGGCCCTTGCGGTCGGCGACGTACTCGACGCTGTCCCAGTCCGCGCCGCAGGCCTGAAGGAGCAGGGCGGTCAGCTCCTTGTTGGACAGTTCCGTGCCGCCGCCGATGTTGTAGACCTCGCCGGGCCGCCCCTTGGTGCGCACCAGCTCGATGCCCTGGACGTGGTCGTCGATGTGCAGCCAGTCGCGGACGTTGCCGCCGTCGCCGTAGAGCGGGACCTTCCTGCCGTCCAGGAGGTTCGTGACGAACAGCGGGATGACCTTCTCGGGGAAGTGGTGGTGCCCGTAGTTGTTGGAGCAACGGGTCACCCGCACGTCGAGGCCGTGGGTGCGGTGGTAGGAGAGGGCGATCAGGTCGCTCGACGCCTTGGCGGCCGCGTAGGGGGAGTTGGGGCGCAGCGGGTCGGTCTCCGGCCAGGAACCGGAGTCCAGGGAGCCGTACACCTCGTCGGTGGAGATGTGCACGAAGGTCCGCGGTCCTCGATGGCGCAGCGCCGCGTCCAGGAGAGTCTGGGTGCCCAGGACGTTGGTGCGGACGAACTCGCCCGCGCCGAGGATCGAGCGGTCCACATGGGACTCGGCGGCGAAGTGGACGATCTGGTCGTGCCCGGCGAGCACCTCGTCGACCAGCGCGCCGTCGCAGATGTCCCCCCGGACGAAGGCGAACCCGGGGTGGTCGCGGACCTCGTCGAGGTTGGCGGGGTTGCCCGCGTAGGTGAGGCTGTCCAGGACCGTGACCGCCACATCGCCCGGGCCGGCCGGACCGAGCAGTGTGCGGACGTAGTGCGAACCTATGAAACCGGCACCGCCGGTCACCAGAATGCGGGTCGTCATGACGCTATCTGCACCTTGCTGTGGTCGCCGAGGACGAAGCGGTGGGCGGCGGGCTTGCGGGGCGCGGGGGTGACCTCGACGTTGCGGCCGATCAGGGAGGCCTCCACCCGACGGACACCGCTCATCGAGGAGTCCCGCAGCATGATGGAGTACTCGATCTCACTGTCCTCGATCCGGCAGTCACCGGCGATCGAGGTGAAGGGACCCACGTACGAGTCCGTGATCACGGTGTCGGCGCCGACGACCACCGGACCCACGATCCGGCTGCCGGTCACCTTCGCGCCGGCCTCGATCCGCACCCGGCCGATGATCTCGCTGTCGTCGTCTACGGTGCCGTCGATCCGGCGCTCCAGGGTCTCCAGGACCGAGCGGTTGACCTCCAGCATGTCGGTGACGTTCCCGGTGTCCTTCCAGTAGCCGGAGATCGTCGTGGACCGCACGTCGCGCCCGGTGTCGATCAGCCACTGGATGGCGTCCGTGATCTCCAGCTCGCCCCGCGCGGACGGCTCGATCGCGCGGACCGCCTCGTGCACCGCCGGGGTGAACAAGTACACGCCCACCAGCGCCAGTTCGCTCTTGGGGCGGGCGGGCTTCTCCTCCAGGCCGATCACCCGGCCCGCCGGGTCCAGCTCGGCCACGCCGAACGCGGTCGGGTTCGGCACCTTCGTCAACAGGATCCGGGCGTCCGGCCGTTCGGCACGGAAGGCGTCCACCAGAGCGGTGATGCCGCCGACGACGAAGTTGTCGCCGAGGTACATCACGAAGTCGTCGTCGCCCAGGAACTCCCGGGCGATCAGCACCGCGTGGGCCAGCCCCAGCGGGGCCTCCTGCGGAAGGTAGGTGACGCGGAGACCGAACGCGGAACCGTCGCCGACCGCCGCCCGGATCTCCTCGGCGGTGTCCCCGACGATGATCCCGACCTCGGTGACACCCGCCTCGGCGATCGCCTCCAGACCGTAGAACAGCACCGGCTTGTTCGCGACGGGTACGAGCTGCTTCGCCGAGGTATGGGTTATGGGGCGCAAACGGGTACCTGAGCCACCAGACAACAAAAGTGCCTTCATGTACATCACACTACTTACACCGGACGTGCCGACGGAGGGGTTTCCACACGGTCTCTGCACGGTTTCCCCACACCCCGGGGGCGCGCCGGAACCCGCTCGCCGGAACCCCGCGCCTTGCCCGTCCCGGGTGTCCGGCGCACGCTGGTGGCATGAGCGTTCACGAGAGCCCCACGCTCATCATGTCCGTCCAGCGCGCCTTCCGGCTGCTGGAGGCGGTGAGCGCGCACGAGAACGGCGCGCCGGCCAAGCAGCTGGCACGGGAGACCGGGCTGCCCCTGGCGACCGCCTACCACCTGCTGCGGACCCTTGTGCACGACGGCTACCTGCGCAAACTCGCCGACGGCGGCTTCGTCCTCGGTGACAAACTGCAGACGCTGCACACCGCGGGCCGCGCGCAGGCGCTGCTCAACCGGGTCCGGCCGACACTAGCCGCGCTGCGCGACGAGCTGTCCGCCGCCACCTACCTCACGTTCTACGAGGGGGGCGAGATCAGCGTCGCCGAGATCGTCGACGGTCCCCGCGCGCCCCGGGTCGACCTCTGGGTGGGGTTCGAGGACGCCGGACACGCCACCGCGCTCGGCAAGTGCGTCCTGCGCGAGCTGGACGAGGACGCCCGCCGCGACTACCTCTCCCGGCACCACCTCGCCGACCTGACGCCCCGGACCATCACCAGCCTCCCGGAGCTGCTCCGCAGGCTCGACGCCGCGCCCCTGGACCCGGCCGTCACCGACCTGGAGGAGTACGCCCTCGGCACGGTCTGCGTGGCCGTGCCCATCTTCCGCGGCGACGTCCTCGGCTCACTCGGCGTCTCCCTGCCGGCGGAACGGCTCTCCCGGCTCCCGGAGATCCGGGCCCGGCTGATCCCGACCGCCGACCGCGTGACCAGAAGCCTCTCGCTCACTATCTGAAATTCCCCTCCTTGTGGCGTGCCGACGCAACCTCTTTCCTGGATGAAACGGACAAGTCGGCACTACGGCCCGTACGAGGAGGATCGCGGACAGTGATGAGCCAGGCGCGAGACCACGCTGACGACCACTGGCCGGTGCGACCGCTCAGGAAGCGAGTGGCCGCCGGAACCCCGGTGATGCCGGTTCTCCTCGTCGCAGGCATCGTGTCCGTGGACCTCCTTGGCGGATCGGGGATGTTCTGGGTGCCCCTGCTGGCCGTCGGGCCGGCGCTGGCCGCCAGCACCAACGGCCCCCGGGGCGTGCTGTGCGTCGGACTCCTCGCCGGGGTGCTGGGCGCGACGCTGGGCACCGGGCACGGGGTCTCCGGGCGCGAGCTGGCGGTCGTCCTCTCGGCCCTGCTGGCCGTCACCCTGGCGAGCGCCCTGGCCAGCGCCCTGCGGGGCCGGCGCGAGCGAGTGCTGGCCGCCGTCCGCTCGGTCGCCGAGGCCGCCCAGCACGCCGTGCTCACGCCCGTCCCGGAGACCGTGGGCCCGTTCCGCGTCGCGGTCCGCTACAGCGCCGCGGCGGCGGAGGCCCGGATCGGCGGCGACCTCTACGCCCTGGTGCCCACCCCGCACGGGGTGCGGCTGATCGTCGGGGACGTGCGCGGCAAGGGGCTGACGGCGGTGGGGACCGCCGCACTCGTCCTCGGCGTCTTCCGTGAGGCCGCCTACGACGAGCCCGACCTCCTGGACGTCGTCGGCCGGATCGAGACGAGCCTGGCGCGCAACCTCGGGCCCGACGACTTCGTCACCGCGGTCGTCGTGGGGCACCCGGGCGGGGGCCGGCTGGAGATGGTCAACTGCGGGCACGCGCCGCCGCTGCTGATATCGGCGTCAGGAGACGTCGTCCCGGTCGAACCCGCCTTCCCGGCTCCGCCCCTCGGCCTGCGCGCCCTGGTCGGCGAGCCCCCCTGCCTGGAGATCCTGCCCTTCGCCGAGGGCGACCAGCTGCTGCTCTACACCGACGGGGTCACCGAGGCCCGGGACCGGGCCCGCGCGTTCTACCCGCTGGCCGAGGGCGTCGCGCGCCACGTGTCCGACGAGCCGGAACACGTCCTGTCCGCCGTCCACGACGAACTGCTGGAGCACGTGGGCGGCCGACTGCACGACGACGCGGCCCTGCTGCTGCTCCGCATGGGGGCGGCGGACGGCACGCGGGACGCCGAAGAACCGGTCGCGGCCGCGCCGACGGCATCGGCCCCGGTGGCCACGGAGACGGCCTCGGCGGTATCGGAGGGGGCCTCGGTGGTCGCGGAGGCGGCTGCGGCGGTATCGGAGAGAGCTCCGGTGGCCACGGACACGGCCCAGGCGGTGTCGGAGACGGCTGCGGTGGTATCGGAGAGGGCCTCGGTGGCTGCGGAGACGGCCCAGGCGGTGTCGGATACGGCCTCGGTGGCCGCGGAGACGGCTGCGGTGGTATCGGAGAGGGCCCCGGTGGCCGCGGAGACGGCCCAGGCGGTGTCGGAGACGGCTCCGGCGGTAGCGCGCACGGCGTCCGCGGTAGCGCGTACGGCCTCGGCGGCAATGGAAAAGGCCCCGGTGGGGCCGGGGCCGGTGGTGGAACGGAGTTCGGTCGGGCGGGTGGCGGAATCCGCCTGTGGGTGCGAGCCGTCCGCGCTCATGCTCGGCGCGGGAGCGTGCGCCTTCGCGCCGCTGCGGGATCTCACACCGCGACGAGGTCGGCCCATCGGGTGACCCGGCCCGGGCGGACGTGCATGCCGTAGCGGGCCGCCAGCGCGTGCACGATCTCCTCGCCCCGGCCGTGCTCGTCCGGGTCGATCCCCGCGCACGGCTCTCCCGCCGGACGCGCGCATCCCCCGTCGGTGACCTCGATGTGCAGGGTGCCGAGCCCGCCGCCGCGCACCCACGAGAGCCGCAGCACCGCGGGGGGCAGGGCGTGCACGATGGCGTTGGTGAGCAGTTCCGACACGACCAGCAGGGCGTCCTCGACGATCTCCGGGGACACCTTCCAGGCGGCCAGAACCGCGCCCGCCCGGCGACGTACGTCCGAGACGGCACCGGCGACTGGCGGCATCGGGAAGACGCGTTCGTGTGCCTCCCGTACCAGCGTGTTCAGCTCTACCGTCATCTTGTGTCTCCAGGGGTGAGCGCTGTGGGCCCGCCATCGATCGCCTCGGCGCTCTGCCGGGCCTCATTGCACGCTAAGGAGCCGGGACGGGTGGGTCAATGAACGGGGGTCGGCATTACCGAACGCCCCCGTCCGAGCCCCGGCCACGGCGGCGGCCTGCCCGCACGGCGGTCCCGGCGGGACGGTAATAAGCTCGATTCATGGCCGGTCCGGTCCAGTCGATCGAACGGGCGGCCGCGATCCTGCGCCTGCTCGCGGGTGGGCCTCGCCGACTCGGGCTCGGCGAGGTGGCGGCCAGCCTCGGCCTGGCCAAGGGAACCGCCCACGGCATCCTGCGCACCCTCCAGCACGTGGACTTCGTGGAGCAGGACGCGACGACCGGGAAGTACCAGCTCGGAGCCGCTCTGCTGCATCTGGGCACGAGCTACCTGGACGTCAACGAGCTGCGCTCCCGCTCCATCAACTGGGCCGACGCCCTGGCCGCCCGCAGCGGGGAGGCGGTGCGCCTGGGCACCCCCCTGGAAGGCATGGTCCTGGTCGTCCACCACGTGTTCCGGCCGGACGACACGCTCCAGACCCTGGACGTGGGCTCACTGCTGCCGCTGCACGCCTCCTCGCTGGGCAAGGTCCTGCTGGCCTACGGGACCGCGCCCCTCGACTCCGCCCTGGAGTCGGGCCTGGAGGCCTACACCCGGCACACCCTGGTCACGCCGGAGCAGCTCACCCGGGCCCTCGCCGAGGTCCGGGAACTGGGCTGGGCCGTCGAGGCCCAGGAGATGAGCATGGGCGAGGCAGGGCTCGCCGTGCCGATCCGGGGGCACGGCGGCCTCGTCGTCGGCGCCATCGGACTGTCCGGTCCGGTCGAGCGGATCTGCGACAGCCAGGGCCACCCCCGGCCCACCCTGATCACACTGATCCGGGAGGCCGCGCGCGCGATCTCCCGGGACCTCGGAGCCGCCCGCTGGTAAGCCCCCCTGCCCTCTGCCCCTGCCCCCTCCCACCTGCCCCCTTGCTCCCCCTGCTCCCTCCGCGACCTCGGAAGGCGGACCCGATCATGGTGGAACGGTATGTGATGTCCATCGATCAGGGCACCAATTCCACGCGCTGCATCCTGTTCGACCGGGGCGGTCGGCTGGTGTCCGTCGCACAGCGGGAGCATCAGCAGCACTTCCCCAGGCCCGGCTGGGTCGAGCACGACGCCGTCGAGATCTGGCAGAACCTGCGCCGGGTGGTGGCCGACGCCCTGTCCGGGTCCGGTGCGGCCGTAGGGGCGGACCAGGTCGCCGCCATCGGCATCGCCAACCAGCGGGAGACCACCGTGCTCTGGGACCCGCGCACGGGCGTCCCGCTGGGCCGGGCGATCGTCTGGCAGGACACCCGCACGGCACCGCTGGTCGAGGACCTCCGACGGGATCCCGGCGAGGAGTACTTCCTCGACCGCTGCGGCCTGCCGCCCTCCACCTACTTCTCGGCCCTGCGGATCCGCTGGCTGTTCGACCACGTCAAGGGCCTGGAGGAGCGCGCCGGGAACGGCGAGGTGCTGTTCGGCACGATCGAGAGCTGGCTGATCTGGAACCTCACCGGCGGCGCCGACGGCGGCCTGCACATCACCGACGCCACCAACGCCAGCCGCACCATGCTGATGAACATCCACACCCTCACCTGGGACGAGGAACTCCTGGCGTTCTTCGGCGTCCCCCGGCCGATGCTGCCCGAGATCAGGTCCAACGCCGAGACCTACGGCGAGGCCGGCGCGGTGCTCGCCGGGGTGCCCATCACCGCCGCGCTCGGCGACCAGCAGGCGGCCCTGTTCGGCCAGACCTGCTTCTCCCCGGGCGAGGCCAAGTGCACCTACGGCACGGGCAGCTTTCTGCTGCTCAACACCGGTACCGACCTCGTACGGTCCCGGCACGGACTGCTCACCACGGTCGCCTACAAGATCGGGGACCGGCCACCGGTCTACGCCCTGGAGGGGTCGATCGCCGTCACCGGCGCACTGGTCCAGTGGTTCCGCGACCGGCTCGGACTGATCAACAGCGCGCCGGAGATCGAGACGCTCGCCCGGACCGTCGAGGACAACGGCGGCTGCTACATCGTCCCCGCCTTCTCCGGGCTGTTCGCACCCCGCTGGCGCAGCGACGCCCGGGGCGTGATCGTCGGCCTGACCTCCTACATCACCAGCGGACATCTGGCCCGGGCCGTCCTGGAGGCCACGGGCTGGCAGACCCGGGAGGTCGTCGACGCCATGAACGCCGACTCCTCGGTGGCGCTGAAGGAACTGAAGGTGGACGGCGGCATGACCGCGGACAACCTGCTCATGCAGTTCGTCGCCGACGTGCTCGACGTGCCCGTCGTACGGCCCATGGTCTCCGAGACGGTCTCCCTGGGCGCCGGCTACGCCGCCGGGCTCGCCGCCGGCTACTGGCCGGACCTGGAGGTCCTGCGCCGCAACTGGCACCCGGCCGCCCGCTGGCTGCCCGACATGGACCCCGGCCACCGGGAGGCCGAGTACGACAACTGGCAGCGCGCCGTCGAACGCTCCCTGGGCTGGATCCGCCGACCCCCCTCCACCTGACCGCACCGGGCACGACCCCGGAGGCGAACCGGGTTCCGGTGAAGCGGAGTTGGCGATTTCACGCGGATGTCGGGACGCGTTTATGATCTTGGTCATGACTGTGCAGAGCCCCGACAGGTCCCTCTCCCGCAAGCAGCGGCTCCAGGAGAAGCAGCGCCGCCAGCTGGCGGTGGTCGACACGGTGGACAAGGCCGAGGTCAAGGCCCGCAAGGCGGAGGCCGAGCTGGCCGTGGCCGTCGCCGACGCGGTGCAGGTGTTCGGCGACGAGCGCTCCGCCTCCGAGGGGCTGGACATGCCCGTGGAGGCCATCCGGCGCTTCGTCGCCATCGCGGCGAGCGAGTCGGACGCCGCCGACCCGGCCGACCCCGTCGGAGCCGCCGGAACACCGTGAGCCGCGGCCCCACTTGTGTGCTTCGCGTGAGGATCGCGCGCGGACGGCCGGGGCGCCACGGAACCGGCTTGCGTCATGTGCATGTTCGGTGGCTAGGGTGGCCACAGGCCGGCAGAGGCCACACGGGGGCAACGGGGACGCAGGAGACGCATCGGCATCACCCAGGGGCGCGCGCAGGCGTGCCGCGGTCCGGCCGTCCGGCGGGCAGCGGCCGTGCGCATGCCACCGCCCCCTCCGCGTCAGTGCGTTCGAGGAGATCACTGCCCCATGTCCCGATTCATGACCCGCCGCGCCCGCTCACCACGTCCTGGGGCGGCGGTCGTCGGTGCCGCACTCGTGTTCGCGCTCACGGCCTGCGGCTCGGGCTCGGACACCGACGCGGCCTCGGCTCCGAGTAGCAGCAACAGCGCCGCCGCCCCTGAGCAGGGCGTGGTCGGCCGGGCGGCCGCCCAGAAGGTCGTCGACACCTACGAGAAGGTCAACAACCAGGCCAACGCGGCCCTGGACGCGAAGCTCCTGGCCACGGTCGAGGGCGGCCAGGCCTACGCGATGGACCAGGCCACCTACGCGCTCGCGCCGACCTGGTCGGCCAAGGACAAGAAGGCCTACCGCAAGCCGTTCTATTACCGGGACCGCCAGTACGTGATCCCGGCGAAGGGCAGCTGGTTCGCGGTCAGGGCCACGTCCAGCGAGGACGGTCACTCCTCGGTGCTGCTGGTCTTCGACAAGGCGGACGGCGCCTACAAGATGGTGATGTCCGTGTGGGCCGAGGACGGGCAGCCCCTGCCGAAGCCCGCTCTCGACGCGCACGGCCTGGCCGAGGCCGTCGACCCCGCCGCCAAGGTCGGCGCGTTCGCCCCGGCCGATGTCGGCGCCGCCTTCGACGACCTGTACGCGACCGGAGGCGCCAAGGCCGGCAAGAACCTCGCCACCACCAAGCCGGTCGACGAGGCCGCCAAGATCTACCGGGACAGCACCGCCCACGGCACGGCCGACGGCATCGCCACCAAGCGGTTCTTCACCAAGACCCCGGCCGACACCAGCGTGTACGCGCTGCGCACGGCCGACGGCGGCGTCCTCGCGCTGTTCCCGGTCGCGCACAACCAGGAGCAGCTGGTGAAGGAGGTCTACCGGTCCAGCCGTGAACTGGTGCCCACCGACGAGGAGTCCACGCTGGGAGCGCACCGGGGCCCGGTGATCACCGATGTGTTCCAGGGGCAGGGCGCGGCCGTGCTGACGGCGAAGGCCACCAAGGTCACGGCGATGAGCTGGCAGCAGGTCGACTCCCACTGACCGGGCCGCCGCCCAGCTCGACCGCCCGGCGTACGAACGTCTCGTGCAGGTCCCGCGCCGCCTGCGGGACCGACCCGGCCCGCCGGCGCTGGAGCATCAGCAGCACCCGGGTG
Organism: Streptomyces sp. NPDC048288; assembly: GCF_043201555.1. Lineage (NCBI taxonomy): Bacteria > Bacillati > Actinomycetota > Actinomycetes > Kitasatosporales > Streptomycetaceae > Streptomyces > Streptomyces sp. NPDC048288. The sequence goes on from NZ_JBICZD010000010.1 coordinate 306,599, forward strand.
GAGTCGTCCGCCGGCGGCCGGCACACGAGCGTCCCAGCGCGCTCCAGCGGGTCCCCGACCACGCTGAAGTCGGGCAGCACCGTCGCCCCGAGCCCTTCCGCGACCATCAGCTTGCCCATCTCGGCACCGTCGGTCGAGTACGAGAAAGCCGGGGCGCGGCCCGCCGGCAGCCGGTGCACATAGCGGTGCATCACACAGCCCGTGCGCATCGCGATCAGCGGCACGGTGAGCAGATCGTCGGCCGACACCTCGTCCCGACCGGCGAGCTGGTTCACCAGGCCCAGGTCGAAACCGCCCTCGGCGAGACCCCGGTGGATCTCCGTCTGCTGCGCGCCCACCACCTCGACCTGGGTGACCGGATGCGCGGCCCGGAAGTCCCGCAGCACCGGGATGAGCAGCGGTACGGTCGCCGCGTTGACGGTGCCGACGCGCACCATCCGGCTGATGCGGTGCTGCTCGCCGGCCGCCACCCGCAGCCGGTCCACCGCCTCCAGCACATCGACGATGCGCGGCATCAGCTCCTGACCGGCCGCGCTCATCGTCGCCCCGGTGCGTTTGCGCTCCAGCAGGTCGACGCCCAGCTCCCGCTCCAGGTTCCGCACGGTCTCGCTCAACGCGGGCTGCGACAGACGCAGTTCGTCGGCCGCCCGGCGCAGTGAGCCGAGCCGGGGCACGGCCGCCATGTATTCCAGTTGTTCGGTCCGCACCCCGGCAGAATGCGCGGCTTATCGGGGTGCGTTCAAGGGTTTCCCCGTCACACGTTCGTGAAATCCCATGGTCCGCGATGCGAGAACGGTCGGGTTTTCCTTGACGGTCCTGAACGCCGGCTGCGACCATCGACGACATGAAGATGCGACTGGACCTCACGCGGCGACGCCACGTCGACCTCGCGCGCGTCTCCAGCGCTTCCTGTCGCGCCGCGGCCTGATCATCCCCCTGCGATCCGCCGCGTTCCCTCCTTTTCCCGCCTGAATTCACCGTGCTCGCGCACCCCTTGAATTCGGCGCGCCCGAAAACATTCCGCAACAGGAGTTCCGCATGCCCGCGCCCGTGAAATTCGCCTATTGGGTCCCCAACGTCAGCGGAGGACTCGTCACCAGCAAGATCGAACAACGGACGGACTGGGGGTACGACTACAGCACCAGGAGCCGGCCCTGGTTCGAGAGCGGGGTGGAGACCGCCGCCGAGGACCCGCTGTTGATCCAGCGGTTCGGTGAACTCGCCCTGCGGGTGCGGGCGTCCGAGGTGCTGCTGCGGGAGGCCGCCCGCGCGGTCGACGCGGCCCGCGCGGACCTCACCGACGCGTCGGCCGCCGGGGCGCTGTTCGAGGTGTCCGGCACCCGTTCGGCCCTCAACTCCCTGAACCTGCACCGGCACTGGCGGGACGCCCGCACCCACACCCTGCACGATCCGACCCGCTGGAAGATCCAGCACATCGGCCGGTACGTGCGGGGCGGCACGCCGCCGCCCCGCCACGGCCTGCTCTGACGGACACTCACGAACGGAGAGCCCTCGTGTCCCTCACCTTCCACTGGTTCCTGCCCACCAACGGCGACAGCCGCCATGTCGTCGGCGGCGGCCACGGCACCCCGGCGACCGCCTCCGGAGGGGACCGGCCGCCGACGGTCGGCTACCTGAGCCAGATCGCCAGGGCCGCCGAGGACCTCGGCTTCGTGGGCGCGCTCACCCCCACCGGCGCCTGGTGCGAGGACGCCTGGCTGACCACCGCCATGGTCAGCCAGCACACCGAACGACTGAAGTTCCTGGTCGCCTTCCGGCCGGGCTTCGTCTCGCCCACGCTCGCCGCGCAGATGGCGTCCACCTTCCAGCGGCAGACCGGCGGACGGCTGCTGCTCAACGTGGTGACCGGGGGCGAGAGCCATGAGCAGCGCGCCTACGGCGACTTCCTCGACAAGGACGCGCGATACCGTCGTACCGGTGAATTCCTCGACGTCGTACGGGCGTTGTGGGAGGGCAGGACCGTCGATCTGGCGGGGGAGCACCTCCGGGTCGAGGACGCCAGGCTGGCGCGGGTGCCGGAACCGGTGCCCGAGGTGTACTTCGGCGGGTCCTCGCCGGTCGCGGGGGAGATCGCGGCCCGGTACGTGGACGTGTACCTGACCTGGGGGGAGCCGCCGGCCCAGGTGGCGGAGAAGATCGCCTGGATCCGCGGCCTGGCGGCGAAGGAGGGGCGCACCCTCCGGTTCGGGATCCGGCTGCACGTCATCACCCGGGACACCTCCGAGCAGGCCTGGAGCGAGGCGAACCGGCTGCTGGACGGCTTCGACGCGGAGACCGTGCGGTCGGTGCAGGCGGGGCTCGGCCGGAGCGAGTCCGAGGGGCAGCAGCGGATGCTGGCCCTGCACGGCGGCCGGCGGGACGCGCTGGAGATCCACCCCAACCTGTGGGCGGGCATCGGGCTGGTACGCGGCGGCGCCGGGACCGCGCTGGTCGGCTCGCACGACGAGGTGGCCGCGCGGATCAAGGAGTACGCGGCGCTGGGGATCGAGGAGTTCGTGCTGTCCGGGTATCCGCATCTGGAGGAGGCGTACTGGTTCGGCGAGGGGGTGCTGCCCCGGCTGGCCGCCGAGGGGGTGTGGCGGCACCCCGCCGGGCGGGACGAGGCCCCGGCGGGTCTGGTGCCGTTCGCGTCCTGATCAGGCGGCGGACCCGGCGGCCGCCCGGGCGGCGATCACCGTGCGGCCGCGGCCGGACTCCGGGAACCGGTCGAGCATCCCGCGCAGCTCCGCCGCGCCGGTGTCGGCGCCGAAGGGCTCGGCGCCCGGTTCCAGCCGCACCCCAGAGGCGAGCGGGCCCGCCACCACCGGGTCGAAGCCGAGGGCGTCGACGAGGTGCGCGGCGGCGGCGAGGTCGTCCGGATCGTCACCGGCGATCGCGATCGCCCTGCGCCCCGGCGTCCCCGCCGGCCGCGCCCCGTCCTCCAGGTCGTGGTACCCCGTGTGGTTGAACGCCTTGCCCCCGCGCGCCCCGGGCAGGAACGCCCGCACGGTCTCGTTCGACGAGGTGAGCGGGGCGGCGGGCACGGTGCGGTACTTGCCGAGCGGCAGCGCCAGGACGACCAGGTCCGCCTCCGCCGCGGCCCGCGTCAGTCCGCGAGGAGTTCGCGGACCATCGGGATCACCTTGGTGCCGTACAGCTCGACGGCGCGCAGGCGGGCGCTGATCGGCTGGTTCCCGCTGGTGTAGATGAGGTCGAACCGGCCGACGCCGAGCGACTGGATCGCGCGGGCCACCTTGCGGGCGACCGTCTCGGGCGAGCCGACGTAGAGGGAACCGTGCTCGATCTCCCTCGCGTACTCCTCCGCGCGCACCGGCGGCCGGCCGCGCTGCGCGCCGATCCGGTCCCGGATCACCCGGTAGTACGGCCAGTGCCGCTCCCGGGCCTCCTCGTCCGTGTCGGCGATGAAGCCCGGCGAGTGCATCCCGACCGGATGGGCGGTCGTACCGAACTGGTCGGCGGCGCGCTGGTAGAGGTCGATGTACGGCGCGAACCGCTCCGGGCTGCCGCCGATGATGGCGATCATGAGCGGGAAGCCGTAGCGCGCGGTGCGGATGACGGACTGCGGTGTGCCGCCGACCCCGACCCAGGTGGTCAGGCGGCCGGACTCGGTCTTGGGAAAGACGTCGGCGTTCTCCAGCGGAGCCCGCTTGGTGCCGCTCCAGGTGACGGGCTTCTCCTCCAGCAGCATGGCGAAGAGCTCGATCTTCTCCTCGAACAGCACGTCGTAGTCGGCGAGGTCGTGGCCGAAGAGCGGGAACGACTCGGTGAACGAGCCGCGTCCGAGGATGACTTCGGCGCGGCCGTCGGAGAGCGCGTCCACGGTGGCGAAGCGCTGGAAGACCCGGACCGGGTCGTCGGAGCTGAGCACGGTCACGCCGGAGGCCAGCCGGATCCGGCTGGTGCGCGTGGCGATGCCGGCGAGCACGGTCTCCGGCGTCGAGATCGCGAACTCCGGGCGGTGGTGCTCCCCGAGGGCGATGACGTCGACCCCGGTCTCGTCCGCGAGCACCGCCTCGTCGACGACCTGCCGGATGGCCCGGGCGTCGGACACCCGTTTCCCCGAGTCGTCCTGCGGCACATCGCCGAAGGTGTCGAGGCCGAAGACGAGTTCAGACATGGAGGGGCTCCTTGGTGAGCATTTCCCGCACCCGCGGGGCGACTTCGCGGCCCAGTGGCCCGATGGTGCGGGCCATCGTGACGATCTTACGGGCGACGGTCCCGGGCGATCCGACGAAGAGCACGCCCGTGTCGACTTCCCGCGGACAGCCGGGGAACCACGCGCGTACGGTCAGCGGGCGGGGCAGCGCGCGGAGGCGCCCCCGATGCGTCGGCCGTCCGCCGCCGTGACCGTCACCGGATCGGGTTCCGTATCGGGGGCGGCCACGCGCTGTGCCGCCCCGGCCGTACAGACGAGCTGCGCCGCCGCGAGCCCGGGATCGCCCAACTCGCGCGACGACACCGGCAGTTGGACGGAGATCCGGTGGTCGCGGACCGTCACCGTCACGGGGTCCGCCGAGCCGGTCGTCTCCGGTACGGCGGAGGCGGCGCCGCCGGTGACCGGGACCGCGGGGACCGCCGTCGCCAGCCCGGAGAGCAGCGGCAGCCGGGTGGTCAGCCCCTTGCCCAGCTCCGCTTCGGTCGGGCCGCGCAGCAGGTCCCGCAGCGCGGACTCGACGTCACCCGGCGCGTCGGTCCCGCGCCGGACCCCGACCAGGGCACCGTCCCGCACGAAGTACAGCCGCGTCGCCGGGGTGATACCGACGGCGGGACCGCCCGCCTGTACCACCCCGGTCGTGGGGATCCCGCACGAGGTCAGGGCGCACACCGCCGCCACCGGCAACAGCAGTGCGGAGCGGGCCCCGCGGCGCAAGGTCACCACTGGTCCTCCCGAGGGGGCTCGTCGGCCGGCAGGGGCAGCCGTACGGTGAAGACGGCACCCCCCTCGGGCCGGTTCGCGGCGCGGACGGTGCCGCCGTGCAACCGGACGTTCTCCGCGGTGATCGCGAGGCCCAGCCCGCTGCCCTCGGTGCGGGTGCGGGCGGCGTCCGACTTGTAGAACCGCTCGAAGACGTGCGGCAGTACGTCGTCCGGGATGCCCGGCCCGCTGTCCAGCACCTCGATCACCGCGACCCGCGCCCCACCGGGCTCCCCGGCCTCGTACAGGCGCAGGGTCACGGGCCGGGCGCCGTGCCGCAGGGCGTTGCCGACCAGGTTGGCGACGACGACGTCCAGACGGCGCGGGTCGACAAGGCCGCGCAGGGCGCCGGGGGCCGGCAGGTCGGCGTCGACCGGGCGGGTCCAGGCGCGGGCGTCGAGCGTGCGCCGCAGCGACTCGGCGAGATCGATCTCGTCCAGGTGCGGTACGGCGGCACCCGCGTCGAAACGGGAGATCTCCATGAGGTCGTCCACCAGCCGGGCCAGTTTCACGGTCTCCTCGCTGATCAGGCGGACGGCGGTGGCGGTGTCCGGGTCCAGGCGGGCGGCGTCCTCGTCGAGGACGTCGGTGACGGCGGACATCGCGGCGAGCGGGGTGCGCAGTTCGTGCGACACGTCGGCGGCGAACCGCCGGGCCCGGGTCTCCATGCCGCGCAGTTCGGCCACCGACTTCTCCAGCGCGGCGGCCGTCTCGTTGAACGTGTGGGACAGATCGGCGAGTTCGTCGGACCCGTCGACGGCGAGCCGGGTGTCGAGGTGACCCTCGGCGATGCTGCGGGTGGCGCGGCGCAGGGCCCGTACCGGGCGCAGCACCCCGCGCGCGGCGAGCAGCGCCAGCAGCACGGCGAGCGTCAGCGCGGGCACGGCGGCCCGTTCGACGGCGGTGACCAGGGCGTCGACGTAGGCGCGTTCCGTGGTCTGCGGCACCGTCAGGAAGACATGGATCCCGGAGGCGTACACGCCCTTGGCGGGTACCTCGGCGAAGGTGACCGACATGCCGACGACGAGCGCGGTGCGGTCGCCGGCGGCCACCCGCTGGAACACGGTGGCCATGCTGGACTCCACGGACCCGCGCAGCGCGGGCGTCAGCTCCTGGAAGGGGTCGCCCGGGACGGAGGTGGCGCTCAGCTCGCCGTACGTGACCAGGACCCGCCAGCTCCCGGAGGGGTCGGCACGGGCCACGTTCCCCGCGAGCCGCCCCAGTTCCCCCTGGCCCGGCGGGAAGGCGAGGTTCGGGGCGAGGCGGCCGACCTGGGCGCGCAGCTGCTGGATCACCGCGTCCTGGCTCTGCTGGAGCACGCCGGTGCGGGCCTCGCGGAAGGTCAGGGCGCCGGTGGTGGCCGCCGTGACGGCGGCGACGAGCGTGAAGGCGAGCACCAACCGGACGCGCAGACCGCGCAGTTGGGGGAGCCGGGGACGCCGGGGGAGCCGGGGGCCGCTCACCGCGCCGCGAAGCGGTAGCCGAAACCGCGCACGGTCTGGATGTACCGCGGCTCGCGCGGCGGCTCGCCCAGCTTCACGCGCAGCCGCCGGACGCAGGCGTCCACCAGCCGCGCGTCCCCGTGGTAGCTGTGCTCCCAGACCGCCTCCAGCAACTGCTGACGGCTGAACACCTGGCCGGGGGAGGCGGACAGCAGGAGCAGCAGCCGGAGTTCGGACGGGGCGAGCGGGACCGGTTCGCCGCCGCGGGTGACCGAGAGCCCGGCCCGGTCGACGGTCAGGTCCCCGTAGGTGTCGATCTTCGGTATGCCGCCTTCGGCGGGCGGGCCGCCCGCGCGGCGCAGCACCGCGCGGATCCGGGCCTCCAGCACCCGCGCCCGCACGGGCTTGACCACGTAGTCGTCGGCGCCGGCCTCCAGTCCCACGACGATGTCCTCGTCGTCGCCGCGCGCGGTCGCCATGACGATCGGCAGGGTCGGGTCGAGGGCGCGGATCCGCCGGCACACGTCGAGGCCGGGCAGCCCGGGCAGCATCAGGTCCAGCACCACGACGTCCGGCCGGAAGGACCGTACCCGCTCCAGCCCGTCCTCCCCGGTCGCGACGGCGGCGGCCTCGTGGCCCTGGCGGCGCAGGGCGAGGGCCACCCCCTCCCGCACGGCACGGTCGTCTTCGATCAGCAGAACGCGTGGCATGGGCCCAGTATCCGCAGGGGATCCGCACAGCTGTGCGTTTGTTACGGGATGATCATATAGTCGCGCGACATCCCGCCCGTTATCTTTTCGTTATCGCTTGCGCCAGATCCGATCACATTCCGATCACAGCCTGACGGTCATGACCACGCGCACCGCACGTTCCTCCCGTGGCCGTCGCCGCGGCGGCCCCTCGCACGCCGTCGCCCGGGGACGGTCGTACCAGGGTCCGCTCTGGGGAGCCCTGGCCGCGCTGACCGTCCTGGGTGCCGCCGGGTTCGTGGCCGTGGACGGGGGCTCGTCCGGTACGGGCGTCCGGAGCGAGCCGACCGAGCGGGCCCGCTCCGGCCGTCTCGGCTCCACCGCGCCGACGTCCGCCCCGCCCTCCGCCTCCGCCCCGCCCTCCGCCTCCGCCTCGCCGAGCCCGCGCACCTCGCCCACCTCCACACCCGACATCCCGGCCACGGGACCCGGCACGTTCATCACCGCGGCCGGTGGCGGCGGTGCGGTCGGGTCGGGAACCGTCCTGCGCTACCGGGTGGACGTCGAGACCGGTATCAACCTGTCGCCCACGGACGTCGCCCGGCAGGTCGACCGGATCCTGGCCGACCCGCGCGGCTGGACCGCCGACGGCCGTTCGGCCTTCGAGCGGGTGTCGAGCGGTCCGGCCGACTTCGCGGTCCGGGTGGCCACCCCCGGGACCGTGGACAGGATCTGCGGAGAGTACGGGCTGGACACCGGAGGCGAGGTCAACTGCGACGTGGGGAAGAACGTCATGGTGAACCTCCGGCGCTGGCTGCTGGCGACCCCCGTCTACGCCCACCGGGTCAAGGACTACCGGGCCCTGATCGTCAACCACGAGGTCGGCCACTTCCTCGGCCACGGCCACGTCGGCTGCCCCGGCGCGGGACGGCCGGCCCCCGTGATGATGCAGCAGATCAAGGGCATGCACGGCTGCCTGCCCAACGTCTGGCCGTACGACGACCGGGGGCGGTACGTGACCGGGCCCGCCCTGTCCTGACCCGGGCGTTCCCCGGACGACCAGCCCGGAGGGTTCACGGCACCGGGAGCAGTTGCGTCGCCGGCAGTGCCCGACGCCCGTACGCCCGCGCTGTGTTGTGGGCGGGTCAGCCCTCGATCCAGCCGTGGTTCTTCGCGAACTGGGCCAGCGCGCCCCGGACCCGCACGATCTCCTCGGCGGTGAGCGTGGGCGCCGACGCCAGCAGCGTCTCGGTGACCTCGCGGGTGAACTCCTCCGCGCTGAGCAGGTCGCACAGCGAGTCGTCGTCCGGGCCGAGCGTCCTGACGTCGGCGCCGCGGGCGAGCCGCACGCCGGACGCCTTCGGCCCGCGCTCACCGGCCTCGATCTCGAACTCCACCGCCACACCGGGGCGGACGTACGACTCCGACATCTGCATGTCGTTCACATGCAGGAAGACGTCCTCCCCGCCCCCGTCCGGAGCGATGAACCCGTACCCGCGCGAGCTGTCGAACCGCACCACACGACCAGTGACCATGCGAAACCCCCAACCAAACCAAACCGGGCCACCTGCCCGGGCACCTGGGCCCGATGGTAGTCAAGACGGCCCGGGTCGGGCGACTCCCCCCACCGCCGGCGACTCGCGCGGCAGGGGAACTCGGTGCGCGGGCACTGAAGTTGATGTGTAAAGCTGTCGCCAGCCGTCGGTGGGCCAAGGGGAGCCGGGGCGGTCGTTGAGAGGAGCGCACGTGACGCAGGACGGCATCGGGTCCGTGGAGATCGACACCAGCAAGCCGCATCCGGCCCGGATCTACGACTACCTGCTGGGCGGCAAGGACAACTACGAGGTGGACCGCAAGGCCGGCGACCAGCTCGCGTCCGTCGCGCCCGAGGTCTGGATCTCCGTACGGGCCAACCGCGGCTTCCTGCAGCGGGCGGTCCGGCATGTCATCCAGAGCGGCGTCCATCAGATCCTCGACGTCGGCACCGGGCTGCCCACCTCGCCGAACGTGCACGAGATCGCCCAGGAGCTGGCCGCCGACGTCCGCGTCGCCTACGTCGACAACGACCCGATCGTGAAGGCCCACGGCGACGCGCTGCTCAGCCGGGCCGGCACCACCAGCATCGTCCTCGCCGACCTGCGCGACCCGCAGTCCGTCGTGGACCACCCCGAGGTCCGCCGGATCATCGACTTCGGGCAGCCGGTGGCCCTGTTCCTGGTCGCCATCCTGCACTTCGTCCGGGACGAGGAGGAGCCCGAGCGGATCGTGGCCACCCTGCGCGACGCCCTCCCTCCGGGCAGCTTCCTGGTGCTCTCGCACGCCACGGACGACTTCGCCGACGACCGCAGCGACGCCCAGGCCGTCTACAACAACGCGACCGCGACGATGAACCTGCGCCCCCGCGCCCGGATCGAGGGGTTCTTCGAAGGGTTCGAGCTGGTCGAACCCGGCCTGACCCAGGTCCCGTTCTGGCGTCCGGACGCCACCCCGCCGGAGGGGTCCGAGCAGATCGGCTTCTACGGCGGCGTGGCGGTCAAGAAGGGCTGAGCCGGCGCCGGCCGCTAGGGCACTCCGAGCTCGAACAGGGCGTAGCCCGCGTACGAGCCGGAGGCCAGCGCGGCCAGGCCCAGCACAAGGCACAGACAGGGCAGGCTGATCCGGCGCAGCGCCACCGCGAGCGGCACGAACAGCGGGAAGGCGGGCAGCAGATAGCGCGAGACGTTCGCGAAGTACTGCTGGCTGCCCAGCACCAGGGCCAGGGTGAGCACCGTGTGGACGACCAGCACCGCCGGCGGCCGCAGCCGGAACAGCAGCGGCAGCAGCGCGAGGTCCAGCAGGACGACACCGACCCCGATGACGTCCGCGAAGGGGAGCGCGAAGAGATACGAGAAGTGGCCCACGGGGACGGACGTCAGGACGTCCAGGGTCTGCCTGCCGTAGTCGAACTCGTGCCCCCACGCACCTGATTGCAGCCTGAAGTAGCCGCCGTAGTCGCCTATACGGTGGCCCACCCAGCCCAGGTAGCCGAGCAGGCCCAACGGAGCCACGAGCAGGGCGGTCAGCGGACGGGCGACGCCGTCCTCGCGGCGGCGCAGCGCGAGCAGCGCGGCCAGCGCGAGCGCGGCGATCAGCGCGACCGCGGTGGGCCGGTTGAGACCGGCGGCGAAGGTCAGGACGCCGGCGGTGAGCCAGCGGCGGGTCAGTACGGCGTACAGGGCCCAGGCGGCCAGCGCCACGTACAGCGAGTCCGAGTACACCGCCCACTCCACGCCGGAGCCGGGCCACACGGCCCACAGCCCGGCCGCCGCCAGCCCCGCCCGCTCACCTCCGAACCATGCGGCGACCGCGAAGATCCCCAGCGCCGCCGCGAACGAGGCCACCACCGACACCAGCAGCCCGGCACCGAACGGGCCGAGCCCCGTGACCTCCATCGCCACCCGCATCAGCGCCGGGTAGAGCGGGAAGAACGCCGCCGAGTTGCCCTGCAGGGTGATCAGGCCGGTGGCGCCGGGGACCGGGACCAGCGCGGGGTGGTAGCCGTGCAGGGCGATCTGCTGGTACCACCAGCCGTCCCACGTGCCCAGCACGTCCCAGACGTGCGCGCCGCCGCCGAAGCGCGGATGCTTCCTGCGGAAGTCGCCGGCCGAGTCCAGCAGATACATGAACGAGCCGAAGCCGATGAGCTTCAGGGCGCCGTACATCGCGAGCGCCGGGCCGTAGCGGCGGATGCGCTCCCGGAAGCCGGGCACTTCCGGAACCCCGGGAGCGGGTGTCGCGGGCAGTGCCGGGAGCGGGGTGTCCACGGGAGTCGTCATGGGGCCGTGCGCTCCGTCCGGTTCCGCCCGGACGCCGACCGGCCCAGGACGAGGGACAGGACGAAGGGCAGGGCGAGGGGGAGGACGAGGGACAGGTGGACGGCGGCGAGCACGGCGAGTTCGGCGCGGTGTGCGGCGGTGGGCACCGCGTGCCGCAGGGCGGCGAGCGCCCCGGCGGTGAGGGCCAGCCGGGCGGCCAGGGCGGGCGGCGGGAGTAGGCCGAACACCGTCTGCCCGGCGACCCAACAGGCCAGCAGCGCGAGGGCGTTGACCATCTGCGCGCCGGCGGCCGGGCGCAGTGCCGCGTAGAGGAGGAGGTGGGTGAGCGCGATGAGGGCCGCCGGTGCCAGGGACGGCCGTCCCCGGCGGGGCAGCGCGCCACGGGCCAGCTCGCGTCCCAGCCGTGCGATGCCGCGCAGGTCGGCGAGGGCCGTGGACAGCAGCGCGACCCGGCTGTCCGGGTCGTCCACCCAGTCGACCGGCACCTCGTGGATCCGCAGCCCGGCCCGCTCCGCGACCACCAGCAGCTCGGTGTCGAAGAACCACGCGGAGTCCCTTACCAGCGGCAGGAGTTGCTCCGCCGCCTCCCGTCGTACGGCCTTGAACCCGCACTGCGCGTCCGAGAACCCCACGGACAGGGTGCAGCGCAGCAGGACGTTGTAGCAGCGGGAGATCACCTCCCGCCGGGGACCGCGCACCACCCGGGAGCCGGGCGCCAGCCGGGTGCCGACGGCGAGGTCGGAGTGGCCGGAGAGCAGCGGGGCGACGAGCGGCAGCAGCGCCGTGAGCCCGGTCGACAGATCCACGTCGAGATAGGCGACGACCGGCGCCGACGAGCCCGACCAGGCGGCCCGCAGCGCCCGGCCGCGCCCCTTCTCGGCCAGCCGTATGAACGCCACCTCGGGCAGTTCGGCCGCGAGCCGCGCCGCGATCTCCGGGGTGGTGTCGGTGCTGGCGTTGTCGGCGATGGTGATCCGGAACGGGTACGGGAACGTCTCCCGCAGATGGGCGTGGAGCCGGCGCACGCTCGGCGCCAGGTCCCGCTCCTCGTTGAACACCGGGACGGCCAGGTCGAGGACCGGCTCGTCGGGGTGCGGGAAGGGCGTCGAGGCCGCGATCGGCAGGGTGACCTGAGGGTGTTTCATGGCGTTTTTTCGCATTCGTTCTCGATGTCGGGGCATGCCGAGGGCACGCCCGGCGAAGGGGTGGGGGGACGGGGGACGGCCGGCTAGCCGTCCGAGCCGGTCGAGGCCGACGCCCCGCCCGACGGGTCGGATCCCTCGGTCGCGGGCGCCGACGGCGGTGACGTGGTGGCGGTGTCGCTCCCGGACGTGCCCCGCGTGGCGCCCTCGGTCGTAGTCGGGTCCGGGGTCGTCGTCGCGGACGGGGTCGACGAGGAGACGGTCGTGTACCCGTTGGTGGCCGACAGGGTGTCCTCCGGCGTGGACGTGTTCGTGGGCGGCGGGGCCGAGGTCGTGGCGCCCGAGGACGGTGCGCTGGGGGAGGGGCCCGGCGCCGGAGCCGTGGTCGTGCCCGGAGCGGGACTGACGGCGGGCCACGGGTGGGGCGCGCTCGGCTCGTCGCGGGCGTCCGCGTGGGGCCACAGGAAGAGGCCCAGGCCGAGCCCCGCGACCGCGAGGACACCGCCGGCCGCCCGCCGGGCCGCCCGGGCGCGGCGCCGCGCCCGCACCCCGGCCCGCAGCCGGTCCCGGTGCCGGGGCTGGAACGCCGTCGTCTCCCGGTCGTCCGTCATCAGCCGCGTCAACTGCCGTTCGAAGTGATCCATGACCTCCCCCTCAGCCGACCGGCTCGATGACGTCCGACAGCAGCTCCCGCAGCCGGGCCACCCCGCGCGCCGCGTGCGACCGGGCGGTGCCCACCGGGCACCCCAGCACCTCGGCGACCTGCCGGTCCGGCAGGTCCTGGTAGTAGCGCAGGACGACCGCGGCCCGCTGACGCGGGGTCAGCAACGCCAGCGCGGCCTCCAGCCGGGACCGCTCGGCGACGAGCGCCGACATGTCACCGGCCGCCGCGACCTCGGGCAGCTCCTCGACGGGGCGCTCGCCCCACCACCGCCGCCGCGCCGAGCGCGCCGCCGCCCGGGCCAGCACCTTGCGGACGTACGCCTCCGGCGCCTCCTCGGCGATCTTCGGCCAGACGAACCACAACCTGACCAAGGACTCCTGCAACAGATCCTCGGCCCGATGCCGATCGCCACCGGTGAGCAGACGGGCCAGATGGAACAACCCCGACCAGCGGGCCGCCACGAACTCGTCGTACTCACCGGCCCGAGCCTGCTCCATTCCCACGGTCCCCGCTCTCCCCGGCTGCCTACACCTGGGAAAAGGCCCTGGAGCCCGCGGAACGCTGCACTCGATCAGGGTGATCCGCGTCACGCGCGGGCAGGGGCCGTAATTGGCTCGCCGACGGGGGAGGGGACGTCGTACGCTCCCCGTGATGACCACTCACTCTGTTCACAGAATGGGGGTCCCGTCCGCGCAAGGTGAGTGCTGATGGCCACTCATCCCGCGCACGGGGACACCCGTCTCTCCCTCTGGCGGCGTGTACGCGAGTTCGCCGTACCGCCCGCCATGATCGATACCGCGACCGCCCGCCGGACCACCGGGGACTGGGCGGGCGCCTGTGCCGCCGCCGGCTTCGACGTCGATCTCGACCTGCGCCTCCTGGCCCGCGCTGGGGGCCGGGACGTGGTGCGGCGGATCCGGGCCGACCTGCGGGGGCTCGCTCCCGACCTGCTGCGCTGGCACCTGCCGAGGGTCGCCCCCGACGGACTGCTGCGGCCCGGGCTGACCGTCGCGCTCGCCCGCCACGACGTCGGCGACAGCTCCCTGTGGCTCGTCGCCCGGACCCCGCCGGCCTGGGCGGACGCCGGACAGCGGATCAGCCTGGCGCTCTGGGACGGCACACCGGGCGAGCCCGCCGCCCGGGGACATCCGCACCCGCGGCCCAGCCGGCGGTTCCGCTTCGACCTGCACCGCCACCTCTGGCACGCGGGCGCCGCCGGCGACCTGCGGACCCGCTCCGGCGCCGACCGACTGCCCGACGGCGAACCGTCGCCGTGCGCCACCGGCCGCTGGGCGGACGAGGCCCGGATCGTGCTGCGCGCCGAAGGACGGAACAGCGGAGGCGTCGTCGTACGCCTGGGCGGCCGGCAGCGGCTCGCCCTGCACGTCGCGGCCGACGGAACGACGACCACCGGCACCGGCGGAAAGGACACCGGCGCGCTGCCCGTGCTGCCCGACGCGGCGACCTGGATCCTCCCCGATCTGGAACTGCTGCGCGCCGGACTGATCGACGCCGACCGGCTGCACCCGCTGGTCGCCCCCGCACTCGTCCCCGGTCACGTACCGGCCGCCCGCGACCGGAGCCCGGACCCGGCCGGGCAGGCCCGCCTCGTGGAGTGCCGGGGCGCCCGGCACCGGATCGGCCTGGTCGACGGGGTGCTGTCCCCGCTGGACCACTCCCCGGACGAACTGCGGCGCGAGGAACTGCTGATGGCGTTCGGCGGCCCGCCGCTGCCCTGCCTGCGGGTCATCGACGCGGCACACCGCCGCCCGGACTGCCTCACCGGCGTCCGCGAACGCCTCGACCACGGGGACATCGCCGGCGCGCTCGCCGTCGTGGAGGGACTGCTGGGCCCCGAAGCCGTCCTGCGCGACGGCCCGTTGAAGGACGAACTGGAGTCGGCCGCGCGCCGGCGCGTCGACTACGGCCTCTACCGGGCGGGCCTCGCCGGATCCCGCGACGCACCCGTCCGCACCCGGCACCGCGAGCGCCACGACCCCCGCCTGGGCCCACGCCCCGCCGGCCGGCGCTGAACCACACCCCAAGGCTTTCTCGCACCCCCTTGCCCTCTCACGCCCCTTTGCCTCCTCACGCTCCAAGGTGATCAGACATGCCCACCCAGATGACTGACCAACTGGCCGTCGCGGACTCCCTGTTGACCCTGCTCGGCGACTCCGCCACCGAACCCCGCACCGACATCCAGCTGGAGGCGCTCACCCTCGCCGTCGCCGCCGACCTGCCCGTCCTGCTGTGGGGCGAGCCCGGCATCGGCAAGACCGCGGCCCTCACCCAGCTGTCCGAGACCCTCCAACTGCCGCTGACCACCGTGATCGCCAGCGTGCACGAGCCGTCCGACTTCTCCGGGCTGCCCGTCGTGGGGGACGACCCCGCCGTCCAGGGCGTCCCGATGGCCCCGCCGGACTGGGCGATCCGGCTGGTGAAGGCCGGCCGGGGCCTGCTGTTCCTCGACGAACTGTCCACCGCGCCACCGGCCGTCCAGGCCGCCCTCCTCCGGCTGGTCCTGGAGCGGCGCGTCGGCGCCCTGCGACTGCCGCCCGGCGTACGGATCGTGGCCGCCGCCAACCCGCGTTCCTCCGCGGCCGACGGCTGGGAACTGAGCCCGCCGCTGGCCAACCGTTTCGTGCACCTGCAGTGGGCCCACGACCACGAGGTCGTCGTACGCGGCCTCGGCGGCACCTGGCCCCGGGCCGTCCTGCCCCGGCTCGACCCCGAACGGCTGCCCGCCGCCGTGGACTTCGCGCGCCGCGCGGTGTGCGGCCTGCTCGCCACCCGCCCCACCCTCGTGCACCGCCTGCCGAGCGGCGAGGTCCGCCGGGGCGGCGCCTGGCCGTCGCCCCGCAGCTGGGACATGACCCTGCGCCTGGTCGCCTTCGCGCACGCCGCCGGATCCTCCCGGGACGTGCTCTCCCTGCTGGTCAGGGGCACGGTCGGGGACGGCCCGGGGCTCGAACTCCTGGCGAGCGTCGACCGGTTGGAACTCCCCGACCCCGAGACCCTGCTCGCCGACCCCGGCGCCGCCGAGCTGCCCGAGCGCGGCGACCTGCGCCAGGCCGTCCTCGACGGTGTGGTCGCCGCGGTCCGCGAACGGCCGGACCGGGCCCGCTGGGAGGCGGCCTGGGCGGTACTGGTCCGCGCGCTGGACACCGGAGCCCCCGACCTGGTGGTCGTCCCCGCCACCACCCTGGCCGCGCTCCGCCGCGACGACTGGGACGTCCCGGCCGAGATCGAGCGGCTGGCCGGGGCAGTGTCCGTGTCCCGGCGCGCCGACCGGGCCGCCGACCGGGTCACGGGCCGGGCCGCCGGGCGGGTCACGGCGAAGGCGGGCCGATGACCGCGGACCCGACCGGGGCACTGGACCTCGACAAGCTTTATGCCGCCCGGCTGCAGGCCGCCCGGGCCCGCCCCTACCTGGCGACGGCCCTGTTCGCCCTGCATGTCGTGGAGTCGCGCCAGGTGCCGACCATGGCCGTCGACACCCACTGGCGGTGCTATGTCTCGCCCGGGTTCGTCGACCTGATGCCGGAGGAGGACCTGGCCGGGGTGTGGGTGCACGAGGTGTCGCACCTGCTGCGCGAGCACCACGCGCGCAGCGACCGGGTCGCCCGGGAACGCGGCCTGACCGGCGCCGGCGAACGGCTCCGGATGAACATCGCGGCGGACCTGGAGATCAACGACGACGCCTACGGCGACGGACTCGTCCAGCCCCGGGGCGCCGTCCGGCCGTACATGCTGCGGCTGACCGAGGGGCAGCTGATGGAGGACTACCTGCGCGAGTTCCGGCTCGGACCGCTGACCCGGGACATCTCCTGGCTGGACTGCGGCAGCGGCGCCGACGGCCGGACCCGGGAGTGGGACCTGGGGCCCGACGGCGCGCACGGCCTGAGCGACCAGGAACGCGACGGGGTCCGGTTCCGGGTGGCACAGGCCATCACCGGCCGCCCGGGCAGCGCCCCGCAGGGCTGGCGGCGCTGGGCGGAGGAGGTCTTCCACCCGCCCCAGCCCTGGCGGGAGCTGCTGGGCGCCGCCGTCCGCTCGGCGACCTCCGCCGCGGGCGCCGGCGACGACTACAGCTACGGCCGCCCCTCGCGCCGCTCGGCCGGCCTGCCCGGGGTGGTCCTGCCCAGCCTGCGCCGCCGCCCGCCCCGGGTCGCCGTCGTCATCGACACCTCCGGCTCGGTCAGCGACGCCGAACTGGGCGGCGCCCTGCTGGAGGTGGCCGCCATCGCCCGCGCCGTCGGCGGCCGTCGCGACCTGGTCAGCGTGGTGTCCTGCGACGCGGCCGCCCGGACCGCGCATCCGCTGTGCCGCGCGGAGGGGATCCCCCTGGTGGGCGGCGGCGGTACCGACCTGCGCGCGGGCTTCGCCAGAGCGCTGCGCGGGCGGCCGGCACCGGACGTGGTGGTGGCCCTCACCGACGGGCAGACCCCCTGGCCCGAGGCCCAGCCGCCGTGCCGGACGGTGGTCGGGCTGTTTCCCCGGCCGCGCACCGGCACGGCGTACCGCGAGTCCGACCCCGACTACGTACCGGACGCACCGCCCGCCTGGGCCCGGGTCGTCGAGATCGGGTGACGCGGTCGGCCGGATGCCCCGGGTGGCCGGGCGGTCAGTCGGTGCGGGTCGCGGACAGGTAGGTGTAGGCGGAGGCCCGGGAGATGCCGAGGCGGGCGGCGACCTGCTGGACCGCTCCGCGCACCGCGAAGACGCCCTGCCGGTCGAGGTCGCGGAAGAGCTCCAGGCGTTCGGCGCGGGTGAGCTGGGGCCAGGGCTTGTTCTGGCGGAGCTGGCGGGCGTCGACGATCGAGTCCAGTACGGCCGTGATGTCGTCGCCGAAGGTCGTGGTGGGCGCCGTCTCGGGCACGGCGGTGACTCCGGCGAGGCCGCCGAGCAGGGTGTGCGCCTGGCTCACCGCCGTGACGTCCAGGTTGACGCACAGCGCCCCGAACGCCGTACCGGCCGAGTCGCGCAGCACCATCGTGGAGGACTTGACCAGCTTTCCGTCCCGGGTGCGGGTGAGGTAGTTCAGCTCGTCGGCCGCCTCGTCCCCGGCCGCCAGCAGCTTCATGCCGATCTCGCTCATCGACCCGCCGACCCCGCGGCCGGTGACCGACCCGGCGAGGGCGACCACCGACCGCTCCGGGCGCCGGAAGTCGTGTATCACGACCTCGCAGAAGGAGCCGAGGGTCGCGACGATGCCGTCGACGACCGGGGTCAGCGCCGCGATGATCGCGTCCTGCTCGGCGCGCGCGGTGGCCCCGCCGCCCGCCGCCGCTGCCGGTCCGTGTGCCATGGATACCCCCGCCAGGGTCGGGTCTGGACTTCCTGTCCAGATGATAGACAATAATTCCAGACGACCTACGCCCATCCGGTGCCCGCCGGCGCCCGGAACGGAGGACGAAGATGACCGACACCCCGCCCGTGACCCTCCAGGACGTGCGCGACGCGGCCGCGCGGATCGAGGGAGTGGCCCACCGCACCCCCGTGCTGCGGTCGCGCACCCTGGACGAGCTGGTCGGTGCCGAGGTCTTCCTGAAGTGCGAGAACCTGCAGCGCATCGGCGCGTTCAAGTTCCGGGGCGCCTACAACGCCGCGTCCCGGCTCTCCGCCGCGCAGCTGGCCAAGGGGATCGCCGCCTACTCCTCGGGCAACCACGCCCAGGCCGTCGCCCTCGCCGCCCGCGAACTCGGCACCACCGCCGTCATCGTGATGCCCGAGGACACCCCGCGCGCCAAGCTGGAGGCGACCGCCGGCTACGGCGCGGAGATCGTGACGTACGACCGCTACACCGGCGACCGGGTCGCGATCGGCGAGGCCCTCGCCGCCGACCGCGGGCTCGCGCTCATCCCGCCGTACGAGCACCCGCACGTCATCGCAGGACAGGGCACGGCCGCCCTCGAACTCATCGAGGAGGTCGGTGAGTTGGACGCCCTGGTGGTGCCCGTCGGGGGCGGCGGGCTGATCGCGGGCAGCGCCACCGCCGCCAAGGGGCTGCTGCCCGGGATCCGGGTGGTCGGGGTGGAGCCGGAGGCCGGCGACGACACCCGGCGGTCGCTGGCGGCGGGACACCGGGTGTCGATCCCGGTGCCGAGGACCATCGCCGACGGCCAGGCGGCCGACATCCCCGGCGAGCTGACCTTCTCCGTCAACCGGCGCCTGGTGGACGACATCTCGCTGGTGAGCGACGACCAGATCCGGGACGCGATGCGGTTCGCCTTCGAACGCCTGAAGACCGTCGTGGAGCCGAGCGGCGCCAGCGGCCTGGCCGCGCTGCTCGCCCGCCGGGTGACGCCGCTGCCGCGCCGGATCGGGGTCGTGCTGTCCGGCGGCAACGTGGGCGCGGAGCGGTTCGCCGAGATCATCGCGGGCTGAGCGGACGCAGGAAAGGGCGGAGGCGCCCCGGCCGGGTGCCTCCGCCCTTCGCGACGGCTCAGGCCTGCTCGTCCACCGGTCGCGGACGGCGCGGGATGCCCAGGGCGCACAGGGCGCCGAAGAAGACCACCGCGACCCCGACCCACACGGCGGGGTGCAGCCCGTCGACGAACTGCTGCGGGCCCTCGGTGCTGCCGTAGGTCACGAACACCGTGCTCAGGACGGCGATCCCGAGCGCGCCGCCGATCTCCCGGACGGTGGTGTTGGCGCCGGACGCCTTGCCCGCGTGCTCCTTGGCCACCGAGCCGAGGACCACCGCGGCCGTCGGCGCGAACACGAAGCCCATGCCGATGCCGGCCACGATCATCGGGCCGACCAGCGAGGGGTACGCGGTGTCGGTGCCGGCGACCAGGTTGATCCAGCCGAGGCCGACGCCCTGCAGGAAGAGGCCGAGGGCCATCAGCCGGCCGCCGCCGACCTTGTCCGTGATCAGACCGGCCACCGGGGCCACGAACATCGGCATCAGCGTCCAGGCGAGGGTGCGGACACCGGCCTCCAGCGGGGAGCGCGGGGGGACGATCTGGAGGTACTGGGCGAGCAGGAACAGGGAGCCGAAGACGCCGAAGTACATGGTCGCCGACACGATGTTGGTGAGCGTGAAGGCCCGCACCCGGTAGAAGGAGAGCGGCAGCATCGGTTCGTCGGTGCGGGCCTCCCAGAGCACGAAGGCGGCCAGCAGGACCGCGCCGCCCCCGAACGCCCCCAGCACCTTGGCCGAGGTCCAGCCGTCGGGCTCGCCGTGCACGATCGCCCAGACCACCGCGCACAGCCCGGCCGCCGCCAGCACCATGCCGACCAGGTCGAGGCGGACGCCCGGCAGGGTGCTCTCGCGCAGCGCGAACAGCACCAGCGGTATCGCGATCACGCACACCGGCACGTTGATCCAGAAGATCCAGCGCCAGTCCAGACCGTCGACGACCGCCCCGCCGACGACCGGGCCCATGGCCACGGCGAGTCCGCTGACCCCGGACCAGACGCCCAGCGCCAGTCCGCGCAGCTTCTCCGGCACCGCCTGCGAGAGCAGGGTCAGCGACAGCGGCATCACGGCCGCCGCGCCGAAGCCCTGGACCGCCCGGAAGGTGATCAACTGGGCGCTGGTGTCGGACAGTCCGCAGCCGATGGAGGCCAGCGTGAACACGGCGATGCCGACGACGAAGACCGCGCGGCGGCCGAACCGGTCACCGAGCGCGGCGCCGGTCATGAGCAGGCAGGCGAAGCTCAGCACGTAGGCGTTGACGAACCACTGGAGTTCCTGGGTGTTCGCCTGCAGGTCGACGGCGAGGGTGTGCAGGGCCGTCGACACGACGAGGTTGTCCAGCGCGACCATGAACATGGGCACGCTGCACGCGACGATCGCGAGCCACAGCGGCACCCGGCGCCCCTCGGCGGCGGGGGCGGCCGGCTCCTGGAGGACCGGGCTCTCTTCGGACAGGGTCATGGCGGGGAGGCTCCTAGCTCCTAGCGAAGGGGCTCGTGGGGGGCGGGGGCGGGTCAGCTGTCGGTGTCGGCGTCGGAGCGTTCCTGCTCGGCGAGCCGGCGCCGGGCGTCGGTCCAGTCGATGGGCAGTCCGGCCGCCGGGACCTGCCAGAACGTGAAGACCGAGCCCTTCATGGTGGGGCGCAGCCCGGTCATGACCGACTTGTGCGGCTCGGTCCTCGCGTACCGGTAGAGGGCGTCCTTGTCCTCCCAGGCGGACAGCGTCCAGAAGGTGCGCTTCAGGGGCTCGGCGATCAGTGACGCGCCGTACGCGCCGGGCGCCCCGGTGACCTGCTTCCACGCCACCAGCGACTTGGCGAAGAACCGCGGCACGTCCTTGAGGGAGCGGACCTCCAGCCGGGACGCCATCACGAACGCCTCGGCGTCGGGTGCGGGGGTGTTGACGGTGGTCCAGCGCAGGGTGGGCATGGCGCGGCCTTCTCCCGTGGGAAGAAATTGGATACCTCTACTATCCATGTTAGACAGTAGAGGTATCCAATTTCCAGTGCCGAGGTGTCGTCCGGGGGAACGGAGCCGATACCGACGCGAGAGCGGAGCCGAACCCGATGCGCATGTCCGAGCTGAGCCGCCGCAGCGGCGTCTCCGTCACCACGATCAAGTACTACCTGCGCGAGGGCCTGCTCCCGACGGGCCGTCAGACCGCCGCCACCCAGGCCGAGTACGACGAACAGCACCTGCGGCGGCTCCGGCTGATCCGCGCCCTGACCGGCGTCCGCGGCCTCTCGGTGAGCGCCACCCGCGAGGTGCTGGACGCGCTCGGCGAGCACGACGGCGACACCCACCGCCTTCTCGGACTCGCCCTCGGCACCATCCGGCTCCCCGCCGAGCAGGCCGCGGACGCCCCCGAGACCGCCGAGGTCGACGCACTGGTCAAGGAGCTGGGCTGGAACGTGCACCGGCAGGCCCCCGCCCGCGCCACCCTCGCCGAGACGATCACCTCGCTCCGCTCGCTCGGCGTCCCGCTGGACGGGCACACCCTGCTGCCCTACGCCCGCCTCGCCGAACGCACCGCGGTCCTCGACCTCGACCAACTCGACGACCTCGACGACCCGTTGGAGGCCGCCGAACGCGCCCTCCTGCTGACCGTCCTCCTGGAGCCCGCCCTGATGGCCCTGCGCCGCATGGCCCAGGAGAACGAGTCGGCCCGCCGGCACCCGGCCTAGGCGCCGAGTTCCCGCAGCAGCTGGGCCGCCGCCTCCTTCCCGGAGGAGAACGCGGCCTCGTGGGAGCCGATCTGGTCCCAGTACTGCTGCTTGGAGTGGAAGTAGGAGCCGCACAGCTTCACCCGCGGGCCCTCGTTGACCTGGTAGATGGTCTGCTGGGCGGCGCGCATCGCCATGTCGAGAACCGGGTGCTCGTAGTCGAACCGCCGGATGACGGCCGCCTCGTCGACCTCCAGCGGGTAGTCCAGGGTGACGAAGTAGTCGGTCGCCGACTCGAAGCCGTGCAGCTTGTTCATGTAGTACGCCACATAGGTGCGCGGCTGCCCGTCGACGGTCACCTTGCCGTAGTTCCACGCCTCCCAGCGGTCACGGTCGGCAGGCATCACCGACGGGTCGGTGTGCAGGATCACCGTGGAGGCGTTGTAGCGCAGCGGCGCCAGCAGCTCGCGCTGGGCCGGGGTCGGGTTCTCCAGCAGCGCGCGGCTCACGTCCGCGTGGGTGGCGAGCACGGCGTAGTCGAAGCGCTCCTCGCCGTGCGCGGTCCGCACCGCCACCCCGTCCGCGTCCTCGCGGACGCCGGTGACCGGCTCCGCGAGCCGCGTCTTCGGGTCGATCGCGGCGAGCACCTTGCGCACGTACGCGATCGAACCCCCCTCCACGGTCCGCCAGTCGACGCGCCGGCCGCCGAGGCCGCTCTCGTCGTGCGCCATGAAGAACGCGATCACCGTGGTGGCCGGCATCTCCCAGACCAGCTCGGCCGGCACCGACCACACCGCGCTGCACAGCAGGATGAAGTAGCCGTACCGGAACTCCTCGCTGTAGCCGTTCCGGTCGAGGTACTCGCCCATCGGCAGGTCGGTGCGCTTGCGGAAGAAGTCGTGCCGGCCCTCCTCGTGGAAGCGCCGCGCCTCCCGCCAGATGGTCTGGAAGTACTCGGGGTAGCGGGCCCGCACCTCCTCCTCCGGCAGGTCCATCTCGTCGCTGCCGTACTGCAGACCGTTGCTCAGGTCGAAGAAGTTGAACCCGCTGAGGAGTTGCTTGCTCGGCACCTCCAACTCCGCGAAGAACGCGGAGAGGTTGGGGTAGGCGGGCCGGTTGAACACGACGAACGCGGTGTCGATGCCCAGGGTGCGGCCGGCGTCCTCGACCTCCACGGAGTTGGCGTGGCCGCCGGGACGGTCCTCGCGTTCGAACAGGGTGATCTGGGCGTGCTCGCGCAGCGCGTAGGCGGCGGACAGGCCGGCCACTCCTGCGCCCACGACGGCGATGCGGGGCTTGACGGACATCGGTGCTCCTCGGTGTTCAGCGGGACAGGACGGTGGTGGTCAGGCCGTCGGGGCGGGCCCGTTCGGCGGCCACGGCCAGCACCTGGCCGGGGGCGGGGTGGATCAGGTCGAAATGCCAGTCGGAGGTGGGGCGCCGGGAGTCGAACACGGCGATCCGGGGTGCGCCGGACGGGTGGGTGAACGCGATCGTGGAGAGCTCGCGCCGCAACCCCGTGCCGAGTGCCTTGAGGTACGCCTCCTTGAGCACCCAGTACGCGGCCACCAGCGCCGCCCGCTCCTCCCGCGGCGCCCGCTCCACCTCGGCCCGCTCGGCCGGGGCGAAGAACCGGGGCAGGTGCGCGAGCGCGTCCGGACCGGCCGGAGACGCCTCGGCGTCGACCCCGCAGGCCCGGCCCGAGTCGGTCACCACACAGGCGATCAGGTCGTCGGTGTGGGTGAGGTTGAACCGCAGTCCGTCGTGGGCCGGTTCCGGTTCCGGACGCCCGTCCCCGGCCGTCCGGAACCGCCACGCGCCGGGCGGCCGGCCGGACCGCTCGGCCAGCGCGTGCCGGGCCAGCAGCCGCCCCGCGAGCCGCCGCCGCCGCAGGTCCGGCGAGAGCGCGCGCTCACAGCGCGCCCGCTCCTCACCGGAGAGCAGGGCCGTGCCGCCCATCCGCGCGATGAACGCCTCGGCGGCCCCTTCCGGCAGCAGCCACAGATACCGGTCGGCCATCTCAGCGCCGGGCCGCGGTCAGGTCGCCGCGCTCGGCGAGCGGGAACTGCCAGTACGAGAACAGCCGGTTCTCCCGGTGCAGTTGCCGCAGCACCCGCATCACCTCGTCGACCACGGCCGCGTCGGTGACCGCCTCGTGCGGCCGCAGCTGCCGCCGGATCCGCTCCAGCTGGAGCAGCAGCAGGGCACCGCTGGGCAGCGGGTCGTCCAGGGCGGCGGCCGAGTGGACGTAGGTGTGCAGACAGGCGGCCGTGGCGTGCAGCAGGCAGTACTCCTTGGCCAGGTCGAAGAGGTCCGCCGACTGGCCGAAGTCCCGGCCGAGCGCCGCCCGCAGCCGCGCGGTGCGCTCCCGCAACGAGTCGGCGTGGGCCAGGAGTTCGGCGCCCACCTCGGCGGAGCGTGCCAGCCAGCCCTGCTCGTCGCCCGCCCGCGCGAGACGGCGAAGGAGGGCGAGCGCGGCCGGCGCCGCCTGGAGCGCGTCGTCCCGGCCCCGGCTGAACAGCTCCTGGTCCCAGGGCCGGTACAGCGGCAGCTCCGCCTCGATGCCGAAGAGCACGGCTGTCCGCTCCTCGGCCTCGGCGGCCGGCCCGGCGGCGAGCAGGCCCTCCAGCTGCAGGGCGATGTTCTTCAGGTTCACCACCGTGTTGCCGTCGGCGAAGTTGGCCACCGGCAGGTCCCGCATCATCTTCTGGTGGATGGCGTAGTGCGGATGGTCACGGAGGTAGAACCGGGCCCCGAGCACGACGTTCAGCTGGGCGAACGTCCGCTCCAGCAGCGTCGGCACGAAGTACTTCACCACCGAGGACCACACGCTGGTCTGCTCGGGCACGACCTGCAGGGCCCGGACCGCGCCCAGACTGACCGCGTCCGCCACCATCAGGTCCGCGAAGCACTCCGCCAACTGCCGCCGGGAGTACGGGATGTCGCTGACGGTACGGCCGAACACCCGCCGCTGCTCGGTGAAGTCGAGCGTCACCCGCAGTCCCGTGTCGACCGCCGACAGCGCGATCCCGCTGATCAGCGCCCGTGCCGTCTGGGACGTCTTGAGCGCGATCTCCAGGCCCTGCCCCTCCCGGCCGAGCAGCGCCGAGTCGGGCACGAAGACGCGGTCCAGCCGGAAACCGCTCATGTCCAGGCCGCGCAGCCCGTGCATCCGCTCCCGCGGCAGCTCGTCCACCGCACCGGCGGGCGTACGCCGCTTGTCCAGCACGAACACGGAGTACCCGGCGGGGCCGCCGCGCGGGTCGGTACGGGCGTGGACGCTCAGCCCGTCGGCGACCCGGCCGTTGCCGATCAGCCACTTCTCGCCGGTGAGCAGATAGCCGCCCTCGGTCTTCTCGGCGGTCATCTCGTTGGCGGTGAGATCACTGCCGTGGGAGCGCTCGGACAGTCCCCAGGCGTACCGGGTGCCCTGCTGGATCGCCTCGACGAGGGTCCGCTTCTGCTCGTCGGTGCCGGCCACCCAGGCCGGCATGAAGCTGAGACTGGTGATGATGAACGCGGTGGCGGTGGTCGGGTCGCGGCGGGCGATCAACCGCATCAGGTTGAAGCCGATCTCCACGTCACCCGCCTTGCCGCCCTGGGCGCTCGGCAGGGAGTGGTCGAGCGCGCCCCAGCGCTGGAGCAGGTTGACGAACTCGTAGGGATAGTCCTCCCGTTCGTCGTACTCCAGGACTTTGGCGTACGGCATCCGGCTCGCGGGGTCGTGCGGGTCGCCCAGGTGGCGCTCCAGCCGCCGGGCCAGTTCCGTGAGGTCTTTCTTCGGCACGGGATGTCTCCGACGGTCAGGCCAGGTGGACGGGGAGGGCGCTGAACAGTTGGTCGTGGTCGTGCAGGTCGGTGGTGATGTCGAGGGCGGGGAGCTGGGCGGGGCCCTCGTGACGGGGGTCGGTGCCGGTCGCTCTCGCGAGGAGGTGGGCGAGGGTGGCTTGCAGCCAGGCCGTGGTGAAGAAGGGGTTGGCTTCGTTCGCCCACCAGAGACAGAGGCAGGCGGTGGCCGCGTGGAGCCAGGTGAAGCGGTCGGCGAGGTCCATGAGGCCGGTGTCGCGATCGGCGGCGGCGAGTTCGGCCGGGAGGCCTTCCAGGGCTGCGACGAGTCGGGCTACGAGGTGGGCGGCCGGGAGGTCGGTTGCCGCCGTCAGCCGGGCGAGGGCTTCGGGGGCGATGCAGGGGAGTGCGGCGGTTACGGGGTCCTGGCCGCGGGCGTTGAGGTCGAGACGGTCGGGGGCGTAGGGGGGCAGGGGTTCGTCGAGGTCGAAGATGGTGCGGATCTGGGTTGTGGCCGCGGGTGCGTGGGGGCTGGTCGCGCCCCGCGGCGGAGCCGCTGATTGATGCGGTCCCGCGCCCCTGAGGAACTGCAGCTGGCTTGCGAAGGAGCGGAGGTTCGCCAGGGGGCTGGTGTCCACCACGCGTACTACTGCCGCGTCTCGTTGGAGCTTCTGGAAGAGGTTGTCGCGGAGCACTGCTCTCGATGCCAGGACTCCTCCGCAGCGGCGGAGCACTTCCTCCGTGCTCTCCGCCACCACGTGCTTGGCCGCGCAGCCCCAGACGCTGAAGGTCTCGGGGACCACGTGGATGCCCCTCGACGCGGCCAGGGCGACGGCGTCCGCCGCCAGCAGGGCGGCCGAGGCGATGGCCAGCTCACGCCTGGGATAGGGGGAGGCGAGGACTGTTGTCCGGCCCACGCGGCGGCCCGCCGCGTGGTCCAGGGTCAGGCGCAGGGCCGTGTCGGCGATGCCCAGGCTGCCCGCCATGCTCATCACGCGGACCACCTGCTGGGCCTTCATCACCGACTCCAGTGCCTCGCCCTCGCGGCCCACCAGGGCCTCGCGGGGGACCGGGAAGCGGTCGAAGACGAGGTCGGCGAAGTCGATGCCGCGCATGCCGGCGGTGGGGAGCAGGGGGCCGCGGGTCAGGCCGGGGCCGGTGGTGAGGTCGACGAGGACCGCGGAGAAGGCGGCGGGGCCGCGCTCGCCGGTCCTGGCGACCACGTAGGCCGCCTCGCAGCGGTGGCCGAGGCCGACCAGCCACTTTGTGCCCGTCAACTCCCAGCCGTCGGCGGTCGGTTCGAGGCGGGTCGTGTTGGCGAGCAGGTCGCTGCCGTGGCCGGCCTCGGAGAGGGCGAAGCCGATCGCGCCGCCCTCGGTGAGGATCTCCGCCGCCCGTTTCCGCTGTTCGGGCGAGCCGTGCAGGGCCAGGCAGGTGGCGGCGGTGATGCCGAACATCGTGCCCGGCATGACGTTCAGGTCCCGGCGGGCGGCGGTGCGGACCAGGAGCATGCTGCGGTCGAAGGACTCGAAACGGCCGCCCCACTCCCGGGGGAGGTAGTTGAGGTGGAAGCCGGCCTCGCGGAGCTTCGCGCACAACTCCTCGGGGAACGCGTCCTGTTCGTCACGGGCGACGGCCGCGGCGAAACCGTACGGGTTCGCGGTGTCGTAGGGGTCGCCCAGCAGGCGTTCCAGCGCGTCGGGGGTCATCGGGCGCCCTCCAGGGCGGGTGACTCCAGCGGGACCGGGCGGTAGTCCGCCGCCGAGGACGGGATACGGACGCCCGCGACCCGGAGCTGGGCGAGGCGGGTGTGGAAGGCCGCGCCGCGCATCAGGTGGTGGGCGACGTCGGCGACCCGGCGGTTGCCGGGGGCCTTGAGGTAGCTGGCGGTGACCCAGTCGTTGAAGGCGCCCATCGCCGGGCCGCACCACACCTGGTAGTCCAGGACGCGGTCCGGGTCGCCGGTCGTGGACCAGCGCGAGGCCATGCCCAGGTACCAGCGGAAGACCAGCGCCATCCGCCGCTTCGGACTGCCTGCGGCACGGGCCAGCTGCTCGGGGTCGCGGCGGCTGAAGTAGCCGACGCACTCCTGCCAGACGTCCTCCAGCGGACGGCGGAAGACCTGCGTCTCCAGCTTGGCGCGGTCGGCCGCCGGGAGCGCCTCCAGGCCGTCGCAGGACTGGTACAGCTCGTAGAGGCGCTTCGCGCGCATCGGGAACAGGGTGCCCTTCTTCAGCACCTGGAGTTCCACGCCCATCTCGAACATGTCGGCGGCCGGCGCCATCTCGCAGTCCGCGATGCCCGCGTCCGCGAGCAGCGCCTTGGTGGCCTTCGAGGCACCGGACTCCACGCAGGACTGGTTGACCGAGCCGGTCACCACGTAGGCGGCGCCCATCGCGAAGGCGCCCGCGACCGAGGTGGGGCAGCCCAGCCCGCCGGCCGCGCCGACCCGGATGGGGACCGGGTAGCGGTGCTCGTGCTGGACGGTGTCGCGCAGCCGCAGGATGGTCGGCAGGAGCGCGGGGAGGGGACGCCGGTCGGTGTGGCCGCCGGAGTCGCCCTCGACCGTGATGTCGTCGGCCATCGGCACGTACTTGGCCAGGTCCGCCTGCTCGGCGGTGATCAGGCCCTGGCCGAGCAGCGCGCTGACGAGCGCGGCCGGGGCGGGCCGCATGAAGCGCTCGGCGGTCTCCGGGCGAGAGATCTTCGCGATGAGGCGGTGCTCGGCCACGACCGCCCCGGACGGTTCGCGGCGCAGGCCCGTGAGGCGGTAACGCACCACGTGCGGGCTGAGGTTCATGAAGGCGGACGCCTCCACGCACCGCACCCCGTGGCGCAGGAACAGCTCCACCGCCTCGCGCTCCAGGCGCTCCTCGCTCGGGCTGTGGATCAGGTTGACGGCGTAGGGCAGTCCGGGGATCTCCTGGGCGAACCGGGTGAGGGCCTTGGCGATCGTCTCCGGCAGCAGTCCGGCCGCGCCGTAGGAGGCGAGGAAGCCCTCCCGGGCCAGCGCGACCACCAGGTCGGCGGAGGCGATGCCGCCCGCCATCGCGCCCGCCATGTAGGCGTGCCGGACGCCGTGCGCGGCCAGGAAGGCGGGGGAGCCGAGGGTGCGCGGCGGCAGCGGGGCGACGGCGGCGAGCAGGGGCAGGCCCCGCGGGTCCGCCGTGGCCGAGCCGCCGGCCGCGGCGCCGACGCCGTGCGGGGTGCGGACCACGAAGCAGGGCCGGTCGAGGTCCGCGAGGGCCTCGTAGATGCCCGCCGGGTCGGTGTGCGGGGCGCTCGCTCCCTGCCAGCGCAGCGGAGTGGGCTGGGTGTGCATGACCGGTACGTCTCCTCGAAGCGTCAGGCGTGGGTGTCGTCGGGACGGACCTCGATGGCCACGTCGGTGAGCTCGTAGATGCGCAGACCCGGCTTCCACAGGTCGGCGTCGGCGATCACGACCAGCCGGTCGCCGTCCCGGCGCACCTCCTTGACGTGCACGTCGAAGCTCAGCTCGGCGTCGTGGCGCAGGATCTGGCCCCGGTACTTCCAGGCCATGGCCACCCCGGTGCCGAGCGCGAACCGGGGCCGCTCGATGCCGTCCGCCAGGCCCTGCTCCAGCACGTACAGGCGCATGGCCTGGAGGATCGCCTCCACCCCGAGCGAGCCGGGCATCACCGGGTCGCGGTGGAAGTGGCAGTCGAAGTACCACTCGTCGGGCCGGATCGCGCGGTGGCCGTGCAGATATCCCCGGCCGTGCCGGCCGCCGTCCTCGACCAGGTCGACGTGGTCCACGAGGTGGAAGTGCCCGGCCGGGAGCCGCAGCTCGCCGCTGAACTGCGGTGCGCCGTCGGGGAGTTCGATACGGCGGACGTTCTCCGGCCTCGCCTGCTCGATCCAGGGGGCGACATGGGTGCCGTTGTCCAGGCCCACCTGGTTGGCGAGCGCGGCCTCGCTGAAGTAGCCGAAGAGGGACTCGCCGGTGTAGAACACCTCGCCGTCGGCGGAGAGTTCGTAGCGGAAGTTCTGGAGCACGGCACCCGAGACCGCGCTGGTCATCAGGAGCGTGGAACGGTGCCGGATCGTCCTGCCGCGCAGGTCCACGTCCTTGACGAGGGTCGCCGTGCCGTCGAGGTTGCGGATCGAGTACTGGGTCTCCGGCTGCTTGAGGGTGGCGCCCAGGTAGTAGCCGAGCAGGATCGCCGCCTGCAGCGACGTCTCCATGTACACGCAGTTGGGCATGTGCGGGTGGGAGTTCTCGCCGTAGTACCAGGCGTCGGCCGGGGAGTCGTACTCCGTGACCATCTCCGCGCCCGGCTTCAGCTCACCGCGCACCCCCTTGAGCTGCATGATCCGGTCGACGAACTGGAAGTCGCCGTTGGGGATGTACGGGGCCCGGCTGTCGCGGTAGACGTCGAACTCCGGGCCCATCGCCGTACCCAGGTCGCCCTTCGCGGCGTGCGCGAGATGCAGTTCGTTGATCATCGCGGGCTCGCCGGAGCGGTTGCGGCGGCCGAGGAACTCCGGGACACCGCCGAGCGGGGGGCGGTACGGGGTGCCGTCCTTCTCCCGGACCTGGATGCCGAAGTTCCGCATCCGGATCACCGCCTTGTCGCCCAGGTACACCAGGACGTCGGCGATCACGGACGGCCGAGGCAGCAGCGTCAGCTCCATGACCTCGATCTCGTACCGGATCTCCCGGTGCTCCGGGGTGATCTGGCCGCGCACCTGCACCTCGGTCTCCAGGCCGACGATGGTCTGGAAGCGGGCGTCCGGCAGCACCAGGTGCATGCCCTGGTGGAGGAGGTACGCCTGGAGGGTCTGCACCGCGCCCTCCGCCACCATCGAGCCGGCCAGCACCGGGTCGTCGGGGAAGTGGCACTCGAAGTACCAGGCGTCCGGCTCCAGGCGCTTGTACGCGGTGATCGCGCCGAGCCCGCGCGGGCCGCCGGTGCGGTCGATGCGGATCTCGTCGACCATGCGCAGGCGGGCGTCGGGCAGCCGGAGGGCCGGGTTGAGGCCCGGGTCCTGGGCGTGGTGCGGGCCGAAGACGTCGCCGGGCCTGCCTTCGGCGAGCAACTCCAGGTCCGCCGCGCTGAGATGGTTCTTGTCGGTGTCGGCGAGCGGCTTGAACCAGGTCTTCGTCAGCGCTGCCCGCCGCTGCCGCTCCTTCTCGGTGACGACCACGCCGAGCGGGGTGGCCAGCTCCGCCGCGGAGAAGAACCCGGCGCAGGCGTCCTTGAGTTCGAGGATCAGCTCGCCGTCGGCGTAGCAGAGGTAGCTGAAGAAGAAGAGGGTGGTGTCGCCCTGGCGGACGAACCGGTTGATCGAGATGTCGTAGCGCAGGGTCTGGCCGGTGCGCGGCAGGTCGCCGTGGAAGACCAGCTTGCTGTCGAGCAGCCGGTAGACGCGCTCGCCCTTGTTGCGGAAGTCGATGCCCAGATAGCTGATCAGCAGCAGGTCGCACTGGCCGGCCTCGATGGCCACGGCCGGCGGCACCCCGCCGTCCACCGCGTACCAGGCGTCCTCGGGCACGTCGTACTCGGTACGGATGAACGACGGCTCGTACACCCCGGTCTCCGCCTGGAGCGCGGTCACCCGGGTGACGAAGTGGTACGGCGGCGCGGGCAGCCGGACCCGCTTGGCGTAGCCGTCGATCTCGGCGAACTCGGGACCGAACACGTCGGTGAGACGGCCGGTGGCGAAGGCGAGGAGCTGCCGCTCGTCCCAGATGACACCGGGGGTGCGCGGTGCTGCGGCCGGCGGCAGCGCGGGGGCCTCGGCGGCGGGGTGCACGGCCGTGGGCTCGATGACCACGGGTGCGACGACCGCGGGTTCGGCCACACCGGGTGCGACGGGCCGGGCCGGGCCGGCCGCCGGGGTGTCTCCGTCCAGCAACGCCTCCATCCGGGCCAGCGTGTGGTCCTGGAGGATGCGCTGGGTCTCCATGACCACCGAGTGCGTGGCCACCATCTGCTGCCGGATCTGACGGATGAAGTCACCGGCGGAGGTGGCCGAGGCGGCCGAGGTGGCCGAGGCGGCGCCCGCGTGGGCGGTCGGTGCGGTCGGTGCGGTGGGCTGGTTCTGGGCTGCCCCGGGCGGTGTCGCCGCCTCCGGCTGTTCCGCCCAGGGCAGGAACGCGAGGGGGTCGCCGTCGAAGGTGAGGACCTCGGTGTCTTCGAGCGTCGGGTCGGCGGGCATCAGGTCGGTTACCTCCAGCGAGACGGCGGCCACGGGGGCGGGCCGCGCGTCCTCGGCGTCTACGGGGGCGCCCACGGCGGCCTGCACGGCCGTACGGACGCCGGGGGTGGCGTGGACCGGGGCGGGCGGGGCGGGGGCCCGCCGCGCGATCTGGGCCGGGACGGACGGGCCGCCGCCGACCGGCACCCGCAGCAGCGGGGTGCGCGCGGCCGTCACCGGGTCCGGGCCGAGCAGCGCGGCCAGGTCGACCGGCAGGCCGTGGGCGACCAGCCGGGCGGCGAGCTGGGCCACGGACCGGGCGGCCGGCACGCCCCGGCGGTCCACCGGCATCGCCACGTGCGCGGCCTCGCCCAGCGTGTCGTGCACCCAGCGGGTGCAGGTCGCGCCGGGGCCGGCCTCGACGAAGTAGCGGAACCCCCGGTCGTACGCGGTGCGCACGAGCCGCGGGAAGTCGATGGTGTCCCGCAGGGTCCGGGCGATGCGCCGGGCCACCTCCGCCCGGTCGAGGTCGCCGACGGGCCGGTAGTCGTAGGCGCTGAACAGTTCGAGGCCGCCGACGGATCCCGTGGGATGGTCGTTGAGTTCGGCCAGTCCGGTGAGTTCGCCGTCCACGGCCGGGCAGTGCATCACCGAGCCGACGGGGGAGCGGGCCGAGGGGCAGCCCAACTCCGCGATCAGCGCCCGGCACCGGGCCGGATCGCCGGCGACGACCACCTCGGTGGGCGTGTTGACGTGGGTGAGGAAGACCCGGTCGTGGCGGGCGAGGGCCTCGGTGACGCGGTCCGCCGACTCCAGCAGCACGAAGCTGCCCCACACGGCCTCGTCCGGGGTGTCCTCGGGAAGCTTCCACAGCTCGCGGACCGTGCGCCGGGGGCCGGTCAGCCGGTCCCGGAACAGGGGTGTGGCACTGATCCGGTCGTCCCGGCGGGCCGAGCGCCGCCAGCCGCCGGTGGCGAACAGCATGCTGGACTCGCCCAGGCTGTAGCCGAACGCGCCGTGCGCCGTCACCCCGAGCCGCTCGCGGACCAGGTCCGTGTAGAGGATCGCGAAGGTGGTGCCGGTGGCGAGCATGAAGGGGATGTCCTCGCCGAGTTCGCCCTCCAGCCGCATCAAGTCCCGCCGTTCCAGGGCGGCTTGGGTGCGCGGATACAGCTGAGCCGCGCGGAACATCCGGTCCGGGTCGCCCGCCTGAGCCTCGAAGGTGTCGAGCAGGGAGGGAAAGGCGCGGAACAGGTCCCGGCCCAGTCCCGGGTAGGAGTTGAAGGCGCCCGGATAGACCAGGGCCACCTTGCCGTCCGGTCCGATCGGCCGGGGGGTGAAGCAACTGCCCGCGGGAGTCGTCCACTCCTCGCCCCCGGCGTGCGCCTCGCGCAGGCTGCGGGCCGCCAGTTCCACCTGCTGGAGCAGCTGTTCGCGGTCCTTGCCGACGAGTACGACCCGCAGCGCGCTGCCCGGGAGCCGCTCGGCCGCGGCCCGGCCCAGGCGGTACGGGTCGGCGCCCTCGCCCAGCAGCTCGGCGTGGCGGGCGACCTCGGCCAGCAGCCCGTCCAGGTCCGCCGCCCCCAGCGCCAGCAGCGCCGGAGCACCGGCCCGCCGCCAGTCGGTGGCGACGACCCCGCCGCGCGTGGTCCCGGCGGAGAGCACCAGGTGGCCGTGGGCGCCGTCGGAGCCGATGACGTTCACGGCGGCGTAGCGGCGCCGCGCGTGGTTGGTGCGCAGCCACGGCCGGGAGACGTCCGGGACGTGCAGGGCGGAGGCGGCGAACCGTTCCGCCAGCTCCGGCGCGGGCCGGCGCCAGCCGGGCACTCCGGGCAGGTAGCCGTGGTGCAGGCAGAGCACCGCCCTGAGCAGCGCGGCCAGCGCGGACGCCCCGGCCGTGTCGCCGACCTGGGCCTTGGCGCTGCCGAGGGCCACGGTGCCCGAACCGGCGGGGTAGACCCGCGCCAGCGCCTCGACCTCGGCCGCGTCCCGCACCGCCGTACCGCCCGCGTGCGCCTCGACATAGCCCACCTCGCCGGGCCCGATCCCGGCGGCGGCCAGCGCCTGCCCGGCGGCCCCGGCCAGCGCCTCGGCGTCGGCCTCCGGGAGCCGGCCGTCGACGGGAGCGGAGTGCTGTACGGCGATGGAGTCCACGCGGGCATAGGCGGCGGGCCGGGTCCCCGGGCGGGTCACCACGACCGCGCCCGCGCCCTCGCCGATCCGGACGCCGCGCTGTCCGTCGCCGAAGGTCAGGCCCGCGCCCGCGACCGGGGCCGTACCGCGCAGCAGCAGGCTCTCGGGGGAGCCCGCCAGGTCGACCGCGCCGACCAGGACGGCCTCCACCGTGTCGTCCAGGAGCAGCAGTTGGGCGATCTGCAGGGCTTCGGCGGCCCCCGCGCCGTCGGAGGAGACGGTGAAGGAGGGGCCGGTCAGGTTCCAGAGGGAGGAGATCCGGCCGGCCATGATGTTGCCGATGTAGCTGAGCACCTCGTTGGCGACGATCGGCTGGTGGATCGCCTCGCGGGCGGCCTGCGCGAGGTCGCCCGGCAACTCCAGACCGGCGTCCGCGTAGGCCCGTTGAAGGAAGTCGCCGATGCCGTGCCGGGCCAGGTGCAGATGGGCGCTGGGCTCGATCTCCATGGCGACGACCACCGCGATCCGGCGCGGCTCGGGTGCCTTGGCGCCCGCCGGTACGGTCCGGTCGTACCCGGCGTCGCGCAGCGCCTCGTCGGCGACCTTGGACATCAGGGCGTGCTGGAGGTTGTAGTTGCGCAGGTCGGCCGGGGGAATACGGTGGTCGGCGGGGTCCATCTCGATCCGGTCGACGAAACCGCCCTCGGGCAGCCGCGCCCGGTCGAGTCCGGCCCGTGCCAGGGTGCCGCCCGCGGTGTCCTCCAGGCCCCGCCAGCGGTGTTCGGGGAGCGGCCGAAAGGCGTCGGTGCCGTCGTGCAGGGCGCGTTCGAAGGCGGCGGCCGAGTCGAGGGTGCCGAAGTGCGCGCCGAGACCCACGATGTCGAGGGCGGGCGGCACGGCCGGCGCCGACTCGACCTCCTCGTCGGCCTGCTGGGAGAGGACGACGTGCGCGTTCGTGCCGCCGAAACCGAACGCGGAGACGGCGGCCCGGCGCGGGCCCGGACGCCCGACCGGCCAGGGGCGGGCCTCGCGGACCACCGGCAGGTCGTCGGTGAGGGGCCGGTCGACGCCGATCGTCGGCGGCAGCTCGCCGTGGCCCATCGCCAGGATCACCTTCAGCAGACTGCTCAGGCCCGCCACGGTCAGCAGATGGCCCAGGTTTCCCTTGACCGAGCCGAGCGGCGGCACGGCCGCGCCCCGGGCGCCGAACCAGCCGGTCACCGACTCGGCCTCGGTGCCGTCGCCGATCGGGGTACCGGTGGCGTGGCACTCCAGGTAGTCGACCTCATCGGGGCCGAACCCGGCCCGCGCGTAGGCGAGTTCGTAGGAGGCGAGCTGGCCGGCCGGGTTCGGGACCAGCAGGTGGCGGCCGGCGCCGTCGTTGGACAGGCCGATGCCGTCCACGACCGCGTGGATCCGGTCGCCGTCCGCGAGCGCGTCCGCGAGCCGCCGTACCGCGACCATGCCCGCGCCCTGCCCGGTGAGGATGCCGGTGGAGCGGGCGTCGAAGGGCTGGCTGATCCCGTTCTCCGGGTAGGCGTGCAGATCGGAGAAGGAGAGGTGGATCAGGGTCGGGTCGGGGGCGCAGACCCCGCCCGCCAGGACCAGGTCGGCCTGTCCGGCGGCCAGGTGGTCGCAGGCCAGCTTGAGGGCGTAGAGCGCCGAGGAACAGGCCGCGTCCAGGGCGTAGCGGGGGCCGCCGAGGCCGAGGGCGGTGGCCGTGATCCGGGCGGGCGCACCGCTGACCCGGGCGTTCGCCGGGTGGACGGCGGCCGGGTCGAGGAGCGCGGCCGGCGGCGGCGCCGGGTGCCCGGAGCGCCGTACGCCCTCCAGGACCGCCTCCTGGACCAGCGGCAGGCTGATGCGGGCCGAGGCAGGGGTGGGGAAGGAGTAGTCGCCCACCACCAGGCCGGTGCGGGCGAGGAGTTCGGGGCGGTCCGCGTGGCCGCTGTCGCGCAGGGCCTCGCGGGCCGTGTGCAGGGACCAGTGGAAGACGCGGTCGAGGCGGGTCAGCTCCTCCGGACGGAGCCGGTAACCGGTCGGATCGAACTCGAAGCCGGTGACGAAGCCGCCGCGCACACAGGTGATGGCGTGCTCCGGGTCGGCGAGAGCGGGGTCGGGGGCCGGGCCGAAGACGTCCGTGCCGCCCTCGGTGCGGCTGTCGACGCCGTCGCGCAGGTTCCTCCAGAACGCGTCGGGGGTCTCCGCCCCCGGGAACAGGCAGGAGATACCGACGATCGCGTACTTGCTCATAGCGCTGTTTCCTCCAGGAGGCCGCCGGGGCCCGGCGGGCGGTGGGGAAATCCCGCCCGCCGGGACCGGCGGTCCATAGGTCGGCGTCGGCTCAGCGGCGGGCGAACGAGGCGGCCAGCTGCGGGGTGGACACGACCGACACACCGGTGAACCGGGTCAGCACCCGTCCGTCGGGCGCGCAGGCGGTCACCGTGAGCGTGGCGCCCGTGCCGTTCACCTGGAGCGGCTCCACGACGACCAGGAACGGCTCGCCGTCGGGCAGCGCCGCGAACAGTTCGGCCCGGGCCACCCCCACCGGCAGCGTCGCCGTGTCGCGGTTGACCCGCATCCACACCAGCGCGGCCTGCAGCAGCAGGTCGGCGGTGCCGGGCGCGTACCGCGCGGACCCGAACGCCCCGCCCGCGGGCCGGTGTTCGGCCAGCGCGCACTCCAGGACCAGCCGGTTCCCGTCCGACGCCAGCACCCGGCGCAGCCCGCGCAGCGACGGACCGTGGAACAGCGTGCCGTCGGCGTAGAAGACCTGCGCGTCGTCGCCGGCGCCCGGGGCGGGCAGCCCGGCGAGCCGGGGAGCCTCGGCCGGTCCGGCGCCGAACCGCACCCGCGCCGCGTACCGCGGCCGTACGGCGCCGTCCTCGGCCAGCGAGCGGATCGCCACGTCGGCCTCGGTGCCGTCCGGCACCGGGTCCACGGTCAGCTGGAAGCGGCCGGCGTCGGCCGCGCCGTCGAAGACGACCCCCTTGTGCACCGCGAAGTCCCGGACCTCGGCGACCTCGCCGCCGGTCAGCCGCTCGACCGAGCCCACCGCCCAGCCCAGCGCCGCCGTGGCCGGCAGCACCGGCGCGTCACCGATGACATGGTCGGCGACCAGCGGTTCGGCGGCCAGCGCGGACAGGTCCCGTTCCAGGACCACCGGCGCCGCCGGAGCGGTCCGCTCCGGCACCGACAGCGGAGTGGTCGGACCGAGCACGACGACCGTGTCACCGGCCCGCTCGGGCGCGAACTGCTCGGTGAACAGCCGCGTTCCGGTCTCCTCGGGGATCAGCGCGATCCCGCGTTCCTCGAAGACCGCCTTGATCTGCGGCGAGACCATCCCGCTGTCCCAGGCGCCCCAGTTCAGCGACGTGACGTGCGCCTCGGGGTGGTCGGCGCGGAAGGCACCGGCCCAGGTGTTGAGCACCTCGTTGGCCATCGCGTAGTCCGACTGGCCCCGGTTGCCGAAGAACCCGGCGACCGACGAGAACAGCGCGATGTGGCGCAGCCGTTCGGCGGGCAGCGCGGCCACGACCGAACGCAGCCCGCCCAGCTTGACGGCGAGGACCCGCTCGATCTCGGCGGCCTTCTTCGCGGCGATCAGCTGGTCCGCGAGCACCCCCGCGCCGTGCACCAGACCGGTGATCCGCTCCCGGTACGGCGCCAGGGCCGCGGCGGTGGCGGCCGCGTCCGTGATGTCCACGGCCAGGTACTCGGCCTCGGCGCCGGCCGCCCGGATGCCGGCCAGGGTCTGCCGGACCTCACGCTCGCCGACCACCGCTTGGTAGAGCTGCTCGACCCGCTTCGGGGTCGGCTTCTCCCCGGCCGCCTTCAGCTGCTCGACGGCGGCGGCCTTCAGCGCGCCCGCGTCGGTCAGCCCGTTCGCCCACGCCGGCTCGGTGCCGAGCGCGGTACGGCCGAGCAGCAGCAGGCCCGGCCGGTGCGCGGCCGCCAGCGCCACCGCGCAGCGGGCGGTGATGCCCCGGCCGCCGCCGGTGACGACCAGCAGGTCGTCCGAGGTGAGCGGGGCGCCCGAGCGGGCCTGTCGGGCCTCCTCGCCGAGGGTGAGGGCGACCCGGCGGATCCCGTCGCGGCCCACCTGGACCGGGTCGGCGCTCGCGTCGGACAGCTCCTCCACCACCAGCTCGGCCGCCTCGGCCGCACCCAGCCCCGGGGCCAGGTCCAGCGCGCGGCAGAACAGCTCCGGCGCCTCCACGGCGAGGGTCTTCACCAGACCGCCGACGCCGCCCGCGGGCGCCGCGTCCTCGGCGACCCCGGTGAGCCCGAAGGCTCCGTCGAGCCGGGTGACGGTCACGAACGCCGCACGGTGACCGGTCGCGGCCGCCGCGGTGAGCGGGGCGACCAGGTGCCGGGCGGTCAGCAGGGTGTGCGCGAGGCGGCGCACGCCCTCGCCCCACGGCAGCCCGTCCGCCGCCGCGAACGTGACGGCCAGGTGCAGCGGGGTGGCGCCCGACTCGTCGATCCGGGAGGCCAGTTCGGTGGCCCCCCAACCGGTCAGCGGCAGGTCCGCCGCCCCGGCCACCCGCTGCGGGACACCGGGCAGCCGCAGCACCCGCACCTGCCACCCGGCGCCGCCGAGCCGCGCGGCGACGGCCTGCGCGACCTCGCTGCCGTCGTCCACGACGAGCGCGGTCGCCCCCTGCGGATAGGCGCCGACCAGACGGTCCGGGAACGGCAGCTCCCGCAGGGCTGCGTGCCCACGGCCGATGGGGGAGACCACGGCCGACGGCTGCGGAGCCGCCGTGGGCGCGGGCGCGGCCACCGGCCCGGTCTCGGCGCCCCCGGACAGCCCGGTCACGAAGCCGACGATGTCACCCAACGTCCGCAGTTCGGCGAGCTGTTCGGGTCCGACGGGGGTGGGGCTGGGGAACTGTTCTTGCAGGACGCCCATGATCTCGACGCGTTTGATGGAGTCGATGCCGAGGTCGGCCTCGACGTCCATGCCGAGGTCGAGCATCTCGGCGGGGTAGCCGGTCTTCTGCGAGACGACACCGAGCAGCGCGGCGCGTACGTCGTCGGAGGAGACGGCCACGGCGGCGGGAGTAGTGGTAGTGGAGGTGTCTGCCGCGTCGCCGCCCCCGAGCTCCAGGACGAAGCCGACGATCTCGTTCAACGTCCGCAGTTCGGCGAGCTGTTCGGGTCCGACGGGGGTGGGGCTGGGGAACTGTTCCTGGAGGACGCCCATGATCTCGACGCGTTTGATGGAGTCGATGCCGAGGTCGGCCTCGACGTCCATGCCGAGGTCGAGCATCTCGGCGGGGTAACCCGTCTTCTGCGCCACCACACCGAGCAGCGCGGCCGTCACGGCCTCCGTGCTGAACGCGGTGCCGGGCGCGGAGGCCTCGGCCACCGCCGGGGCGCTGTCACCGCCGAGGCTGAGCACGAAGCCGACGATCTCGCTCAGCGTGCGCAGTTCGGCGAGCTGCTCCGGGCCGACCGGGGCCGGGCTCGGGAACCGCTCCTGCAGCACCCCCATGATCTCGACGCGCTTGATGGAGTCGATGCCCAAGTCCGCCTCCACGTCCATGCCGAGGTCGAGCATTTCCGCCGGGTAGCCGGTCTTCTGGGACACGACGTCGAGCAGGGCCGCCGCGATGTCGTCGGCGGCGGGGGCTTCCCGCGCAGGCGCAGGCGCAGGCGCGGCCGAGGCCACGGGCGCGGGCGGCAGCGGAGCGACGGGCGTGCCCGGGGCCTGCGGAAGCGCTGCCGGGGCCGGTGCGGCCTGTACGGGCACGGCCGGGGCGGCGGGGACGGCCGCCGGTGCCCCGGTGCCGGCGGGAGCGGGCGGCGCGACGGGTGCCCCGCCCTGCCCGAACTCCATCGACGCCAGGTCCCGCAGGATCTCGTTGGCCCGCAGATGCGTGCGCCCGATGGCCAGCCCGTGGTCCTTCACCGAGGCCAGGCCCGGGATCACGTGGTCGACGCGGCCCTGTTCGTCGGCCCGCTCCAGCAGGCCCATCATGCGCTGGGCGCTGCTGAGCTGCCCGTTGAGATAGTCGTCGTGCAGGGCCAGGTGGTCGGCGATCAGCGCGGAGAGCCGATCGTCGGCGGGGGCCGGGGCGGGGTGCTCTTCTTCCACGGGCTCGCTCTCCAGGACGTCTGCGGGGAGGGGCGGTACGGGGACGGGCCGCTGCTCCACGGCGGTCACCGCGAGAGGCGTCGGGGCTTCTTCGACGACCGGCACCGAGGCTTCCACCGAGGCCACCGAGGCCACCGAGGCCACCGAGGCCACGGCGGCCACCGAGGCCATGGCTGCCGCCGCCGGCGCCACCCGGTACCCGTTCTCCAGCGCCTCGCGATACGCGGCCCGGCGCGCCTCGGGCACATGGTTGATGCCATTCAGCGGTACGGTCATGCCCTTGACCGGCTCGACGGCAGGCGTTTCCGCCACATAGGCGTCAGTGGTCGCCAACGGCAGGCCCAGCACGGCGAGTTGGGCCACCGCCCGCTTCAGCGTGAGGTCGGCGTCACCGCCGCTGCCGGGATCCAGCCGCACCGCGACGTGCGGGCGCTCCCCGAGGATGCGGTCCACCAGCCGGGTCAGCACCCCCTTCGGGCCGAACTCCACGAACGTACGGAAGCCCGCCGCGTACATCTCCTCGACCCGGGCGGCGAACTCGACCGGCTTGACCAGCTGCTCCACCAGCGTCCGCCGGTTGGCGTCGGGGTCCGGACCGTAGGCCGCGCCCGGCGAGTTGGCGAACACCGGGCGGCCCGGCTCGCCGATCACCGCGTCCGCGACGGCCTGCCCGAACTCCTCCACCGCATGGCCCACGAACGGCGTGTGGAAGGCCGCCGACACCGGCAGCCGCAGCGCCCGTACACCGGCCGCGCCCGCCGCCTCGACGAACCGCTCCACCGCCTGGGTGGCGCCGCCGACCACGATCTGGTCGGCCGCGTTGCGGTTGCAGACGATCAGCTCGCCGAACTGGGCGAGCAGATGACTCACCTGCTCCTCGGAGGCGGTGACGGCGGCCATCGCCCCGGCGTCCGCGTCGCCCCGCGGGGCCATCGCGGCGCCCCGGGCCCGGGCCAGCGTGAAGTAGGTGTCGTCGTCGATCGCGCCGGACGCCCACAGCGCGGCCAGCTCACCGAAGCTGTGCCCGAGGAAACCGTCGGCGCAGAAGCCGAGTCCGGTCAGATACCGGTACTGGCCGGCGGCCAGGGCGCCGATCGCGGGCTGCGCGTACTCGGTGCGGCGCAGCTCGGTCTCCTGGGCGGCGCGGGTGACCTCGTCGAAGGCGGGCGGCGGGAACGCCACCCGGGACAGCGGGAGTTCGTGGTCGCCGAAGGCCGCGTTGGCCCGGTCGAAGGCCGCCCGCAGCGGGGGCAGTGCGAGGACGGCCGTCCGGCCGGGCTCGACGTACTGGCTGCCCTGTCCGGCGAAGAGCGCGCCCACCTTGCCGAGGTCGGCGCCGGTGCGGCGGAAGTGGACGCCCTTGGGGTGCGACCAGGCCTCGGCGTCCGGTTCGGCCCGCAGCCGCTCGGCGGCCAGCGCGCGCAGCTCGGCGAGTTCGGCCTCGGAGCGGGCGACCAGGGCGAGCCGGGGGTGGCCGTGCGGAGCGGGGTCGGTGCGGGGCTCGGCCGCGCCGTCCACCGCCCGCAGCAGACCACTCATGTCAGGTGCATGCCAGATGAACACCTGGCTCACCGGGAACATCACCCGCAGGTCGTCCCCGTCGCCGTGCTCCTCCAGGACGAGGTGGAAGTTGGTGCCGCCGAAGCCGAACGAGGACATGGCCGCCCGGCGCTGCGGCCGGCGCGGGTCGCGGATCCAGGGGCGGGTGCGGGTGCCGACGTAGAACGGGCTCGCGGACCAGTCGATGGCCGGGTTGGGCCGGTCG
Organism: Streptomyces sp. NPDC048288; assembly: GCF_043201555.1. Lineage (NCBI taxonomy): Bacteria > Bacillati > Actinomycetota > Actinomycetes > Kitasatosporales > Streptomycetaceae > Streptomyces > Streptomyces sp. NPDC048288. The sequence continues at coordinate 348,322 of NZ_JBICZD010000010.1, forward strand.
ACGTTGATGGTCGGCGGCAGCAGCCGGTGGTGCAGGGCCAGCGACAGCTTGATCATGCCGGCCGCTCCGGCGGCCGCCTTGGTGTGCCCGATCTGCGACTTCACACTGCCGACGGCGGCGAACTGCCGTTCCTCGGTGTACTCCGAGACCACCGCCGACAGCGCGGACAGCTCGGTCGCCTCGCCCACCGCCGTGCCCGTGCCGTGCGCCTCGAACAGCTCGATCGAGTCCGGGGTGACGTCCGCGTCCTCGTAGGCCCGGCGCAGGGCCGCCATCTGCCCCTCCTTGCGCGGGGCGTAGATGGACTTGAAGCGGCCGTCGCTGGACGAGCCGATGCCCCGCAGCACCGCGTAGATCCGGTTGCCGTCGCGCTCGGCGTCGGCCAGGCGGCGCAGCGCCAGCATGCCGATGCCCTCGCCGATCAGGGTGCCGTCGGCGTCCGCGTCGAACGGGCGGATCCGCCCGGCCTTGGAGAAGGCGGGCGTCTTCGAGAAGCACAGGTACATGAAGATGGTGTTCTCGGCGTCGCAGCCGCCCACCAGCATCATGTCCGAGCGGCGCTCCAGCAGGTCGCTGACGGCCGACTTGACCGCGCCGAGCGAGCTGGCGCAGGCCGCGTCGATCGTCATGTTGGTGCCGCCGAGGTCGAGCCGGTTGGCGATCCGGCCCGCGACGACGTTGCCCAGCATGCCGGGGAAGGAGTTCTCCTCCCAGGGCGCGAAGGCCAGCTTGAACTTCTCCGCGATCTCCTCCGCGTCCCGGTCGGAAAGGCCGCAGGAGCGTACGACTTCCTTGAGCACCGGCGTCTGCAGCCGGGCGGACAGCGGCTGGGTGAGCTGGTTGGCGCCGGTCACGCCGAGGACCACACCGGTGCGCGAGGCGTCGTACCAGCCCTGGTCCGCGCCCGCGTCCTTGAGCAGGTCACGGGCCACGACCAGGCTCAGCAGCTGGAGGACGTCGGTGACTTCGAGGGTGTTGGGCGGCAGCCCGAACTCCAGCGGGTTGAACGGGACGTCGGGGATGAAGCCGCCGCGCCGGGAGTACGTCTTGTCGGGGGCGGCGGGGTCGGAGTCGTAGTGCTCCGACACGTCCCAGTGGGTCGCGGGGACGTCCTCGATGCAGTCGGCGGCGGAGACCACGTTCGCCCAGAACTCGCGCAGGTCACGCGACTTGGGGTACAGGGCGGACAGGCCGACGACGGCGATGGGATCGCGGGCCAGCCGGCGATCGAGGTCGGACGAGCGGTGCGAAGCGTTCACGGCGAGGCTCTCTTGGTCGGACGGGGCCTGGACAGCCCGGGTCGGTACGGGGGCCCTGGGGGTGACACGCGCAAGGGAGAAAGGGGGTGCTGGGAAAGGGAGTTACGCGGCGTGCAGCAACGGTGCGAGCACGGCGAGGGCGTCGGGGCGGGACAGCATCGTGTAGTGGTCGCCCGGACAGGGGCGCACGGTCAGCCCGTGCGGGGCGAGCGACTCCCAGCCGAGGGAGGCGTCCTCGGGGAGCAGTCCGCGCTCGGCCTTGACCAGCAGCACCGGGAGCGGCGCGGGTTCGGGCCGGTACGGCGCGGTCAGCCGGTTGTTGCGCAGCAGCCCGTCGACGTAGGTGTCGTAGAGCTTGCGCAGCCCCGGCAGCGGGGTGTCCGCGGCCAGCGCCCCGGCGGCCACGGCCGCGTCGAGCACCAGGGGGAGCCCCTCGTCGGTGGAGCGGCCGGCGAGCGCCGACGCGTCGACCGCGACGTCGCGGTCCCGCTTCGCGCCCAGGTACATGGCGAACCAGCCCAGCAGCAGGGCGGGTTCGAGCGCGTCGTCGGGCTGCTTGTACGCGTCGACCGGCGCGATGCTGTCCAGCAGGACCAGGGACCGCGGAAGCCGGTCCGCGGGCAGCGTGCGGGTCATGGCGAGGGCGAGCACCCCGCCGAAGGACCAGCCCGCCAGGGTGTACGGGCCCCGCTCCGGCTCCAGACGCGCGGCCAGGCCGTCGGCCAGGGCCCGCACGGTGGTCTCGGCCCGGCCGCCGTTGAGCGCCGCCCCGGCGTACTCGGGCACGCCCGACAGGTCGAGCACGGTCAGCCCGTCGTCCTGGGGCAGCGCCTCGGCGAGCCCCCGGTAGACCTGGGCCGCGAGCGCGCCGGGGTGCACCACGTACACCGTCCGCCCGCCGGGCGCGGCCGGCCGGAACGGGCGGACGACCGGCGGTGTCAGCTCACGCGGCGGTCGCACGCTGGGAGCTCTCCTCCGCGATATAGGCGGCCAGGTCCTTGATGGTCGGGTGGTACCAGAGCGTCGTGGTGCTCAGCTCGAAACCGAGCCAGTTCTCCATCTCGCCGGCGAGGATGAGCGCCTCGGTGGAGTCGAGGTCCAGTTCGTCGAAGTACACCTCGCGGGAGACCTCGGTGTCTGCCACGCCCAGGCGGTGTGCGATCTTCCCGATGAGCCAGTCCTCGGCCTCACGAGCGGTCACTGCGGCCATGATGGTCGTCCTTCCCTGAGAGCGGTGGGGCGCGCGGGCGATCGGCGCACGTCTGCCGTAGACGGCCGTAAAACCCGCGGAATCATGAGGACGTGTCACGTTTGTCGGAGCGACTTCTGGCGCGTTGAATTACCTGTCAGTATGCTTTCGTTGCTCCGGTTCACGATCGATGACACGTACAGGTGGCGGGCTACGGGCCCGCGAGTCCGGCGTGGACTCCGGAGTGGCCGCCCGAAGCACGCAGGCCACAGTCTTGCCAGTTTCCGGAATCTTGAACAACAGCTCTTCCAGAGAGTGGAAAGAAATCCGGGTGTCCGGGCGTGGACCTGTGTGCGGATTAAGCGTCCGGAAGGTGAAATGCCGCTTAGCGGTGCCCTTTTACGGCTGGTTCCGTGCCTTTGCCTCACGGCGGAAGACACCCGGTGACATGGTGACCCGTCGGGTGAAGAACTTCCCGAAGTTGGTCACCTCCGAGAAGCCGAGCTGCCGGGCGATGGCGCTGATCGGCAGATCCGTGTGGACCAGGAGCCGACGGGCCTCCAGCGCGACCCGGGCGTCGATCAGGTCCTTGGTGGAGCTGCCGGTGAAGGCGCGGCAGGCCCGGGCGAGGGCGCGGGGGCTGCAGTTCAGGGCCTCCGCGTAGTCCTCGACCAGCCGGGTGGAGCCGTAGGAGCGGTCCAGTTCGCGGCGGAACCGCATGAAGAGCTCGCCGGCCTCCCCGCTCGGGGCGCCGTCCTCGCCGTCCGTGTGGCGGTGCCGGCACACCTGGTCGACATGGAGCAGGACGACGGCCAGCAGATGCTTCAGCAACTCCTCGCCGAGGCCCCGGTCGGGCCGTTCGAACTCCTCCTGAAGGAGACTCAGAACACGTCGGAACGGCGGGAGTTCATGCTCGGTGAGCACCCAGTGCGAGGGGCGCAGCACATCGTCGAGCAGACCCATCCGGGGGCCCATCTGGAGTGGGAACGACTCGGTGAACATGATGAGGTCGCCGTCCAGCCCGGGGTCGCGGAAGGCCTGCACCACCTGATTGGGCCGGGTCCACAGCAGCGTGCCCGGGCCGCAGGGGAAGCGGGTGGAGTCCACGCTGTACGCCCCTGATCCCTCGGTGACCAGCAGGATCTGGTGGAAGTCCAGCCGGTGCGGGCGGGCGAGCAGCTCCGGGGGAGCCTCGGCGTGCAGGGCCCGCACGGTCGTCATCGCGATACCGAGCCCCGGACGGCAGATGGGGGTGTACGGGATGACGGGGATCGGTAACGATGCGAAATCGACCATGAACGTTCCGGAATCGACCTTTCGCTGGCCACTTGACGCTTCAATGATAGAGGCGGCCGCCCGATGTCAGATCACCCTGGTGCACGCACCCGTCCACAAGCACCCCTGACGTGAAGGTGAAGGGAACTGATCGGGATGACCACTCCCCACTCCGCCGTTCCGGAGCGCTCGGTCGTCGACCGGACGCTCAGCATCCTCGGCGCCTTCGACAAGGACAACCGGACCCTGTCGCTCAGCGACATCAGCCGCCGGGCCGGGCTGCCCGTCGCCACCGTTCACCGCATCGTCAACAAGCTCCACCTCTGGGGCGCCCTCGAACGGTCCACCGACGGCGCGTACAACATCGGACTGCGCCTGTGGGAGACGGGCGCCCTGGCGCCGCGCTCGGCCACCCTGGCCGAGCTGGCGCTCCCGCATCTGGTGACCCTGCAGGGGCAGTGCTCGGCCGCCGCCATCCTCGCGATCCGGGACGGGGACGAGGGCGTCTGCCTCGGTTTCGTCTCCGGCGACCCGGAGTTCTCCGGCCGCTGGGGCGACACCGCGCGGCGCCTGCCGCTGCACGCCACCGCGGTCGGCCTCGTCCTCCTCGCCCACGCGAGCGAAGCCGTGCGCAAGCAGGTGTGCGCGGGTCCGCTCAAGTCCTACGGGCCGAACACCGTCACCGACGGCGCCGTGCTGGAGCGCTGCCTGGTGAAGGTCCGCCGGGAGGGGCACGCCGTCGTGCGGGACACGCTCACCGAGGAACGCGGCGGCTTCGGGATGCCGGTGCGGGACGCCCGCGGGGCCGTGGTGGCCGCTCTGGGCGTGTTCGGTTCGGCCGAGGCCATCCAGCCGCTCAGACTGGCCCCGCAGGTCCGGGCGGCGGCCGACGCCGTGTCCCGGAGCCTGCGGGCCGACGGACTGCGCCTGAGCGAGGTCGGCGCGTGACCGGGTGAACCCTGCTGCCGGGCGGTCCTCGTGGAGCCGCCCGGCGGCCGGCTCAGCAGTCGCGGAACTCCGGTGACTGGTTGAGGATCTGCGAGCGCGCCGAGGTGAAGCGGGTGTGCGTCTCCCCGCCCCGCGCCCCGGACGGGAACACCGCGACCCGGTGGCAGTTCTGGAAGGCGAGGGCGACTCCGAAGTGCCGTTCCAGACTGCCCCGGATCGCGTCGGAGGACAGCGCCCGCAGCAGCTGCCCGCGCTCCCGCTCCGAGGGCGGCGGGGTCTGGTTGTCGGCGAACTCGGCTGTCCCGCCCCGCAGTTCGGTGGTCAGCCGGGCGATGAGGTCGTACGCGTACGGCAGGGACGTACGGACGGTTTCCACGAAGTCCTCTTCCCGCACCGAGCTGTTCTCGGCTTCGGCGAGCAACTGCGGGGAGACGTCGAGCGACATGGGGCGATGGCCCTTTCTCATGGGGGGTGTTCAGACGAGGTCTGTAGAAGGGGTTCGGATTCAGGCGTAGGCGGGCAGCGCCGCGGGCCCGTGCCGGAACTCCGGGTCGACCTGGTCGGCCAGGTTCTGGCCGGTGGCGGCGTCGGCCCAGGCGGTGGCGTTGCGCAGATGGAACTCCACGGCGTGCCGCTGGAAGACGTCCCAGTCCTTGCCGCGCGCGTCCACGGCGGCCCGCAGCCGGTCCAGGGCCCGGGAGTTGTCCGGCTCCAGCGCGCCGCCCGCGCGGCCCTGCTCCTGGGCGCGGACGTGCGACGACAGCCCGCAGTGGGCCAGCAGGTCGTCGCCGACCCGCTCGCGCAGGAAGGCGAGGTCGTCCGCGCCGGTCACCTTGTTGCCGACCACGGCGACCGGGATCCCGAACTCGGCCGCGTGGTCCCGGTACTGGCGGTACACGGACAGGCTCTTACGGGTCGGCTCGACCACCAGGAACGTCATGTCGAAGCGGGTGAACAGACCGGAGGCGAAGGCGTCGGCGCCCGCCGTCATGTCGACGACCACGTACTCGCCCGGCCCGTCCACCAGATGGTTGAGATACAGCTCCACCGCGCCCAGCTTGGAGTGGTAGCAGGACACCCCGAGGTCGCTCTCGGCGAACGCCCCGGTGACCATCACCGGCACCCCGCCGACCTCCTGGACGTGGTGGGAGTGCACCTCGTCCTCGCCCAGCAGGCGCAGCAGCCGTGAGCCGCGTCCGGGCGGGGTCGTCTTGACCATGGCCTCCCGGGACGCGATCCGCGGGTTGGTGCCGCGCAGGTAGTCCTTGATCTCGCCGGTCCGCGCACTCAGCGGCGGCGCGCCGAACGCTTCGTCCTCGTCGAGGCCGAGGGCGTGGGCCAGGTGCTGGTTGATGTCGCCGTCGATCGCGACGACCGGCGCGCCGGAGAGCGCCAGATGCCGGGTGAACAGGGCCGACAGGGTGGTCTTGCCGCTGCCGCCCTTCCCGACGAAGGCCACGCGCATCGCTAGCCGCTCCTCCTGTTGAAAATGGATTTCATGACCATAGGTTGGTGCGGGGCCCCGGCCGTGTCAAATCGAAGTGGGCCAATCGGGTTGCCCGCTCCCACAGTTGACGGACCCCGCCGCCGCCTGATCAATTACCTTGACCCCCGAGATCGGCCGACCTAGCCTCCAGCCAACACACCTGGACGGATGGGCCGACGATGGCGGACACACGGGAACCCGGCAGACAGCTCCAGGTCGAGACCCACGGGCTCGACGTGATCGGCGACGCCGACCGCAAAGGCACCCCGCGCACCCTGTTCTGGCCGTGGTTCGGCGCGAATGTCTCCGTCCTGGGTCTGAGCTACGGCGCCTTCGCGCTCGGCTTCGGTATCTCCTTCTGGCAGGCGCTGGCGGCCGGAGTCCTCGGCATCCTCGCCTCCTTCCTGCTCTGCGGCTTCATCGCGGTCGCCGGAAAACGCGGCTCGGCGCCCACGATGGTGCTCAGCCGCGCCGCCTACGGAGTGCGCGGCAACCGGCTGCCCTCGGTCGTCTCCTGGGTGCTCACCGTCGGCTGGGAGACCGTCCTCATCGCCCTCGCCACCATGGCCACGGCGACCGTCTTCACCCGGCTCGGCTGGGGCGGCGGCACCGAGACCGAGGTGGTCGCCCTGATGGTCGTCTGCGCCCTGACCGTGGTCGGCGGGGTGATGGGCTTCGACCTGATCATGCGGCTGCAGACCGTGATCACGGTGATCACCGGCGTGCTCACGATCGTCTACGTCGTCCTGGTCGCCGACCACATCCACTGGGCCACCGTCAGCGCCGTCCCGGCCGGCTCCGCCCAGGAGTTCATCGGCGCGCTGGTGTTCATGATGACCGGCTTCGGCCTCGGCTGGGTCAACGCGGCCGCCGACTACTCCCGCTACCTGCCCCGGACCTCCGCCGGCAGAGGAGTGATCGGCTGGACCACCTTCGGCGGCTCCGTCGCCCCGCTCCTCCTGCTGCTCTTCGGCCTCCTGCTCGCGGGCTCCTCCCCGGCCCTGGACAAGGCGATCGCCGCCGACCCCATCGGCGCGCTGACCACCATCCTCCCCACCTGGTTCCTGGTCCCCTTCGCCGTCGTCGCCGTCCTCGGCCTGGTGGGCGGCGCGGTCCTGGACATCTACTCCTCCGGCCTCGCCCTGCTCTCCGCCGGCCTGCCCGTGCCCCGCTACCTGGCCGCCCTGGTCGACGGCGTCCTGATGATCGCCGGCTCGGTCTACATCGTCTTCTTCGCCGACGACTTCCTCGGCCAGTTCATGGGCTTCCTCACCACCCTCGGCGTGCCCATCGCCGCCTGGTGCGGCGTCATGCTCGCCGACCTGGCGCAGCGCCGCCGCGACTACGACGAGGCGGACCTCTACCGCCCCGCCGGCCGCTACGGCGACGTACCGCTCCCGCCGCTGCTCCTCACCCTCGCCGCCACCGCGCTCGGCTGGGGCCTGGTCACCAACACCGCCGCGAGCTGGCTGACCTGGCAGGGCTATCTGCTCGGCCCGCTCGGCCTCGGCGGCAAGTCCGGCGCCTGGGCGTACGCCAACCTGGGCGTCCTGGCCGCCCTGGCGCTCGGCTTCCTCGGCACCCTGGCCCTGGCCCGCGGCCGGGTCCGCGCCCAGGAGGCCGAGCCCGCGAGCGCACCGATGACAGCCGTATGACCGCCCCGCCCGCCCCGCCCGGCCTGCTGGCCGTCATCGACATGCAGCACGTCTTCGCCGAGCCCGGCGGCCCCTGGGCCGCCCCGCGCTACGCACAGGCGGCGGCGGGCGTACGACGCCTGCTCCCGGCCTTCGCGCACCGCACCGTCTTCACCCGCTTCGTCGCCCCCGGGCACCCCACCGGCGCCTGGCAGGCCTACTACGAGCAGTGGCCCTTCGCGCTCCAGCCCCCGGACGCCGAACTCTGGCGCCTCACCGACGACTTCGCCCAGCGGGCCGAAGTCGTCCTGGACGCCCCCACGTTCGGCAAGTGGACCCCCGAACTCGCCGCCCTCGCCACTCCACACGGCCGACTGGTCCTCACCGGCGTCAGCACCGACTGCTGCGTCCTGTCCACCGCCCTCCCGGCGGCCGACGCCGGCATCGAGGTCGTGGTCGTCGCCGACGCCTGCGCGGGAGCGGACGACGACTCCCACGCGAAGGCGCTGCACCTGATGGACCTGTACCGCCCGTTGATCCGGGTGACGACGGTCGCCGCACTCCTCGGCGAGCCGGACGCATGACCGGCCGGCTGGTCCTGCTCGGCGGCGGTTTCTCCACGGACGACGACGGCCTCCTCGACGACTGGACCCTCGCCCACGCCCGCGTCCGCCGCCCCCGCGTCTGCTTCCTGCCCACCGCCAGCGGCGACGCCGAGGCCTACGTCGAGCGGTTCCTCGCCCTCTTCGGCCCGCGCACCGACTGCGAACCGTCCGTACTGCCCCTGTTCCGCAGAGAGCTGGACGACTCCGCGCTCCGCGACCACCTGCTGGCCCAGGACGTCGTGTACGCCGGCGGCGGCAACACCGCCAATCTGCTCGCCGTCTGGCGCGCGCACGGCGTGGACCTGCTGCTGCGCGAGGCCTACGCGGGCGGGACCCTGCTGTGCGGCATCAGCGCGGGCGCCAACTGCTGGGCCGAGGGCTCGCACACCGACTCCTTCGGACCGCTGACCCACCTGCCCGACGGACTCGGGCTGCTGCCCGGCTCCGTCTGCCCGCACTACGACAGCGAACCGGGCCGCCGGCCGTCCTACCGGCAGGCCGTGGCCCGGGGACGGCTGCCCGCCGGGTGGGCCCTGGACGACGGGGCGGCCGCGCTCTTCACCGACGGGGAGCTCACCGAGACGGTGAGCCGGGTGCCCGGCGCCCGCCTGTACCGGGTGTCGCCGGACGGCTCGGGCGGGGTCCGGGAGCGGCCCGAGCCGAGCCGGCTGCTCACCCAGGGGTGAACCGGCCTCAGTCCCGGCGCGACACCTCCACGTTCTCCAGCACGCCGAGGGCGTCCGGGACCAGGACGGCGGCCGAGTAGTAGGTGCTGACCAGGTAGGAGATGACCGCCTGCTCGTTGATGCCCATGAAACGGACGTTCAGGCCCGGCTCCACCTCGTCCGGCAGACCCGTCTGGAAGAGGCCGACCACGCCCTGGTTCTCCTCGCCGACACGCATCGCGATGATGGAGGAGGTGCGGGCCTGCGAGACCGGGATCTTGCCGCAGGGCAGCAGCGGGACACCGCGCCAGGCCGGCAGATGGTGCCCGTTGAAGTCCACACTGCCGAAGTACAGGCCGCGCTTGTTGCACTCCCGGCCGAACGCGGCGATCGCCCGCGGATGCGCGAACAGATGGGTCGTGTCGCGGCGCATGCCGAGCAGCTCGTCCAGGTCGTCCGGGGTCGGCGGACCCGAGTGGGTGGAGATCCGCTGGTCGTAGTCGGCGTTGTGGAGCAGCCCGAAGTCCCGGTTGTTGACCAGCTCGTGCTCCTGGCGCTCCCGCAACACCTGTACGGTGAGCCGGAGTTGCTGCTCGGTCTGGTTCATCGGCTGGTTGTAGAGGTCGGCCACCCGGGAGTGCACCCGCAACACGGTCTGGGCCACGCTCAGTTCGTACTCGCGCGGATCGAGCTCGTAGTCCACGAAGGTGTGCGGGATGTCCGGTTCGCCGACATGGCCCGCGCTCAGCGCGACCTCCGCCTCGCCGAAGGCGTTGGTGCCCCGGTGCCCGTCCAGACCCGCCAGTTCCACATGCGCCCGCAGATCGGCGTGGAGCCCCGCCACCTCCAGGTACGCGGTGTGCGGCAGCGCCAGCACGGTCGTGGCCGTCGCCGCGCGGGCCGTGAAGTCCCAGGCGCCGTCGGGGCCGGCGAGCACATGGCCGCCGAAGGCGTCGCCGTCCGCGAGGAGTCCGACGACCGCCTCGTCGCCGTACGGGCCCTCGCCGATCTGCTCCACCTTGCCGTGCGCGATCAGATACACATGGTCGGCGGGCCGCCCGGCCGACACGATCACCTGCCCCGGCGTGTACTCCCGCTGCTCGAACCGGGCCGCCAGCGCCTGCAGCGCGGTGCCGTCCTCGAACCCCCGCAGCAACGGCAGTTCGCCCAGCTCGGCGGGGACCACACCGACCTGCGACCCGGTCCGTACGAACGTCACCCGGCCGTCGCCGACCAGGTACGACAGCCGGCGGTTGACCCGGTACGTGCCGCCGGGCACGTCCACCCAGGGCAGGGTGCGGGTCAGCCACCGGGAGCTGATCTCCTGCATCTGGGGTTCGGACTTGGTCGTCGTCGTGAGGTTCCGCGCCGCGGCGGTACCGAGGCTCTGCTGCTCCCGCTCCTCGGCGTCCGCCGCGGGTGCCGTACCGGTCTCGACCGACATGACTTTCCTTCTCTCCTGTCGCACGGGTGACGGAACGCATGCGGACCGTCACCTTCCGCGGCTACCCCTACCCCGGGACACGCGCGGGGAGTGCCGCCCGGGGACGGAGCGCGAGGCACGTGCCAGCGGGAACTGCCTCCGCACCACCCCCCGTTCCGCCTCGGCCACCCGGTCGGGCGGTTTCCGGCCGGGGCACCGCCGCGACCGCCCCCGTAAGCCCCCGAAGGCCCTGGTGGTCCCGGCGCATGCCCCGGCCCGGACCGGGTACGCGTGCCGTGGCCGCCCGGCGCCCTGCCGGACCCCGCGGCCCGTACCACCACCTACCTGGGGATCTGCCATGGAGACACCCGCACACGACGACATTCCGACGCCGGCCCAGCGGGCGCTCGACACGCTGGCCGTGAACGCCGAGGACCGCACCGCCCTGGACACGCTCGCGCACAGCGACGTCCTGGTCCCGGTGCCGGACGACGCCGGGGAGGCCGCCGACCCCGCGATGATCGCGCTGCCCGTCCTGGAACGGTCCGACGGCGACCCCGTCGTCCCCGTGTTCACCTCGGAGGGGGAGCTGACCGGCCTGCTGCCGACGGTCTCCCGGTACCGGATCGTCCCGCTCGGCGCGCTCGCCTCGCAGTGGCCCGAGGAGAACCTCTCCCTCGCCATCGACGGCAGCTCGGCGCACGCCCTGACGCTCACCTCGGAGGGAGTGCGCACCCTGCTCGCCCGGCCGGCGGGCTGACCCGCGGTCTCCGGTCACCGCAAGGCCGCCGTGCGGGCCAGAATGGCGCCATGGAATGGATCTCCGGGGTGGCCGGAGGACTGGTACTGATCACGGTCCTGCGCAGCATCCTGCGCACCCTCGTGGTCCCCAGGGGCCTGTACTCCGTGCTGGTGTACCGGCTCTGGTCGACGCTGCGCCGGATGCTCTGCCTGGTCGCGCACCGGGGCGGCTACCACGCCATCGACCGGGCCCAGACCTGGCTCGCCCCGCTGATGCTGATCGGCATGCTCGCCGCCTGGCTGGGCGGGGCGTTCCTCGGCTTCGAGATGCTGCTGTACGCGTTCTCCCCGCTGTCCTGGAGCACCGCGTTCCGGGAGGCCGGCTCCAGCCTGTTCACCCTGGGCTTCGCCAGCGGCGCCCGGCTGCGGCTGTCCGCGCTGGACTTCGTGGCCGCCGCCACCGGCCCCGTCGTCATCGCCCTGCAGATCGCCTACCTGCCGACCCTGTACGCCGCGTACAACCGCCGCGAACTGGAGGTCACCCTCCTGCAGTCCCGGGCCGGCGAGCCCGCCTGGGGCCCGGAGATCCTCGCCCGGCAGTGGCTGGTCGACACCGAGACCGCGCTGCCCGAGCTGTACCGGTCCTGGGAGCGGCTGGCCGCGGACATGGGGGAGAGCCATGCCACCTACCCGGTGCTGCTGGCGTTCCGCTCGCCCCGCCCCTACCGCAGCTGGCTGGTCGGCCTGATCGCCGTCATGGACGCGGCCGCCATCCAGCTGGCGCTCGCCCCGCGCACCGCCCCGCCGGAGGCCCGGCTGGTGCTGCGCGCCGGCTTCACCGCACTGCGCGACATCGCCGCCTCCGTCCGGGCGGCCTACGACACCGACCCGGCCCCGGACACCCCCATCCAGCTGACCTACGAGGAGTTCGAGGCGGCCGTGGCCATGCTGGAGAAGACCGGCTTCCACGCCGAGCGCGCCACCGCGGACGCCTGGCCGCACTTCCACGGCTGGCGGGTCAACTACGAGGCCGTCGCCTACGACCTGTGCCGCCGCTGCGACGCCGTACCGGCGCTGTGGACCGGACCGCGCGACTTCGTGTCGGAGCCGATCCCGCCACGGCGCCCGGTGGACCGGCAGCCTCCCGAAGGACGGCCGGAAGTTCCCCCCACCCGCGGGTAGCGAGGGCCGTCCTGAGGGAAGATCCCAGCAGGGGCCGGGGAGAGCGAGAGGGGCGGATCGTCGTGAGGGTCGTCCTGCTGGGCACCGCCGCCGGCGGCGGTTTTCCGCAGTGGAACTGCGCCTGCGGGCTGTGCGCCGCCGCCCGGGACGGCAAGCTGCCCTCCCGCAGCCAGGAGTGCGTCGCCCTGACCGGCAACGGCCGGGACTGGTGGCTGCTGAACGCCTCCCCGGACATCCACGCCCAGCTCACCGCCACCGCCGCCCTGTGGCCGGGACCGGGCGCCCGGGACACCCCGCTGCGCGGAGTGCTGCTCACCGACGCCGAGGCCGACCACGTCACCGGCCTGACCGTGCTGCGCGGGGCGCCGGACCTCAAGGTCTACGCGGCACCGCCGGTCCTGACGGTCCTGGCCCCGGTCCGCGCCGCCCTCGACCGCTACGCCCCCTGGCAGTGGGCCGACAGCATGGCGGACGGCGGCTTCGTGCTGGCCGGCGGCCTGGTCGTCACCGCCCACCCGGTCGGCGCCAAGGCCCCCAAGTACGTCCCGGCCGCGCTCGCCGAGGCCGACGGCCGCTGGGTCACCGCCTACCGCATCGAGGACCTGGCCACCGGGGGAGTCCTGCTGTACGCCCCCTGCGTCGGCGCCTGGAGCGACGCCCTGGACGAGCTGTGCGCGGAGGCCGACTGCGTCCTGCTGGACGGCACCTTCTTCAGCGCCGACGAGATGGGCACGGCGGTCCGCTCGGGTCCCGGCCAGGCGGCCATGGGCCATCTCCCGGTCTCCGGCCCGCACGGCAGCCTGGCAGCGCTGGCCCGGCATCCCCGCACCCGCCGGATCTACACCCACCTCAACAACACGAACCCGCTGGTCGCCCCGGCCTCCCGGGCCCGCGCCCAGGTGGCGCGGGAAGGCGTCGAGGTCCCCCCGGACGGCATCGAGTTCCTGCTGTAGCCGGCCGTCAGCCGGCCGTCAGCCGGCCGTCAGCCGGCCGTCAGCCGACCGGACCCGCCAGCATCCGCTCCAGCGCGGCCCGCTGCAGCGGCCGTACCTCGGCGTGCAGGCCGCGCCCCTTCGCCGTCAGCGCCACCCACACGCCCCGCCGGTCCTCGACACAGACCGACCGCTCCACCAGGCCGTCCTTCTCCAGCCGCCCGATCAGGCGGGACAGCGCGCTCTGGCTCAGATGGACCCGTCCCACCAGGTTCTGCACCCGGCAGTGGTCCCCCTCGGCGGGCGACTCGGTGGCCAGCAGATCGAGGACCTCGAAATCGCTCGCACCCAGCCCGTAGGGATGCAGCACCCGGTCGATCTCGCACATCGTGCGCGCGTGCACCGACAGGATGTCCCGCCACTGGTCCTCGAGCCGGGCCTCGGCCGTCTTGACTGCCATACCCGCACCGTAGCACCGATCCAGCCAATCGTTGAGTGTGCAACTAGTGCGGGTGCAAGCAGTCCTGCGACGGCGGTACGACGCTCAGGCCACCGGGTCCTGGAGCAGCCCCACCATGTTGCCGTCGGCGTCCTTCACCGACGCGACCAGCCGCCCGTTGCCGACGTCCCGCGCGTCCTGCACCAGCTCCGCCCCGGCCGCCACCAGCGCCGCGAGCCGCTCCCGCAGATCCGTCACATGCCAGAACGGCGTCGGCCCCGTCAGCCCCTGCGCGTGCCCGTTCGGGTCCAGCCCGACATCCTGCCCGGCGGCCTTGTACCCGATGTAGTAAGGGGTGTCGGCATACGGCTCGACCCCCAGCAGCGCACCGAACACGGCCTTGGCCCGCTCCGCGTCCTTCACGGGGTAGATGATCGTCTGGATGCCTGCGCTCATGGCACGTTCTCCTTCTGCGACTTCTTACGACTTCTGCGATGCGTGGTCCGACGGGTTTCCCGCCGGTGGTCTCACGCTAGGCGGGGGAGGCCCACCGCGGCTTCTTCGATCCTGACCGCTTGCGGGCTCCCCTCCCGCGCCCCGCGTCTCACTCGTTGCGCAGCACCTCCGCCACGGTCAGCCGGGCCGCACGCCGGGCCGGCACCAAGGCCCCCACCACGGCGATCACCAGCCCCGCCGTGGCGAGCCCGGCCAGCCTCGGCACGTGCCAGACGTCCGTCATGTACGACGGCAGGCTGACGTCGATCCCCGCGGCCATGCGGGGGACGACCACTTCGTACGCGGCGATGCCCAGCGGGACGCCCAGGACCGACCCGGCCGCGCCGATCACCGCCATCGACGTCACCGTCATCACCGTCACCTGGCCCGGGGTCATGCCGATCGACTTGAGCATGCCGAGGTCGCGGCGTCGGTCGTGGGTGTTGAGCACGACCGTGTTGAACACGCCGAGCGAGGCGACCAGGGCCAGCATCAGGGTGAGGGCGGTCGTCGAGCCGATGACGGTCTCGGCGCCGCTGCTCGGGCCGTTCAGCTGGGTACTGAGCCCCTTGTCCACGGACCGGGCGGCCCGCGCGTACGCGGCCGGGTCGGCGCCCGCGCGCAGTTTCACGTGATAGGCCAGCGCCTCTCCGCCAGGGACCAGCGCGGTGAAGGTCGGCCAGGTGCCGACGACCACCCGGTCGTTCGACTGCATCAGCTCTCCGACCACGGTGACCGTCTCCTCGTGGCCGCTCCTGCGCAGCCGGAGGTGGTCGCCGACGCGCACCCCGTTGCGGCGCAGGAAGGCCGAGCCGACCACGACCTCGCCCCGGTGGCGCATCCAGTGGCCGCGGACGAGCACGTCGTCCAGGGGCAGGTCCGGCCCCCGTCTGCCCTCCAGGACGATCCGCCGGGTGGAACCCTCGATCCGCGCGTCCTCGTCCCCCCGGGCCGTCACCCGCGCCACTCCCGGCAACGAGCCCAGCTGCTTCCGGAGTTCACGGTCGCCGCCGGACGGCCGCACCTGTCCGCCGTGGACCTGGCCGTTCGCGTACACCGTGACGTCGTAGGCGTCCTTGCCCCCGTCCCCGAAAAGCGTCATCGTCGTGGCCAGACCCGACGCGAACGTCACCGTGGTCACCCCGAGGACCACCGCGGCCAGCGTGAGCGCGCTGCGTGCGGGCCGGGCGAACGGCAGCCCCGCCCCGAGGCTCACCGGCCGCGGCAACCGCAGCCCCGCGAGCCGGCGTTGGACACCGAGCGCCCGCCCGGCGCGCGGTGCGCTGCCCGCGCTGATCGCCCGCGCCGCGGACATCCGCCGGGCGCGCACGGACGGGCCGAGCGCCGCGAGCACGCAGAGCAGCGGCATGCCGGACAGGGCCAGCGCGTTCACCCAGGGCGCGATGCCCAGGCGTCCGAGCAGCGCGTCCGAGTCCGGCCCCGCGAACACGAACCGGAAGAACGGCCCGGCCAGCAGGTTGCCGACGAGCGTGCCGAGCGCACAGCCCAGCACGGCCGGTACGGAGACCATCACCAGATAGACGCCCAGCACCTGCCCCGGAGTGAACCCGAGCGCCTTGAGGATGCCGATGTGCCGGAACCCCGACACCACCGCACCGCCCACGACGTTGGCGACGATCAGCACCGCCACCAGGATGCCGAGCACGCCGAACGCCATCAGGTACGGGGCGAACGCGCGCGCGTTGCCGCCGATCCGGTCCCTGAGCGTCAGATAGTTCTGCGATCCGCTCAGCGAGCCCTCGGGCAGCCCCTCGGTCACCCGGGCCAGCCCGGCGCGCAGCGCGTCCTGCGAGGACGCGTCCCGGAACCGGTACAGCATCTGCGCGGCGTCCGGGTGCAGGGCCTCGATCTGGTCCGGGGCCACCCACACGTCCGCCGTGTCGCTCAGATCGAAGGCGAGTCCGACGATGGTGAGGGTCGGCCCGGACGACAGCCGGAATCTCTTGCCGATGTCGCCGCGGTTCCAGCCGGAGTGCCGGTTCAGGACCATCTCGCCCGGCCGGGCCGGCCACCGCCCCGCCCACAGGTCCACCCGGTCCACCGCGCCGCCCGGTCCGGTCCGGCCCACGACCGTGACCTCACTGTCGAGACCCAGGCCCGACATGCCGCGCGGAACGTCCACCGTCGCCTGCGGGAACGGCCCGGCCACCGCCTCGACCCCGGACTTCCGTGCGGTGTCCGTCAGTTGGGCGTCCGTCACCCTGCCCGAGGAGAACTCGGCGACCACGTGCGGCCCGTGCTGCTCCCCGAAGACCCGGTCGAACGGCGCCGACGCCGCGTCCAGCAGTCCCAGCGCGACCACGACCGACCCCGTCGACACCAGGGTGACCAGCCAGATCACCAGCGTCTGCAGCCTGCGGCGGCGCACCGCCGCCCGCGCGGCCTTCCACACCGCCCTCACGCCGGCGCCTCCAGGGTGTGTTCGGCGGTCACCCGTCCGTCGGTCAGTTCCACCGACCGGCTCGCACAGCGCTGTGCCAGATGTTCGTCGTGCGTGACGATGACCAGTGTCTGCCCGATCTGGTTGAGGTCGATCAGCAGGTCCATCACATGCTCCCCGGCCCGGCTGTCCAGCGCCCCCGTCGGCTCGTCCGCGAGCAGCAGCGCGGGCCGGTTCATCAGCGCCCGGGCCACGGCGACCCGTTGCCGCTCACCGCCGCTGAGCACCGCCGGATAGGCGTTGCGCCGGGCCGCGATGCCCAGTTCCTCGAACAGCTCCAGCGCCCGCCGCCGGGCCTGCCGGGCCGGTGAGCCCGTCAACTGGGCGGCCAGCGCCACGTTGTCCAGCGCCGACAGGTCGTCGACGAGATTGAAGAACTGGAAGATCATGCCGATCCGGCGCCGCCGGTACAGCGCGAGCCCCTTCTCGCTCAGATCGCCGACGTTCTCGCCGTGGACGACGACCGTGCCGTCGGACGGCCGGTCCAGACCGGCGATCATGTTGAGCAGCGTGGACTTCCCGCATCCCGAGGGCCCCATCACCGCTACCGCCTCCCCGGCCCGGATCTCCAGCGACACCCCGTCCAGGGCGACCGTCTCGCCATACTCCTTGCGCACCCCGTCGAGCCGTACGACGGGATCTCCCGTTCTCACCTCAGTGACCATGGACAGGACGCTAGAGGCAGAGCCGGGCACCGGACATCAGTCCCCGGACGGCACCTCGGAACCGGACTCATCCCGGGGATGCAGGCCGCTGAATCCACAGGTCGATGCGGATGTCGGTGCCGTCTGCGACAGTGGGGCCATGGGGGGACACGACGTGTTGGCGGCGGCGCTGGCGGTGGCCTGCGCCACCGTGGCACTGCTGACGGTGGCGCTGGCGCACGCCCGGCGCCGCTGGCAGACCGCCGTGGGGGAGCGCGGCTGGCTGCT
The DNA here is from genome assembly GCF_043201555.1 of Streptomyces sp. NPDC048288. Lineage (NCBI taxonomy): Bacteria > Bacillati > Actinomycetota > Actinomycetes > Kitasatosporales > Streptomycetaceae > Streptomyces > Streptomyces sp. NPDC048288. The sequence continues at coordinate 365,988 of NZ_JBICZD010000010.1, forward strand.
GGAACGGGAGCGCGAGAGCGCCACCGAGGCCGCTGTCGCGGCCGAACGGGACCGGATCGCCCGCGAGTTGCACGACATCGTCAGCCACAACGTCAGCCTCATGGTGGTCCAGGCGAGCGCCGCCCGCGAGGTGCTCGGGACCATGCCCGACGAGGCCGCGACCGCCCTGCGGGCCGTCGAGGACGCCGGCCGGGGCGCGATGACCGATCTCAGACACCTGCTGGGACTGCTGGCACCTGCACAGAACGGAGACGACACCGTGGCGGCGGGAGCCGTTCCCGGCCCGGACCTGGCCCCACAGCCCGGTCTCGACCGGCTCGGCCGCCTGGTCGACCGGATATCGTTCGCCGGCCTGCCGGTCGAGGTCCGCCTCTCCGGTGAGCCCCGCCCACTGCCCCAGGGCATCGACGTGACCGCCTACCGCATCATCCAGGAGGCCCTCACCAACGCACTCCGGCACGGTGACGGCGGCAAGGCGGAGGTCACCGTGCGCTACGCCGAGCAAGCCCTGCGCGTCGAAGTCCTCAACACCGGCCCCAGCGTCCTCACCGGCACCGCGGTGCCCGCACCGAGGCCGTACCGCGCGGGCACCGGGCGCGGACTGATCGGTCTGCGCGAGCGGGTCGCCGTCTACGGCGGTGACCTGGACGCCAGGCGAAGACTCGGCGGCGGCTACCGCGTCCGCGCCCGGATCCCCCTGGACCGCCCATGACGGGCCAGGCACCCGAGGCGTCGCCCCGCGTCCTGATCGCCGACGACCAGACACTGATCCGCACCGGCTTCCGGCTGATCCTCACCGCCCGCGGCATCGAGGTGGCGGGCGAGGCCGCCGACGGCGTGGAGGCGGTCGCCCTGGCCCGGGACCGCAAGCCCGACGTCGTCCTCATGGACATCCGCATGCCCGCCATGGACGGCCTGGAGGCCACCCGGCGGATCCTCGCCGAGGCCCCCCACTGCCGGGTGCTGATACTGACCACGTTCGACCTGGACCGGTACGTCTACGAGGCGCTCGCCCTGGGTGCCAGCGGCTTCCTCCTCAAGGACGTCACCCCCGAGCACCTGGCCGCCGCCGTCCGCCTCGTCGGCACCGGCGACGCCCTGCTCGCCCCCCAGATCACCCGGCGCCTGGTCGAGCGGTACGCGGCGCAGCACCAGGACCCGCCCGTACCCGCCGACCTGGCCGCCCTCACACCCCGCGAACGGCAGGTCCTCACCCTGATGGGCCGTGGCCTCTCCAACACGGAACTGGCCGCCGAACTGACCTTGAGCGAAGCCACGGTCAAATCCCACGTGGCCCGCATCTTCGCCAAACTCAACCTGCGCGACCGCGCCCAGGCAGTGGTCCTCGCCTACGAGACGGGCCTGGTCAGACCCGGTGAACGATAGGCGCCCCGTGCCCTCGCAGCCGACGAACGACCCATCACGGCCCCCTCGGCGGAGCGTCACGCCGAGTCGCGTACCACCAGTTCCGTCGGCAGGATCACCGCAGCCGGGTCCTCGCCCCCGATCTGGGCGAGCAGCAAGCGCACCATCTCGGCGCTGATGCGGTCGTAGGGCTGGCGGATCGTGGTGAGGGCCGGGACGGCCTCCGTCGCCGCGACCGAGTCGTCGAAACCGCCGACAGCGATGTCATCCGGCACCCGGCGGCCCGCCCGGCGCAGCGCCGTCAGGGCGCCCTGCGCCATCAGGTCGGAGGCCACGAACAGGGCGTCCAGGTCGGGGGCGCCCGCCAGCAGCCGGTCGGCGCCCGCCTCGCCGCTGGCCCGGCTGTAGTCGCCGGAGGCGACCAGCCGCTCGTCGAACTCGACGCCCGCCTCCGTGAGCACCTCGCGGTAGCCGGCCAGGCGGTCGACACCGCCCGGGGTGTCCAGCGGGCCGGTGATCATGCCGATCCGGCGGCGGCCCGTGTCCAGCAGGTGCCGGACCATGTCCCGGGCGCCGTCCCGGTCGTCCGCCGCCACGTAACTCACCTTGGAGCCGGGCCCCATGGGCTTGCCGCACTGCACGAGCGGCACGCCCGCCTCGCGCAGCTCCTCGGCGACCCGGTCGCCGGAGTGGCTGGAGACCAGCAGCACCCCGTCGACGTGCCCGGCGGTGATGTACCGCGTGATCCGCCGCCGTTCGTCCTTCGTGCCCGCCAGCATCAGCAGCAGCGGGATGTCGTGCCCGGCCAGCGCCTGCGTGCAACCGCTGAGCAGCACATTGAAGTTGGGGTCCTCGAAGAACCGCTCCTGGGGCTCGGTCAGCAGGAAGCCGATGGAGTCCGAACGCCCGGTGATCAGCGACCGGGCGTGCCGGTTCACCACGTACCCGGTCCGGCGGATCGCGTCGTTGACCGCCTCCTGCGCGGCGGGGCTGACGTAGTGCCCGCCGTTGAGCACGCGCGAGACGGTCCCTCGTGAGACACCTGCCTCGCGCGCCACGTCGTGGATCGTCGGCGGTTTGCGCCGGCCCCCCGCATTGCTGCTCATGGTCATGACTTTACGGCCCCGGACAGCAGGTCAAGGCTCCAGAACCGTTGAATGACCAGGAAGAGCGCGATCAGCGGCAGCACGGCCAGGAAGGCGCCGGTGATCACCAGGGTGTACAGGGCCGGGGTGTTGGCGCCCTGCATCAGGAGCGTGTACAGACCGAGGGTGAGCGGGAACCGCTCGTCGTTGCTCAGCATGATGTACGGCAGCAGGAAGTTGTTCCAGATCGCCACGAACTGGAACAGGAACACCGTCACCATGCCGGGGATCATCATCGGCAGCGCGATCCGGGTGAAGATCCGCCACTCGCTCGCCCCGTCCATCCGCCCGGCCTCCACCACGTCGGTGGGAACGGCCGCGGCCGCGTAGATCCGCGAGAGGTAGACACCGTACGGGGCGAGGATCTGGGGGAGCAGCACGGACAGGTAGGAGTCCGTGAGGTTCGCCTTGGCCAGCAGCAGGTACTGCGGGATGGCCAGGATGACCGGGGGCATCAGGACGCCCGCGAGCAGCACGTTGAAGATCGCCTCGCGGCCCCGGAACCGGTAGGTGGCGAGGGCGTAGCCGCTGAACGCCGACACGCACGTCGAGACCAGGGCACCGAGGCCGGCGTACAGGCCGGAGTTGAGCATCCACTGCCAGTAGATGCCGTCCCGGTAGGCGCTGAGGTCCTTGAGGTTCTGGGTGAAGCCGGAGCCGGGCAGGAAGGTGAACGTGGAGAACAGCTCGCTGCCGGACTTGGTGGACGCGATCACCACCCAGGCCACCGGCAGCAGCGTGTAGACCGCGCCCAGCAGCAGGGTGATCGTCGGGATCAGGGCGACCCGGCGGCGCGGCGACGGACCCTTGGCCGTACCGGGTGTCGTACCGGCCGCCGGGGCGACCTTGTGGACGGCGACAGAACTCACTGCGCGGCTCCTTGACTGGCGTCCTGCCTGTTGCGGCGGTTCGCGGCCCGCAGGAACCCGAAGGACAACGCCAGCGTGGCGAGGGCGATCAGCGTCGCCTCGGCCGACGCCGAGTAGATGTCCCCCTTGGCGAAGGCGTCGACGTACACCTTCATCAGCGGACTCCAGGTCGTGCTGACCGAGTTGGTGAGGGGCTTGAGGGTCATCGGCTCGTTGAACACCTGGAGCGTGGCGATGATCGAGAAGAAGAAGGTCAGCACCAGTGAGGGCGCCACCATCGGGATCTTGATCCGCAGGGCGATCTGCAGCGGGGTGGCGCCGTCGAGCTTCGCCGCCTCGTGCACCTCGACCGGGATGGACCGCAGCGAGGTGTAGATGACGATCATGTTGAAGCCGGTGCCGCCCCAGACCGCGATGTTGGAGAGGGCCAGGTACAGCGGCCCGCCGTCCAGCAGGTCCGGCTGTGCCAGGTGCAGCTTCCCCAGCACGTAGTAGAAGGGGCTGACGTCCGGCAGGTACAGGAAGCCCCACAGCAGCGCGGCCACCACGCCGGGGATGGCGTACGGCAGGAAGATCGCGAGCCGGGTGAACGGGGCGAGGCGGACCCGCTCGGAGTCGAGCATCAGGGCGAACAGGAGGGCGAGGCCCAGCATCACCGGGACGACGATGCAGCCGTAGCCGAGGACGCGCAGCGCACCCTGGTAGAACTCGTTGTCGGTGAGGGCGTCGCGGTAGTTCTCCAGGCCGGCCCAGACCTCGCTGCGGGCGCCGGCGCCCAGGCCGAGGCCGGAGACGTGCACCTTGCGGAAGCTGAGCCAGAGCGCGTACCCGATGGGCAGCGCGAAGAACAGGGCGAAGAGGACGGTCGCGGGGAGAAGGAAGGCGTACGGGGCCCCCTTGACCCCGTACGACTTCCGGCCGGTGGGGCTGGTCACTGAGAGACCTCGAAGCCCTGCTTCTTCATGTCGGCGACCGTGGCGTCCTGCATGGTGTTCAGGGCGGTCACGAAGTCCGACTTGTTCTTCGCGGCGGTGCCGAAGGCGTCGTTGAAGGACGTGTAGGCGACGTTCACGTTCGGGCCCCAGGCGGAGGGCGCCGTGGTCTTCGCGATCTTGGCGGCCTCGGTGTAGAAGTCGGCCTGGTTCGAGAAGTACTCCGGCGGGTTGGAGAAGGCGCCGCTGAGCTGGGCCGAGCTGGACGCCGGGTAGATGCCGCTCTCCTTGGCGAGGGCGTTGAGCGCGTCGCCGTCGGTGTTCAGCCAGGCGGCGAACTTGGCGGCGGCCTCCTGGTGCTTGGAGTCGGTGGTGACGGCGGTGGAGGAGCCGCCCCAGCTGCCGGTGACGTCCTCGGACGCGGACCACTGGGGGAGCGGGGCCATGGCCCACTTGCCCTTGGTGTCCGGCGCCGCCGTGGTCAGGGTGCCGGGCGCCCACACGGCGGAGACCCAGGCGATCTGCTTGCCGGTGTTCAGCGCCTTGTTCCAGGCCGGGGTGTACATCGGCTGGTTGTCGATGGCGCCCTCCTTGACCAGGCCGCCCCAGAACTTGGCGACCTTCTGGGTGGCCGCGTCGTTGATGGCGACGTTCCACTTGTCGCCGGAGGTGGTCCACCACTTGGCGCCGGCCTGCTGGGCGAGGCCCGCGAAGAGACCGGAGTCGTTGGCGGAGAACGTGGTCAGGTCGGTGTCCGGCGCCTTCTTCTTCAGCGCGCGGGCGGTCGAGGCGAACTCGTCCCAGGTGGTGGGGACCGTCAGGCCGTACTTCTTGAAGAGGTCCGCGCGGTAGTAGAACATCATCGGGCCGATGTCCTGCGGCACCGCGTACACCGCGTCCGTGCCCAGTGTGACCTGCTGCCAGACGCCGTCGGCGAACTTGCTCTTCGCGTCACCGACGTTCTTCGATATGTCGGCCACGGCGTCGTTGCTGACCAGCGTCGGCAGTGCCTGGTACTCGGCCTGCACCAGGTCGGGGCCGTTCTTCGCCTTGTGCGCGGTGAGGATCTTGGTGACCAGCGTGTCGCCGGACGCCTGCTTCTTCACCGTGACGGTGATCTGGTCCTTCTTGCCCTCGCCCTTGTTCCACAGGTCCACGACCTTGTCCATACCGGGCGCCCAGGCCCAGTACGTCAGCGAGACCGGACCGGAGTCGGCCTTGCTGTCGTCGGACGAGCCGCAGGCGGCGAGGGCGGTGGCGCCGAGCGAGACGGCGACGACGGTTGTCACGAGGCGACGGCGCTTCGTGTGCGGCATGGATCTCTCCCCTGGCCTGGGTCCCCGCCCGTCGCGGGAACCTGCCGTGCGTATGTGTGAGCTTTCCAGACAGCACAGACCCGGATCATCGCCCGTCGCGAGTCCGTGTCATGCTCTGTGAGCGTTCACAGTAGAGAAACATCCCGGACACTTGTCAATGGTTGTTGCTGTGCGGTTATGTTGGGCTCACGCCACGATCGATGTGTGTGCACGTTCCCAAATGATCGATTAAACGGGAGAGATCCATGCCGGACACCACCCCCAGGGGCCTCACCAGGCTCGCCTTCGGCGGGGACTACAACCCCGAGCAGTGGCCGGAAAGTGTCTGGCACGAGGACGTCCGGCTGATGCGCGAGGCCGGGGTCACCATGGTGAGCGTCGGGATCTTCTCCTGGGCCCTGCTGGAGCCGGCGCCGGGGGAGTACGACTTCGACTGGCTCGACCGCGTGCTCGACCTGCTGCACGAGAACGGCATCCGCGTCGACCTGGGCACCCCCACCGTCGCGCCGCCCGCCTGGTTCTACCGCGCCCACCCCGAGGCGCTGCCGGTGACCGCGGAGGGCGTGCGCTACGAGTTCGGCTCGCGCGGCGCCATCTGCCACTCCAATGCCGAGTACCGCGCGGCCGCCGCGAACATCACCACCAGGCTGGCCGAGCGCTACGGCGACCACCCGGCGCTCGCCCTGTGGCACGTCCACAACGAGTACGGCGTCCCGGTCTCGGCCTGCTACTGCGACTCCTGCGCCGCCCACTTCCGCCGCTGGCTCGCGGACACGTACGGCACGGTCGACGGGGTCAACGAGGCCTGGGGCACGGCCTTCTGGGGCCAGCACTACACGGACCTGGCACAGATCAACCCGCCGCGCGCCACCCCCACGGTGGGCAACCCGGGCCAGGCCCTGGACTACAAGCGGTTCGCCGACGCCACCGTCCGCGAGAACTTCGTGGCCGAGCGGGACATCCTGCACCGCCTCTCGCCCGGCGTCCCGGTCACCACCAACTTCATGACCGCCCTCAGCCAGTGCGACTCCATGGACTACTGGGCCTGGGGCCGCGAGGTCGACCTGGTCACCAACGACCACTACCTGATCACCGACGGCCGCCGCACCCACGTCAACCTCGCGATGGCCGCCGACCTGACCCGCTCCGTCGCCGGCGGCGCCCCCTGGCTGCTCCTGGAGCACTCCACCTCGGGTGTCAACTGGCAGCCGCGCAATCCGGCCAAGGCGCCCGGCCAGATGGCCCGCAACTCCCTCGCGCACGTGGCCCGCGGCTCCGACGGCGCGATGTTCTTCCAGTGGCGCCAGTCCCGGCGCGGCGCCGAGAAGTTCCACTCCGCGATGCTGCCGCACGGCGGCACCGAGACCCGGGTGTGGCGCGAGGTCGTCGAACTGGGCGCGTCCCTCGACTCGCTGAGCCAGATCCGGGGCAGCCGCACCCGGGCCGACGTGGCCGTCCTGTGGGACTGGCAGTCCTGGTGGGCGCAGAACCTCCAGTGGCGCCCCAGCGAGGACCACGACCCGCGCGAGCGCGCCGACGCCTTCTACGAGGCCCTCTACGACCGCCACCTCACCGTCGACTTCGCCCATCCCGAAAGCGACTTGTCGGCCTATCCCCTTGTCGTCGTACCGGCCCTGTACCTGATGACGGAGGCGGCCGGGAACAACCTCCGGGAGTACGTCGAGAACGGCGGCACGCTCGTCGTCTCGTACTTCTCCGGCATCGTCGACGAGCACGACGCCGTGCACGAAGGCGCCTACCCCGGCCCCCTGCGCGACGTCCTCGGCCTGGACGTGGAGGAGTTCTCGCCGCTCCTGAAGGACGGACGGGTGCGCCTGACCGGCCCCGACGGCTCCGAGCTGACCGGCGACGTGTGGACCGAGTTCGTTCTCCCGCGCGGCGCCGAGACCGTCTGGACCTACGCCGACGGCCTCACCGCGGGACACCCGGCGGTCACCCGGCACCAGCTGGGGGAGGGCACCGCCTGGTACGTGTCGACCCGCCTCGACGCCCACGGCCTGGACGCGCTGCTCGGCTGGGCCGCCGAGGACGCCCGGATCGCGCCCCGCGCCGAACTGCCCCGCGATGTCGAGGTGGTCCGCCGCACCGGCGAGTCCGGCACCTTCCTGTTCGCGATCAACCACACCGCCACCGACGCCAAGGTGCCCCTGGAGGCGCACGGCACCGAACTGCTGACGGGCGAACGCGCCGCGGGCCGCCTCGCGGTCCCCGCGGGGACCGTCCGGGTCGTACGACTCGACGGCTGAGCACCGGCACCGGGCCCCGGCCCGCCGAGACTCCCCTCCGTCCGCGCGTGCCACGAGAGCCGCGGGCGGAGGGGCTCTCCTCCGGCCCCGCCGGAGGACACCCCTCCCCAGTCACGTCGAAGGGACGACGGACGATGATGTTCCATCCCAGACGCACCATCAGAGCCCTGCTGCTGCCGCTCCTGGCCGGGCTCGCCCTCACCGCCCTTCCCGCACAGACCGCCCAGGCGGCGTCCACCCTCACCAACGGCGGCTTCGAGTCGGACGGCGCGGGCGTGGCCAGCCCCACCGGCTGGTCGGAGTACGGCGACACGGGCGCCTCGTACACCGAGTCCGGTGGCCACAGCGGCAGTTACCGCCTCAGCCACTACTCGGCCTCGGCCTACAAGGTGGAGACCTACCAGTACCTGTCGGGGCTGACCAACGGGAACTACACCCTCACCGCCTGGACCCGCTCCAGCGGCGGGCAGAACTCCGCCTACATATCCCTGAAGAACTGCGGGAGTTCGGAGCAGCGGACCGACCTGCCCGTCTCCACCAGCAGCTGGGTGCGGATCGTCACCTCGATCGCGGTCACCAACAACCAGTGCACGATCAGCATTTACTCCGACGCCAACGCGGGCAACTGGATCAACGTCGACGACGTGACGTTCGCCTCCGGCTCGACGGGCCTCGCCGTCAAGGGCGCCGACATATCGTCACTCGCCAAGAGCGAGGCCAAGGGCGGTGTCTACAAGACCAGTTCCGGCACCACCGGGGACGCGGTCACCATCCTCAAGAACGCCGGCATGAACTACGCGCGGCTCAAGGTCTGGGTCAACCCGGCCGACGGCTACAACGACAAGGCGCACGTGCTGGCCATGGCCAAGCGCGTCAAGGCGGCCGGCATGAAGCTGCTGGTCGACTTCCACTACTCGGACAGCTGGGCCGACCCGGGCAAGCAGACCAAGCCCGCCGCCTGGTCCGGCCACTCCTACAGCCAGCTGAAGACCGACGTGTACAACCACACGTACGACGTCCTCAACGCCCTGAAGTCCCAGGGCACCACCGCCGACATGGTCCAGATCGGCAACGAGATCAACGGCGGCATGCTCTGGTCCGAGGGCTCCACGGACAACTGGTCACAGCTCGCCGGCCTGATCAACTCCGGCTACAGCGCGGCCAAGGCGGTCTCCTCCTCCACCCAGGTCGCCCTGCACCTGGCCAACGCGGGCGACGACGCCACGGTCCGCTGGTGGTTCGACAACGCCAAGACCTACGGCATCAACTACGACGTGATCGGGCTGTCGTACTACGGCTACTGGCACGGCTCGCTGGCCGCCGCCCAGACCACCCTGGACGACGTGGCCTCGCGCTACTCCAAGCCGGTGTTCGTCGCCGAGACCGCCTACCCGTTCACCCTCGCCCAGGACGACTCGCTGGAGAACCAGATCGACACCAGCAGTGAACTGGTCACCGGCTACCCGGCCACCGCGGCCGGCCAGCTGGCCTGGATGAACGCCGTCGCGAACATCGTCGAGGCCGTCCCGAACGGCCGGGGTCTCGGCGTCTTCTACTGGGAGGCGACCTGGACCGCCGTCACCGGAAACGGCTGGGACCCGACCGACGCCACCTCGGGCAACGGCTGGGAGAACCAGGCCCTGTTCGGCTACGACGACAAGGCGCTGTCCTCCATGGCGTGGTTCAGCCACCGCTGAACCACCACTGACGAGGGGCCCGGCCGTAAGGGGACGGTCGGGCCCCTCCGCCGTGCCCCGGGCGCGTCACGCGTCACGTCCCCAACCGGCCGATCTCGTACGGCCGTTCGGTCTCGGACATCGCGCACCGAGTCCCTGACGTGGGGGCTTCGGCTGCGGGACAGTGGGGCACACGAACTACGAGGAGGCAGGGACGGAGGCCGGTCGGATGCTGAGGAACCCCACGAGCGCGCATCGCCTGGACATTCTGGACTGGCTCAAGGATCCGGCGGCCCACTTCCCGCCCCAGCGCCACACCGACCTCGCCGAGGACGGCGTCACCGTCCGGGCCGTCGCCGCGAAGCTCGGCGTCTCCCGCAGGGTCGCCGGCACCCATCTGGCCCTGCTGACCCGGCTCGGGCTGCTGCGCACCAAGCGCATCCGGCACCGCACCTACTACCGGCGCGACGAGATGCGGATCGCGGAAGTGGCCCGGATGTTCGAGAAAGGCTGGTGAGAACCGTTCCGCCTGCCACCATGGGGCTCATGGACCGACCCGCACGCCTCGTCCCCCTCCACTACGTCGCCATCGGCGGCCGGGGCCCGGAGGACGTGGTGACGGATCCGGACGGCCGGGTCCTCACCGGCGTCGAGGACGGCCGCATCCTGCGCCTGGACGGCCTGGGCGACCCGGACACCCCCCGGGTCCGGGAGCTCGCCCGGACCGGTGGCCGCCCGCTCGGGCTCGAGCTGCTGCCCGACGGCGACCTGCTGGTGTGCGACGCGGAGCGCGGGCTGCTGCGCGTCGGCCTCGCCGACGGCGCCGTCCAGGTCCTCGCCGACACGGTCGAGGGCGAGCCGCTGCGGTTCGCCAGCAACGTGGTCGCCCTGCCCGACGGCACCCTCTACTTCACCGTCTCCAGCCGCCGCTTCCCGCTGGACCACTGGATCGGCGACATCGTCGAGCACAGCGGCACCGGCCGCCTGCTGCGCCTCGCGCCCGGCGCCCGTACGCCCGAAGTCGCCTGCGACGGGCTCCAGTTCGCCAACGGGCTGGCCGTCAGCGGCGACGGCACCTTCCTGATCGTCGCCGAGACCGGCGCGTACCGCCTGACCCGGTACTGGCTCACCGGTCCGCGGGCCGGCCGCGCCGAGTTCTTCGCCGAGCTCCCCGGCATGCCCGACAACCTCTGGCGCGACGGCGATCTCACCTGGGTCGCCCTGGCCGGACCGCGCAACCCCCCGCTGGACCTCTTCCACCGCACCCCGGCCGCCGTGCGCCGCGCGGCCGCCCGGGCCGCCGTGCACGCCCCCTACCGCCCGGCCGGCACGGTCGCCGTCGTCGCCCTGGACGACCACGGCAGGGTCGTGCACCACCTGGCCCGCCGGCCCTCCGGCTTCCGCATGGCGACCAGCGTCTGCCGCACCGGGCGCCTGCTGGTCCTCGGCAGCGTGTGGGAGCCCGGCGTCGCGGTCTGCGCGGCCCCCACCGCGAAGTGACCGCCGGGTACACCCGGCGGTACCCTGTTGCACCCGTCGGGGCGGTGCCGAACAGGAGACGTACGACCGATGACAGCCCCGGAAGCCGAGAGCCTCCGAGTCCAGCCGAGCCCGCGGCGGCGGCCCGAGTGGCGCACCCAGGCGCCGGTCGTCGCGGTGGTCGCCGCCGGCGGTGCGATCGGCGCCGTGGCCCGCTACGGCCTCGCCCTCGCCCTGCCCACCGCGGCGGGCGGATTCCCCTGGGCGACCTTCTGGACCAATGTGACCGGCTGCGCCGTGATCGGCGCCTTCCTGGTCCTGATCACCGAGGGACTCCCCGCGCACCGCCTGGTCCGCCCGTTCTTCGGCACCGGCGTCCTCGGCGGCTTCACCACCTTCTCCACCTACGCCGTCGACATCCAGAAACTGGTCGACCACGGCCGCCCCGCCACGGGCCTGGCCTACCTCGCCGCGACCCTGTGCGCGGCCATGGCGGCGGTGTGGTGCGCGGCCGCCGCGACCCGCCGCGTCCTCACCCGGAGGCAGCGATGACCAGACTGACCGGCCGCGCCCTGCGGCTGACCGTCCACATCGGCGAGGACGACAGCTGGCACCACAAGCCCCTCTACACGGAGATCGTGCACCGCGCCCACCGGGCGGGCCTCGCGGGCGCCAGCGTGTTCCGGGGCATCGAGGGCTTCGGCGCCTCCTCCCGCATCCACACCTCCCGGCTGCTGTCCCTGAGCGAGGACCTGCCGGTCGCGGTCGTGATCGTGGACACCGAGGAGCGGGTCCGGGCGTTCCTGCCGCAGCTCGACGAACTGGTGACCGAGGGGCTCGTCACGCTGGACGACTGCGAGGTCATCCGGTACGTCGGCCGCACGGACGACACGGGCAAAACGGACACGGAAGGTAAGAAGTCGTTGTGAACTGGCTGTTGGTCGTAGCCGGCGCCGTCGTGGGTGCTCCGCTGCGCTATCTCACCGACCGCGCCGTCCAGGCCAGGCACGACTCCGTCTTCCCCTGGGGCACCTTCGTGGTCAACGTCACCGGCTGCCTGATCCTGGGCCTGCTCGCCGGCGCGGCCTCGGCGGGCACGGCGGGCCCGCATCTCCAGCTGTTGCTGGGCACCGGGCTGTGCGGGGCGCTGACGACCTACTCGACGTTCTCGTACGAGACCCTCCGGCTGACCGAGACCGGCGCCGGGCTCTACGCTGCCGCCAACGTCGTCGCGAGCCTCGTGTCGGGGCTCGGGGCGGCCTTCGCCGGGGTGGCGATCGCCCGGGCGGTCTGGTCCTAGGACTTGCTTCACACCTCCGCGCTGTAAGACTGTCTACAGCACTGTCGACCAAACTCTGCAGAACTGGATCCCATGAGCGCCATCTCTGTCGGCCAGGCCGCCATCCTCGGGGTAGTCGAGGGGGTGACCGAGTTCCTCCCGGTGTCCTCCACCGGCCACCTCAAGATCACCGAGGGGCTCATGAACATCCCCGTCGACGACCAGTCCGTCGTCGGATTCTCCGCCGTCATCCAGGTCGGCGCCATCGCCGCCGTGCTCGTGTACTTCTTCAAGGACATCAAGCGCATCGTCTCCGCCTGGTTCCGCGGTCTGACCAACAAGGAAGAGCGCTACCACCACGACTACAAGTTCGCCTGGTGGGTGATCGCCGCGACCGTCCCGATCGTCCTGGTCGGTCTCGCCGCCAAGCCGCTCATCGACGGCGCGCTCGGCTCCCTGTGGGTGGTCGGCGGCTCGCTGATCGTCGGCTCCGGTGTGATGTGGGCGGCCGACCAGATGGGCCGCCACAAGCGCGGTGAGGACGACACCTCCTTCAAGGACGCGATGCTGGTCGGCTGCTCGCAGATCCTCGCCCTGCTCTTCCCGGGCTTCTCCCGCTCCGGCGCCACCATGTCCACCGCGCTCATCCTCGACCTGGACCGCGTCGCCGCCACCCGCCTCTCCTTCTTCCTCGGCATCCCGGCCCTGACCGGCGCGGGCATCTACGAGCTCAAGGACGCCCTGGGCGCGGGCGTGGGCGCCGCCCCGCTCGCCGTCGGCACGATCGTCTCCTTCGTGGTCGCCTACGCCTCCATCGCCTGGCTGCTGAAGTTCGTCGCCAAGCACTCCTTCAACGCGTTCGTGATCTACCGGATCGTGATCGGCCTGGCGCTCTTCGGCCTCCTCGCCACGGGCACCATCAACGCCTGACCGATTCACCGGTTCCACGAGTCACCGCTCCGCCACGGGGTGTGACGCCTGCGCATTCAGGTGTCGCACCCCGTGAATGTTTCCTTTCGCGACACCTTGACAGCCTCGTCCCGCAACCCGGAACATCTCACCCGTGAACCTGTCAGACAGCCCGACAGCCGGACAGCCCCCGCGACGCGTGAGCGCCATGGAGGCGGTGCTGGCGCACCTGCGCGGTGCCATCGAGCGCGGCGCGTACGCGATCGGCGACAAGCTCCCCTCCGAGGCGGAGCTCTGCCGCACCCTGGAGGTCAGCAGGCCCGTCCTGCGCGAGGCCCTGCGGGCCCTGCAGACGATGGGCCTGACCGTCTCCAAGACCGGCAAGGGCACCTTCGTCGTGGCCAGCGCCGTCGAGGACCCCACCTTCGGCGACTACGCGGCGAGCGACCTGCTCGAAGTCCGCCGGCACATCGAGATCCCGGTCGCCGGGTACGCGGCGCTGCGCCGCAGCCCCGAGAACCTGGACCACCTGGCCCATCTGCTCGACCGCATGGAGCGGGAGACGGACACCACCGCGTGGGTCGCGATGGACACCCTCTTCCACCTCGCCGTGGCCGAGGCCGCCCAGAACCCGGTCTTCCGCCGGGTCATCGAGGAGATCCGGGACGCACTGGCGCGTCAGTCGGCCTTCCTCAACGAGCTGGGCGGCCGCCGGGAGCAGTCAAACCGGGAGCACCGGGCCATCGTCGAAGCGCTGATCGACGGTTCCGAACCCGACGCCGTGGAGGCCATGAGCCACCACCTCGACCGCGTCGAGACGACCCTCACCCACATCGTGCGCCCCGCGCGCACGGACCAGCACCAGGAAGGCGGAACCGAGGCGTGAGCGAACAGCACCTCAAAGACGAGACGCGCCCCTCGTCCCGTCACGTCGACGCCGGGGACCACGGCTACAGCAAGTCGCTGAAGCACCGGCACGTCAACATGATCGCCATCGGCGGCGCCATCGGCACCGGCCTCTTCCTCGGCGCCGGCGGCCGCCTCGCCGACGCCGGCCCCTCCCTCTTCGTCGCGTACGCGGTCTGCGGCGTCTTCGCGTTCCTCGTCGTCCGCGCCCTCGGCGAACTCGTCCTGTACCGCCCGTCCTCCGGCGCCTTCGTCTCGTACGCCCGTGAGTTCCTGGGCGAGAAGGGCGCCTACACCGCGGGCTGGATGTACTTCCTGAACTGGGCGACCACCGGCATCGCCGACATCACCGCGGTCGCCACCTACACCCACTACTGGGGGATGTTCTCCGACATCCCGCAGTGGGTGATCGCCCTGATAGCCCTGGCCGTGGTCCTCACCGTGAACCTGATCTCGGTGAAGATCTTCGGCGAACTGGAGTTCTGGTTCGCGATCGTCAAGGTCAGCGCCCTGGTGATCTTCATGGTCATCGGCATCTTCCTCCTGGTCACCCAGCACCCGGTCGACGGCGCCACCCCCGGCCCGTCCCTCATCACCGACAACGGCGGCGTCTTCCCCAACGGCCTGCTGCCCATGCTGCTGATCATCCAGGGCGTCGTCTTCGCCTACGCCTCGGTCGAACTGGTCGGCGTCGCCGCCGGCGAGACCGAGAACCCCGAGAAGATCATGCCGAAGGCGATCAACTCGATCATGTGGCGCGTGGGCCTGTTCTACGTCGGCTCGGTCGTCCTGCTCTCGATGCTGCTGCCCTGGAACAAGTACACGGCGGGCCAGAGCCCCTTCGTCACCGTGCTCTCGCACATCGGCGTCCCGGCGGCCGGCGGCGTGATGAACCTCGTCGTCCTCACCGCGGCCATGTCCTCGCTCAACTCCGGCCTCTACTCGACCGGCCGCATCCTGCGCTCCATGGCCGTCAACGGCTCCGCCCCGAAGTTCACCGCGAAGATGAGCCGCACCCAGGTGCCGTACGGCGGGATTCTGCTCACCAGCGGTATCTGTGTCCTCGGCGTGGGCCTCAACTTCGTCGTCCCCGCCGACGCGTTCGAGATCGTCCTCAACTTCGCGGCGATCGGCATCATCTCCACCTGGGGCATGATCATGCTCTGCCACCTGCTCTTCTGGCGAAAGACCCAGAACGGCGAACTCATCCGTCCCGGCTACCGACTGCCGGGCTCCCCCTGGACCGAGATCGTGACGCTGGCGTTCCTCGCCTCCGTCCTGGTCCTGATGTACGCCGACGGCGGCGCCGGACGCACCACCGTGCTCTGTGTGCCGCTGATCGTCGCAGCGCTCGTCGCCGGCTGGTACGCCATCCGCCGGCGCGCGGCGCGCCCGTCCGCCGGAACCGACGCGTGAACCGCGTAACGGTCCCTCCCACCTCACCCGAGACCAGGCAGTGATGTACAGCAGTTCCCCCGCGGACGCACCCATCGTCCGTGAACCCCTCCACGCCCCCGTCGCCCACCTCATCCGCGACGGGGTCGTCGAGGGCATCCACTACGGTTCCGTCGTCGTCCTCGGCGCCGACGGAGAGGTCCAGTTCCAGCTCGGCGACATCGAGGCCGCGTTCTACCCGCGCTCGGCCCTCAAGCCCGTCCAGGCCGTCGCCATGCTGCGGGCCGGGCTGCCCCTCGACGGCGACCTGCTCTCGCTGGCCGCCGCCAGCCACTCCGGCGAGGAGCGGCACCTCGCCGGAACCCGGCGCATCCTCGGCCTCGCCGGACTGACGGAGGACGACCTGCGCAACGTCCCCGACATGCCGTACGACCCCGGCGTGCGCGACACCTGGATCCGCGAGGGCCGGGGGCCGTCGCGACTCGCCCAGAACTGCTCCGGCAAGCACGCGGCGATGCTGTGGACCGCGAAGCTGAACGGCTGGTCGCTGGCGGAGTATCTCGATCCGGGCCATCCGCTGCAGCAGGCGATCGCCGAGATCGTCGAGGACCTGACCGGGCAGCGCATCGCCCGTACGACGGTGGACGGCTGCGGCGCTCCGCTGTTCTCCATCTCCCTGCACGGGCTGGCCCGCGCGGTGTCGCGGATCGCCGCCGCCGTGCCGGGTACGCCCGAGGCACGGGTCGCCGACGCGATGCGGGAGCACGCGGAGATGGCGTCCGGGGCGGGGCGGGACGTGGCCGCACTGATGGCGGCCGTGCCGGGGCTGCTGGCCAAGGACGGCTTCGAGGGCGTCGAGGTGGCTGCGCTGCCGGACGGGCGGGCCGTCGCCGTGAAGATCGCGGACGGGGCGAACCGGGCGCGGGTGCCGGTGGCCGCGGCGGCGTTGGCGCGGGCCGGGGTCCCTCAGGAACTGCTCACCGAGTTCGCCGGGGAGGCGCTGCTCGGTGGGGGGCGGGAGGTCGGGCGTGTGCGGCCCGTCCGCTCACTGGAGCCGGTTGCTGTTTCGGCTTGCGCCTAGTCGTCTGCGTGGACTTGTAGTTCGGCGGCTGCGGGCCGGTTGTGGCTGGTCGCGCAGTTCCCCGCGCCCCTGAGGGGGCGCTTCACCCTCACTCTTTTGGAACAGGACCCATGACTGTTCGTAGCGAACACGATCTGCTCGGCGATCGTGATGTGCCCGCCGATGCCTACTGGGGTGTGCACAGCCTGCGTGCCACCGAGAACTTCCCGATCACCGGTACGCCGATCTCCGCGTACCCGCATCTGATCGAAGCGCTCGCCGCCGTCAAGGAGGCCGCTGCCCTCGCCAACGAGGAACTGGGGCTGCTGGCGCCCGAGAAGGCTGCCGCGATCGTCGCCGCCTGCCGCGAGATCCGGGGCGGCAAGCTGCACGACCAGTTCGTGGTCGACGTCATCCAGGGGGGTGCCGGGACGTCCACGAACATGAATGCCAACGAGGTCGTCGCCAACCGAGCCCTGGAGTTGATGGGGCACGCGAAGGGCGAGTACCGATACCTGCACCCCAACGAGGACGTCAACCTCGGCCAGTCCACCAACGACGTGTACCCGACCGCCGTCAAGGTCGCGACCGTCTTCGCGGTGCGCGGGCTGCTCAGGGCGATGGCGGTGCTGCAGGACTCCTTCGGGCGCAAGGCCGTCGAGTTCCGTGACGTGCTGAAGATGGGCCGTACGCAGTTGCAGGACGCGGTGCCCATGACGCTCGGGCAGGAGTTCTCGACCTTCGCCGTGATGCTGGACGAGGACCGGAGCCGGCTCGCCGAGGCCGCCGAGCTGATCCACGAGATCAACCTCGGCGCCACGGCGATCGGAACCGGGCTCAACGCGCCCGCAGGATACGCCGAGTCGGCGCGCCGGCACCTCGCCGAGATCACCGGGCTGCCCCTGGTCACCGCCGCCAACCTGGTGGAGGCGACCCAGGACTGCGGTGCGTTCGTCCAGATGTCGGGCGTGCTCAAGCGGATCGCGGTCAAGCTGAGCAAGAGCTGCAACGACCTGCGGCTGCTGTCCTCCGGGCCGCGGGCCGGGCTCGGCGAGATCAACCTGCCGCCCGTGCAGGCCGGTTCGTCGATCATGCCCGGCAAGGTCAACCCGGTCATCCCCGAGGTGGTCAACCAGGTCGCCTTCGAGGTCATCGGCAACGACGTCGCCATCACCATGGCCGCCGAGGCCGGACAGCTCCAGCTGAACGCGTTCGAGCCGATCATCCTGCACTCCCTGTCGGAGAGCATCACGCACCTGCAAAGCGCCTGCCTGACCCTGGCCGAGCGCTGCGTGGACGGCATCACCGCCAACACCGAGGTGCTGCGGGCCACCGTCGAGAACTCCATCGGCCTGGTCACCGCGCTCAACCCGCACATCGGGTACACGGCGGCCACCGACATCGCCAAGGAGGCCCTCGCCACCGGCCGCGGGGTGGCCGAACTCGTCCTGGAGAAGGGCCTGCTGCCCGCCGAGCGGCTCGCCGACCTGCTGCGTCCCGAGGTCGTCGCCGGCAGCGGATCGCCCCTCGCCTGACCTGCGCGTACGCACCAGGACCGGCACGGAGGCACAATAGTGATCATGACAGTGACGTCGTCGCCCGCCTTCCTGCCGGTCCTGGAGCGCATCGCCGAGGAGATAGGCCGCACGCCCGGGCGCGGCCGTCCCGCCGACTACATCCCGGCACTCGCCGCGTGCGACCCGCGCAGCTTCGGCATGGCGGTCGCCGAGCTCGACGGCACGGTCTACGGCGTGGGGGAGTGGCGGCAGCCGTTCTCCGCGCAGTCCCTCACCAAGGTCTTCACCCTCGCCCTGGACCTCGCCCGCGAGGGCGACGAACTCTGGGAGCACGTCGGCCGCGAGCCCTCCGGCAACCCCTTCAACTCCCTGGTCCAGCTGGAGTACGAGCAGGGCATCCCGCGCAACCCCTTCATCAACGCGGGCGCCCTCGTCGTCACCGACCGGCTGCACACCCGTACCTCGGACGCGGCCGGCGAACTACTGGCCTTCCTGCGCGCCGAAAGCGGCAACGCCGGCCTGGACTTCGACCGGGAGGTGGCCGCCTCCGAGTCCCAGCACGGCGACCGCAACGCCGCGCTGGCCCACTTCATGGCCTCCTACGGCAACATCGACAACGAGGTCCCGGTCCTCCTCGACCAGTACTTCCGCCAGTGCTCCGTCGCCGCCTCCTGCGCCGACCTCGCCCTCGCCACCACCTTCCTCGCCCGCCACGGCATCCGCGCCGACGGCACCCGCCTGCTCACCCAGAGCCAGGCGAAACAGGTCAACGCCGTGATGCTGACCTGCGGCACGTACGACGCGGCGGGCGACTTCGCCTACCGGGTGGGCCTGCCCGGGAAGAGCGGGGTCGGGGGTGGGATCATCGCGGTAGTGCCGGGGCGTTGTGCGTTGTGCGTGTGGAGCCCGGGCCTGGACGAACGGGGCAACTCGGTGGCGGGAGTCGCGGCGCTGGATCGCTTCACCACTTTGACAGGCCTGTCGGTGTTCTAGCGCCCCGAAGGGGCGCGGGGCTGTATCGATATGCGGCTCCGCCGCGTGGGCGCGACCAGCCCCCACCGGACCCGGGGGGGGGGGGGGCGGGGGGGGGGGGCGCGGGGCGGGGGGGGGGGGGCGCGCGGGGGGGCGCCCCCCCCCCCGCCCCCGGGGGGGGGGGGGGGGCGCCCCCCCCCGGCGGGGCCCCGGGGCTGTATCGATATGCGGCTCCGCCGCGTGGGCGCGACCAGCCCCCACCGGACCCGCACCCACCCCCGACCCACTGGCCAGTCACAGCCAGGTCTCTCGCAGGAAAACACCCCGTCGCTTTCCGGCCACCCACCATTGACACGCTGACCCAGTGTTGGCCATGGCTTTTCCCGTCGATCTACGCCGCTGCCAGGTTCTCGGCCTGGCCGGCACCGCCTTCCTGGCGCTGGGAGGTGAGACTGCCGGCGCCCTACCCGTGGAGGATCTGCTCGCACCCAGCTCGGTACAGGCGGCGTTCGGCCTGGTCGGGGTCTACTTCGGCGTCGTCCTGCTGATCGCCGCGTGGCTGCTGCTCGGCCGCCTCGTGCGCAGCGGCGCCCCGCCCACCCCGCGCCAGCTGATGCTGGTGCTCGTCGTGTGGGCGGCCCCGCTGCTGCTCGCGCCGCCGTTGTTCAGCCGGGACGTATACAGCTACCTGGCGCAGGGTGCGATGGTCGACGCGCACATGGACGTCTACACCTCGGGCCCCGCCCAGCTCGGCGGCCCGCTGGCCGACGAGGTGGCGCCGGTGTGGCAGAACACCGCCGCCCCGTACGGTCCCGCGTTCATGGGCGTGGCCTCGCTGCTGTCCGGGCTGACCCGGGGCGAACTCCCGGCCGGGCTCTTCGGGATGCGGCTGGTCGCCCTGCTCGGCGTCGGCCTGATGGCGGTCGCGCTGCCCCGGCTGGCCCGGCACAGCGGCGCCGACCCGGCCGCCGCGCTCTGGCTGGGCGCCCTCAACCCGCTGGTGCTGCTGCACCTGGTCGCGGGCGCCCACAACGACGCGATCATGCTCGGTCTGCTCGGCCTCGGCCTGGTCGCGGCGCTCGGCCGCTGGCCGGTCCTGGGGGCCGTGCTGGTCACGCTCGCGGCGCTGGTGAAGGCGCCCGCCGCGCTCGGACTGCTGGCGATCGTCGTCGTACAGGCGCGCAGGGGCCGCAGCCCGGTACGTGCCACCCTGCTGACGGCCGCGGCCTCCGGGGTCACCACGGTGGTGGCGACCGCCGTCGCGGGCACGGGGTACGGATGGATAAGGGCGCTGGACACGCCCGTCTCGGCGCACAACTGGGCGCTCAGCAGCCTGCTGGGCCGGGCCACCCGCGCGCTCCTCGAACACCTCGGCAGCGACCTGGCACCACTGGCCGTGCCCGCCTGGCACCTGCTCGGGATGGCGCTGACCGCGGTGACCGTGCTGCTGATATGGGTCCGGCTGCGGCCCCGCCCGGTCTACGCGCTCGGCCTGAGCCTGGCCGCGGTCGCCGCCTTCGGGCCCGCGATCCGGCCCTGGTACGCGATCTGGGGCCTGTTCCTGATAGCGGCGGCGGCGCCCAGCACCTCGGTACGGCACCGGGTGGCCGCGGTCACCGGAGTGCTCGCGCTCGCCGTGCTGCCCAGCGGCGGCCCCGCCGACGTGGGCCAGCTGGTCCTCGCCGTCTCCGGTGGGGTGCTCGGTGTGGTCGTGCTGTGGCAGGCCCACCAGGCGGCGCAGGCCCCGGTCGTGGGACGTACGGCATGAGAGGACCGCAGACCGTGCGGGGGAGGCTGCTGCTCGTCCTGGCCCTCGTCGCCGCCGTGACCGTGTTCACGGCCACCGTGCCGCTGCTGCGCGACTGGTTCGACCTACGGGTCTACTACGGGACCGTGCACACCTGGGTGCACCACGGCGGCCGGATCTACGACTACCGGGTGCCGGGGACGGAGTACGGCTTCACCTATCCGCCGTTCGCCGCCGTCGGCATGCTGCCCATGGCGCTGGTGGGGCTGCCGCTGGCCATCGCGGCCTCGCTGCTCGTCAACCTGACCGCGCTGGCGTTCGTGCTGCGCATCCTGGCCGGGCCGGGCTGGCGGCGCTGGGGCTGGTACCGGTGGGCGCTGGCACTGTGCGCGCTGGCCCTGTTCGAGCCGCTGCGGGACACCTTCAGCTTCGGCCAGGTGAACCTGATACTGCTCGCCCTGGTGCTCGGCGACTGCTGCCTGCTGCGCAGCGGCCGGGGCCGCTGGGCCGGGGTCGGGATCGGGCTCGCCGCTGCGATCAAGCTCACCCCGGCGCTGTTCATCGCCATGCTGCTGATCGGCCGCAGGTGGCGTGCGGCGGGGGTCGCCACGGCCGTGGCGCTCGCGGCGACCGGGCTGGCTGCCTGGACCGATCCGAAGGCGTCCCGGTTCTACTGGACGCAGGCGCTCTGGGACACCAGCCGGGTCGGCCGGCTCGACTATGTGTCGAACCAGTCGCTGCAGGGTGTCCTGGCCCGGCTCGGCCATCCGGACAAGCCGTTGTGGGCGATCGTCGTGCTGCTCACCCTGGCCGTGTGGGCGTGGCGGACCCGCCGGGCCGTGACGGCCGGCGACTGGACGGCCGCGTTCGCGCTCACCGGTCTCGCCGCCTGCCTGGTCAGCCCGATCACCTGGGTGCACCACCTGGTGTGGGTGCTGCCCTCGTTCGCGCTGCTGGCCCGTGCGGGGTACCCGCGGATCGCGGGCGCGCTGTACGCGGTGATGTGCACCAGCGTGGTGTGGCTGTGGTTCGACGACGCGTCCGGCATCGACGGTTTCCTCGGCAGCAACCTCTACACCTGGATCACGCTGGGTCTGCTGTTCGGGCTGCCGGTGGGTCAGTCCCGGCCGGGCGGGTCGGAGGGGTCCGACCTGTCCGAGCGTTCGCCCTTGAGCCGCATCGCCAGGGTCACCGCGCCCACCCCGAGACCGGCGAAGGCCGCGGCGATGGCGGTGTCCGACCAGACGGAGTCGTCCTCCGGTGCCGCGGCGGCCGCGATCGGCACGGTGCTCGGTCCCGGTCGCGGGGCCGGCCGCAGGGCGTCCAGCGAGCCCACCGGATCGACCCGCCCGGCCGCCTCGAAACCCCAGTCGAGCAGCTGACGGGCCTCGTCGTACACGCCGCCGTCCTGGGGGTTCATCACCGTCACGAGGAGGGTGCGCCCGCCCCGCCGGGCGGCGGCGACGAGGGTGTTGCCGGCGTTGCTGGTGTAGCCGTTCTTGATGCCGATCAGGCCGGGGTAGCGGGCCACCCCGTCCTCGCCGGTCAGCAGCCGGTTGGTGTTCTCGATGCCGAAGGTCCAGCCGCCGCCGGCCGGGAAGCGGGCCTGGGCGGTGGAGCAGTAGCCGGCGAACTCGGGGTTGTGGAGTCCGGCCCGGCCGAACACCGCGAGGTCGTACGCCGAGGAGACCTGCCCGGGTGCGTCGTAGCCGTCGGGGGACTCGACATGGGTGTCCAGGGCGCCCAGGGAGCGGGCCTTGGCCTGCATCCGGGTGACGGTGCGGTTCCAGCCGCCGTCGAGCGCGGCCAGCACGTGCACGGCGTCGTTGCCGGAGCTGAGGAAGACCCCGCGCCACAGATCGGACACCTGGTAGGTGTGCCCCTCCTCGACACCGACCAGGCTGCTGCCCTCGCCGACGTCCGCCAGCTCCGCGTGGGTCACCCGGTGCTTGAGACCAGGGGGCAGGGTGGGCATCACGGTGAGCGCGAACAGGGTCTTCAGCGTGCTGGCCGGCGGCAGTCCGAGATGCGCCCCGTTCGCCGCCAGCACCTGGCCGCTGTCGGCGTCGGCGACCACCCAGGAGAGCGCGGAGACGTCCGGCAGTCCGGGGGCCCCGACGTGCGGACGCACCTGGGCGCCGGAGCGGTAGAGCAGTGCCGGACCCGGCACCACCGCCCTCGGCGGCGGGGCCGGGTCCAGTGCCCTGGTGCCGGCGGCCGCCGTGCCGGGCGTCAGGGCCAGCAGGCCCGCCACACAGAGGGCGCAGGTCGACACCGTCACTCGGCGAGAGAAGCGGTCAGGGAATCCGATATTCATATGATCAACGTAGGAAGGTGGGCGCTGGACGGCGCGCGGCCTGGGCCGGACGGGCGTCTTGAGCAACCCGGATGCCGCACGCACGGCTCGCCCGCCGGTCCGCCGGTCCGTCGGTCCGTCGATACGTCAGACCGTCGTTCCGTCAGCCTGTCAGCCCGCGGGCAGGGTCGGCTGGACCCGGCGCAGGAAGCTGGCGTTGTCCGGGGTCTCGCGAATCCGCTCCAGGAGCGTCTCCAGCCCGCTCGGGGTGCCCTCCCGGCTCTGCAGGGCCCGGCGCAGCCCGCGTACGGCGGTCAACTCGGCCGGGGTGAGCAGGAGTTCCTCGCGGCGGGTGCCGGAGGGGGCGATGTCCAGAGCCGGGAAGACCCGCCGGGAGGCCAGCTCGCGGTCCAGCCGCAGCTCCATGTTGCCGGTGCTCTTCAGCTCCTCGAAGAAGTAGCCGTCGGCCCGGGAGCCGGTGTCCACCAGGACGGTGGCCAGGATGGTGAGCGAGCCGCCCTCCTCGGCCTTGCGGGCGGCCCCGAAGAACCGCTTCGGGCCGAGCAGAGCGCCGGCGTCGACACCGCCGCTGAGGGTGCGGCCGTTGGAGGCGGCCGCGTTGTTGTGGGCCCGGCACAGCCGGGTCAGGGAGTCCAGGAGGATGACGACGTCCTGGCCCTCCTCGACGAGCCGCTTGGCGCGCTCGACGACGAGTTCGGCGAGCGCGATGTGCTCCTTGGCGGGCCGGTCGAAGGTCGAGGCGTACACCTCGCCCTGCACGGAGCGCCGCATGTCGGTGACCTCCTCGGGGCGCTCGTCGAGCAGCAGCACCATCAGATGGCACTCCGGGTGGTTGCCGGCGACGGCGGCCGCCAGCTGCTGGAGCAGTACGGTCTTGCCGGTCTTCGGCGGGGCCACGATCAGCCCGCGCTGCCCCTTGCCGACCGGCGCGAACAGGTCGGCGACCCGCCCGGCGAGCCCGGCGGCCGGGTGTTCCAGGCGGATCCGCTCGTGCGGGTGCAGCGGGGTCAGCTCACGGAACTGACGGCGGCCGCGCAGCTCTTCGGGCGTACGGCCGTTGACGCGCGTGACCTCGGTCAGCGCGCGCTGGTTGCCCCGGACGCCCTCGACGAGGTCGCCCTTGCGCAGGCCGTGACGGCGGATCAGCGCGGCGGGGACCTGCGGGTCGGCGGGGGAGGTCAGGCAGCTCGGGGCCCGCAGCTGCCCCTTCCCGCTCGCGTCGATGTCGAGGACACCGGTGACGGGAGGGGCGGCGTTCTGGGCCTGCTGCCGTACGGGAGGTTCGAGTGTGGTGGTCATGAGAGGTGGTCCTTTCGAGGACGGAAGTCAGCAGAGAAGGGGGGAGTGGGCCGCGAGCGGGAGGGCGGGTGCGCATGCCTCCGTGCGGCGGGAACGACACCTCGGCGACGGCGGAGAAGCCCTGGTCACGAGGTGGTGCTGAGAAGCCGGTGGGCCGGTCGGGAACCGACGGGCGGTGCGGCTGGAGGAGGTGGAACGGGCACGGCGCCCAACAGTGGGGCGGCCACACGTGCTGATCGCACTATACCCAGCGTTCCGGGATCGTCAACATGGCACCGGTCACGGATATTCCCGCCCCGGGGGCACCCGGGCGCCTACGATCGGCCGTGTCCGCGTCGTACGGCCGTCCGTCAGGAGCCCCGGTGGAGACCCCGTCCGTGCCGCACCGCCTGTACCCCGCCACCGGCTGTCCGCATGCCGACAACGCCCGGCTGCTGGCCCGCGGAGCCGTGGCGCCGGTCGTGCTGCCCGGCGGTGTCGAGGGCATGGCCGTCCTCGGTCACGAGACGCTCAGGGACTTCCTCCAGCATCCCGAAGTCGCCAAGAACGCACGGCACTTCACCGAACTGGCGGAGGGCCGGATCCCCGTTGGCTGGCCGCTGCTGACCTTCGCCACGGTACGGGGCATGACCACCACCGACGGGGCCGACCACCGCAGACTGCGCGGACTGGTCAGCCGGGCGTTCACGCCCCGCCGGGTGGAACAACTGCGGTCATGGATCGAGGAGTTGACCGCCTCGCTGCTCGACGCGCTGGAGCGGGCCGCGGCCGAGGGCGACGGCGTCGCCGACCTGCGGCGGCACTTCGCGCTGCCGCTGCCCATGGAGGTGATCTGCGAACTCCTGGGCGTGGACGCCGAGTTCCGGCACCGGCTGCACCATCTGTCCAGCCAGGTCGTGAGCACCGACATCGCACCGGCCGAGGCCGTCGCCGCCAACCGGGAGCTGGTCGCGGTGCTCGCCGCCGTCGCCGCCGCACGGGCCGAGCGTCCCGGCGACGACCTCACCAGCGCCCTGATCGCCGCCCGGGACGAGGACGGCGACCGGCTCGGCCAGGAGGAGCTGATCGGCACCCTGGTGCTGATGATCATCGCGGGCCACGAGACCACCCTCAATCTGATCACCAACGCCGTGCGCGCCCTGTGCGGCCACCGCGACCAGCTCGACCTGGTCCGGAAGGGGGACGCGAGCTGGGCGGACGTGGTGGAGGAGACGCTGCGCTGGGACGCGCCGGTCAGCTTCTTCCCGTTCCGCTATCCGGTGCGGGACCTGACCGTGGACGGCACGACGATCCCCGCGGGCACGCCCGTCCTGGCCGGCTACTCCGCCGCCGGCCGTGATCCGGCCGCGCACGGCCCCGACGCCGACCGGTTCGATGTCACCCGGCCGGCCCGCCCCGACGCCGTACGTCACCTCTCCCTGGGCCACGGCGCCCACTACTGTCTGGGCGCCCCGCTGGCCCGGCTGGAGGCCACGGTCGCCCTGGAGCGGCTCTTCGACCGCTTCCCCGCCCTGGACCTCGCCGGGCCCGAGGACGGCCTCGCCCCGCTCTCCGGGTTCGTCGGCAACAGTGTCCAGGCCCTCCCGGTGCGGCTGCGCACCTGAGGCGCATACCAGCCATACGAACCCCCGATGACGTTTCCCCGGCGCATTTCTTGTTCTGGGCAAAGGCCCTACCTACGCTGCCAGCACCGCACTCGGGCGGCATGGGACAAGGGACTTGGCAATCATGGGTCGATTGGCCGGAAAAATCGCTTTCATCAGTGGAACGGGGGCAGGAATCGGCCGGGCCGCGGCCCAGGTATTCGCGGCCGAGGGCGCCACCGTATTCGGCTGTGACATCGATGAGGGCGGCGCCGCCGAAACCGTCGCTCTCGTCGAGAAGGCCGGCGGTGTGATGCGTTCGCTGGCGCCGGTCGACCTTTCCACCGAGGCCGGGGCCCGGGAGTGGATCGAGGCCGGGATCGCGGAATTCGGCGGGATCGACATCCTCTACAACAACGCCTCCGCACTCCGGAACGGCCCGTTCGAGACGATGCCGGCCGAGGACTGGTATTTCACCATCAAGAACGAGCTGGACATCCCCTACTTCTGCACGCAGGCCGCCTGGCCGCACCTGGTCGCGCGCGGCGGCGGGGCCGTCCTGAACGTCGCCTCCGTGGCCGCCGAGCGCGGGGCGCTGTTCATGCCGATGGTGCCGCACGGCGCCGCCAAGGGCGGGGTCCTCGCGATGACCAAGCACCTGTGCGCGGCCGGCGCCCCGCACCACATCCGGGTCAACAGCATCGCCCCCGGCATAACCCGCACCTCCGCCACCGCACCCTTCCTCGACGACCCGGACGGACCGAAGGCCCAGCTGGAGGCGCGGATCCCGGTCGGCCGGGTGGGGCAGCCGGAGGACATCGCCCGAGCCGCGGCCTTCCTCTGCTCCGACGAGGCGGCCTTCGTCAACGGCGCGAACCTCATGGTCGACGGCGGCGACAGCGCGATGGCGGGCTGAGCGCGCATGCACGCACGACTCGACCACGTGGGCCTGAACGTACACGACCTGCCCGCCCAACTCTCCTGGTATCAGACGGTCTTCGGACTGGAGACCGTCTTCGAGTTCCATCTCGACGGCCCCGGACTGACCGGAGTCGTCCTGGAACACCCGCACGGCTGGCGCATCGAGCTGCTCGCCAGGCCCGGATCCACGCCCGGCCTCCGGGCGCCGGACCCGATGACGGCCGTACTCACCGAGGGGTACGGGCACTTCGCGGTCACCACACCCGAACTCGACCCCGTGTACTCCGTGTTGACGGCCCATGGAGCGAGCGAGGTCCTCGCTCCCGGGCCGTCCCCCGAACCGGGGGTGCGGATGGCCTGGGTCAAGGACCCCGAGGGAAATCTCATCGAACTCATAGAACGCGGCGAACCGACCGAACGCGGCACCACTGCTAATCCCTGAGACGGAGTACGGAATGACCGACGCTGTGAAGAAGCTGGACGTGGGCACGCTCATCGCCTGTTGTCTGGCGGTTGCCGCCGCGCAGCTGTGCATTACCGTCCCCTCGCCCATCAACGGGGAAATCCAGACCGCGTTCGGGGCCTCCGGATCGCAAGTCGCCTGGGTCACCTCCGCGTTCATTCTCCCCACCGCGATCCTGGAACTGAATTTTGGTGTGGTGGGCGACCTGTTCGGCCGTAAGCGGCTGCTGGTCCTCGGCGGATTCGTGCTGGCGCTCGGTGAACTCCTCAACGCCACCTCCCAGAACATCACCATGCTCTGGATCGGCCAGGCCCTCGCCGGTGTCGGTGCCGCCGCGCTCTTCCCGAGCTCCCTCGCCGTGATCGCCGCCGCGACGCCCGAGGAGAAGGACCGCGCCAAGGCGGTCTCCATCTGGGCGCTGAGCATCTCCCTCGCCTCCGCCGTGGGCCCGCTGTCCTCCGGCATCCTGGCCACGGTCGCCGACTTCCGCTGGGCGTTCGTGCCGCCGGTCGTCCTCGGCATCGCGGTCGGCATCGCCGCCTGGGCGCTGGTCACCGACTCCAAGGCACCCGAGGGCCGGGCCCTGGACTGGCTCGGTCAGATCAGTGTGGCCGTCGGTCTCACCGCCCTGCTGTGGGGCATCATCGAGGGCGGCGACCGCGGCTGGAGCAGCCCGTCGATCGTCTTCGCGCTGACCCTGGCCGCCGTGGCCCTGGTCGGCTTCGTGATCGCCGAGAAGCGCGCCGTGTCCCCGATGTTCAACCTGGAGCTGCTGAGGATCCCGTCGTTCGCGGCGGCCGCGGTGGTCGCGCTGACCGGCATGTTCGGCTTCATCGGCACGGCCTACGTGGTCTCCATCCGGCTGGGCGCGGTGATGCACCTCAGCGCCCTGCGGGCCGGTATGCCGTTCGTGATCCTCCAGCTGATCCCGCTGCTGCTCGCCCCGGTGCTCAGCAAGATGCTCACCCGGGTCGAGCCGCGCTGGCTGCTGATGGGCGGCCTGCTGCCGATGGCCGCCGGCCAGTTCTGGATCGCCGCGCTGCCGATCACCACCACCTCGCTGGCGGCCTTCATCGGCCCGGTGCTGCTGCTCGGCGTCGGCTTCATCTGCGTGGTCTCCTCGCTGACGTCGGCCGCCGTCAACGCGGTGCCGATCGAGATGACCGGCATGGCGAGCGGCGCGACCAGCCTGGTCCGCGAGTTCGGTCAGGGCCTCGGCCCGGCCGTGATCAGCACGGTCGCGATGAGCGCGGCCTCCTCCGCGCTGGTCGGCAAGCTGTCCGGCGCCGACGCCGGCATGGAGGCGGCGGCCGGTCCGCTGGCCGTGGTCAACGCGGGCAGCGACAGCGCCAAGGCCGCAGCGCGGGACGCCCTCGCGCACGGCATGTCCCTGGGCGTGGTGATCTGCGGCTGCGCCTCGCTGCTCGGCGCGGTGGTCACCCTGCTGCTGGTCCGCAGGAGCACCGCCCGTGCGACGGCGGGGGCGCCGGTGCCGGCCGCGTCCGCCTGATCCGCAACGCGCCGGGAAGGCCGGGGCCGGTGCCCCGGCCTTCCGCCGTGCCGGGACCTGCTCGCCCCCGATCAGTGAACTCGCCCCCGATCAGTGAAAGCGGGCCCGCAGGCCTGCCGGTGCGAGGCGGCCGGCGAACTTCGGGGCCGCCGAGGAGGCGTTCGGTGACTCGATGGTGAAGCGTTGGGCGAGCCGTGAGGTGGCCAGGGTGAGCTGCCGCACGGCCAGGGCCGACCCCAGGCAGACCCGGGGTCCGGCGCCGAACGGAAGGTAGGCCGCACCGGGTGCCGTCCGCCCGTCCAGCCACCTGGCGGGGTCGAACTCGTCCGGGTGCCGCCACCACCGGGGGTCCCGGTGGATCAGGTAGGCGTTGAGCAGGACGTCGTCGCCGGGGTCGAGCGACCAGGGACCCAGGCCGGTCGCGGTGGCGGCGGTGCGGGTCATCAGCCACGCGGGCGGATACAGGCGGAGCGTCTCGCGGACCACGGCCTCGGCCAGCGGCAGCCGGCCCGCCGACGCCGGGGCGCCGCCCTTGACCGGCCCGTCCGCCTCGGCGCGCAGCTCGCCGACGAGCCGGGGCCTGCGGGCGAGTTCCCGTACGACGGAGGTGAGCGCGGCGGCGGGCACCCCGTGACCGCCCATGAGGACGCTGTGCAGCGTCGAGGCCACGGTGGCGTCGGGCATGGCCGGGTCCGCGTCGAGCAGGAACCCGAGCAGGTCCTCCCGTGGCGTCCCGGCGTCGGACGCCCGCCGCTGCCGGACGATCGCGGTCATCGCGTCGATCAGGCGCCGGTAGGCGTGGAAGAAGCGCCGGTGGCGGCGGACCGGCAGCCACCCGGGGAACTCGTAGGACGACTCCGTGAACGGCTGGGTGGCGCTGATGAGTTCGTGCAGCAGACCGGGGACGCCGGCGGAGTCCGTGCCGAAGCAGTAGTCGGCGATCGCCCGGGCGGTGAACGCCCGCATCGCGGTGAGCACGTCCACCTCACGGCCGGCACCGCCGGCCAGGACCGCGTCGAGGAACCCGGCGGTACGGTCGTCGGACGAGGCCGCGGCCGAGCGGCTGAGCCCCGGCCGCAGGGTACGGCGTGCGGACATCCAGGCGGCGGCCTGCGCGGCGGCCTGGTCGAGATCCCGCCGCATGTCGAACGGCGCGAGCTCCGTCACGAAGCCGTGGCCGGTCCTGACGAGCGTCTCGTGGGCCAGGTCCGGGTCGATCACGAACACGGTGTCCTCGTCGAAGGAGAAGACGTCACCGTAGGCGTGGTGGCAGCGGCGCAGGAAGCCGATCCGGTCGGCCTCGTAGGCGCGCATGTTGCCGGTCAGCCAGTGCCCGCGCGGGCCCGGCGGCCGGCCGGGCTCCTCGCCGTGTGCCATCCGGCCTCCCCGGAATGACCGCAGGACCCCTGGTCCGGGATCCTGCGATCGGTGTCGTCCGGTGCCCGCGGGCTACCGGAGTTGGTAGGGCCAGTACGGGTAACGACCGCTTACCCGCTTCCTGCCGACCAGGCGAGCCACCAGGCGTCGTGTCCGTTTCATGAACACCCCACTGCCAACTGGGCGAATATTTGTCCGATCGTGGCACGGTCCCCGACAGCCCGGCAATATGCGCCGACCTGGGTTTGCGAGGAAGGCGCAAAACCATCTGACGATGGGTCAGGTGGGTTTCCTGAGTCGACGGACATGGGGAGAACCTTGGCGTCCGCTGCATAACGGTCCTGGCCGGAGCGGGACTTGATGTCGGGTTATGCCTTATCTTCACGACATGTCCACGCCACCGCAGCAGCCGCCCTCCTCTCCGCAGCAGCCGCAGCCCCCGCAGCAGCACCCCGCACCGCCCGAGCCGCCCGAGCAGCAGCCCGCACCGCCCGCGCAGCCGGCGGCCCAGCCCCCGGCCGCCGTGCCCCAGTCGGCCCCGACGCCCCAGCCGGCCCCGCCGATACCGCCGGCCCAGGCCGCTCAGCCGACCGCGTATCCCTACCCGAACCCGCAGTCGCCGCCCCCGCCGCAGAACCCCTACGCCCAGCCGACCCTCGTCAACCAGCCCGCCCCGCCGCCGCAGGCCAACCCCTATGCCCCGCAGCCCGGTTACGGCTATCCGCCGGTGGCCCCACCGCCGCCCGGTGGCGGTGGGGGCAAGGCCGGGCAGGCCGTGCTGTGGGCGGCGGTGGGCGCGGTGGTCGCCTCCGCGGCCTGGGCGGCCGGCGTCTTCCTGACCGGGGGCTTCGGGGACAGCGCGGACCTGCGCGGCTACCAGGCGCCCGCCAACCTCTGCTCCGGCGCGGACTACTCGTCGTTCAAGGACGAGTACCCCGAGGACGACTCGTCCCCGACCAAGAACGCGCTGAAGGACCCGGCCCTGGACGAGAGCTACTGCAGTCTCAGTCTCAAGAAGACCGGGTCCAGCTACGGGGACGCCTATCTCACCCTGCAGGTCGACCTCCACAAGAAGACCGACCCGGGGCCGGAGTTCACGGCCACCTGGAAGAACTACGGCGACAGCCACACGGACTACGACGTGAGCCCGGTGAGCGGCATCGGCGACGAGGCCTACCTGGTCACCGAGGACACCAGCAACGGCTCCTCCACCAGCGGCTCGCGGTACGCCACCCTCGCGGTCCGGGACGGCTGGATGACGTACACCATGAGCTACAGCGCGTACTTCTCCTCGTACGACAACGACACCGACCCGCCGACGCTCGACGACGTGACGGGCTGGCTGAAGACGGACACCAGGTCCACGCTGGAGCAGCTCAAGAGCTGAGGCTCAGTCCTGGTCGAGGGCGTTGGTGATCGCCTTCACCGGGCCGTGCGAGGAGTAGCCGCCGTCGACGGCGATCTCCGCGCCGTTGACGTAGGACGCCTCGTCGGAGAGGAGATAGACGACGAGCGGCGCCACCTCGTCGACGGTGCCGGGGCGGCCCTGGGGCGTCATGGCGAGGTGGGCGGCGACGAAGACCGGGTTGGCGGTCGCCATCAGCGGGGTCTCGATGTACCCGGGGTGGATGATGTTCGTCCGGATGCCGCGCGGGGCCAGCTCCAGGGCCGCCACCTTGGACAGGCCCCGCAGCGCCCACTTGCTGGTCGTGTACGCGACGGCGTGATGGGCGGTGAGCCCGGCGACCGAGCCGACGTTCACGATCGAGGAACCGGCCGGCATCAGCGGGGCGAGCGCCTGGATGCCGAGCAGGGCGCCGGTGGTGTTCACGGCGAAGGCCCGGTTCCAGTCGGCGAGCTCGACCTGGCCGAGCCGGGCCCGCATCGGGATGCCCGCGTTGTTCACCAGGCCGTGCACCACGTCGAGGGAGTCCGCCAGCGCCGCCCAGTCCTCGGCCGAGGTCACGTCCAGGTGGACGTAGCGGACGTCGAGCCCGTCGGCACGCAGGGACGCGGTGAGCTTCTCGCCGGCCTCGTCCAGCACGTCGGTCGCGATCACCGTGGCGCCCTCCCGGGCGGCCGCGGCCGCCTCGGCGGCTCCCTGGCCCTGCGCGGCTCCGGTGACGACGACGGTACGGCCCGCCAGGCGCGTGCGGCTCACGGCTTCCACGGTTTCCTCCAGGGGCGTGCGGGATGTCCTCCCGTCCACGCTAGGAAGCCGCGGACAGCTCCGGAAACGCGCTCTCGGCATGGGTGGCATCCACGTCGGCGATCTCCAGCGGCGGCGGCTCCTCGCCCAGCGCCGCCCCGACCCTGCGGACCGTGTCCCGCAGCCAGCGGTGCGCCGGGTCCGCGTGCCGGTTGTGGTGCCAGTACATGGCCTCCACCAGCGGCACGTCCGGGAACGGCGCCGGTACGACCGCACAGCGCGCGAAGTCCTCGTAGCGCCGCGCCAGCCGCTCCGGGACCATCGCCACCAGGTCCGTGCCGCTCACCAGGAACGGCAGCACACTGAAGCCGGGCGTGCTGACCTGCACCTTCGGGGTGATCCCGAGGGTCTCCAGCTGACGCTCGGCGGGGGTGTGGCTCTTGCCGATGGCGCAGGCCGCGTGCGGCATCTCCGCCAGGTCGCGCAGGGTGAGCCGGCCGTCCACCAGCCGCGGGTTGTCCGGGTCCACGATGCACACGAACCGGTCGTGCATCACCGCCTCGCTCACCCCCGGCAGCTGGTAGCCGAGCGGCACGATCATCAGGTCGTGGCAGCGCAGATGCGTCTCCGTCTCCAGCTGCCCGTCCACGATCGGATGGAAGTCGATCCGGATGCCGGGCGCCTCGGCCGCGATCACCCGCAGCAGCGGCTCCACGAACACCGTCATCACATAGTCCGACATCACCACGGAGAACCGCTGGCGGCTGCGCCCCGGCTCGAAGTGCCGGGTCAGCGACAGCGCCTCCTCGGCCTTCTGCAGCGAGCCCTGGACGACCGGCAGCAGCCGCTCCGCCAGCGGGGTGAGCTCGTACTCCCGGCCCACCCGGATCAGCAGCTCGTCGTTGAAGTGGCGCCGCAGCCGCGCCAGCGAGCCGCTCATCGCGGACTGGCTGGTGGACAGTCGTACACCCGCGTGGGTGACGTTCTTCTCCTCCAGGAGTGCTTCCAGTGCCACCAGAAGATTGAGATCGATCGCTCCGAGACCCACGGATGTCCCCTTCCGGCCGGCCACGTCTTTGAAGCTTCGGTGAAACGCGAGGTTAACCAGCGGACGGCCGTCGAGGAAGGGGGTCGGGCCGACTCTCAGGAAGATTCGATGCCAGGCATCCGGTCGCCGGATACCCGCAGGTGGGGGGTCTGCGCGCACCACAGGCCCCCCACAGGTCCCCGTGTTACGGCCGGGGCGTGCGACCCCTTTTGCGGGCCCGCGGAAGGTACGCGTCCGCCCGTCCGGGCACGATCCTGTTGGACACCGTGCCCAGTCCCTCGACGGTCAGCGTCACCTCGTCCCCGGCCCGCAGCGGGGGCGGTGTGCGCTCCCCCACACGGCCCCAGAACTCCGCCAGGGCGCCCCAGCCGCAGGTGCCGGACCCGAGGATGTCACCGGGGCGCACCCAGGCGTCCCGGCTGGCGTAGGCGATCATCTCCTCGAAGGTCCAGGAGACGTTGGCCAGGGTGTCCCGGCCGATCAGCTCGCCGTTCAGGGTGACCGTCATCTCCAGGTCCAGGAAGCCGTCCGGATCCCGCCGGTCCTCCACCTCGTCGGCGGTGACGAGGAAGGGGCCGAGGGTGTTGGCGAAGTCCTTGCCCTTGGAGAAGCCCAGGCCGAGGTTCTTCTCCGGCTTCTGCAGGTCACGGGCCGACCAGTCGTTGAAGACCAGGTACCCGATGATGTGGTCCCTCGCCTGCCCGGGCGTGAGGTCCCGGCCGCCGCGGCCGATGACCGCGCCGACCTCCAGCTCGAAGTCGAGCACCGAGCAGCCCGCCGGGATCGGCACGTCGTCATGGGCGCCGTAGGCCGCGTGCGGGTTGGTGAAGTAGAAGTTCGGCGCCCGATACCACTCCTCGGGCACGTGCTCCAGACCGTCCAGCGACTTCGAGACACCCTCGATGTGCGCCTCGAACCCGACGAAGTCCCGGATGGACGGCGGCTTCAGCGGCGGCAGCAGCCGCACCTGATCCACCGTCAACTCGCTGGGTGCGTCCAGGGCTTCGATGCCGGCCGCGTACAGCACCCCGGCCTCGATCAGGGCCAGCAGGGTCACCCCCTCGGGCAGCGGGTGGATCACCCCGTCCCGCACCGCGCCGGCGCGCTCCTCGCCCTCGTACTCGTATGTCGCGAAACGCATGGCTGCTCAGCTCTCCCAGTGGTTGGTGTTGGTGACGGTCCCGGCGCTCAGATATCCGGCGAACACGCCCTTGGGGTCGCGGGCGGCCCGGATCCCGTTCAGCCGCCGCCACTGCTCGTCCCCCATGAACCGCAGCTGCCGTACGGTGAAGTCGGAGTCGCCCAGGTACTGGCCCGCGGTCACCGGCCGCATGGCCGCCATCGCCTCGTCCAGCCAGGCGCGCAGCTCCGCGTCCCGCGTGGAGTCGTCGTGGACGACATAGGTGGCGCTGTAGATCTCCGACTGCATCGAGAAGGCCATGTCGGGCAGTGCGCGCAGCGGGGCCATCGAGAACCAGATGGTGAAGGTCTGCCGGGTGGGGTGCTCGGTGAACGCCTTGCGGATCGCCGGGACGACCTCCTCGGCGGTGCCGGTCAGCCAGGCGTTGTCGACGAAGTAGCGGTGGCCCTCCGGGTTGGCGGTGCGCTGGCCGGCCAGCTGCTCGGCGAGGGTGGTGGGCTGCGCCTCGACACGGAACAGGGCCCGGTCGGCGTACGGGTTGGCGTGCAGCGGCGCCAGCGCCTCGGCCGCCTCCTCGGGGGTGTCGGTCATCGAGACGCCGGTGACCAGCAGCACCGGACCGTCGAGGTCGGGCGGGGTCTGGGTGAGCGCGACGATCTCCACCAGGTCGGAGACCGTGTGGTGGGTGTCGTGGAGCCAGGTCATGACCTCGTCGAAGAGGTCGAGCGGGTAGGCGTGCACGGTGTGCGCCAGATGCCGGGGGAGGGGGCGGGTGCGCAGGTGGAAGCGGGTGACGACGCCGAAGAAGCCGGGGCCCGCCCCGCGCGCCGCCCAGAACAGGTCGCTGTTCTCGCTCTCGTCGGCCCGGACCAGCTCGCCGTCCGCCGTGACGACGTCGATCGCCACGATGTTCTCGGCCGCCCAGCCCCAGCCGCGCGCGTTCCAGCCCTGCCCGCCCTGCAGCAGGAAGCCGCCGATGCCGACGGAGGGACAGTGCCCGCCGTTGAAGAAGCGCCCGAACCCGCCGAGATACGGGTTGAGTTCGTCGCCGCCCTTGACGCTGGGGGTGGCGGTGACGATCCCGGTGGTCTCGTCGTACGCCATCTCACGGAAGTCGCCGAGGTCGATCAGCAGCGCGTCCCGGCGCACCGACCAGGCGGCCCAGCTGTGTCCGCCGGAGCGGACGGCGACCTGCCAGCCGCGTTCCAGGGCGAACCGGACGCCTTCGACGACGTCCTGTTCGGTGGCCGCCCTGAGGACGGCGGCGGGGGTGCGGTCGGCCGGGCGGCGGGCGTTGAAGACCCGGCCGAGGCAGGCCTCCTCGAAGTCCTCGTCGCCGGGGAGGTGGAGGGTGCCGGAGAAACGGTTCGTGTTCACGTGGGGGCTCATTCGCGGCTCGCTGGACGGGTCACTTGACGGCGATGGGGCTGACGGGGGCACCGACCGCGCCGGTGACCGGGAGCGGGGCGGCGACCAGCAGGAACTCGTGGACACCGTCGGCCGCGCAGTCCTCCGCGAGGGCGTCCAGGTCCCACATCCCGCCCAGCGGCAGCCCCATGGCGGGGATGGCGATCCGGTGCAGCGGGTCCGTGGCCGGCTCGGCGAACTCGTACGGCCGTACCTCCAGGCCCCAGGTGTCGGCGGCGACGGCCGCTATCTCCGTGCGGTGCAGCCAGCCGAGGGTGGTGAAGGACAGGCCGGGCGCGTCCCCGCCCGCGTACCCGCCCCACGCGCCGAGCCGCCGCACCCGGCCCAGCTGGCCGGTGCGGACGAGAACGATGTCACCCCGGCGCACGCTCGACGTGGCGCCCTGCGCCTCGATCGTGTCGCGCAGGTGCTCCTCGGTGATCGCGAAGCCGTCCGGGAGTTCACCGCGCGCGTCCCCGGCCACCCGGCCGACATCGAGGAGCACCCCGCGGCCGGTGAACGCGCCCCGCATGCGGTCGATGCCGGTCGCGGAGTCCCCGGCGCCGGTGACGGCGGTGCGCGGACGGTCGTGCCACGCCTGCTCGTCGCCGTGGACCCGGCCCGGCCCGTCCCAGTGGGTGCAGGCCCGCGGGGGCAGCAGGTCCCGGTCACCGCGCCGCGTGCCCGGTTCGTCGAACTCCTGGGCCAGAGAGAACGAACGGCCGCGCCGGACCAGACTCGCGGCGTGCGCGCGGATCGCGTCGTCGATGAGGTTGAGCGTGCCCAGCACGTCGCCCTCGCCCCAGCGGCCCCGGTTCCGGCAGGCGGCGCGGGCCTTGGCGAGCTCTTCCTCCAGGGGGCCCAGGATCATCGGGCGTCTCCTTTCACCAGCAGGCCGAGCGCGTTGCCCCCGGCGATCGCGTCCCGGGCGGCCGGATCGAGACCGGCCGCGTCCAGGCGGGCCACCGGGTCGGTCACGCCCATGTCGAAGGGGTGGTCGGTACCGAGCACCACCCGGTCCGCGCCCACCTCCTCGACCAGGTGCCGCAGCGCGCGCGGGGTGTAGACGAGGGCGTCGAACCACATCCGCCGCAGATAGGAACTGGGCGGCTCGGCACAGCCGCGCGCGTCCGGCCGTACGTGCCAGGCGTGGTCGGAACGGCCGATGTACGTCGGCAGGTAGCCGCCGCCGTGCGCGGCCACCAGCTTCAGCCGGGGGAAGCGGTCCAGGACCCCGGTGAAGATCAGCCGGGAAAGCGCGACCGTGGTCTCGGTCGGCTGGCCGACCGTGTTGCCGAGGTAGTGCGAGGCGAGCCGCTCACCGAGCGAGCAGCCCCACGGGTGGACGAAGACGACCGCGCCCAACTCCTCGGCCTTCAGCCAGACTTCGTCGTGCGCCGGGTCGGCCAGCTCGCGTCCCTCGACCGTGGTGGAGACGCTGATGCCGGACAGGCCGAGTTCGGTGACCGCCTTGTCCAGCAGGGCCACGGCCAGGTCCGGGTGCTGCAGCGGTACCGTGCCCAGGCCGCGGAGCCGTTCTGGTACGGCGGCGCAGTGCTCGGCGACCGCCTCGTTGACGGTAGCGGCCAGCCGTACCGCCAGATCGGGCCCGGCCCAGTAGTGGTGCATGGGCATCGGGCCGACCACCTGGAGGTCGACGCCCATCGCGTCGAGATCGGCGAGCCGGACCTCCACGTCCGTCAACTTCCCCGCCAGGCGCTGGAGTTGCGCCCGGTTGGCGGCCAGGGACTCCGGGGAGTGGGCGCGCTGCTCGGCGGCCAGCTCGGCCGCGAAGCCCTCGGTGCCCGCCACCAGGGCGTCGGCCTCCGGGACCGCGAGATGGCCGTGGAAGTCGACGACGGGCGTGCTCATGCGGCGGCCGTCAGCGAGGAGAGCGTGTCCGACATGATCCGGGCCGGGTCGGCGCCCGGGGTGTCCGGATGGATCTCCCACTCCGCGAGCTGGAGGGAGTTGTCCAGCACCATGCGGACCCGCGGCAGGCGCCGGGCCATGAACCGCTCCAGGGCCCGCTCCAGCGGCTCGTCGCCGGCGACCAGCTCGGCCAGCAGCACCGCGTCCTCCATGCACATCGCGGCACCCTGCGCGATCAGCGGCGGGCAGGCGTGCGCCGCGTCGCCGATCACCATGGTCCGGCCCCGGTACCAGTCCTCGTCGACCAGGACCGCCTCGATCCAGCGGTAGTCGACCGCCGTGTCGTCGGGCAGCGAGGCGAGGATCTTCCCCCAGGTGCCGCCGTAGCCGGCGCCGCGCTCGCGCATCAGGTCCAGGGAGACGCGCGGGCCGATCAGGGAGGCGTCCAGGTTCTCGTCGAGGAGGTAGGCGTAGCACTGGTCGTCGGAGATCGGGCTGTACCCGGCCTTGTAGCGCGGGCCCCCGTAGTAGACCTCGGCGCAGTCCATCTCGGCGGGACGCCGCGCCACCACCCGGAAGATCGACATGCCGACCGGGCGGGGCTTCGCCTCGATGCCGATGAGGGCCCGCATCGACGAGTTGATGCCGTCCGCGCCCACCACCAGGTCGTAGCGGCCGGTGGAGCCGTCGGTGAAGGTGACGTCCACCTGGTCGTCCCGCTCGGCCAGCTCACGCACGCTCAGGCCCAGCCGGACGGTGACGCCGTGCGCGTGCACCGCGTCGCAGAGCGCGTTCTGCAGGTCGGAGCGGAGCGCGCCCGCCGTCGACGGCAGGTCCTCGCCGCCGGTGTGCGGGGTCTGCAGTTCGGTGATCAGACCGCCGTCGGCCCGGCGCAGCCGCATGTGGTCGAAGGGCACCGCCCGGGCCAGAACCCGGTCCAGCACGCCGACCGAACGCAGCGCCTTGAGCGCGTTGCCCTGGATGGTGATGCCATGTCCCACCCCGAACCACTGGGGGGAGATCTCGACGAGCTCCGCCTCGACACCGCGCTGGGCGAGGGCGAGACACAGCACGCTTCCGGTGATGCCGCCGCCGACGACGAGCACCTTGTTCACGGGCATGGGCGATCCTTGCGAAGGTAGAAAGGCAGACAGTGGGGGTCAGCGGCACTCAGCCGGTGTAGCGGGGGCCCAGCTCGTGGTAGTGCTCGACGGCCGGCGGGGCGGCGAAGAACGGGCCGACCAGGGCCCGCCAGCGGGCGAACCGCTCCGACTCCCGGAACCCGACCGTGTGCGCCTCGACCGACTCCCAGCCGACGAGCAGCAGGAACGTCCGCGGTCGCTCGTCGCAGCGCAGCAGCTCGGCCCAGCGGAAGCCGTCGGCCTCGGCGAGCACCTGGCGGGCCTTGCCGAAGACCTCCTGGAACTCCGCTTCCCGGCCTTCCTCGACGGTCAGCTCGGCATGCTCGACTACCACGGTGTGCTCCTAGCGATCGGGGTGGCATCGAGCCTGATCGGCGGTACCTGCAGGGTCAACGGATCCAGTCATCGGCAAGGGGGACGTCATCCATCCCGTACGGCGATGGAGCCGCCCGCCCGGCCCGGCCGCATCCGCGCAGGCAGGGGGTGGGACCGCAGCCGATGGCAGCCATCGTGAACGGCCATTTCCGCCGACCGCGCGCGATGCCTAGCGTCGAAGGCGAGCCCCCACCCGTACGAGGAGAGCCGCCCGTGCCCGAACCTTCCCCCTCCCACGCCGGACCCTTCGCGCTGGGTACCTTCCGCGGTGCCGCGGCCGCCTTCCCCGGCCTGGTCGCCGGCGCGCGGGTCCGCGACCTCTCCGACCGGGCCGGGTCGGTGCGCGAACTCGTCGAGGACTGGGACGCCTGGCTGCCCCTGCTGCACGAACTGGCCGCCTCCGCCGACGGCACCTGGCACGACCTGGCGGACCTGCGGGTCCTGACCCCGATCGAGCCCGGCCAGATCCTGCAGAGCGGCGCCAACTACCGCAAGCACGTGGTGGATCTGGTCGCCGCCGAGAAGGAGAGTGTGCACGGCGCCACCCCCGAGGAGGCCCGCGCCGACGCCGAGAAGATGATGGACGAACGGAGTCGCAACGGCGTTCCGTACATCTTCCTCGGCTCGCCGCGCGCACTGTGCGGACCGTACGACGACGTCGTACTGCCCGCACTCGGCGAACAGCACGACTGGGAGCTCGAACTCGCCCTGGTCATCGGGAAGTCGGGCAAGGACATCCCGGCCGAGGAGGCCATGTCGTACGTCGCCGCCTACACGATCAGCAACGACCTGACGACCCGTGACCGGCTCTACCGGCCCGACCTGAAGGCCATCGGCACCGACTGGTTCACCGCCAAGAACGCCGACACCTTCCTGCCGACCGGACCCTTCCTGGTCCCGGCCGACTTCGTCGGCGACCCGGGCGACCTGCGGATCACCCTGCGGCACAACGGCGTGGTCCGGCAGGACGAGTCCACCAAGGACATGATCTTCGACATTCCCCGGCTGATCGCCTACGCCTCCACGACCACCACCCTGCGCCCCGGCGACCTGCTGCTCACCGGCTCCCCGGCCGGCAACGGCGCGCACTGGGGGGTCTTCCTCAGGCCCGGTGACGTGATCGACGCGGAGATCACCGGCCTCGGCCATCAGCGCAACACCGTCAGGAGCCACGCATGAGCTTCCAGCCCATCAGCCACCTGCGCCATGTCGACCTGGCCGTACCGGACTTCGCCACCCAGCGGGCCTTCTACGGCACCACCTGGGGCCTGACCGAGGTGGCGAACGACGGCGGCATCGCGTTCTTCGCCGCCGAGGGCAGCCCGGAGCAGTACATCGTCCGGATCCGCGAGGACGAGCGGAAGCGGATGGACCTGGTCGCCTTCGGGGCGGTCTCGGCCGCGGCGGTCGACGAACTGGCGGTGCGGCTGGGCCGGGCCGGGGTGCGGATCATCCACGAACCCCGCGCCCTCGACACCCCCGGCGGCGGCTACGGGCTGCGCTTCTTCGACCTCGACGGCCGGGTCGTCGAGGTCTCGGCGGACGTGGCCACCCGCACCCACCGCAAGATCGAGGAGCGCGAGGCCATCCCGGTACGGCTCTCGCACTGTGTGATCAACTCCCAGGACCCCGAGCGGCTGCGCGACTTCTACATCGAGCACCTGGGCTTCCGGCTCACCGACACCCTGTACTCCACGCACATGGGTGACCTCATGTACTTCCTGCGGTGCAGCCCGCTGCACCACTCCTTCGCCATCGCGCGCGGCCCCCATGTGTCGCTGCACCACGCCTCGTTCGAGATGCGCGGGGTGGAGGAGTACATGCGCGGCACCGGGCGTGCGCTGCGCGCCGGGACCCGCCTCACCTGGGGCCCGGGACGGCACCTGGCGGGCGACAACACCTTCTCGTACTTCCACGACCCGCACGGCAACACCGTCGAGTACACCACCGAGCTCGCCGTCCTCGAAGAGGACCTGTGGCACCCCGGCCGGCACGACGTCGACGACCCGATCACCCAGGACCAGTGGGGCACCGCCGACCCGATGAGCGAGTCGGTCGCCAAGGAGCAGTTCAACGACCCCGACGTGCTCTTCGAAGCGCCTCCCGTCTGATCCTCCGATGATCCTCCGAGCCGAGAACTCTTGAGAAAGGCCGCAGCTGTGGCAGAGATCCTGAAGCACGCCGTGCCCAAGTCCGAGGTGGCCGCCTCCCTCGACCAGGTACGCGAGACGGTGGCCGGTGTCATCGCGGACATCCGGGAGCGCGGTGACGAGGCCGTCCGCGCGTACTCCGAGAAGTTCGACAAGTGGAGCCCGGACTCCTTCCGGCTGAGCGCCGAGGACGTCGAGAAGATCGTCGCCTCGGTGCCCCAGCAGGTCATCGACGACATCACCTTCGTCCAGGAGCAGGTCCGCAACTTCGCCCGCCACCAGCTCGCCTCGATGGGCGAGTTCGAGGTGGAGACGCTGCCGGGCGTCCGGCTCGGGCAGAAGCACATCCCGGTGCAGGCGGCCGGCGCCTACATCCCCGGCGGCCGTTACCCGCTCACCGCCTCCGCCCACATGACGATCGTCACCGCCAAGGTGGCGGGCGTGCCGCGGGTGGTCGCCTGCACCCCGCCGATCCGCGGCGAGATCCCCGCCGCCACCGTCGCCGCCATGCACCTCGCGGGCGCCGACGAGATCTGGCTGCTCGGCGGCGTCCAGGCGGTCGCCGCGATGGCCGTGGGCACCGACACCATGGAGCCGGTCAACCTGATCGCCGGACCCGGCAACGCCTATGTCGCCGAGGCCAAGCGCCAGCTGTTCGGCGAGATCGGCATCGACCTGTTCGCCGGACCGACCGAGATCCTGGTCCTCGCCGACGACCAGGCGGACCCGTTCGTCTGCGCGGTCGACCTGCTCTCCCAGGCCGAGCACGGCCCGGACTCCCCGGCCGTCCTCATCACCACCTCCCGCGAGGTCGCCGAGCGGACCATCGCCGAGGTCGAGCGGATCCTCCCCGGCATGCCCACGCGCGACTACGCGGAACCCGCCTGGCGCGACCACGGCCAGGTGCACGTCGTCGACTCGATCGACGAACTGTACGAGCTCGCCGACGCGTTCGCCTTCGAACACGTCGAGGTGCTGACCGCCGAGCCGCGTCTCGCCCTGGAGCGGATGACCCAGTACGGCGCCCTGTTCCTGGGCGAGGGCACCTGTGTGTCGTTCGGCGACAAGGTAATCGGCACCAACCATGTGCTGCCCACACGTGGTGCCGCCCGCTACACCGGCGGCCTGTGGGTGGGGAAGTACCTCAAGACGGTCACCTACCAGGAGGTCACCGACACCGGGTCGCAGGCCCTGCTCGGACGGCTGTGCGGGCGCGCGTCCCGGGTCGAGCTGTTCGAGGGCCACGCCCGCTCCGGTGACGTACGGGCCGCGAAGGCCGCGGGCGACGAACTGCCGTGGAACAAGGCGTGAGCCTGGACGGCCGTACGGCGCTGGTCACCGGCGGGGGCGGCCCGCTGGGCCGGGCCTTCGCCCTGGCGCTCGCCG
Organism: Streptomyces sp. NPDC048288; assembly: GCF_043201555.1. Lineage (NCBI taxonomy): Bacteria > Bacillati > Actinomycetota > Actinomycetes > Kitasatosporales > Streptomycetaceae > Streptomyces > Streptomyces sp. NPDC048288. Next base: position 408,962 of record NZ_JBICZD010000010.1, read on the forward strand.
GCGCCGGGGCCCGGGTGATCCTCGTCGGACGGGGCGAACAGGCCCTCGCCGAGGCGGCGGCCAAGGTGGGGGAGGCGGCCCGCACGGCCGTGTGCGACGTCGCCGACCCCGCCTCCGTACGCGCCCTGGCCGGGGAACTCGCCGACGAGGACGTGTCGGTGCTCGTCAACAACGCCGGCGTCGCGGGCCCGGTGCGGCCGCTCGTCGACATCGAACCCGACGAGTGGGACGACGTGTTCGCCGCCAACGTACGCGGCGTCTACCTCGTGTGCCGGGCGTTCCTGCCGCCCATGCTGGCCGCCGGACGGGGCGACATCGTCAACGTCGCCTCGGTCAGCGGCAAGCGCCCGCTGCTCCACCGCACCCCGTACACCGCCTCCAAGATGGCGCTGATCGGCCTCACCCGGACCCTGGCGGGCGAGGTGGGCCCGCGGGGCGTCGCGGTCAACTCCCTGTCCCCGGGCCCGGTGCGCGGCCCGCGGATGGACCGCAACTTCCGGCTCACCGCCGAACTCACCGGCTGCACGGTCGAGGAGGCGGAACGGGACTTCGCGTCCCGGGCCGCGCTCGGCCGGCTGGTGGAGGAGGACGAGGTCGCGCGGGCGCTGGTGGCGATGCTCGCGATGCCCGGACTGTGCGGCGCGGACATCGACCTGTCGGCGGGGATGATCGCACCGGCGTAACCACAGAGACGTAACCACACAGAGGAACACGGCGAGGTGGACGGCATGCGGGCCGTCCGCCTCGCCGTCGTGTGTTCCCGCCACACAGGACTGTGACCACTCTGTGTCATCGCCATGAACCAGGCGCCACGATCGAAGCCATCGGGTTCCGGGATGCGTGTGTGCGAAGTCTGTCCCCCCTTGACCGGGACTGCTTCACTCCCACCTCAGCACCTCAGGTGCCTTCGCCGCCCAGGTCCCGACCGGCGGCCAGTAACGCTGCGCGACGGCGCACTCCACCCGTGGAAAGGCCTGCAATGACGCTGACATCCCGACGCTCGTTCCTGATCGCCGGATCGGCCACGGCGGCGGCCGTGCTCGTCCCGGTCGCCTCCGGCACCGCCACCGCCGCACCGAAGGCGTCCGGCAGGACGATCTCCGTCGCCGCGGGGGAGACCTACGAACTCGCCGCGACCACCCGGGTCAGCGCGCTGACCATCGGCACCGGCGGCAAGATCGTCGCCCCGGACGGGTACGACATCAGCCTGACCGTGGACGGCGTGGAGACCGGCCAGCTGCTCACCGCGACCGGCGGCACCGCGACCCTCATCCAGGCCGGCACCTACCGCGGCGACGTCGTCCTCACCGTCGCCGAGTCCAACGACGTCACCTACGAGACCCTCACCTTCCCCTTCCGGCAGGCGCTGTACGTCGGCTCCGACGGCGTCGACTCCGCGAAGTCCGTGCTCTCCGCCGTGCGCGGCGGCAAGGTCACCGACGCCGCCGCCCGGGGCGTCTCGATCGCCTCCACCGGCGAGTGCTTCAACGGCGTCTACGTGGAGAGCGGCAGCTACACCCTCCAGGGCGCCACCATCAACTTCACCGGCAACGGCCGTTCGGACTTCGCCGGTTACGGCGCCGCCGTGGTCGGCGACGGCTCCTCGACCAAGCTGGTCGTGGACGGCGCCCGGGTCAGCAACACGGGCGTGGTCCGCACGACCGTCATCGCCAACGGCGGCGCCAACGTCCTCGTCAAGGACTCCTTCCTGCGCGCCCGCAACGGCGTGCTGCCCTCCGACTACCAGGCCACCGTCGAGACCCCGTACATGGAGTCGGTGCCCTGGATGCTGGGCCTGGACGGCAACGTCCGCGCCACCAACCTCATCGGCAAGGGCAGCATCGCCACCTACCTCAACTCCACCGTGTTCTCCGAGACCTGGGGCGCGCTCTCGGTCGAGGGCGGCAGCGGCCTCAAGCTGACCGCGATCAACAGCCACGTCGGCAACACCGGTGAGTACGGCTACGGCACCTACGCCATCGGCGACGCCACCGTCCGGGTGCTCGGCTCCCGCTTCGACGTCGGCTCCTACGCGACGATCATCGCCGGACCGGCGGCCGTCGTGCACTACGGCGACAGCACCCGCTCCGCCGTCGCCGCGCTCAACACCGAACTGGACCTCGGCCTCTCCAACGGCGAGCTGCGGAGCATCCCGGAGCGCAACACGGTGGTCAACTCCGGCCACTTCGGCTACATGTTCTTCGGCGCCGGCCAGCTCACCCTGGACGGCGGCACCGTCATCAACTCCGAGCGGGCCACCTTCCTCAACAAGGGCCAGCAGACCACCATCAAGGTCGACGGCTCGCAGGGCGCCAAGCTCAACCCGCGCGACGGTGTCATCCTGCAGATGATCGAGCTGGACGACCCGGGCCCGGTCCCCGTCAACGGCAAGATGATGAACGTCGGCGTCTACACCGAGCCCACCACCGACCCCACCAAGAACTCCTCCTTCGACGTCACCGCCGTCCACTCCAACGACGGCGCCGCCACCTTCAGCTCCATCAAGCTGAAGGGCGACTTCTACAACGGCATGCGCAACGGCAAGAACATGGTCCTCACCTTCGAGGGCTCCACCGTCGAGGGCGTCATCTCGGCGACGAAGACCAAGCACCGGGTGTCCTCGATCGACTCGTCCACCTTCTACGAGCTCGGCATCGTCACCAACACCGCGCAGGCCGCCGTCAACAACGGCGTGGTCGTCCAGCTGAACAGCGGCTCGGCCTGGACGGTCACCGGCACGTCGTACCTCACCAGCCTCACCCTGGCCGCCGACGCCGCCGTGAAGGCGCCGCGCGGCAAGAGCGTGAAGCTCACCGTCGACGGCACCGCGACGGCCCTCACCGCCGGCGCCAGCTACACGGGCGCCCTCGTGCTCACCGTCGCGTGAGACCCGGCACCGTGAGGTGAGTCCCGGCCAGGGCGCGGTCTCTTCCACGGACCGCGCCTTGGCCGCGTCCGGCGCCGGCCGCTCCCGTAAGCTGGCCGGATGTTCAGCCCCGAAGGCCCGAGTCTCCGCGAGCTCGCCGTCCAGGCACTGACCTCGGTCGAGCGCGGCTACGACCTGCTGGCCCCGAAGTTCGACCACACCCCCTTCCGGACGCCCGACTCGATCCTGGAAGCGGTCACGAAGGCGCTCACCCCGCTCGGCCCCTTCGAGGACGGACTCGACCTGTGCTGCGGGACGGGAGCCGGTCTGGACGTACTGGCCCAGGTGTGCCGGACCAGTGTCACCGGCGTCGACTTCAGCGCCGGCATGCTCGACATCGCCCGGCGCCTGCCGCCGCCCGACGGGCCGGACGTCCACTGGGTGCACGCCGACGCCCGGGCCCTGCCCTTCGGACCCGCCTTCGACCTGGTCGTCAGCTTCGGGGCGTTCGGGCACTTCCTGCCCCGGGAGCTGCCCGGCCTGTTCGGCCAGGTCCACTCGGTGCTGCGGCCGGGCGGCGGCTTCGCCTTCCCGGTGCTCGCCCCACCGCGCCCCACCGGCCTCGGGTTCTGGATGCTGCTCGGCTTCGACGCCGTGATGCGGGTGCGCAACGCCCTGTGGCGGCCGCCGTTCGTCATGTACTACCGGGCCTTCCGACTCGGTGAGGTGCTGGGGGAGTTGGAGCGCACGGGGTTCGCCACCGATCTGTACGCGCTGCCCGACTTCGGCGAGCGCGCGGACGGCAGCCCGCGCGCCCGGCTGGTCGTGGCCCGGAAGGTCAGCCCGCGGCAGGGACCGTGAACTCGTAGATCAGCGCGTCCAGCTGGGCGTCCACCACCAGGTCGGTGATCTCCAGCGGACGGGCGTACTGGTCGTGCACCCGGCGGGTCACCCGCACCGAGGAGGCGTCCGCGACCTGGGTGATGGAGTCCCGGTGGTGCAGGGTCAGACCGGCCTTGCGCATCCAGTCGTAGGCCCGGCGCAGCTGCGCGGCGGCGGAGCCGTCGGCCCGGTCCCGGTACCGGCCCAGCTCCTCGACCTCGGTCAGGGCCACCGCCGAGAAGGACGTCACGGCGGTCCGCAGGGCGCGGCCGTCGGGGGAGGCGCATTCGTAGCGGTGCATCAGGGTCGGCCGGTGCGGGGCCAGGCCCAGCGCCGCCGCGTGCTCCGGCGGCGGCTCCTCCCAGGTCACCGTGGCCCGGTCGACCGCGCCGTGCTCGGCGGTGCCGACGCCCACCGGGAACGCCAGGGAGACCGGGTTCTCGACCGGGCGGCCGTGCAGCGTCGCATGGCTGCCCCGCCGGTCGGTGGCGACCAGTCCGCTGTGCCGCAACACCTCGAGGGACTGCCGGACGGTCTCCCGGCTGACCCCGAAGTGCTGCGCCAACTGCCGTTCCCCCGGCAGCCGTTCGCCCGGCGGGATGGTGCCGTCGCGCAGTTCGCCGAGCAGTTGTGTCGCGATCCGCCAGTACAGGGGCTGCCCTTCGCTCTCGGAGTGGTCGTGCGGGGTGGTGCGGGCCATGCCGCTCCTCCTGTGGATGACAAGAAGTAGCCGTGCGGGTTCGTTCCGCGACCACATCTAGCATTGGTCTAAACCATCAGGGAAGAGCGGCCCATGGCATTCGGCCGAAACCGAACGGGCCTCACAGACTCGTGTAAAGGGCGCTGACCAGGGCCGTCTTCCGGGGATCGTCCGCGATTCGCGGCCCCATCCGGTTCATGACATAGCCGAGCGAGACCCCCGCCTCCGGGTCGGCCAGCCCGCAGGAGCCGCCGAACCCGTCGTGCCCGAACGCGCGCGGGTTCGGCCCGTACGAGCCGTTCGGCCCGCTCAGCCACAGCCCGAGCCCGATCTCGGTCTCGTGCTCGAAACCCGCCCCCAGGACCAGGTCGCGGCAGCTGCCCTGCCCCTCGCGCACCCGCTCCGCCGCCTGGGGCGACAGCAGCCGCAGGCCGCCGTACTCGCCCCGGCCCGCGAACACGCCGTACAGCGCGGCGACCGCCCGGGCCGTGCCGTGCCCGTTGGCCGCCGGGATCTCGGCCGCCCGCCACCGCGGGGTGTTCGCCTCGGTCGCGCCCGCCGCCGGGTTGGCCAGGGCGGCGATCGCGGCGGGCGCCAACTGGCTGAAGATCGCGGCCTGTTCACTGTCCGACAGGACCCGCGGATGCTCCAGCTCCGCCGCCCGCCCGGACTCCTTCTCCGGCAGCCCCACGGTGAAGTCGATCCCCAGCGGCCCGGTCACCTCCCGCTCCAGGAACGCCCCCGGCAGCAGCCCCGACACCCGCCGCACCACCTCGCCGACCAGGAAGCCGTAGGTCAGCGCGTGGTACCCGGACCGGGTCCCCGGCTCCCACCAGGGCTCCGTCGCCGCCAGCCGGGAAGTGGTCAGCTCCCAGTCGTACAGATCGTCGAGCGAGTGCGGCTCGCGCAGCCCGGACAGCCCGGCGCGATGCGACAGCAGATGCCGTACGAGGACGCCCGCCTTGCCGGCCGCCGCGAACTCCGGCCAGTAGCCGGCGACCGGCGCGTCGAGGTCGAGCAGCCCCCGGTCGGCCAGGATGTGCGCGCACAGGGCCACCGGGCCCTTGGTCGTCGACCAGACGTTGACCACGGTGTCCCGCTCCCACGGCCGGGCGTGCGCCGGGTCCGCCCAGCCGCCCCACAGATCCACCACCGTCTCGCCGCCGACCGTCACCGCGACGGCGGCGCCCAGCTCCCCGCGGTCCCGGAAGTTCTCCTCGAAGGCCTCCCGCACCGCCGCGAAACGCGGTGCGCAGTGACCCTGGACCTGTGGCTCGTGCTCGGACATGCGTCCTCCGTCGTACGCCGGAAACCCGGGCCGCGACGCTGCGGCCCGGGCACCCCGAACGTACCGACTGGTCGGACTGGAGGGAAGGTCAGCGGAAGAAGAGGTTCCCGGACGGCTCCTGGTGGCCCTCGGCGGTGTGCCAGTAGTCCCGGGTCTCCACCGCCAGCCCCCGTGCGTCGAAGCGCGCGAACACGCACCCGGCCACCGTGACCGCGGCGCCGTCCTCCTCCGCGAAAACCCGGAACTCCGCGACCGCGATCCCGTCGGGACCGACCAGCGGCGCCGAGAACCGGACGTCCGCCACCCGCTCCCCCTCGAACGACCAGCGCAGGTACGCGGCGAGCTCGTCCCGTCCGCGGTGCGGTGCGCGGAACGGCATCGAGCGGTGCACGCAGTCCTCGGCGTACAGGGCGAGCAGCGCGTCCACGTCGTGCGCGGCCCAGCCCCGCTCCCACACCCGGACGAACCGCTCGGCGGCCTCCCGCGGGTCCATGCCCCCGGTCACCTCAGGCGTACGAACCGAGCCAGCGCACCTTCGCCGCCTCGTGATAGGGACCGCCGCCCTCGTGGTCGTTGAAGTCGTACACCTCGATCGCCTTGTCCTCGTGCGCCCAGGAGTTGAAGGCCGCGAAGACCGTGGACGGCGGGCAGGTCTGGTCCTCCAGAGCCGCCGAGAACAGCGCCGGGGCCCGGCCGCGCGCCGCGAAGTGCACCCCGTCGAAGTACGACAGCGTGCGCTGCACGTCCGCCGAGCGGCCGCGGTGCGTCTTGAGGAACAGGCCGATCTCCCGGTACGGGTGACGGTCCGTCAGGGTGGTGGCACGCGGGAAGTCGCACAGGAACGGCACGTCCGGGGCGACCGCGACCAGGTCCGGGACCAGACCGCCGACCGCGATGGTGATCCCGCCCCCCTGGCTGGCGCCGAGCGCCACCGTCCGCGTCGCGTCGGTCAGCGGATGCGAGCGCGCCGCCTCGACCGCGCGGACCGCGTCCGTGTACACCCGGCGGTAGTAGTAGTTCTCCGGCGCGTCGACGCCCCGCGTCATGAACCCGGGGTACGCCGGCGCACCGCCCACCGGGTCCGCGGTGCCGCCGCCACCGCCCCACGCGCTGCCCTGGCCCCGGGTGTCCATCACGAAGTGCGCCCGGCCCGTCGACGCCCACAGCAGGTTCTCGTGCGGCAGCCCGCGCCCGCCGCCGTAACCGATGAACTCCACGACCAGCGGCAGCGGTTCGGCGGCGCCGGCCGGCAGCCGCAGCCAGCCCTTCACCGGGTGCCCGCCAAACCCGGCGAACGTCACGTCGTAGACCTCGACCGTGGACAGCCCGGTGTCGACCGGCTCGAAGCGGGCGTCGAGATCGTGCTCGCGGGCCTCCTGGAGCGTCTTGGACCAGAAGGCGTCGAAGTCCTCGGGCGCCACCGACGCGCTGCGGTGTTCGCGGAGCTCGTCGAGGGGAAGGTCGAACAGGGCCATCAACAGCCGCCTTTGTGAAGGGTAGGTGCGGATGATCACACCGTACGTCGGTGGTCCGACGACTCGCCAGGCCTGTGCGCTGCCCGCCCCCTGCGGCGATCCCCTGCCGATCGCTGTCGATCCGCTGGTCAAGGACACCGGACTGCCCGTCGCCGACAGCGGGCGGGAGATCCCGGGCGGCCGGGTGGCCGGAGCGGGTGGTCGGGTCACCTCGGCCGGTGCGGCGGTCAGTGAGCCCGAGGGGTCTCAGGCGCGCCCACGGGTCCAGTCCGGTCCGGTGCGCGCCCACTCCTGCTCCCACTCGGCCAGCCGGTGGCGCAGCGCGATCCGGCGGACGACACCGTGGCCGAACAGCACCACGGCCGCCGCGCCGCCCGCCCCGCACACGCCCACGGTGACCGTGTGCTGCCAGACGGCGATCTCGTTGGCCGGCGGGGCGACACCGCGCCCCGTCCGGTCGAACCACACGTCGACCGTGTCACCGGCCCGGGTTCCCGCCGGCACCCGGGCCAGGGCGGTCTTCGTGCCCTTGCCGGGTTCGGTCCAGCGGACGTCCGCCTGGTAGGCGTGCTCCCGGTCGCCGCCCTGCACGTACGGCAGCTGCTGCGGAGTGTCGCCGACGACCACGGCCCGGACCATGTGCCGCTGGGCCCGCTCCGCCGTCGCCACCGACCGCGCCTGGTCATGGGCCCACAGCCCCACCATCGCCCCCACCAGGGGCGCACCCACGCACAGCAGCACCGCGACGCCCAGGGCGATCCATGCCTCCACCACGTCCGACCTGCGGCGCAGCGGGTTCTGCCGCCAGCGCCAGCCACACACCCGGGTACGCATGTCGACCTCCTCGCCGCCACAGAAGCCGAAGGGCCGGACAGTCGGTCCGCAGCTCCCAGCGTGCCCCCGCCGCACGCGAGCGTCCACACGGGTCTGGTACCCCGTACGGAGTACCCCGCTCACCCTGCGCAGCCACCCGGTGCGAAAGCGGCCGAAGCACGCCGTCCGGCGCGCGCCGCACGCCCGCACCCCCGCACTCCCGGGCCGTCGTACCGGCGTTCCCCCGCGTACCGGCGTTCCCCGCGTACTGGTGCTCCCCGTGTACCGGCGCTCAGCCGAACCGCTCGATACGGATCCGGTCCACCGGCTGCCCGGCCGCCACCAGCAGCCGCGAGGCGTGCTCCGCGAACCCGTTGGAGCCACACACATAGGCCTCCCACCCACCGGCAGGCGGCTCGGCCAGGAGCGGGGCCACATGTGCGGCGGCCATACGTCCCACCGGCACACCCGGGGGCGCGGAGCGGGTGAACACGGTCGTGGTCTCCGCGCCCAGCTCCCGCGCGTAGATCAGCTCCTCGGGGGAGCGGGCCGACACCACCATGCGCAGCGGCACATCCAGCTCGCGCGCCCGGTGGTGCCGGACCATCGACATCAGCGGTACGACCCCGGAACCGGCGCCGACCAGCAGCGCGGGCCGGTCGCCGGGCCAGGCGAAGAAGCCGCTCAGCGGGCCGCGCACCTCCAGGGTGTCGCCGGTCCTGGCCACCGTGTGGAACCAGCCGGAGACCTCCCCGCCGTCGACGTGGTCCAGCGTCAGCTCGACGTGACCGGAGTCGTCGGGCGCGGAGGCGAGCGAGTAGTGGCGCTGGGCAGCGTAGCCGTCTCCGGCGGTCAGCCGCAGCATCAGGTGCTGTCCCGGCAGATGCCCCGTCCAGCCCGGCACCGCCAGCCGGAAGGTGGCCGCGTGCGGGGTCTCCCGCCGTATCCCGGCGATCGTGGCCGTCTGCCACACCGACGCGGCCCGGTTGCTGACCGCGATGCGGCCGGGCACCGCGAAGCGGGTCGCGGGGGTGAACGTCCCGGCCGCCGCCGTTCCCGTGGCCTCAGTCACCGGAGTACCTCTGCTCCTCCCAGGGGTTGCCCCGCGCGTGGTAGCCGTTCTGCTCCCAGAACCCGGGCTCGTCGTGGTCGAGCAGGGTGATGCCCGCGATCCACTTGGCGCTCTTCCAGAAGTACAGGTGCGGCACCAGCAGCCGGGCCGGTCCGCCGTGCTCGGCGGCCAGCGGCTCGCCCTCGTACGCGAAGGCGATCCAGGCGCGCCCGCCGACGAGGTCCGCGAGCGGCAGGTTGGTGGTGTAGCCGGTGTGGGAGTAGGCGAGGGCATGGGTGGCGGCCCCATGGGGGCGCACCACATCGAAGAACGCGTCCAGCGAGAGGCCCTGGAACCGCACCCCGAACTTGGACCAGCTGGTCACACAGTGGATGTCGCCCTCGTACGCCGAGGCGGGCAGTGTGTGCGCCGCGTCCCAGTCCCAGGTGCGCGGCTCGGCCACCAGCCCGTCGATCCGGAACGACCAGTCGGCCGGGGCCAGCTCCGGTGTCACCTCGGCGGACAGCACGGGCCAGTCGTCGCCCGCGTCGTACTGGCCGGGCGGCAGTCCGGCGTTGGCTGTGCGGGGGCGGCCGGTGAAGCCCCGGGTGATGTTCATGCTTCAACCGTACGACGTCCGATCGGGTGCTCCGACCCAGGTCAGGGCACCGATCATTGCGGCCTTGTGAACGATCCGAGGGCGCGGGAATAGCGGTCGCGCGCCTGTCCTTGGCGCTGAGTGCGGCTGCCGGGACACCGGTGACAGCGTCAGAGAGCGAGGAAGAACGATGCCCAAGGCGTACGTCTACACCAGGCACGGCGGGCCCGAGACCGAGGCCTTCGCCGAGGTGGACCGCCCGAGTCCCGGCCCCGGTGAGCTGCTGATCGCGGTGCGCGCGGCGGGGGTGAACCCGGTGGACTGGAAGCTGCGCAACGGCTTCCTCCGCCCCGGCGAAGGTGAGGCGCGCTTCCCCGTCGTCCTCGGCAGCGAGGCCGCCGGTGTCGTCGAGGCGACCGGCGAGGGCGTGACCGGGTTCACGGCCGGCGACGAGGTCTTCGGGAACACGACAGGCGGCGCGTTCGCCGAGTACACCCTGCTGAAGGCGTCCGTGACCGCGCACAAGCCCGCCGCCCTGTCGTTCACCGACGCCGCCACCCTGCCGGTCGCCGCGGCCACCGCCTACGACGGCGTGCGCCAGCTCGACCTGCCCGAGGGCGCGACCCTGCTGGTCACCGGTGCCGGTGGCGGGGTCGGCGCGGCGACCGTGCAGATCGCCCGCGCCTGGGGACTGCGGGTCCTGGGCGTGGCGAGCGAGGCCAAGAAGGACTTCGTCGAGTCCCTCGGCGCCGTGCACGTGGCCTCCGGCCCCGACCTGGCCGCGCGGGTGCGGGCCGCCGCGCCCCAGGGCGTGGACGGCGTCTACGACCTGGTCGGCGGCGAGGTCCTCGCCGAGGCGGCCGGGCTGCTCGCCGACCGCACCAAGCTGATCACCGCGGGCGCCGCGCCCGACGAGGTCGCCGCGCTGGGCGGGGCCCGCGTCGAACGCGCCCGGACCGCCGCGGTCCTGGACGAGGTCGCCGAACTCGTCGTCGGCGGCGAGCTCGACCCGCACATCTCGCGGACCTTCCCGCTGGACCGGGCCGACCAGGCGCTGCGCGCCGTCGAGGACGGTCACACCCTCGGCAAGATCGTGATCGAGGTCGCCATATGAGCGTCCCCAGCCCCAGCCCGAGCCCCGGTGCCGCCGACGCCCCGCACATCCTCGACAACCCTGCCCTCGCCTCGCTGACCGGCCCGCACGCCCGCTTCGCCGAACGGCGCGGCCGTATCCTGCGCTACCCGGTCGACGTCTCCCCGTGGCTGGCCCTGCCGGACGAGCCGGACGCCCAGGACTGGGCCGATCTCGCCGCCCTGGCCGGACCCGGCGCGGAGATCGGGCTGCCCGGTTTCCGCGGGGAACTCCCGGACGGCTGGGACCTCACGTTCGACATCGAGGGCGTGCAGCTGGTGGACGAGGGCATGGAGACCGCCCCGGAGCCGGCGGCGGTCCGCCTCGGCCCCGCCGACGTGCCCGAGATCCTCGACCTGGTCGAACGCACCCGGCCCGGCCCGTTCCTGCCCCGCACCGTCGAACTCGGCACCTACCTGGGCATCCGCCGTGACGGCAGGCTGATCGCGCTGGCGGGGGAGCGGCTGCACCCGCCGGGCTGGACCGAGATCAGCGCGGTCTGCACCGACCCGGCGTACCGCGGCGAGGGCCTCGCGACCCGGCTGATCCGCGCGATCGGGCACGGCATCCGGGAACGCGGCGAGACCCCGTTCCTGCACACCGGCGCCGGGAACACCAACGCGATCCGGCTCTACGAGTCCCTGGGCTTCCGCATCCGCCGCCGTACCGCCTTCATCGCGGTCCGGGTGCCCGAGGCGCGCGGTCAGGCCTCGCCGGTGCCCGCCGACGTCCCGGCGTTGTAGCGCTCCAGATAGCCGGCGAACCTGACCAGGTCCTCCTCCGGCCAGTCCGCCAGCCGCTCCCGGAAGGCGGCCCGGCGGCTCCGGGTGACCTGGGCCAGGATCTCCTCCCCGGCCTCCGTCAGATGCAGCACCTGGACCCGGTGGTCCTCCGGGTCCAGGCGCCGTTCGATCAGCCCCGACCGCTCCAGCGCCGCCACCTGCCGGCTGACCGTCGACTTGTCCAGCGCGTAGTGCGCGGCCAGGTCGGTCGCCCGGCAGCCGCCGCGCTCCTCCAGATGCCCGAGGAGCGTGTACGACACCAGCGACAGCTCGGGGTGCATACGCCCGGCCGACGCCCGGGCCCGGCGCGCGAAGACCGTCATCTCGCGCTGGATGGTCTCGACGGCCGTCTCCGCCGCCGTCACGGCAGGACCTCCGACCGCGGCACCGCTACCGGCAACACCCTCACGGAATACCTCCTCCGACGTTCTAGTTGTATAGTACAACTTGAGTCTGAGTTGTATAAGCCAACCAATTGCTCGGAAGAGCCGAGAAGAACCGGAGGTCGTCCGCGATGAGGTCACCGGCACTGCGTCATGTGCTCACGCACCTGATCACCCCCCTGCTGATGTGCCTGGGCATGGGGCTCGCCTATATGGGCGCGTTCGTCCACCCGGAGCCGAACCACATGCCCGTGGCCGTGGTCGGCGCCGGACCGGAGGCGAAGGTGTTGGCGCAGACCATCAAGGACACCGCGGGGGACCGGCTCGACGTCCGTACCGTCCCCACCCGCGCCGAGGCCGTCGACCTGCTGAAGTCCCGGACCGTGACCGGCGCCTACGTACCGAGCGCCAAGGCCCCGGAGTTGATCGTCGCCAGTGCCGCCTCCGACATGGGTGCCACCGCAGTGGAGAAGGTCTTCACCCCGGTCGCCGACCAGGAGGGCGTCTCGCTGAAGGTCACCGACGTGGCCAGGCCGGTCGCCGACGACCCCACGGGACAGGGTCTGTTCTTCCTGCTCATCGCCGTCAGCATCGGCTCCTACGCCTCGGTCGCCGCCCTGGGCGCGGCCGGCGCGGCACTCCCGGTACGGGTCCGCGCGCTGCTCGCGCTCGGCGTCTCCGCCGTCGTCAGCGGCATCGGCACGCTCCTCGCCGGACCGGTGTTCCACCTCGCCCACCACGACCTCGCCGGTGTCTGGGGCCTGACCTGGCTCTACTCGGCCGGGATCCTCCTCATCGGCGTCGGCCTGCACACCTTCCTCAAGCGGTGGACCACGCTGACCATGATGGTGCTGTTCGTGATGCTCAACTTCACCAGCTCCGGCGGGCTGTTCCGGCCCGAACTGCAGAACGGCTTCTTCGGCGCCCTGCACGCCTTCTGGAACGGCGCCGGCTTCGTCGAGGGCACCCGCAGCCTGCTGTACTTCGGCGGGGACGGCCTGAGCGGGAACGTCCTCACCCTGGCGGTCTGGCTGCTGGCCGGCCTCGCGGTCACCGCGATCGCCGCGCTGTACGAGCGGACCAGGGCGACCCCGGCCGCGACCGTGGTCGTAGCGGCATCGCCTGCGGAACCGGCGGCCCGGGTCGCCGCCACTGAGGAGGAGGCCGAGGAGGAGGCCGAGGAGGAGGTCGAGGAGACGGTCGGCGTCTGATCCGCCGGTCCGATCCGCGGCCCCGAAAACCCCCTGACCGCGGCCCCGCCGCCCGGATAGGCTCCTCGCGATGCTCTCACTCTCCGACACCACCGCCGTCGTCTCCGCACTGCGCACCGCAGGGTGCGTCTTCGCCGAGGACGAGGCGGAGCTGATCCTCGCCACCGCCCGCACTCCGGAGGAACTGGCCACCATGGTGGACCGGCGCGCCTCCGGACAGCCCCTCGAACACGTGCTCGGCTGGGCGGAGTTCCACGGGCTGCGTGTGCTCGTGGAACCGGGCGTGTTCGTGCCCCGCCGCCGCACCGAGTTCCTGGTCGACCAGGGCCTCGCCCAGGTTCCCGGCGCGTCCGTCGTCGTGGACCTGTGCTGCGGATCCGGCGCGGTCGGCGCGGCCCTCGCCGCCGCTCTCGGAGACATCGAGCTGCACGCGGCCGACATCGACCCGGCCGCCGTCGACTGCGCCCGCCGCAACATCGCCCCCTACGGCGGTCACGCCCACGCCGGCGACCTCTTCGAGGCGCTGCCCGCCGCCCTGCGCGGCCGCGTCGGCATCCTCGCGGCCAACGTGCCCTACGTCCCCACCGGCGAGGTGGGACTGCTGCCCGCCGAGGCCCGCGACCACGAGCCCCTGGTCGCCCTCGACGGCGGCGGCGACGGACTCGACGTGCTGCGCCGCGTCGCCGCCGACGCACCCCGGTGGCTGGCTCCCGGCGGCTGCGTCCTCGTCGAGACGAGCGAACGCCAGGCCGAGGTGGCCGTCGAGACCTTCGCCCGCGCCGGACTGCGGACGCGGCTCGCGGTGTCGGAGGAGCTGTATGCGAACGTCGTGATCGGCGTACGCGACCAGGTCGTGCAGGCCGACCAGGTCGTCTAGGTCGTAGCCCCGCTGCCCGAGGGGCTCGGCGACGGGGAGCGGTCGCCGGGGCGCATCCAGGGGCCGCCGCGGTCATGCATGCCGCCCCGGCCCATGCCCGTGAAGTCGCCGGAGAGCGCGGCGGAGGCGGAGAGCTTGCCGTCGTCCCCGCGCGTGCCGACCAGGAAGACCGTGGCGTCCTTCTTCAGCGAGTCCGCGTCGCCGCGCACCTTGACGTCCGAGCCCACGGTCCAGGTCCACGACGTACCGTCGTCGCTCTTCACGGTGACCTGGTCGCCGTCCGTCTTCTCGACCGTGCCCCGCTGCCAGACCTTGACCACGTACTTCCCGGTGTCCGGGTCCTTGACGGTCGCCTCGCCGTGCACCCCCATGCCGCCCATGCCGAACCAGCCGCCGTGTCCGGGGCCGTGCCCGTCGGGGGAGGGGGCCGCAGAGGGCGCGCCGGAGGCGGCCGGCGGGGTCGGGGAGCCGCTCGTGCCGGAACCGGCGGCGAACGCCACCGTCCCGCCGAGAGCCAGTGCCCCCGCCACGAAGGCCACGGTCACCGCCCGGGTACGGGTGGACTGCCGGCGCCAGCGGTCACGCAGCGGCGCGCCCGGTTCGCGGTCGGCGCCCGGTCCCGACAGCACCTCCCACTCGGGGGCGGCCTGCGGGGGACGGTCCGGCATCGGCGGAACGGACGGGCCGGTTCCGTCGCCGTCACGGCGGTTTTCCTGCTCCGGTTCGTGCGTCACGGCTCGCTCCCATCGGCGAACGGCACGCGGCATCGCGATGCATGCCTCTCTGTGAAGTGTGGGTGTTCGCCGATAAGAACCCGATAACGAGTGCCTGTGAATTTCATGAACCCCGTTCGGCTACGGCAGTTCCTGCGCCCGCGCGATGAGCAGGGCCACGTCGTCGTGGTTGTCGGGGTGGTGCAGCTCCCGCAGCAGCAGGTCGCAGACCTCCTCCAGCGGACGGGCGGGGTCGTCGAGGAGGGCCAGCAGCGCGTCCAGCCGTTCGTCCAGGGAGTGGCTGCGGGTCTCGACCAGACCGTCGGTGTAGAAGACCAGCTCGTCGCCGGGCTCGAAGTCCACGGTCGTCGTGGAGAAGGGGATCCCGCCCACGCCCAGCGGCACCCCGGTGGGCAGGTCGAGCAGTTCCGGCGGGCGGCCGGGGCGGAGCCGGGCCGGGGGCAGATGGCCCGCGTTGGCGATCCGGCACTGCCGCAGACGCGGATCGTGCACGGCGTACACGCAGGTCGCGATGGAGTGGTCGAGGCCCGAGGTGGTCTTGTCCAGATGCTCCAGCAGGACCGCCGGGTCCAGCCCCAGGGAGGTGAGGGTGGTGGTCGCGGTCCGCAGCCGGCCCATGGTCGCGGCCGCGTTGATACCGCTGCCCATCACATCCCCCACCACGAGCGCCGTACGGCCGCCCTCCAGCGGGATCACGTCGAACCAGTCGCCGCCCACCTCGACGGTCTCGCCCGCCGGCTGATAGCGGGAGGCCACCTCCAGGCCGGTGGTGACCCGGGGATGGGTGGGCAGCAGGCTGCGCTGCAGGGTCAGCGCGGTGGTGCGGGCGTTCTGGTACCAGCGGGCGTTGTCGATCTGCACGGCCGCCCGCGCCGCCAGCTCCCGGGCCAGCAGCAGATCGTCGTCGTCGAAGGGCGCCGGATTGCGGGTGCGCTTGAGTTCGAGGGCGCCCAGCACCTCGCCGCGCGCGATCAGCGGCACCGCCAGATACGAGTGCACCCCGGCCCGGCCCAGCAGCACGGCGGCCTCGGGGGAGGCGGCGATCCTCGGCAGGTCCTCGTCCTTGACCCGCCGGACGACGACGGCCTCCCCGGTCCGTACGCACTCGGTGATCAGCCGGTCCGGCGCGTACCGGGCGACCGTGCCCGGCGCCTGGACTGCCTGCACCGCCTCCGCCCCCTGCTCCTCCGCACGGACCGCGAGGGCGCGGAGCAGGGCGGGCTCGGCCGGGCCGAGCGTACTGCGGCGGCCCTCGACCACCGTGTCCAGCAGGTCGACGGCGGCCACGTCGGCCAGCTCCGGCACGGCGACCTCGGTCAGCTCACGGGCGGTGCGGTCCAGGTCCAGGGTGGTGCCGATGCTGGCGGAGGCGTCGGCGATCAGCGCCAGGCGCCGGCGCGCGTTCTCCGCCTCGACACCGGCCCGGTACGGCTCGGTGATGTCGACCACCGAGGTGGCCACGCCCAGCACGTTGTCCGACGCGTCGTCCAGCCGGTAGACCGACACCGACCAGATGTGCTCCTCGTCCGGATCGGCCGGCGTACGGCCCACCGCCGACTGGTCGATGATCGGCTCACCGGTCCGCAGCACCCGCAGATACGCCGACTCCAGTGCGTCGGCGTCCAGGGAGGGCAGCACCTCGCGGATCGTCCGCCCCACGTGCTCCTCGGCCGGGACACCGTTCATCCGCTCCATCGCCGGGTTGACCGAGACGAACCGCAGCTCCGTGTCGAAGACGGCCAGCCCGATCGGCGACTGCTTCACGATCCGCTCGGACAGCGCCACGTCCTGCTCCAGCCGGCGCACCGTCGACTGGTCGGCGGCGAGACCCAGCGCGAACACGTCGCCGTTGTCGTCCATGAGCCGCATGTTGCGGAACTCGACCACCAGGCTGGTGCCGTCCTTGTGCCGGATCGGGAAACCGCCCGCCCAGCTCTGCCCGGTGATCATCACGTCCGCGAAGAGCTTGCCGACCAGTTCGATATGGCGCTCTTCGACCATCAGCCGGGCCGCGTACTGCCCGAGCGCCTCCTGCGCCGAGTAGCCGAACAGCTCCTCCGCCTGCGGGCTCCACAGCACGATCCGGCCCTTGGCGTCCAGCACCACCGAGGCCACGCTCAGGACGTCCAGCAGTCCGCCCGGGCGCACGGGGCCGCGCACGGGATCCTCGCCCGCGGGCACCGAAGCCTCCGCTGGACTCATCGCACGCACCGCCTTCGTACCTCCGCACGGCACGTCGTCCCCCGTGCCGGGTCCCCTTGTTCTATCGCGCTCACACCCGACTCTCCGACGTCGCCGCCGACTGTTCCACCATCTCTCAACACGGCCGGATCTGTACGGCGAAGAGGCCGGAGAGACGGAAGAGGCGTGAGTTCACTTTCCCGTTCCGCCAGTGGTCTGTACATGTCTGTCATGGGCACGCCAGACTGACCGGCGCACGCGCGTCCCACCCCCCAGATACCGAGGAGTAGGCTTCCATGCCCGCGTCCCCCCGGCAACGTTGTCGCGCAGGCCTGACCGCCCTGGTCGCCCTCGCCGCGACCTTCGTCCTTTCGGCCGGCCCGGCCTCCGCGGCCGACACCTGGACCGAGACCGGCTCCGACCGCGCCGACCCGCTCACCGAGAGCCAGGGCCTGACCTCGGTCGAGGTCCCGGCCAACAGCGCCAACCGGTACACCGGCATCGGCACCATCCCCGTCAGCGTCTCCAGCCGCGGCTGGAACCACGTCGGCGACCCCGACGAGTCCTACGACGGCTACTACGTCGAGCCCTACCAGGCGGACTCCGGCACCGCCAAGATGTACCGGGTGCAGGCCCCCGACGGCACCTGGTCGGAGTACACCCACACACTCGCCTCCGGCGAGGCCCTCAACAACTCCTGGGACGCGATCTCGCCCGACAGCCAGTACATGCTCTCCGGCGAGTACGGCACGATGACCCGCTTCCTGGTCTTCCCGACCCCGGGCGCCAACAAGAGCACCTCGCCGTCCGCGAACCTCCCGCTGGCCTCCGTCGTCAACCTCGACCACGCCGTGCGCGACGTCCAGGGCTGCGACTTCTCCGGCGCCACCACGCTGCTGTGCTCCTCGGACGACCCGGACGGCAGCCTCTTCGGCTACACCAAGCCGCTGCTCCAGGTCGACCTCTCCGCCCAGCCCGGCACCGGCAACGTCACCGGCCATGTCACCGCGCTGCGCCAGCTCCCGCTGCGCAGCTCCTGCTCCGGCACCTTCGAGGCCGAGGGCATCGACTACGACCGGCGCACCGGCACCCTGCGCGTCATCGTGATGTCGCCCGGGTTCTGCATCCTCACCGACAGCAAGACGTACAAGTTCACCCGGAGCTGAGCCCGCCCCGTCCGCCCGGACGGGTGGTGCGCCGCCCGGTAATCGGTGCTTTTCTGTTGGCATGGCGCGGTGCGCGGGGGTACCCGGGCCACCGCGCCATCGCCATGAGAGGAGCGATCACCATGGACCGTGTGCGTATGCACGAGGAACCCGTCTCCCTCGAAATCAGCGGATGCAGCAAGGAAGACGCCCGGATCGTGTTCGACGCGCTGTGCCAGTGCTTCGAGTCCGACCGGGTCGCCGAGGACGTGCCGCAACAGCTCCACGAGACCCGCCCGATGGTGTGGCTCGGCACGTTCGAGGTCACCGACGCCCACGAGTGCACCCCGCCGCCCCGGCTCTCGGCCACGGTCGAGGCCGACGCCCAGGGCGGCTACTGGGCGATCGACCGGCTCCGTACGACCCTCGACTCCCTGTTCACGGTCCGTAACCTGTCCTCCGCCTCGGGGGACCAGGAGCGGGAGCTGCATGTGCTGCTCGAAGGGCGGTGAGCGGGTCGGCGGGAGGGCCGGTGATATGTCACACACCACCACCCCAGCCCTTGTGCAACTAGTTGCATAAACCGTGCGCGGTCCTCTACAACTACGGTGACGACACCGCGCACGGAGGGCCCGATGAGCCGTTACCCGCACCTGCTGAAACCCCTCGACCTGGGCTTCACCACCCTGCCCAACCGCGTGCTCATGGGCTCCATGCACGTGGGCCTGGAGGAGGCCGAGCGCGGCTTCGAGCGGATGGCGGAGTTCTACGCCGCCCGGGCGCGCGGCGGTGTGGGCCTCATCGTCACCGGCGGTATCGCGCCCAACGACGAGGGCCGGCCCTACGAGGGCGGCGCCAAGCTCACCACCGAGGCGGAGGCCGACCGGCACCGCACGGTCACCGACGCCGTCCACCGCGAGGGCGGCCGGATCGCGATGCAGATCCTCCACTTCGGCCGCTACGCCTACCACCGGGACCTGGTCGCCCCCAGCCCGCTCCAGGCGCCCATCAGCCCCTTCCCGCCCCGCGAACTGACCGACGACGACGTCGAGCGCACCATCGACGACTACGTCCGCGCCGCCCGGCTCGCCCGGCAGGCCGGCTACGACGGCGTCGAGATCATGGGCTCCGAGGGCTACCTCGTCAACGAGTTCGTCGCCGCCCCGACCAACCACCGCACCGACCGCTGGGGCGGCTCGTACGAGAACCGGATGCGGTTCCCCGTCGAGATCGTCCGCCGGGTGCGCGAGGCCGTCGGCGCCGACTTCATCATCGTCTACCGCCTCTCCATGCTCGACCTGGTCCCCGGCGGCTCGACCTTCGCCGAGGTCGTCACCCTCGCCAAGGCCGTCGAGGCGGCCGGTGCCACCATCATCAACACCGGCATCGGCTGGCACGAGGCCCGCATCCCCACCATCGCCACCTCGGTGCCGCGCGGCGCCTACACCTGGGTCACCAGGAAGCTGATGGGCGAGGTGTCCGTCCCGCTGGTGACCACCAACCGCATCAACACCCCCGAAGTCGCCGAGGAGTTGCTCGCCGACGGCTGTGCGGACATGGTCTCCATGGCCCGCCCGATGCTCGCCGACCCCGACTTCGTCGCCAAGGCCGAGGCCGGCACACCCGAGGCCATCAACACCTGCATCGGCTGCAACCAGGCCTGCCTCGACCACACCTTCAGCGGGAAGATCACCTCCTGCCTGGTCAACCCGCGCGCCTGCCACGAGACCGAGCTGACCCTCGCCCCGACCCGGCTGCGCAAGCGCGTCGCGGTCGTCGGCGCCGGTCCGGCCGGGCTCGCCTGCGCGGTCTCCGCCGCCGAACGCGGCCACGACGTCACCCTGTTCGACGCGGCGGGCGAGATCGGCGGCCAGCTGAACGTGGCCCGCAAGGTCCCCGGCAAGCAGGAGTTCGACGAGACCCTGCGCTACTTCCGCCACCAGCTCGACGCCCACGGCGTCGCCGTACGCCTGAACACGACCGTGGAGCCCGAGGACGTCACCGGCTACGACGAGGTCGTCGTCGCCACCGGCGTCACCCCGCGCGTCCCCGACATCGCCGGCGTCGACCACCCCCGCGTCCTCGGCTACCTCGACGTGCTGCGCGACGGCGCCCCCGTCGGCGACCGCGTCGCGATCCTCGGCGCCGGCGGCATCGGCTTCGACGTCGCCGAGTACCTCACGGACGGCGGCGACAAGGCGAGCGAGGACCCGTCGACGTACTTCAGGCAGTGGGGCGTCGACATGGACTACCGGGGCCCCGGCGGCCTGGCCGCTCCCGAGCGCCCGGCGCCGCCGCGCACCGTGCACCTGCTGCAGCGCAAGACGAGCAAGGTCGGCGCGGGCCTCGGCAAGACCACCGGCTGGATCCACCGCACCGAACTCAAGCACCGCGGCGTCACCATGGTCCCGGGCGTGCGCTACGACCTGATCGACGACGCCGGACTGCATGTCACCGTCGACGGCGAGAGCACCGTCCTGGAGGTCGACACCGTCGTGCTGTGCACCGGGCAGGACCCGCGCCGGGACCTGTACGACGAACTGGTCGCCGCCGGGTGCAGCGCGCACCTCATCGGCGGCGCCGACGTCGCCGCCGAACTGGACGCCAAACGGGCCATCAAGCAGGGCACCGAGCTGGCCGCCGCCCTGTAGGGGGCGTCCCTAGGATGAGCCCATGTCACTCCCGCACGCGATCCTCACCGCCCTGCTCGAGAAGCCGTCGTCGGGGCTGGAGCTGACCCGCCGGTTCGACAAGTCGATCGCGTACTTCTGGTCGGCCACGCACCAGCAGATCTACCGCGAGCTGGGCCGGCTGGAGGCCGAGGGCCACATCCGCACCCTGCCGGCCGAACAGCCGGCCCGCGGGCAGAAGAAGAGCTACGAGGTGCTGCCCGCGGGCCGCGCCGAACTGGCCCGCTGGACCGCCGCCGCCCAGGACCCGAAGCCGCAGCGGGATGTGCTCCTGCTGCGGCTGCGGGCCGCCGCGGTCGTCGGCACCGCCGGCCTTCAGGCCGATCTGCGCCGCCATCTGGAGCTGCACCAGCGGCAGTTGGCCGAGTACGAGGAGATCCAGCAGCGCGACTTCCCGCCGGGCAAGGACGCCCCCGAGGACCGGCTGCGGCACCTGGTGCTGCGCGCCGGCCTCGACCTGGAGACCTTCTGGACGCAGTGGCTCACCCACGCCCTGGAGGAACTCGGCGAACTCCCCGGCACGCCGTAGCCGAGCTACGCCCGCCCGTTCAGAGCCGGTACGGCTTCGAGCGCTTGCGCAGGTACCAGCCCGTGGCGATGACGCCCGAGCCGACCAGGGCCGCGCCGACGCCCAGGGTGAGCGGGCCGTAGTCCCGGGCGGCGCCGCCCAGACCGCCCATCACGCCCCGGGAGGGCGCGGCAGACTTGGTGGTGGAGGAGGTCGTGGGGGCGGCGGGGGCGGACGAGACGATCACCGACTGGGTGCCCGCCGTACCGCCGTTGGAGCAGACGACGACCACCGTGTAGGTGCCCGGCGACACGCCCGACCAGGCGGCGGACTGGCTCACCGTGGTGCCCGCCAGGGCCACCTGCCGCCCCTGGGCGAAGGCCGTCTGGCCGCTGTTCAGCAGCGAGGCGTTGCCCCAGCTGCCGTTCGCCTGGGTGCAGGCGCTGGTGACCACCGAGACCGTGGTGCCGATGGTGCTCACCGAGATGCCCGTGACCGCGCCGGACGGGCCGGCGAGCCAGGTCGGGAGCGCGGCGGCGGCCGCCAGGGTCAGGCCGGAGCGGAGGAGAAGTCGTGTAGTACGCATTGGCTGCCCTCCGGCGGCACGGTTGGCGGAACGTCCCTTGCGCCGCCGAGGGTCGGGAAACGCCCGTGCTGCCTCAGGTTCAGCGAAGACGGCCGCGGCCCGTGCCGCACGCGGAGGGCGACCGGCCAGGTGAACTATTCCTCCGTCCGGCCCAGGCCCGGGTGCGGATCAGGCCCCCGTCGTCACGGTCCGCCGCGCCGACCATCCGCCCCAGGTCCCGTCCGGCAGCCGTGCCCGCAGCCGCACCTGGTGCACGACCCCATGGTCCCGCCCCACATAGAAGCCATAGGTCGAACGATCTTTCGGTGGTGTGCCGCCCCACACCAGCGAGGTGGTCGTACCGGCGTCGAGCTGGATCTGGTACTCGGTGATCACGCCGTCCGCGTGCGGCGGGTCCCAGGCCAGATCGAGGTAGTACGCCCCGTCCTTCTCGTGGCTCCCCGCGGTGAACCCGGTGGGCGCGGTGTCCCGGCCGTCGTCGGTGCCCGGCGTACCGAGGCGCACCGCCGCGCTCGCGGGGGAGAGGTTGTCGGCCGCGTCCCGGGCCCGGACGGTGAAGACATAGCGGGTCCCCGGCCGCAGCCCCGTCACCACGGTCGCGGTCTGGTTCCCGCCCACACTGTGGATCCGGGCACCGCCCTGGTAGATGTCGTACGACGCCACCGCGCGGTCGTCCGTCGAGGCGCTCCACGACAGCTGCACCGCGCGGCTGCCCACCGCCCGGCCGGCCGGGCGCGCCGGGCTGGTCGGTGCCGAGCGGTCCGCGGCCACCGCCTCCGGCGTCGTCGCCCGCACCTCGCGGCTGCGCGGCCCGAGGCTGCCGTCGCCGCCCCGGGCCCGCACGGTGAACGCGTACACCGTGGACGGCTTCAGCCTGGTGACATCCACCATGTGCTGCGACCCCGGTACTTCACCGACCTTCGTGGTGCCGCGATATACCTCGTAGGCACGGATGCCGGAACCTTCCGGCAGCGCGTTCCACATGACGTGCACGGTGGTCGCGCTCCCCGCCGCCGCGGTGACCCCCGCCGGGGCACCGGGCAGCCGGCCACTGTCGCCGTCGGCGCCGCCGCCCCAGCCGCAGGACGACACCAACAGCAGGGCACAGACCACGACGACTCGGCGCACGGTTCCGCCTCTCCGGGGACGGCAGCACGGCAATGGTCCGGACCAATATGGCCTGCCCGGGATGCGGACATCAAGAGGGCCGTATTGGTGACGGCGGGCCGGAGTTACGTATGCTGAGGTTCCTGCGGCCGAACTTCCGGAGACAACACGGGAGTTCGCGCCTGTGGCGCGGAACGCTGTCGTCGCTGATCCCGCGCCGACGCGGGCGGCCGGGGTGGCCTGGGCCGACATCGGCTCAGGGCTCCGGCCCCCCGGCGGATTCTCACAGGGTGTCGGTTCGTTGCTCCGTACGGCCCTGAACAGCCCTTCGTTGCTTGGTCGGGCCGCCCCGACCCCACCAAATTGAGCCGGGTGACTTCTTGTCCCCCATCGAGAGGGTCCTTCATCGTGCGTGTCCAGTCGCTGACGCTGGCCGCGGCCGGCGCCGCCCTGCTCGCCCCGACCACCCTGCCCGTCCCCACCCCCGCGCTCGCGGCGTCCGGTGAACGGCACCGGATCACCGCCTCCGACCTGCTGGACCGGGTGGCGGACTGCGCCCAGGTCTCCAAGGGCCGCTACCGCACCGACGCCTACACCGCCGCCACCGTCCCCGTGTGCGGCACCCGCCAGGCCGTCTTCTGGAAGGCCGACCTCGACGTCGACTGCGACGGCCGGGCCACCGCCCACTGCAACCGCGCCGCCGACCCCGCGTTCACCGCCACCACCGCCTACCAGCAGTCCAACGGCCGTCACCTCAACGCGGAGACGCTGCCCTACATCGTCGTACCGGCACCCAGCGGCCGCTGGGACCACCGCGCGTCCGGCGTCCGCGGCGGATCGGTCGCCGCGGTGATCTACAAGGACCGCGTGCAGTACGCCGTCGTCGGCGACACCGGACCCCGCGACATCATCGGCGAGGCCTCCTACGCCACCGCCCGCGGCCTCGGCGTCAACCCCGACCCCCGTGTCGGCGGCGTGCCCTCCGGCGTCACCTACATCGTCTTCAAGGACTCGACGGTCAAACCCATCGAGGACCGCGCGGCGGCAGAGGAGGAGGGGAAGCGCCTGGCGGCACAGTTCATCGGGGTCGGGGACGGGGTTGACGTCGGGGTCGGGGGCGACGTCGGGGACAGGGGCGGGGACGACGTCAGGGATGGGGCCGGCGTCCGGGACGGCGGCGGGGACGGCTGACCTGGGCCCGGGTGCCGGGCGCCGGGTGCGGGGCGGTTTCCCCGGCCGGAGGTGCCTGTGGGCGGGCGGCCTTCGTCGGGGCCGCCCGCCCGGGTCGCGGGTCCGCGACGGTCAGACGGCCGCCCAGCCGTTGTCGACGGGGAGGATCGCGCCGTTGATGTTGGCGGCGGCGTCGGAGGCCAGGAAGAGGATGGCGGCGGCCTGCTCCTCGGGCTGGGACACGCGGCCGACGTTGCCGAAGTAGGGGCCGAGCGCCTTCGGGCCGTGCGCCTCGCCGTCGATGTCGGGGATCATGCCCGTCGCCGTACCGCCGGGGGCGATCGCGTTGGCCCGGATGCCCTGGTCGCGGTACATCACCGCGAGGTTCTTGGTCAGGCCGACCACGCCGTGCTTCGAGGCCGTGTAGGCGGCGCCCGCCGCGCTGCCGCGCAGGCCGGCCTCGGAGGCGGTGTTGACGATCGCACCCCGGCCGGCCGCCAGCATGTGCGGCAGCACCGCGCGGGTGAGCAGGAACGGCGCGGTGAGGTTGACCCGTATGACGCGCTCCCACTCCGCGTCGCTCACCTCGCCCAGCGCCGACATGCGGTCCATGATCCCGGCGTTGTTCACCAGCACGTCCACCCCGCCGAACCGCTCCACGGCGGTCGCGACCACCTGGTCCACCACGGACTGCTCGCTGAGGTCGCCGGTGACGGCCACCGCCGTACCGCCCGCCGCCTCGATCTCCTTGACCACCGCGCCCGCGCTCTCGGCGTTGAGGTCGGCGATCAGGACCCGGGCGCCCTCCGTGGCGAAGGCCAGGGCGGTGGCCCGCCCGATGCCCGATCCCGCGCCGGTGACGATGACGCCGCGCCCGTCGAGTCCGCTGGCCATGTGGTGCTCCCATCCGGTGGTTCGTGGGCGCGCCGCGCCCGGTTACGGGCACACCATACGACTTAATGTCTGTGAGTGACATGAACTGGCGGGCGGAATTTCCCGGTCCAGCGGCACCTTGGGCAGAATGCCGATCATCAGGTAAGGGCAACGGCACCGGAGGAGCAGATGACCTCAGCAGCGGGACGCACGGGACGGCCGCCCCTGACCGAGGAGCGCAAGGCCGAGATCAGGCTGGAGATCGCCCGCGCCGCGGTGGACCTGTTCGTCGCCCAGGGGGTGACCGCGACCACGGGCGAGCAGATCGGTCAGGCGGTCGGGGTCTCGGCGCGCACGGTCTGGCGCTATTTCCCGAGCAAGGAGGCCTGCGTACGGCCGCTGTTCTCGGCCCGCATCGACGCGGTCGCCGACTGCCTGCGCGACTGGCCGCCCGGGCAGTCACTGGAGCAGGTCTTCGAGAGTTCCGTACCGGCCGACAGCCGTCTCGTGGAGGGCCCCGACAGTGCCACCATCGGCGCCCTGGTCCGGCTGACCCGCGTCGAGCCGGGACTGCGCGCGGAGTGGCTCCAGACGTACGACGAGGCCGAGCCGGCGTTCGCCCGCGCCCTCGCCGACCGCGCCGGGCTGCCCGCCGACGATGTGCTGCCGAAGATCCAGGCGGCCATGTTCAACGCGGCGCTGCGCGCGGCCGTCGAGCACTACGCCTGGCACGTCGCCGACGAGGCGACGGACGCGGTCACGGCGGAGGCCGAGCTCACGGCGATCGTGCGCTCGGCCCTGACCGTGGTGGCGGCCGGTCTCGCCTAGCGAGCCGGCCTTTCCGCCGGTACGGGTTCTGCGGGAGTTCTCGCAGAGCCCGGGGTTCTCTCAGACCTTGCGGTACGTGTACGCCTCGGCGGCGGCCGCCTCCACCGCGTCCAGGTCGGCCCCGGTGGTCGCCGTCACCACGGCGGCCACCGCGCCCTCGACGAACGGGGCGTCCACCAGCCGGGTGCCGTCCGGGAGTTCGTCGCCCTCGGCGAGCAGCGCCTTCACGGTGAGCACGGCACTGCCGAGGTCGGTGAGGACGGCGACCCCGGCGCCCCGGTCCACGGCCGCGGCCGCGGCGGCGATCAGCTCGGCGCTGGTGCCGAGCCCGCCGCCCTCGGTACCGCCCGCGGGCGCGACCGGCACCGCCGTGCCGCCTCCCGCCAGGCTCTTGGCCAGCTCCGCGACGGACGCGGCGACCTCCGCGCTGTGCGACACCAGCACGATCCCGACCAGCCTGTCGTCACTCACCGGCGGCCTCCTCCAGTGCGGCGACGAGCAGCGCCGACGAGGTGGCGCCCGGGTCCTGGTGGCCGATGCTGCGCTCGCCCAGATAGCTGGCCCGGCCCTTGCGGGCCTGCAGCGGGGTCGTGGCCTCGGCCCCCTGCTCGGCGGCGGCCCGCGCCGCGCCGAAGCCGTCACCGAGCGCGTCGACGGCCGGTACCAGGGCGTCGATCATCGTCTTGTCCCCGGGCGCCGCCCCGCCGAGCGCCATCACCTTGTCCACGCCCGCCCGCAGCGCCTCGGCGAGCTGTGCTTCGCTGACCTCGGCCGCGTCGCCGAGCGCCTTGCCGGTGCTGCGCAGCAGCGTGCCGTAGAGCGGCCCCGACGCGCCGCCGACCGTGGAGATCAGCCGGCGCCCGGCGAGTGCCAGTACGGCTCCCGGGGTGTCGGGGGCCTCCTTCTCCAGCGCGGCCACCACCGCCTTGAACCCGCGCTGCAGGTTGCTGCCGTGGTCGGCGTCCCCGATGGGGGAGTCGAGGGCGGTGAGCCGCTCCGCCTCACGGTCGACGGAGGCGGCGGTCGCCGCCATCCAGCGGCGGAAGAAGTCGGCGTCGAGCACGGGATCTCCTTGCGTTGCGGTACGGGCGCGGGTCGGTGCTTTCTCGGTCGCTCACATCCCCCAGCGCAGGCCGGGTGTCTTCACCGGCGCGTCCCACAGCCGCAGCAGGTCCTCGTCGACCTGGCAGAGGGTGACCGAGGCGCCGGCCATGTCGAGGGAGGTGACGTAGTTGCCGACCAGGGTGCGGGCCACGGTCACCCCGCGTTCGGCCAGCACCCGCTGGACCTCGGCGTTGAACCCGTACAGCTCCAGGAGCGGGGTCGCGCCCATGCCGTTGACCAGGACGAGGACCGGGTTGCGCGGGGTCATGTCGTCCAGGATGGCGTGCACCGCGAAGTCGGCGATCTCGCCGGAGGTCATCATGGCCCGCCGCTCCCGACCCGGCTCGCCGTGGATGCCGATGCCCAACTCCAGCTCCCCGGGCGGCAGATCGAAGGTCGGGGTGCCCTTGGCCGGGGTCGTGACGGAGCTGAGGGCGACACCGAAGGTGCGGGAGTTCTCGTTCACCTGGCGTCCGATGGCCTCGACCCGCTCCAGCGGCTGGCCCTCGGCCGCCGCGGCGCCCGCGATCTTCTCCACGAACAGGGTGGCGCCGGTGCCGCGCCGGCCCGCGGTGTAGAGGCTGTCGGTGACGGCCACGTCATCGTTGACCAGCACCTTCGCGACCTGGATGCCCTCGTCCTCGGCGAGTTCGGCGGCCATGTCGAAGTTGAGCACGTCACCGGTGTAGTTCTTCACGATGAACAGCACGCCGGCCCCGCTGTCCACGGCCGCGGCGGCCCTGGCCATCTGATCCGGGACGGGGGAGGTGAACACCTCGCCCGGACAGGCGGCCGAGAGCATGCCGTGGCCCACGAATCCGCCGTGCAACGGCTCGTGCCCCGAGCCGCCACCGGAGACCAGCGCGACCTGCCCGGCGACGGGGGCGTCCCGTCGTACGATCACCCGGTTCTCCACGTCCACGGTGAGGTCGGGATGAGCCGCCGCCATCCCCCGCAGCGCATCCGCCACCACGGTCTCCGGAACGTTGATGAGCATCCTCATGCGGTCCTCCTAGTGGGACTGTCAGACTAGCCTCTGAGCTGTGTCTTCGCAGGTCAGAGTGGATTTCGTCGGTTTTTGACCGTGGCGCTCAACGGTGGCCCGCAGCGGGCCGCGGCGAGGCTGGTGCCGACTCGATACTGACTTCGGTGACGGCTCATCAGGTGTGGGTGCGGGGTGTGTCGCGGGCGGCGTAGCTCTCCTGACCGAAGTATCGACCTTGCACGCGCCAAGGTCACGTGAGAGAACCCGTGAAGCTTTCCGACCCGCACAATGGAATCGCGCCGGCCTGCTCGTGGGCCCCGTGCCGTAGGAGGGCGACGCCGAGGACGCGGCCGTCACTCTGCGTTCTCTGGTCGAGTTCCTCGGCCGGGAAGCGCTGGTCCCGGTCGCCGTCCCCCTGGAGCGTCGCCGTGCGCACCGTTCCGGACGGCCTGTGGGCCCTCTACAACCGTCTCACCGGCATGCGGGGCGCCTTCGACGTGCGACGGGCCTTCTACGACGGTGACAGCCGCATCCTGCTGCTGGGCCTGAGGTCCCGCGACACCGCCGGAACCGATGCGTCACTGGACATCGACGGGCTCCCCGTCGGCCGGAGCTGGACCCTCCACCAGGACGGAGTCGCCGTCCGGACCGGCACCACGGACACCGAACACGACACCCTGCGCCTCACTCTCCCCGTCGCGGGAGACACGACCCTCGCCCTGCGCTGGCGCTGACCTCCCCACCGGACCGAGGAGCCGTGATGAACACCCCGACCACCCCCACCGACCCCGCCACCCCTGGCGGCCACTTCGACCTGACCGACCACCACGGAGACCTGGTCACTCCTGAGACCTACAGGGGCCGCCCGCTCCTGGTCTTCTTCGGTTTCACGCACTGCGCGGAGGTCTGCCCGCGCGTCCTGGGCCGCAACACCTGGGCACTGACCCTGCTGGGCACGGCCGCGGACCGTATCCGGCCGCTGTACATCAGGGTCGACCCCGAACGCGACACACCCGAGGCGATGCGCCGCGCACCACACGGGCCTGACCGGAACCCCGGACCAGGTGCGGGCGGCCGTGTCCGCCTACCGCGTCTTCGCCCGCCGGACCGAGGCCGCCGACGACCCGGACGGCTGCACGGTGCCGCACACGTCGTTCACTTACCTCCTCGGCGAGGCGGGCGGGTACGTCACGTACTTCTCCGACACGGTGACGGCGGAGGACCTCGTGGACACGCCGGTAGGTCCGGCTCAGGGGGTCAGTGAGTAGACGACGAGGAGCAGCGCGGTGACCGTGAAGGCGGCCCCCTCGAAGAACAGCCGCACGGCTATGGGCGCGGCACGCAACTCCATGAAGCGGAGGATCACCCATCGGGCCTTGACCGCCGCGATCAGGAATACGCCGACGGTGGCGACGGGTGGACCGAACGGCCCGTCGGTGAGCAACCATGCCGAGGCGCACGTGAGCAACATCAGAGCGAGCCAGACGACGTGCAGTGCTCGGGTCTGTGACGGTGGCTTCGTCGGTCTCACCTCGTCAGGTAGAGCAGCGGAAACATGATGATCCACAGCAGGTCGACCAGATGCCAGAACGAGGCCACGGACTCCAGGAGTAGGAGTACGTGTTCGCCGTCTCCGTGTGCGGATTTCCGGGATCTCGCCCAGAGTGCCGCGAGCAGACAGCTGCCCACGACCACGTGGGCCAGGTGCATGCCGGTCAGGGTGAAGTACCACATGAAGAAGGAGTCGGTCGCGGGGGTGACGCCGGCGGCGAACTTCTCCCCGTACTCCACCGACTTGGACAGGACGAAGACGGCACCGGCGAGGGAGCCGCCCGCCAGGCAGATCCGGGACCGCTTCGGTTCGTCCCCTCGTGCCGCCTCCACCGCCAGCGCGACCAGCCATGAACTGGTGAGCAGGATCAGGGTGTCGGCTCCGCCCAAGGTGTGGCTGAGCGTGAGCCGTGATCTTTCGAACAGGGCGGGCTGTGCGGTCCGGTCCTTCATGAAGGAGACGAACAGGACGCAGAAGATGACGAGGTCGGCGCCGAGGAAGACCCAGATGCCCTCGACGCCGGGCAGGCGCCCGGCATTCCGGGGCCTGCCGCGCCCGGTGGTGGTGAGTCCCACAGCGGTGTCAGCCGGTGTCAGCCGGTGACGGCGGATGCGGCGGCCTTGTCCTCCGCCCTGAGCCTGGGAATGGCCCTGATGATGTGGAAGGACAGCGCCGGGCACCAGACGAACCAGGTTCCGAACGCGATCCAGAAGCTGATGACGCCGTTGAAGGCCAGTGGGCCGGTGGTCACGAACGGGATGGCGCTCACCACGAAGAACGACGCGAAGGTGACCCACCCCCACCAGTTCACCCAGCTGGGCACCAGGGGCCTGTCCCGCGTGTCGCGGGCGAACACCAGGCTGATGGCGGCGATCTGGAAGGACGTCACGAAGTAGGCGAGGTCGATCAGGAGCCAGCCCGCCCAGTACAGCATGTGCAGCAGCTCGGGGCTGAGGGTGCGGGCCTCGTGGGCCGCGGTGAGCCAGATCGCGCACGCCGTCATGATCGGAGCCGTGGTGATCGTGGCCCCCATCATCTCCAGGTTGCCGAGCAGCCCGCCGGGCCCCTCGACGCGGCGCATCACATGGGAGATGGCGCAGCCCCACGCCATGTAGAACGACGTCACGGTGAGGCACACCGACATGCCGATCATGATGGCGAGCCGGTGGTCCAGATAGTGCGCCCTGACCTCGGCGGCCGTCGCGCTCGGCGGGAACGGCGGGAGATTGCCGGCCAGCGCACCCCACAACAGGATGAACACCGCCATGAACAGCGGCCCGCACCATGCGAGCAGTGTCCAGGTCCGGTAGTCGTGCCGGACCGTGAGCTGTCCGGAGGGCGGATGGGCCGCCGTGTTCCTCGTGTCCGCGATCGTGGCCATGGCTGGGTGACTCCTCCTCGTCGAGGGGCGGGTGGTCCTCTGCATGGTGGGCACGGGCCCGGCGGAGCGCGTCGTCCCCGCAGAGGGAGATTTCTCCCCCCGCCTGTTCACCCCGAGAATGGTCTTATACATTCAATGGTCTAACCTTTAGTGTGTGGAGGTCGCCGTGCACGCTGCCGTGCTGCGCGCGTTCGGTCCGGCGCGGAATCTGCGGTCCGAGGAGGTCCCGGCGCCCGCCGAGGAACCCGGCTGGACGGTCGTACACCTGCGTGCCGCCGCCTTGAACTGGCACGACGTGCTCGTGCGGCAGGGCAGGTACGGCTCGCCGCTGCCCCATGTGCCGGGCGCGGACGGCGCCGGGATCCGGGCCGACACCGGGGAGGAGGTCGTGATCCTGCCCTCGCTGTGGTGGGGGGACGACGAGAGCGCGCCCGGGCCCGGCTGGCAGATCCTCGGGGACCGCCTGCCGGGCACGTACGCCGAGTCGGTGCGGGTCCCCGCCGAGTGCGTGGTGCCCAAGCCCGCCGGGCTGAGCTGGACGGAAGCGGCGGCGCTGCCGCTGGTCGGACTGACCGTCCACCGCGCGCTGTTCACCCGGGGCAGGCTGCGCGCCGGGGAGTCGCTCCTGGTGCTCGGCGCCGGCGGGGGAGTGGCCACGACGGCGGTCGCCCTCGCCACCGGAATCGGCGCCCGGACGGTGGTGACCTCGTCCTCCGCCGAGAAGATCACGAACGCGCGCTCCCTCGGCGCCGCCGACGGAGTCCTCTACACCGAGCCCGGCTGGGCCGAGGCGGCCAAGAGCCTCTCCCCGGGAGGCCGGGGCTTCGACCTGGTGCTGGACCCGGTGGGCTCCTGGGCGGAATCCCTGCGGGCGCTTCGGCCGGGCGGCCGGCTGGTGGTCCTCGGCGCCTCCCGGGGCGAGCGGGCCTCCCTCGACGTACGGCCCTTCTACTTCGGCCAGTACGACCTGCTGGGCACCACCATGGGCAGCCCGCACGACTTCGCCGGCCTGCTCCGCCTCCTGCGCGAGCACCGGATCCCGCCCCCGCCGATCGACCGCGTCTTTCCGCTGGACCGGGCCGCCGAGGCACACGAACACCTCGAACAGGGACGGGGATTCGGCAAAGTCGTCCTCACCCAGAACTGACCAGAACTTACCGGAACCGACCAGAGCAGAAGGGCAGGCATCGTATGGCCGGGAAACTCGTTCGCTACGCGGTCGACGAGGCGGGGGCCGCCTTCGTCACGCTGGACCATCCCCAGTCCCGCAACGCCCTCAGCGACGAACTGCTCGACGAACTGCTGGAGACACTGGAGACGGCACGGCGCGACGAAGCCGTGCGGGTCGTGGTGCTGACGTCCTCGCACGAGCGTGTCTTCTCCTCCGGGGGCGACCTGCGCGGCTTCGCGGACGAGCGGCCGCCCGTCGCCAAGTACGCCGAACTGGACCGTTTCCCCCGGCTGTTCAAGCTGATCGGCGCCCTGGGCAAGCCGGTCGTCTGCGCGGCGAACGGAGACGTCCTCGCCGGGGCGTTCGGGCTCGCCCTCGCCTGCGACCTCGTGATCGCCAAGGAGTCGGCGCGCTTCGGCTGCCCCGAGATCAACGTCGGCGTGTTCCCCTTCATGATCTCCGCGCTGATCTACCGCAACGTGGGCCGGATGCGGGCCAACGAGCTGATGATGCTGGGCGAGTTGCTGACCGCGCGGCAGGCGTGCGAGCTGGGACTCGTCAACAGGGTGGTGCCGGACGAGGAGTTCGGGGACGCGGTCGTGTCGTGGGCGCACCGGATCGCGGCCAAGTCACCGCTGCTGATGCGGCTGGGCAAGGACGCCCTGGACACCACCCGCGACATGGGGTTGCACGAAGCCCTCGATGCCCTCCAGGCCCAACTCGCGCTGGCCTTCACGACGGAGGACATGAGCGAGGGCGTCCTGGCGTTCCGGGAGAAGCGGGCGCCGCGGTGGCGTATGCGGTAGCGCTCCGCTGGGTGTGCCGATGTGCCGCGGTGCGCCGTCTGGTGGCTGCGGCGCCGTCGTGGCTGGTCGCGCAGTTCCCCGCGCCCCTTCGGGGCGCCTCCCTGGCCGCCCCTTGGTCACTCCTCCTCGGCGACCGTGATCTCCGTCCGGTCGTCCACTTCCAGGACCGCGTCCGCGTATCCGTGCACATGGCGGGTCATCCGGCGGACCGCGGCCTCGGGGTCCTTCGCGCGGATCGCCGCGGTGATGGAGCGGTGCGCCTGGGCGGCTGTGCGGCGCACGTCGTTGTCGACGAACCGCTCGTTCTCCGTCGAGGTGTAGATGGCGCGGGAGAGGGCGGCCATGAACCCGGCGAGCAGTTCGTTGTGGCTTGCGACGGCGACCGCCACGTGCCAGTCGACGTTGGCCTGAAGGAAGTCGGCCAGGCTGCCGTCCTCCACGGCGATGGCCTGGTTCGCGGCCTCCAGGGCGGTGAGGTCGTCGTCGGTGCGGTGTACGGCGGCCAGCCGGGCGCAGTGGGGTTCGATCGCCTCCCGGGTCTCCAGCAGTGAGGACAGCCGGATCTGGCGGCCGCGGATCAGCAGGCTCACCGAGCTGGCGACCGACTCCGTGCCGGGCCGCTGCACGATCGCCCCGCCACCGCGGCCGGTCTTGATCCGGATCAGCCGCTGCACCTCCAGGATGCGCAGCGCCTCCCGGACCGTCGCCCGGCTCATCTGGGTCTGCACCACCAGTTCGCGCTCCGGGGGGAGCGCGGTGCCCTCGACGAACTCGCCGCTCAGGATGCGCTCGCGCAGCTCGGCGGCGAGGACGTCGGAGGCCTTGGGGACTTCGACCGGTGACAGCTGAATGGTGGACGGCCTGCCTCCGGCGGGCCGGGCGGCTGATGCGTCGGACATGAGTCTCCGGGAGTCAATGGTCTGAACTTAAACCTGTTTAAAACTATCACCCGAGGCGGTCGCTTCGGCGGGCGAACGTCTCGATGACGGCCTCGGTGTTCTCGGCGACCCGCTCGGGAGCCAGGGTGAAGCTGGGCGAGTAGAGCGCCGCGTGGTCGTAGCGCTTCTCCAGGGCCGGCAGGGCATCACGCACCTCGTCGGCGGTCCCGGCGACGGCCATCTGGTCGAGCATGGCGTCCGAGACCGCGTCGGTCATCCGCCGGTGGTCGCCCGCCTGGAAGGCGGCCCGGATCTCGGCCGCCTCGGCCGCGAAGCCGGAGGCCGCCATGACCGGACCGTAGGCCTTGGGGGCCACGTAGAACGCGATCTGCGCGGCTGCCTCGCGGCGCGCCGACGCGGTGTCGTCGGCGATCGCACAGATGACGACGCCCTTGAGCCGGATGTCCCCCAGGGAGCGTCCCGCCTTGAGCGCGCCCCGGGCGAGGGCCGGCCTGGCAACCTCGTCGAGGTACCGGTCGGTGAGCGTGGGGTGGCAGATCAGGCCGTCCGACACCCGGCCCGCCGCCTCGATCATCCGGGGATTGACGCCCGCCGTGTAGATGGGGACGGCGGGGCGGGTGGGCGGCTGGATGTCGGCGGTGGGGGTGATGTCCAGGGAGTAGAAGCGGCCCTGGTGCCGCACCGGTCCCTCGTGCAGCCGCCAGAGCCTGCGCAGCAGCGGGACCAGCTCCTCCATTCTGGTGGCCGGGCCGTCCGGATCGCTGACACCGTGCCAGTCCTGCATCATCCGGCGTGTTCCGGTGCCCAGGCCCAGGACCAGCCGGCCGTCGCTCAGTTCGTCGAGGAACCGGGCGTCGTTGGCCAGGATCAGCGGGGAGCGGCCCACGGCGTAGGCGATGGCCGTTCCCACGCCGATGCGGGTGGTGGCCGCGGCCGTCGCGGCGACGGAGACGATCGCGGACCGGTGGAGGAACTCCCCGGACCAGACCGCGTCGAACCCGGCGGCCTCGGCCCGCCGGGCGATCTCCCGGGTGTCCTTCAGTCCGCCGGCCAGAACGGTGATTCCTCGTGTGGTCACGCGCACGCTCCTCGCTCGAATACCCGTGGCATTCAACGTAACTGCACACAGCTGATAATGGTCAGACCTTATTAGGTTACAGTGAGGATACCCCGGGGGCCCAGCCCCCGCTCTGCCCGAAGTGCCCGGAAGGGGTCGCCCCATGAGCCCGTTCACCCTCGGCATCTCCGACCAGGACGGCTTCACCACGCCCGACCTGGGCCGCCGTCGCCTGCTGCTCGACAAGGCTGCGGCGGCCGGACTGGCGCACGTCTGCGTCGGAGACCACATCAGCTTCCACGGCGGGACCGGCTTCGACGGTCTCGTCTCCGCGAGCACCCTGCTCTCCTCGCACGAGAGGCTCTCGGTGATCGTCGGTGTCTATCTCCTCGGTCTGCGTCACCCCATGACGGCCGCCCGGCAACTCGCCACGCTGAGCCAGTCCGCGCCCGGGCGGCTCACGCTCGGCGTCGGCGTCGGCGGGGAGGACCGCCGAGAGGTCGCCAACGCGGGTGTCGATCCCCGCACTCGGGGCCGTCGGCTCGACGAGTCGCTGATGCTGGTGCGCCGCCTGCTGGCGGGTGAGGAAGTCACCCATGACGGCGAGTTCTTCCAGCTCGACCGGGCCCGGATCCTCCCGTCGCCCGAGCCGCGCATCCCCCTGGTCATCGGCGGCAAGGGCGAGGTGGCGGTCCGGCGCGCCGCGCAGTTCGGTGACGGCTGGCTCGGCATCTTCTGCTCGGCGCGCCGCTTCGCGGAGACCCGGACGCGCGTCCTCGAAGCCGCGGCCGGCCTCGATCGCGAGCCGCCGGGCTGGTTCGGGGTCAACGTGTGGTGCGGGCTCGGCAAGGACTCCGGGCGGGCTCGGGAGTTGCTGGCGGCCAGGCTGGAGGGCCTCTATCGGCTGCCCTATGAGAAGTTCCAGCACATCGCACCCGCCGGAGCCCCTGAACGCGTGGCCGAGTTTCTGCTGCCGTTCGTCGAGTCCGGGGCCGCGCATCTCACGCTCATCCCCGTCGCCGAGTCCACCGAGGCGGGGATCGAGGTGGTCGCGGAAGTGAGGGAGCTGCTGCAGAAGCATTGTCTAAACGGTCAGACCATTCTACGTTAGGCATCATTCTCACCAGATACGTTCCTACCCGCCCCCGGGAGGACCGGCGACAGGTTGGCAGGCGAGCCGCATGCCCATGGCGACTGTGCACGACCGCTACACCAGAGAACAGATCGACAGCTACTACGCCGACGGAGTCTGGCGCGACCACGGCTTCTTCGGCGCCCTCGAACAGCAGGTGGGGACCCGCCCGGACAAGGTCTTCGTCACGGACTCCACCACCTCGTACACCTACCGGGAACTGCGCGACGCTGCCCTGGGCCTCGCCGTCGGCCTGACCCGGCTCGGTGTCCGGCCCGGCGACCGGGTGGCCGTACAGGCCCCCAACTGGAGCGAGTTCGTGGTGATCGCCGCCGGGGTCAGCCGGATCGGCGCGGTCATCGTGCCGATCATGCCGATCTACCGGCGGGACGAGGTCTCCTACATCGTCGAGACGGCCGAGGTCCGGGTCGCCTTCACACCCGAGGTCTTCCACGGGTTCGACCACGGTGCCATGTTCCGGGACATCGCCGCGGCCCAGCCCGGCCTGCGGAACGTGGTGGTGCTGCGCGGCGGGCCGGTGCCCGAGGGCTGCGTGCGGTACGAGGACCTGGCGGCCGGTGTCGTACCGGCGGAGGCCGAGGCGGTCCTGCCCGCGGCTCCCGGTCCCGACGAGCCGTTCGCCATCGTGTTCAGCTCGGGCACCACGGCCCGTCCGAAGGGGTGCCTGCACACCTTCAACACCATGGCCGGGGGCGCCCGGTTGCTCGGCAGGGCCTGGAACTACACCGAGGACGACGTGCAGTTCGGCCCCTCCCCGATCACGCACACCACCGGCCTGGTCACCAGCGTGCTGCTGCCGCTCCTGTACGGCGCGGGGACGCATCTGATGGAACAGTGGGAGCCGCGCGAGGGGCTCGCGCGCATCGCCAAGTTCCGCTGCACGGCGGCCGTCAGCGCCACCACGTTCCTGCGGATGATGCTGGGTGTCTACGACCCCGATGTGCACGACGCGAGCAGCATGCGGTTCTGGACCTGCGCGGGCTCGCCCATACCCGGCGCCTTCGTGCGGGAGGCCACGGAGGCCTTCCCCGGCATGCGCGTCCTCAGCCTCTACGGCCGCAGCGAGAACCTCTCCACCACGCTCTGCGCGATCGACGACGACCCGGAGCGCTCCGTCACCTCCGACGGCAGGGCGGCCCCGGGGCAGCAGGTCCGCATCCTCGACGAGCAGGGCGACGAACTGCCGCGGGGGCAGGAGGGGGACATCGCGTACCGGGGTGCCACCAACTGCCTGGAGTACATCGGGCGTCCCGAGGAGACGGCCGCGATGTTCACCGCGGACGGCTTCTCGCGCTCCGGCGACCTCGGGGTGATGGACGAGGACGGCTATGTGCGGGTGACCGGCCGTCTCAAGGACATCGTGATCCGCGGCGGGCTCAACATCAGTGTCCGTCAGGTCGAGGACCTGCTGGCCGGCCATCCGGCCGTCGGGGAGGTGGCCGCGGTGGGCATGCCCGACGAGCGCCTCGGGGAGCGGGTCTGCTGCTATCTGACCCCGGCGCCCGGTGTCGAGCCCCTGACCCTCGACGAGGTGCGGGACCACCTCCTCGCCGCGGGCCTGGCGATCCAGAAGGTTCCCGAACGCCTGGAGATCGTCGACTCCCTGCCCACCACGGCCACCGGCAAGGTGCAGAAGCACCTGCTGCGCGCGGACATCGCGGAGAAGCTCAAGGCGGCCGGGGGCTGACCGGTTCGCGACACTCTCGCGATGTGATCACTGAAACTGGAACACTCAGGCCATTTATTTGGTCTGACCTATAGTATAGTTTGCAGTCAAGGAGAGGTGGTGATCATGGATCTTTCCGACGCCCCCGACGAGGCGGAGTTCCGGCACGGCGTACGGACCTGGCTGAGCACGGCACTGCCCCGACTGCCCTGGCCGGAGCCGCCCGGACTGGTCGCCAAGGCGCCGTTCTGGCGGCAGTGGCAGCGGATGCTCTTCGACGCCGGTTACGCGGGACTGACCTGGCCCAAGGAGTACGGCGGCCAGGGGCTGGACGAGCGGATGCGGGCGATCTTCACCGAGGAGTGCGACCTGGCCGGCGCCCCCGAGCGCCTGAACACCATCGGCGAGGACTTCGCCGGGCCGACCGTCGCGTCCTTCGGCACCGACGTCCAGAAGGCGCGGTACCTGCGGCCGATCCTGACCGGCGAGGAGATCTGGTGCCAGCTCTTCTCCGAGCCGGACTCCGGATCCGACCTGGCCTCCCTGCGCACCAGGGCGACCAAGGTGGACGGCGGCTGGCGGATCCAGGGCCAGAAGATCTGGACCAGCCGCGCCCAACTCGCCGCGCACGCGATCCTGCTGGCCCGCACCGGAGGCGGCGAGCGGCACCGGGGGATCACCTACTTCCTGCTCCCCATGGACAGCCCGGGCGTCACCGTGCGCCCCCTCGCGCACATGCTCGGCGAGCCGGAGTTCAACGAGGTCTTCCTCGACGACGTCTTCCTCCCCGACGACGCCGTGGTGGGAGAGGTGGACGGCGGCTGGAGGGTGGCGATGGCGACCCTCGCCTTCGAACGGGTCGCCATCGCCCCCCCCCCCGGGCAAACACCCCAACCGCGAGCGGGGGTCAAAACCCCCCACCCCCCCAACAAATGGGCCGCCCGCCCCCCCCGCC
>NZ_JBICZD010000011.1:0-443331 GCF_043201555.1 Streptomyces sp. NPDC048288
AGGGAGGCCTGGCCCCAGGTCACGAAGGCGTCCTTGGCGGTCTGCACCGCCGCGTCGACCTCGTCGACCGAGGCGAAGGCGACCTTCGTGGTGACCGCGCCGGTGGCCGGGTCGGTGACCGGCCCGAAGTTGCCCGACGTGCCGTCGACGGACTTGCCGCCGATCCAGTGGTTGACGATCTTCGTCATGACCGGTTACTCCTTCACAGATGGCGGCGTCGGGTCGAGACGTGCCGTTCGTAGAGCTCACGTGCCTTGACCGCGGCGGATCGGGTCGCGGTCTCGGCCACGGGTACATCCCACCAGGCCTGCGCCGGAGGCGGGCCCGACACAGTGTCTGCGGTTTCGGTCTCCACGTAGACACATGTGGGAGTGTCGGCGGCCCGGGCCTCGGCGAGTGCCGAGCCCAGGTCGCGGACGGTCTTCGCGCGCAGCACGCGCATGCCGAGGCTGGCCGCGTTGGCGGCCAGGTCGACGGGGAGCGGGGCACCCGTGAAGGTGCCGTCGCCCGCGGGGAGGCGGTAGGCGGTGCCGAACCGCTCGCCGCCCACCGACTCGGACAGGCCGCCGATGGAGGCGTAGCCGTGGTTCTGCACCAGCAGCACCTTGATGGCTATCCCCTCCTGTACGGCGGTGACGATCTCGGTCGGCATCATCAGATACGTGCCGTCACCGACCAGTGCCCACACGTTGCGCTCCGGCGCGGCCAGCTTCACCCCGATGGCGGCGGGGATCTCGTAGCCCATGCACGAGTAGCCGTACTCCACGTGGTACTGGTCGTGCGACCGGGCCCGCCACATCCGGTGCAGGTCGCCGGGGAGGGAGCCGGCCGCGTTGATGACGATGTCCGACTCGTCGGCGAGGGCGTCCAGGGCGCCGAGGACCTGGGGCTGGGTGGGCCGGATGTCGGGCTCGTCGGCCTCGTAGCAGGCGTCGACGCGCTGCTCCCAGCGCTCCTTGTCCTCGGTGTACTCGGTGACGTACGAGTCGGCGACCGTGTGGTCGTGCATCACCAGCGCCTCGGTCAGTTCGGCGAGGCCGCTGCGGGCGTCGGCGATCAGGGGCAGGCCGGCGAGCTTGTGGCCGTCATAGGGCGCGATGTTGAGGTTGAGGAAGCGGACGTCCGGGTTCTCGAAGAGGGTGCCGGAGGCGGTGGTGAAGTCGGTGTAGCGGGTGCCGACGCCGATCACCAGGTCGGCGGTGCGGGCGAGTTCGTCGGCGGTGGCGGTGCCGGTGTGGCCGACGCCGCCGACGTCCTGCGGGTGGTCCCAGCGCAGCGAGCCCTTGCCGGCCTGGGTGGAGGCGACCGGGATGCGGGTGGCCTCGGCGAACTCGGCGAGCCCGGCCTCGGCGCGGCTGTGGTGGACCCCGCCGCCGGCGACGACCACGGGGCGGCGCGCCTCCCTGATCGCCCTGACGGCCGCGGCGAGTTCGACGGGATCGGCACCGGGCCGTCGTACGGTCCACACCCGGTCGGTGAAGAACTCCTCCGGCCAGTCGTACGCCTCGGCCTGCACGTCCTGCGGGAGCGCGAGGGTCACGGCGCCGGTCTCGACGGGGTCGGTGAGGACCCGCATGGCGGCGAGCGCGGAGGGGATCAGCTGCTCGGGGCGGGTGATCCGGTCGAAGAACTTCGACACCGGGCGCAGGGTGTCGTTCACCGACACGTCGGCGGCGTGCGGGAGTTCGAGCTGCTGGAGGACCGGGTCGGCGGGGCGGGTGGCGAAGGCGTCGCCGGGCAGGAGCAGGACCGGGAGGTGGTTGACGGTGGCGAGGGCGGCGCCGGTGACCAGGTTGGTGGCGCCGGGGCCGATGGAGGTGGTGACGGCGTGCGTGGCGAGACGGTTCGATTGACGCGCGTAGCCGACGGCCGCGTGCACCATGGCCTGCTCGTTGCGGCCCTGGTGGTACGGCATGTCGTCCGCGTACTCCAGGAGCGCCTGGCCGAGGCCGGCCACGTTGCCGTGGCCGAAGATGCCCCAGGTGGCGCCGATGAGACGGCGGCGCTCACCGTCCCGCTCGGTGTACTGGGCGGCCAGGAAGCGGACAAGCGCTTGCGCGACGGTCGACCGAATCGTCATCGGTAACCCTCCAGATGGTCCGGGTGGAAGCAGATCCGCCACTCCCGCGTCGCGCCCGGCCCCGCCATGACGTTCAGGTAGTACATGTCGTGCCCGGGCTGCGCGATCGACGGGCCGTGCCATCCGTCGGGAACGAGCACGGCGTCGCCGGAGCGGACCTCGGCGAGGACGTCCGTACCGCCCTCACGGGAGGGGATTACGCGCTGATACCCGATACCGTTCGGTCCGTCGATCTCGAAGTAGTAGATCTCCTCCAGCTCCGACTCCTCGCCGGGCCGGTGCTCGTCGTGCTTGTGCGGCGGGTACGAGGACCAGTTGCCGCCGGGAGTGATCACTTCTACGGCGATGAGCTTGTCGCAGTCGAAGGAGTCCGCGGAGGCGAAGTTGCGCACCCGGCGGGCGCTGGTGCCGCTGCCGCGGTCTTCGACGGGGACCTCCGGCGCGGGGCCGTAGCGGGCGGGGAGTTGTCGCTCGCACTTCGCTCCTGCCAGGGCGAAGCGGCCTCCCGCGCCGGAGGCGATCTGGACCTGGGCGTCCCGGGGCACGTACACGAAGTCCGAGACTCCGCTGAACACGCTCTCCCGGCCCAGGATCTGGAACTCGTTTCCCTCTGTTTGCACCGTACAACCGCCCTGCAGCGGAAGCACGATCCACTCGCTGTCCCCGGTGGTGAACAAATGCGTTCCACCAGGGGTCAGTTCGACGATCCGGAGGCTGCTGTGCGCCCAACCGGCCCGCTTGGGGTCGATGTCGAGCGTGTACTGGGCGTTCGCGGTCGAACCCTTGCTCAGGTGCAGCTCGTTGGTCGTCATCATCGCCTCACAGCAGTCCGACGGCGGTGTCCACGGCGGCGGCCACGTCGCCGTCCGCCGGGTAGAGCAGCGAGCGGCCGACCACCAGGCCGCGCACGGTGGGGAGTCGCAGGGCGCTGCGCCACTTCTCGTAGGCGCCGTCCTGATCGTCCCCGACCTCCCCGCCCAGAAGAACGGCGGGCAGCGTCGACGTCTCCATGACCTGGGCCATGTCGTCGGGGTTGTCCGTCACCGGGACCTTGAGCCAGGTGTAGGCGGAACTCCCGCCCAGGCCCGAGGCGATGGCGATGGACCGGGTGACCGCCTCCGGGGACAGGTCGTTCTTGACCTTGCCCTCCGGGGTGCGGCGGCTGATGAACGGCTCCACGAAGACCGGCAGCCGGCGGGCGGCCATGTCGTCGATCGCGCGGGCCGTGGACTCCAGGGTGGTCAGGGACCCCGGGTCGGCGTAGTCGATACGCAGGAGCAGCTTGCCGGCGTCGAACCCGAGGCGCTGGATGTCCTCGGCGCGGTGGCCGGTGAACCGGTCGTCGAGCTCGAACGAGGCGCCCTGCAGGCCGCCGCGGTTCATCGAGCCCATGACGACCTTGCCGTCGAGGACGCCGAGCAGCAGCAGGTCGTCCAGGATGTCGGCGGTGGCGAGGACGCCGTCGACGCCGGGCCGGGACAGGGCCAGGCACAGCCGCTCCAGCAGCTCCGCCCGGTTGGCCATGGCGAGCTTGTCGCCGCCGACGCCGAGGGCGCCGCGGGCCGGGTGGTCGGCGGCGACGATCATCAGCTTGCCGTCCTCGTTGAGGAGCGGACGGCGGGTTCTTCGGGCGGCCGCCTCGGCGATGGCCTCGGGGTGGTGGGTGCGGGTGTGGACGAGGGCCGAGATGTCCACGGTCGTCTCCTTGGCGGGAGCGGAGGCTCCGCCGTCGTGGTGCGCGCCCGTGACGCGGCCGGCCCTCACAGCACCGCTCCGGCGGCGAGCGCGGCGTCGATCTCGTCCGGGGTCGGCATCGCGGAGGAGCACTCCAGGCGGGAGGCGACGATGGCACCGGCCGCGTTGGCGTGCCGCATGATCTTCTCCAGGTCCCAGCCTTCGAGGAGGCCGTGGCAGAGGGAGCCGCCGAAGGCGTCTCCGGCGCCGAGTCCGTTGAGGACGGTGACGGGCAGCGGCGGGACCTCGGCGGAGTCACCGGCCCGGTTGA
Organism: Streptomyces sp. NPDC048288; assembly: GCF_043201555.1. Taxonomy (NCBI): domain Bacteria; kingdom Bacillati; phylum Actinomycetota; class Actinomycetes; order Kitasatosporales; family Streptomycetaceae; genus Streptomyces; species Streptomyces sp. NPDC048288. Next base: position 4,086 of record NZ_JBICZD010000011.1, read on the forward strand.
CGGCGAGGACGCCCTTGGGGCCCTGCTTCACGACCGCGATCTCGACGCCCGCGTCCAGCAGCGCCTGGGCGGCGGCCTGCGGCTCGCGCACGCCGGTGGCGACCTCGACCTCGTCGAGATTGCCGACGGCGACGGTGGCGTGCCTGAGCGCCTCCACGTAGAACGGGCGGGCCGCCTCCGGGTCCTTCCAGAACATCGGCCGCCAGTCCAGGTCGAAGACCGTGGTGCCCGCCTTGGCGCGGTGGGCGAGGGCCGCGAGGGTCGCCGTACGGCTGGGCTCCTCGCTCAGGCCGGTGCCGGTGATCCAGAAGATCCGGGCGTCCCGGACGGCGTCGAGGTCCAGCTCGTGGGCGTCGATCTCCAGGTCCGGGGCCTTGGGCTGCCGGTAGAAGTACAGCGGGAAGTCGTCCGGCGGGAAGATCTCGCAGAACGTCACCGGGGTGTTCAGGCCGGGCACGGAGCTGACCCAGCGGTCGTCGACCCCGAAGCCCCGGAGAGCCTCGTGCAGGTAGGCGCCGAAGGCGTCCTCCCCGGTACGGGTGATGACGGCGGTGCTCCGGCCCAGGCGGGCCGCGGCCACGGCCACGTTCGTCGCCGAACCGCCGAGGAACTTGCCGAAGGACGACACCTGGGCGAGCGGTACCCCCGTCTGGAGCGGATACAGGTCCACTCCGATCCGCCCCATGGTGATCAGGTCGTACGCCATCGGCTTCCCTTCGTCACGGCTCTCCCCCGGTTTGTAGCCCCGCACACCGAGCCCTGTCAATGTTTTGTCCAGACATTCGGACCACCCTTGACAGGGCTTTCTTCCGAGCCGCACGCTGGCGGCCATGACTACGTTGTCACCGCGGTCCCCGCAATCCTCCCTGTCCCGTATCCGGATCGGTTCCGCGCCCGACTCCTGGGGCGTCTGGTTCCCCGACGACCCGGCTCAGGTGCCGTGGCAGCGCTTTCTGGACGAGGTCGCCGACTCCGGCTACGAGTGGATCGAGCTGGGGCCGTACGGCTACCTCCCGACCGACCCCGCGGTGCTCGCCGAGGAGACGGCACGGCGCGGCCTGAAGGTGTCCGCCGGCACGGTCTTCACCGGGCTGCACCACGGCGAGGCGGTGTGGGACAAGACCTGGGCGCACGTCGCCGACAACGCGGTGCTCGCCCAGGCGATGGGCGCCGAGCACCTGGTCGTCATCCCGTCCTTCTGGCGGGACGACAAGACCGGTGAGGTGCTGGAGTCCGCCGAGCTGACCGCCGACCAGTGGCGGAACCTCACCTCGCTGACCGAGCGGCTCGGCCGGGAGGTGCGGGAGCGGTACGGGCTGAAGATCGTCGTGCACCCGCACGCCGACACCCACATCGACAGCGAGGAGAACGTCGTCCGGTTCCTGGACGGGACGGACTCCGACGACGTGTCGCTGTGCCTGGACACCGGGCACTACGCGTACTGCGGCGGGGACAGCGTGAAGCTCATCGAGACCTACGGGGAGCGGATCGGGTACCTGCACCTCAAGCAGGTGGACCCGGCCGTGCTGGCCGACGTCCGGGCGAAGGGGACGCCGTTCGGGCCGGCCGTCGCCCAGGGTGTGATGTGCGAACCCCCCAAGGGTGTGCCGGAGTTGGCTCCCGTGCTGACCGCCGCGCAGAAGCTGGGCGTGGAGCTGTTCGCGATCGTGGAACAGGACATGTACCCGTGCGAGCCGGATGTTCCGGGGCCGGTGGCTCGGCGGACGCGGGCGTTTTTGAGGTCGTGCGGGGCGTAGGGGCGCCTGGTGGGGGGCAGAACCTGTGATTCGCGCGTGCGGGTTGTGTGTGGCTGGTCGCGCAGTTCCCCGCGCCCCTGGGGGGTTCGAGGTGACGCTCGTAGCATGGGGCCGTGGCTTCGGGAAGCCTGCAGGTTCGTCAGGGGCAAGGGGTTGGTGGGAGCTGGGAGTTCGCCACTGCCCTGCCCCACCCCCGGCTGCGGCCGGGGGTGATGAGTTATCGCGGGATACGGCTGGCGCTCGCCGGGCCGCGGCGGCGGCTGGAGACCCCGATCGGTGCGGTCACCCTGCTGCTGGGCTTCGACGCCCCGATACGGATCTCCCGGGCCGGCCGCCCGCCCGCGGACCTCGTCTCCCTCTACAACGGGCTGACGACCACCCCCGCCCTCGGCGAGCACAGCGGGCGGTTCGCGGGGGTCGAGGTGCTGCTGGCGCCCTGGGCCGCGTTCGCACTCTTCGGCACCCCTCAGTACGAGTTGACGAACCGGTCGGTGGATCCGGACGAGTTGCCGCACCTGCTCGGTCGCGGGGTGGGTGAACTCGCCGCCGCGCTGGGCTCGTTGCCCGGATGGGCGGAGCGGTTCGGGCTGCTCGACGACGTGCTGTCGCGCCGGATACGGGCGGGCGGCGTCGCCTCGGAGCGGGTGGCCCGCGCCTGGTCGGCACTGCGGCGCAGCGGGGGCGCGATGCCGGTGCCCCGGCTCGCCGACGAAGTCGGCTGGAGCGTACGGCAGTTGGAGAACCGTTTCCGGGAGCAGATCGGGCTGGGGCCGAAGGCGGCGGGGCGGGTGCTGCGGTTGCAGCGGGCGCGGCGGATGCTGGCGCAGGGGCGGAGCAAGGCCGAGACGGCGGCCCTCTGCGGTTTCTACGACCAGGCCCATCTCAGCGGCGAGTTCAAGGCCATGACCGGCTACGCGCCCGGGGAGTTCATGGCGGCCCGGGCCGCCTCGGCCGCGTCACCGGCGACGGCCGACCGGGTGTCGGGGGCGGCGACGAGTCTCGTGCTGGGAGCGAACGGCCGGAGTGCGGTTTTCTCCAAGACCGGCCGGGGCGGGGTTGTGCAGGCTGATCGCACGGCCGTTTGACGGGGGAAGCAGGCGGGCCGGACCTGGCGCAGCGGGTCCGGCCCGTCCCCGCGCCCCCCCGGTGCCCCTGTGGCCCCGGCGCAACTCATGCCACTGGTGCCCCGGTTTCCCGGTGTCCCCGTTGTTCGCCGTGTCAACGTGCCCCGCCGGTGAACCGGCGTACGCCTTTGCTCCGGCTGTGTCACAAACGCCCCTCTTGTGTCACACATGTCGCGCCTACGCGGGTTCTCGGTCACACCCGGCACACAGCCGCTTGCTCATGGTCACGCTCCGTCGTTCACCGGGCACAGGCTTTGTGATCGCCAGCGCAGCGCCCGGCTCCCCCGACGACCGCCCCCGGTCGCCGCCGCGGCGCGCGCAGGGAGGTGCCTCTCATGACCGACCGAAGGCTCTGGTCCTACAAGGACATCGCGGCACACATCCGGGTCCAGCCCGACACCGTCCGCTCCTACCGCAAGCACGGACTCCTCCCCCCGCCCGACCACGTCGAGGGCGGCAAGCCCTACTGGTACGCCGACACCGTCCGTGCCTGGGTGGCCTCCCGGCCCGGCAACAGGGGCCGCAGAGACGTCTGAGGGGACCGGCTCAGGCCCACGGTTCGATGACGGTCACCCCCGCCCCCGGTGCCGTGCCCATCGCCGCCAGCGCCCGCGGTGCCGCGTCCAGAGTGATCGTCGAGGTCACCAGGAGGTCGGGGCGGAGAGTGCCCGCGCGGACCAGTTCGAGCAGGGCGGGGTAGGCGTGGGCCGCCATGCCGTGGCTGCCGAGGAGTTCGAGTTCCAGGGCGATCGCGCGGGCCATCGGCAGCGGGGTGGTGCCGTCCGGGGACGGCAGCAGGCCCACCTGGACGTGCCGGCCGCGGCGGCGGAGGGAGTTGACCGAGGCCGCGGCGGTGGCCGGTGAGCCGAGGGCGTCCAGGGAGAGGTGGGCGCCGCCGCCGGTGAGGTCGCGGACCGCGGCCGCCGGGTCGGCGGTGTCCGCCGCGTTCACACAGTGGACCGCGCCGAACTTCCGTGCCAGGTCAAGGGCCTGGGGTGACACGTCGACCGCCACCACCCGGGCCCCCGACGCGGCGGCGATCATCACCGCCGACAGTCCCACGCCCCCGCAGCCGTACACCGCGGCCCACTCCCCGGCCGCGGCCCGGCCCTGCTGCACCACCGCCCGGAATGCGGTGGCGAAGCGGCAGCCCAGGGAGGCCGCCGTCGCGTACGCCATGTCGTCCGGGATCGCGACCAGGTTCACGTCGGCGTGGTCCAGGGCCACGTACTGGGCGAAGGAACCCCAGTGGGTGAAGCCGGGCTGCGTCTGGCGTTCGCAGACCTGCTGGTCGCCGGCCGCGCAGGAGGGGCAGCCGCCGCAGGCGCAGACGAAGGGGACGGTGACCCGGTCGCCGGGGCGCCAGGCGGTCACCCCGGGGCCGGCCGCCTCGACCACGCCGGCGAGTTCGTGGCCGGGGACGTGCGGGAGCGTGATGTCCGGGTCGTGGCCCATCCAGCCGTGCCAGTCGCTGCGGCAGAGGCCGGTGGCTTCCACGCGGACGACCACGCCGTGGGGGGCGGGGTCGGGGTCGGGCAGGTCCCGTACCGCGGGGGTGGCGCCGAAGTGGTCGAAGACTGCGGCTCGCATGCGCGTGGCTCCTTTCGGGGGCTGGGCGAAGGCTATGCGCCGCGGGGGCCGTCTTGTAGGGCCGGTTCCGGTGCGTTGTGGCTGGTCGCGCAGTTCCCCGCGCCCCTTTGGGGCGCTTCCAGCCCGGGCGCGTCCGGCTCGCCCTCGCTCAAGCCGAACCGTTCGTGGAAACGGCGCAGCGGAGCCGGGGCCCACCAGGTCGCCTTGCCGGTGAGGCGCATGATCGCGGGTACCAGGAGGCTGCGGACGACCATGGCGTCCATGAGGACGGCGAGGGCGATGCCGAGGCCGAGCATCTTGGTGTTGGTGACGCGGGAGGTGCCGATCGCCACCATCACGACCGCCAGGATGATCGCCGCCGCGGTGATGAGGCCGCCCGTGCGCTGCAGGCCGAGGCGGACCGAGCGCTCGTGGTCGCCGGTCCTGTCGTACTCCTCCTTGATGCGGGAGAGCAGGAACACGCCGTAGTCCATGGAGAGGCCGAAGGCCACGCAGAACATGAGGACCGGGAGGGTGGTCTCTATGGAGCCGGGGCTGGTGAAGTCGAGCAGGCCGGAGAGGTGGCCGTCCTGGAAGACCCAGACCACGGCGCCGAACATGGCCGTGAGGCTGAGGGCGTTCAGCAGGACCGCCTGGAGCGGGATCAGGACGCTGCCGGTGAGGAGGAAGACCAGGAACAGGGTGACGATCGCGATGAAGGCCGCCGCCCAGGGCAGGCGGTCCGCTATCGCGTGCTTGGAGTCGACCAGGACGGCCGCGGTTCCGGTGACCTCGGTGGCGAAGGGCGTCTTCAGGGCGCGCAGGTCGCCCACCAGGCGCTGGGCGTCCTCGTCCACCGACTCGCCCTTCGGCTGCACCGCGAAGTACGCGGAGTCGCCCTTGACCAGGGGGCCGGAGACCGAGGCCACCTCGGGCAGGGCGGCCACCCGCTCCTTGTAGGCCGCGTACTGGGCGCGGGTCGCCCGGCCCTCGGCCAGGACCTCCAGGTCACCGCCGGGGTTGCCCGGGAAGCCCTCCCTGATGTGCTGCTGGACGACATGGGACTCGGCCGTGGACGGCAGCTGGCGGTCGTCCGCCGTGCCGAACTTGACGCCCGCGAAGGGGAGTCCGAGGGTGATCAGGAAGGCCGTGGTGACGACGGCGAAGAGCGGTGCCCGGCGCATCACCAGGGTCGCGGTGCGCGCCCAGGCCGTGCCCTCGGCGCCGGAGGGCCGGGACCGCGTGCCCCGGCGGAACAGCCTGCGCAGGTCGAGCGAGTTGACCCGGTGGCCCAGCAGGACGAGCGCCGCCGGGAGCAGGATCAGCGCGGCCGCCGCGGCGAGCAGGACCACCGCTATGCCCGCGTAGGCGAAGGAGCGGAGGAAGTACTGGGGGAAGACGAGCATCGCCGCCAGCGAGACCGCGACGGTCAGCGCCGAGAACAGGACCGTGCGGCCGGCCGTGCGCAGGGTGGTGCCGACCGCCGTCAACGGGTCGGCGCCGGAGTCGAGTTCCTCGCGGAAGCGGCGGACGATGAAGAGGGCGTAGTCGATGGCGAGGCCCAGGCCGAGGGCCGTGGTCAGGTTCATCGCGAAGACCGAGACGTCCGTGACGGAGGTCAGGGCGCGCAGCACCGCGTTGGTGCCGAGGATGGCGACGATGCCGATGCCCAGCGGGAGCAGGGCGGCGATCGCGCTGCCGAAGACCATCACCAGCAGGATCAGCGTGATGGGCAGGGCGATCAGCTCGGCGCGGGCCAGGTCCTCCTTGATGATGGTCTGCATGTCGTGGCGGACCGCGACCATGCCGCCGACCTTGACCGTCACCGGTCCGTGTGCGCCCCGGTAGTGCGGGGCGATGCGGTCCAGGGTGTCGGCCGCCGCCTTCTCGTCACCGGTGATCCGGGCCGCGATCAGCGCCTCGTGGCCGTCCTCGGCGCGCAGGGACGGTGACCCGGTCTGCCAGTACGAGCCGACGCCGGTGACGCCCTTCTCCCCGGACAGCCGGGCGGCCAGCGACTTCGCCTCGGCGGCCACCGCCGGGGTGTCCACGGAGGCGCCGCGCGCGTCCACCAGGAGCAGCAGGTTCGGCTGGGAGTCCGGGAACTCGCGCTCCAGCGCCTTCGTCGCGTACGTCGACTCGGCGGCCGGGTCCTCCCAGCCGCCGCTGCCCAGCCGGTCGGCGACCCCGCTGCCGGCCAGCACGGCGAGCGCGGTGATCACCAGGGCGAGCAGCAGGGAGAGCCGGGGCCGGGCGGTCACGAACCTGGTCCAGCCGCCCGCTCGGGCCCCGCCCCCGGGCTCCGAGGGCTTGTTGACTTCGGTCATTTCGCGGTGTCCCCTTCACCGTGACCCCTGCTCACCGGGTACGCGTCGGTACGCATCCGCTCCGCACACGGCAGCATGGGTCGGCCATTGCCGTCTAGACTGAAAAACACGAGAGATCGCTCGCGTTTCACCAGAATGCGAGCGACCGCTCGTGTTTGTCAATCGCGCACCGAGAGCTGGGGACAACGCGTGCCCGACAAGCCCGAGAACCCGGAGAGCCCCGAGCAGCCGGAAAGCCCCGCGAAGCCCGGGAACCCGGAGACGCCCGGGACCCCGGGCAAGGAGCAGCCGCGCCGCCGCCAGGCCCGTGGCGAGCGGCGCATCCAGCAACTGCTGGACGCCGCCGCCTCGGTCTTCTGCGCCACGGGCTACACGGCCGCCAGCACCAACGCCATCGCCCGGGAGGCCGGCGTCTCCCCCGGCACGCTCTACCAGTTCTTCCCGAACAAGGAGGCGATCGCGATCGAGATGGGCGACCGTCTCGTGCACGAGATGCGGGAGACCTACGGCGAGGCGCTCGCGCCGGTCGACCCCGCCACCCCGCTCGCGGACGCGATCGGGGCCGCCGTGGACCGCTTCATGACCTTCAACACCGAACACCCCGTGTTCTTCGCGCTGATGCACGGCCCGGACATGCCCGGCGGGATCACCGAGGCGCACGACGCCCTGCACGCGACCCTGGTCGGCCGGATCGAGGACCTGCTCGCCTCGCTCCTCCCGCCCGGCACCGACCAGGCCCACGTCCGGCGCACCGCGCACGTCTGCCTCGGCGTCTACAAGGTGGGGCTGGAACTGGTCCTCGGCCACGAGGGCGCCGAGCGCGAGGCGTACGTCCAGGAGACCAAGGACGTGCTCGTCCGCTACCTGGACCCCCTGGTCGGCGACCGCCTGGGACGGCCCGCGCGCTGACCCCGGCCGCCCCGGCGACTGCCGTCCCCGAACTGCGACATACAACGCATCTGCCTAGAGTGCGGGTAAATCACACCAGTTCGCCGTCGCAGGCGCCGCAGGAGCACCGAGCACCAAGGGGACCCGCCGTGATCCACTCTCCGCAGCCCGGCCGGCCGCAGGCCCGCATCCCCGGTCCGCAGCAGCCGCCACCGCCGTACCCCCGGATCCGCGCGGGCCTGTGGAAGCGCTGCCTCGGCGGCGGGCTCACCCTGTGGGCGCTGACCGCGGTGGTGACGTACGCGACGCGGAACACCACGCTGCTGCCGACGCTGATCCTGCTCGGCGGCTTTCTGGTGCCGGTGGTCTTCGTGCTGTGGGCGTACGAGCGGCACGGCCGCGACCTCGGGGTCAGCGCGATCCTCGGCTGTTTCCTGACCGGCGGCACGCTCGGGGTGCTGGGCGCCTCGGTGATGGAGTTCTACCTGGTCCACCCCTCCTGGGGGATGTTCGTCTCCGTCGGCCTGATCGAGGAGGCGGTGAAGCTCGGCGCGCTGGTGTTCGTGCTGCGCCGGCTGCCCGGGATCCGGGGCCTGCGGGCCGGTCTGGTGCTCGGCGCCGCCGTCGGCTTCGGCTTCGCCGCGCTGGAGAGCGCGGGATACGCGTTCAACGCGGCCGTCTCCACCGAGGGCATCGACCTGCGGGCGCTGATCGAGACCGAGATCCTGCGCGGGGTACTGACCCCCTTCGGGCACGGCCTGTGGACGGCGATCGCGGGTGCCGCGCTGCTCTCCTTCCGCCGCCCGAACGGCCGCTTCCGCCTCACCGCCCCGGTCGTCACCGCCTACCTGGGCGTCTCCCTGCTGCACGCCCTGTGGGACTCCACGCACGGCATCGCGATCTGGCTGGTGGCCCGGCTGGCCGGCACCGGCCTGGACCGGCAGCTGTTCGCCGAGGGGTACATCCCGCGCCCCACTGTGCAGCAGGAGCACCTCTTCACCCTCTTCTCGGTCGGTCTGCTGGTCCTCGTCTCGCTGCTCGGCATCGCCTGGGTGCGTTCGCTGGCGCGCCGCGACCCCTCTTGGAGAAATACCCCCTAGGGGTATACTGTGACAACAGTGGGGATCCCTCGTGGGCCCCATCGGCCCCACACGCCTCGACGAGGAGAACGACATGACCGTCCAGACCGACACCACGGGCTCCGTGACCGCCGTCTACCAGGTGACCGGCATGAGCTGCGGACACTGCGAGGGATCCGTCTCCGCCGAGATCTCCCGGCTCCCCGGCGTCAGCTCGGTGACGGCCGTCGCGGCCAGCGGCGAGGTCACGGTCGTCTCCGGGGCCGCTCTCGACGAGGAGGCGGTCCGCGCCGCCGTCGACGAGGCGGGCTTCGAGCTCGCCGTCCGCGCCTGACAGCCGGAAGGCACGCACAGCACCACGAACGTCACGAGCAGTACGAGCAGTACGTACGACGGAAACGTATCTCTCCGCCGGGCCGCGCCGACCAGCTGATACTGGATCCGTACGGCCCGGTCCGTTGTCTGGAGTCCGGACATGACCAGCACCACCACCGCACAGACACCGATAGCTCCGCCGGCGGCCCCCGACACCGCCGAGGTCGAGCTGCTCATCGGCGGGATGACCTGCGCCTCCTGCGCCGCCCGGGTCGAGAAGAAGCTCAACCGCATGGACGGCGTCACCGCCACCGTGAACTACGCGACCGAGAAGGCCAAGGTCAGCTACCCCCAGGGGGTACAGGTCGCCGATCTGATCGCCACGGTCGAGAAGACCGGCTACACGGCCGAGGAGCCCGCGCCCCCGGCGCCGCAGGAGACTCCCGAGGAAGCTCCCGACGCCGAACTCGCCGCCCTCCGCCAACGCCTCCTGGTCTCCGCGCTGCTCGCCGCCCCGGTCGTGCTGCTCGCCATGGTTCCGGCGCTGCAGTTCGACAACTGGCAGTGGCTGTCGCTGACGCTCGCCGCTCCCGTCGTCGTCTGGGGCGGCCTGCCGTTCCACCGCGCCGCCTGGACCAACGCCCGGCACGGCGCGGCCACCATGGACACCCTGGTCTCGGTCGGCACGCTCGCCGCGTTCGGCTGGTCGCTGTGGGCGCTGTTCCTCGGCGACGCGGGCATGGCCGGGATGCACGACGAGTTCCGGTTCACCGTCTCGCGGATGGACAGCGCGTCCACGATCTATCTGGAGGTGGCCTCCGGGGTCGTCGCGCTGATCCTGCTCGGCCGCTATCTGGAGGCGCGCTCCAAGCGGCGCGCGGGCGCGGCCCTCAGGGCGCTGATGGAGCTGGGCGCCAAGGACGTGGCGGTGCTGCGCGGTGGCCGTGAGGTGCGGGTTCCGGTGGCGTCCCTGGCGGTCGGCGACCGGTTCGTCGTACGGCCCGGGGAGAAGATCGCCACCGACGGGACCGTGGTGGAGGGCGCGTCGGCGGTGGACGCGTCGATGCTGACCGGCGAGTCCGTGCCGGTGGACGTGACGGTCGGCGACGCCGTCACGGGCGCGACCGTCAACGCGGGCGGGCGGCTGGTCGTCGAGGCGACCCGGGTCGGCGCCGACACCCAGCTCGCGCGGATGGCGCGGCTGGTGGAGGACGCGCAGAACGGCAAGGCCGAGGTGCAGCGGCTCGCCGACCGGATCTCCGCCGTCTTCGTGCCCGCCGTCATCCTGATCGCGCTCGCCACCTTCGGGGTCTGGCTGGGCGTCACCGGCGACACGGCCGCCGCGTTCACGGCCGCCGTCGCCGTGCTGATCATCGCCTGCCCGTGCGCGCTGGGCCTGGCCACGCCGACCGCGCTGATGGTCGGCACCGGGCGCGGCGCGCAGCTCGGCATCCTCATCAAGGGTCCCGAGGTGCTGGAGTCCACGCGCCGGGTCGACACCGTCGTACTCGACAAGACCGGGACGGTGACCACCGGGCGGATGAGCCTTCAGGAGGTGTACGTCGCCGAGGGCGCCGACGCGGACGAGGTGCTGCGGCTCGCCGGTGCGCTCGAACACGCCTCCGAGCATCCGGTCGCGCGGGCGATCGCCGCGGGGGCCGTGGAACGGGTGGGGGAACTGCCCGCGGTCGAGCACTTCGAGAACGTCCCCGGCCGGGGCGTACGCGGGCGGGTGGCGGGCCACGAGGTGACCGTGGGACGGCTGCTCGCCGGGACCGGCGCCGAGGTGCCCGAGGTGCCCGAGGAGCTGGCCCGGGCGCGTTCCCGGGCCGAGCGGGAGGGTCGTACGGCCGTCCTGGTCGGGTGGGACGGCGAGGTCCGGGGCGTGCTCGGCGTCGCCGACACGGTCAAGGAGACCAGCGCCGAGGCGGTCCGCGACCTGCGCGCGCTCGGGCTCACGCCGGTGCTGCTGACCGGGGACAACCGGGCGGTGGCCGAGGCGGTCGCCCGGACGGTGGGGATCGACGAGGTCGTCGCCGAGGTGCTGCCCGAGGACAAGGTGGCGGTCGTACGACGGCTGCAGGGCGAGGGGCGGACGGTCGCCATGGTCGGCGACGGCGTCAACGACGCGGCGGCGCTGGCCACGGCCGACCTGGGGCTCGCGATGGGCACGGGGACGGACGCGGCGATCGAGGCCGGCGACCTGACCCTGGTCCGCGGCGACCTGCGGGTGGCGGCGGACGCGATCCGGCTCTCCCGGCGGACCCTCGCCACCATCAAGGGCAACCTCGTGTGGGCCTTCGGCTACAACGTGGCCGCGCTCCCGCTGGCCGCCGCCGGACTGCTGAACCCGATGATCGCGGGGGCCGCGATGGCCTTCTCCTCGGTGTTCGTGGTGACCAACAGCCTGCGGCTGCGCACCTTCCGGTGAAAGTTACCGCCGGTTCGCCGCACTGGATGTCACGGTCCCCCTAGAGTCCAACGCGCACCTCACATAAGCTCTTCACAAGGCTCGTGCATCATCCTTACGCTTGAGCTCCGATCGCTGTATCGGGGCTCTTGCGCATCTAACGGACATATGCAAGAGACGCAGATCACAGTGATGTGAACGTAACCATCGAAGGGGTTCGAAGGTCTAAGTTGGCGATGTCAGAGATGCGTCTTGGGGGGCGCTGACCTGGCATCTGGGGATGTCTTGGGGGACTTCCTCAGAGATGCGTTGCCGGGGCACGTACGACGGGAAGCTTTGAGCGGCCCTCCCGTGCCGTGCGCGTCCCGGCAGATCGCACCGCATCACTGGAGCACGACAAGTAGTACGACGAGTTCTGCTCGTTGTGCTCAAAGCAGCGTTTCAGGCGCTGCCGTACCGAGCGCCCGGCCGGATCCCGTGGGGGGAATCCGCACCGGGACACGGGAAGGCGCCCTGGTCGCCGGCCCGTGGGGGGACCGGCGCTCCAGGGCGCCTTCTGCTATGCCCGGGTGCCTAGCGGCGCGTTCAGCGCTCCTCGACCGGCACGAAGTCGCGCTCGACGACGCCCGTGTAGATCTGGCGCGGACGGCCGATGCGGGAACCCGGCTCCTTGATCATTTCCTGCCACTGGGCGATCCAGCCCGGCAGGCGGCCGAGGGCGAACAGGACCGTGAACATCTCGGTCGGGAAGCCCATGGCGCGGTAGATCAGGCCGGTGTAGAAGTCGACGTTCGGGTAGAGGTTGCGCGAGACGAAGTAGTCGTCGGAGAGCGCGTGCTCCTCCAGCTTCAGCGCGATGTCCAGCAGCTCGTCGGACTTGCCGAGAGCGGAGAGGACGTCGTGCGCGGCCGACTTGATGATCTTGGCGCGCGGGTCGAAGGACTTGTAGACCCGGTGGCCGAAGCCCATCAGGCGGACGCCGTCCTCCTTGTTCTTCACCTTGCGGATGAAGGAGTCGACATCGCCGCCGTTGGCCTGGATGCCCTCCAGCATCTCCAGGACGGACTGGTTGGCGCCGCCGTGCAGCGGGCCCCAGAGCGCGGAGATACCGGCGGAGATCGACGCGAACATGTTCGCCTGCGAGGAGCCGACCAGGCGGACCGTCGACGTCGAACAGTTCTGCTCGTGGTCCGCGTGCAGGATCAGCAGCTTGTCCAGGGCCGAGACGACGACCGGGTCCAGCTCGTAGTCCTGCGCCGGCACCGAGAACGTCATGCGCAGGAAGTTCTCCACGTAGGAGAGGTCGTTGCGCGGGTAGACGAACGGGTGGCCGACCGACTTCTTGTACGCGTACGCGGCGATCGTCGGCAGCTTGGCGAGCAGCCGGATGGTGGAGAGGTCGCGCTGCTTCTCGTCGAACGGGTTGTGGCTGTCCTGGTAGAAGGTGGACAGCGCCGAGACCACCGACGACAGCATGGCCATCGGGTGCGCGTCGCGCGGGAAGCCCCGGTAGAAGTTCTTGACGTCCTCGTGCAGCAGCGTGTGCCGCGTGATCTCGTTCTTGAACGTGGTGAGCTCGTCCACGGTCGGCAGCTCACCGTTGATCAGCAGGTAGGCCACCTCCAGGAAGGTGGAGCGCTCGGCCAGCTGCTCGATGGGGTATCCGCGGTACCGGAGGATGCCCGCCTCGCCGTCGAGGTAGGTGACGGCGGATTTGTAGGCAGCGGTGTTCCCGTAGCCGCTGTCCAAGGTCACAAGGCCGGTCTGCGCCCGGAGCTTCCCGATGTCGAAGCCCTTGTCGCCGACGGTGCTGTCGACCACCGGGTAGGTGTACTCGCCGTCGCCGTACCGCAGTACTACAGAGTTGTCGCTCACGTCTTCCCTCACCGACGTAGTGCCTCATCTTCGAGGTGCCCTGACTGTCTCTACCATCCCCCATTTGGCTCAGGAGAGTGCACTCGGGGTCGACCATTGGGCCTATCGGCGGCACTCAGTGCCGCCAACCTGCTCATCCTGCCCCCTTGTTTCCCCATCTGGAAGAGCCTTGTGACCTTCACGACTCATTTGATCGATCATTTTTTGTGATGCGTGGCGTCGAGAGCCTGAAGTCGAGCGCCGTACAGCGCCGGCCTGCGGACACCGTGCGCACCGCCTGCCCGATCGCCTTCCGCGAACCGACGAGGACGACCAGCTGCTTGGCCCGCGTGACGGCCGTGTAGAGCAGATTCCGCTGGAGCATCATCCACGCTCCGGTGGTGACCGGGATCACCACGGCGGGATATTCACTTCCCTGGGAGCGATGGATGGTCACCGCGTAGGCATGGGCCAGTTCGTCCAGTTCGTCGAAGTCGTACGGCACTTCCTCGTCCTCGTCCGTCAGCACGGTGAGGCGCTGGTCGACCGGGTCGAGCGAGGTGACCACGCCCACGGTGCCGTTGAAGACGCCGTTCTCGCCCTTCTCGTAGTTGTTGCGGATCTGGGTGACCTTGTCGCCGACCCGGAAGACCCGCCCGCCGAACCGCTTCTCGGGCAGGTCGGGGCGGGCGGGGGTGATGGCCTGCTGGAGGAGTCCGTTGAGCGTGCCCGCCCCGGCCGGCCCGCGGTGCATGGGCGCGAGCACCTGCACGTCCCGCCGCGGATCGAGCCCGAACTTGGCCGGAATCCGCCGGGCGGCGACGTCCACCGTCAACTTCCCCGCCTCCTCCGTCTCGTCCTCCACGAAGAGGAAGAAGTCCTTCATGCCGTCGGTGACGGGCTGCTGTCCCGCGTTGATCCGGTGCGCGTTGGTCACCACGCCGGACTGCTGCGCCTGCCGGAAGACCCGGGTGAGCCGGACGGCGGGGACGGGGCTCTCCTCGGCGAGCAGGTCCCGCAGCACCTCACCGGCCCCCACGCTGGGCAACTGGTCGACATCGCCCACGAAGAGCAGGTGCGCGCCGGGCGGCACGGCCTTGACGAGCTTGTTGGCGAGCAACAGGTCCAGCATCGACGCCTCGTCCACCACCACCAGGTCGGCGTCGAGCGGCCGGTCCCGGTCGTAGGCCGCGTCACCGCCGGGCTTCAGTTCCAGCAGCCGGTGCACGGTCGACGCCTCCGCGCCGGTCAGCTCGGCGAGCCGCTTGGCGGCCCGGCCGGTGGGCGCGGCCAGCACCACCTTGGCCCGCTTCGCCCGCGCCAGCTCCACGATCGACCGCACGGTGAACGACTTGCCGCAGCCCGGCCCGCCGGTGAGCACAGCCACCTTCTCGGTCAGCGCGAGCCGGACGGCGGCCTCCTGCTCGGGGGCGAGATCCACGCCCGTACGGTCCTTCAGCCAGGCGAGCGCCTTGTCCCAGGCGACGTCCCGGAACACCGGCATCCGGTCGTCGCCGGTGCGCAGCAGCCGCAACAGCTGGGCGGCGAGGGCGACTTCGGCCCGGTGGAAGGGGACGAGGTAGACGGCGGTGACGGGTTCGGCGTCGGGGGTGGGGCCGGGGAGTTTCTCGCGTACCACCCCCGGGTCCTCGCCGTCCTGCGGCAGTGCGGCCAGCTCCGCGAGGCAGTCGATGACGAGACCGGTGTCGACCTGCAGCAGCTTGACCGCGTCCGCGATGAGCCGCTCCTCCGGGAGGTAGCAGTGCCCCTGGTCGGCGGACTGCGACAGCGCGTACTGCAGCCCCGCCTTCACCCGCTCCGGACTGTCGTGCGGGATCCCGACGGACTGGGCGATCTTGTCGGCGGTCAGGAACCCGATGCCCCACACATCGGCGGCGAGCCGGTAAGGCTGGTTCTTCACCACGGAGATCGACGCGTCGCCGTACTTCTTGTAGATCCGCACCGCGATCGACGTCGACACCTCGACGGTCTGCAGGAAGAGCATGACCTCCTTGATCGCCTTCTGCTCCTCCCAGGCGTCGGCGATCTTCCTCGTCCGCTTCGGCCCGAGCCCCGGCACCTCGACCAGCCGCTTCGGCTCCTCCTCGATGATCCGCAGGGTGTCGGTCCCGAAGTGCTGGGTGATCCGGTCGGCGAACACCGGCCCGATGCCCTTGACCAGCCCCGACCCCAGATAACGCCGCATCCCCTGCACGGTGGCCGGCAGCACGGTCGTGTAGTTCTCGACGGTGAACTGCTTCCCGTACTGCGGATGCGACCCCCACCGCCCCTCCATCCGCAGCGACTCCCCCACCTGCGCGCCGAGCAGCGCCCCGACCACCGTGAGCAGATCACCGGCACCTCTGCCCGTGTCGACCCGGGCCACCGTGTAGCCGTTCTCCTCATTGGCATACGTGATGCGTTCGAGCACGCCTTCGACGGTGGCGAGTCGTCGTTCGCCTGTGGGGGTCCCCGCCTGGTCAGCCATGAACCGACGGTACCGGTGGGGTCTGACAGCGGCGCCCGTTTGACCCTGCCACCGACGGCAGGGTTGAACGATGACCGGCATGGACAGCAGCACCGCACCCCTGACCAGCACGATCGTCGCCGTCGCCGTCACCGGGGCCGGCACCGGGATCGGCCGGGCCACCGCCCGCGCCTTCGCCGCCGGGGGCGCCCACGTCCTCGCCGTCGGCCGACGGGCCGAACCGCTGCACGAGACCGCCGCCGGGCACGACCGCATCACCCCGCTGGCCGCCGACATCACCGACGACGACGGCCCCGAGCTGATCGTCCGGACCGCGCTGGAGAGGTACGGCCGGCTGGACGTGCTGGTCAACAACGCCGGCATCGTGCGCGGCGGCGCCCTCGGCACGCTCACGCCAGAACTGATCGCGCCGCAGATCGCCACCAACCTGATCGCGCCCGTCCTGCTGACCCAGGCCGCGCTGCCCTCCCTGGAGGCGTCCGGCGGGGTGATCGTCAACGTGAGTACGTCGGTGGGGCAGCGGGCCTGGCCGGGCAACTCCGTCTACGCGGCGACCAAGACCGCGCTGGAGCTGCTGACCCGCAGCTGGGCGGTCGAGCTGGCACCTCGCGGGGTCCGGGTGGTGGCGGTCGCGCCCGGGGCGATCGCCACCCCGATCGGCGAGCACCAGGGGCTGACGCCCGAACGGCTGGCCGCGCTACGGGACTGGCAGTTGGCGCACACCCCGCTGGGGCGGATCGGCCGACCGGAGGAGGTGGCCTGGGCCATCACCCAACTCGCCGCACCGTCCGCGTCGTTCGTCACCGGGGTCGTGCTCCCGGTCGACGGCGGGGCGGTCGTGGCGTGATAGGAGTCGGGTCCGGGAGGAGGAGCGGATGCGGATCGGCGAACTGGCCGAGGCGACCGGGACGACCGCCCGTGCGCTGCGGCACTACGAGCAGGCGGGGCTGATCTCCGCCGAGCGGGCCTCCAACGGTTACCGCGTCTACGACGAGCGGGCGGTGGTACGCGTCCGCAACATCCGCCACCTCCTGACGGCCGGGCTCACCCTGGCCGACGTACAGGTCTTCCTGCCCTGCCTGGACGGAGACGTGACGGCGGTCCCGCCGTCCGGCGAGGGCATCCGGGTGGCGTCGGAGCGACTGGCGGTCCTCACCGAACGCATCGCCGCCCAGACAGCCGTCCGCGACCGCCTCCGCGCCGCACTGCACCGGGCAACCGGTGACCTTGCCTAGGAGACACCGACCGGACAGACCAAGGAGAAGGCGCCCTTCGGCCTGGATCAGGCCGAAGGGCGCCTTCATTACGGGTCGAGCCCTTTATTCTGGCCAGGCAGAATCATGACGTTTTTGCCAGGTTGCGATGTCCGGCGAACGCGTCACAGGGAATGCTCGAAAGTTCCCCCATCAAGCCGACGAGGTGACGGTGTGGCAGTAACGGTCGCCCTCCGCCGCGTTGTTCAGGCACACCTTAAGCGTGACCGTCGTCCCTTCGGCCAAGTTCCAACCACTCGGAGACCAGGTACAGTCCCCGTTCGACTTGGCGTAGAGAGTGGTCGAGCCACCGGACCAACTCACAGTGCCCTTGGCGGCGTAGCCGTCAGCCTGCTCGTCACAGACGACCCACTTCTCCACACTGCCCGAGTATGCGCCATACCAGTCCAGGGAGCCGCCAGGATTGCCATCCGTCGTATAAAGCAGATAAGCGGACCCCGCCGCGTAGGCATTGTTGCCCGCGAGAGCGAGCGCCAGCGCGCCGGTTGCCAATCCAGCCACCGTGAAGGCCTTGCGAATACCGAGCATAGCTTATTCCTTTGATTTCGGTCTCTACATGAGCACCTGGCGCCCGTTTGCACCGCGTCGCGTCTCATATCGTTGACGGCGCGACGCCCTTAGGTGGCAGCCGTAGCAACAGGCCAGGCCAGGGGCGTGACATGTGCCACGCGAGGACTTTCATCGTTGCCCCCCGGTAGCGATGCTTCACAGTAAGTGAACAGCAAAATAAGGCCCAAGGTCAAGAAGAAAGATCACGCGAATCGGAGAGTTGACAGAATAAACAGGTACAACCAAGGACATCATTCACTTCTGCGAAAGATCAGAACAATTTCAGGTCGGCTACCGTGATTTCCCGCGGAGACAGTGGCCTCGCGTCACGCTTTTCAGCACCGCGCAGACCCTTGACTTCTCGTCTGCGAGATCGCCTGCCCCGTGGGTAGCCTGCTTTACCTCGCCGTGGGCGGACCTTTACGCGAGTGGCGAAGTACACCGTGCCGCCGCCCACGGAAGTCGAGGGTGCCGTCGATGGTGGTTCCGGAAAAAGCCATCGATGCCTGTTTGCGGACGTTCGGCCGGCAGCTTGGTCCGGTTCTTCGACCGGCACTTCGGCCGGGCGGTCACTTCACCATGGGACGCGGACCCGGAACCGCCAGAGCCCCCCGTGCCGTTGCAGCGGCTCGGGGAACTGGAGGAGGGGCGGGGACTGAGCCGGCGGCGGCGTAGGGCTCGAGCCGGTTACTGGGCGCTCGCGGTGGGGCGTACGACGATCTCGTTGACGTCGACCTGCGGTGGCTGGGAGACGGCGTGGGCGATGGCCGCGGCGACGGCGGAGGCGGGGAGCGCCACCGCGCGGTAGGTCTTCATGGCCTCGCGGGCGGCGGGGTCGGAGATGCCGTCGGCGAGTTCGGACTCGGTCACGCCCGGGGAGACGAGGGTGACCCGGATGTCCCCGGTGGACTCCTGGCGCAGCCCCTCGGAGATCGCGCGGACCGCGAACTTGGTGGCGCAGTAGACGGCAGCGGTGGGCGAGACCTCGTACGCCCCGACAGAGGCGATGTTCACGAAGTGCCCGCCGCCCTGGGCACGCATCACGGGCAGCGCGGCGGCGATTCCGTGCAGGACACCCCGCACGTTGACGTCGATCATCCGGTCCCACTCGTCGGTCCTCAACGCTTCCAGCGGCGAGAGCGGCATCACGCCGGCGTTGTTGACGACCACGTCCACACGGCCGTAGCGCTCGCGGGCGGCGGAGACGAAGGACCGGACGTCGGCGGCGTCCGTGACGTCCAGGCGCCGGAACGCCGCGGTGCCGCCCGCGGCGGTGATCTCCTCGGTCAGCGTTTCGAGACGGTCGGTGCGCCGCGCTCCGAGGAACACGAGGTGGCCGTCGGCGGCGAGCCGGCGGGCGGTCGCCTCGCCGATCCCACTGCTCGCTCCGGTGACCGCCACGACCTTGGCTGCGTCTGTCATGCCTGCTGTTCCTCTCGGTAGAGCACGAGGTGCTCGTGGTGGAGCACCCCGTCGCGGATGTCGCCCGTCGCGGTGAAACCGGAATCGTCGACGTAGTCGATATGGCGGCCGGTGACCGTGTAGCGGCCGGTGTAGGCGCTGCGCCGGCTGCCCCGGGCCTCGTCGTAGCGGCCGTCCGCCCGCAGCTCCTGGCGGATGTGACCGTCGGCGGTCACCCACATTCCGACCACGTCGTCGGCACGGTCCTCGTCCGTCGTGTTCTCGGTCATGACGGCCTCTCCTCGTCCACAGGTGCGGATCTGTCTGCCCGGCCGAGTCTGGGCAGGTCGGAGGCGGTCGACCAGGGCGTCCGCCGCCTGGGTGCGGTACACCCAGGCAGCGCCCCGGCCGCGCGGCCTAGCCTGGGGACATGCCCGACAACCACCTGGGAGAGTTCCTGCGCGCCCGCCGGGCGGGCCTGCGCCCTGAGGACGTCGACATGGCGAGCCACGGCGTGCGCAGGGTCGCCGGTCTGCGCCGTGAGGAGGTCGCGGTGCTGGCGGGCGTGAACGTGGACTACTACACCCGCCTGGAACAGGGACGTGAACGTCGTCCCTCGGCCGCCGTCCTCGACGCGCTCGGCCGCGCCCTGCGGCTGGACGCCGACGCCCACGCACACCTGCACCGGCTGGCCGGGACGGTGCCGAGTGATCTGTTCGCCCACACCACGGACCGTGTCGACCCCGCCCTGCGCCAGCTGATGGACGGCTACCCGGGCGCCCCCGCGTTCGTCATCAACCGGACCCTGGACATCCTGGCGGGCAACGCCTTGGCCGAGGCCCTGCACTCACCCTTCGAGCAGGCGGACAACCTCGCCCGCATGGTCTTCCTCGACCCGGCGGGCCGGCAGTTCCACACCCGGTGGGGCCAGACGGCCCGGACCACCGTGGGCCACCTGCGGCAGGCGGCCGGCCTCGATCCGGACCACCCACGGCTGCGCGAACTCGTCCGCGTGCTCACCGCACACAGCGCGGACTTCACCCGCTGGTGGAACACCCACACCGTCCACGGCAAGACCCAGGACGCCAAACACCTCCTCCACCCGGACGTCGGTCCCCTGACCCTCACCTACCAGGCGTTCGACGTACGGGACGCTCCGGGCCAGCAACTCGTCATCTACCAGGCCGAACCCGGCAGCCCGAGCGCCCAGGCCCTGGCCCTGCTCGGCTCCCTGCACGCCACCACCGCGCTGTAGCCCGACGGCCCCGGTACAGCCTGCTGTACCGGGATTCGGGGCGTGCGCGGCAATGTCCGGCGAGGGCCGCGCTGGTGTGCTGGGGGCATGACGATCACTGGTATTCCGCAGGTGCGGAGCATGTCCGCGCCGCTGCGTTCGCGTATCCGCCGCGCTCCGCTGACCTGGTTCTTCTCGCTGGCGATGGGGCTGAGCTGGCTGGCGTGGACGCCGTACATCCTGGGCGGGAACGGGGTGGGGGTGTGGGGCTGGAGCTTTCCCGGTGGGGCCGCCGGGAGTCAGTTGCTGGGGGTGCTGCCGGGTGCGTATCTCGGGCCGATCGGGTCGGCGCTGTTCGTCATCGGGATGACGGAGGGGCGGGCCGGGCTGCGGGCGTGGCGGGGGCGGATGACGCGGCTGCGGGTGCGGTGGCGGTGGTTCCTGGTCGTGGCGGTGTCCGTGCCCGCCGCGCTGACCGTCGCCTCGGCCGCGCTGACCGACCAGGACCCGGTGCTGCCGCGGGCCGCCGTGCTCGCCGCGTACCTGCCGGGGCTGATCATCCAGATGGTCACCACCGGGCTCGCGGAGGAGCCGGGCTGGCGCGAGTTCGCGATGCCGCACATGCAGCGCCGGTACGGTCCGCCGGTCGCCACCCTCGTCGTCGGGCTGCTGTGGGGCGCCTGGCACCTGCCGCTGTTCCTCACGGAGTGGGGCGGCGGGCCGCATGTGAGCCCGACGCGGCCGCTGGAGTTCATGGCCACCACGCTCGCCTTCAGCTACGTGATGACCTGGGTCTTCAACCGCTCCCGCGAGAGCATGCCGCTGGTCATGCTGCTGCACACCAGCGTCAACAACTACTTCTCCCTGGCCTGGACGGACATGTTCCCGCACGCCACGGTCGAGGACACCGGCCACGCCTTCCTGCTCGCCTCGGTGCTGGCGGCGGCCGTCGTGCTGGGCGCGACCCGGGGGCGGCTGGGGCTGCCGTCCACGCAGATGTCCACGCAGATGTCCACGCAGCCGTCCACGCGCCCGTCCACACGCCCGTCCGTACGACGGTGACCCGACCCCGTCACAACCCGCTCCCCTCGGGTGGCGGAATCCGCCGCGGGCGGTGATGGTGGGCGGCGGGGGACTTCACCGCGCGCAGGGGAGACCTGGACATGCCCGAGATCACTGCTCCGTACCCGACCGGCACCCCGTGCTGGGTCGATCTGATGGCGAAGGACCAGCAGGCGGCGCTGGACTTCTACCGTGACCTGTTCGGCTGGGAGGGCTCGGTCGGCGAGGCCGAGTTCGGCGGCTACGCCGTCTGCACGCTGCACGGCAAGCCGGTGGCCGGCATCGGCGCGGCCATGGCCCCCGAGGGGCAGCCGGAGCCGCCGACCGTGTGGACCACCTACCTGGCCAGCACCGACGCACAGGCCACCCAGGACACGATCGTCTCGGCCGGCGGCACCCTGCTGGCCCCGGTGATGGACGTCGGCGCCCTCGGCCGGATGCTGATCGCCGCCGACCCGCAGGGCGCGGTGTTCGGGGTGTGGCAGCCGGGTGACTTCCACGGCGCGGGGCTGGTCAACGAGCCGGGCGCGCTGATCTGGAACGAGCTGAACACCAGCGACGTACTCGCCGCCACCGGCTTCTACGGCGAGGCCTTCGGCATCGAGATCCAGCCGATGGAGGGCGCCGGCGGGAACTACTGGTCGCTGAACGTCGGCGACCGGGGCGTCGGCGGTGCCGCCCGCCTCGGCGACGACCGGCCCGGCACCCCGCCGCACTGGCTGACCTACTTCGCCGTCGACGACGTCGACTCCACCGTGGACGCGCTGGTCAAGCGGAACGGCACCGTGTTCGCCCCGCCGTTCGAGATGATGGCCGGCCGCATGTCCGTGGTCGCCGACCCGCAGGGCGCCGTCTTCGCGGTCTTCAAGCCGAAGCCGATGTAGGCCGCCGCCCGGCAGAGCAGCCCCCTGCCGTAAGCACCAGGTCCTGACCCCCTTCCGCTTTCCGTACCGCCCGGGCTACCCCTGAGGTGACCGCCGGTATGGAAAGCGGCGCGGGCAGCGGAAGGGGACGGACCCACCATGGGAAACGAACAGGTCGGACACGGCTGGCAGGTGGACGGGCGCTGCACGAACTGCGATGTGGCGCGGCAGCTCGCACCGGGGTTGATCGGTGAGGCAGGCGGACGCTCGGTCGTACTGCGCCAGCCGCGCGACGCCACGGAGGCCGGGCTCTTACACGCGGCCGCGCACGCCTGCCCCTCCCGGTCCGTCCGTCCCCCGGGCGGCCGGCTGGACGCGGCCCGGGACCCCTTTCCGCTCGCCCTGGACGACACCGTGCGGCTGTGCGGGCACAACTCCCCGCACACGGCCGGCGCCAACTCATACCTCCTCCACCGCCCCGACGGCACGTCGATGATGGTGGACACCCCGCGCTGGAGCCCCGCCCTCGCCACCCGCTACGAGGCGCCCGGCCCGGTCACCGACGTCCTGCTCACCCACCGCGACCACGCCGCGCACGGCCGCCGGTACGCCGACCGCTTCCACGCCCGGCTCTGGGTCCACGAGGGCGACCTCGACGCCGCCCCGGACGCCGACCGGGTGCTGCGCGGCACCGAACCGGCCGAGATCGCGGACGGCGTCCTCGCCCTCCCCTTCCCCGGTCACACCCGGGGCAGCGTGCTCTACCTCGCCGACGACCGGTACTGCTTCAGCGGCGACAGCTTCTACTGGTCCCGTACGACGGCGGACCTGGAGGTGGCCGACAGCGTCACCTGGTTCTCCGTCCGCGAACTGGCCGCGTCCCTGACCCGGGCCGCCGGCCGGCTGCGCTTCGAGTGGCTGCTGCCGGGGCACGGGGACCGGCGCCGTCTGCCCCACGAGGAGATGACCGCGCGGCTACGGCAGTTGGCGGTCCGTACCGGTCGACTCCGGCCCCGGCCGGTCGACTTCGGGGCGGTGCGCTGGTGAGGGTCGTACACCGAACCACTGCTCGGCGCCGAACTCCTCGAACCGTGCCGCCTCGGTGAAGCCCAGCTTCAACGCGAGGCGCATGGCACGGTCATTGGCGGTCTGGGTGCAGAGCACCACCGGCTCGCCGGGGAGTTCACCCGCGCACCAGTCGAGCACCGCCGCACACGCCTCGGCGGCGTAGCCGTGGCCCCATGCCCCGGGCAGGAACAGATAGCCGAGTTCGGCCTCCCCGGCACCCGGACGCGCGGCATCGCGCCGGTCCAGCGTGACCATGCCGATCATCGCCCCGTCGAGATCGACCACGAAACAGCCGGGGCGCCGCCCGGGCACCTCGGGCACCGCCCGTTCGAGCTCCTCGCGCGGCCGGGGGCCGCCTGTGTAGGCGCCCACCTCCGGCGAGGCGAACAGCTCGACGAACGCCGCCCGGTCCCGGGCGGCGGACTCGCGAAGCACGAGCCGGTCCGTCCTGATCGGGACGGGCGGCCAGGCGACGGGTCCGAGTCCGGTCATGGCGGGCAAGCTATCGCACGCCGTCACCCGCCGGGCGGCCGGACGACCGGACCCTGGCGTCAGCTCTCGTCAGCTCTTCGTCTCCCAGTACTTCCACCCCGTCGCCGTGGTCGGCAGGATCGCCGTGCCGTGCGAGGTGTGGGTCGAGCAGTAGCCGTAACCGTTGTAGCTGACCTTCTTCTTGGTGAAGGCGACCTTGTAACCCCAGGAGCCGTACTGGGCGTTGCCGTACTTGCCCTTGGTGATGTCGTGCGAGAACTGGTGGCCGACGGTCACGCTCACGCTCGCCGTGACCGACGCGCTGACCGACACCTTCGCCTTCGCGACGATCGCCTTGACGCTGACGTCGGTGCTGGCGGAGGCGGTCGCAGAGAGCGTGCCGGACTTGGTGACGCTCACCGTGATGGTGCCGCCCGGGCCGTCCTTGAGGTGGGTGCCGTTCCACCAGGACTTGATGAAGTAGTTCTTCTTGCTGTCGATCGTGTACGTCGTGGAAGGGCACTTCGTGCTCTTCGCGGTGGCGGCGTCGGCCGGGACGGCGGACAGACACGCGACGACGACACCAGCCGCGACGACACCAGCGGTGCGCCGGGCAACCCCGTTGTGCTGCATAGGTTGTGCGGTTCCTTTCACGGCCTCCCCCGTTGGAAGACCGAATGGCGAGCCTAGGCGCGCTCGCGACGGCAAACGATCTTCCTTGGTCGTGTAAACAGCATGTAATGATCAACTCTTTGCGCGGCGGCGGACGAGACCGCGCACGTAGGCCGCCAGGAAGACCAGGTAGAGGGCGGACACCGTGATCGCCCAGGCCGGGGGAAGCTTCCCGTCGGCGATCAGGGAGCCCTCCATGAGGGCGACGAGGAGCAGGAGCGCGCCGTCGCGTATCTCGGCGCGCGTCATGTCCGGGCGTCGAGGAAGTCGACCGCCCGCCGGGTGAGGAGCTTGGCGGCGTCCGGGTCGTGGTCCGGCAGCGAGCTGTCCGCGAAGAGGTGCCGGTCGCCGGGGTACAGGAACAGCTCCGCGTCGGCGTGGCCGGCGACGAGGGCGTGGGCGGCGTCGGCGTCCTCGGCGAAGAACGGGTCGGCTTCCATCGCGTGGACCTGCACCGGCACCTCGCCGGGCCAGGCCGCGCCGAACTCCGAGACCGGGACGCAGGAGTGGAACAGGAGCGCGCCCCGTGCGCCCGCCCGCGTCTGCGCCAGCTTCTGGGCGGGCAGCACGCCGAGCGAGAAACCGGCGTAGA
Organism: Streptomyces sp. NPDC048288; assembly: GCF_043201555.1. Classification (NCBI taxonomy): domain Bacteria; kingdom Bacillati; phylum Actinomycetota; class Actinomycetes; order Kitasatosporales; family Streptomycetaceae; genus Streptomyces; species Streptomyces sp. NPDC048288. The sequence goes on from NZ_JBICZD010000011.1 coordinate 29,083, forward strand.
CGGCGTCCCGTGGCAGCGGTTCGGCCGCGCGGACACCGCGCTCGGTGAGTTCGCCGAAGCCGATCCGCTCGACCTCTTCGAGACCCTCCTCAAGGGAGCCGAAGGTGCGGCCCTCGAAGAGGTCGGGCGTGTGGACGGTGTGGCCGGCCGCCCGGAGTTCGTCGGCGAAAGCGGCGACCCCGGGGGTCAGCCCCTGCGCGTGGTGAAACAGTACGACCTCTGCCATGCCCGGACTCCCTACGTGCGGGTTTGCCTGCGAGGCCACCTGCCGGTGGCGAATGATCCGGAAGTCTAGAATAATCGAGGAGTGTCGAACAATACCCGTCTCCCCGATTACGACCTCGCCGACCTCACGGTCGTGACCGCCCCGGCCCAGCTCCGCGCGCTGGCCGGCCCGCTGCGCGACGCCATCCTGGAACTGCTCCTCGAACGCGCCGCCACCGTGACCGAACTGGCCGCCGCGCTCGACCGTCCCAAGAGCACGGTCGCGCACCACGTGAGCGTGCTGATGGACGCCGAGCTGCTGAAGGTGGTGCGGACCCGCCGGGTACGGGCCATCGAGGAGCGCTACTACGGCCGTACCGCGCGCATCTTCCGCGTCGGCAGGGTCAGCCCGGCCGAGGACGGGGCAACGGCGCCCTACTGCGCCAACGATCTCGCCACCGCCGCGGCCGAGTCGGTCGCCGCACACGAGGCGGACCAGCTCTCCTCGATCGTGCGGTACGTACGGATCCCCCGGGAGCAGGCCCTCGAATTCTGGACGCGGGTCCTGGACCTCGCCAACGACTACGCGCAGCTCCCGCGCACCGGCGACCTGGTGTACGGCTTCGCCGCCGGGCTCTATCCGACCGAGCGCCCGGCGCTGCCGGAGGCCGAGCCCGCGGACACGGATGCGGACACCGGCTGACCCTTCGCGAGGGTCACGATTGGATTTCAGCCACTCCCTCCCCCTTGCCGCCCCGCCGTGTAATCGATTCCAATCCTCGTTACGCACATGCGTGTAATCGATTCCACGAGGAGGTGGAACGGCGATGGCGAGCATCAAGGACGTCGCCGCCGAGGCAGGCGTCTCCGTCGCCACGGTGTCCCGGGTCCTGAACGACCATCCGTCGGTCAGCGACGAAGCCCGCGCCCGGGTCCTGGCGGCCGTCGCGGCGCTGGGCTACCGGCCGAACGCCGTCGCCCGTTCCCTGCGCACCGACCAGACCCACACCCTCGGCCTGGTCATCAGCGACGTGCTCAACCCGTACTTCACGGAACTGGCCCGCTCGGTCGAGGAAGAGGCCCGCGCGCACGGCTACAGCGTGATCATCGGCAACGCCGACGAGCGGCCGGAGCTCCAGGACCACCACGTACGGACCCTGCTCGACCGCCGTATCGACGGGCTGCTCCTCTCCCCCACCGACGGCGGCTCGCCGCTGATGCTGGAGGCGGCGCGGGGCGGGACGCCGATGGTGTTCGTCGACCGGTGGATCCCGGGCGTCGAGGTGCCGGTGGTGCGGGCGGACGGGCGGGCCGCCATCCGGGACCTCGTCGCGCATCTGCACCGGCTGGGCCACCGCCGGCTCGCGATCATCGCCGGACCGGCCGCCACGACCACCGGCAGCGAGCGGGTGCGGGCCTTCCGGGAGGCCCTCGCCGAGTACGGCGTCCCCCTCCCGGACGCCTACATAGGGCAGGGCGACTTCCAGGCGGAGAGCGGGCGGCGGGTCACCGAGGGGTTCCTCGACCTGCCCGAGCCGCCCGAGGTGGTGTTCGCCGCCGACAACCTGATGGCGCTGGGCGCGCTGGACGCGGTGCGGGCGCGGGGGCTTCGGGTGCCGTGTGACATAGCACTCGCGGCCTTCGACGACATCCCCTGGTTCGTCCACACCGACCCCCCGGTCACCGCGATCGCCCAGCCCACGGGCGAGCTGGGCCGGGCCGCCGTACGCGCGCTGATCGACCGGATCGAGGGGCGGCCCCCGCAGTCCGTCACCCTCCCCGCCCGGCTGGTCGTACGCCGCTCGTGCGGTGAGCCGGACACCCCTCAAGAGCTGTCCCCGGAGCTGTCCCCAGAGCTGTCCCCCTCCCCAGTGCAAAGGAGCACGACGTGAGCAACCCGGACGAGTTGCTGCGCATCGAGGGCATACGGAAGTCCTTCCCCGGCGTGGTCGCGCTCGACGGCGTCGACTTCGATCTGCGCCGGGGCGAGGTCCATGTGCTCCTCGGTGAGAACGGCGCGGGCAAGAGCACCCTCATCAAGATGCTCTCCGGCGCCTACACGCCCGACGAGGGTCGGATCCTGGCCGGCGGCGAGGAGGTGCGCATCCATGGTGCGCAGGACTCCGAGCGCCTCGGGATCGCCACCATCTACCAGGAGTTCAACCTGGTCCCCGATCTCACGGTCGCCGAGAACATCTTCCTGGGACGGCAGCCGCGCCGCTACGGGATGATCGACCGCAAGCGGATGGAGGCGGACGCCGAAGTCCTGCTGAAGCGGGTCGGCGTGAACGTCTCGCCCCGCGCGCGGGTCCGTGAACTCGGCATCGCCCGGCTCCAGATGGTCGAGATCGCCAAGGCGCTCAGCCTGGACGCCCGCGTGCTGATCATGGACGAGCCGACCGCCGTGCTCACCTCGGAGGAGGTGGAGAAGCTCTTCGCGATCGTGCGGCAGCTGCGGGAGGACGGCGTCGGGATCGTCTTCATCACCCATCACCTGGACGAGATCGCCGCCCTCGGGGACCGGGTGACCGTCATCCGGGACGGGAAGTCGGTCGGGCAGGTGCCGGCCACCACGCCCGAGGACGAGCTGGTACGGCTGATGGTCGGGCGGTCCATCGAGCAGCAGTACCCGAGGGAGCGCACCGAGACCGGTGCCGCGCTGCTGTCCGTGGAGAGGCTGACCCGGGACGGCGTCTTCCACGACGTGAGCTTCGAGGTGCACGCGGGGGAGGTCGTCGGGATCGCGGGGCTGGTGGGTGCGGGTCGTACGGAGGTCGTACGGGCCGTGTTCGGGGCCGATCCGTACGACAAGGGGGCCGTGAAGGTCGCCGGTACGGCGCTGCGGCGGGCCGACGTCAACGCGGCCATGACGGCCGGGATCGGGCTCGTACCGGAGGACCGCAAGGGGCAGGGGCTGGTGCTGGACGCCTCCGTCGAGGAGAACCTCGGGCTGGTGACCCTGCGCAGGGCGACCCGGGCCGGGATCGTCGACCTCGGGGCGCAGCACACGGCCGCCGAACGGATCGCCGCCCAGCTGGGGGTCCGGATGGCAGGGCTCGGACAGCATGTGCGCACGCTGTCCGGCGGCAACCAGCAGAAGGTCGTCATCGGCAAGTGGCTGCTCGCCGACACCAAGGTGCTGATCCTCGACGAGCCGACGCGCGGGATCGACGTCGGCGCGAAGGTCGAGATCTACCAGCTGATCAACGAGCTGACGGCCGCCGGGGCCGCCGTACTGATGATCTCCAGCGATCTGCCGGAGGTCCTCGGGATGAGCGACCGGGTGCTCGTCATGGCCCAGGGGCGGATCGCGGGCGAGCTGTCCGCCGCCGAGGCCACCCAGGACACCGTGATGTCCCTCGCCGTCAGCACACCCACCACCGCAACGACCGGAACGGAGGCCACCCGTGGCCACTGACACGCTCAAGAGCACGACGGGCGCGAGTGGCGCCTCGGGCGGCCTGCGCCGGCTGCTCCTCGACAACGGCGCGCTGACCGCGCTGATCGTCCTGGTCATCGCGCTGTCGGCGCTGTCCGGCAACTTCCTGACCACCGACAACCTCCTCAACATCGGCGTCCAGGCGGCCGTCACCGCCATCCTCGCCTTCGGTGTCACCTTCGTGATCGTCTCGGCGGGCATCGACCTGTCGGTCGGTTCGGTGGCGGCGCTGTCCGCGACCGTGCTGGCGTGGAGCGCGACCAGCCACGGGGTGCCGGTGGCGATAGCGGTGGTGCTGGCCGTGGTCGTCGGCATCGCGGCCGGGCTGGTCAACGGCTTCCTCATCGCCTACGGCAAGCTGCCGCCGTTCATCGCGACGCTCGCCATGCTGTCGGTGGGGCGCGGTCTGTCGCTGGTGATCTCCGGCGGCAACCCGATCCCGTTCCCCGACTCGGTCTCGCACCTCGGCGACACCCTCGGCAACTGGCTTCCGGTGCCGGTGCTCGTCATGGTCCTGATGGGGCTGATCGCGGCCTTCGTGCTCGGCCGGACCTACATCGGCCGGTCCATGTACGCGATCGGCGGCAACGAGGAGGCGGCGCGGCTGTCCGGGCTGCGCGTGCACCGGCAGAAGCTCGCCATCTACGCCCTGTCCGGGCTGTTCGCGGCCGTCGCCGGCATCGTGCTGGCCGCCCGGCTGTCCTCGGCGCAGCCGCAGGCCGCCAACGGCTACGAGCTGGACGCGATCGCGGCGGTCGTGATCGGCGGTGCCTCGCTGGCCGGCGGTACCGGCAAGGCGTCGGGCACGCTGATCGGCGCGCTGATCCTCGCCGTGCTGCGCAACGGCCTCAACCTGCTGAACGTGTCCGCGTTCTGGCAGCAGGTCGTGATCGGCGTCGTCATCGCGCTGGCGGTGCTGCTGGACACGGTGCGGCGGAAGGCGGGGGCCACCACTCCCGTCGGCTTCGGCGGCGGCAACAAGGGCCGGCAGGCGGCGACCTACGGGCTGGCGGGCGTGGTGACCGTGGCCGTCATCGGCGCCACCTCGCTGCTGCACACCGGCTCCTCGTCCAGCACCCCGAAGGTGGGCCTCGCGCTCTCCACCCTCAACAACCCCTTCTACGTCTCCCTCCGCGCCGGCGCCCAGGCCGAGGCGAAGAAGCTGGGCGTCGACCTCACCGTCACGGACGCCCAGAACGACGCCTCCCAGCAGGCCAACCAGCTGCAGAACTTCACCAGTTCGGGGCTGGGCGCGATCATCGTCAACGCCGTCGACTCGGACGCCGTCAGCCCGGCCGCGAAGGCCGTGAACAAGAGCGGCACCCCGCTGATCGCCGTCGACCGCTCGGTGAACAACGCCAGGAGCGCGTCCTTCGTCGCCTCCGACAACATCACCGGCGGCAAGCTGGCCGCGAAGGCCCTCGCCGAGAAGCTGGGCGGCACCGGAAAGATCGTGATCCTGCAGGGGCAGGCCGGCACCTCCGCCGCCCGCGAGCGCGGCGCCGGTTTCACCGAGGGCCTGAAGGCCTACCCGGGCATCAAGGTCATCGCCGAGCAGCCCGCCGACTGGGACCGCACCAAGGGCCTGGACGTGATGACCAACCTGCTCCAGGCGCACCCGGACGTGAACGGCGTCTTCGCCGAGAACGACGAGATGGCGCTCGGCGCGATCAAGGCCCTTGGTTCGAAGGCCGGTTCGTCGGTGACGGTCCTCGGCTTCGACGGGACGGCGGACGGCCTGGCCGCGGTCAAGAACGGCTCGCTGTACGCCTCGGTGGCCCAGCAGCCCACACTGCTCGGGAAGATCGCCGTGGACAACGCGCTCAAGGCGATCCAGGGCAAGTCGGTCGAGTCGGCGGTCAAGGTCCCGGTGAAGGTGATCACCAAGGACAACGTGGCCGGGTTCACGGGCTGAGCCACCGAGGAGGCGGCCGGGCTGTTGAATTGAGGCCCGGCCGCCTCGATTCACGCGCGTCATGCGCATCGTGCGCGTCCTGCGCAGAGGGAGTCATGTGATGTACGACTACGACCTGCTGGTCGTGGGATCGGCCAACGCCGACCTGGTGATCGACGTCGAACGCCGTCCGGCCGCCGGGGAGACGGTGCTCGGCGGCGATCTCGCCACGCACCCCGGCGGCAAGGGCGCCAACCAGGCGGTCGCGGCCGCCCGGCTCGGTGCCCGTACCGCCCTGCTGGCCCGGGTCGGCGACGACGCGCACGGCAGGCTGCTGCTGGACTCGCAGCGGGCGGCCGGGGTGGACACGGTGGGCGTGCTGGTGGGCGGGGCGCCGACGGGCGTCGCGCTGATCACCGTGGACCCCACCGGCGACAACAGCATCGTGGTCTCGCCGGGCGCGAACGCGAGGCTCGCCCCGGCCGACATACGCTCCGCCTCCTGTCTCTTCCATGCCTCCCGGGTGGTCTCCACGCAGTTGGAGATCCCGCTGGAGACGGTGCTGGAGGTCGTACGGAACCTGGCTCCCGACAGCCGTTTCGTCCTCAACCCCTCCCCGCCGCAGCCCCTTTCGGGGGAGATCCTGGCGGCCTGCGACCCGCTGATCGTCAACGAGCACGAGGCGAAGGTGATCCTCGGCGAGGCGTGCGTGAGCGAGGACCCGGTCGACTGGGCGCGGATCCTGCTCGCGAAGGGCCCGAGGTCGGTGGTGGTGACGCTGGGCGCGGAGGGCGCGCTGGTCGCCGACGGCGACGGTGTCGCGCACGTCCCCTCCGTGAAGGTGGACGCCGTCGACACCACGGGTGCCGGGGACGCGTTCACGGCGGCCCTCGCGGTACGGCTCGGGGCGGGCGAGCCGCTCGCCGACGCGGCGGCCTACGCGGCCCGGGTCGGGGCGGCGGCGGTGACGCGGCGGGGCGCGCAGGAGTCGTACCCGACGGCGGCGGAGGTCGGCGCGCTGTGCTGTGCCGACCCGGGGGACAACCCCCGGACCCCCGGCCGGGGGTCGGAGATCTGGCCCGGAGCGGACGAGCGAGGCGGAGCACTGTGAAGAAGGCGGGAATCCTCAACCGTCATCTCTCCGGCGCGCTCGCCGAGTTGGGGCACGGGCACGGGGTGCTGGTGTGCGACGCCGGGATGCCGATCCCGCACGGGCCGCGGGTCGTGGACCTCGCCTTCCGGGCCGGGGTGCCGTCCTTCGCGGAGGTGCTGGAGGGGCTGCTGGCCGAACTCGTCGTCGAGGGCGCGACGGCGGCGACCGAGATCCGCGCGGCCAACCCGGCCGCCGCGCAGCTCCTGCACGGCCACTTCCCCGACCTGTCCCTGGTCCCGCACGAACACCTCAAGGACCTGTCGGAGGACGCGCGGCTGATCGTACGGACCGGTGAGGCCCGGCCGTACGCGAACGTGCTGCTGCGGTGCGGGGTGTTCTTCTAGGACCGGGCCCGAACCGAGCTCAAGGCGGGTGCGGAGCAACGGATTCCCGCTCCGCACCTGGGACTTTTCATCCCGGTGAAACGTGATGGCCCCTCTCTGACCCTGTTGGCAGGATCGCTCACAACCGTTGCAATCGCCCCTTGTGTCCCGAGGAGCGAACTTCGGCAAGCCAACAGCCCGAGAAAGAGGGAATCCCCGATGAGATCCTTCCGCTTAGCCGCGGCGCTCGCCGCCACCGCTCTGGCCGTGTTCCTCGGCCTCTCCCTTCCCGGCAGCGCCGCCGCCGCGGACGCCCACACCGCCCCGGTCGCCAGGCCGGCCGCCGCCGCACCGCAGGCCGCCCAGGCAACCTCCTCCGACGAGGTCTCCCCGCAGGCCATCGGGGACTGCCCGAGCACCTACTTCTGTTTCTGGGTCAACTCCGGCTACGGCGACGGACCGGGCAAGTTCTCCGGCGCGAACGACAACTGGGGCGACTACAGCCACTCCACCTGCGCCAGCGGCACATGGAACAACTGCGCCTCGTCCGGGTACAACCACGGCACCAGCGGCCTGGGCGTCGAGGTGTGGAACGGCACCGGCTACACCGGGCTCTCCGCCTGCCTGCCCAAGGACTGGTCCAACAGCAACTTCGCCAACCTCGTCTGGCCGGACTCGAGCACCAGCTTCAACGACTCGATCAGCAGCAACTACTGGACCTCACTCTGCTGACCGGGAACGCTCCGGCCACCCGATGACGGGCGATCACCCATGACAGAGCTCTCGCGCCGCCGTACCGGGCGCACACCGTCCCGCCTGCTGCCCCTGCTGATCCTCGCCGTGAGCCTGGTCTGTGCCGTCGCGACCGCGTGCACCGGACCGAGCACGGCCGCATCCGCCGAGGCCGCGCCGGCGGCGCGGGAGTCCGGTCACGCCGCCACCGTCCTCACCTCGGACGCCGACGCCCTGCGCCAGCGCTGGCAGCTCTTCGGCGCCCTGCAGATCCTCACCCAGCGCTGCATGCGCGACCGGGGACTGCGCTACCTGGTCACGAGCGCGGGCCCGCGGCCGCCCGCCGGGGCGACCACGGCCGACTCCGTCGGCTCCCGCTCGGCCCCCGGCTACGGCGTCTCCACGGCGCTCGGCCGGATGAACGACGGCCCCACGGCCCAGGACCGCTACGTCCGCTCCCTGTCCACCACCGCGCAGACCCGTTACACGGCCGTCCTCGACGGCCCCGCCGACCAGGTGGCGGCGCTGACCCTGCCCAGCGGGTCGAGCGGGACCTACACCACGGGCGGCTGCCTGGCCCGGGCGCGGGCCGGACTGTACGGCACCGTACGGGCCGCCCTTGAGGACACCCTCGTACCGCAGGACGTCGACCAGCTGCTCGAGCGGTACCTGGCCACCGCCCCCGCCTATCAGAAGGCCCTGAAGCGGTGGCAGCGCTGCATGGCCGGCACCGGCCGGGCCGCGAAGACCCCCGCCGCGCTGATCCAGTCGCTGCAGGCCGAGGCCGTCAAGGGGGCGAGCGCCGCGAAACTGGCGCGTGGGCAGCGCGCCGCCGCGGCGGCCGATCAGCGCTGCGACGCGGCGAGCGGTCTGCGCCGCACGGGCGCCGCACAGCGCGACGTGTTCCTGCGCGACCAGCCCGCGCGTACGCGGGCCCGTCTGGAGGAGGTCTGGCACACCCGGCAGCGGGCGCTGGCCCGGGCGGCGGCCCTGCACCGGGCGTGAGACTCCCCGGACGGTCACGCCCGCGGTCGGAGCAGGGCGGCGCCCAGGGGGGTGAGCGTGTGCAGCACGGTGTTGTGGTGGCGTCGGCTGACGACCAGGCCGGCGTCGCGCAGCACGGTGGTGTGATGGGTGGCCGTCGGCACCGACACCCCCAGGAACCGGGCCAGTTCGGAGGTGGTCGCGCCCAGCGCGAGGGACCGCAGCGCGGCCGCCCGGGTCCGGCCGAGCAGGGCGACGAGCGAGGCGTCGGGCGGGCGGCCGGGGACGGCGCGGCGGTCGCCCTGCACGGGGTAGACCAGGAGCGGCCCGAGGGTCTCGTCGGCCAGGGAGACCGGCGACTGCCAGCAGAAGTACGAGGGGACCAGGCGCAGTCCGCGGCCGGCGAGGTGCAGGTCGCGGTCCTCGACGTAGTCGACGTGCAGGACCGGCGGATGCCAGCGGATCGCGGGCGACAGGCAGCCGAGCAGTCCGTCGAGCCCGGTCGCGAGGGCGTCCCGGCCGCGCAGCGCGCGCTCCGCGGCGACCATGGCGTGAATACGGCTCTCGTGCGGTGCGATGACCGCTTCGTGGTAGGCGCGCAGGAGTCCGGCCAGTTCCTCCCGGGTCTCCCGCTCCATCAGCCGTGGCGCCCAGTCGGGGGCGCCGTGCAGCCGGTCCAGCGTCCGTATCTCGTGGGCGACCCGGGCGGGCGGGGTGTCGACGACCGCCGTGAGCCCGCGGTCCAGGCCGTCGGCGGCCTCGGGCGGGGTGAGGAAGTCGGGCATGTAGCGGGCCCGGGGCAGCACCGGGACCAGCAGCCGGCGTACGGCCACGCCGAGCGGGGAGCCGGCGAGGGTGGCCCGGGTCTCGCGGTACCAGTCGGCGTAGGCCCAGCGGCCCCGTGAGGTCTGCAGGCGGTGCAGGCTGCAGGCGATCTCCCAGAGCGGGTCGGGGGCGCTCGCCACCCGGACCCGGGCCAGATCCTGAGACGTGAAGTGGATACGCAGCACGAGAAGCGCCCCCCGAGTCGAACAGCCGTCCCGCCCAGAGAGCAGCCTGCGCCACCCCGGCTGTCAGGGACAACTCAAGAACCGGTCGCACCGGCGCCCGCACACGTCTCCCGGACATGCTTCGAGGGGGCCCGATCCGTCGATCGAACCCCCTCGGCTTTCCCCTCCGTATCAGAACCCCCGCGATCCCCCCGGATCCCCCTCCGAAAGTCCTGATGCCAAGTACGACCGGCAAGGTGGGGAGAGGGTTGTACACCCATCCAAGATTTTTTCCGCGGCCGCCGGACGCCCCTGCGCGCGCGTCGGCGCGATCGGGTCAATTAACGACAATCTAAGGAAACGGCAAAGACAGGCGGCCCATAGGCTCCCTAAGATCCACGGGGCCTGCCCCACCCCGGATCGGACGGGGTGGGGCAGGCTCTCAGGGCTGCTTCAGCGAACCGTGACGGACACGTTCTTGGAGACGGCGCTGCCGTCCTTGACGCGCAGGACCTCGACGCCCTTCTCGTCGAACTTGTCGTCGAGCTTGTACGCGCCCTTGGCGACCTTCGCCGTCGCGGGCAGGGACACCCACTTCTTGCCGTCCTTCACCTGAAGGGTCACCTTGCTGCCGTCCTTGAGCCCGTCCACCTTGCCGCTGAAGGTGACGACATCGCCCAGCTTGACGGTGGCGGCGCTCGCCTTGACGGTGATCGACGGAGCCGGAGCCGGGGCGGCGACAGCAGCGGTGGCACCGGCGGCGACGAGCGCGGCAGAAGCCACGGCAACAGCGGCGATACGCATGTTCACAGGAAACTCCTTGAATTCGAATTGCCTTTTCCAACCGCAATCTCGGGCCATTTGCTGACCCTTGCGGCTGACTCGAACTCTATAGACACGACCAGGTGGGATGCGGTTCCAGCGAATTGAAGAAATCACCAACTGACAGGTGAGCCACAGCAAATAGCCATGACGGCCGGACCTGAACAGGGAATATAAAAAAGACCTGTGTGAAGAAGTCCTCACACAGGCACCGTCAGTCCTCCAGCCGGACCGGCATCAGGAGCGAGAAGGCACCCTCGTCGCCGGGCCGGCGGATCGCGATCGGCGCCGTGGGCGCGCCGAACTCCAGAACCAGCCGGTCACGGGCCCCGGCGGCCAGCGCGTCCAGCAGGAACTCACGGTTGACGGCGACGCGGGCGGGGTCTTCGTCGACATCGGCGCAGAGGGTCACCGCGCAGCCGTCCGCCACCCTGAGCACGCTGAGGTCGTGCGCTCCGGCCTCTCCGGAACGGACGGGCCCGGTCTCCAGAGCCTGCCGGAAGGCCGCCACCTCGACGACGACGGTGCGTCGTCCGCCGGCCGGGGGCAGCAGACGACGGTAGTCGGGGAAGTCGTGGTCGAGGCACTGACCGGCCACCTGCCTGTCCCCGGCCTCCAAGGTCACGCGGTCGCCGTCGAGGGAAAGTCCCACAGGTCCCTCGCCGTCCAGCAGCGCCCGCATCGCGTCGGCGAGCGACGTGGGCACGATGACCTGTACCCGGGGCCCGTCATGCCCGGTGACACCGACCCTCGCGAGCGCCATTCGGTACCGGTCGGTGGCCACGGCACGAAGGCTCTCGCCCTCGATGTCAAACAGAATCCCGCCGAGCATCGGCAGCTCGGGGTCGGTGCTCGCCGCGAAACGAACCGCGTCCAGCACGGCCGCCAGCTCCGGTGCGGCGACGGACAGCCGTACGGTGGCGTTGCGGAGCGGGGTCATGACATTCTCCCGGTGATCGAGTAGGGCTCGGAGCGCGGAGAACTCGCCGCGGGCATCGGACAGCCCCTGTTCGAGACGGCGCAGATGCGCCCCGAGCAGTTTCCGGACCAGATCGGTGTCCGCACCGGACCAACTGGCCAGTACCAGCCGGATGTCCGCCAGCGGCATCCCGGCCCGGCGCAGGCGGGCCAGCAGCCGCGCCTCCGCGAGCTGGCCGGGTTCGTACCAGCGGTATCCGCTCACCGGATCCACCCAGGCCGGAACCAGCACACCGGCACGGTCGTAGAACCGCAGGGCGCTCACGCCCAGGCCGCTTTCGCGGGCCATCTCCCCGATGCTGCGCATGTCGTTCTCCACACCCCGCACTCTGGGCCCTGTACAAGGTCGAGGGTCAATCCGACAACCGCGCGCCCCTGCTCTCGGCGACACGCTTCACGTCCCGCAGCGATTCGCTCAGCCGCCGCGCGAGAAAACGGAGTTCTTCAACGGTGAGCCTCTGCTCGGCGAGGAGTTCGTCCGCATGGTCGAGCAGGTCGCCCGCCATGCCGAGGTGCGTGCTCTCGATCCGGTCGGCGAGCCGGGAGACGTATCCGGTCCCGTCGCCGATGAGATACCCCGGTTTGCCGTCCGCACCGGTCCACGGAAGCAGGCGCCCGCTCATGCGTAGGTTTCCACGTGGTCGAGATAGGGGCGGCCGACGTACGGGCACGAGTACGGATACGTGTGGCGCCGTCGCCCGCGAGCGGGCAGGAAGAACCGGAGCAACGGCTCGACCAGCCGGGCCAGGAGATACGTCATGCCGACCTGCTTTCCTACCTGCGGCGACTTCGGTGTGTTGCGATTCGCTCACAGAGTGGGGTCGGAGGTGGCTACGCTTCCAGAGGCGGGGACTTGACAGAGCCTTTGTCAGGAACGGGAGTTGGCCGCATGAGCGAGCGCCAGAAGCCTCGGACGCAACGCGAGAAGTACGGGGAGGAGCTGAGGCTGCGGCGGACGGCGGCCGGTCTCACCCAGGAGGAACTGGGCGAGCTGGTCGTGTGCTCGCCCACACTGATCAGCCACTTCGAGGCGGGGAGGCGGCTGCCGAAGCCGGATGACGCGCGGCGGGTCGACCGAGCCCTGAAGACGGACGGGTTCTTCGAGCGGTGGCTGGAGGATCTGGAGTCCAAATACACCGATCACTTCGCCGCAGTTGCCGAACTGGAGCAACAGGCCACAGTGATCCACCAGTTCGCGTTGTCGCTGGTTCCCGGCGTGCTCCAGACCGACGGCTACGCGCGCGCCCTCTTCTGCGCCTACCGGCCGAACTTCACCCCCGAGGAACTTGACGAGTTCGTTGTCATCCGAACAAAACGCCGCCGCATCCTCGACGGACCGTCGCAACCAGTCTTCTGGACGTTGCTCGACGAGGCCGTCCTCCGTCGCCGTGTCGGCGGCCCACAGGCCATGGCGGAACAGCTGCACAAAATCGCCGACCTGGCCGAGGCAGGGCGACTGCGCCTGCACGTACTGCCGTACGGCGTAGGGGCACACGCTCTCATGCAGAGCCTGCTCACCCTCATGACCTTCGAGGACTCCGCGCCGGTCGCCTACGTCGAGGGCTTCATGACCGGCAACCTGATGGATGATCCGGCCCTGGTGAGCGCCTGCCAGACCGCCTACGCTCTGGCGCTGAGCGACGCCTTGTCGCAACAGGAGTCACTTGCCCTCGTCAGAGCGGCAGCGGAGGAACACGCACATGGCCAGCAGTGAGCACGCCCTGACCGGGTGGTACAAGTCCAGCTACAGCGGCGGCGACCAGGGCGAGTGCCTCGAAGTGGCCCGCGGCCACGCCACCGTCCCCGTCCGCGACAGCAAGGCCGGGACCACCGGCCCGGCCCTGGTCTTCTCGGCGGACGGCTGGGCCGCGTTCGTAGGGGCCGTGCGGGACGGGCGTCTCAGCGGTTCAGGTCCATGACCCCGACGCCGAGTCCCTCGTACGGCTCGGGTGCTACGGAGGCGATCAGGCCGCCCATGGGGAGCATCTGGTTCGGCCGCGCGGCGTGCACGGCGGCGGAAACACCGAAGTCGACGCCCGCGCCGCGCAGTTCGGCGACGGTGACCGCCATGGAGTAGTCGTCGTCGACGAGATGGAGTACGTCGACCAGCACGCCCACGTGGTCGACGATCCCGGCGCGTTGACGCTCCGCCTCCAGGAGACACAGGACGGGCACCCACAGACGCATGTCGTCGCTGGCGGCAGCGGCGTGGATCAGACCGGAGACCTGCTTGTCGCCTCCCATCGCGAGGAGGGTAGGGGTGTCGAGGACGAAGTGCTCGGTCCAGCTCAAGGGTTCGGCTCCGTCCCGGCCGAGGTGGCACGGTGCGCGGCGGCGGCCTCCCGCATCTTGCGCCGCATCTCGGCGGATTCCTCGTCCGAGACGTGGTGCCCGAAGCGCTCGGCGAGCAGCGCGCGCGTGCGGTCGGCCCGTTCCCTGATCTGCTCGGGGGTCAGCGTCTGAGCAGCTATGTCCTGCATGAGGGCACGGAGGCTGGTACCTCGCGCCTCGGCCACGGCGGCCAGCTGGTCACGGACTTCGGCGGGCACACGGATCATGACGTCGGACATGCACCGAGTATACGTCACGTATACGTCACCGTGCGGCGGCGGCCGGAGAGCAGGTTCGCTTCTTCGGCCGCCGCGCCGGGCTACGCCGCGTGGGTCAGGAACCGTTCCGCCGTCTCCGTGAGTACCTCGCGGCCGTCCCTCGCCCACAGGGCGTCGTTGAAGAGTTCGACCTCGATGGGGCCGGTGTAGCCGGCGGCCTCCACGTAGGCCTTCCATTCGCGCATGTCGATCGCGCCGTCGCCGATCTGGCCGCGGCCGTTGAGGACGCCCTCGGGCAACGGGGTGGTCCAGTCGGCGAGTTGGAAGGTGTGGATGCGGTTGCCGGCGCCGGCGCGGGCGATCTGCGCGGGGGCCTGGTCGTCCCACCAGATGTGGTACGTGTCGACGGTGACGCCGACCTGGTGGGCGGGGAAGCGTTCCGCGAGGTCCAGGGCCTGGGTGAGGGTGGAGACCACGCAGCGGTCGGCGGCGTACATGGGGTGGAGGGGCTCGATGGCGAGGCGTACGCCGTGCTGCTCGGCGTAGGGGCCCAGTTCGGCGAGGGCGTCCGCGATGCGTTCGCGGGCACCGTGCAGGTCCTTGGAGCCGGCCGGCAGGCCGCCCGAGACCAGGACGAGGGTGTCCGTGCCGAGGGTCGCGGCCTCCTCGATCGCCCGCCGGTTGTCGGCGAGGGCGGCGGCGCGTTCGGCGGGGTCGATCGCCGTGAAGAAGCCGCCCCGGCAGAGGGTGGTGACGGTCAGGCCGGCCTCGCGCAGCAGTTTGGCGGTCGCGTCGACGCCGTAGGACCGGACCGGCTCGCGCCAGAGGCCGACGCCCGGGACGCCCAGGTCCAGGCAGGCGTCGGCCAGTTCGGGCAGGGAGAGCTGCTTGACGGTCATCTGGTTGATCGAGAAGCGGGAGAGGTCGCCGGTCACTGGCTGACTCCGTACAGGGCGAGCAGGGTCTTCATCCGTTCCTCGGCGAGCTTGGGGTCCGGGAACAGGCCCAGACCGTCGGCGAGTTCGTAGGCGCGGGCGAAGTGCGGCAGGGAGCGGGCCGACTGGAGGCCGCCGACCATGGTGAAGTGTGCCTGGTGGCCGGCGAGCCAGGCCAGGAACACCACGCCGGTCTTGTAGAAGCGGGTGGGGGTCTGGAAGAGGTGGCGGGAGAGTTCGACGGTGGGGTCCAGGAGGGCGCGGAAGCCCGCCGTGTCGCCCGTGTCGAGGATCCGGACCGCCTGGGCCGCCAGCGGGCCCAGCGGGTCGAAGATGCCGAGCAGGGCGTGGCTGAAGCCCTGCGCGTCGCCCGCGATCAGCTCGGGGTAGTTGAAGTCGTCGCCGGTGTAGCAGCGGACGCCCTGCGGGAGGCGGCGGCGCAGGTCGATCTCGCGCTGGGCGTCGAGCAGGGAGACCTTGATGCCGTCGACCTTGTCGGGGTGGGCGGCGATGACGTCCAGGAAGACGTCGGTGGCCGCGTCGAGGTCGGTGGAGCCCCAGTAGCCCTCCAGGGCCGGGTCGAACATCGGGCCGAGCCAGTGCAGGACGACCGGTTCGCCGGCCTGGCGGAGCAGGTGGCCGTAGACGTCGAGGTAGTCCTCGGGGCCCGAGGCGGTGGCGGCGAGGGCCCGGGAGGCCATCAGGATGGCCTGGGCGCCGGACTCCTCGACGAGCGCGAGCTGCTCCTCGTAGGCGGCCCGGATCTCGGCGAGGGTGCCGCCGGTGATCTGGTCGGTGCCGACGCCGCAGGCGATCCGGCCGCCGACCGCCTTGGCCTCGGCGGCGCTGCGGCGGATCAGCTCGGCGGCGCCCGCCCAGTCCAGGCCCATGCCGCGCTGGGCGGTGTCCATCGCCTCGGCGACGCCGAGCCCGTGGGACCACAGGTGGCGGCGGAAGGCGAGGGTGGCGTCCCAGTCGACGGCGGCGGGCGAGTCGGGGGACACGTCGGCGAACGGGTCGGCGACGACGTGTGCCGCCGAGAAGACCGTACGGGAGGTGAGGGGGGTGCCGGTGGTGACGGCGAGCGGCTCGGTGCGGGGTTCGTAGGTCCGCAGGGTGCCGCCCGCCGAGGGGAGCTGGATGGTCACAGCGCGATCTCCGGTACGTCGATGCGGCGGCCCTCGGTGGAGGACTTCAGGCCCAGCTCGGCGAGCTGTACGCCGCGGGCGCCGGCCAGCAGGTCCCACTGGTAGGGGGCGTCGGCGTAGACGTGCTTGAGGAACAGCTCCCACTGGGCCTTGAAGCCGTTGTCGAACTCGCCGTTGTCCGGGATCTCCTGCCACTGGTCGCGGAAGGCGTAGGTGGCCGGGATGTCCGGGTTCCAGACCGGCATGGGGGTCGCGCTGCGGTGCTGGACACGGCAGTTGCGCAGGCCGGCGACCGCTGAGCCTTCGGTGCCGTCCACCTGGAACTCGACGAGTTCGTCGCGGTTGACGCGGACCGCCCAGGAGGAGTTGATCTGGGCGATGGCGCCGCCGTCGAGCTCGAAGATGCCGTAGGCGGCGTCGTCGGCGGTGGCGTCGTAGGGCTTGCCGCCCTCGTCCCAGCGCTGCGGGATGTGGGTGGCGGTGAGGGCCTGGACGGACTTCACCCGGCCGAACAGCTCGTGCAGGACGTACTCCCAGTGCGGGAACATGTCGACGACGATGCCGCCGCCGTCCTCCGCGCGGTAGTTCCAGGAGGGGCGCTGGGCGGGCTGCCAGTCGCCCTCGAAGACCCAGTAGCCGAACTCGCCGCGGACGGAGAGGATGCGGCCGAAGAAGCCGCCGTCGATGAGCCGCTTCAGCTTGAGCAGGCCGGGCAGGAAGATCTTGTCCTGGACGACGCCGTGCTTGATGCCCTTGGCGTGCGCGAGCCGGGCCAGCTCCAGGGCGCCGTCGAGGCCGGTCGCGGTGGGCTTCTCGGTGTAGATGTGCTTCCCGGCGGCGATGGCCTGCTGGAGTGCCTCCTCGCGGGCGGAGGTGACCTGGGCGTCGAAGTAGATGTCGATGGTGGGGTCGGCGAGGACCGCCGAGAGGTCGGTGGCGATGTGCTCGCCGGACAGTCCGTGCCGGTCGGCGATCTCGCGGAGCGCGTGCTCGCGGCGGCCGACGAGGACCGGTTCCGGCCACAGCACGGTGCCGTCGCCGAGGTCGAGACCGCCCTGCTCGCGCAGGGCGAGGATCGAGCGGACGAGGTGCTGGCGGTAGCCCATGCGTCCGGTCACACCGTTCATGGCGATCCGCACCGTCTTGCGTGTCACGTGTTTCCCTTCGTCCGCGTGCGTCTCAGCAACGCAGCAAGCGCTTTCTATACAGTCTGAAGCTAGCCTTTCACCACTGGTCTGTACAAGACCGTGATGGGGTCGAGTTGTTCGAGGGGGCGAACAACAGGAGTGAATGGCCTTATGGTCTGCTCGGCAAGGGGGCTTCCTTTGATCAGGCTGTGTACGAAGACGTACGACGAGATGCGCGACCGGAGGACGACGAGATGACGGTGACCCTGGCGGACGTGGCGGCCCGCGCCCAGGTCTCGCCCGCGACGGTGTCGCGCGTACTGAACGGCAACTATCCCGTGGCGGCGACCACGCGGGAACGGGTGCTGCGGGCGGTGGACGAACTGGACTATGTCCTCAACGGCCCCGCGAGCGCGCTCGCGGCGGCGACCTCCGATCTGGTCGGCATCCTCGTCAACGACATCGCCGACCCGTTCTTCGGCATCATGGCAAGCGCCATCCAGGCCGAGATCGGCGGTCCCGGCGGGCGGGCGGGCGGCGAGCGGCTGGCGGTGGTCTGCAACACCGGGGGCTCCCCGGAGCGGGAGCTGACGTATCTGACCCTGCTGCAGCGGCAGCGGGCGGCGGCGGTGATCCTGACCGGCGGGGCCATGGAGAACGCGCCGCACGCGGCGGCGGTGGCGGCGAAGC
Organism: Streptomyces sp. NPDC048288; assembly: GCF_043201555.1. Classification (NCBI taxonomy): domain Bacteria; kingdom Bacillati; phylum Actinomycetota; class Actinomycetes; order Kitasatosporales; family Streptomycetaceae; genus Streptomyces; species Streptomyces sp. NPDC048288. The sequence goes on from NZ_JBICZD010000011.1 coordinate 47,050, forward strand.
TGCGCAAGCTGGCGGACGCGGGGACGAGGGTGGTGCTGTGCGGGCGGCCGCCGGCGCCGGACACCGACGCGGTGGCGCTGACCTTCGACAACCGCGGCGGCGGGCGGGAGCTGACCGAGCACCTCATCGGGCTCGGCCACCGGCGGCTCGGCTACATCGCCGGTCCCGAGGAGCGCACGACCACCCGGCACCGGCTGGAGGGCCACCGGGCCGCGCTCGCCGACGCGGGCATCGAGGAGGACCCGCGCTGGACCGTGCACGGCCGCTACGACCGGCGGGCGGGGTACGAGGCCACGCTGGAGCTGCTGCGCCGGGACCCGACGCTCACCGCGGTGGTCGCCGCGAACGACTCCGTCGCGCTGGGCGCCTGCGCCGCGCTCCGGGAGTCGGGCATGCGCATCCCCGCGGACGTGTCCGTGGCCGGCTTCGACGACCTGCCCTTCAGCATCGACGCGGTGCCGTCCCTGACGACGGTGCGGCTGCCGTTGGCGGAGGCGGGGGCGCGGGCGGGCCGCATCGCCATGGGCCGCGAGGAGCCGCCACCGGGAGGCATCGCGACGGTACGCGGCGAGCTGATGGTCCGGGGGTCCTCGGGTGTACCCCGCACCTGACCCCCACGAGCGGTACCGACTCGAACACCGGGGACGCGGCTCAGGTGCCCCCGACCACCCCCTCCGACCCGCACACCCCGTCTACGGCCCGTTCCCGCCGTAGACACACCGACGGCCGCCCACCCGACCCGTTCCCGACGCGGCGGGAGCAAACCGGCACCTGCGCCGCTCCCGCCGCGACGGAAGCCGCCGCCGTCTGCGCCGCTCCCCCTGCGGGCGGGGCAGTCGGCGCCGCCGGTTTCCGCCACAGAGGAAGGCGTCGGCGCCGCCGGTCACCCCCGCGACGGACGCGGTGGCGCCGCCCGGACCGCGCACTCCGCCGCAGCGGAAGAGGCCGGCAGCTGCCCCGCGTCCGCCGCACACGGAACCTGTCGCCGACCGCACCGCTCCCCCGCGGGGGAGGCAGTCCACGCTGCCGATTTCCGCCGCAAGGGAAGACGTCGGGGCCGCCGGTTCCGCAGTGCCGGAAGCGGCGGCGGCAGACCGCGCGCCGCCCGGACCGCGTACTCCGCCGCAGCGGAAAGGGACAGCGACCGCCCCGCTCCCGCCGCAGCGGAAGGCGCCCGCGCGGCCTGGTCCGGCCGGGAGGAAAGGCGTCGGTGGCTGTCACCGGTCCCGGCCGTGCCCGGAACCTGTCGGTGGCTGCCCCCGCCGTGGCGGTACCCGTCGGCGACTGGCCCGGTGCGGCGAAGGCCGTCAGTGACCCGGCTGGGGGGAGTGGGGCAGGAGGGGTAGGGGGGCGGCGCCGCGTTTGCGGTCCTGGTACCAGCGGGTGCCGGTGTCGTAGGCGCGGCGGGCTCGGCGTACGGGTTTGAGCTGGGTGGCGAGGTGGGTCTGGTAGCGCCAGGGGGCCTGGTGGCCCTGGCGGACGGCCATGGCGTAGGCGAAGTCGACGGGGCCGCGGTCGAGGTAGTCGTCGAGCTGCTCGAACCAGGCCATGCTGGTGCGGGCGGCCGCCTGGACGGGGTGGAGTTCGGCGCGGCGGCGCTTGTCGTACTCGCGCAGGGCGATCCGCGGGTCCGGGAAGCCCTTCAGGGCCTCGGCCAGGATGATGCCGTCGATCATGGCGAGCCGGGTGCCGGAGCCGAGCGTGAAGTGGGTGGTGTGGGCGGCGTCGCCGGCGAGGACGACCGGCCGGCCGGGGTCGCTGCCGTCGACCCAGGTCCGGTTGGCGAGGTGGGTGAACCGCTGCCATTTCGCGGGCGCGCCGCGCGACTTGCTGATCAGGGAGTGGCCGTCGAGGGCGCGGTGGAAGATCTTCTCCAGCAGGGGTACGGCGTCCTCCTCGTCGAGCGTGTCGAGGCCGAGGCCCTGCCAGGTCTCCGGGGAGCTCTCCACGATGCAGGTGCTGACCCCCTTGAACGAGGGGTAGGCGTGGAACCAGATCCAGCCCGCCTCGGTCTGCTCGAAGGCGAAGACGAAGCTGTCGAACTGCCGGTCGGTGGCGAGCCAGATGAAGGGGTTGCGGCCGGTCTGCGTGTGCGGCCCGAACCGCTCGGCGCGGCTCTGCCGGATCCGGCTGTTCGCGCCGTCGGCCGCCAGGATCAGGTCGGCGTCCGGCAGGTCGGCGGGGTCGGCGAGCCGTTCCCCGTGCCGTACGTCCACGCCGAGGGAGCGGGCGCGCCGGGTGAGGATGTCGAGGAGGGCCGCGCGGCCCATGCTGTAGCCGAAGCCGCCGAAGTAGGCGGTGCCGTCGTGGCGGTTGCCGTGCAGCCGGATCTCCTGCTGCTGCCAGAGCACCGAGCCGGCGCTCACCGCGCGTGCGCTCTCGGGGTCGTTGCGGTGCAGGATGTCGAGCAGGTCGCTCCAGTAGACGACGCCCCAGCCGTAGGTGGCCTCGGGCGGGTCGGCCTCCAGCACGATGATCTCGTGTCCGGCGTCCCGCAGCTTCGCCGAGATCGAGAAGTACAGTCCGGCCGGGCCGCCGCCCACGCACACGATCCTCATCCGGTCACCGCCTCCACGAGGGGTTCTGATGCATGCGTCCGGGTGCCCGAGGGGTCGGGCACCCGGATCCACCTTCTGCTGTCAGGGAGCGTCACACGCTGTGGCCTGGCTCAGTCTCCCCAGCCACCTCCGCCCCAGCCACCGCCGTCGCCGCCGCCCCAGCCGCCGCCACCGTAGTGACCGCCGCCCCAGCCGTAATCGTCGCCCCAGCCGCCGTAGCCGCCGCCTCCCCAGCCGCCGCCTCCCCAGCCGCCGTGACCGCCGCCGTAGCCGCCGCCACCGTGACCGCCGCCGTAGCCGCCGCCACCGTGACCGCCGCCACCGCCGTGACCGCCGCCACCGCCACCGCCGTGGCCACCGCCGCCGCCACCGTTGTCCTGGTAGGAGACGACGTGGTCGGGCGCAGACTGGTTGGCCGCGCTGGCGACTCCGGCCCCGGCAGCGAGTGCCAGGATGGGTGCCGAAATCGCAGCGATGGCAACCCTCTTCATCCGTGTGGTGTGCGCGCGCATTTTTTCGCCCCTCTCCGAGGGTGTGGTTGAGTTACGGCGGCCGCGCAGTGGCCGCTCTGCGTGCGCTCCAGAGCCTGCGCGCAGCTCTGAGCGCGTCCGCCGCCCTCGATGCCGGTTCTCCGCACCGCACGGGTTTTCTCCGGCGGACCACGTCACATCCGAAGTTGAAACGGACATAAGTGACGTTCGTGTATAAACCTACGGCGCTGGCGCGACGAAGTCAAAAGCAGGACCAGGCCCAGGCAAAAAAGAACAAGTAAAGCCTGCGGAGCCGCTGTTCGGGCCGATGACTTCCGGCCGGACGGGGTGCCGGGATAGCCTCGGAGCCACGGTATCTCTGACTCAGTCAACCATCGGGGCCCAGCCATGACCGTCCAGGACATCCGCGCCTTCAACCGCTTCTACACCAACCTCATCGGCGCCCTCGACTACGGCCGCCACCTCTACGCCCCGTACACCCTCACCGAGGCCCGGGTGCTGTACGAGCTCGCGCACTCCGCGGAGACCGACGCGGCCGACCTGCGGGCCGATCTCGCGCTGGACGCCGGGTACTTGAGCCGGATCCTCAACAAGTTCGAGGAGGCCGGACTGATCGAGCGCTCGGCCTCGGAGAAGGACCCCCGGCGCCGGCGCGTCTCCCTCACCCCGGACGGCCGGACCGCCGCCGAGCTGCTCGACGCGCGGGCCCGGGACTCGGTCGGCACGCTGCTGGGCGCCGTCGACCCCGGCGAGCGGCCCCGCCTCGCCGAGGCCATGCGCACCATCCGCACCCTCCTCGGCGACGGACACGCCCCCGGCGACGCCGGCGAGGTCGTGCTGCGCGAGCCGCGCCCCGGCGACCTGGGCTGGATCGTGCAGCGCAACGCCGCCCTGTACACCTCCGAGTACGGCTGGAACGCCGACTACGAGGGCCTGGTCGCCCGGATCGTCGCCGACTACGCCGAGGACCACGACCCGCACCTGGAGCGCACCTGGATCGCCGAGTGGGCGGGGCGGCCGGTGGGCTGCGTGATGTGCGTACGGGACGACGCCCCCGGCACCGCGCGGCTGCGGCTGCTGCTCGTCGAACCGGAGGCCCGCGGGCTCGGCATCGGCGACCGGCTGGTCTCCGCCGTGATCGCGTTCGCGCGCGGGGTCGGCTACCGCGACCTGGTCCTGTGGACCAACGACATCCTGTCCTCCGCCCGCCACATCTACCAGCGGCACGGTTTCGTCCTCACCGCCGAGAAACCGCACCGCTCCTTCGGCAAGGACCTGGTCGGCCAGGACTGGCGGCTGGACCTGCACGGAACCGGTGAGTGAGAAGTAGGTTGGTGGGCATGAGGTTCGCCTTCTCCACCCTCGGGGTTCCCGGTCTGCCGGTGCCGGACGTGCTGGCGCTCGCCACCGTCCACGGCTACCACGGCGTCGAGCTGCGCGCCCATCCCGAAGAGCCCGTCCATCCCGGCCTCGGCCCGGCCGCGCGGGCCGACGTGGCCGCCGAGTTCAAGGCGGCCGGGGTGGAGGTGCTGGGCGTCGCCGGGTACGCGCGCCTCGCGGCCCCCGGCGAGGACGGCCCGGTGCTCGACGAGACGCGCGGGCTCCTCCAGCTCGCGCACGACCTGGGCGCCTCCTTCGTCCGCGTCTTCCCCGGCGCCGACCCGGCGCTGCCCGTCGCCGAGTCCGACGCGATCGCCGCCCGGCGGCTCGGCACCGTCGCCGAGGACGCCTCCGCCCTCGGCGTACGGGTCCTGCTGGAGACCCACGATTCGCACCGCACCGGCGCCGACGCGATCCGCGTCCTCGGCCCGGTCGGCCACCGCATGGTCGGCTCGCTCTGGGACGTCATGCACACCTGGCTGGGCGGCGAGCAGCCCGCCGAGACCTACGCGGCCCTCGCACCGCACCTCGGCTACGTCCAGGTCAAGGACATCGCCTCGGCCGACGACACCACCCCGCTCCCCCTCGGCGCCGGCATCCTGCCGCTCTCCGACTGCGTCGAGATCCTCTCCCGCCACGGCTGGGACGGCTGGCTGTGCTGGGAGTACGAGAAACGCTGGTACGAGACGGCCGCCCCGCTCCCCGGACTACTGGCAGCGGGCCGCGACCACCTGGCCCGACTGCTCAACGAGTCGGCGTAGCCGCGCCGGCCAGGCTCAGCGAGCGCGGCGGCTCACCACGCGCACCGGCCCCGCGCGCAGACCAGCTCAGCGCCCGCACGAGGCACCGTACGAACCGGATCACCGTGCAGGCCGGCCCTTGCAAGGGACAGGGCACGCCCGGAGTCTCGCCGACCCGCTCACCCGCCGTCGAGCGGGATGCCCCACCCGGCGGTGAGCTCCCCGAACGCCTCGTGGAAGCCCGGGAAGGTCTTCTTCACGCATCCAGGGTCGTCGAAGGAGATGCCCGGTGCGCGGAGGGCGGTCACCGCGAAGGACATGACGATGCGGTGGTCGCCGAAGGTCTTGATCTCGGCGGGGGCGGGGGTGCCGGGGCGGATCTCGATCCAGTCGTCGCCCGTGCTGACCCCGACGCCCAGCCGGCGCAGGTTCTCCGCGCAGGCGTCGAGCCGGTCGCACTCCTTCACCCGGGTGTTGGCGACGTCCTCGATCCGGACGGGTCCGTCGGCGAAGGGGGCGATGGCCGCGAGGGTGGGCATGGTGTCGGAGACGTCCCGCATGTTGACGGTCAGGCCCCGCAGGCCGCCGGTGCCGCGGACGGTCGTCCGGTCCGCCCCGACCGCCACCTCCGCGCCCATCCGCCGCAGCACGTCCACGAACCGCACGTCGCCCTGGAGCGCGCCCTGTCCGAGCCCCGGGACGGTGACCTCACGGCCCGTCACGGCCGCCGCGGCGAAGAAGTAGCTCGCGGTGGAGGCGTCGGGTTCGATCGCGTAGGTCGTCGCCCGGTAGCCGCCGGGCGGGACGACGAAGGTGTCCCCCTCCCGGGCCACCTCCACCCCGAACGACCGCATCATCGCGAGCGTGATCTCCACGTACGGCGCGGAGACCAGGTCCGTCACCCGGATCCGCAGGCCCCTGCGGGTGAGCGGGCCGAGCAGCAGCAGCGCGGTGAGGTACTGCGAGGACTGCCCGGCGTCGAGGGTGACGGCACCGCCCTCGACGCCGGCCGCCTCGATCCGCAGCGGGTGGTGTCCCTCCGCGCCCTCGTGGCGCAGGTCGACCCCGAGGTCGCGCAGGGCGCGGGTGAGCGGGGCGAGGGGGCGGCGGCGCATCTGCTCGGAGGCGTCGAAGCGGTAGCTGCCGTGTCCGGCCGCGGCGAGGGTGGGCAGGAAGCGGGCGGTGGTGGCGCCGTCGCGGCAGTAGACGTCGGCGGCGGGCAGGGCGGGGCCCTGCGGGCGGCCGTCCACCTGCCAGGTGTCCGGGGTGCGGCCGACGCGGTAGCCGAGCCGGACCAGGCCCTCGGCGAAGCCCTCGGTGTCGTCGGAGCGGAGGGGGCGCAGGAGGGTGGTGACGCCGTCGGCGGCGGCCGCGAGGAAGAGGGCGCGGGCGGTGACGGACTTGGAGCCGGGGATGTCGACGAGGGGCATCCGCCCATGATCGCCGGTTGGGGGTTTCCGGTGCGGGAGGTTTCACAAGGTGGAACGGGTCGTTCGTCGGGTGTGGGTCGGTGGGGGCCGGTCGCGCCCACGCGGCGGAGCCGCACATCGATACAGCCCCGCGCCCCTACGGGCCCGTTGCCCCTGACGCAACTTCCAGCTCACGCCTCCCGAATTACGGAAATGCGCCGGCCACCGGGAACCCCGTCCCCCCTCCGTCCGTCCAACTCGCAGGCTGTCGGAAGAGTCTCCGTGGTGTGGTGTCGGCCCTCGCTGCTGGCTGCGATCGTCGACCTACCCTCTCCGCCGCACCACGGCCGCCGGCCCGCCGCCATCGACGTGCCCCCCTCCAATGCGCCGATGGCGGCCCCTTTCCGGTTACCGTGCAGTCCCTTGACGGAAAGAAACTTCCCGGATAGTGGTGCTTCACGGAAGTTTCCTTCAGCGGTACTCCACCGGAAGGAGCGCACGTGCCCTCCAGACGCACCCTCCTGGCCGCGACCGCGGGTGTCACCGCGGGACTGGCCGTCGGCGCCAGTGCGTATGCCCTCGGCTCCGACGACAAGAAGCTCCGCTCGCTGATCTCCCGGATGACTCTCGAGGAGAAGGTCGGGCAGCTGTTCGTGATGCGGGTCTACGGTCATTCGGCGACCGATCCGGACCAGGTGGACATCGACGCCAATGTCGAGGAGATCGGGGTCAGGACCGCCGCCGAGCTGGTCGCGAAGTACCGGGTCGGCGGGATCATCTACTTCACATGGACGCACAACACCCGGGATCCGCGGCAGGTCGCCGAGTTGTCGAACGGGATCCAGCGGGCCTCGCTGGCGCAGCCGCGGGGTCTGCCGGTGCTCATCGCCACCGACCAGGAGCACGGCGCCGTCTGCCGGATCGGCAGGCCCGCCACCCTCTTCCCGGGTGCGATGGCGATCGGGGCGGGCGGCTCGGCGGCCGACGCCCGCGCCCTCGGCCGCATCTCGGGCGCGGAGTTGCGCGCGATGGGCGTACGGCAGGACTACTCCCCCGACGCCGACGTCAACGTGAACCCGGCCAACCCCATCATCGGCGTACGGTCCTTCGGCGCCGACCCGGACGCCGTCGGGGCGCTGGTCGCCGCCGAGGTGGCGGGGTACCAGGCGGCGGGGGTGGCCGCGACGGCCAAGCACTTCCCGGGGCACGGCGACACCGCCGTGGACAGCCACACCGGCTTCCCGGTGATCACGCACAGCCGGGAGCTGTGGGAGAAGCTGGACGCGGTCCCGTTCCGGGCGGCGGTCAGGGCGGGCATCGACTCGATCATGACCGCGCACCTCCAGTTCCCGGCGCTGGACGACTCCGGCGACCCGGCCACCCTCTCCCGTCCGGTGCTCACCGGCATCCTGCGCGAGGAACTCGGCTACGACGGGGTGGTGGTGACCGACTCGCTGGGCATGGAGGGCGTCCGCACGAAGTACGGCGACGACCGGGTGCCCGTGCTCGCCCTCAAGGCCGGGGTCGACCAGCTCCTCAACCCGCCCACCCTGGACGTCGCCTGGAACGCCGTCCTGAAGGCCGTACAGGGCGGGGAACTGACGGAGTCCCGGCTCGACGAATCGATCCTGCGGATCCTGCGGCTGAAGTCGCGGCTGGGGCTGCTCGACCGGCCGTACGTGAACACGAAGGACGTCGGCCGGGTGGTGGGCACGGCCCGGCATCTCGCCGCCGCCGACCGGATCGCCGAGCGCACCACCACCCTGCTGGTCAACGAGGGCGGCCTGCTCCCCCTCTCCCACGCCACGCACGGCAGGTTGCTGGTCGTCGGCGCCGACCCGGCCTCCCCGTCCGGTACGACGGGCCCGCCCACCGGTGTGCTCGCCACCGCCCTCACCGGACTCGGCTTCACCGCCACGGCGATGTCCACCGGCACGGCGCCCTCGGCGGCGACCGTCGACCAGGCGGTCGCGGCGGCACGGGACGCGGACGCGGTGGTCGTCGGGACGTACAACGTCACGGCGGGCGGCGAACAGCAGCGGCTGGTGGAGCGGCTGGTCGCGACCGGCAGGCCAGTGGTGGCCGTGGCGGTCCGCAATCCGTACGATGTCGCCCAACTGCCCACCGTGAAGGCCTTCTTGGCGGCCTACTCGTGGACCGACGTCGAACTGCGGGCCGCGGCCCGGGTGATCGCCGGCCGGGTGACACCGCGGGGCAGGCTGCCGGTGCCGGTGCAGCGGGCGGACGATCCGGCGCAGGTGCTGTATCCGATCGGTCACGGGCTGACGTACTAGACGTACGCAGCGGAACCGGGCGTAACACCCCCAACAGGCGGAAAGCCTCCCACACGGCTGGCGTGGGCCCTGCTCGCGGGCCACGCTGGCAGGGGGGTCGGTATGCGCGGGAGACGATGGGCGGGGGTACTGGTGGCGCTGGCCGTCGCCCTGCCGGCGGCCGGGTGCCGGTCGTCCTCGTCCGGGACCCCGGCGGGCAGCGCGCGGTCGACGGCGAGCGGGCCGGTGTCCGGGTACGGCACGGAGTTCCTCGCGGTCGGCGAGTGCAGTTCGTTCGGGACCGCCAGCTTCACCGAGGTGCCCTGCACCAGCGAGCGGGCGGCCGCCCGGGTCGTCGCCCGGTACGACGGGACCGTCGCCGACGGGCCGCCGTGCCCGGCCACCACCGACTTCGTGCTGCACATCAGCGCCCAGCGCGCGAGCGGCGACGAGGACGGCGACGGAACGATCCCGCAGGGCTACGCCTGTATGCGCAACCTGGAACCGCCGCACCCCGGGGACCCCGGCGGGGGCGGCGGACCGCGCACCGTCGTCGGCGACTGCGTCTACGGCTCGGGCCACGGCCAGGTCCGGGAGACCGCCTGCGACGGCTCGGGCAAGCGGGAGCCTCAGTACCGGGTGGTGCGGGCGGTGACCTCGCGGGACGACTGCCCGGCGTCGACCGCCCTCTACGTCCAGCTGGGCGGGGAACGTCCGGTGGGCTGCGCCCGGCGGTTGTGAACAGAGTGCCGACTTCCACCCACAAGGCCACCGACCGCTCTCGGACGGTGCGGCTGGAGGGCACCGCGTGGCAGATCTTGGCGGTCGCCCGCCGGGCGACGCGTCCGAGTCAGCCGCCGGTCAGTGCCGCCAGATACGCCTGTGGCTCGCGTGCCGCCGCGTCCAGTTCCAGGCAGCGGCCCATGGCGTGCGCCGCGTCCGCCGTCCTCTCCAGCAGCAGGTGGCACTGGGCTGCCCGGTACCAGCCCATCGCGCCCGCTCCCGTGCTGAGCTGTCCCGCCCGCGTGTAAAGGTGTGCCGCGTGGTGCAGGTCGCCCGCGCGGGCGTGCGCGTCGCCCGCGGTGAGAAGAGCTTCGACGCAGTTCGGGTCCAGGGCGAGGAGCTCCTCGGCGAGGGCCGGGGCGGACGTCGGCGTGATGTGGATGCGGAGTTCGAGAAGGTAGCGGGCGTTCTCCGCCGCCAGGAGGGCTGTCGTCTCGTCCTGGCCCGGCTCGGAGGGCGCCAGTGCGGTGTGGTGGGCTTGCGCGCGCGCCAGGTGGCGGGGGTCCTCCGGGTGCAGGAGCGCCGCCGCCCGGTGGAATCTGCTCAGGCCCAGGTGTGCCTCCCAGGTGTCCTGCCGGAGGGCCGCCGCCAGGGCTCTCCCGCGTGTCAGGTAGGTCTCCGCCCGCGTTCCGTCCCCGCCGCGCAGCGAGTGGCCGACGCCCTGGAAGCAGGCCGCGAGGGCGAGGGCCGGGTCGGGGGTGGTGGTGGACAGCTCGTCGAGGAGGGACAGCGCGCTCGCCAGGTGGCCAGGGGTGCGGGCGTGGACCCGGGCGACCTCGTAGACGTACTGGTCGTGGCCGGGGTCGCCGGTGGGGCGGACCGCTCCGGCGAGGTCGATCGCGTAGTGGCAGTAGGTGAGTTGGGCCAGGTGGAACAGGAGCAGGGCGCGGGTGGGCGCTGCCAGGTCGGGGAAGGCGTCCGCCGTGTCGACGAGGTTCTGCCAGTGCGGGCTGCGCAGGTGCGGGGCGAGACCGGCGGGGGTGCGGCAGTCGTAGGCGTCCAGGCCCGCGTGCCGCAGGACTTGGTGGCGTTGGCCGGGTACGCCGATGCGGGAGAACCGCGCGGGCCTGTGCGCGTCGGGCGGCTCCGCGAGCCGGGCCGCCACCAGCGGAATCGCTTGCAGCCGGAGCGGGCTGTACGGGCTGGGGCGCAAGTCGATGAGCGGGCGCCAGAAGGGGGTGAGGCGGTTGGCCTCGATGTCGGGAAGGCCGGTGCGGCGGGGCAGGGCGCCTCGGGGATCGGTGCGGGTGTAGGCAGGGCGGACCGGAAGCGGCAGGGATGCCGGGGCCAGTCCGGGAGCAGCGGGGGCGGACGTGGCGAGGGCCTGGGACACCGGGCCGGCCCCCGGGACCGTGCTCATGATCGCCCCGTCCCCGACGCCGCGTCCGGCAGCGGGGCCGTTGTCGCGTACCCCCCGTGATGGTGGACCAGCGGTTCGTGGCCCGGCAGCGGTTCCGCGTCCAGGAGGGCGCCGACGACCTGGAGGTGGTCGCCGACGCGCTGGCGCAGGACCGTGCGCGCGGTGAGGCGCGCGACACCCTGGAGGAGCGGTACGCCCTCTGGGGACGAGGTCCAGTCGACCCCGTGAAAGCGCGGGACCGCCCGGGCCGCGAACCGTACGGCCAGGTCCGCGTGCCGGGCGCCCAGCAGGTGTACGGCGAAGTGGTCGGCGCGGGCGACGGCCGCCGCCGTGGAGGCGGTGAGAGCGACGAAGAACGTCACCAGAGAGGGTTCCAGCGATACCGACGTGAACGAGGTCGCGGTGAAGCCCGCGGGCCCCGGCACCGTGATGACGGTGACCCCCGCGGCGTGTTCCCGCAGCGTGCGGCGCAGCAGTTCGGCGGTCGTGGGGCCTTCCTCGGCTTCCTCGGCTTCCTGGGCCGGCACGGCCCTCAGTGCGGCAGCCACGGTGTCACGCGTTCTTGCGGTGGGCCGCGATGACGAGCCCGGACGCCCAGTCCACCAGCGTGGGAACGAGGTTGGGCTCCTGCATGATCTCCTTGCGGAACAGTTCCACGCGCGGCGGGTGCGAGGCGTCCCAGCTGTCCTGGGGCAGCAGGTCGTCGGCGATGACGAGCGCGCCGTCCGCGAGGTGCGCGAACAGGGTGTCGCGGCGCTCGAACTTGGTGACCGTGGTGTCGATGAACGCGAAGTCGAAGTCGGGCCCGTCGTAGGCGGTCAGCCACTCGGTCGCGTCGGCGACCACGACCTCGGCGCGGGGGTCGTCGGCGACGACGTGCTTGAGCACCCGGGCGAAGTTCTCGTGCTTCTCGATCGAGGTGAGCCGCGCGTCGGCGTCCATGCCGTCCAGGAGCCAGCCCGCGCCGACGCCGACGCCGCCGCCGACCTCGATGATCCGCCCGCCGGGTTTGGCGGCGACGAGGCTGCGCAGCAGGGCGCCCACGCGGGGCTCGCTCGACATCTTGAACTGGCCGCGGTCGGCAATCGCCTGGGCCTTGGCGACGCGCGCCGGGACGGAGAGGGGGAGATCGCTCATGTCACTTCCTTACGGGAGTACGGGAAGGGTCAGGCCACGGCTGCGGGCGTGTGCCGGGTCAGCCGCCGCGCCGCCACCTCGGTGCCGACCGCGCGCGCCGCCCAGTAGGCGAGGACGCCGAGGAAGGCGCCGGTCAGGCCGAGGCCGGCCGCGTCGGCGAGCAGCCAGCCGACCGGGAGTTGTACGACTACGGCGGCGGCCAGGTTGGTGTACATCTCGACGCGGGTGTGACCGAGGGCGCGGATCAGGCTGACGTTGCCCAGGGTCCAGGCCATCAGGGGCACGCAGATCCCGATCAGGACGATCGCCTCGGCGGCGGCGTCGAGGACCGGGGCGAAGGACGTGAACAGCTCGGCGGTCAGGCGGGGCAGGAGCGCGAAGGCGAGGCCGATGGCGAGGCCTGGGGCGAGGAGTACGTACTGTCCCTGCCGCCACAGGACGCGGGCGGCATCCGGCTCCCCCGCTCCCAGCGACCGTCCGATCAGCAAGCGTTGGGCGGCGGCGAATGCCGTGCCGACGCCGAAGACGAACACCATGATCTCGAAGGCGATACGGCCGCCACCGAGTGCCGCCGTGCCGATGCCGCCCATCATGGCGAAGAAGACGGCCATGCTGGCGTAGTCGAGGCCGGAGGAGACCAGGGCGGGCCAGGCCAGGCGGGGTATGGACGTCTCGAAGTCGACCGGGCCGAGGCCTTCGGCGGCCGGTCGCCCGAGTTTGCCGCGCAGGTCCGAACGGCGGGCGAGGACGAGCAGGACGGCGACGCCTGCGAGCCAGGCGAGGCTGGTGGCCAGGCCGTTGCCGAAGGCGCCCCATCGGGGGAAGGGGCCGACGCCGTGGATGAGCAGCACGTCGAGGAGCAGGTTGACGACGTTGACCACGACGCCCGCCACGGCCGCGTACCGAGTCTTCTTGTACGCGTTGAAGCTGGCCGTGAGGAGGGTGAACGGTACGAGCAGCAGCAACGTCGGTGCTCGTGCGGTCAGGTATTGGGCGCCGATGGCGGGCAGTCGGGGATCTCCCCCGGCCACCAGGCCGGTCAGCCAACGGCCACCCGCCATGCACAGGACGGTCAGTGCGAGGGCGAACGCGCCGCAGTAGCGGGCCGAGACGGCCAGGGCGCGGCGAAGGCCCGGCGGGTCCTGGCGGCCGGCGAAGCGCGGGGCGAGGATCTGGTAGCCGATCACGGACGCGAGTACGAGGTTGGCGAACACGTCGAAGACGGCCGCGGTGCCGGAGACGCCGGCGAGTTCGGGCGCCCCGTACCGGCCCATCATGGCGGTGTCGACGATGCCGGAGGCGGTCGAGGACAGTGCGCCGAGCAGCAGCGGCAGGCCGAGGGCGACGATCTGGCGTGCGGCGGAGCGGGTGTCCTCGCCGGACGCGGCGCCCTGGTCGGCGCTCCGGTCGGTGGCCGGGTTGGCGGTCGTCACGGTCAGGCGGCCTTCGCGGGAGCAGTGCCGGGGGCGGGCGCGGAGGCGGGGCCGGGGCCCGGTTCGGGAGACGCGGTGCCGGCCGTCGGGGCGGCGCCCTGCGAGGGGGAGTTGGCGGCCGTCAGGTACGCGCGCGGCTCGATCGCCGTGGCGTCGAGCTCCAGACAGCGGCCCATGGCGTGCAGGGCAGCGCCGGTGTCGCCGACGCGGTCGTGGCACTGGGCTGCCCGGAACCAGCCGATCGCCCCGGCGCCGGTGGCCAGTCGTCCGGCGCGGGTGTACCACTGGGCGGCGGTCGCGTGGTCGCCTGCGGTCGCGTGGCCGTCACCGACGATGAGCAGGGCCTCGACACAGTTCGGGTCCATCGCGTACAGGGCCTCGCTCAGCTCTCGCAGCAGGTCGTTGCTCTCGTCGCCCCGGGCCCGGGCGGCGGCCTTGATCTGCGATTCCAGGATGATCCGCCGGTTCTCGTCGGCGACGAGCCGGTCGGTGCCGACGGGTCGGGCCGCGTAGAGCGCGTCGCTGTGGCGCAGCGCGGCGTCGACCTGGGCGCGCATCGCGTCGGGGCGGCGTTGGGCGAGGCGCAGCAGGGCTAGTGCGCGGTGGTAACGGCTGCGTACGAGATGGGTGTGCCAGTCGCCGCCGAGCCCCTGCGCGTCCAACGCGCCCGTTGCGGTGATCCGCTCGGCGTGCCGTTCGAAGGCGACGGCCCGGTCGGCGCCCGCGCCGCTGCGGATGGAGTGGCCGATGCCCTGTGCGCAGGCGGCCAGGGCGAGGCGGGGGTCACCGGTGGTGGCGGCGAGGGCGTCGAAGGCGGCCAGGGCACGCGGGGCGCGTCCGGTCACGCGGGCGGTGACGCGTGCGGCTTCGTACACGTAACGATCGTGCGCGGCCTCGCCGTCGGGGACCAGGTCGCCCGCGAGGTCGCTGGCGTGGGCGCAGAAGGAGAGCTGGGCGAGTTGGAAGACGACCAGGGCGCGGGTGGCGTCGTCGAGATCGGCGAAGTGGTCGATCAGTTCGACGAGCCGGGTCCACTGCGGGGTGCGCAGTTCCTCGGCGAGTCCGGCCGGAGTCGTGCACGCGTAGGCGTCGAGTCCGGCGTGGCGGAGCACTTGGGCGCGCAGACCGGGAACGCCGATGATGGCGAACCAGCTGGTGGGGCGGGGTGCGGGGGCGGCGAGCCATTGGGAGAGGGTGCGGACGCCCTGCAGACGCAGCGGCGCGTGGTCGCTGTGGGTCATGTCGATGATCGGCCGCCAGAAGACGCCGAGCCGGCTGTGCTCCAGGCCAGGCAGACCGGTGACGCGCGGGAAGCGGCCGCGGGCGTCGCTGCGGCTGTAGCGGCGCTGGATCGGCGGCGGGGCGTCCGGGCGCGGGGTCCTGCCGGTGGCAGGCGGGGACGCGGCGGGGGCCTCGCCGGCGGCGTACGGCGCCCTGCTGGTGCTGTCAGCACTGGTGCTGTCGGCGGACAAGGTGAGCCTCCAGGAAGGTCTCGGTCTCGGAGAACAGAATGTGCCGGTTCGCGTTGGCGACGACGTGGTGGCCCTCGTCCTCGAAGCGCAGGTAACGCACGGGGGCCGGGGCGGTGGCGGTGGCGTGCTCGACGAAGCGGTCGACGGTGGCGACGGGGACCCGCGGATCCCGTGCGCCGTGCGCGATCAGCAGCGGGGCCCGGTCGGGGCCGGCGGTGTGCCGGGGCGAGCGGCGCCGCAGCTCGCGCGGGCCGACGGCGGGCGGGGCGCCGGGCCCGAGGATCTGGCGGCGCAGTTGGGCGGCGAGCGGCCCCCAGTAGCGCGGCGGGGCCTCGACGAACTCGGCCAAGTCGCACGGCGGGCTGACCGCGATCGCGCAGCGCACCAGGTCGGGGCGGGTGCAGGCGGCGAGCAGCGCGGCGTAGCCGCCGTAGGAGCCGCCGAAGAATGCGATCCGGGCGGGGTCGGCGACGCCCCGGTCGGCGGCGGCGGCCACGGCGTCGTACAGGTCCCGCTGCATGCGCGCGCCCCACTCGCCGTTGCCGGCGAGCCGGAAGGCGCTGCCGAAGCCGCGCGAGCCGCGGTAGTTGACATGCAGGGAGGCGAAGCCGAGGGCGGCGAGGTATTGGGCCTCGGCGTGGAAGCGCCAGTAGTCGCGGCCGGACGGGCCGCCGTGCACGATCACGACGGTGGGCGCCGGCCCTGTGGCGCCGAGCGGGCGCATGGCGTAACCGGTGATCGGCTGTCCGTCGCTCGCGGTGAAGGCGAAGTCCTCCAGCGGGGCGAGGGGCCGGCCGACGAGGCCGGGGCGGTTGACGAACAGGGGTTGGGCGGTGGGAGCGGACGGGTCGGCGGTGCGCAGCCCGGTGGTCGGGGTTTCGGCGGCTGCGGGTCCGGCGGCGCCGGGGGTGAACAGCTCGTAGTGGATGGGCCCGTCGGTCCGCACGCGTACGGTCAGCCAGGCCGTGTCGTCGGCGCTGCGGTCGATCACGACGGCTGCGTCGTCCCCGTCAACGGCCAGCCGGGCGACGGCGGCTCGGCGGGCGGGCGCCATGGCGGGCAGCGGGTGCAGCTCGATGCGCTGTCCCATGACGGCGCACAGGTCGGGCCGTCCGGTGAGCGGGTCGAACCAGACGCCCTGCCCCGCGATCGGGTAGCTCTCGACATCGAGGTCCGGGTGCGCGAACTCCTCTGTTGCGTGACCGGTTTCGCAGTCGAGGGCGATCAACCGCCGGGTGCCGGCGCCGTGGCTGGTGAGGACGTACAGCATGCTGCCCTCGGCGTCGAAGCCCTCGACGGACAGGTTCGGGGCGTCGTCGGGGCCGAGCGTGAGCAGCGGCCGTGCGGTGTCGGGGTCTGGGCCCACGAGCAGGCGCGCGGAGCCGTCGCGCAGCAGTTGGATGCCGCCGCGGGCGTTCAGGTCCCGGTCGACCAGCCAGCGGTGGAACGCGCCGGAGCTCGCGAGGAGCCGGGGCGCAGGGCGGGCCTGCGACAGGTCGGCGCGGTAGAGCTCGGGGCGCTTGGTGACGGGGTTCTGCAGGCTGTACGCGAGGTGCGCGCCGTCGCGGCCGGTCCACACCTCGCGTACGGGGCCAGGCGCGGGCAGTTCGACGCGGGCTCCGCTGCCGACGCGTACGGCGGCGATGCGCCAGTGTTCGCTGCCCCGGGGCGCGTACCGGTAGAGCACGAACCGCCCGTCGGCGCTCCAGCGCGGGTCGGAGAGGGTGGCGCCGGGGTGGGCGGACAGCCGCCGGGCGGCGGCGCCGACCGTGTGCAGCCACAGCTCGGGTCCTTCGTCGGCGGTGCGGAGGTACACGACCGAGGCGCCGTCGGGGGCGAGCTTCGGGGAGATGTGGCGTTCGGCGGCGAGGAGTTCGTGGCGGAGGGCGGAGGCGGTGCACGCGGTGGCGCCCGGCGGCGTGGTCACGGCCATCAGGACGTCCGAGCGTCGTCCGTCGGCGGTACGTGGGTGACCTCGGCGCCGTTGAAGTCTATGCCGCGCAGGCCGAGCGAACCACCCATGGTGAGCGTGTACACACAGGCGTAGCGCCGGTCGTCGAGACCGTGCAGGTCCAGGTAGGGACGGTCTTTCTGGGCGGGGGTGACGAGCGTGCCCAGCCCGTAGGAGCCGCCCAGGACGATGAGTTCCTGGCCGATCACGCCCGCTTCGATCCACAGGCGACGCAGTCCGTGCTCGTGGCGGTAGCGCCACTGGTAGCGCGGGAAGTCGGCGACGAGGCCGAGCGTCCAGGCGGCGGTGACGGGTGAGTGCATGCCCTGTAGGACGTCGGTCATGGCTGCGCGGTGGTCGCCGGGGCGGATGGCGCGCAGCTCGTGGCGTTCCACGTCGTAGCGGTACGTGCCGGGGTCGAGGCCCTCGACCCCGTACGCGCACAGGTGGAAGTCCCAGGCGGAGCCGTAGCTGTCCAGGTAGGACAGCGGCTGTTCCGCGCTGGTGCGGGCGCGGCGGGCGCGGACGTCGGCGAGGCCGTGCCACAGCAGGCCCGACAGAACGGCCAGCGGCACGGGGCCGGGGGTGTACGCGCGTCCGCTGCGGCGGCGGGCGAGCAGCACGGACACGGGCTGGGCGCCGGGCGGCTCGGGGACGCCGAGGGGGACGACGGGGCCGTCGGGGAGCTGTTCGGCGGGCGGTTCGCCCTCGGTGGTGAGGTAGTGCTCCAGTGTGCGGGTGCGGATGGTGTCGCCGGGGTCGTCGGTGTCGGCGTAACTCCACCGGCGGGAGGCGACATAGGCCTGGCCGGAGGGGTGCCAGCCACGGCGCTGCCAGTGCCGCCAGCCCTCGGTGAGGCGGTCGCGTTCGTCGGCGGGGGCGGCGGGGTCGCCGTCGGGCGGGAGGGGGGCGGTCCCCTGGGCGAGGATGTGCTCGGCGAGGGCTGCGGGGCGCCAGCGGAAACGGCGTCCGGTGACCGTGTCGGTGAGTTCGACGGAAGCGCTGTCGGGGTCGGCCGAGGGGCGGATGGCGTGCCCGGCGGGCCAGTGGGGGGAGGCCGGGGGGCGGGCAGCGGTCTGGGCGCCTTGCGGGAGGGCGGTCATGGACTCAACTCCGGTACGGGAGGCGGGCATCGGCTGTAGACCGGTACGCGGGGACGTCATGGGGCTCCTTCGGTACGGGTCGCGGCGGCCCGGAGCTCGCCGGCACGGGGCGTGGTTGCTTCGGCAGCGGCCTTCAGGCTCGCCGGGATGCGGAGTTCGGCGTCCTCCTCCTGGCCGTCGGCGAGGGCCACGGTCAGCTGGTAGCCCTCGGCGAGTCCGTCGACGCCGAGGGCGTCCTCGATCTCGCGGGCCGCGTCGCAGTAGAAGATCGCGGCGGTCAGGCCGAGCGAGCGAGCGGCGATGCGGGTGGTCGCGGCGAGGTGGCCGGCGTCCATGTGGACGGTGCGGTAGGTACGCGGCTCGCGGTAGCGGTACATGTTGCGCTCGAAGACGGTGGTCAGCACGACCAGGGCTTTCGCGTGGAGCGGGAAGCGGCCGAGGGTGTTGGGGAAGAGCCGGGACAGGGAGGCGTCGTCGACCGAGGGTCCTTCGACGCTGCGCAGGCTGAACGGCAGCATCGTGACGTGGTACCAGCCGGGTTCGAGTCCGGCGATGTCGCGCACGACGACGTAGGCCTCCGAGGGGTGGCGGCCGCCCCCGGAGGGGCTGCTGCGGCGCAGCAGCGGCGCGGATTCGGTCCTGGGGATGATGCGCCCGGTCATGCCGAAGGCAGCGGCGACGACCTTCTCCAGCGCTTCTCGGTCCACAGGCGCGGCGCCGGTCCGGCCGGCCCAGATGTCGTGGGCGGTGGCGGGGATGAGGTCGGCGGTGAGGCCGGGGAGTCCGACGCCGGGGCGGTCGGTGTAGTCGAGCTTGTAGCGGTCGGTGTCCGGCTCGTACGACTGGTAGTCGCGCATCCGGTCGCGGTCGGCGAGGATGCCGAGGGCCTCGGAGTAGTCGACGCACGGGTAGTCGAAGCACAGGGTGTGGTACTCGACGGCCTCGTGCCAGCCGTGGCGGCTCCAGTCGCGGCGCACGCTGACGAGCCAGTCGAGTTCGGGGTCGGCGGCAGCCTGCTCGGTGTCCACGAGCAGTTCGCGCTCGCGCAGTGTGCCGATGAGTTCGAGCCAGTGGTCGACGGGCCGGGGCATCGCCTTGCTGCCGGCCAGGAGTTCGGCGAGCTCCTGCGGTTCGGCGGGGCGGGCCGCGGCGATCAGGGCGGCGACGGCCGGCCTGGACATCCGGTAACGCCGGCGGCGCAGCAGGTGTTCCACCAGCCAGTGGTCACCGGTCACGGCCGAGGGAGGAGTGATCCTGACCGCTGGGTTGAGTCGTACTGTCATGGTTCTCTGCCTCTCCTCGGACGCTCGTCCTGGTTGTCCTCGGTCCTCTTTGCGGTCGACCGCCCGGCCTCCGATCGCGCGGAGGCCGGGCGGCGATGCGTGCCGTGCCTTCAGTGCCGAGCGACGACTAGTAGACCGAGCCCTGCAGGAGCATGACCTCGTACGCGTCGGTCTCCTCGGTCATGTCGACCTCGGCGGCCTCGACGACGAGTTCGGCGGCGGTGGTGGTGTTCTCACCCATGGTTTTCTCCTTCGGAGAGTGTCCGCGAAGTTCCGCGGAGTTCCTGCCTTCCGGGTTTTTCCCGGCTGACCAGAACTCTGCCGGAGTTCCTCGGGAGTTCCCATAGAAAAGGGCGGAAGGGAAGCGAGGGAGGGACTTTGGGGCAGCGGTCACGCATTGACGCAGATCAGCGCATACGAAAGGGCCCGGATATGGGTGTCGGTTCCACCCATATCCGGGCCCGCGTTTCTACCCGTACTTGATTCGCCGATGAAATGGATCAGAGCAGGCCGGCGCGCAGGGCGCTGGACACCGCGTGGGTACGATTGCGCAGCGACTGCCGCACCATCATGGAATTGATAATGTTCTTTATGGTGCGCTCTGAATAGCCGAGACGGTCCGCTATCTCCGCGGTTCCCGCGCCGTCGGCGAGCATTCGCAGGACCTCGATGTCCCGCTCGGTGAAGCCGTGCCCGGCCACCGACTCGGTGCGGACCCGCCTGAGGTGAGCGGCCAGCGCACGCATCGCGGCGCCGGGCAGCACGGATTGCGTGCGGCACTCAGTGATGGCCCTGACGATGCGCCGGTAACCGGCTTCGGGCCGCAGCAGGAGGCTGCTCAGGCCCCACTCGACGGCGCGCAGCAGCTGTGACTCGGTGATCGACTCGGCTACCAGGACGACTCTGACCTGCGGGTTGCGGTTCGCTGTCAGGGCCGCGCGCAGACACGTCAGGGTGGACTCGGTTACGCGCCCGGCCAGGACCAGAAGCACCTCCGCGTCCGTCTGTTCGCGCGGATCGCCGGCGACCCTCACCTCGTCGAGGGCGGCCAGGTAGGCCTGGGCGCCCTCCTTGACGAGGTCGTCGTCGGAGTGTACGGAGACGAGCGGCACGGCGCCCGGCAGGGCTGGAGGGGGCGTCCTGTCGTCGGCGGCTTCGCGGGGTTGCGCGGAATTCGCCATTCCGCCACCAGGCGTCACGCTGGTCTGCGTCATGCCGTTGCGCGTGCCGCGGCTTCCGGCGCTGCCGTTGCGGACTTTCCGTGGCGCCCTGATCACGGCGCTTTCCACGTATTTCAAGAAAGATTCCCTTTCGGTCAGCGCGGGCCGCTCAGCTCCCCCAGGTGACGTCCCACGTCCCAGGCCCCGCGGCGACGTCCCACTGCGCACGACCATCACCGTGGGACATTCGGGCACCGATGCCCGCCACGGCGCCCAGGGCGAGCAGAGTGGCGGCGACCGCGGCTGCAGCGGCACGAGCGAGACGGGCAACGTTCACGGATTCTCCCTTCCTGCAAATCACAGTGGGCCGGCGAGACCCTCCGACTTCATTTTCCATGATGCCGAGCCCTCAGAATGGGTGGAAGGGATTCGCGGTGGACGGATCATGCACTGACCTAAGCCGTCCAGCACCGTCGGGCGCACATGTCTCCTCGTCGGACGCAGACACCAGCGCGACCTCACATACGGTCAGCGCGGCTTTACATACGGTCAGCACGAAACCGGCCAGTTCGTCGTGGTCGGCCAGCGCCCTGCGACACACGGCACCGGCCGCCCGCTCGGCCTCCGCGGCTCCGGACGCGACCAGGAACAGGCCCAAGACCGGCCCGTTCTCCGCGTCGAGATGAAAAGCGACGTGCTCGACTCCCTCTCCCTCCTGGACACTCCGGCCAATCAGCCAGGCCGCGTTCATCGGCAACAGCCGGCCTTCGGGGCAACAGATGCGGACATGTACGAGACGCATACCCTCATCGTGGTATCCATTCGGTCCGGAACGCTCTCTCTCATTGGGGACGCAACAGGCCAGTGCAGGAACCGGCCTCGGGGCCGGGCTCCTTCCCGGCCTCCGTCTCCGCATGCCGCGCCACGCACGACGCACGATCTGAGGGGACCCCGATGCTGCAGGAGCTGGGACTCGACGCAACCGACGAACGGGTGTACCGGGCGATGCTGGAGCATCCGCGCGACGGGGTGGCCGCGCTCGTCGCACGGCTCGCCCTGCCCGAGAGCACTCTGCGCGCCTGCCTCGACCGGCTCAGCGCACTCACACTCGTCCTGCCCGCCACGTACCAGGAAGTGGGGTTCCGCGCGGTGAGCCCGAAGATCGCGATGGAGGTGCTGCTCTCCCGCCAGCAGGCCGAACTCGCCGCGCACCAGCATCGGGTGGACGCTTCACGGGCCGCAGCGGCGCGGCTCGTGGCCGAGTACTCGGCGCCGCGGGAGCGCGCCGAGGACGCGGGCCTGGAACTGCTGCTCGGCGCGGCGGCCATCCGCGACCGGCTGAGTGACCTGGCAGAGTCGGTCCAGCACGAGATCATGACGTTCGCCCCGGGCGGCGCGCACACCGAGGAGGACCTGCGCGCCAGCCGGGAGCCCAACACGGCCATGCTGCGGCGGGGCGTGGCCATGCGCACGATCTACTTAGACAGCGTCCGCAACCATCAGCCGACCCTGCGCCACGTGGACTGGCTGCATCAGCATGGCGGCAACGTCCGCACCGCGCCGGCCCTGCCCATCCGCATGATCATAGTGGACCGCCGGCTCGCGGTGCTCCCGGTCGATCCGGCGGAGGCAACGGCCGGTGCAGTCATCCAGGAGGGCCCAGGCACGGTGGCCGCGCTGTGCGCGCTGTTCGAGAACGTCTGGGTCGGGGCGTCCCCGTTCGGCACCGCGGCGACACGCGACGCCCACGGCCTGTCCTCACAGCACGCCGAAACGCTCCGCCTGTTGTCGCAGGGCCTGACGGACGAGGCGATCGCGAAACGCCTGGGGGTCTCGCCGCGCACGGCGCGCAGAATCGCGGCGGAACTGCTGAGCAGCCTGGGGGCGCGCAGCCGTTTCGAGGCGGGTGTGCACGCGGTACAGCGGGGATGGCTGCCGACGACGCCGTGAGGCCTGCCGCCCGCGGCCGAGTAGGCGTTCAGAGGTCCCGACAAGGGCGTTGGGCGTGCCGATTGGCGGTGGGGCAGGTGGCGAGGCCGAGGAAGGCTTCATGGATGTCGTCGCGTCGCTCCCGGCGGATGCGCAGGCGGCGGAAGCCGTAAGCCAGATGATCGGCCTCTCGGCGACGCACCGGAAGCCGCCCGGGCCGGAGCCGCGTTCCTCACCTCGCTCGGCGATGACCGGGCGGATACCGCGGTGCCACAGCAGGCGCCGGTCCTTGCCGTGGTAGCCGCGGTCGGCCGGCGGGGCATCGGGTCCGCGCCTTGGTATGACGGGTCGTCAGCTGGTCCGGTCTCCGCTCAGCACAGGATCCAGCCCGAACTCACCGAGCCGCGGCCCACCGTGCCCTTCACCCACACGCACCGGTGTCCGGCGTGCACGGTCACCGGGCCCGCGCGGTGGCGGTACTTGCCCTTGTCGACCACCGGGCGGTTGCCGCGGGCCTGGACGCTGACGGACATGACGCGCTTGGAACCGGTGTTCTTGGGGAGGGTGACGGCGCAGACGTAGCCGCCCTGCCGGTAGATGTGCACGGTGCCGGTGGCGAAGGGCAGGGTCCGCACCTCGCGTCCCGCGCAGCCGGCCGCGGTCACGGCCTGGGCCTGGGCCGGTGCCACGAGGGCGAGCGCCCCGGAGGCGGCCAGCACCGCCACGCCGAGCGCCAGCCGCCGCCGTATCGCACCACTGTCCACAGTCGTCCCCTCCCGTACCGCAGCTGTGCACCCGCCATGACCGTACTGAGGTACGGACGCACGACGTATGCCGGATGGTTGCACGACCGTCAGACAGGCGTTCGGGCGGGCGGCTCAGCGGGCCGCGCCCACCGGCTCCTCCGGTTCCCCGGCCTGGCCGATGAAGGTGCGCCACAGTGCGGCGTACCGGCCGTCGCGGGCCAGCAGCGCGTCGTGCGTGCCGTCCTCGACGACCCGGCCGTGGTCCATGACGACCACCCGGTCGGCGCGGGCGGCGGTGGTCAGGCGGTGCGCGACGACGAGCGTCGTACGACGGCCCGCCAGCCGGTCGGTGGCCAGGTTGACCTGGGCCTCCGTCGCCAGGTCCAGGGCCGCCGTCGCCTCGTCGAGGAGCAGCACGTCGGGGTCGACGAGTTCGGCGCGGGCCAGCGCGATCAACTGCCGTTGCCCCGCCGAGAGGTTGCGGCCGCGCTCGGCCACCTCGTGGAGGTAGCCGCCGTCGAGGGTGGCGATCATCTCGTGGGCGCCGACCGTGCGGGCCGCCGCCTCCACCTGGGCGTCGGTGGCCTCGGGCCGCCCGTAGGCGATGGCGTCCCGGACGGTGCCCGGGAAGAGGTAGGCCTCCTGCGGGACGACGCCGAGCCGGTGCCGGTAGGAGGTGAGGTCGAGGGCGCGCAGATCGGTGCCGTCGACCGTGACCCGGCCGCCCGTCGGGTCGTAGAACCGCGCGACCAGCTTGACCAGGGTCGACTTGCCGGCGCCGGTCTCGCCGACGAAGGCGACGGTCTGCCCGGCGGGGATCGTCAGCTCGATGCCGCCCAGGGCCTCCTCCGCCTCGTCGCCGGAGCCGTAGGCGAAGCGCACGTTCTCGAAGGCGATCTCGCCGCGCAGGGACGGGACCTCCCGGGGCTGTGCGGCCGCCTCCGTGGACGTCGGCTCGCGCAGGAGTTCCTGGATGCGGCCGAGGGAGACGGTCGCCTGCTGGTAGCCGTCGAAGACCTGGGAGAGCTGCTGGACCGGCGCGAAGAACAGGTCGATGTAGAGGAGGTAGGCGACCAGCGCGCCGGTGGTGAGGGTGGCCGCCTCGACCCGGTGGGCGCCCGCGATCAGCACGCTCGCCGCGGCCACCGAGGAGAGCAGCTGGACGAACGGGAAGTAGATCGATATCAGCCACTGGCCCCGGATACGGGCCCGGCGGTAGCTCTCGCTGCGCTCCGCGAAGCGCCGGGAGCCGTCGCCCTCGCGGCGGAACGCCTGCACGATCCTGAGGCCCGCCACCGACTCCTGGAGGTCGGCGTTGACCACCGACACCCGCTCCCGGGCGAGTTCGTACGCCTTCACGCTCGCCCGGCGGAAGAAGAAGGTCGCGATGATCAGCGGCGGCAGGGTGGCGAAGACGACGAGCGCGAGCTGTACGTCGATCACCAGCAGGACGACCATGATGCCGAAGAAGGTGACGACCGAGACGAAGGCGGTGACCAGCCCGGTCTGCAGGAACGTCGACAGGGCGTCGACGTCCGTCGTCATCCGGGTCATGATCCGGCCGGTCAGCTCCCGCTCGTAGTAGTCGAGTCCGAGCCGCTGCAGCTGGGCGAAGATCTTCAGCCGGAGGGAGTAGAGGACGCGTTCGCCGGTGCGGCCGGTCATCCGTGTCTCGCCGACCTGGGCCGACCACTGGACGAGCACCGCGAGCAGCCCCAGCAGCGCGGCCGCCCAGACCGCGCCGAGCGCCATCTTCGTGACGCCCTGGTCGATGCCGTGCCGGATCAGCACGGGCAGCAGCAGGCCCATGCCGGCGTCCACGGCGACCAGGCCGAGGCTGACCAGCAGGGGCAGCCCGAAGCCGCGCAGCAGACGGCGCAGACCGTAGGAGTCCTCGGGGCGCACCGCGCCGGCCTCGTCGATGTCGGGGACGTCGGTGGCCGGGGGCAGCGCGTCGACCTGGGCGAGGAGTTCGGGGGTGGCCGGGGTGCCGGCGAGGGCGAGGTCCCGGGGCGTGCGGTCGCCGGTCCACAGCCGCGGGGTCACACCGCGCTCGGCGTCGAACTCGGCGTCCAGTTCGTCCCGGACGGACGTGTCCTCCCGCGGTGCGAGAGGTACCGAGTGCCCCGGGGAGACCCCGCCCAGCTCGTCGGGGTCGGTGAGCAGCCGCCGGTACAGGGCGGAGCGTTCCTGGAGTTCGTCGTGGGTGCCGATGTCGGCGAGCCGGCCGCCGTCGAGGACGGCGATGCGGTCGGCGAGGTTGAGGGTGGAGCGGCGGTGCGCGATGAGGAGGGTCGTCCGGCCCCGCATCACCTGGCCGAGCGCCTCGTGGATCTCGTGCTCCACGCGGGCGTCGACCGCCGAGGTCGCGTCGTCGAGGACGAGGAGACGGGGGTCGGTGAGCAGGGCGCGGGCGAGGGCGACGCGCTGGCGCTGGCCGCCGGAGAGGGTGAGGCCCTGCTCGCCGACCTTGGTGTCGTAGCCCTCGGGGAGTTCGGCGATGAACCGGTCGGCCTGGGCGGCGCGGGCGGCGGCGAGGACCTCGTCCTCGGTCGCGCCGGGACGGCCGTAGGCGATGTTGGCGCGGACCGTGTCGGAGAAGAGGAAGGAGTCCTCGGGGACCAGGCCGATCGCGGCCCGCAGGGAGTCCAGGGTCAGCTCGCGGACGTCGTGGCCGCCGACCAGGACGGCGCCGTGGGTGACGTCGTAGAAGCGGGGCAGCAGGAGCGAGACCGTGGACTTGCCGGAGCCGGAGGAGCCGACGACGGCGAGGGTCTCGCCCGGCCGGATCTCGAAGCTGAGCCCGCTCAGGACCGGGCGCTCATGGTCGTAGCCGAACGACACGTCGTCGAACTCGACGGTCGCGGGCGCGTCGGCGGGCAGGGTCTTGGTCCCCTCCGTCATGGTCGGCCGGGTGTCGATCAGCTCCAGGACGCGCTCGGTGCCGGCGCGGGCCTGCTGGCCGACGGTGAGGACCACGGCGAGCATCCGGACCGGGCCGACCAGCTGGGCGAGGTAGGAGGAGAACGCGACGAAGGTGCCCAGCGTGATGTGACCGCGGACGGCCAGCCAGCCGCCGAGCGCCAGCATGGCGACCTGGCCGAGGGCCGGCACGGCCTGCAGGGCCGGGGTGAACCTGCTGTTCAGCCGGATCGTCCGCAGCCGCCCGGCGAACAGCTTCCGCCCGACCTCCCGCAGCTTCCCGGTCTCCTGCTCCTCCTGCCCGAAGCCCTTGACCACCCGCACCCCGGTCACGGCGCCGTCGACCACCCCGGCCACGGCGGCGGCCTGGGCCTGGGCGTACCAGGTGGCGGGGTGGAGCTTGCTGCGGCTGCGCTTGGCGATCCAGTACAGGGCCGGGGCGACGGCGAGGGCGACCAGGGTGAGCGGCGGCGACAGCCAGGCCATGATCCCGAGGGAGATCAGGAAGAGGAGGACGTTGCCGATGGTCATCGGCAGCATGAAGAGCAGGCCCTGGATCAGCTGGAGGTCGCTGGTGGCCCGCCCGACCACCTGCCCGGTGGACAGCTCGTCCTGCCGCCGCCCGTCGAGCCGGGTGAGGGTGTCGTACATCTCGGTCCGCAGGTCGTGCTGGACGTCGAGGGCGAGGCGGCCGCCGTAGTAGCGGCGGACGTAGGTGGACACGTACACGAGCAGGGCCGCGCCGATCAGGGCGCCGGCCCAGGGCCCCATGGCCCGGCTGTGGTCGCCGATCACATCGTCGATGATCACCTTGGTGACCAGCGGTACGACGGCCAGCACGGCCATGCCGGCCAGCGAGGACCCCAGCGCGAGCACGACGTCCCGGGGATGCCGCCACGCGTACCCCGCTAGCCTGCGCGCCCAGCCCTGCTGCTCCCGCTCCCCCTGTTGCGCTGCCACGCGGATGCCCTCCGTTCGCCCTGCTCTTCCGCATGGCCACAACACGAAAGGAACCGGATTTCATCCCTCCGCAACAAAACGGGGGGCGGGGCGGGCGAGGTAACAGGGAAGTTCGGTGACGGGGAAAGCCGCTCTCCGTTCGCGGAATCCCGGTGGGGGCAGCAGGATGCGTGCTCAGGGGATCGTGGTGGGGTCGGCCGCCGCAGGAGGTCCGCATGGCGAGGTTGGTGTCCGTCAACGTCGGACTGCCCGAGGACGTCTCCTGGCAGGGCAGGACCGTGCGCACCGGGGCGTGGAAGTCCCCCGTGCGCGGCAGCCGCATGGTGCGGCGGCTGAACGTCGACGGGGACGGCCAGGGCGACCTGGCCGGGCACGGCGGCGAGATCCGGGCCGTCCTCGTCTACCAGCTGGACTCCTACCGGTACTGGCGGAAGGAGCTGGGCCGCGACGACCTGGACTTCGGGATGTTCGGGGAGAACTTCACCGTCGACGGCCTGCCCGACGACGAGGTGTGCATCGGCGACCGGTACCGCATCGGGGAGGCCGAGTTCGAGGTGACCCAGCCCCGCGTCACCTGCTACCGCGTCGGCATGCGGCTGGGCGAGCCCGCGATGGCCTCGCTCCTGGTCGCCCACCACCGGCCGGGCTTCTACCTGCGGGTGATCACCGAGGGCCGGGTCCGGGCCGGTGACGGGATCACCCGCACCCGCCGGGGCCCGGGAGAGCTGAGCGTCGCCGACACCGACGCGCTGCTCTACCTGCCCGGCCGCGACCCCGCGAAGCTGCGCACGGCCCTGCGCGTCCCCGCCCTCAGCCCCGGCTGGCAGCAGTCCTTCCGGGAACTCGCCGCCGCCGGGCAGACCGGTCCCGAGCCGGGGCCGCCGGGTTTCCGGCCGCTGCGGGTGACCCGCGTCGTCCCCGAGACCGCCGACGTGACCTCCGTCCACCTCGGCCCCGCCGACGGCACGGCGCTGCCCGAGGCCCGCCCCGGCCAGTACCTCTCCCTCCGCCTGGCCGTCGACGGCACCGACCGCGCCGTACGCAGCTACTCCCTGTCCGCGACGCCCGCGGACGGCACCTACCGCATCAGCGTCAAGCGCGAGCCGCACGGGAGGGTCAGCGGCTACATCCACGCCCGGCTCCGCGCCGGGGACCTCGTGGAGGTGGCCGGTCCGCGCGGGGCGTTCGTGCTCGAAGAGGGTGCCGGTCCGGTCGTCCTGCTCTCCGCGGGCATCGGTGTCACTCCGGTGCTCGCCATGCTCCACCGGCTGGCGGCCGTACGGGACCCGCGCCCCGTCTGGTGGATCCACACCGCCCACGACCGCGCCCACCACGCCTTCGCGGACGAGGCCCACGCCCTGCTGGCGCACCTCCCCCATGCCCGCGAGCACATCCACTACACCGCGCAGACACCGCCGCCCGGCGACGCCCGCGTCACCCGGGGCCGCCCGACCGCCGCCTCGCTCACCGCCCTGGGCGTCCCCGCCGACGCCGACGCCTACCTCTGCGGGCCGACCGCCTTCATGGACGACCTCTCCGGTCACCTGCGCGAGCTCGGCCTGCGCCCCGAGCGGATCCGCACGGAGCGGTTCGGCGCGCTCGCCGCCGTCAACCCGGGCGTCACCGCCGCCGCCCCGGTACGCCCGCACCAGCCGGCCGGCCCGCCGGGCACCGGCCCCCTCGTCACCTTCAGCCGCACCGGCATCACCACCCCGTGGTCACCCGCCCGCGGCTCGCTCCTCGAACTCGCCGAAGCCTGCTCCATCCCCACCCGCTGGTCCTGCCGCACCGGCGTCTGCCACACCTGCGTGACGCCCGTGGTGACCGGCGACGTCACCTACACCGCCCCGCCCCTCGAACTCCCCGAGCCGGGCACGGCCTTGATCTGCTGCGCCACACCGGCGACCGAGGTCGTCCTCGACCTCTGAGCCCGGCGCTAGGAGTCCGACCGGCCGGACGTGTTCTGGTGCCCGACGGCGATCGCCCAGCGCACGCCCGCCGACGCGGTCACGCTCACCGTGCCCCGGGTGGGGTCGCGCTTCAGGTCCGCGACGTTGTACGTGCTGGAGACCTCGCCGTCGACGCACGTGAGCGGGAAGCTCAGGCCCACCGCCCGGACCGCGACGGTCAGCCGGCCCTTGCCCTCGCAGGCCACGTCGACCGACAGGGCGCCGCGGCCGATGTCGCCCTTGATGTCCAGCTCCCGGCTCCCGGTGACGTTCGCGGCCTGCGCGACGACGTCCTCCCCGCCGAGCGGCGGCACCTCGGTGACGGACCCGGAGGACGGTGTCTCCGTCACGGCGGCCGACGTCTTCGGCGGGGCGGCGGCGGGTGGGACGGCCTTATGGCCGTCGGTGCAGCCGACGGCGAGCGAGACGACGGACAGGACGGACAGGACGGACAACGACATCGTGGCCGCGCGGCCACCGGCTCTCCCCATGCTCCCCATGCGGTGACCTTATGCCGGGGCCGTGGCGGAGGAGAAGGCTCCGCCGCCGTCGGGCAAACGACTCGTCAAGAACACCTCCCCTCGTACAACCTTTCGTGCGAACTCCCGAGTCATTCCGGGCATGACTCACCGGATACCCAGACGCGCCAGAGTGCTGGCGGCGGTCGTCGGCGGGGCCACGCTCGCCGTGGGCATGGCCGCCGCGCCCGCCTCGGCCGCCTCGCCCGCGGTCAGTTGTACGTCCGCGAAGGCGGGCCTGGCCGCGAAGCTGAAGAAGGACATCACGGCCGCGATCGCGAACCGCAGCGGGACCATCGCCGTCGGCCTGTACGACCGCTCGACGAAGACGACCTGCACGCTCCGCTCCACCACGCACTACGACTCGGCCAGCACCGTCAAGGTGACCGTCCTGGCCACGCTGTTGTGGGACGCGAAGAAGCACAACCGCTACCTCACCACCACCGAGCAGACGCTCGCCAAGGCCATGATCACCAAGTCGGACAACGACGCGACGACCAAGCTGTGGAAGCAGCTGGGCCTGACGAAGATCAAGGGCTTCCTGAGCGCCGCCGGGATGACGCAGACGACTCCCGGCGCGAACGGCTACTGGGGCCTGACCCAGATCGACGTGCGCGACGAGCAGAAGCTGCTGGCGCTCGTCACCGCCAAGAACACGGTGCTCAGCGACAATGCGCGGGCCTACATCCTGAAGCTGATGGGGCAGGTCGTCTCGTCCCAGCGCTGGGGCACCCCCTACGGCGTCCCGTCCGGGGTCTCGGTGCACGTCAAGAACGGCTGGCTGCAGCGCTCCACGCACGGCTGGCGGGTGCACAGCCTCGGCACCTTCAAGGGCGGCGGCCACGACTACCAGATGACCGTGCTCACCCACGACAACAGCACGATGCAGTACGGGATCAACACCATCCAGGCCGTCGCGAAGGTCATCCACAAGGACCTCGCGGCCTCCTGAGGCGTCGGCCGGAAATCGACCCTGTCCTTCACGGGGCGGTCTCCACGCCGTCACCACGGCGTCCTACGGTGACGGCCATGCGCCTGCGAACCGTACTCGCCACCGTCACCGCCGGCCTGGCGGCGGCCACCTGTCTGTCCGCCGCCGGGCCCGCCAACGCCACGACGAATAACGCCTGTTCGACGTCCGTCTCCCTCGACGGCTTCTCCGACGCCCTCGACAAGACGACCTTCGGCGGCTACTTCGTCGGCAACCTGTCCGCGCTCGCCGTGGACAAGGACGGCTCCCTGGCCGCCCTCGCCGACCGTTCCTACCTGTTCGACCTGGACGCGAGGACGCTCGCGCCGAAGTCGGTCGTCGGGCTCGCCGACGAGAAGGGCGCCGCGCTCGACTCCGAGGGCCTGGTCGTGGACCGGGACGGGACCCGGCTCATCACCTCCGAGACCGAGCCGTCGATCCGCCGCTACTCGGTGGACGGCAAGATCCTGGACCGCCTCCCCGTGCCGTCCTCGCTGCTGGTCTCCCCCGCCGGGCGGGCCACCTCCAACCAGACCTTCGAGGGCCTGACCCTGCTGAACGGCGGTCACACCCTGCTGGCCTCCATGGAGTACGCCATCGCCGGGGACACCGCCGGGATCGTGCGCTTCCAGACCTGGCAGCGCACGAAGGACAACCACTTCAGGCTGTCGGCCCAGTACGCCTACCGCACCGACGACCCGATCCTCGGCGTCCCCGAGGTGCAGGCGCTGCCCGACGGCCGGCTGCTCGTCCTGGAGCGCGGTTTCACCTCCGGCGTCGGCAACACCGTCCGCCTCTTCCTCGCCGACCCGCGGCACGCCACGGACACCAGCGGCATCGACAACCTGACGGGGCAGCAGGGCGTCCGCCTGATCAGGAAGACGCTGCTCACGGACATCGCGAGCTGCCCGTCGCTGGGCGCCACGGCCAAGCAGCCGCAGCCCAACCCGCTCCTCGACAACATCGAGGGCATGGTCGTCACCGGCCACGACAAGGGCGGCTACAAGGTCCTCCTGGTCAGCGACGACAACCAGAACGCCGCCCAGACGACCCGCTTCTACCGGCTGTCGGTCCGCGTGCACTGACCTGCCGGCACACCACCGGGGGGGGGGGGGGGGGGGGGGGGGGGGGGGGGGGCCCCCCCCCCCCCCCCCCCGCGCCCGCCCCCCCCCCCCCGCCCCCCCCCCCCCCCCCCCCCGGTGCGACGCGGTCGCCGGACGGCTAGCGGACGTCCACGTAGTCGCCGGTCGCGGTGGACGGCGCGGTCGTCGCCGTGCCGCCGAAGCTGTAGCGGAACCAGCCGTCGCGGGCGGCGGTGACGGTCGTCTTCAGGGTGCCCGTCGAGCTGGTGCGGACGGTCTTCACCGTGGTGTAGGTGGTGCTGCCCTTCTTGCGGAACTGCAGCTTCACCGACTGACCGGCGTAACCGTGGGACTTGTTGTCGTCCCAGCTGGCCCGGGAGAGCTTGCCGGTGACCGTCAGGGTCTTGCCCTTCTTCACCGGCTCCGGCGCGGCGTTGACCGTCAGCGACGACTGGCGCTGCACCTTGAACGTGGTGGCCGCGTCCCGGTGGATGTAGTCGAAGTCGTTGGCGGAGACCAGCGTGGAGAGGTTCCAGGTGGCGGCAGCGGCGTTGTTGACGAAGCCCGTCGCCGCCTGCGGGTCGAAGGTCAGCGTGCCGGTGCAGGTCGACGTGGTGGCGCTCACCTTGACGCAGGTGATGTCGCCGTCGTCGTACCAGATCTGCGCGTAGTTCGGCTTCGGGCCGACGGCGTAGATGTACGTGGTCTCGGCGATGCCCGAGTCGTCGGACGCGGTCACGGAGACCTTGGCGGACACCACCTTGGTGGTACCGACCACGACCGGCTTGCCGCCGTTGACGACGACCTTGTCGATCGTGATGTTGCCCGCTCCGCCGTCCGTCGCCTGGGCGGCGGTGGCACAGGTCGCGGTGGCGACGAGTGCGGCGCTGGTGCTGAGCAGGGCGAGGCGCGTGGTCGCGCGCATGGACATTCCCCCCGGAAGTCGCTGTTCGACCGGTCTGATCGAGCACCGGGAGCCTACGGCTTTGGCCAACGGTTTACCACTTGATTACCGAGGGGCGGGCGGCCCGGGCGCTTCTTACCCACATCTCACCCACCCACAGGTCGCTCCCAGGATCAGCACAGCGCTCCCTCATGGCACCGCTGCACGTTGGACTGGTGACATCTGCCACCGACCCCACCCCCCACACGCACACGCCCGTGTCCCCCGACTGGGCCCCGCCCACGGCGACCCCCGCGGAT
Source organism: Streptomyces sp. NPDC048288 (assembly GCF_043201555.1). Lineage (NCBI taxonomy): Bacteria > Bacillati > Actinomycetota > Actinomycetes > Kitasatosporales > Streptomycetaceae > Streptomyces > Streptomyces sp. NPDC048288. The sequence goes on from NZ_JBICZD010000011.1 coordinate 79,862, forward strand.
CCCCTGCCGGACAAGGCACCGCGCTGGTCGCTCCCCGCGTTGATCGCGATCCTGATCCTGGCGGCGGTGCTCTACTCCTGGAACCTCTCCGGTTCCGACATGAACACCTTCTACAGCGGCGCCGTCTGGGCCGGTACGAAGAGCTGGAAGGCCTGGTTCTTCGGCTCGCTCGACCCGGGCAACTTCCTGACCGTCGACAAGCCGCCGCTCGCGACCATGGTCATGGGTCTGTCGAGCCGGATCTTCGGCTTCGGCACATGGCAGATGATGGCGCCGATGATCGCCCTGGCACTCGCCACGATCTACATCCTGCACACCACCGTGAAGCGGGTGTGGGGCCACGGCGCGGCGACCGTCGCCGCGCTGGTGCTGGCGCTGACCCCGATCACCGTCGCCATCAACCGCGACAACAACCCCGACACCCTCCTCGTCTTCCTGATGGTGTCGGGCTCGGCGCTCGCGTTCCGGGCCACCCGTGACGAGAAGCTGCTGCCGCTGCTCGGCTCGGCGGCCTGCTTCGGTCTCGCCTTCAACACCAAGCTGCTCGCGGGCTGGATCGCGCTCCCCGCCGTCTTCGCGCTCTACCTGTACGCGTCGAAGGCCTCCTGGGCGAAGCGGGCCGTCAACCTGGCCCTTGCAGCGGTCGTGCTGGCCGTCTCCAGCTTCTGGTGGGCGATCGCCGTCTCCCTGGTCCCGGCCTCCGACCGCCCGTACATCGGCGGCTCCACGGACGGCTCCGCCTGGGACCTGATCATGGGCTACGACGGTCTCGGCCGCGTCTTCGGCGGCGAGGGCAACGGCGGGGGCGGAGGCGGCGGGGGCGGCGGCTTCTCCGGCTCCTCGGGCCTCGGCCGGATGTTCAACGACATCCTCGGCGGCCAGATCTCCTGGCTGCTCCCCTTCTCCGTGATCGCCCTGGTCGGCGGCCTGGTGCTGTGCGGCCGCGCCCCGCGCACCGACCTGAAGCGCATGGCGCTGGTCCTCTGGGGCGGCTGGACCCTGCTGCACTACGTGATCTTCGCGACCGCGCAGGGCACCATGCACCCCTACTACACGACCGCGCTCGCCCCCGGTATCGCGGTGCTGTGCGGCGGCGGTGGCGCGATGCTGCTCCAGGCGTTCCGCACCGACAAGCGGTGGATCTGGGTCCTCCCGGCCGCCTTCGGCGTCACCGGCATCTGGGCGATCGTCCTGCTGCGCCGGGCCTCCGGCTGGAACACCTGGCTCTGGCCGACGATCGCCGTGCTGACCGTGGCCGGCATCGCGGGCATGATCCTCTTCCGGTCCGGCAACAGGGCCCGGCTGCTGGCCGCCTCGCTGGCGGCGGCCGTGATCGCGGCGCTCGCGGGTCCGACGGCGTACGCGGCGTCGGTGCCGTTCGGCAGTGGCAGCGGCGGGATGGGCGGCGGCACGAACCCGACCGCGGGCCCCTCCACGGGCAGCGGCATGGGCGGCGGCCCCGGCGGGGGCGGCGGCAACCGCAGCGGTGGCTTCCCCGGCGGCGGCGAGATGCCCGGCGGCACCCAGCAGGGCGGCGGCCAGAACAGCCAGGCCGGCGGCGAGATGGGCGGCGGCTTCCCGGGCGGCACGAACGGCGAGGCACCCGGCGGCGGCATGGGCGGCCAGGCTCCCGGCGGCACCGGCAACGGCCAGACGGCACCCGGTGGCGGCACCGGCGAACTGCCGAGCGGCGGCACCGGCAACGGTGAACTGCCCGGCGGCACGGGTGAGATGCCCGGTGGCGGCACCGGCACCGGCACCACGCGCGGCGGCTTCGGCGGCGGTGGCGGTGGCGGGATGGGCGGTGGCGTCAGCAGCGACCTGATCGCCTACCTGAAGAAGCACAAGGACGGCGCCACCTGGCTGCTGGCCGTGTCCAACTCCCAGTCCGCGGCGCAGATCGAGCTGAGCACGCGCGAGCCCGTGATCTCCATGTGGGGCTTCACCGGGTCCGACGACGCGATGACCGTCGCCAAGCTGAAGGAACTGGTGAAGGCGGGCAAGCTGCACTACATCCAGATCGGCGGCAGCGGGATGGGCGGCGGCATGGGCGGCGGCAACTCCGTCAGCTCCGCCGTGAACACCTGGGTGCAGAAGCACGGCACGGCGGTCAAGGAGAGCGCGTACAGCAAGAGCACGACCTCGTCGTCCTCTTCGTCGTCCTCGTCCTCCTCTTCGTCTTCGTCGTCTTCGTCGAGCACCGCTTCGCTCTACCGGCTGGACCCGTCGGACGTCAGCTGACACACCGGCACAACCGAGACCCCCGACCACACGGTCGGGGGTCTCTTTTTACATCCCGTTCACCTGCGCGTCCTCATGTTCATGTCACCCTCCTCTTGCCGCCTCGTCAACCCGCGTAGATGGGAAACTCTTTATGCTGGCGACACACATCCGGCGCTGGAAGTCGGTGGCCCTGGCGACCGCCGCCGTCCTGGTGGGCCTGACCGCCCCCGCGCTGACGGCGACCCCGGCCGCCGCCACGACCACCGCGTACGACTCGACGTACTACAAGAACGCGATCGGCAAGACGGGGACGAGCCTCAAGTCGTCCCTGCACACGATCATCAGCGCGAACGTCACGAAGCTGTCGTACTCGGCCCTGTGGGACGCCCTGAAGAAGACCGACCAGGACCCGAACAACAGCAGCAACGTGATCCTGCTGTACTCGGGCATCTCCCGCAGCAAGTCGCTCAACGGCGGTGACAGCGGCGACTGGAACCGCGAGCACGTCTGGGCGATCTCGCACGGCGACCTCACCACCTCCACCGGCCCCGGCACGGACCTGCACCACATCCGGCCCGAGGACGTGGCGGTCAACGGCAAGCGCGGCAACCTCGACTTCGACGAGGGCGGCTCCACCTTCACCAACAGCGGCGGCAGCAAGGTCGACTCGGACTCCTTCGAGCCGCGCGACGCCGTCAAGGGCGACGTGGCCCGCATGATCCTCTACATGGCCGTGCGCTACGAGGGTGACGACGGCTTCGCCAACCTGGAGCCGGACGACAAGGTCAACAACGGCTCCACCCCGTACATCGGCAAGCTCTCGATCCTCAAGCAGTGGAACGACGAGGACCCGCCGGACTCCTTCGAGGAGAACCGCAACGACGTCATCTACAGCACCTACCAGCACAACCGGAACCCGTTCATCGACCACCCGGAGTGGGTCGACGCGATCTGGTAGGCGCCTGCGGGCCGGTCCTCCGGGCCGGTCCTACTACTTCCCTCACACAGGTGAAGTCGATCTTGGACTCGGGCGTGTCCCGGTGATCACGCCCGAGCATGGAAAGGCCCCGGCAGTCCCGCCGGGGCCTTTCCCACTCCCTTTTCCGGAGAGTCCCGTGAAGCTTCGCACCTGGTCCCTCGCCGCCGCCCTCGCCCTGACCGCGCTGGTGCTCCCCGCCCAGAGCGCCTCCGCGCACGCGGCCGCCCCCTCCTGTCCCGACGGCTCGGTCTGCTTCTGGAGCGGCGAGGGCTTCGGCGGCGACTACTGGGAGTGGACCGCCCGCAGCGGCTACCGCGACATGCCGCCGAACCTCCACGACAACGTCGGCTCCTTCGTCGCCTCCACCCGCGCCTGCTTCGTCAACTGGGACCCGCAGGAGAAGCGCGACGTCTTCAACGGCGACTGGCGCTCCCAGTACCGCGGCGACTTCGGCGGCCGCATCGACGGGGTGGGCCCGGGGGCCTGCTGACGCCCGCCTAGCCCAGGTGCGTCGGCGCGAACATCCTGAGCAGGGCCGGGAGTACGACCACGGAGGGGCCGGGGGTGGCGAGGGCCTTCGCGAGGTCGGTCTCCAGGGTCTCCGGGGTCGTCCGTACCCCGGGGACGCCGAAGGACTCCGCCAGGGCGACGTAGTCGGGGCGGGAGAGTTCCGTCGCCGTGGCCTCGCCGAAGGTGTCCGTCATGTACTCGCGCAGGATGCCGTAGCCGCCGTCGTCGATGATCAGCCAGGTGACCGGCAGACCGTACTGGACCGCCGTGGCCAGTTCCGCGATGGAGTAGAGGGCCCCGCCGTCGCCCGACACCGCCAGCACCGGGCGGGTCGGGTCGGCGGCGGCGACGCCGAGGGCCGCCGGGAAGCCGTAGCCGAGACCGCCGGCGCCCTGGGCGGAGTGCATGAGGTTCGGGGCGTGGGCGTCGAACGCGGACCATGCCCAGTAGGCCAGGATCGTCATGTCCCAGCAGGACGGGGAGCCGGCGGGCAGGGCGCGCCGCACCGATGCCAGCACGTCCTGTTCCAGGGTGAGTTCCTGCGCGGCGATGCGCGCGGAGACCTTCGCCAGGACCTCGCGCACCCGGGTCGGCGCCGACGCGTCGGGCCGGTCCGCCACCGTCTCCAGCAACGCCTGGAGCGCGAGACGGGCGTCCGCGTGGATGCCCAGCGCCGGGTGGTTGGACTCCAGCTTGCCGAGGTCCGCCTCGATCTGGACGACCCGGCCGCGCGGGGCGAACGTGTGGTAGTTCGAGGAGAGTTCACCGAGCCCCGAGCCGACCACGAGCAGGACGTCCGCGTCCTCCAGGAAGTCCGTGGTGTGCCGGTCCTCCAGCCAGGACTGCAGGGAGAGCGGGTGGTTCCAGGGGAACGCGCCCTTGCCGCCGAAGGTGGTGACGACCGGGGCGTTCAGCTTCTCGGCCAGCTGCAGCAGCTTGCCGGAGGCGTCCGCCCGGACCACTCCGCCGCCCGCGATGATCGCCGGGCGGACGGCGCGGGAGAGCAGATCGGCCGCCACCGCGGTCAGTTCGGGGCGCGGGGCCGGCTCGTCGGGGGTGGCGTCCACGGCGGTCACGACCGGGAGCGTGGTCTCGGCGAGCAGCACGTCCTGCGGGATCTCCACCCACACCGGGCCGTGCGGGGCCGTCAGCGCGGACTTCCAGGCCGCCGCGATCGCGGACGGGATCTGGGAGGGGGCGCGCACGGTGTGGACCGACTTCACCACGCCCCGGAAGGAGGCCGACTGGTCGGGGAGTTCGTGCAGATAGCCGTGGCGGCCGCCGCCGAGGCCCGCGGTGGGGATCTGGCTGCTGATCGCCAGCACCGGCGCGGACGCGGAGGCCGCCTCGTGCAGCGCGGCCAGCGAGGTCAGCGCGCCGGGGCCGGTCGACAGGAGCAGCGGGGCCGCCTCGCCGGTCACCCGGCCGTACGCGTCCGCCGCGAAGCCCGCGTTGTTCTCCACCCGCAGGCCGACATAGCGCAGCGACGAGCGGCGCAGGGCGTCGAACATGCCGAGGGCGTGCTGGCCGGGCAGGCCGAAGACCGTCGTCGCGCCGAGCCCGGCGAGGGTCTCCACGACCAGGTCCCCGCCGTTGCGGCCGGCGGGCGGGTTCAGAGCTGCGGCCGTCTGCGCCTCCGTCGGGCGGAGCACCAGGTCGTGGTCGTGGGTCACTTCGAACGCGCCTCGGCAATCTGTCGGGTCATGATCGTGGTCAGTTCGTACGCGGTGTGCGAGGCCGCCACCGAGGTGATCTCGGCGTGGTCGTACGCGGGGGCCACCTCGACGACGTCCGCCGAGACGAGGTGGCAGGAGGAGAGTCCGCGCAGGATCTCCAGCAGCTCCCTGGACGTCATACCACCCGCCTCGGGCGTGCCGGTGCCCGGGGCGTGTGCGGGGTCCAGACAGTCGATGTCGATGGAGATGTAGAGGGGGCGGTCGCCGATCCGCTGTCGGAGCTGGTCGGCGACCTCGTCGGCGCCCCGGCGGTAGATGTCCGCCGAGGTGACGATGCCGAAGCCCATCTTCTCGTCGTCGGTGAGGTCCTGCTTGCCGTACAGCGGGCCGCGGGTGCCGACGTGGGAGAGGGCGGAGGTGTCCAGGATGCCCTCCTCGACGGCCCGCCGGAACGGGGTGCCGTGGGTGTACTCGGCGCCGAAGTAGGTGTCCCAGGTGTCGAGATGGGCGTCGAAGTGGAGCAGCGCGACCGGCCCGTGCCTCTTGGCGACGCTGCGCAGCAGCGGCAGCGCGATGGTGTGGTCGCCGCCCAGGGTCATCAGCCGCGCGCCGGTGCCGAGGAGATCGTCCGCGGCGGCCTCGACGGTCTCGACCGCCTCGTTGATGTTGAACGGGTTGACCGCGATGTCGCCCGCGTCCGCCACCTGCGCCAGCGCGAACGGGGACGCGTCCTGCGCCGGGTTGTACGGGCGCAGCAGCCGGGATGCCTCGCGGATGGCGTTGCCGCCGAAGCGGGCGCCCGGCCGGTAGGAGACACCCGAGTCGAACGGCACGCCCACGACGGCGACATCGGCGGTGCCGACCTCGTCCAGGCGGGGCAGCCGGGCGAAGGTCGCGGGTCCGGCGTACCGCGGGACGCGGGAGGAGTCGACGGGGCCGCGGGGTGTCTCGTTGCTGCTCATCGGGGTGCTGCCTGCTTCCTGCGCTTCGTCGCGTACGTACCGCTATGCACTGCTTCTGCTGACGACTCTACGGGTGGGCCGGGACCGGTTCGGACACGAGTTCGGGGGTGCCCCGGCCGGCCAGCCGCTCCCGCCAGTTCGCCAGCACGGCCTCGTCGGTCGGCTTCGTCACCAGGGAGACGGCGACGTACGCGACCAGGGAGGAGAGCAGGCCGTAGTAGACGGGTTCGTTGGCGAGGATGCCGTAGCCCGCCATCAGGCCGATCACCGCGAGACCGCCGACGGTCACGGCGGCGAGCGCGCCCTGGACCGTGCCGCGCTTCCACAGCAGTCCGCCGAGGATGGGGACGAGGAGACCGCCGACGAGCAGGTTGTAGGCGACCGTCAGCGCCTCGACGACGTCGTTGAGCGCGATCGCCGTGCCGATCACCCCGATCCCCATGACCAGGATGAAGACGCGGTTGCCCCGCACCTCGTCGTGGTCGTCGCTTCTCGTCCCGCCGCGCAGCCGCGACCAGATGTCGTTGTTGGCGACGGTCGCGCAGGCGATCAGGGCGCCGGAGGACGTCGACATCACGGCGGCGAGCGCGGCGGCCAGCACCAGCCCGCGCACCCCGACGGGGAGTTCGTCCTTCACGATGGTCGCGAAGGCGTCGTCCGGGCTGCCCAGCTTCGGGTACAGCACCCTGGCCGCCGTACCGATCACCGCACCGGCGAGGGCGTACGCCAGACAGTAGGTGCCCGCGACCGTGCCGCCCCACTTCGCCGTCGTGTCGCTGCGGGCCGTGAACACCCGCTGCCAGATGTCCTGCCCGATGAGCATGCCGAACGTGTAGATGAGCACGTACGTGAAGATCGTCTCGCCGCCGATGCCCAGCGGGTCGAAGTACGCGGTCGGCAGCTTCGCCTTCATCGCGCCGAAGCCGCCCGCCTTCACCACCGCGATGGGCAGCAGCAGGAGCAGCACGCCGATGGTCTTCACCACGAACTGGACCATGTCCGTCAGGGTGATCGACCACATGCCGCCGAGCGTCGAGTAGGCGACGACGATGGAGCCGCCGAGGATGATCGCGACGGTCCGGTTCATGTCGAAGAGGACGTCGAAGATCGTGGCGTACGCGATGGTCGAGGTGACGGCGAGCATGAGCGTGTACGCCCACATGACCACGCCGGAGATGACCCCGGCCCGGCCGCCGTAGCGCAGGTCGAGCATCTCGGAGACCGTGTACACCTTGAGGCGGGCGATCCGGGCCGAGAAGAAGACCGACAGGGCGAGCAGGCCCAGGCCGATGGTGAAGACCATCCAGGCACCGGACAGCCCGTACTGGTACCCCAGCCCGACCCCGCCGATGGTGGACGCGCCGCCCAGCACGATCGCGGCCATGGTGCCGGAGTACATGGCGGGCCCGAGCCGGCGCCCAGCCACCAGGAAATCGCTCTTGGACCTGGCGCGGCGCATGCCCCACCAGCCCATGGCCAGCATCCCGGCGAGATAGAGCACGATCACTGTGTAGTCGACGGCCATGGGACCTCCCTCGAATCGCGTGCACGGAGTCGGACGACGTGCACTGACACTAGGTGGCCGGAAAGCGACTGCGAAGTGTACGTTTCATCCATTCGAGCCTCACCCGAGGGATGAAACGCACACCATGCCGGATCCCACCGTTCCCCCTACGCCCGCCGTGCCCCTCGCGTCGCTCCTGGCCCGCGAGGACCTGGCCCTGCGCCTGATCGCGGGCCCGTCCGACCCCTCCCTGGTGATCCACGCGGCCCACACCTCGGAGATGGCCGACCCGTACCCGTACCTGCTGGGCGGCGAGCTGCTGCTGACGGCCGGGGTGCACATCCCGGAGGCGGCCGGCTCGGGCACCTATTTCGACGACTACGTCTCCCGGATCGTCGCGGCGGGCGGCGCGGCCCTCGGCTTCGGACTCGCCCCCGTCCACGACACGGTCCCGCGCGCCCTGGTCGCCGCCTGCGACCGCTACGGCCTCCCGCTCCTGGAGGTCCCGCCGCAGACCCCCTTCACCGCCGTCGCCCGCGCCGTCTGGCAGCTGCTGGCCCAGGCCCGCCTCGCCGAACTGCGCCGGGTCACCGAGGCCCAGCAGAGCCTCGCGTCCGCCGCCTCCCGCCCCGACCCGGTCCCCTCGGTCCTGCGCCAGCTGGCCAACCGGCTCGGCGGCTGGACGGCCCTCTACGGCCCGGAGGGCACGGACATCGCGTCGGCGGGCCGCGAGCCCGAGGCGCCGGTGCGCGGCCCGCTGGCCGAGCTCGCCGACGTCGTCCGCCCGTCCGGCCCCGGCACCCCCACCTCCGCCACCCACGCCACCGCCGGCACCCACCTCGCCGCCTACGCCCTCGGCACCGGCTTCGTCCTCGGCGTCGCCACCCCGTCCCGCGAACCCGGCGACCACACCATCGCCTCCGTCGCCGCCGTCCTCCTCACCCTCCTCACGGGGGAGCAGCAGAGCGGCTCGGGCGTGGCGCGCAACTCCGCGCTGGTACGCCTGCTGCTGGGCGGCACGGCAGAAGAGGTGGCGCCGCTACTGGGCAAGGGTGACAAGTGGTTCGTCGTACACGCCTCGCCAATCAACAAGCGGGACATTGCCGACCTAGGGGCGCGGGGCCCTGTCGATTTGCGGCTCCGCCGCGGGGCGCGACCAGCCACGAACCACCCGCACCCGCCCCCCGACCTCCTCGCCACCACTGCACTGGGCGCCTCACTCGGCTCCACCCTCATCGACCCCGGAGGGGAAACCACCCGCATCCTGCTCCCCGCAGACCGCGAACCCGAACCGCAACCCGGCTGGATGCTCGGCGTCAGCGACGCGGTACCCCCGCAACAGCTGGCGGCCGCCGACACCCAAGCCGCCCGCGCCCTGGCCCGCGCCCGAGCGACCCGCACCCCCCTGGTCCGCCACGCCTCCCGCCCCGGCCTCGCCCAACTGGTCCCGGAGGCCGAGGCCGAGGCCCACGCCCGCGCCCTCCTCGCCCCCCTCGCGGAGCACCCCGCGCTCACCGAGACCCTCCGCACCTGGCTCTCCCTGCACGGCAGTTGGGACCGCACCGCGGTGGCGCTCGCCGTGCACCGCAACACCGTGCGCCAGCGCATCGCCCGCTGCGCATCGCTCCTCGACGCCGAACTCGACGACCCGGACGTACGGATGGAGCTGTGGTTCGCCCTCCGCCAGGCGTGAGCCGGGCACGAGTGACCCACGTCCCAGCGGGCGATACGCAGGGAAATCGCACAGCGCCCTGCCTCACAATGGAGCCATGCCGATACCCGGGACACCGAGCCGCGCCGAGCTCGTCGAGCACCTTGTGAAGACCCGTATCGCGGGCGATGTCGCCACGCCCCGCGAGAACAACCTGCTCCACTACCGCAAGCTGGCCAACGGCGAGCGCAACTGGTGGCTGGGACTGGAACTCGGCGACCGCTGGACCGACGAGCAGGACGTACTGGCCGTGATGGCCGAGCGGGTCGGGGTGAACGACGACGCCGAGTACCGGTACGGCCAGGACACCATCGACCCCGAGCTGACCGTGGACGGCCTGGACCGGCTGGCCGCGCGGCTGCGCAAGGCGGCCGAGGGCAGACAGCGGGTGCTGTTCGCGACCGGCCACCCCGGCGGCCTGCTGGACGTGCACCGGGCGACGGCGGCCGCGCTGCGCGCCGCCGGCTGCGAGATCGTGGTGATCCCGGACGGGCTGCAGACGGACGAGGGCTATGTCATGCAGTTCGCCGACGTGGCGGTGCTGGAGCACGGGGCGACCCTGTGGCACACCCACTCCGGTGAGCCGATGAAGGCCATCCTGGGCGGCCTGGAGCGCGAGGGCCGGCCGCTGCCCGACCTGGTCGTCGCCGACCACGGCTGGGCGGGCTACGCGGCCCAGGCGGGCCTGGACTCGGTCGGTTACGCCGACTGCAACGACCCGGCGCTGTTCCTCGCCGAGTCGGAGGGCACCCTCCAGGTGGCCGTACCGCTCGACGACCATGTGCTCAGCCCGCGCCACTACGACCCGATGACCGCGTATCTGCTGGCCGAGGCCGGGCTGGCCTGACGGGCGGAAGACCGAAAGACGGAAAGACCGATGTGCGGCCCCCGGAAGCGGGAGCCGCACATCGTGGTCTGGCCCTAGACCCTCAAGTCACTGGTTTGTCTGCGTCCGGTCCGGCTCAGAAGCCGAACCCGCTGATCCCGCCGAACCCGAACCCGTTGAGGCCGCCGAAACCGCCGAAGCCGCCGAACCCGCCGCTGACGACGGTGGGGACGACCACGACAGGGACGACGGGCACGACGGGGACGAACCCGAAGTTGCCGAAGCGGCAGCCGTTGTTGAAGCCGCCGAACCGGGAGTTGTTGCAGCCGAAGCCGCCGGTGACGACGTTCTGATGAGTGGAGGCGGGGGCCGCCGAGGCGGTACCCGCGGCGCCGATCGCCGCACCGCCGGCCAGCAGCAGGCCGGCGGCGGACATCGCGGCGAGACGCCTCGCGCGCTGTACTCGCATGGGAAATACCTTTCTGCCGGACATACGTCCGCTACGCGGCACGTCCGCTATGCGGCACATGCACTGTGCGGCATTTCACTCATAGAGCTTAATATCCGACAAACCGGACGGCACTTCGGAAGATCACCTACCGTGATCCTCCGAGGTCGCGGGCCCCGGAGTGGGGTCCAGATACACCCGGCCGATCGCCGGGAACGCGGCCCGCAGCCGCTGCTCGGCCCGCTCGCACGCCCACTCGATCTCGGCGGCCGTGGAGACGTCCCGGAAGTCCACCTTGGCGGCGACCAGCGCCTCGTCCGGCCCCTGCACCAGCGTGGTCAGCTCCAGTACGGCCACGATGTGCTCGGACTCCAGCAGCTCCGCGCGGATCCGCTCCCGTACCTGCTCCGGCAGCGGCCGTCCGATGAGCAGCTCGGCGTTGGACCGGCCCAGCACCCAGGCGACGTAGAGCAGGAGCAGGCCGATGAGGAGGGAGGCGAGGCCGTCCCAGACGCCGGAGCCGGTGAGCTGCCCGCCGAGCAGGCCGCCGGCCGCGAGCACCAGGCCGACGAGCGCGGCCGAGTCCTCCAGCACCACGGCCTTCACGGCGGTGTCGGGGGTGTACCGGAGGTAGCGCTTGAACGGTGCCTTGAAGCGGGCCGCCTCGCCGCGCGCCTGCCTCAGCCCCGTCCGCAGCGAGTACCCCTCCAGCACGAAGGCGACGGCGAGCACGATGTACGAGACCAGCGGGTCGCCGAGCTTCTCCCCCTCGGCCAGGGTGTGGATGCCGTCGTAGAGCGAGAAGACCGCGCCGCCGACGAAGGTGGCGACGGCGGCGAGCATGGCCCAGATGTACCGCTCGGGGCCGTAGCCCAGCGGGTGCTCCTCGTCGGCGGGCTTCTCGCTGCGTTTGAGGGCGGTGAGCAGCAGGATCTCGGTGACGGTGTCGGCGACCGAGTGCGCGGCCTCGGAGAGCATCGCGCTGGAGCCGCTGATCACCCCGGCGACCGCCTTGGCGAGCGCGATCCCGAGGTTGGCGAGGGCGGCGACGATCACCGTGCCCGTGCTCTCGCCGCCGCTCGGCCGGGCTTGTTCCGCCTGCTGGACTTGCTGGGCTTGGGCCATGCCCCAGTCTTACCTGGGGACGCGGACCACACCCTCCTGGATCACGGAAATGGCCAGGGAACCGTCCTGGGTGTAGATGCGGGCCTGCCCGAGCCCGCGGCCGCCGTGCGCGGACGGTGACTCCTGGTCGTACAGCAGCCACTCGTCGGCGCGGAACGGCCGGTGGAACCACATGGCGTGGTCGAGCGAGGCCCCGACGACGTCCCCGACGGCCCAGCCGCCGCGGCCGTGCGCGAGCAGGACCGAGTCGAGCAGGGTCATGTCGGAGACGTAGGTGGCGAGGACGACGTGCAGCAGGGGGTCGTCGTCGAGCTTGCCGTTGGTGCGGAACCAGACCTGGCTGTGCGGCTCGCGCGGCTCGCCGAACTTCCCGTACGGCGGCTCGTCGACGTACCGCAGGTCGATCGCCTCGCGGGCCTCCAGGAACTTCTCGACCACGGCGGACGGCAGATGGTCGTAGCCGCGCAGCCGCTCCGCCGAGGTGGGGAGGGTCTCCGGGTCGGGCGCGGGCGGCATCGGGGCCTGGTGGTCGAGGCCGTCCTCGTACAGCTGGAAGGACGCGGAGAGGGCGAAGATCGGGCGGCCGTGCTGGACGGCGACCGCGCGCCGGGTGGTGAAGGAGCGGCCGTCGCGGATGCGCTCGACGTTGTAGACGATGGGCGCGCCCGGGTCCCCGGCGCGCAGGAAGTACGCGTGCAGGGAGTGGGCGTGCCGGTCCGCCGGGACGGTACGTCCGGCGGCGACCAGCGCCTGGGCCGCGACCTGCCCGCCGAACACGCGCGGGACGACGGCGGACCGGGACTGGCCGCGGAAGATGTTCTCCTCGATCTGCTCCAGGTCGAGCAGGTCGAGGAGATCACTCAGTGCCTCGTTCATGGCACCTTTTCTACTGGCCGGGGATTGCGCGGGCCTTACAGGCCCATGTCCTTCGCGATGATCGTCTTCATGATCTCGCTGGTGCCACCGTAGATGCGGTTGACGCGGTTGTCCGCGTACAGGCGGGCGATCGGGTACTCGTTCATGAAGCCGTAGCCGCCGTGCAGCTGGAGGCAGCGGTCGATGACGCGGTGGGCGACCTCGGTGGCGAACAGCTTGGCGCTGGCGGCCTCGGCGGGGGTCAGCTCACCGGCGTCGAGGGCCTCCGTGGCGCGGTCCACGACGGCCTCGGCCGCGTCCACCTCGGCCTGGCAGGCGGCCAGCTCGAACTTGGTGTTCTGGAAGGCGGCGACGGGCTGACCGAAGACGACCCGCTCCTGCACGTACTGCTTGGCGAACCGTATGGCGGCCTTGGCCTGCGCGTAGGCGCCGAAGGCGATGCCCCAGCGCTCGGAGGCGAGGTTGTGGCCGAGGTAGTAGAAGCCCTTGTTCTCCTCGCCGAGGAGGTCCTCGACGGGGACCTTGACGTCGACGAACGCGAGCTCGGCGGTGTCGGAGGTCTTCAGGCCCAGCTTGTCGAGCTTGCGGCCGACCGAGTAGCCCTCGGCCTTGGTGTCCACGACGAACAGGGAGATGCCGTGCCGGCGGTCCTCCTTGGTCGGCGCGGAGGTGCGGGCGCAGACGATCATGCGGTCGGCGTGCACGCCACCGGTGATGAAGGTCTTGGCGCCGTTGAGGACGTAGTGCGTGCCGTCCTCGGAGAGCTTGGCGGTGGTCTTCATGCCCGCGAGGTCGGAGCCGGTGCCCGGCTCGGTCATCGCGATGGCCCACATCTCCTCGCCGGAGACGAACTTCGGCAGGTACCGCTTCTTCTGCTCGTCCGTGGCCAGCAGCTTCAGGTACGGCAGGCCGAGCAGCACGTGCACACCGGAGCCGCCGAAGGCGACGCCCGCGCGGGCGGTCTCCTCGTACAGGACGGCCTCGAACTTGTAGGAGTCGATGCCGGCGCCGCCGTACTCCTCGTCGACGCGGATGCCGAAGACGCCGAGCTCGGCGAGCTTGTAGTAGAAGTCGCGGGGGGCCTGCCCGGCCGCGAACCACTCGTCGTACACGGGTACGACCTCGGCCTCGATGAAGGCGCGGAGGGTCTCCCGGAACGCCTCGTGATCCTCGTTGAACAACGTACGGCGCACGCCGCCACCTCCAGGCACGTCCATCTGTCTAAGCGCTTGCTCAGAGCATTACCGTACCGGCGGGTAGGCGGATGGGTCCAGGGCACGGGAGGGGGGACGGGCGTAACGCTCGTCACGCCCGGGAGGGCCGGTCAGTCGGCCGCCGCCGCGAACGCCCCCTTCGCCATCCGGTGCAGCAGGACCGCCGTCACGCCCCGCCCCGGCAGGGAACCCGGCCGGCCCAGATGCGGGGTGGAGTTCAGCAGGCCGAAGACCGAGTGGACCGCCGAGCGGGCCGCGGGCTCCGCCAGGGCCGGGTAGACCGCGCGCAGGACCTCCACCCACAGCTCGACGTACTGCCGCTGCAGCTGCCGTACGAGCTTGCGGTCGCTGTCGCGCAGGCGGTCCAGCTCCCGGTCGTGCAGGGTGATCAGTGGACGGTCGTCGAGGGCGAAGTCGATGTGCCCCTCGATGAGGGAGTCGAGGACCTCCTCGGCGGGGACCCCGTCGGCCTCCGCCAGGCGCCGCTTCGCCCCCGTCAGCAGCTGCCCGCTGATCCCCACCAGCAGCTCCGCGAGCATCGCGTCCTTGCCCGCGAAGTGCCGGTAGAGACCGGGCCCGCTGATGCCGACCGCCGCGCCTATCTCGTCCACGCCCACACCGTGGAAGCCGCGCTCGGCGAAGAGCCGGGCGGCCTCCTTGAGGATCTGCTCGCGACGGGTCGGGGCGTCGGTTCTCGTGACCATGAAGACAATTCTAGACAGGGAGGTTAGCGGTCGTTAACCTGAGGGAAATGCGTTAACGCTCATTAACAAGATGAGGGGATCGCGGCATGGACCAGGCACCGGAGCTGACGAGCGCGGCGGACCCCGCCTCGGAGGCCTTTCGGGCCAACGAGGAGGCGCACCGCGTCCTCGTGGAGGAGCTGCGCGGCAGGCTCGCGGCGGCGGCGCTGGGCGGGGGTGAGAAGGCCCGGGCCCGGCACACCGCGCGCGGCAAGCTGCTGCCCAGGGACCGGGTGGACACCCTGCTGGACCCCGGCTCGCCCTTCCTGGAGCTGGCCCCGCTGGCCGCCGAGGGGATGTACGACGGGGCGGCCCCGGCGGCCGGCGTGATCGCCGGGATCGGGCGGGTCAGCGGGCGCGAGTGCGTGATCGTCGCCAACGACGCCACCGTCAAGGGCGGCACGTACTACCCGATGACCGTGAAGAAGCATCTGCGGGCCCAGGAGGTCGCCCTCGACAACCGGCTGCCGTGCGTCTACCTGGTGGACTCCGGCGGGGCCTTCCTGCCCATGCAGGACGAGGTCTTCCCGGACCGCGACCACTTCGGGCGGATCTTCTACAACCAGGCCCGGATGTCGGGGGCGGGCATCCCGCAGATCGCCGCCGTCCTCGGCTCGTGCACGGCGGGCGGGGCGTACGTCCCGGCCATGAGCGACGAGGCGGTGATCGTCCGCAACCAGGGCACGATCTTCCTCGGCGGCCCCCCGCTGGTGAAGGCCGCCACCGGCGAGGTCGTCACGGCGGAGGAACTGGGCGGCGGCGAGGTCCACGCCCGCGTCTCCGGGGTCACCGACCACCTCGCCGAGGACGACGCGCACGCGCTGCGGATCGTCCGGAACATCGCCGCGACCCTCCCGGCCCGGCGCGCCCTGCCCTGGGAGGTCACCCCGGTCGTCGAGCCGAAGGCCGACCCCTACGGCCTCTACGGCGCCGTCCCCGTCGACTCCCGCACCCCCTACGACGTCCGCGAGATCATCGCCCGGGTCGTCGACGGCTCCCGGTTCGCCGAGTTCAAGAGCGAGTTCGGGCAGACCCTGGTCACCGGCTTCGCCCGGATCCACGGCCACCCCGTCGGCATCGTCGCCAACAACGGCATCCTCTTCTCCGAGTCCGCCCAGAAGGGCGCCCACTTCATCGAGCTGTGCGACCAGCGCGGGATCCCGCTGGTGTTCCTGCAGAACATCTCCGGCTTCATGGTCGGCAAGGACTACGAGGCCGGCGGCATCGCCAAGCACGGCGCCAAGATGGTCACGGCCGTGGCGTGCACGCGCGTGCCGAAGCTGACGGTGGTGGTCGGCGGCTCGTACGGCGCCGGGAACTACTCGATGTGCGGCCGGGCCTACTCCCCCCGCTTCCTGTGGATGTGGCCCAACGCCAAGATCTCCGTCATGGGCGGCGAGCAGGCCGCCAGCGTGCTGGCCACGGTCAAGCGCGACCAGCTGGAGGCGCGCGGCGAGTCCTGGCCCGCCGACGAGGAAGAGGCCTTCAAGGCGCCCGTCCGCGCCCAGTACGAGCGCCAGGGCAGCGCCTACTACGCGACCGCCCGGCTCTGGGACGACGGGGTCATCGACCCCCTCGACACCCGGCAGGTGCTCGGACTCGCCCTGACGGCCTGTGGCAACGCGCCCCTGGGTGAGCCCCAGTTCGGCGTCTTCCGGATGTGAGGAGGGGACTCGTGTTCGACACCGTACTCGTGGCCAACCGGGGCGAGATCGCCGTCCGGGTCATCCGTACGCTGCGGTCGCTGGGCGTGCGCTCGGTGGCCGTGTACTCCGACGCCGACGCGGAGGCCCGGCACGTCCGGGAGGCCGACACCGCCGTACGGATCGGTCCGGCGTCGGCGGCCGAGAGCTATCTGTCGGTGGAGCGGCTGCTGGCGGCCGCCCGGTCGAGCGGGGCCCGGGCGGTCCACCCCGGGTACGGCTTCCTCGCCGAGAACGCCGGCTTCGCGCGGGCCTGCGCGGAGGCGGGGCTGGTGTTCATCGGCCCGTCCGCCGACGCGATCGCGCTGATGGGCGACAAGATCCGGGCCAAGGAGACGGTGGCGGCGGCCGGGGTGCCGGTGGTGCCCGGCGGCCGTGACCCCGAACTGGCCCTTGCCGCCCGCGAGTTGGGTGCGCCCGTGCTGCTCAAGCCGTCCGCCGGTGGCGGTGGCAAGGGCATGCGGCTGGTGCGGGACCTGACGCTGCTGGACGAGGAGATCGCCGCCGCCCGCCGCGAGGCCCGCGCCTCCTTCGGCGACGACACGCTCCTCGTCGAACGGTGGATCGACCGGCCCCGGCACATCGAGATCCAGGTGCTGGCCGACGGGCACGGGAACGTCGTCCATCTCGGCGAGCGCGAGTGCTCGCTGCAGCGGCGGCACCAGAAGGTGATCGAGGAGGCGCCCAGCGTGCTCCTGGACGAGGCCACGCGGGCGTCGATGGGCGAGGCCGCGGTGCAGGCGGCGCGCTCGTGCGGGTACGTCGGCGCGGGCACCGTGGAGTTCATCGTGCCGGGCGGCGACCCGTCGTCGTACTACTTCATGGAGATGAACACCCGGCTCCAGGTGGAGCACCCGGTCACCGAACTGGTCACCGGGCTCGACCTGGTGGAGTGGCAGCTGCGGGTGGCGGCCGGCGAGCGGCTGCCGTTCGCGCAGGCCGACGTCACGCTCACCGGGCACGCGGTCGAGGCGCGGATCTGCGCCGAGACCGCGTCCGTCAAAGAGGGGGCGCGGGGCTTCCTGCCCACCGGCGGCACGGTCCTCCTGCTGGACGAGCCGTCCGGGGACGGCGTCCGCACCGACTCGGGGCTCAGCGAGGGCACCGAGGTGGGCAGCCTGTACGACCCGATGCTGTCCAAGGTGATCGCGTACGGCCCGGACCGGGAGACCGCGCTCCGGAAGCTGCGCGCGGCCCTCGCGGAGACGGTCACGCTGGGCGTGCAGACCAACGCCGGGTTCCTGCGCCGGCTGCTCGCCCATCCGGCGGTGGTGGCGGGCGAGCTGGACACGGGGCTGGTCGAGCGGGTGGTGGACGACCTGGTCTCCACGGACGTACCGGACGAGGTGTACGAGGCGGCGGCGGCCGTCCGGCTGGAGGCGCTGCGGCCCGTCGGCGCGGGCTGGACGGACCCCTTCTCGGTGCCGAGCGGCTGGCGCCTCGGCGGTACCCCCAAGCCGGTCGGCTTCCCTCTCCGGGTGCAGGAGCCGGTGGAGTACGTCCCGCGCGGCACGCACACCGTGACCGGTGACCGGGTGTCGGTGACGCTGGACGGTGTCCGCCACACCTTCCGCCGGGCCGCCGACTGGATCGGCCGCGACGGCGACGCCTGGCAGGTCCGCGACCACGACCCGGTCGCCGCGTCCCTCACGGGGGTGGGACACGCGGGGGCCGACGCCCTGACCGCGCCGATGCCCGGCACGGTGACCGTGGTGAAGGTCGCCGTCGGGGACGAGGTGACCGCCGGTCAGAGCCTGCTGGTGGTGGAGGCGATGAAGATGGAGCACGTCATCTCCGCCCCGCACGCCGGCACGGTCGCCGAACTCGACGTGAGACCCGGTGCCACGGTCGCCATGGACCAGGTGCTGGCCGTCATCAACCCGGTGGAGGACGCGACATGACACTCCCCATGGTGGTACCGGCGACCGACCTTCCCGCCCGGGTCCGGATCCACGAGGTCGGCGCCCGCGACGGCCTGCAGAACGAGAAGTCGGCGGTCCCCACCGACGTCAAGGCGGAGTTCGTGCACCGCCTGGCCGACGCGGGCCTGACGACGATCGAGGCGACCAGCTTCGTGCACCCCGAGTGGGTGCCCCAACTCGCGGACGCGGAGGACCTGTTCCCCCGGGTCCGCGACCTGCCGGGCGTCGCTCTGCCCGTGCTCGTCCCCAACCGGCGCGGCCTGGACCGCGCCCTGGCCCTCGGCGCCCGCCGGATCGCGGTCTTCGCCAGCGCCACCGAGTCCTTCGCCAAGGCCAACCTCAACCGCACGGTGGACGAGTCCCTGGCCGTCTTCGACCCGGTCGTCCGGCAGGCGAAGGAGGCCGGCGCGCACGTCCGCGGCTATGTCTCGATGTGCTTCGGCGACCCCTGGGAGGGAGCCGTCCCGCTCCACCAGGTGGTCCGGGTCTGCAGGTCCCTGCGGGACATGGGCTGCGACGAGCTGAGCCTGGGCGACACGATCGGCGTCGCGACCCCCGGCCACGTCCTCGAACTCCTCTCCCTGCTCAACGAGGAGGGCGTGCCGACGAACGTCATCGGCGTGCACTTCCACGACACCTACGGCCAGGCGCTCGCCAACACCTACGCGGCCCTGGAACACGGCGTGACGACGGTCGACGCGTCCGCCGGCGGGCTCGGCGGCTGCCCGTACGCCAAGTCCGCCACCGGCAACCTCGCCACCGAGGACCTGGTCTGGATGCTCCAGGGCCTCGGCATCGAGACCGGAGTAGACCTCGGCAAGCTCACCGCCACCAGCGTGTGGATGGCCGAACAACTGGGCCGACCCAGCCCGTCCCGTACCGTCCGCGCCCTCTCCCACCAGGAGTGACGACCATGGACCACCGCCTCTCCCCCGAACTGGACGAACTCCGCCGCACGGTGGAGGAGTTCGCGCACGACGTCGTGGCGCCGAAGATCGGCGACTTCTACGAGCGTCACGAGTTCCCCTACGAGATCGTCCGCGAGATGGGCCGCATGGGCCTGTTCGGGCTGCCGTTCCCCGAGGAGTACGGCGGGATGGGCGGCGACTATCTCGCCCTCGGCATCGCCCTGGAGGAACTGGCCCGCGTCGACTCGTCGGTGGCGATCACCCTGGAGGCCGGGGTGTCGCTGGGCGCGATGCCCCTGCACCTGTTCGGCACTCCGGAGCAGAAGCGCGAGTGGCTTCCCCGGCTCTGCTCCGGCGAGATCCTCGGCGCCTTCGGCCTCACCGAACCCGACGGCGGCAGCGACGCCGGCGCCACCCGCACCACGGCCCGCCTGGACCCCGCCACCGACGAGTGGGTGATCAACGGCAGCAAGTGCTTCATCACCAACTCGGGGACCGACATCACGGCTCTGGTCACCGTCACCGCGGTCACCGGCCGCAAGCCCGACGGCAAGCCGCTGATCTCCTCGATCATCGTCCCCTCCGGCACCCCCGGCTTCACCGTCGCCGCCCCCTACTCCAAGGTCGGCTGGAACGCCTCCGACACCCGTGAGCTGGCCTTCGCCGACGTCCGCGTCCCCGCCGCCAACCTGCTCGGCGAGGAGGGCCGCGGCTACGCCCAGTTCCTGCGCATCCTCGACGAGGGCCGCATCGCCATCGCGGCCCTCGCCACCGGCCTCGCCCAGGGCTGCGTCGACGAGTCGGTGCGGTACGCCAAGGAACGCCACGCCTTCGGCCGCCCCATCGGCGCCAACCAGGCCATCCAGTTCAAGATCGCCGACATGGAGATGAAGGCCCACACCGCCCGCCTCGCCTGGCGCGACGCGGCCTCCCGCCTCGTCTCCGGCGAACCCTTCAAGAAGGAAGCCGCCCTCGCCAAGCTCTACTCCTCCACCATCGCCGTCGACAACGCCCGCGACGCCACCCAGATCCACGGCGGCTACGGCTTCATGAACGAGTACCCCGTCGCCCGCATGTGGCGCGACTCCAAGATCCTGGAAATCGGCGAGGGCACCAGCGAGGTCCAGCGCATGCTGATCGCACGGGAGTTGGGGCTGGTGAGCTGAGACCGCCGGGGGCGGCGGCTCGCCAGACGCCCCCTACTCGCCGCCCGCCTCCTCCAGCGGGTCCAGCGGGCATCCGGCCTGCACCGGGCACCGTCTCCGTGCCGGCCACGGTCTACCGGCCCCGGCAACGAACCGACGCGTCAACAGAAGTCGCCGGTGGGCGAGTTGGGTTCGCAGGGCCTGTCTCGCGCGGGCGGCGCCGGGGGCGGGCCTGGACAAGATCTGAGGTTAGGCTAACCTAAGCAACGACTTGTCCGGCGGTGTTTCCGCACGTCCGAAAGCAGCCACAGCCATGTCCAACGTCAGAGCAGCCCACCTCACCCGCCGTGGCATCCTCGCCGCCGGCGGCGCCCTCGGCCTCGGCGCCGCACTCGCGGCCTGCGGGGACGACGACGCGAAAAGCGGCTCCTCGGACAAGGAGACGACGGCCGCCGCCAAGTCCGGTCCCTGGACGTTCAAGGACGACCGCGGGACCACGGTGAAGCTGGACAAGGCCCCGGCGAACATCGTCGCGTTCGTCGGCGTGGGCGCCGCGCTGTACGACTACGGCATCGAGGTCAAGGGCGTCTTCGGCCCGACGAAGACGAAGGACGGCAAGGCCGACGTCCAGGCCGGCGACATGGACGTCAGCAAGCTGACCGTGCTCGGCAACGAGTGGGGCCAGTTCAACGTCGAGAAGTACGCGGCCCTCGCCCCGGACGTCCTCATCACCACGATGTTCGACGGCGCCGGCACCCTCTGGTACGTCCCGGACGAGTCCAAGGACAAGATCGCCAAGCTCGCCCCGAGCGTCGGCATCTCGGCCTACGACCGTCAGCTGACCGTCCCGCTCCAGCGCGTCTGGGCCCTCGCCGAGTCGCTCGGCGCGGACATGACGGCGAGCAAGGTGACCGACGCGAAGAAGCGGTTCGAGGAGGCGTCCTCCCGGCTGCGCGCCGCCGCCAAGGCGCACCCCGACATCAAGGTGCTGGCCGGTTCGGCCGCCCAGGACCTGTTCTACGTCTCCGGCTCCAACCTCTCCGTGGACCTGGAGTACTTCAAGGCCCTCGGCGTGAACTTCGTGGAGCCCTCGGCGTCCGTGCTGAAGGCGAGCGGCGGCTGGTACGAGTCGCTGAGCTGGGAGAACGTCGACAAGTACCAGGCCGACATCATCATGATGGACGACCGTACGGCGACCATCCAGCCCGCCGACATCACCCAGGCCACCTGGAAGAAGCTCCCCGCGGTCAAGGCCGGCCAGGTCATCGCCCGCTCCCCCGAGCCGATCTTCTCCTACGACAAGTGCGTCGCGACGGTGGAGAACCTCGCCAAGGCAATCGAGACGGCGAAGAAGGTCAGCTGACCCCCACGCCCGCAAGTCCGACAACTTCCTGAGTCTCAGGAGCTCATATGACGACGGCCGTAGCCGCCCCGTTCCGTTTCTTCTCCCTCCAGGTCGTACGGACGAGGCGGCTCGGTCCGTCTCTGGTCCGGGTCACCTTCGCCGGTGCCGATCTGGCGCACTTCCACTCCCACGGACGCGACCAGTCCCTCTCCCTGTTCATCCCCGCCGAGGGGCGGACCGAGCCCGCCGTGCCGATCGAGCTGGGATGGGGGTCCCCCCGCTCGAGCGAAGCCGAGAGTGGGGGAGGGTGGTGGCAGGGGTGGCGGGAACTCCCGGACGACGTACGGGCCGTGATGCGGTCGTACACGCTCCGGGCGCTGCGCCGCGACCCCGACGAGATCGACATCGACTTCGTGCTGCACGGGGTCGAGCCTGGGGCCGCCACCCCGGCCGGACCCGCCTCCCGGTGGGCTTCGCGGGCGGGCGCCGGGGACCGGGTCGTGCTCCTCGGCCCGGCCGTCGCCGACAACCGGGCGATCCGCTTCCGGCCGCCCGAGGACACCGATCTGGTGCTGGTCTGGGGCGACGAGACCGCCGTACCGGCCGCGACCGCCGTCCTCGAATCCCTGCCCGCGGGCACGCGCGTCCGGGCCTGGCTGGAGGTGCCGCACGCCGGGGACGTGCAGGACGTGGTCACCGAGGCGGACGCGGAGATCACCTGGCTGGTCGGCGGCCGGGACGCCCTGACGGAGCTCCGCGCCGCACAACTCCCCTCCTGCGAGCAGCCGTACGCGTGGATCGCGGGTGAGTCGGGGCGGGTGAAGGAGCTGCGCCGGCACTTCGTCGGGGAGCGGGGGATCGACCGGCGCCGGGTCACCTTCGTCGGGTACTGGCGGCAGGGGCTGACGGAGGAACAGCTCCGGGCGGCCGGCGAGTAGTTACGCCCGCCGGCCTGTCGAGCCGCCGACCCTCCGACCCGTCGACGTGACGGCTGTCACGGGAGGGGCAGCGTTTCACTCGCGTTACTTAGGTTAGGCTAACCTAAGTGGAGCCGATCGCTCCCCTCCCCCGCACGGATCGCCCCGGAGGCCCCCCTCATGCGCTCGCACCTGCTCAATGACCTCACAGCGGAGCAGTACCGCCGCTCCGTGACCGAAGGAGTAGAGCGGGTGGCGGCCAAACTCGCCACCACCGACCGGCCGTTCACGGGTGTCACCGTCGACGCCCTCGCCCCCGCCATCGACGCCATCGACCTGGACCGGCCGCTGCACGACACCAGCGCGGTCCTGGACGAGCTGGAGGACGTGTACCTCCGGGACGCCGTCTACTTCCACCACCCCCGCTACCTCGCCCACCTCAACTGCCCGGTGGTCATCCCGGCGGTGCTCGGCGAGGCGGTGCTCTCCGCCGTCAACTCCTCCCTGGACACCTGGGACCAGTCGGCCGGCGGCACCCTCATCGAGCGGAAACTGATCGACTGGACGACCGCCCGGATCGGCCTCGGCGAGGCCGCCGACGGGGTGTTCACCTCCGGCGGCACCCAGTCCAACCTCCAGGCGCTGCTCCTGGCACGCGAGGAGGCCAAGGCCGAATCCCTCGCCGACCTGCGGATCTTCGCCTCCGAGGTCAGCCACTTCAGCGTGAAGAAGTCGGCGAAACTGCTCGGCCTCGGCCCGGACGCGGTGGTCTCCGTGCCCGTCGGCACCGACAAGCGGATGCAGACCGTCGCCCTCGCCCGCGAGCTGGAGCGCTGCGCGCGGGAGGGTCTGGTGCCCATGGCGGTCGTCGCCACCGCCGGCACCACCGACTTCGGCTCCATCGACCCGCTCCCCGAGATCGCCGAGCTGTGCGCGCAGTACGGCGTGTGGATGCACGTCGACGCGGCCTACGGCTGCGGACTGCTCGCCTCCCTCAGGCACCGGGACCGGATCGCCGGCATCGAGCGCGCCGACTCGGTCACCGTCGACTACCACAAGTCCTTCTTCCAGCCGGTGAGTTCGTCCGCCGTGCTGGTCCGGGACGCGGCCACGCTGCGGCACGCCACCTACCACGCGGAGTACCTCAACCCGCGCCGGATGGTGCAGGAGCGCATCCCCAACCAGGTCGACAAGTCCCTGCAGACCACCCGCCGCTTCGACGCCCTCAAGCTGTGGATGACCCTGCGCACGATGGGCGCCGACGGCATCGGCGAACTCTTCGACGAGGTCTGCGACCTGGCCGCCGAGGGCTGGAAGCTGCTGGCGGCCGACCCGCGCTACGACGTGGTCGTGGAGCCGTCCCTGTCCACCCTGGTCTTCCGCTACATCCCCGCCGCCGTCACCGACCCGGCCGAGATCGACCGCGCCAACCTGTACGCCCGCAAGGCCCTGTTCGCCTCCGGCGACGCCGTCGTCGCGGGCACCAAGGTCGGCGGCCGCCACTACCTGAAGTTCACCCTGCTCAACCCCGAGACCACGACGGCGGACATCGCCGCCGTCCTCGATCTGATCGCCGGCCACGCCGAGCAGTACCTGGGAGAGTCCCTTGACCGCGCGTCCTGAAACCCCGAGCAAGACCTACGACTTCGTGGGGATCGGGCTCGGCCCGTTCAACCTCGGTCTCGCCTGCCTCACCGAGCCGATCGCCGAACTGGACGGCGTCTTCCTGGACTCGAAGCCCGACTTCGAGTGGCACGCCGGCATGTTCCTGGACGGCGCCCACCTGCAGACCCCGTTCATGTCGGACCTGGTCACCCTCGCCGACCCCACCTCCCCCTACTCCTTCCTGAACTACCTGAAGGAGAAGGGCCGTCTGTACTCGTTCTACATCCGCGAGAACTTCTACCCGCTGCGGGTCGAGTACGACGACTACTGCCGCTGGGCCGCGAACCGGCTGACCAACGTCCGCTTCGGCACGACGGTGACGGAGGTCCGGTACGAGGACGGCCGGTACGTCGTCACGACGGCCGCCGGGGAGACGTACCGCGCCCGCCACCTGGTCCTCGGCACCGGCACCCCGCCGCACATCCCCGAGGCCTGCCAGGGCCTGGGCGGCGACTTCATCCACAACTCGCGCTACCTCCGGCACAAGGAGGAGCTGCAGTCGAAGGAGTCGATCACGCTGGTCGGCAGCGGCCAGTCCGCCGCCGAGATCTACTACGACCTGCTCAGCGAGATCGACGTCCACGGCTACCGGCTGAACTGGGTGACCCGCTCCCCCCGCTTCTTCCCGCTCGAATACACCAAGCTCACGCTGGAGATGACCAGCCCCGAGTACATCGACTACTACCACGCCCTCCCCGAGGACACCCGCTACCGGCTCACCGCCGAGCAGAAGGGCCTCTTCAAGGGCATCGACGGCGACCTGATCAACGAGATCTTCGACCTGCTCTACCGGAAGAACCTCGGCGGCCCGGTCCCGACCAGACTCCTCACCAACTCCTCGCTCGAAGCCGCCGGTTACGACAACGGCAGCTACACGCTCACACTCCGCCAGGAGGAGCAGGGCAAGGAGTACGAGATCGAGACCCAGGGCCTGGTCCTGGCCACCGGCTACAAGTACGCCGAGCCGGAGTTCCTCAAGCCGGTCCGCGACCGGCTGCGCTACGACACGCACGGCAACTTCGACGTGGCCCGCAACTACGCCGTCGACGTCACCGGCCGGGGCGTGTTCCTCCAGAACGCCGGCGTCCACACGCACAGCATCACCAGCCCCGACCTGGGCATGGGCCCCTACCGGAACGCGTACATCATCCGCGAGCTGCTCGGCTCGGAGTACTACCCGGTGGAGAAGACGATCGCCTTCCAGGAGTTCGCCGTATGAGCACCACCGCCACCCTGACCTTCGCCTTCCGGCCCCTCGACCCGCTCAAGGACGCCGAACTCCTGCACTCCTGGGTCACCCACCCCAAGGCGGCCTACTGGATGATGCAGGACGCGAAACTGGAGGACGTCGAGCGGGCGTACATGGAGATCGCGGCCGACGAGCATCATCACGCGCTGCTGGGGACCGGGGAGGACGGGGCGCCCGCCTTCCTGATGGAGTACTACGACCCGGCCCGTCGCGAGCTGGTGGGGCTGTACGAGCCCGAGCCGGGGGATGTCGGGATGCACTTCCTCACCCCCGCCACCGGCACGCCCGTGCACGGTTTCACCAGGGCCGTCATCACGGCCGTGGTCGCCCGTCTCTTCGAGGACCCGGCGACCCGCCGGATCGTCGTCGAGCCGGACGTGCGCAACACGGCCGTGCACACGTTGAACCAGGCCGTCGGGTTCGTGCCCGTACGGGAGATACAGAAGCCGGAGAAAAGGGCGTTGCTGAGTTTCTGTACACGGGAGCGGTTCGAGCAGGCGGTGGCCGCCGTATGACGCTCGCCGACGCGGTCGCCCACCTGTCCCCCGAGCGCTGGGAGAAGGCCAACCGGCTGCTCATACGCAAGGCGCTCGCCGAGTTCGCCCACGAACGCCTGATCACCCCGGAGGCGGACGGGCCGTCGTACGTCGTCCGCAGCGACGACGGGCTGACCCGCTACCGCTTCACCGCCGTCCGGCGCGCCCTGGACCACTGGCAGGTAGACGCCGACTCCATCAGCCGTACCCGCGACGGCGCCGAACTCCCGCTCGCCGCACTGGACTTCTTCATCGAGCTGAAGACGTCGCTGGGGCTGAGCGACGAGATCCTGCCGGTCTACCTGGAGGAGATCTCCTCCACCCTCTCCGGCACCTGCTACAAGCTCACCAAGCCGCAGGTCCCGGTCGCCGAGCTGGCACGCTCCGGCTTCCAGGCGATCGAGACCGGGATGACCGAGGGCCACCCCTGCTTCGTCGCCAACAACGGCCGGCTCGGCTTCGGCGTCCACGAGTACCTGTCGTACGCCCCGGAGACCGCGAGCCCGGTCCGGCTGGTGTGGCTGGCCGCCCACCGGTCGCGGGCCGCGTTCACGGCGGGGGTGGGGATCACGTACGAGTCGTTCGTGCGGCAGGAGCTGGGCGAGGCGACCGTCGAGCGGTTCGACGGCGTCCTGCGCGACCGGGGCCTGGACCCCGCCGACTACCTGCTCATCCCGGTCCACCCCTGGCAGTGGTGGAACAAGCTCACCGTCACCTTCGCCGCCGAGGTGGCCCGCGGCCACCTCGTGTGCCTGGGCGAGGGCGACGACGAGTACCTGGCCCAGCAGTCCATCCGGACCTTCTTCAACAACTCCCACCCCGAGAAGCACTATGTGAAGACCGCCCTGTCGGTCCTCAACATGGGCTTCATGCGCGGGCTTTCGGCCGCCTACATGGAGGCCACCCCGGCGATCAACGACTGGCTGGCCCAGCTCATCGACAACGACCCGGTGTTCAGGTCCACCGGCCTGTCGATCATCCGGGAGCGGGCGGCCGTCGGCTACCGGCACCTGGAGTACGAGAAGGCGACCGACCGCTACTCGCCGTACCGGAAGATGCTGGCCGCGCTGTGGCGGGAGAGCCCGGTCGCCTCCCTGAAGGAGGGCGAGTCCCTCGCGACGATGGCCTCCCTCCTCCACGTCGACCACAAGGGCGCCTCCTTCGCCGCCACACTGGTCGAGCGGAGCGGACTGACCCCGGCGGAGTGGCTGCGGGCCTACCTGCGGGCGTACTTCACCCCACTGCTGCACAGCTTCTACGCCTACGACCTGGTGTTCATGCCGCACGGCGAGAACGTCATCCTGGTGCTGGAGGACGGCGTGGTCCGGCGGGCGGTCTACAAGGACATCGCCGAGGAGATCGCCGTCATGGACCCGGACGCGGTGCTGCCGCCGACGGTCGAGCGGCTGCGCGTCGAGGTCCCGGAGGACATGAAGCTGCTGTCGATCTTCACGGACGTCTTCGACTGCTTCTTCCGCTTCCTCGCCGCGAACCTGGCGGCCGACGGGGTCCTGGACGAGGACGGCTTCTGGCGGACGGTCGCCGAGGTCACCCGCGAGTACCAGGAGTCGGCGCCCGAACTCGCCGAGAAGTTCGCCCGGTACGACATGTTCGCGCCCGAGTTCGCGCTGTCCTGCCTCAACCGGCTCCAGCTGCGCGACAACCGGCAGATGGTGGACCTGGCGGACCCGTCGGGCGCCCTCCAGCTGGTCGGAACCCTGAAAAATCCCGTCGCGGGGTTCTGATCCAGGCAGACGGGCTCCCCCCGAGTACGGTCCTCGGGGGGAGCCCGTCGTCCTTTCCGCCCGCTCCGCCTACTTCGCAGGCCAGGGCACCTGCGGGGAGCGGTAGTAGGCGATGCCGAGCGCGTCCCAGCGCGGGGCCTGGGCGGCGAGCCGCGCCTTGTAGGCGTTCCAGGAGTGGGTGGCGGCCGGCGACCAGCCGAGTTCGGCGACGCCCTGCAGCCTCGGGAACGCCATGTAGTCGAGGTCGGCGTCCGTCACGATGGTCTCGGTCCACAGCGGCGCCTCCACGCCCCTGACCGCCGCACCGGGCGCCCCGGCGAGATAGGTGCCCGGGTCCCAGTCGTAGGACCGCCGCACCTCCACCAGGCCCGCCCAGTCCTGGCCGAGCCGGGTGTCCTCGGTGTACTTCATGTCGAGGTAGACCCGGTCGGCGGGCGAGAGGATCAGCCCGGTGCCGTGCCGGGCGGCCTCGGCCACCTGGGCCTTCTCGTCGGCGGCGGTGTCGTCCAGGCCCCAGTACTGGGCGAGGGCCCCGGCGGCCGGGTGCGCGCCGGTCAGCTGGTGCCAGCCGATCACCGTCTTGCCGTACTTCGCGACGATCGGCTGCACCCGGTCCATGAAGGCCACGTAGTCCGCGTGCGGGGTGGAGTGCGCCTCGTCGCCGCCGATGTGGAGATAGCGGCCGGGGGTGAGGGCCGCCAGTTCCCGGACGACGTCGTCGACGAAGTCGTAGGTGACCGGCTTGCCGACGCACAGCGAGCTGAAGCCGACCTCGGTGCCCGTGTAGAGCGGGGGTGCCGTGCCGTCGCAGTTGAGGCCGGCGTAGGAGGCGAGGGCCGCGTTGGTGTGGCCGGGCAGGTCGATCTCCGGGACGACCTCCAGATAGCGGGAGGCCGCGTAGCGGACGATCTCCCGGTAGTCGGCCTTGGTGTAGAAGCCGCCCGCGCCGCCGCCGACCTGGGTGGAGCCGCCGTAGGCCGCGAGCCGGGGCCAGGAGTCGATCGCGATCCGCCAGCCCTGGTCGTCGCTGAGGTGCAGATGCAGTTCGTTGATCTTGTAGAGGGCCAGCTGGTCGATGTAGCGCTTCACCTGGGCCACGGTGAAGAAGTGCCGGGAGACGTCGAGCATCGCGCCGCGGTAGGCGTAGCGCGGCCGGTCGGTGACGGTGCCGCCCGCGACCGGCCAGGGGCCGGGCTGCACGGTGTCCTTCTCGACGGCCGCCGGGAGCAGCTGGCGCAGGGTCTGCACACCGTGGAAGAGGCCGGCGGGCTCGGCGGCGGTGAGGGTGACACCGTCGCGGCCGCTGTCGAGCCGGTAGCCCTCGGCGCCGAACGGGCCCTCGGCCAGCCGGAGTCGGATGCCCTCGCGGCCCTGGGTGGTGACGGGCAGCCGGTAGCCGGTCGACGGGCGGAGGATGCCCGCGAGGTACTCGGCGACCCGGCGGGTCGCGCGCGAGCCGTCGACGCGGATGGCGGTGTCCCGGGTGACGCGGTACGGCGATCCGCCCGCCGTGACGGACGCGGGTGCCGGAATCACCTGGCCGAGCGGGGTCGGTGCGGAGTGCGGCGCGGGCTTCGAGGCCGCCGGGGTCGCGCCGGCCGTGAAGGCGCCGGCCGCCGCGACGAGCAGCAGGGACCCGAGGATGCGGGCCATACGGGGAGTCGTGCTGTGGTGCCGTCTCACATGCGCTCCCATCGGTGGTGGTCCTGACCGACCAGGATTGGTCGAGACCACTCTCCCGCAGATCCGGTGGAACAATCCCTCCATGGCGGAAATCATCCAGAAGGACGGCATCTGGGCCTTCGACTCGGATGCCCTGCGGCTGACTCCGGGGCGGGACAAGAACGTGAGTGTGCTACGCCGGACGCTGGGTGAACTGGTCGTCCCGCTGGGGGCGTTGGCGGGGATCTCGTTCGAGCAGGGGCGGAAGTCCGGGCGGCTGAGGCTGCGGCTGCGGGACGGCGCCGACCCGCTGCTGCACGCCACCGGGGGCCGCCTCGCCGAACCCCACGACCCCTACCGGCTGACGGTCGAGCCGGACCGGTACGGGGTCGCCGAGTACTTCACGGACGAGGTGCGGGACGCGCTGCTCCTGGAGCGGGTGCCGGGCACGCCCGTGAGCGGGTACCTGCTGCCGGGGCCGCAGCTGCCGCTGTCGGTGTCCGCCGGGGACGGCACGGCGTCGTTCGACGGGGAGCGGGTGCGGCTGGAGTGGAACTGGAAGACGGAGGACGCGAAGGCCGCCGCCGGTCCGCGGACGCTGGCCCTGGCGGACATCCTGGGCGTGGAGTGGCAGCCGTCGGCCGGGCTGGAGAACGGCCATCTGCGGTTCCGGGTGCGCGGCGCGCCGGCCCGGACGCGGGCCAAGTACGACCCGAACGCGGTGGAGCTGTGGGGGTTCAAGCGCGATCCGCTGATGGCACTGGTCGCGGCGGCGGTGCAGGCGCGGCTGCCGCATCCGTCGACGGCCGCGGGGGCGGAGGCGCAGAAGCCGGAGGCGGAGGCGGACGAGGTGGCCGCGGCGCCCGAGGCCGATCACGACGCGCTGCTGCGCCGGCTGCGCGAACTCGGCGAGCTGTACCGCGCGGGCGTGCTCACGGACGAGGAGTTCACGAGAGCCAAACAGGCGGTCCTCAAACGGATGTGAGGACCGCCTGCCGTTGTTCGGCCGTTCGGCTATTCGGCTATTTGGCTGTTCGGCGACTACTTGGCCTTGCGGGCCACCGTGAAGTGGTCGATGCGGTCGCCGGTCTCGGCGATGCCCGACACGTTCAGCTTGGCGTAGCGGCCGCGCGAGGCGGGCTCGACGTCGACGCGCAGGAACGAGTAGTTGAGGTAGCGCACCCGGGACCAGGCGACGGTCTCGTTGACCTTGCCGTCCTTGGTGTTGATGAAGGAGGCGACGGAGTCGACCTCGTTCAGGTGGCCCTCGTAGGAGTCGGGGGCGGTGAAGGCGTAGAGGCTGCGGCCGGCCGCGCCCGCGGTGACGTAGACGACACCCTCGGTGTCGGAGTACGCGGTCTCGCCGATCGGGAGCTTCTTGACGACCTTGTCGCCCTTGATGACGTCGGTGCGCTCGTACTGGTGGTTGTGGCCGTTGATGACCAGGTCCACCGTGTACTTCTCGAACAGCGGCACCCACTCCTGGCGCACGCCCCCCTCCGAGGCGTGCGCGGTGGAGGTGCAGTAGGCGCAGTGGTGGAAGAACACGATGATGAAGTCGATGTCCTTCGAGGCGCGGAACTTCTTCAGCTGGCCCTCGAACCACGTGGTCTGCGTGCCGCCCGAGATGCCGAGGTTGGCCGGGATCTCGAAGGAGACGTCGTTCGGGTCGAGCGAGATGACCGCGGTGTTGCCGTAGACGAAGGAGTAGACGCCGGGCAGGTTCGCCTTGTCCGGTCCGTTGTCGGGCAGGGTGAAGCGGGCCTCCTCGCCGCCGTAGCCGTTCGGCGAGTACCAGGCCTCCATGTCGTGGTTGCCGTACGACACCATCCACGGCACGGACTTGGCGACGGACTCGGTCTGGGCGAGGAACTGGTCCCAGATGCGCGAGTCGAAGCCGGTGTCGCTGGCCTTGCCCTGGCCGGCCGGGTCGCCGTAGGCGATGTCGCCGGCGTGCAGGTGGAAGCTGGGGTTCTGGCCGAGGATCAGGCTGTCGTTGGCCAGCGCGTGGTAGCTGACGCCCTGGTCGCCGAAGGCCGTGAAGGTGAACGGCGTCTTGCAGTCGGGCGCGGTGGTGAAGGTGCCCAGGGTGCCGAGCAGGTGGGCCTCGGCGGGGTCGAAGCCCTGGTGGCCGACGCCGTAGTAGTACGTCCTGCCGGGGCGCAGGTTGGCCAGCTTGGCGTGCAGGTAGTACTGGGTGCGGTCGGCGCTGGCGCCGACGCCGGCCGGGGTGTACAGGGTGCGGATCTCGGCGTCGATCTTGCGCGAGAGGTCCCAGGGGTGGGCGCCGATGCGCACGAAGGGCTTCTTGACGGCGACCGGCACCTGCCAGGAGATCGTCATCTCCGTGCTGGCGTCGTTGCCGAAGGCGAGGTGGCGGCCGAAGGGGGCGACGAGGGAGCCGTCGACCTGCTCGGTGGCGGGGGCGGAGGACTGCGTGGGGACGGCGGCCTGGGCGGTGCCGCCCAGAACGAACTGACCGCCGGTGATGGCGCCGACGGTGACGGCGCCGCCTCTGATCATCGAGCGCCGGGAGAACTTGGCGCGGAGGTACTCGTGCTGCTCGGCCATGCTGCGGTCGGCGAGCTCATCGGGTACGCCCATACGAGGAATGTCCATGGCGTCTGAAAGTCGTCTCCACAAGCAACGTGGCGCAAGACACAGGATGGACAGGTTACGAACAGAGCCCCATAAGAGATTCAACAGGCCGTTGCCCGGAATCGGGCAGGATTCTTGCGAATCCGGCGCCGGTACTCCAGGATCTACCGGGTGCACGACGAACTCGTTGATCATCTGGCGCGGTCCACGCCCCTGAGCCGGGGCGAGGCGCTGCGGGTGATCCAGGACGTGCTCGCCTACTTCGACGAGCCGGCCGGGGACTACGTCCGGCGCCGCCACCGCGAGCTCCAGGCGGAAGGCCTGGTGAACGCGGAGATCTTCGACCGGATCGCGGCGGATCTGAAGTACAGGGCGGTCGCCCCGCCGGAGCTCACCCTCCGGCAGCTGCGCCGCATCGTCTACGGCTGAGGAATACGGAACACCTATATATGTGCGGAATTGTCGGATACATCGGTAAGCGCGATGTCACCCCCCTCCTCCTGGAGGGTCTCCAGCGGCTGGAATACCGCGGCTACGACTCGGCGGGCATCGTCGTGACCACGCCGAAGTCCGCCGGTCTGAAGATGGTGAAGGCCAAGGGCCGGGTCCGGGACCTGGAGGCCAAGGTCCCGGCGCGCTTCAAGGGCACCACCGGTATCGCCCACACCCGCTGGGCCACCCACGGCGCCCCCTCCGACCTGAACGCCCACCCGCACATGTCGGCCGACCAGAAGGTCGCCGTCGTCCACAACGGCATCATCGACAACGCCGCCGAGCTGCGCCGCAAGCTGGAGGCGGACGGCGTGGTGTTCCTCTCCGAGACCGACACCGAGGTCCTCACCCACCTGATCGCCCGCTCCCAGGCGGAGACCCTGGAGGAGAAGGTCCGCCAGGCGCTGCGCGTGATCGAGGGCACCTACGGCATCGCCGTCATGCACGCCGACTTCCCCGAGCGGATCGTGGTGGCCCGCAACGGCTCCCCCGTGGTCCTCGGCATCGGCGACAAGGAGATGTTCGTCGCCTCGGACATCGCGGCCCTGGTCACCCACACCCGCCAGATAGTGACCCTCGACGACGGCGAGATGGCCACCCTCAAGGCCGACGACTTCCGCACGTACACCACCGAGGGCACCCGGACGACGGCCGAGCCGACCACCGTGGAGTGGGAGGCCGAGTCGTACGACATGGGCGGCCACGACACGTACATGCACAAGGAGATCTTCGAGCAGCCCGACGCGGTCGACCGCGTGCTGCGCGGCCGGATCGACGACCGCTTCTCCACCGTGCACCTCGGCGGCCTCAACCTCGACGCCCGGGACGCCCGTGCCGTGCGCCGCGTGAAGATCCTCGGCTGCGGCACCTCGTACCACGCGGGCATGATCGGCGCCCAGCTGATCGAGGAGCTGGCCCGGATCCCCGCCGACGCCGAGCCGGCCTCGGAGTTTCGCTACCGCAACCCGGTCGTCGACCCCGACACCCTCTACATCGCGGTCTCCCAGTCCGGTGAGACGTACGACGTCCTCGCCGCCGTCCAGGAGCTGAAGCGCAAGGGCGCGCGGGTGCTGGGTGTGGTGAACGTGGTGGGCTCGGCGATCGCGCGGGAGGCGGACGGCGGCACGTACGTGCACGCGGGTCCCGAGGTCTGCGTGGTCTCCACCAAGTGCTTCACAAACACAACGGTGGCGTTCGCGCTCCTCGCCCTCCACCTCGGCCGCATCCGCGACCTCTCGGTCCGCGACGGCAAGCGGATCATCGAGGGCCTGCGCAAGCTGCCCGCCCAGATCTCGGAGATCCTCGCCCAGGAGGCGGAGATCGAGCAGATGGCCAAGGAGTACGCCGAGGCCCGCTCGATGCTCTTCATCGGCCGCGTCCGGGGCTACCCGGTGGCCCGCGAGGCCTCCCTGAAGCTGAAGGAGGTCTCCTACATCCACGCGGAGGCCTACCCCGCCTCCGAGCTCAAGCACGGTCCGCTGGCGCTCATCGAGCCGGCCCTCCCCACGGTGGCGATCGTCCCCGACGACGACCTCCTGGAGAAGAACCGCGCCGCCCTGGAGGAGATCAAGGCCCGCAGCGGCAAGATCCTCGCCGTGGCCCACCAGCACCAGGAGAAGGCCGACCGCACGATCGTCGTCCCGAAGAACGAGGACGAACTCGACCCGATCCTCATGGGCATCCCGCTCCAGCTCCTCGCCTACCACACGGCGAAGGCCCTGGGCCGCGACATCGACAAGCCGCGAAACCTGGCGAAGTCGGTGACGGTGGAGTAAGCGCCCCGTCAGGGGCGCGGGGAACTGCGCGAGCAACCCCCACGCACCCGCACGGGCCGACGAAACCGAACGGACCCCTCACGTGGGCCACATGGCCACGGAGGGGTCCGCTCTCTGTGTCGCCGGGGACGCCCAACTCCCCGGCGTCGGCTGCCGTTTCAGCCGTGGGCCGTCACCCCCCGGCCGGCAGCCCGCCTCGGAATCGCCGTCGGCCAGTGCGCGAGCGCGGCCGTCGCGGCGTACCAGGCCACCGCTCCCGCCGCCGCGGCGACCCACCCACCGACCTTGGTCAGTGACGAACTGTCGGCGAAGCTCGCGACCGCGAGGAGCAGCATGGACAGGAACAGCAGCCCGTGCATGGCCTGTCCGAGCGTGTCGCCGCCCGCGAGGGTCAACGACAGGGCCACGAGGGCGAAGAGGAGCAGGAAGAGCCCGGCGCCGTTGGCCGAGGCATGGCCGCCGGACGAGACGGCCCAGGTGAACCAGAGGGCGCCGAGGGCCACATAGCCCGTGCCGTTCGCGGCGTCACGGTCACGGAAGGCCAGCAGGCCGACGAGGAAGAGGGCGACTCCGCCCACGTAATGGGCGACTGACACGGCGTCGGACGTGGTGACGTTGTCGATCACGCCGGTGGTGCCGAGGCCGAACGCCAACAGGGTGATTCCCAGGGCGAGTCGGCCGGCCACGGTAGTGGTTCCGCTTCCCGCGGAGACGTCATTGTCCACGGCGGGCTCCCTTCATGCTTTGTGCAGTTGTGCGCGGTGACCGATATATGCCCTTCACAAGGGCACAAACACCTCTGCACGCCAGAAAATTCAGGCACTGCACGAAGGGAGCCGGGCCGTTCCCACGGCACATCTCACCTGGGAGAACGGGGAGTTACGGAATGACAACGACGGGCCGCTTGGCCCGCTTGGCGAGCCGCCCGGCGACGGAGCCGAAGATCCGGCCGACGATCCCGTGGGTCGACCCCACGACGATCGCGTCCGCCTCGTACTCCCGCCCCACCTCTTCGAGTTCATGGCAGATGTCACCGCCGCGCTCGACGAGGATCCAGGGCACCTCGGACAGGTAGTCGGCGCAGGCGAGCTCCAGACCGAGCACCTCGGTGCGGTGGTCCGGCACGTCGACGAAGACGGGTGGCTCGCAGCCGGCCCACACGGTGGTCGGCAGTCGGTTGGCGACATGGACGATGATCAGCCCTGTGCGGGAGCGGTGTGCCATCCCGATCGCATAGGCGAGGGCGCGCTCACTGGAGGTGGAACCGTCGAAGCCGACGACCACTCCGTGCTTGAAGGCGGGATCGCAGGAAGGACGTGGCTCTTCCGCCGCCAGCGCATCGGCCGCCGTGGGGTCGGCGACCGGCCGCTTGCGGTCCGCTGGATCGAAGAATTCGTGACCGGCCATGGCTGTCTCGGCGTTGGGATCCTTGTGTAGGGGAGGGACGACAGTGTGCGGCGGAGCTGTGTCCGGGAAACATCTTCCCAACCCCATACCCCCAAGGGTACGGCGGCACGCCTCCTCAGCCCAGATCCCGCGCACTCTCCGTAGGGGACGTTCCCCGGAGTCGGTTGGGGGTTCCCCGGAGCATGCACGAGGCGCGCCCGTAACGCAATGGTTGCTGCCCCGTACAGGCGGTTTGCACAGGATTCGGACAGGACGGACGCCCACGCACGGTGACCGACCGCTCGAACACGCGTTGATCACGGCACGAGTGCACCACGAGGGAGTACGACAGGGAGTACGACGATGTCCGGACGGCGCCCCACCGCCCCCGAACCACACCCCGCCCCGGACGCCGCGGGCGACGTGGTCCGCTGGGCCGCGTTCTCCTGCGTCCTCGTCCCGGTGGTCCTCCTCTGGTACGGCACCTCGCTGGCCGGCGCCGCCGGAACCGCCCTCGGCCTGGCCGCCGTCACCACCGTCTGCCGGTTCCTGCTGCGCCGCTCGGAGCGCGGGGCGACGGTCCGGGGAGGCGGACGTCACAGCAAGGGCAGTACACCGGTCGACTGACCGGTTTCCGTGCACACGAACGCTTCTTTTCAGCCAACTTCCCGCCCCTGTCCAAGAGGCGCCCCCACCACCCCCAAACCCCCGTTCCACCTGCACGGAAAGGGGCCAGGGGACCCCTCGCACCCTACGCGGTTTGGCCACTGCGACGAGGCGCACTTCCCTGCACGGCCCGTGAGTGCAACGCTTCGTGATCGAATGCTTCACGCCAAGTTGTCATGTCGACAATCGACGGCGTGTCGAACTGGTCAACGCGACACCGCGGAAACCAGTAGATTCGATCTTGACGTCTTACGGCGGGGGACTCGTGCAGGACCGAGGGGAAACGTGCAGGAGCGACACAACCGAGGAGCCGCGACCACCGAGGGGGGCTTAGCAGGATGAGCCACGACTCCACTGCCGCGCCGGAAGCCGCGGCCCGGAAACTGTCCGGGCGACGCCGCAAGGAGATCGTCGCGGTGCTGCTGTTCAGCGGCGGCCCCATCTTCGAGAGTTCCATACCACTGTCGGTGTTCGGGATAGACCGCCAGGACGCCGGCGTACCCCGCTACCGACTGCTGGTGTGCGGAGGCGAGGAAGGCCCGCTGCGGACCACAGGGGGCCTGGAACTCACCGCGCCGCACGGCCTGGAGGCGATCGCACGCGCCGGCACGGTCGTCGTACCGGCCTGGCGCTCGATCACCGCGCCGCCGCCCGAAGAGGCGCTGGACGCACTGCGCCGCGCGCATGAGGAAGGGGCCCGCATAGTCGGGCTGTGCACGGGCGCGTTCGTGCTGGCCGCCGCCGGCCTGCTGGACGGCCGCCCGGCCACCACCCACTGGATGTACGCGCCGACGCTGGCCAAGCGCTATCCGTCGGTGCACGTCGACCCACGAGAGCTCTTCGTGGACGACGGCGACGTCCTGACGTCCGCCGGTACGGCGGCCGGAATCGACCTCTGTCTCCACATCGTGCGGACGGACCACGGCAACGAGGCGGCCGGCGCGCTCGCCCGGCGCCTGGTGGTCCCGCCCCGCCGCTCCGGCGGTCAGGAGCGCTATCTCGATCGGTCTTTACCAGAGGAGATCGGCGCCGACCCGCTCGCCGAGGTCGTCGCCTGGGCACTGGAGCACCTCCACGAGCAGTTCGACGTGGAGACGCTGGCGGCCCGCGCCTACATGAGCCGCCGGACGTTCGACCGCCGTTTCCGGTCCCTGACCGGCAGCGCCCCGCTCCAGTGGCTGATCACCCAGCGCGTGCTCCAGGCGCAGCGGCTCCTGGAGACGTCGGACTACTCGGTGGACGAGGTGGCGGGCCGCTGCGGCTTCCGCTCCCCCGTCGCCCTGCGCGGCCACTTCCGGCGCCAGCTGGGCTCGTCCCCGGCCGCGTACCGGGCGGCCTACCGGGCCCGCCGGCCGCAGTCCGACCGCTCCGAGGCCCCGGAACCGCCCCCGCTGCCGCCGACGGGTCCGCTGCCGGTCCAGTACCCCGAGGGCGTATTGCCGATGCAGACCCGCAGGTCAGCGGCGGTAGGCCTGTCAGCCAGCCTGCCGGGCCCACGCACCGGCAGCTGAGGTGACCGTCCCGCCCACCCGACCGGTTCGGGTGGGCGGCGTCACACCCTCACCCACCCACCGAGCACGGCGGCCGGTCCCGCGCGCCTTCGGCGCCGCACCGGGGGCACCCAAACGCCGACGTCAGCTTTAGGGTGGTCGCATGAACGATCGCATGGTGTGGATCGACTGCGAGATGACCGGCCTCTCGCTGTCCGACGACGCGCTCATCGAGGTGGCCGCGCTGGTCACCGACTCCGAGCTGAACGTGCTCGGCGAGGGCGTGGACATCGTCATCCGTCCGCCGGCCAAGGCACTGGAGACGATGCCGGAGGTGGTGCGGCAGATGCACACCACGTCCGGCCTGCTCGACGAGCTGGCCGGCGGCACGACGCTCGCCGAGGCCGAGGAGCAGGTCCTGGCCTATGTCCGGGAGCACGTCAAGGAACCCGGCAAGGCCCCGCTGTGCGGAAACTCCGTCGGCACCGACCGCGGCTTCCTGGCCCGGGACATGGCCGCCCTGGAGGGATACCTCCACTACCGGATCGTCGACGTCTCCAGTGTCAAGGAGCTGGCCCGGCGCTGGTACCCGCGGGCGTACTTCAACAGCCCGGAGAAGAACGGCAACCACCGCGCCCTCGCCGACATCCGCGAGTCGATCGCCGAGCTGCGCTACTACCGCGAGGCCATCTTCGTACCCCAGCCCGGCCCGGACTCGGACACCGCGCGGACGATCGCGGCCAAGCACGTCCTGCCTGCGGAATAGCCGTTCGGAAGCCGTTCGGAAGGTCTCCGGAGGGACCCCGGTAAAGCCGTGCGCGAGCACCCCTTCGGACCCTGTACACTTTTTCTCGGCCGGTCGGAAAGACCACAGAATGACCGCCGGTCGTGGTGGGTGTAGCTCAGCTGGTAGAGCACCTGGTTGTGGTCCAGGATGTCGCGGGTTCGAGTCCCGTCACTCACCCTATGGGATAGGCCTGTGACCTGCGAAAACGCAGGTCACAGGCCTATCTGTCGTTTGGCCACGGCCGAACGGCGGCTCATCCGCCCGCGATTCGAGTCGTCCGGGAAGGAGCAAATAGGCCGTAAGTCCGCATAGAACTCCACTTAACGTATGCATCTAGTGACACACTGTGTAGATTTCATTCATCGATCCGCCACTGAGTGACGGGTCCTGATCAGAGCCATGGCCCGTCCTTCAGAAGGGCGGCGTAAACCGTCGCGGCACTGACGCCGAAGCCAGCCTGCAGTTGTTCCCGTATCCGTGCCCGTCCGCGCATAGTTGAGAAGTGCCGCCGTGACTCGCCGGCGCCCGAACGCGTAGAGCGCGGGCTCGATGAACCAACGGCAGAAGCTGGGGTCGGGTCATAGGCGGCTGCGGCCATCAACGGCGCGAAGAACTCCTCGTACAGGGTGACGCGTTCGAGTAGTGATCGGCATGCAGGCGCGGGGCGCCGTAGGGGTCGTGGTGTTCGGCGCGGATGGCGCGGATCTCAGCGACTGCCCGGTCCTCGGCCGCCTGACGTCCGGCTCGGGCCAGTGCGGTGGCCTGATGCCAGTAGCATCTGGAGTGGGACACTCCAGGAACCCGGCACAGCCGCTTGGCGCCGAAGTCGGCGAGATTGCCGGAGATGAAGTGTCCCAACGGCAGGGGCTCACTTCACCTCCCGAGCTTCGTGATCCATTGTCAGGGTGTCCACTCCCAAGGAGCAGACTCGCTCCTGGCTCCTTCGTTCAGGCTGCTGCGGGAGATCGGCTGCCTCCGCCAAGACAGTCGGAGAGTGGCACCGGAACGGCGTCCGCGGAACATCGGGACCGGATCACTCGTCTGCCCGGGGGTAGTAGCCGGTGATCCCCAGCTCGGGGGAGCCCACGAGCAGCGCGCGGTCGAGCAGGATGTTGTTCAGCTCGCAACTGGTCTCTGGGAGCAGGATGCATGCATGGCACGCGGCGAGGTTGAGTCCGTCCGCGCCGCTGGCGTCGGCCTCCATGCACAGCGGGTCGGCCGAGCACCACGCGATGCGGCGCAGTGCCGCGTCAAGTGCGGAAGTGAGTCGGTCGGGCTGTCCTTGGGCGATGATGCCGCCGAGACTGCCGGCCGAGTCGCTGGTCGCGGTGTACAGGAGGAAGGCCGCCATCTCGTCCGAGACGTACAGGCGCTCCCGCAGGGCGGCGGCGGGGTAGCCGCAGTCCAGGCTCCACTCGTTGATGAGCGCGTGCGCCAGGGTGTGCACGAGGACCAGTCGGGGTGACACCGGTGATTGAGGCTGCGCATCGCCGCGTTCGTGAAGCATCTTGAGGTGCCGCTTCCGCAGGGCCTTCACCCGAGCGCCCGCCGGTTCGGATTCCACCGTGGACTCCCAGGCGCGCAGGCGGTCGGTGTCCAGTCGAACGAAGACGCCCTCGCCGATCACCTCGATCGCGGGAAGCCAGGAAACCGCGCCTCGATGGAGCCGGGCACGCCGACCGGGCGGGTCGGACGGCATCGGGGCGATGACCCGGGTGAACGCGGTCAGGGCACGCACTTCACGCAGTCGCTTGACGAGCATCGTCTGCTCGACGCCGGGCACAGTCGGTGAGCTGGCCGTGACGTTCGCGGGGACAC
The DNA here is from genome assembly GCF_043201555.1 of Streptomyces sp. NPDC048288. NCBI lineage: Bacteria > Bacillati > Actinomycetota > Actinomycetes > Kitasatosporales > Streptomycetaceae > Streptomyces > Streptomyces sp. NPDC048288. Next base: position 120,468 of record NZ_JBICZD010000011.1, read on the forward strand.
ACACGAAGTGTTGGTTCTCGGGGGTGTCCTCGGTGGTGGAGCTCAACTGACGGAACTCCTCGGTGCGTAGCCGGTCCGCCAGTTCGAAGGCGTCCGGGTTCTCCGGGTCGGCGTCCTGTTCGCGTTCGGCCGCCTCGAGGGTGCGCACGGCATCGACGATGTCCGCGGGGGTGTAGCGGCCGTCGGCCAACCATCCCTCGTCCAAGGCGTACTCGGCGATACGTGCGTCGTCCTTTCCGACAAGGTGCCTGCGGTGCTCGCGCCGCATGACCATCTGCATCAACGCCTTGTGCCACGGCGGAATGGTCAGGGCGGAGCGGACCACCGGGAACCAGGCCGCGGATGCACCTCGCTGCAGGGCTTGCAAGGCTTCCCCACAGCCTGGTTGCGTCGCCTCGTCACCGAACCAGGGACGGTGCCCCTTGCAGGTGATGCCCAGCCGTGCCATCTCCTTACCGCTGAAGGCTCCCTCGAGGGAGGCCTTCTTGCCGCAGCTGCATTCGATCACGATGGAGCGTAGGGATGCGGTGCGCCCGGTGGAGATCAGTTTCATCCGGCACCGGTCCGTCGATCCGTGAGATGCGGCTTCCCGGCGTCGGTGGGTCCACTCCCAGTAGGGGAACTCGGACAGGTGGCCCTTCGCGCAGGCCACGATGAAGCGGGAGGGGGTGACCGTCCGATCGCATTGTCCGCAGTGGCCGCGGCCCTTGGGCGAGTTGAACCCGCTGTAGGGCTTCAGCGCGCCGCATCCTTGGCAGGAGTACGTGGTGGGGAAGCGTCGCACGCGTACCCCGTCACCGGCAGGTGGATCGGACGCCGGAGGCAGGTGGAAACCCCGTACGTGCAGGTCGCTTTCGAGTCGGGGTTCGTGGATGTCGAAGTCCGGTTCGACCTTCCATGTGTCCAGTCCGCTCACCAGGAACGACTGGTCGCCGATGGCCACCATCGCCCCCACGCCGTAGGTGGTGATCTGTTGGGCGCGGCGCACCGCGCCGAGCCGTCCCAGTACGCCTTGGGGCGACGGCTCCTTGCCCTCTTGGTCTAGGCGACGTCGGCTGCCCGAACGAAGTCCCATGTCAGGCCTCCAGATACAGGTCGGATTCGACGTCCACGTCGCGGAAACTCCACATGGTATCGATGGCTTCGGTCAGGTCGTCATCGTTGTGGGCGCGCAGCAGTGCAGTGTCCGCCTGGCGCTTCTCGCGGGGGCGTCGACGCCGGGGTGCCTCGTAGACCAGGTGTGGGTTGTCGGCAGCGTATGCGCACCAGTCCTCGATGATCCAGTCGATCTCTTGTGCCACGTGGTCGGCTTCGACCGGGTCGATGTTCCGGGCCCTCTCGACGAGCGCGTTTCTCAGATCGACGAGCCGGTCGGCGTAATTCTTGACGCTGCCTGCGGCCGTGTTGGGACGGGCGTCGGGGATGGTGAGGCGAGCGAGCCCGATGAATGCGGCGTGCAGGGCACGGTCGCGCGCTCGCGGCGAGAAGGGGGTGACACTGGTGGACTCGACCTGCCGGTAAAGGGCCGAGTGGTAGGGGACGAACCCCTCGTAGTGTGAACGGTCACGGGAGCGGGCCGAGTTGAAGAGAGTGACGACGAGCCCGGGATGCAGACGCCCCACGCGACTGGTCGCCTGGATGTACTCCGCGGTGGTCTGTGGCTGTCCCAGCACGGCCATGAGGCCCAGACGGTCCACGTCCACGCCCACGGAGATCATGTTGGTGGCCAAGACGATGTCGGAGGCGGTCTTGGGCCAGCCGGTCTCCAACTCCTTGAGTTTGTCGGGGATGCGGCTGGACGCCACGCGGCTGGTCAACTCGGTGAGCTGGTCCACCTCGCGTGCACGCCCCTTCGGCAGGCCGTCTGCGCTCGCCAGGAGCTCCAGACGCTGGTGGACGTCGTCTCGGACCTGTAGCTCCGCGGCGGCCAGTAGGCGAAGGCTGTTGAAGTAGCCGACCAGCGTCCAGTACGCGTCACGTGTGCACTCGTCGCCGTCGATGACGGCTGCGTGGTGCAGCAGCGCCGCGTAGGCGCGCACCAGCAGTGTGGCCTGGGAGGTGCCGGGGGCGAGGAGCCCGACGTAGCGGCGGGTGGCCTTCTTGTCCGCCGGCGTCTCGACGGCGAACCAGGAGTCGCGGGCGTCGAGGCCCGCGGGCGGGAACTGGGCCACCTCCGGTCGGTCGAAGAGGGCCTTTCCCTGCTCCTGGGCGCGACGGATGGTCGCCGTGGACGCGATGATCTTCGGGCGGTCGCAGGCCAGGTCGATCGCCGCCTCGTAGAGTCCGGCGAGGGTCCCGAGCGGTCCGGAGATGAGGTGCAGCTCGTCCTGGACGATCAGTTCCGGTGGCGGGGTCTCGAGGTGTTCGATGTCCTGGTTGAAGATCGCCGCCACCTGTTCGCGCCAAGCGATCTGAGCGAACTTGTCGGCCGTCGCGATCACCAGGGTGGGGTGGTGATGGTAGACGGCTTCGTCCACCAAGTGCACCGGCAGGCCCCGGTGGAATGCACAGCCGCCGTTCGGGCAGCGGATTGCCAGGCGTCGCTCCTGTGCCTCCACGGTGTAGGCGTGGTGGTCCAGTACGGTCCCGCACCAAGGGCAGGACCTGAGCTGCACGGGATTGGCTTCGTGGAGCTGTTTGCCTTCGGCCAGCCTGCGCAGGCCCGTCTCCGCGGACTTCTCCTTGTCCTGTTTGGTGGTCAGGTAGTTGGGGGTGGCGGCTTTGCCGACCCACATGCCGATGGAGATCGGCTCGTCCCCGAGGACCTCGGGTTCCTTGCGGCGCATGTTCTCCATGACGCAGATGAGTGCGGAGGCCCGTTCGAACTGCTGCAGTGTCAGGAGACGGAGCGTGTAGCGCATGAGCACGGTCACACCTGCACCCCGCTCCCCGAGGCGCAGGCGGCGTAGGAAGGTGGTGAAGGCGATGAGACCGAGGTAGGCCTCGGTCTTGCCACCGCCGGTGGGGAACCAGAGCAGGTCCGCGGTTTCGCGATCGGGGTGGTTGGGGTCGGTTATGCCGTCGAGGCACAGCAGGAGGAACCCGATCTGGAAGGGACGCCAGACTCCGTCTTCGACGGGCTCGCCGACCTTGTCCTTCTTGATCCACGAGGTGCGGGCTCGCTGGGTTGCCATGGCCCGGTTGGCCAGGCGGAAGGCACGCATGGCCTGAGGATCGCGCTCCAAAAGAGCGATACCCGAGTCCATGCGGCGCCGGGCCCGGTCGCACAGCTCGAGCTGTTGGTCGAGAACCCGCGCGAAGTCGGCATCCACGCGATGGTGGGCGCGCAGCGTCGAGGCGTCGATCCGGCGATCCGCGGTCCAGGCGCCGTAGGCGGTGGTCAGCCCTCGCAGAGCCCGGACGACGTCGATGTCGTCGGCGTCGGCCAGCCACCGCATGCCCAGCGAGTCCACATCGATGTCCGGGTTGGAATCGGTCAGCAGCACCTCGTGGGACGGCGCGAATTCGCTCCACACCGCTGACGTCGCGGCCGGTGCACAGTCCTGCGGCCGCAGGTCGCGCGGTGTGGGGGGCCGCCAATGCCAGTCCGCCGCGCAGCCGTGTCCGGTGGCGAAGTTGGGGGCGTGCCGGTGCAGCAGTCGGCTCAGGACCACCTCGTCGTCCGTACTGGGCGGCGCGGGCCGCTCAACCAGAGCCAGGGAGCCGTCGCCGGTCGCGACACGGATCTGTGTCTGGAAGAAGCAGAAGGTGTCCCGGATCTGCCCCGATGCGATCTCGTGGGTATTGACCAACGTCGCGGTCACGGCGACAACGCCCCGGGGAGCGTTGGGGCGGCGTACCCGTACACGTAGTTCGAGGCCGGGGGCGAGAGGGCGCGGTTCCTGCCGCAGCTCGGTGACGTTCACCGGCACGGACGGAAGGGACAGGGGGCGCCGCCGCCAGTACAGGTCCTGCTCATCGGTCGTGCGTCGTTCCGCACGCTCGGCCGTGGTGGGGACGCCAGCTTTGTCGACCGGGTCGTACACGGCGGCGGTGACAGTAACGGTGACGGTCTGACAGACCGCGGGGTCGACGGCGAAGGTCAGCCCCAGGGCCGAGGGCTTGCGGACGCTCGCCAGGGTGACGCCGGTGTCGGGGGTCTCGTCCATGGTCAGGGTGGAGTCGGCGTCTTCGTGGTCGAGTTCACGGGCCTCGGCGACGAGACCGTCCTTATCCCGAATGCGTGGGAACAGCACACCGAGGGCGTAACTGGTCACGGGCCAGTCGCCGATGGTCTCCGTCGAATCGGCGTCCGCCCCCGTGGGACCGAGGAGGTCGCGGCGCAGCCGCTTGACGAGTTCCTCCCTGAACCGATAGTGCTCGTGATGGTCATTCATGGCTGCCCTCCGACACGCCGGTGGTGTGGTCGTAGTGGAAGCGGCCCAGTCCGCCCAGGCGCGGGGCGAGCCAGACGCCGTGATCACCCAGCCCCGCAGCGCTGCCGGCGGCGGCGCTGCCCCTCACCGTCTCGGCGGACTCGATACGAACGCCGGTGATCTGACGGGGCCACGTGGACGGGCGATGTTTCGGCCCCTGGCGTTGATATCGGTGGAGGTCCTTCCGGAAGGAGTCCGACACCACCCCTATCGGGCGGTCGCCGGCGTGTATCAGATAGCCGGGCGACATGCCCCCGAAAGCGTCCCCCTCCTCGCCGGTGGGAGGCGTGGCGTCGATCCTGTCCAGGGTGACGGAGGTGCCGGCCGTCAGCTCCTCACGGAAGAGGCGCTGCAGGTCCCTCACGTCGCTGGTGAATCCGATCGTGCCCGCGGGGTGGGTGACGTGCACGTCCCCGCTCTTCATCTCGACGCCCCTGCGTTCCCATTTCTTCCAGCCGTAGCGACCCCACCGCCCGGTTACGGGGCAGCGACGCACCTGACGGACGTCGGGTGAGGGATGACGGTAAAGCTCCTCGCGCGGTCGGGTCATCGCGACGTACAGGGCCCGGATCTCCTCGGAGGCCAGGGTGGGGGAGTCGAAGCGTGCCGCATCCAGAGGGTCGGGGTCGACGACTAGGACGCGGTCGAACTCCAGTCCCTTCGCGCGGTGGAAGGTGGACACCATCAAGTGGTGTTCCGGCTGAGCTGTCAGCTCGTCCGGGAGCCGGTCGCCAGCCAGCGCGTCGCGCAGACGGTCGAGTACGACGGCGCGGCCGGTGGGGTCACCGAAGGACCCACGCAGCAGCCGCCACAGGCGGTCACCGTCGGGGACCGCGAGAAGCACGTGCCCGGCGTGCTGGAGATCGTCCCAGGCGCGGCGGGACAGCGAGGAGCCGTCGACTTCCCGCAACAGGGCCTCCAACCACACGGGGGCCGAGCGGTCCCGAGTGCCCCGGCGCAGCTGGTGATCGACGCCGAGCGTGTGCAGCTGCTCGGACAGGAGCAGCGCCTGGCCGTTGGTGCGGCACAACAGTGCGGTGGAGCGATCCGGGTCGTTCAACAGGTCCCGGAAGTAGGCTTCGTTGAGGTCGCCGAAGTCGTTGGTTGCCAGCAGCTCCTGACGGAGTTCCTCGTGAAGGGCCTCGGCGCCACTCGCGTCGAGATCACCACTGTGGCACACGCGGGCTTCGAACCGCAGAGCTGTGCGCGCCTGTTCCGTGCGGGCGCGGAAGTTTTGACTGAGCGTGAGGTGAACGAGGTCGTCACCGAACAGGGTGCGCAGAGAGCGGAAGAAGCGCCCCGGTTCTCGGACCAAGTCCTCCCTATTGCTGACCGAGAAGGCGTAGATCGCCTGCGCGGGGTCGCCGACGACGGTGAATCCACAGTCGAAGCGTTCCAGCAGATTCTCCACCAAGGTGCTGCGTCCTCCCGTCAGGTCCTGCACCTCGTCGACGACGACGTGGCGAAGGTCCTTTTCGAACAGGACGTCCGCCCGGCCGTCGGCGATCGCGTCGGCGGCCTGCTCGATGCGTTCATCGAAGGAGGTGCTGCGCCAGTCTGTTGCGGGATCGATCCGGGTGAGCACGTCCAGCGCCCAGGAGTCGAAGGTCGTGACCCTGACCTGTCGTGCCTCCTCACCGCCCTGCAGGAGGATCCGCTCTCTGAGTTCCCGCACGGCGGCCCGGGAGAAGCTCAGTACCAGGATCTCTCCTGCGCTCAGCCCTTCGTCATCCAAGAGGTGGTCCAGGCGTCGCACCAGCGTGAAGGTCTTGCCTGCTCCAGCTCCGGCCGTGACCAGGACCAACGCGTCGGCGGGCTGTTCCACGACGGCCGACTGCTCCGGAGTGAGAGGGCTGTTGGTTCCGTACGCATCCATCAGTAGGCCTCCTTCCACAGGTGCTCGAACTCCGTGTACGCCAGGGCACGGCCGAAGTTCTCGATGTTGTCGCGGACGTTGAGGATGAGGCACTCGGGCTCCCCGCCGTTGGCGGGGCCGCGCAGTCCACGACCGATCATCTGCACGTAGGTGTTGGGGCTGTAGGTGGGGCGCGCCACGACCACGGCACGGACCTTCGGCGCGTCGAAGCCCTGTGTGAGGACCCCGTAGTTCGTCAGGACCCGTATCTTGCCGTTGCGGAAGTCCTCGATGCGTTTGGCCCGGATGCTGGATCTGGTCTTCGACTCGATGAAGGCGGCCGAGACTCCGCGATCGTTGAGCAGCGCGGCGAGGACCTTGGAGTGTTCCACGGAGGTCGCGAAGACGAGGACGGGCCAGCCTTTGTCGAGCTTCTCGATCTCCGCCACGATGCGCTGGGTACGGGAGACGTCGTCGGCGAGTTCCTTGGTGATGTCGTCGGGAATGCGCATGCCGTTGTTCTGCAGGACCGTCTCGGCCTGGGCAGGCGACAGTGCGACGCGACCGCCGGGGAGCTCGCGCTGCTCCACCTTGGAGAGCACCCCGAGGCGTTGCAGGTGTCGGTGCGCCGCGTTCTCGTCGTCCCCGTCGAAGGCGCCAAAGTCAAGGCGGCGCTCACCGAAACGCTTGACCAGGCGTCGGGTCTCCTCGTCGTTACGGCCGCGATAGGCGGTCGCGGTCAGGCCTATCAGGGGGCGGGAGACCCGGTACTGATCGATGCCCAACAGATCCAGGATCTTGGTGTAGGTCTTGGGGATCGCGAAGTGTGCCTCGTCGATGATGACCGCCGCGGCGTAGCGCAGCCACGCGTACCGTTCGTCGGCCAGACGCTGGACGAGGGTGTCGTCGATGGCGACCACCAGGTGATGTCCGTCGCTGAACGGCTCGGGATGGTGGCCCTGACGCATGCGGCTGATGTGCAGCTTGGAGGCGGAACCGAGGTGCGGCCACAGGAACTCCCAGGTGGCGATTGCCTGCTCGCACAGCTCCTCACTCTGCGCGATCCACAGCACCGGTCCGACCAGGTGGCCGTCGCGCATGGCGCGGATGGTCGCCTCTGCCGCGACACGGGTCTTGCCGGCTCCGGTCGGCAGGCTGAGCATCGCCCGCTGCGGGGTGTCCTGGACCAGGAGGCGATACATGTTGGTTACGACCGTGATCTGATAGTCGTGCAGTTCGGCGAGGGTTCGAGGCCCCATGACGGCGAAGCTCGTGGGGGGTGGCGTGTCATCCGGGTCGCCGGCCCAGGACGCGGGGAAGCCGTAGGTGCGCAGGAACGCTCGAGTCCTGGACCCGCCCACCCACTGCGTGGGCGTGTCTTCGAATCCCGCCTCACGGAAGGCCGTGGCGAGGGTGCGCAGGACGTCGTCCCCGTAGGAGGCCATCACCAGGCGCGCGACACGCAGGTCGTCGGCCGGGGCGCCGCGCAGCTCCTCGTCGGTGATCAGCAGACCCGCGGGAAGCCGGTCGCGCAGACGGTCGACGCCGAGGGCCAACAGCAGTTTGCGGGCGACGTCGGGCTCCCGGCGCACCTCGACGAACTTCTCGTTCTCCCGGTCCTTGACCTGCTGCGCCAACAGGGCGTGGCAAGCGGCCTCGTCGAGGCGAAGGCCCAGCGCGGCGACAACCGCCATCAGCATCGACAGTTCGTCCTCGGGGCCGCACAGCAGGATGTCGGAGCCGGAACGCGTCTGGGTCAGCGGTTCTTCCTTCCGCCCATGGCTGGGGGTGGTCACCACGCGCACGAGCGAAGAGCATTGAACGATCCGAAGGTCCGTGTCGTGCGGGAGGCGCTGCTTGAGCCGCGGGTAGACGTCGAACAGAGGGGTTGGATCGCCGGCCGGTACGTGCTCGATCTCCTCCTTGATGGCGTCTTCGGCATCGGGCATCAGCCACAGCCTGCGCATGAGCTCGACGTCCGCCGCGGTCGGCGCGAGGAGCGCGGGCAACCGATGGGCCCTCAGGGAACGGTACTTGGCAGGATCGTGGGTCACATAGATGTCGCCGTCCGGCCGGGACGCCCACTCCTCACCGACGCGGCACCGGGTGTCCTCGTCGCTCGGCCAGGGGATATCGGCTTCGCCCTCCGCGGCCCGGGCGAGGAGGGCGTAGGCGCGACCGACGAGGACGTCGTCGTCGGTGGCGGCGAGGCGCTCGAACAGGACATGCCAGGCACCGGCCGGGACGTCACGGATCTGCGTGGCCAGACCCAGCGCCGCCGCGATCTCGGAGTCGACCTCGGCGACGGGAAGGAGGTCACCCTGCGCGCGCAGCTCGGGGGCGACCGACCCGGTGACGCGGTGCAGCCCCTGACTGGTGGGCAGGTGCGCCCTTTGCTGTATCAGCCACACGATGGGGGAGGCGACCGCGACCTGCGCACCCGTGTTCGGGCGGCGCACGGTCCAGGTGTGCGGGACGCCGTGGCGGGGCAGGGCGCGGACGTAGGCGGCGCGTCCCTCTTCGGAAAGATCCAACAGCAGTGCCAACGGCCCCGCGGTGTCGGAGCCCTCGACAACGATCGCCTTGGGACCGACGTGTCGGCCGGGAAGCGACTGGTTGAACTCGCCGAGCGCGTACTCGAAGTACCCGACGAACCACGCTGCCTCCTGGTCGACATGCGCAAGAGTCGGGATCTCCGAGGCCCCCAGATCCCTGAGCACCGCCATGTCCGGACCGTGGAAACGCGGATCGACGGCCGCGTGCGCGTCGCGCGACAGGTCCGAGGGGACAACGCGACCGGGCAGCAGGCACACGTTCAGAGGACGGAAGCGGCCATCGCAGCACCGTACGTGGATCGTCTCCCGGTAGCCCGGGCATCGGTCCCGGATCGCAGCCACCGTCGGGGCGCCACCGGCCTGGCGCGCAAGCTCCCAGAACTGGGCCCAGCCGCCCTCCGTGTACCCGGCGAAGCCGATGTCCAAGACGGCTTCCAGGCGGCCTACGGCGCTGGCCTCGGTAATGCCCAGGATGGACAGGGCCTTCGAAGCCTCCCGGTCGAGGGCGATCTCGGGATGCACGTACTTCTGACCGTCGTGAAGAGGTCCGGACGCCGTGACACGCCGGTACACGCCTCCCGGTTCGGGGACGTGGAATTCGCCGTCCTCGGTCAGCAGGATGCTTGCACGGGCGGCCTCCGCGGCGTGCCCAGAGCCCTTGGACTTCATGTCGGCGGCGATGACCAGAGCGAGGATGCTCGCCGCGGGAGTACCGTCCGACACCACCGCCTCGAGCCAGTCCTTGACGGACGCGGCGTGTCTGTCCGCCCGTTCCATGACGTCGCGCGCGCGTGAGCGACGCTCGCGGGCCTCGACGCTGTGATGCACCCAGTCCGCCGGACGACCGGGGTGTTCGGCCCACAGTCGCAGCCACTCCGGCTGCAGGTTCTCGGGGTGCAGGTGCAACTTCTTCGGCTCGCGCAGAGTACCTGTCTGGTCGGGAATGCACGCACGCACGACCGCCGCGTCCAGCACATCCGAGCTGAGCTGGCGGTCCGCCCACTGGACGGCCTCGCGTCCGCGGGCGGTCAGCAACGTGAGATACGAGCCGGGGTCGTCCGCCTCCACGAGCTTGGACACGGAATCGACGATCAGCTCCGCGGCCGCTCGGATCAGTTCGGTGTTGAAGGGGCTCGTCTGGAGGTTCTGGCGGTCGGGGTTGGTCTGCCAGGCCGCGTTCAGCACGCCGGTGAGGGTCGTGTTGTAGTGGGTGGGGAAAAAGGCCCAGAACTCGCCGCGTTCAGAGCGGTTCTTCACCCCCTTGCCGGGCACCGCCCAGGAGATGCGAATCGTCGGTCGACCGTGCTGGTCACCCGCCGCCTCCAGCGCCCGCGGCGAGGGCGAGTGATCGCGGGAGAACACCCGCCACTGCTCCGTGCGGATCTGCTTACCGTCCAGCTGCTCGCGGATGGTGTGGGCGTCGCCGGAGGCGTCCTGGTTGATGACGCGCAGGCGGTGACGGCCGCTTCGCGCGTCCTCGAGTATGACGGTGTCCACATGAGGGGAGAACAGCTGGAAGTGCACCGGGAAGTTGTGGAGATCACCGCCGAGCCGCTCAGCCGCACCCGGCTTCAACGGCAGCACTACGACCGTGGAGGCCCACTCCATCAACGTGTCGAGGCGGCGGTCTCGCTTGCGTTCCGCGACGTCGTCCAACACCTGGGCCATCCGAAGGACCGGCGTCTCCTGATCCTCCGGAACCGGCACGGTGGCCCGGATCAGTTGAGAGGACCACTGCTTGTCGAAACCAAAGCTACCGCTGGTGCTGAAGAAACGAGGGGTGTCACAGACACTGAGCACGGACTTCACGCCCACGCCGAAGCGCCCGATCTTCCCGCCGCGTTTGGCCGACGAACTCATGTGCAAAATCGTGTCCACGCCCTGCGGGGAAACGGGGGTACCGGTGTTGGCGCAGTACAGGTGAGTGTCCGTCAGGACGACCTGGATACGCCCCTCGCCCTCGTTCTGGATCTCGTCGGCGCCGTTCTGGACGAGTTCGTAGATCTGCCGGTCGCTGTAACCGCCCCTGAAAATATCGCGCTCCAGGTGCGCATGTTCCAGCACGTGCCGGTGGTCGGCTCGATAGACGTCGAGACTGCGTCGCGACAACTCGCCTACGGCTGTCAAGACATCAAGCAGATGGGACTCGAATTCCTGCATGGTGCGCGTGACTCCCTTTGACCCTGAAGCATCAGGGTCAGCATCGTGATCGATGAGTGTGCAACAGGAGCTGCGCACCGCATGCAGACGCAGACGACGCGCGCGGGGATCGCGGTTGCAGCGTCGCCTCTGAGGTACAGCGGCATCCTTTCGCTGGCCACAGTGGTTATGGGGGAGGCCCACAGTGAGCGAGTCAAGGTTAGAACTTGTGAAGCTTCAGCGACAAGACAGTGCATGAGATGCGTGCATTCATGTTGAAATTGATGGGCAGAGACACATGCACCCAGGATCACTATCAATGGTCTCGATTTAAGCCGTTCGTGGTTCGAGTAGGTGCAGGGTGATGGTGCGGGTGACGAGATGGGTTCGGGGGCCGTTAGAACTGCGGGTCGGCATCGAGTCCGAGACCGGCACCCTCGTCCGCAACCAGCTGACCATGGGGCCCGCCGGCGAGATGCCCCTGCCCCGCCCGGGCGTGTACGAGGGCTACGCATGGGGGGCCGGACGCGAAGCGACCTCCGCCTACTACGACGAGACTCTGACCAGCATCAGCGACGACTGGACCCCGGAGCAGATCCGGCAAGCCCGGAACCAGTGTCCCGCCAACGAACGCTACGTCCTTGACCTGGCCTTCGCGCGGGAGCCCGAACCGGACGACGAGGATGACGACTGACTGCCCGCGATCGCCGGACACGGGGACTCTTCGCGGAGAGGTGCGCCACGCCAAGCAACTCTGCTTGACACAGAGAGGCAGAGACAACGGTCAGGGATTCGGTGCCCGCTGTCACTGCCCGAGTCGGCAACCGGAGCCCCTTCAGCAAGGCTGCAAAAAGGGATCGGTTTCACCGTGCGGACGGCGACGGAAGCATGAAGGGCCGCCAGGAAGACAGGACCGCCCTATCCGGCGAGCGGCGCGCGGCGCGCGAGGGCACTAACCCCCGCGCCTCACGCGCACCCATCGTCCCCAACGGGAACGTTTGGCCATGGCCAAACCGGATGCCGCACAGCGTCATCCAGCGTCATCACCTGTCACCCGTACGCCCGGATTTGCCCACCTGCACAGCAAAGACGCAGGTCACGATAGCGATACGAAACAGGTTCGAGTCCCGTCACTCACCCTTGCATGAAAGGCCCCCGGCCTGCGGAGACGCGGACCGGGGGCCTTTTTCGTCGCTCGTGTGAAGGCCTCGATTCCCGTTCGTGTCATACGAGTTGTGGGCTTCTGTGCGGGCGTCCCGCTGGGGTGTCTCCCCGGTGCGAAGGGGCCGGGGTTTCCGGTTTCGTGTACATGCCGGGTCAGGACACCGACACAAGAGAGGCCCAGCCATGACCGTTCCCGTTCCCGTGGTCTTCGTTCACGGACTCTGGCTGCACAGCACCTCCTGGCAGCCGTGGATCGATCTGTTCCGCGCGGAGGGCTACGACCCGTCCGCGCCCGGGTGGCCCGGGGACCCCGACACCGTCGAGGAGGCGCGGCAGAACCCGGAGAGCGTCGCCGGCTACGGCATCGACGACGTCGTCGAGCACTACGCGGCCCTGATCGAGGCGCTGCCCGTGCGGCCCGTCGTGATCGGCCACTCCTTCGGCGGGATGATCGCGCAGAAGCTGCTCGGCCAGGACCGCGCCGCCGCGGCGGTCGCGATCGACGCCGCGCAGATCAAGGGCGTGCTGCCGCTGCCGCTGTCCGCGCTGAAGGCGACGTTCCCGGTCTTCAAGAACCCGGCCAACAAGCGCCGGTCGGTCACGCTGACCGCCGAGCAGTTCCGGTTCGCCTTCGGCAACGCCGTCGCGGAGGAGGAATCGGCGGCCCTGTACGAGCGGTGGACCATCCCCGCGCCGGGCAAGCCGCTGTACGAGGCCGCCTCCGCCAACTTCAACCCCCACTCGCCGGCGAAGGTCGACACGGAGAACAGCGGACGCGGCCCGCTGCTGCTCGTCTCCGGCGGCAAGGACCACACGGTGCCCGAGGTCGTCACCCGGGCCACCCTCAAGCAGTACCGGCACTCCGAGGCCGTCACCGACATCATCAACTTCCCCGACCGCGGGCACTCCCTGACCATCGACGGCGGCTGGCGCGAGGTCGCGGACACCGTTCTTAGCTGGCTGCGGCGGCAGAGTGTGGAGACCGGGCGATGAGTTCCGGTGCGTCCCGGACCGTCGGATCGTCCGGCGCGGACGCGGGCCTGGCCGGGCGGACCGTCGTGGTCACCGGGGCCGGGCGGGGCATCGGGCTGGCCGTGGTCGAGGCCTTTCTCGCGGCCGACTCCCGGGTCGTCGCGGGGTCGAGGGAACGCACCGAGGCCCTCGACGCGCACGTGAAGCAGGGTGCCGAACTCACCGTCGTGGAGGTCGACCTCGCGACGCCCGACGGTCCGGCGGCGCTGGTCGCCGAGGCCGTCGCGCTCCACGGCGGTGTCGATGTCCTGGTGAACAACGTCGGAGCGGTACGGCCCCGGGTGGACGGCTTCCTGGGGGTGACCGACGAGGACTGGGAGTGGACGTTCACGGTCAACCTCATGGCCGCCGTCCGCGCGACCCGGGCCGCCCTGCCGTACCTCCTCGCCACCGGCGCGGGGCGGGTGGTCACCGTCTCCTCGGTCAACGCCCGGCTGCCCGACCCGCTGGTCATCGACTACGGCGCGGCGAAGGCGGCGCTGACCAACTTCTGCAAGGCCCTGTCCAAGGAGGTCGGGCCACACGGTGTGCGGGTCAACACCATCGGTCCCGGCCCGGTGGAGACGGCGCTGTGGCAGGGCGTCGGCGGTGTCGCCGCCACGGTCGGCGGGGCCCGGGGTGTCGACCCCCGGGAGGTGGCCCGCGGCGCGGCGGACCAGACGGTGACCGGCCGCTTCACCCGGCCGTCCGAGGTCGCCGATCTCGTGGTCTACCTCGCCGGTCCGCAGGCGGCGAACATCACCGGCGCCGACTTCGTCATCGACGGCGGCCTCGTCGAATCCCTCTGACCGGCCGTCACGACTCCCTCTGACCGGCCGTCACGGCTCCTTCTGACCGGCCGTCACGACAGGGCGGGCGCCGCGTGTTCCGTGCCGCGCCTTTCCTGCCTCCCCCCGCGCATTCCCTGGAGAGATCAGTGAGATTACGTCTGTCCGGATCCCGCCCCCTGGCGGCCGCGGCCCTCGCCCTGGCCGTCTGCCTCGGCGCGACCACGCTCACGGCCTCGGCCTCGGCCAAGCCGGTGTCTCCGGCCGGTGAGCGGATGCCCGCCGGCTTCAGCGAACACCGGACCCGGGTCGCCGGGACCGGCATCGACTACGTCATCGGCGGCCACGGCCCGACCCTGGTCCTGATCCACGGCTACCCCCAGACCTGGTACGAGTGGCACGGCATCATGCCCGCGCTCGCCGAGCACTACACGGTCATCGCGCCGGACCTGCCCGGCGCGGGCCGCAGCGACGCCCCCGCGTCCGGCTACGACAAGAAGACCATGGCCGCCACGCTGCACGCGCTCCTGGTGTCGCTCGGCAAGGACCGGGACGTGAACGTCGTAGGCCATGACATCGGCACCATGGTCGCGTACGCCTATGCCGCGCAGTATCCGCGCAGTGTCAGCAAGCTTGTGCTCAGCGAGGCGCCGATCCCGGACGCGGGCCTCTACGAGTTCCCGTCGCTGACGGCCCAGGGCCCCGGGGCGTGGCACTTCGGTTTCTTCTCCTTGCGGACCGGCCTCCCGGAGAGCCTGGTCCGGGGCCGCGAGCTGACCTGGACGACCGGCTTCATGCGGGGCATCGCGGTGCACAAGGACGCCCTGGCCCCGGAGGACCTGCGGGTCTTCGCCTCCTACCTGCGCGACTACGCCCACCTGGAGGCGAGCTTCGCCTGGTTCCGGACGTTCCCGCAGGACATCGCCGACAACGCGCGGTTCGGGAAGAAGCCCCTGACCATGCCGGTGCTCGCGATCGGCGCCGACGGCAGCCTCGGCGCGTCGGTCGCGCGGCAGGTGCGGCACTACGCCACCCACGTCACCCCGGCCGTCGTCGCCGACTCCGGCCACTGGATCTACGAGGAGCACCCGGAGGAGACGACCGCCATGCTGCTGCGTTTCCTGGGCACCCACCGATGACGAGAAGGCGACGATGACGAGGAGGCGGGGGTGACGGGGATGACGGGATCAGGCGCCCTGGGGATGACGGATCACGACGGAGTCCCGTTGGTCCACGGGCGGCCGCGGGTCAACGGGGTCGATCTGCACTGTGCGACGGGCGGCAGCGGCGAGCCGGTCGTCCTGATCCACGGCGTGCCGAAGACCATGTTCTTCTGGCGCCACGTCATCCCGCTGCTCACCCCGCACCACACGGTCGTCGCGGTGGACCTGCGCGGATTCGGCGGCTCCGGACGCCCGGCGACCGGGTACGACACGCGGACCCTGGCCGCCGACGTCGCCGCGCTCATGGCGACGCTGGGACACGACCGGTACCGCGTGGTGGGCGAGGACTGGGGTGCGGCCGTCGCCTACGCCGTCGCGGCCTTCCACCGCCCGAAGGTCGTCCAGCTCGTCTTCCAGGAGACGAGACTGCCCGGCCTCCCCGTGCCCGCCCTCGGGCCGCTCGACGCCGAGGATCCCCGCACCGGCTGGCATCGCACGCTGTTCGGCCTGCCGCACTACCCCGAACTGCTGATCACCGGCCGGGAGCGGGCCTTCTGGACGTACTTCATGCGGCGGATCATGTGGGACCCGAGCGCGTACACGGCCGCCGACGAGGACGAGTACACCCGAGGGCTCGAAGAACCGGGCGGCAACCACGCGGTGTTCGAGCTGTACCGGGCGACGGAGACCGACGCCGAGCAGAACCGGGCGCAGTTCGCCGTCCCGCTGGAATGCCCGGTGCTGGCCGTCGGGGGGCGCGCCTACCTCGCCGCGGAGCCCGGGGAGCAGATGGCCCGGGTCGCGGTCGACGTGACGCCTGTGGTGATCGAACGGGCGGGGCACAACATCCCGTTGGAGGCACCCGCCGAACTCGCGCGCCGCTACCTCGACTTCTTCGCGGCCGGGACGGCGGCCGCCTGAACGAGGACCGCGGCGTCATTCCGCGGGCGCCGGGCCCGGTTCGCCGATCGCGCGGGGGATCTGTCGGCGGGAGGTGATGCCGAGTTTGCGGAACACCTTGTTCAGATGGAACTCGACGGTCGAGGCGGTGACGAACAGCCGCGTCGCGATCTCCGTGTTGGTCAGCCCCGCGGCGGCCATGGAGGCCACCTGCCGTTCCCTCGGCGTGAGATCGAACCTGGCCTCGTCGGTGCGCCTGCGGGCCTTCTCGCCGGTGGCCAGCAGCTCGGTCCGGGCCCGCTCGGCGTACGGTGCCGCGCCGAAGGCCTCGAAGCTCTCGTACGCGGCGCGCAGGTGCTTCCTGGCGTCGGAACGCCGTTTGCGGCGGCGCAGCCACTCGCCGAACAGGAGCCGGGTCCGGGCCAGTTCGAGGGCCAGCGGCTGCTGTCCGAGCAGGTCGACGGACTCCTCGTAGAACTTCCGGGCGTAGTCGCCGTCGGCCGTCAGGGCCCGGCCGAGGGCCAGGGCGCCCAGCGCCCAGGGGGTACCGGCGAGCGGGGCCCGTTCCTCCAGCCGCGCCAGGGCTCCGCGCACGCCGGCCCGGTCGCCGGTGCGCACGCCGGCCTCGACGAGCAGCGGCAGCACGAGGTTGCCGCAGGCCGGGGGGTCGGCGTCGAAGACGGCTCGGGCGTGCTCCGTCGCCTGCCGGTAGTGGCCGCGTCCCAGCTCGAAGAGGGCCAGCGCGTGCCGCGCCAGCAGCTGGTGCAGGCCGAGGCCGATGGTCCGCAGCTCCGCGGTCCGCCGCACCGCGGCCCGCAGCTCGGCCTCTTGGCCGGTCAGGGCGAACAGGTGGAGCCGGTTGATGTCGCCGCCGCCGGGGAAGCCGGTGTCGGCCGCGATGACGTCGAACTCGGCGAAGCGGACCTCCGCTTCCCTGAACCGGCCGTCCCAGAGGAGGTGGCGCGCCTCGGCGAGCAGGGCGATGCCCAGGGCGTAGAGCGCTCCCGTCTCGCGGTTCGCCGCCGCCAGCCGGCCGGTGAGTTCGCGCCCGGCCCGGACGTCCCACAGGTCGTCGCAGGCCATGGACATCATCACCGCGAACGGGCTGTGCGCGTCCTCGATCCGGTCGCCGCCCCGCAGCCCGTCCAGAGCCGCGCGCAGCACGGGGGTGCTGTGCTCGTAGCCCTGGGCCACGCGGCGGGCCAGACCCTCCATCAGCAGGTCGCGGCCGCGCGCGGCGGGGTCCGGGTCGTGCCGGGCGGCGACGGCGGCGGCCGCGACCTCGCCCAGCGACGTGCCCCGTGTGCAGTCGTGGGCGACCAGCGCGGCGTGCAACGCCTCGCAGAGCAGTTCCCAGGTCAGTCCCGGGTCCCGCGTGTCCAGCCCGGTCACGGCGTCCATCAGCATCGCGGGGATGTCGGCGACGACGATCTGGAGCATCTGTGCGGTCGCCCGCGTCCGCAGTTCGCGCATCCGCATCACCGGGCCGCGGATGTCGGCGCCGGCCAGGTCCATCGCGGTGCCCGCCGCCGACGCGTCGCCGGACAGCAGATGGGCCTGGGCCGCGTCGAGCAGGCGCTCGGCCCGTTTGTCCGGGTCCCCGGTGAACTCGGCGGCGCGCGACAGGAACAGGGCCTGCTGGGAGTAGCCGCCGCGGGAGCGGGCCCGCTCGGAGGCGGCCTCCAGGTCGTCGGCGACTCCGTCGTCCACGCCCTCGGCGGCCTCGGCCCGGTGCCAGGCGCGGCGGTCGGCGTCCCGCACGGCGTCGCAGACGGCGGCCAGGGCCGCGTGCACCCGGCGGCGCTCGCCGGGTTCGGCTCCGGCGTAGACCGTCGAGCGGATCAGGGGATGCCGGAAGGCCGTCGGCGTGTCCCGGCCGAGGATTCCCGCGGCGACGGCCGGCCGGGCGGCGCGGGCGGACAGGCCCAGCCGCCCGGCGGCCCGCCACATCGTCCCCGTGTCGTCCGAGGGGGCCGCCGCCAGCAGCAGCAACAGGGTTCCGGTCTCCGGCGGGAGGGCTCGGACCAGGCGCCGGAAGTGGCTCTCCAGGAGCCGGCCCACCGGCAGCGGCTCGGGCAGCGGGGCGATACCGGACAGCTGCTCGGCGGCCAGGGCGTCGGTCAGCTCCAGCAGTGCGAGGGGATTGCCGCCGGTACCGGCGACGATCCGGTCGGCCACCGTGGTGTCCACCCGCCCGGCGCCGAGGGAGAGCAGTTCCCTCGCCTCCGGCTCCGGCAGGCCGGTCACCGCGTGCGTGTCCAGCGCGTCGAACAGGCCGTTGTCGCCGAGCCCGTCGCGGACGGCGATGATCAGGCCCAGGGAGTCGGCGTGTAGTCGGCGGGCGGTGAACGCGAGCGCCTCGGCCGACTCCCGGTCCAGCCAGTGCGCGTCGTCCAGCAGGAACAGCAGCGGCTGCTCGGCGGCGGCCTCGGACAGCAGCGTCAGCGTCGCGAGACCGACCAGATAGCGGTCCGCGGGCGGCCCCGGAACCAGTCCCAGGGCGGCGTCCAGCGCGGCCCGCTGCGGTCCGGGCAGCCGGTCCGCCCGGTTCAGGAACGGCCGCAGCAGCCGGTGCAGCGCGCCGAAGCCGAGTCCGGTCTCGGACTCGACCGCGGTCAGCCGGACCACCCGCAGTTCCGCGGCCCGGTCGGCGGCGTGCTCCAGGAGCCGGGTCTTGCCGATCCCGGGTTCGCCGGTCAGGACGAGGGCTCCGCTGAGGCCGTCGCGCACCGCGTCGAGCAGCCGCCCGATGGCCTCGCGTTCGGTGTGGCGGCCGACCATCGGCGGTCCGGATGCCTGCTGGACGCCGTTCCACACCATGGGACCGCTCCCCCTTGTCGATGTCCTGGCAGCCGCTGTCCTGGCAGCCGCTGTCCTGGCAGTGGCAGTCCTGGCAGTCGCAGTCCTGGCAGTCGCAGTCCTGACGCTGTCCTGACATGGGGAACGCTAGGAACACCGGGCCGGTGGAAGCGAGCGTCATGTGACGGTGGTCTGCCGGTCCGGTGCCGGTCAGCGCAGTGCGCTGACCACCGTCCGCAGCTCGGCGCGCGAGACCACGCCCAGCTTGGGGAAGATCCGGTGGAGATGCGAGCTGACGGTGCGGTGGGACAGGTAGAGCCGCTGGCCTATCTCGCGGTTGGTCAGCCCGTCGGCGGCGAGCCGGACGATCTGCAGTTCGTGGGCGGTCAGCCGGTCCCGGGCGTCCGGGGCCCGGCGGCGGCTGGTCTCGCCCGCGGCGCGCAGTTCCCGGCGGGCCCGTTCCCCCCAGGGGATCGCGCCGAGCGCGTCGAACATGTCTCGGGCGGCCCGCAGATGGTCGCGGGACTCGACGCTGCGCCGCCGGCGGCGGAGCCATTCGCCGTAGGCCAGGTGGGTGCGGGCCCTGGTCAGCGGCCAGGCGCTGAGGTCGGTGCCCAGCGCGGCCGTGAACAGCGGGTCGGCGTCCTCGTCGGCGGCCAGCAGCGCCCGGACCAGCCGCAGATCGGCGTGGAGCACGGGCGCGGAGGTGACCGTGGCGATCTCCTCCAGCTCCGTGACGACGGGCCGTACGGCTTCCCGCCGCCCGCAGTGCGTCGCCGCGTCGACGAGGTCGGCCACGGTCGTCAGCCGCAGGGACACCTGGAACGCGGGGTCCGCCGGATCGTGCAGCCGGCGGAAGTGCCCGAAGGCCTCCTCGAACCGCCCCGCGCCCAGCGCGGCCAGCCCGCGTGCGGTCGTCGCGGTGGCCAGCACCGGACGGGCCCCGGCCGGCAGCCCGGTCTCCTCCGCCTCCTCGGCCAGTCCCAGGGCGGACTCCTCCTCGCCGCGCAGCGCGGCCAGCTTGGCGGCGGTGGCGGTCATCAGCGCGTACATCATCGGCTGGCTGGTCTCGCGCGCCAGTCTTCGTGACTCCTCGGTCGCGGTGATCGCCGCGCCGAGGTCGCCGACCACGAGCGCGCTCCACGCGTCCGCGCCGACCGTCCGGGCCAGCAGTCCCAGGCGTCCCTGGGCCCGCAGCGGCGCGCCGCCGGCCGCCGAGAAGGCCCGCGCCAGATCGAAGCCGCCGACGAGGAGCGAGGCGGTGCTGAGCATGCGGTAGGCGCGGCCGCCGTCTCCCTCCCGCAGGGCGACGTGCCGGGCGCGGTCCAGGACGAAGGCGCCGCGCTCGACCGGCGCGGCGTAGGCGCAGATGGCCAGCCGCCAGGGATCGAGTTCGTCCAGCTCCATCCGCTCCACGGCCCGCAGGACCGTACGGCGCCCGGCCGGGCCCGGGTCGGACCAGAAGCACAGCTGCGCGGCGCTCCACAGGATCCGCAGCGCGAGCGCCCGGTCCTCCGCGGCCATCTCCTCGGCGAGTGCCGTCAGGGAGTTGGCGCCGGAGGAGTGGCTGTGCAACCCCTCGTCGAAGCGGCCGCGCAGCCAGACGACCGTGGCGTGCTGGCGCCGCGACAGCGGCCCGGTGAGCGCCTGGCCCAGCAGCCGGGTCACGGTCTCGGGCCGGCCGAGCTCGACGGCGAAGTCCGCGGCCCGCAGCAGCCGTTCCGCCCGGCGGTCGGCGTCCTCGCTGAGCGCGGCGGCCTGTTCGAGGGTGGTGACGGCCGCCGCGATGCCGCCCCGGCGGGCGGCCCGGTGCGCGGCGTCCTCCAACGCGGTGGCGACCGACTCGTCCGGGTCGTCGGCCGCGGCGGCCTGGTGGCGCAGCCGCCGGTCCGGATGGTCGTCGAGTACGGCGGCGAGTGCGGCGTGCGCGGCGTGGCGGACGGCGGTGGGCATGGTCTGGCGGATCGCCGAGCGCATCAGCGGGTGCCCGAACCGCAGTTCCGTACCGGCGACCTGGACGAGCCGGGCGCGTACGGCCGGGTCGAGTTCGGCGGTTCCGGCGGTGCGGCCGGTGAGCTGCCGGGTCGCGCGGTAGATCTCGGGGAGGGACGGGCTGTCGTCGAGGGCGGCGATCCGCAGCAGGCTGCGGGTGACGTCGGGCAGGGTCTCCAGGCGGTCGGTGAAGGCCCGTTCGAGCCGCTCGGTGAGGGGCAGTTGGGTGATGTGCGGGTCGGGCGAGGCGCCGAGGGTGCGGGAGAGCTCGGTCAGGGCCAGGGGGTTCCCGGCGGCCTCGGCCAGCAGCCGGCGATGCGCGGTCGGCCGTAGATCGGGGGCACGGTCCGCGAGGAGTTCCGCGGCCTGGCCGTCGGTGAGCGGGCCCAGGGTCACGGAGGTGAGTTCGTCGGAGTTCAGACGCGACCGGTAGCCGTCGCGTGCGGCTCCCACGACGACCACCGGCTCGGTGCCGATCCTGCGGGCCACGAAGGCCAGGACGCTGGCGGTGGCGTCGTCGAGCCACTGGACGTCGTCGACCAGAACCAGCACCGGCGCGGCCGCGGCCGCGTCGGCCAGCAGGTTGAGGACCGCCAGGCCGACCAGGAAGACGTCGGGGACGGCGGCCCCCGCGTGCCCGAGCGCGGTGTCCAGGGCCTGCCGGTGCGGCGCGGCGAGCCCGGCGGCGGCCGCGGCCAGCGGGCGCAGGACGAGTTGCAGACCGGCGTAGGGGATGTCGCTCTCGGCCTCGACGCCGCTGGTGCGCAGGACCCGGTGGCCGAGCCCCTCGGCGAGGGCGGCGGTCTCGGCGAGCAGCGCGGTCTTCCCGATGCCGGGCGCCCCGCGGACCAGCACCGCGCTCCCGTGGCTGCGCGGCTCGGCCAGCAGCCGGCGCAGCAGCTCCAGCTGATCGTCCCGACCGATGAGCTCCACGTTCCCCCCATCAGCCGGGCCACCGGACTCGGTCTGCCTGGAGGGTCAGACTACTGCGCCGTGGACCGCGCCGGGCGGGCCGAGCCACCCATTGTGGATTGACTATTCCACAAAGCGCGCTACGCTGTCCCCATGGCACGCAACAGGGAGTTCGACATCGACCGGGCGGTGGACCGCGCCATGGATCTGTTCTGGCGCCAGGGCTATGCCGAGACCTCCCTGCCGGACCTGCTGAAGGAACTGTCGATAGGCAGCGGCAGCTTCTACGCGGCCTTCGGCTCGAAGGAGCAGCTCTACCTCCGCGCCCTCGACCGCTACACCTCCCTCCAGGGCCACGACCTGGAGGCGGCCCTGGACGGGACGCCCGGGATCCGGCCCGCGATCCGCGGGGTACTCGCCTCCCTGGTCGAGGCGGACCTGGCCGACCCCACGCGCGGGTGCCTCGTGGTCAACACCGCCACCCAGTGCGGCGACCAGCCCCAGGCGACGGACCGCGTCAGCACCGCGATCCGGCAGGTGGAGTCCTTCCTCGCCGGCGCCCTGGAACGGGCGCGGGCACGAGGGGAGATCTCCGCCGAGAAGAACCCGAAGGAACTGGCGAGGTTCCTGACCACGTTCATCCAGGGGATCCGCATCGTCGGCGGAGCGCGCATGGAGAGGGACTTCATGGAGGACGCCCTGTCCACGGCGATGCGCGCACTGGACTGAAACCCCGCCGAAAACCCCCGCCCCGGAGCGCCCGCGCCCGCGCTTCGCCCTACCCTCATTATGTATTGATCAATCCAGAAAGAATCCCGGAAGGAACCGTCATGGAACTGCACCTCAAGGACAAGGTCGCCGTCGTCACCGGAGCCAGCAAGGGCATCGGCCTGGCCGTGGTGGAGAGGCTGGCCCACGAGGGCGTCAAGGTCGTGGCCGGCAGCCGCTCCTCCACTCCCGAGCTGGACGCCCTGGCGGCCGGGCACGACGTCCTGATCGTGCCGGTCGACCTGTCCACCGCGGCGGGAGCCGAGACCCTGGTCCAGCGGGCCGTGGAGCGCCACGGGCACCTGGACATCCTGGTCAACAACCTCGGCGCCGCCGAACCCCGCGAGTCGTTCCTGGAGGTCGACGACGCCGGCTGGCAGCGGATCTTCGACCTGACCTTCTTCAGCGCCGTCCGCGCCAGCCGCGCCGCCCTCCCCCACCTGATCGCGGCGGGGGACGCGGCCATCGTGAACATCACCTCGATCAACGCCCGGCTGCCCTTCCCCATGGTGGTCGACTACTCGGCGGCCAAGGCCGCGCTGACCAACCTCAACAAGTCCCTGTCCGAGGAGTTCGCGCCCCAGGGCGTACGCGTCAACGCCATCGCCCCGGGCCCGGTCCGCACACCGTTCTGGACCGCGCCGGGCGGCTTCGCCGACGCCACCGCCGCGGCCGCCGGGACCACCGCGCAGGAAGCGCTGGACGTCGTCGTACCGCAGAGCATGGGCATCACGTCCGGACGCGTCAGCGAGGCGCACGAGATCGCCGACCTCGCCCTGTTCCTCGCCTCCCCGCTCGCCGCGAACATCACCGGCACGGAGACCCTCGTCGACGGCGGCCAGACCAAGACGCTCTGAGCCCCGGGCGGCGCCAGCCCCGCGCCATTCAGCTTCCGACCCAAGTGGAGAAAAGAAATGTCGGTCGACGACCGGATCACCCCCGAGCCGCTTCTTCAGCTCGGCCTGGGCTTCATGGCCTCCAAGACGCTGCTCAGCGCGGTGGAGTTGGGAATCTTCACCACGCTGGCCGACGGCGGCCGCGACCACGAGTCCCTCACCTCCGCGGCGGGCCTGCACCCCAGATCCGCCGCGGACCTCTTCCTCGACCGGGCCAAGCCGTCGTACGTCGGCGGCATCCTGGAGATGGCCGACGCACGCCTCTTCGGCTTCTGGAACAACCTCACCGACGCGCTGCGGACCGGCGCCCCGCAGAACGAGGTCGCGCACAGCGGCGCCCCGTTCTTCGCGACGCTCAGCCAGGACCCGGTCGCCTGGCGCGCCTTCCTCAACGGCATGAACGGCGTCAGCACGCCCCTCGCCGCAGCGCTGGCCGCCGACTTCGACTGGACCGGCCGCCGCCATGTCGTCGACCTCGGCGGAGCCCTCGGCGCCGTGCCCGCCGCCGTCCTGCGCTCCCACCCGGACATCACCGGAGCCGTCTTCGAACTTCCCCCGGTCCGCCCGGTGTTCGAGGAGTTCGTCGCCGCCCACGGCCTGACCGGCCGCCTCACCTTCCACGGCGGGGACTTCTTCGCCGACCCGCTGCCCGCGGCCGACGTCTACGTCATGGGCCAGATCCTCCACGACTGGAACCCGGAGCAGCGCCGCTTCCTCCTCCAGAAGGCCTACGACGCCCTGCCCGACGGCGGCACCCTCATCGTCTACGACGCCATGATCGACGACGAGCGCCGCCACCACACCTACGGCCTGATGCTGTCCCTCAACATGCTCATCGACACCGAGGGCGGATCCGAGTACACGGTCGCGGACGCCACCGAGTGGCTCCGGGCCACCGGCTTCGCCAAGGTGGAGACCCGCCCCCTCGTCGGCGGCTACACCGCCGCCTACGCCACCAAGTGAGCTAGGGCCTGTCGTTTGGATCATGCCGGCGTCGCGGGGCGTGGCACGCACATCTGCCGCGTTGTCGTCGGTTGTCGACGTCCCCCAGCCTACGGCCGGGAGGTGCCCCCACCGCGTCGCCGCCCTCCTCCGCCTTGCAGCTGCACGCACCACGCCCCGCTCGGGTCGGCCGACAAGGCACCGTGAGCCACGGCCGGCCTGATCCAAACGACAGGCCCTAGGAGGACGCCCGGGCCACCAGTGCCGTCGGCAGTACCGCGTGTCGGCGCTCCAGTTCCCGGGCGGCGGCCGGACGGCGGTCGGCGATCTCGGCCAGCAGCAGGTCGATCATGGCGCGGCCCATCCCCTCGATCGGCTGGCGGACGCTGGTGAGCGGCGGGTCCATGTGACGTGCGATGGCCGAGTCGTCGTACCCGACCAGCGCCACGTCCTCGGGGATACGGCGGCCCGCCACCCGCAGCACCTGGCGGGCGCCCGCCGCCATCACGTCGGAGCCGGCGAACACGGCGTCGAGGCCGGGCTCGCGCTCCAGCAGCCGGGCCATCGCCCGCCGGCCGCCCTCCTCGGTGAAGTCGCCGGGCTCGATGAGGAGTTCGTCCGCCGCACGGCCCGCGTCGCGCAGGGCGTCGCGGTAGCCGTCGACGCGGCGCTGGGCTCCGTAGACGTCGAGCCGGCCGGTGATGTGGGCGATCGTGCGGCGGCCGCGGGTCAGCAGGTGCTCCACGGCCGACCGGGCGCCGCCGTAGTTGTCGGAGTCCACCGAGGTCAGCGTCTCCTCAGCCGAGCGGGGGCCGCTGATCACGGCCGGGATCTCCAGCTGGGCGAGCAGGTCGGGCAGCGGGTCGTCGGCGTGCACGGACACCAGCAGCACCCCGTCCACCCGGTGCGCGGCCAGGTACTGCGCGAGCCGGCGCCGCTCGCGGTCGCTGCCCGCGAAGATCAGCAGCAACTGCATCTCGGTCTCGGAGAGTTCGGCACCGACGCCGCTGAGCATGTCGGAGAAGTACGGCTCCGCGAAGAACCGGGTCTCGGGCTCGGGCACGACCAGCGCGATCGCGTCCGTGCGGTTGGCGGCCAGCGCGCGGGCGGCGGTGTTGGGGACGTAGCCGAGTTCGTTGACGGCCGCCTCCACGGCCGCGCGGGTCGCGTCGCTGACCCGGGGCGAGCCGTTGATCACCCGCGACACCGTGCCGCGGCCCACGCCGGCCCGGGCGGCGACCTCCTCCAGGGTCGGCCGCCGAGCGCCCCGGCCCCGCTCACCCTTGACCGTCATGGTCGCCGCCTTCCGTTCGCAGCCCTCAGGCCAGGAAATGTAACAGCCGGGGCCCGGCCGCTCCGGGCCCCGTCACGCCCCCGGGGCCGTACCGGGTCAGCCCTGCTCACCGGCGCTCGGCAGGGCGTTCCGGCGGATCACCTCCGCGTACCAGTGTGCGCTCGCCTTGGGGATGCGGCGCTGGGTGCCGTAGTCGACGTAGACGGCGCCGAAGCGCTTGGAGTAGCCGTAGGACCACTCGAAGTTGTCCAGCAGCGACCACAGGAAGTAGCCGCGCACGTCCGCTCCGTCGGCGACGGCCTGCCGGACGGCGTCCAGGTGGGAGTGGAGGTAGGCGATCCGCTGCGGGTCGTTGACCCGGCCCTCGGGCGAGACGTAGTCGTCGAAGGCGGCGCCGTTCTCGGTGACCATCAGCGGCAGCCCCGGGTGCGAGGCGGCCAGGCCGGTCAGCAGGGTGTGCAGCCCGCTCGCGTCGATGGCCCAGTTCATCGCGGTGAGCTGGTCGTTGGCCAGGTGGAAGGTGACGTCGTCGGCGCCCGTCCACGGGGAGTGGTCGCTCGCGCCGTGGCCGTCGTTGCGGGTGCCGGGGCCGCCCTCGACGGCCGCGGAGACCACGGTCGGCGAGTAGTAGTTGACGCCGAGCAGATCGATCGGGCGGGAGATCTCGGCCAGGTCGCCGTCGTGCACCAGCTCCGCCCAGTCCACCAGGTGCGCGGTGTCGGCGAGCAGGTCCTCCGGGTAGGCGCCGTCCAGGATCGGGCCGGTGAAGATCCGGTTGCCGACCGCGTCGATACGCCGGGCCGCCTCGGCGTCCGCGGCGCTGTCGGTCAGCGGGCGCACCTGGTGCAGGTTGAGGGTGATGGAGGTCTGCGCGGTCGACGGCAGGTTCTCGCGCAGCGCGCCGACCGCCAGCCCGTGGGCCAGGTTGAGGTGGTGCGCGGCGCGCAGGGTGGCCGCCGGGTCGGTGCGCCCCGGGGCGTGCACGCCGGATCCGTAGCCCAGGAAGGCGCTGCACCAGGGCTCGTTGAGGGTGGTCCACACCCCGACGCGGTCCCCGAGGGCGCGGGCCGTGATCTCGGCGTAGTCGGCGAAGCGGTGCGCGGTGTCCCGCTGCGGCCAGCCGCCCGCGTCCTCCAGTTCCTGCGGCAGGTCCCAGTGGTAGAGGGTGGCGACCGGGGTGATGCCCGCTTCGAGGAGTTCGTCGGTGAGCCGCCGGTAGAAGTCCAGGCCGCGCTCGACCGCGGGCCCCCGTCCGGTGGGCTGCACCCGGGACCAGGAGACGGAGAACCGGTAGGCCTTGAGGCCGAGGTCCTTCATCAGCGCCACGTCGCCCTTGTACCGGTGGTAATGGTCGGCGGCGATGTCACCGGTGTCGCCGTTGCGGACCCGTCCGGGGGTGTGGCTGAAGGTGTCCCAGATCGACGGTGTACGACCGTCCTCGGCGGCGGCACCCTCCACCTGGTACGCGGCGGTGGCGGCCCCCCAGACGAAACCGGGCGGGAAGGAGGTGTCTGAGGCCGACTGGGCAGTGGTCTCGGTTCGTACGGCGGTCATCTGAGAGCGCTCCCGGAGTGGCGTGGAGAAGAAAGGGGGGAAAGGAGGCAAGGGGGGAAGGCGGGCAAGGGGGCAAGGCGAGCGGGGGAAACGGGGCGGTGGGGCGGGCCACCGGGAACGGGTGGGGCGGCCCGCCCGGCGTCAGCCCTTGACGGCGCCCGCCATGATGCCTCCGACGATCTGCTTGCCGAAGATCACGAAGACGAGCAGCAGCGGCAGCGTGCTGATCAGCGCGCCGGCCATGACGATGCTCTGGTCGGGGGTGTAGGAGGCGCTGAGCTGGCCGAGCGCGACCTGGAGGGTGGGGTTGTCCTGGTTCAGGGCGAGGAAGGGCCAGAAGAAGTCGTTCCACGCCTGGACGAAGGTGAGCATGCCCAGCACCATCATCGCGGGACGGGCCGCGGGCAGGACCACGTTCCACACGATGCGGATGTTGGTCGCGCCGTCCACCTTGGCCGCCTCGATGAGCTCGTAGGGCAGGGCCTCCAGCAGGTACTGGCGCATGAAGAAGACACCGAAGGCGCCGACCAGGGTCGGGAAGATCACCGACTCCAGTTTTCCGCCCCAGCCGATGTCCGCCATCATCATGAACAGCGGGACCACGCTGAGCTGCGGCGGGATCGTCAGGGTGGCGATGACCGCGGTCATCAGGGCGCCCCGGCCGCGGAACCGCATCTTGGCGAAGGCGTAGCCGGCCAGGGTGCAGAAGAACAGGGTGGCCGCGGTGATGCAGCCCGACACGATCACGCTGTTGACGATGGCCTTGCCCAGGTGGGCCTGTTCCCAGGCGGTCTGGAGGTTGCTCCACAGTCTGCTGCCCGGCAGCAGCGGCGGTGGGCTGTCGAGGACCCGCTGCTGGTCGTGCGAGGCGGCCACCAGCGTCCAGTACAGCGGGAAGACCGAGCCCAGGCCGACGACGACCAGGGCGAGGTAGGTGAGGGGGCCGCCCTTGAGCTGCTGCCCGGCGCCGAGCTTGAGGCGTACGCGGTTCCTGCCCGGGGAGGCGACCGGCGGCACCGGGTCGAGGCTCGGTGCGGTGTTGGTGGGGCTGGTCGTGGTCATCGATATCGCTCCCGTCAGGCCGCGCTCTTGCGCAGGAACCGGCCGACGATCAAGTTGATCAGGGCGATGAGCAGCAGCAGGGCGAGCATGGCCCAGGCCACCGCCGCGGCCGGGCCCAGATGCCCCAGCTTCCAGCCGTAGTTGTAGAGGTAGATGCTGAGGGTTTCGTACTGGTGCTCGTTGCCGCCGGTGGAGCCGAGCGTGCCGCCCTGGAGCAGCAGCGGCTCGCCGAACAGCTGCATGGAGCCGATCGTCGAGATGACGATGGTGAACAGGATCGTCGGCCGCAGCGAGGGAATGGTCACCTTGCGGAACTGCTGCCAGCGGGTCGCCCCGTCGATGGAGGCGGCCTCGTACAGGTCGGTGGGCACGGCCTGCATGGCCGCCAGGTAGATCAGCGCGTTGTAGCCGGTCCAGCGCCAGATCACGATGACCGAGATGGCGATCTTGGACGTCCACTCGCCGTTGCCCCAGTCGGTGTTGCCGATGCCGACGAAGTGCAGCACCCAGTTGAGGATGCCGCCGTCGGCCCGGAACACCAGGGCGAAGACCAGGGCCGCGGTCGCCACCGAGGTGGCGTACGGGGTGAGCACGACCGTCCGCCAGAACGTGCTGGCGCGCAGCTTGTAGTTGAGCAGGTGGGCGAGGCCGAGGGCCACGAGCAGCTGCGGGACGGTCGAGATGACGCCGATCAGGAAGGTGTTCGTGACGGCCGTCCAGAACTCCGAGTCCTGGAGGATCTTGGTGAAGTTGTCGAAGCCGACCCACTGCGACTGGTCGAGGCTCGTCATCTCCACCCGGTGCAGGGCTATCCAGCCCGTGTAGAGGAGCGGGTAGAGCCCGAAGGCACCGAAGACGAGGAAGAACGGAGCGATGTACGCGTACGGGGACGCGAGGTCGTCGAAGCGCCACAGCCGGCTGCGCCAGGTGCCGCGTCCGTTCGGCACGGCACCGGAGCCGCCGGCGGGCGGGGTGGGGGCACCCCGTGTGGGTGTCGTCGTTGCCACGGGGGATTTCCTTCCTGGGGGGATTCGGCCGGGGAACGGGGGCGGGACAGGGCGGGGCCGGACGGCGACGCCGGGGTCTCGCACCGCGCCGGACCCGGCCGGGGGACGCGGCGCGCCGGTGTCCGGCGCGCCCTACCCACGCGCCGGGCACCGGAACCTCGTACGGCACGGCGCGGGGGGGGGGGGGGGGGGGGGGGGGGCCCCCCCCCCGGGGGGGCGGCCCCCCCCCCCCCGGGGGGGGCGCGGGGGGGGGGGGGCGCCCGCGGGGGGGGGGGGGGGCCGGGGGGCGGGGGGGCCGGGCGCCCCCACCCCCCGCGCGGGCCCCCCCCCCCCCCCCGGCCGGGGGGGGGGGGGGGGGGGGCGGGGGGCCCCCCCCCCACCGCGGGTCGTCAGCCGATCACCTTGTCGATCGCCTCGGTCGCGGCCTTCCACGCGTCGGCGGGCTTGGTGCCCCGCTGCTCCATGTTGTTGATCTGCGTGGAGATGGTGTCCTTGATCGTCGCGTCCTTCGGGCCGAGCACCGCCTCGGGGATGGTCTTGGCCTCGTCGGCGTAGATCTGGCCGATCGGCGCGTTGTTGAAGTACGGGAGCGTCGCGTTCTTCACGCCGGGCAGGTCATAGGCGCCCTTGTTCGACGGGAAGACACCGATCGCCTTGAAGACCTCGGCCTGCTGCTCCGGGGCGGTCAGCCACTTGACGAGGTCGGCGGCCTCCTTGGCGTGCTTGCCGCTCTTGGGCACGGCCAGGAAGGAGCCGCCCCAGTTGGCGGCGGTCGAACCGGGGGCCTTGGCTATGTCCCACTTGCCCTTGAAGGCGTCACCGGAGTTGGTGGAGATCTGCCCGGCCATCCACGCGGGGCAGGCCACGGTCGCCACGCTGCCCTTGCGCAGCGCCGCCGTCCAGGCGTCGGTGAACTGCGCCAGACCCTGGGTCAGCTTCTTCGACGCGGCTTCGGCAGCCAGGTTCCAGCCCTGCTGAACGGAGGCGCTGTCCTTGTAGATCGGCTTGCCGGAGGCGTCGTAGTACTGCTGCGCCGAGGAGCTGACGACCGCGTTGTACATGGCGCTCGCGGAGTCCATGAAGTAGGTGCCGGACGGCGCCTTCTTCTTGTACTGCTCGCCGAGCTTCAGGTAGTCCTCCCAGCCGCCCGCGACGGCCTTGGCGACCGCGTCGCGGTCGGAGGGCAGACCCGCCTTGTCGAAGAGGTCCTTGCGGTAGCACAGGGACATCGGGCCGATGTCGGTGCCGGCGCCGATGACCGTGCCGTCCGAGGCGGTGGCCTGCTTCTCCTTCCAGGAGACCCAGTCGTCCACGTTGATCGTCTTGCTCAGGTCGGTGAACTTGGCCGCCTGGGTGTCGACGACCTCCTTGATGCGGCCCACCTCGATGCCGGTGACGTCCGCCAGGCCACTGCCCGTGTTCAGCTGCTGAAGGAGCTTGGGGTAGTAGTCCTGCTCGTTGGCGGTGGTCTCTTCCTTCACCGTGATGTTCGGGTGCAGCTTGTGGTACTTCGCGAACAGGTCGGCCTCCTTGTAGCCGAACTGCCCGAAGTCCGCCACCGTGAGAGTGATGTTCCCGTTGGAGTCCGAGGCGTCCGAGTCGCTGTCGCTGCTGCAACCGGTCAGCAGCAGCGCCGAGGCGGTCAGGACCGTTGTGGTCAGGGCCGCAGCTCTGCGGCCGCGGCGACCGGGTCGGGTGATGCGCATTCCACTACTCCTTGTTCCAGTGGGGAACGGGATCTCAGGAAACAGACCGCCGGGGACCGGCGATCCGGACCTGCCCTCTCGGTGCGAGCAGCGGCCGGCCCACCGCACTCGACGTGCGGCGAAAAGGTGCTGGTCAACGAGGTGCGGTGACGACAGAGGGAAAGGCCATGGGGTGGTTCGCTCCACACGGGAGAGATTCCCCGGCTACCCGTGGGACCGCTCCCACGCGGCATGCCGGAAGACTGGTTCCTGTCGGGCCGACTGTCAAGACTTGAAAACGGCGTTGTTGCCCAAGCGTGTTCCGGACGTCACGGGAACGTGTCGCGCCGGGGGGTTTCACCGGCCCGACATCAGCCCGCCTCATCCAGGAATCACGCAGGTCACAGACGCGACAGCGGTCGACGTCCCGGGAATTGAGCCGCTCACCACCGCACGCCCGGGGTTTCCCGGACCAGAACGCGGCACACCCGGACCGGACGCCGAGAGGTGAACGATGGGCTTTCCGGAGCGCCCACCAGGGACCGGGCGCCCCGGGCCGCCGGCGGGTCCGCGGGAGCCCGGCGACACCCCTATGCCATGGGAGCGCTCCCATGCATAATGGCGACAAGCCGACCATGGGAGCGCTTCCATGCCCGATTCGCCGACCGAGGCCTTTCCTCCCGCCTTCCTCTGGGGCGCCGCGACCTCCGCATATCAGATCGAGGGGGCGGTGCGGGAGGACGGCCGCACCCCCTCCATCTGGGACACCTTCAGTCATACGCCGGGCAGGACGGCCGGCGGCGAGACCGGTGACATCGCTGTCGACCACTACCACCGCTACCGCGACGATGTGGCGCTCATGGCGGACCTGGGCCTGAACGCCTACCGCTTCTCGGTCTCCTGGTCACGCGTCCAGCCGACCGGCCGGGGCCCGGCGGTCCAGGTGGGCCTGGACTTCTACCGGCGCCTGGTGGACGAGCTGCTGGCGAAGGGCATCAGGCCCGCGATCACCCTCTACCACTGGGACCTCCCCCAGGAGCTGGAGGACGCGGGCGGCTGGCCGGAGCGGGACACGGCGTACCGGTTCGCCGAGTACGCGCAGATCGTCGGCGAGGCGCTCGGCGACCGGGTGGAGCAGTGGATCACCCTCAACGAGCCCTGGTGCAGCGCCTTCCTCGGCTACGGCTCCGGCGTGCACGCCCCCGGCCGTACCGACCCGGCGGCCACCCTGCGCGCCGCGCACCACCTCAACCTGGCCCACGGCCTGGCCACTTCGGCACTCCGCTCGGTGATGCCGGCCCGCAACCAGGTCGCCATCAGCCTCAACTCCTCGGTGGTACGGCCGCTTTCGCAGGACCCGGCCGACCTGGTGGCGGTCCGCACCATCGACGACCTGGCCAACGGCGTCTTCCACGGCCCGATCCTGCACGGCGTGTACCCCCCGTCGCTGTTCGCGGCGACGGCGTCGGTGACGGACTGGTCCCACGTCCGGGACGGCGACCTCGCCGCGATCCACCAGCCGCTGGACGCGCTGGGGCTGAACTACTACACGCCGACGCTGGTGTCGGCGGCGCGGCACGCGACGGCCGGTCCGCGCGCGGACGGCCACGGCGCCGGCGCCCACTCCCCGTGGCCGGGCGCCGACGACGTCGCCTTCCACCAGACCCCGGGCGAGCGCACGGAGATGGG
The DNA here is from genome assembly GCF_043201555.1 of Streptomyces sp. NPDC048288. Taxonomy (NCBI): domain Bacteria; kingdom Bacillati; phylum Actinomycetota; class Actinomycetes; order Kitasatosporales; family Streptomycetaceae; genus Streptomyces; species Streptomyces sp. NPDC048288. Next base: position 153,019 of record NZ_JBICZD010000011.1, read on the forward strand.
CTGGACGATCGACCCGGCGGGCCTGCACGAGCTGATCATGCGCTACACGCGGGAGGCGCCGGGCCTGCCGCTCTACATCACCGAGAACGGCGCCGCCTACGACGACAAGCCCGACCCCGACGGCACCGTCCACGACCCCGAGCGCATCGCCTACCTGCACGGCCACCTCTCGGCGGTCCGCCGCGCCGTCACCGACGGCGCGGACGTGCGCGGCTACTACCTGTGGTCCCTGATGGACAACTTCGAGTGGGCGTACGGCTACGAGAAGCGGTTCGGGGCGGTGTACGTCGACTACGCGACCCTCGCCCGCACCCCGAAGTCGAGCGCGCGCTGGTACGCGGAGGCGGCCCGCACGGGAACGCTGCCGCCGGCCCGGCCGGCGGCCTGACCGGGCAAAAGCGGGGCGCGGCACCCGGAGGGGAGTGCCGCGCCCGTCTCACAGGAACCCCTCAGCGGCCGATCAGCGGCCTCTCAACTCCCTGGCGTCTCCTAGGACGTACGAGGTGATCGGGCCTCGGGGACAACGGAGGACGTCATGGGTTTCGTCGCGCTGGTGATGGTGGCACTGCTCGTCGCCGGGGTGGTGGCCTTCGCCGGCCGGAACCGGCAGCGGGCCGCGGCCGGTGCCGGGCGGACGGCACAGCAGGACTTCACCGCCGACGCCGGCGCCGAGGCCACCCGCTGGGTGGACCGGCTGGGCGGGGGCATCGCGACCCTCGACGCGGGCGACGAGCGCGCGGCGCGCCAGGCGCTGGCGGACGCGGCGGAGCGTCATCGCGCGGCGCGGAACCAGATGGCGACGGCGTACACCCCGGCGCAGTACGCGCTGGTGACCCAGACCGCGGTGGAGGGCCTGCACTACGTACGGGCGGCCCGCACCGCCCTCGGCCTCGACCCGGGCCCGGCGCTGCCGCCGATGGGCGCGGCGACGGCGGGGCAGCAGGTGACGGTGGGCGGCCAGACGTACACCTCCGCGGACCGCCCGGGTGCCGGGACGCCGTACTACTACCCGGGCGGTTCGGTCGGCGGCCGTTCCGTCCCCGGCGGCTGGTACAGCACACCGTGGTGGAAGACGGCCCTGGTCGCGGGCGCGGCGGGGGTGGGCGGCATGCTCCTCGCCGACGCCATCCTCGACGGCTTCCACCACCACGGCCCGCCACTGGGCGGCCCCGGCGGCCCGGGCGGGTTCGGGGGCTTCGGGGGGCCGGGGATCTTCTGACGGGGCGACCGCTCGACCACGTCGAGCGGTCTTCCGTGCCGCGTCCGATGAGCTAGGCGTCGTCGAGGCCCAGGTGCGCGAAAACGGCGTCCCGCACGTCGCGCACGGCATCAGGATCGACCACGGCGAGGACGGAAACAGCGTGAGGCGGCGAGGCGGCGAGCGAGGTGTGCGCGCCGCTTCTGCCGGTGACCAGAACGCCGAGGTCGACGGGAGCGCGCGCAGCGTGACCGGTCGCGTCCAGGGTGCGCTCACCCCTTCGGTCCGCCTGGAGTCCGGCCCGCACTGCGGACGCCCCCTCGATGACATGCGCGGCCGTCAGCACCTTGCCCGGCGCGATCACATAACCCGTGCCGCGCCGGCCGGAAGCACCGCTCGGCAGAGTGACGATGATCTCCGCGACCTGCTCCGGCCGCAGCCCCGCTCAGCACTCGCCGTCAACCTCGCCGCCTGCGATCAGCACCGGCCGCACCGTGCCGTCCGCGCCTGCCTCCCTGCTGACGGCGACGGTTGCCTCAACGTCCACCGGACCGAGTTCGAACCGCAGGGCCTCGCCCTGCCCTTCGAGTAGAGCGGTAGTCAGCTGTTGTCGCAACTCGCGGATCACGTCGGCCAGTTCGATCAGGTTTCCCCCTTGCGCCACAGTGCTCAAATGCCACAAGCCACCGTCTTGGCACAGGGCTCCCTCACACTCCGACTAGACAGCCACCAGCCGTACTCTCTCGCCGCAGAGTCTGGTCATGTCGTCGACGTCCGAGGTGATCATGACGACCGGACGGCGTTGCCGCAGTGCCATCTCCGCCACGGCCGCGTCAATCGCGTACTTGTGACCGTGCAGTCCCGCATCGATCAGCATCGCGGAAGCCGCCTTCGCCTCTTCGTCACCGACGGACACGATCCGCAGACCTGAGAGGACCCAGCTCAGCCGTGCCTTGTCGGTCTTCCGATGGACCGCCTCGATGAGGGTGAGCGCGCTGATCACCACTTCCATGCCTCGCCTGCGCGCCTCGGCGACCAGAGCCACGACGGGCTCGTGATCGCCGACGAACTTGGACAGCCCGTCGCAGTCCAGGACCAGGGTGCCCTCATGGCTCAGCTTGCGGCGGGCCACTGGCCCTCCTCGGCGAATACCTCGTCGAAGATCTCGCGCGCCCGCAGCGCCTCCTGCTCCGAGATCGTCCCCTTGCGACGTTCGTAGTCCGCCAGGTACTCGTCCAGGATCTCACCACGCAGTTCACGCTCGACCGCGGCCGTGATGAAGGCCGAGAACTCCCGCTTGCCCACCCGCTGCCGGATCGCCTCGGCCGTTCCTTCCGGAAGCGAGAGGCTGACCCTGGTCGCGGGCCCTTCTCCGACTCCGTATGAGATCTCGTCCATGGACCCGAGATTATCAAAGAAGTAGGAAAAGGGCCTGTCGGCGACCGCGCGGGGCGCCGTCAGCCGATGGCGGCGAACGCCTTCGAGAAGGCGTTCTTGTCCTGGAGGATCGAGCTGCAGGTGGCGTCCGCGGTGGGCTTGGCGCCGCCGGCGCACTGCTGGTCGCGGGTGGCCGACCACATGGAGAGCCAGCCGATCCCCTTGGACTTGGCGAAGTCGACCAGCTGGGTGGCGTCGTCGACCTTGAAGACCTCGGCGGAGACGTCGTTGACGCCGATCATCGGGGTGACCGCGACGGCCTTCCAGGCGGCGGAGTCGGAGAGGCCGAGGACGCTCTTGATCTGGGCCTGGGTGGCGGTGGCCGCCTGGACGGCGTAGGTGCCCATGTCGCCGTTGTACGCGGGGCCGTAGTCCATCGCCATGATGTTGACGGCGCTGATCTTCACGCCGTTGGCCTTGGCGTCCGCGAGCAGGTTCACGCCGTCCTGGGTGAGGCCCTCCGGCATCACGGGGAGGGTGAACGACACGTCCAGGTCCGGGTGCTGCGCCTGGAGCTTGGCGATGGCCTTGGCGCGGTTGGCGTTGGCCGTGGTGTTGGGCAGCGCGCCGCCCTCCACGTCGAAGTCGGCCTTGGTCAGGTCGTAGGCGTCCACGACCTTGCCGTACGCCGTCGCCAGCGCGTCCGCCGAGGAGCAGGTGGTGGCGAGTTCGGAGCCGGACGCGCCGCCGAAGGAGACCCGGACGTCACCGCCCTTGGCGCGCAGGGCGCCGATCTGGGACGCGACGCCGTCGCTCGCCAGGTCCGTCACCCCGCCCCACTTCGGCGTGCAGCCGCCGCCGTCGGTGACGAAGGCGAGGTTGTAGTTCTTCACACCGGTCGCGTTCGCCGCCGCGAGGAGGTCGAACGCCGGGTAGAGGGAGGTGTCGACGTACGGGGCGAAACCGGCGGAGGCGGTGGTGCCGGTGCCGCTGCTCTGGGTGGGGGTGGCGGAGGCCGTGGCCGTGGGGGTGGCCGTCTTGGTCGGGGTCGCGGTCGGGGTCGGAGTCGGAGTCGGGGTGGCGGACTGCGTCGGGCGGCCGCTGGGCTCGGGGGTGGCCGTGCCGTCCGCCGAACAGCTCGCGTTGTCGATCCGGCAGCCGGTCGGGTCCCCGCTGCCGTTGACCACGAAGCCGACGGTGTCCGCCTCGCCGGCCGCCAGGCCGTCCGTGTCCCACTTCGGCGGCTTCACGGTGACGTGCTGACCGCTGACGGTGTACTCGGCGTTCCACAGCGAGCTGAGCCTGGCGCCGGCCGGCAGGTCGAACTCCAGCGTCCAGTCCTGCTCCCTGGCACCGCTGTTGTTCGTGACGACGTACTGGGCGGTGTACCCGGTCGACCAGTCGCTGGTCTTCGTGTACGCGGCGCCGACCCCGGCGGCCTGCGCGATACCGGTGAACAGGATCGCCCCGCCACCGACCACGGCCGCCGCGACCAGACCGCCTATCGCCTTGTTCCTGCCACTGATTCTGCGCCGGTGCGTGCTCATGCGCGTGCCTGCCTTCGCCTGCCGAATTGGGGGGGTGCGGCAGCACGCTAGCGACCGGGATTCGGACAAACGGCCTGATAGGGACGGCCGTTGGGGATCTTAGGGTGCGCTTAAGGAAGGGATCGGGACCGATTAAAGGTCGAGACCATTCTCCGGCGACGCATCGACCCCCGGTGCCCCCTGCCCCTGCGCTCCGGCTTCCCGCCGTCCAGCTGGAGCCAGATCCGCACCTCGGTGCCGCCCAGCACCGACGAGCCGATCCGCACGTCCCCGCCCGTCGACTCGGCGAGCCGGCGCACGATGTCCAGGCCGAGCCCGGTCGACCCGGCCGCCCCGGACCCCCGCCCCCGGGCCATCGCCGCCTCGGGGTCCCGGATGCCCTGTCCGGCGTCGGAGACCAGCACGATCACCGCGTCCTCCGCGTTGTGCACGTCGACCGCGAAGGCGGTGCCCTCGGCGGTGTGCCGGAAGACGTTGCCGAGCAGCGCGTCGAGCGCGGCGGCCAGGTCGGCGCGGGCCACGGGTATCCGCACCGGCCGCTCCACGCCGGCCACCCGCCACTTGCGGCCCTCGTCCTCGGCGAGCGCCGACCAGAACCCCATGCGCTCCCGCACCACCTCGGCCGCGTCGCACCCGGCCCCCGGCCCGATCGCCGCCGTCTGCGGCTTGGCCTCCCGGGCGGTACGGATGATGGTGTCGACCTCCCGCTCCAGCTGCGCGACGGCGGCCCGGGTCTGCTCGGCGGCGGTGCCGTCCCCGAGCGAGGCGGCGTTCAGCCGCAGCACGGTGAGCGGGGTCCGCAGCCGGTGCGACAGATCGGCGGCCAGCTCCCGCTCGTTCGCCAGCAGTTGGACGACCTGGTCGGCCATCGAGTTGAACGCGACCGCCGCCAGCCGCAGTTCGGTCGGCCCCTCCTCGGGCACCCGCGATCCGAGCCTGCCCTCGCCCAGTTCGTGCGCGCCCTCGACCAGCCGCCGGGCGGGCCGCACCATCCGCACACCCAGCCGGTCGGCGACCGCGACCGAGCCGACGACCAGCGCCAGGCCGACGGCCGCGAGCACCGCCCAGGCCGTGGAGACACCGTGGGTCACCTCGGACTCGGGCACGTACACCTCGACGACCGCGATGGCCCCGGAGCTCAGCGCCACGGGCTGCAGCAGGGTCGACCCGCCGGCCACCTCCGTGGTGGAGGCCCGCCCCAGCTTCCGTACGGTCGCGATGTCCCGGCCGGCCGCGCGCTGCCGCCCGATGTCGACGGCGGCGCCGCCGTCCGTCGCCGGTATGTGCACGGCCATGCCCGCGTCCAGCCCGGCCGCGGCCACCACCCGCTCCAGCTGGTCCCGGTCGGTGGTGATGGACAGCGCCGGGGCGACGGCGGCCGCCTGCCGCTCCGCGTTGGAGAAGGCGCGGTCGCGGGCCAGTTCCTTGACGACCAGGCCGAGCGGGACCGCGAAGGCGACCACGACCATCGCGGTGACCGCCAGCGCGACCTTGACCAGTGCCCATCTCATCGGACCGGCCCCCGCTCCGCGCCCGGCGGCTCCAGCTTCACGCCGACCCCGCGCAGGGTGTGCAGATAGCGCGGCCGGGCCGCGGTCTCCCCCAGCTTCCTTCGCAGCCACGACAGATGGACGTCGATGGTCTGGTCGTCCCCGTACGACTGCTGCCAGACCTCCGCCAGCAGCTCCTTGCGCGGTACGACGACCCCGGGCCGCCCGGCCAGGAACGCCAGCAGGTCGAACTCGCGCCGGGTGAGATCGAGCCGCGTCCCGTCCAACTCGGCCTGCCGGCGCAGCGGATCGACGGTCAGTCCGCCGACCCGCAGCACACTGGACGGCGCCGGCTCGCCCCCGCCGGACCGCGCCCGGCGCAGCACGGCGGCCATCCGCGCCGACAGGTGTTCGACGGAGAACGGCTTGGTCAGATAGTCGTCCGCACCGGCGTTGAGCAGCCGGACGATCTCCGTCTCGTCGTCGCGCGCGGTGGCGATGATGACGGGCACGTCCGTGATGCCGCGCAGCATCTTCAGGGCCTCGGAGCCGTCCAGGTCCGGCAGTCCGAGGTCCAGGATCACCACGTCGAAACGGAAATGGGCGACCTCGCGCAGCGCCTCCAGTGCGGTGCCGACGCTGCGCACGGTGTGCGAGGCGTCGGCGAGCTGCCGGATGAGCGCCGAGCGTACGAACTGGTCGTCCTCGACCACGAGCACACTTGCCATGCGCCGCACCGTACGCCATGCGGCGGACGCTGGTCTGGGCCTGTGGATAACTCGGGACGAGTGCGCGCGGCGGTACCGCTGAGGCAGTATGGCCCGCGATGCGCAGAGGACTCGTACACGTACTGGCTTGGCTGCTCGCCACGGGCGCGGCGGTCACGCTGTCGTGGTGGGGCGTCCACACGGTGATGACGGGCACGGCCTACGACCCGCCCCGCGCCCTGCCCGTCACGGCGGCGGACGACGACCCGACGACCCAGGGTTCCAAGCCGCTGGCGTCCGCCACCTCCCGCGCGCCGAGTCCCTCCCGGACCGCCGCGCCCCGCCCCTCCGCGACCCCCACCCCGACGGCCTCCCGCACCCCGACCACGGCCCCCAGCCCCTCCCCCACGGCCTCCGCCTCCGCTTCGGGCCAGGTCAAGGCCTACGACACGGACGGCGGCCGGGCCGTCTTCGACCTGGGCGAGACCAGCGCCACGCTGGTCTCGGCGACCCCGGGCACGGGCTGGTCCATGCAGGTGTGGAAGACGGAGTCCTGGATCCGCGTCGAGTTCAGCAGGAGCACGGACCGCGTGTCGGTGTTCTGCACATGGCACGACGGCCCGCCGAACGTGCAGGTGGAGACGTACTGAGGTGCCGTCCGGTGCCTAACGGAACACCGACGGCGGCGGAGCGGGCGAGGCCACGGCCGCCTCGTCCGTCACCGCGACCGCCCCGCCCGTGAAGTCCCGCAGCGCCCGCCCGTGTTCGACGCGCCCCGGGTGCGGGTCGGATGCGCAGCGCCGGGTCAGCTCGGCCACCGGCAGCTGCACGTCGGCCGCCATCAGCACCGCGTTGCCGAACCGCTTCCCCCGCCACACCCCGGCGTCCGCCACCACCGCCACCTCCGCGAACCGCGCCCCCACGGTGGCGATCTGCCCTCTCAGGTGGGCCAGCGGCGGCCCGTCCGCCAGGTTGGCTGCGTAGACACCCCCCGGCCGCAGCACCCCGCGCACCGCGTCGAGGAACTCCGTGGACGTCAGGTGGGCGGGCGTGCGCGCCCCGCTGAACACATCGGCGATGACCAGGTCCGCCCATGCCTCCGGAACCTTGCCCAGTCCCTCCCGGGCGTCCACGGACCGCACCCGGATCCGCGCGCCGGGATCCAACGGCAGCTCCCGGCGGACGAGTCGGACCAGCGCCGCGTCCCGCTCCACGATCTGCTGGGTGGACCGGGGCCGGGTCGCCGCGACGTACCGGGCGAGCGTGAACGCCCCGCCGCCGAGGTGCACGACCTGCACCGGCCGGCCCGGCGGTGCGAGCAGGTCGATCACATGGCCGAGGCGGCGCTGGTACTCGAAGCCGAGGTGCGCCGGGTCGTCGAGGTCCACGTGGGACTGCGGGGCTCCGTCGAGGAGCAGCGTCCATGCCCGGGCCCGGTCGGGGTCGGGTATCAGCTCGGCGAGGCCGCCGTCGACGGCCTCGACGACCGCGTCGGCGGCGCCCGCCGCGCGCCGTGAGTTCCTGGTCCTGCCCATTCCGCCATTTTCCCAGGCGACGGCCGTGGGGGAAATTCAGCGGCAGCTGTCCGCGGCCTCGATCATCCGGGCCGCCTCCCCGAGCGCCCGGCGCAGCACCGCGGGATCCGTCGCGAGGTCGGCCTCGCCGGGCGGCAGCAGCCAGTCGGAGCCCTCGACCGGCGGCTCGGGGTTGAGCCGCAGCCCCCGCCCGTCGGTCTCGGTGCACGTGCAGGTGGAGCCGGGGACGTCCCAGCCCTCCGCCGTACCGGCCGGCACCACGAAGCCGAGGGTGTCGCCCCCGTCGTCGTGGAGGACGGGCCCCACCGCGTCCCCGGCCCCCCGGCGCAGGATGTCGACCGCCTCCAGGCCCTGCCGGGCCGGCACCGTCACGAGGTCGCATCCCGCGTCGTCACAAGGATCGTTGCTCTGGCTGGTCTCCATCCCGGCCTCCACCGCGCAGCCCTCTTGCAGTCCATGACGTCCAACGCGCCACCGCGTCAACGGCTACGGCGGAAGTCAGCCGCAAAGGATGGCAGTTCATGGCAGATCGTGGATGAGATATCCGGTTTGTAGCCAAACCCAGCGTCACGGGTCCAACACAGCAGGTACGTTCTTGCCCGCCGGAATCAAGGGTCCACTCGGACAACTCACCATGAGTCCGGCATGGTTCGACGGTTCGCACGAGAGGACCCGGCCATGGCGTCGTCAACCACGACCTCGTCGCAGCCCGATCGGCCGGTACGGCCGAACCTCGCCTTCCGGCAGCTGCGCGGCCGGCACTCGCCGGCCGAGTTCGCCGCGCTGGTACGGCGTGCCGCCCGCGAGATCGGCGAGCGGGTGAGCTGTGACGCGCGCTACATCGGCCGGGTCGAGGCGGGTGAGATCCGCTGCCCGAACTACGCGTACGAACGGGTGTTCCTCCACATGTTCCCCGGTCGCACGCTCGCCGACCTCGGCTTCGCGCCCCGGTCGTCCGTTCGCGGACGCGGGGCACGGTCGCCGGAGGACGTGCCCCTCTCCCTCATGCGAGGTGAGACGCAAGGGGCCGTCGAGCCGTATGACGACCCGCAGGACCCGTACGAGACGCACGACAACTACGAGGAGAGCGACGTGCTGCGTCGCCTATTCATGACCGGCGGGGGCGCCACCGTGGCCGCCGCCACGCTGGGACCCCTGGGGTCCACGATCGACGCCGTGGCGGCGGACCGGCCGGTGCGCCGCGCCGGGTCCTCGCACGCGGCCGCCCTGGAGGAGGCCGTACGCCGGATCCGGCTGCTGGACGACCGGCACGGCGCGGACGGGCTGTACCGGCGCGCGGCGGCTCCGCTGCGCGCGGCGTACGCGCTCCTTGACGCGGGCGCGACCCGGCAGACGACCGCCGAGCGGTTGCACTCGGGCGCCGGTGAACTGGCCATCTCGGTGGGCTGGCTGGCCCATGACTCGGGCCGCTTCGACGACGCCCGCTCGCACTACGCGGAGGCGCTGGCGACGGCGCGGATGACCGGGGACCCGGGGCTGGAGGCGCACGCCTTCTGCAACACGGCGTTCCTGGCGCGGGACGCCGGGCGCCCCCGGGAGGCGGTCCGTGCCGCCCAGGCCGCGCAGCGCGTCGGGCGCCCGCTGGGTTCGGCCCGGCTGATGTCGCTCCTCGCGTTGCGCGAGGCGGGCGGCTGGGCGGGGCTCGCCGACCGCACCGGCTGCGAGCAGGCGCTGGCCCGTGCCCAGGCCCTCTTCGAGCGGGGCCACTCGGAGTCCGACCCCGAGTGGATGAGCTTCTACGGGGAGGCCGAGCTGGAGGGGCTGGAGGCGCAGTGCTGGTCCATGCTGGGCGACTGGCCGCGTGCCGCGCGGCACGCGCGCCGGGCCGCCGAGCTGCAGGATCCGCACTTCACGCGGAACATCGCGCTGTACACGGCGGAACTCGCCGACGACCTCGCGCGGGGCGGCCACCCGGACGAGGCGGCGCGGGCGGGGATGCGGGTGCTCGACCTTCTGGACCAGGTGCAGTCGTCGCGGATCCAGGGGATGCTGGCGGGAACGGCACGCGTACTGCTGCCGCACCGGCGGGCCGGCGGTGTCCAGGAGTTCCTGGACCGGCACACGTCCACGCCGAGGGTTGTGTAGGGCCGGGTCTCGGCTGCGGGTGAGTGGGGGCTGGTCGCGCCCACGCGGCGGCAGCCGCACATCGACACAGCCCCGCGCCCCTGACGGGGCAGGTCCTGCCAGGGTCAGCCGGCCAGGTGCCCCAAGTCGTTCCAGCTCTCGATCGCCGGCTCCCCGTAGGCCCAGCCCAGCACGGACAGCGACGTCGGGTTCAACCTGATCCGTGCCGCGAAGTCCAGCGGGAGGCCCAGCCAGCGCGCTCCGATCGACCGCAGGATGTGGCCGTGGGCGAAGACGAGGACGTCGCGGTCGGCCGAGCGGGCCCAGGAGACCACCTCGTCGGCGCGCGCGGTCATCTCGGTCAGGGACTCCCCGTCGGGCACGCCGTCGCGCCAGATCAGCCAGCCCGGCCGGGAGGACTGGATCTCCGCGGGGGTCAGGCCCTCGTACGCGCCGTAGTCCCACTCCATCAGCGTGTCCCAGGGGGTCGCGCGGTCGCCGAAGCCCGCGAGTTCGCAGGTCTCGCGCGCGCGTGCCAGCGGGCTGGTGCGGACCTCGGCGTCGGCGAGGCCGTCGAGCGGCGGCCGGTGCAGGCGCTCGCCGAGCAGCTTGGCGCCCCGGCGCCCCTCCTCCAGGAGCGGTACGTCGGTCCTGCCGGTGTGCTTGCCGGACAGCGACCACTGCGTCTGTCCGTGCCGGGCCAGCAGGATGCGCGGTGCCATGGAGGACGAACCTTTCGGAAGAAATTCGGAAGCGGGACACCTCCATCATCACCCACGCTGGGAACGCGCCGGGAACGGGCAACCCGGTGGGCGTTCTCCGCGTCTTTGAGGGCTGAGCACCCCGCATGGGCGGGAACACGCGCAACGTAAAGTGTCACGGTCGGCCCGCCGGTCGCCGCGCAGACAGGGACGAGAAGGGGGAGGCAGTCGGATGCCGCAGACCGAGATACCGGGCACCGAGGTGACTGCGAGAACCCGGCTGCGCTGGTGGACCGAGCTGCCGCTGATCCTGCTGGTGTACGGCTGCTACTCGGCCGGCCGCCTGCTCGCGCGCGGGGACACCACCACCGCCGTCGACCACGGTCTGGCGATCCTGCGCATCGAGAAGGACCTGCGCCTCAACGCCGAGCATCCGCTCAACCGGCTCTTCACGCACGAGGCGTGGCTCGGCGTACCGGCCGACTTCTGGTACGCCTCGCTGCACTACCTGGTCACCCCGGTGATCCTGGTCTGGCTGTTCCGCCGGCGCGCCGAGGCCTACCGCCGGGCCCGCACCTGGCTGATGACGTCCACGTTCATCGGCCTGATCGGCTTCACCCTGCTGCCCACCTGCCCGCCCCGGCTGCTGGACGCGAAGTACGGGTTCGTCGACACGATGGCCCAGTACAGCTCCTACGGCTGGTGGGGCGGCGACGCCAGCGCCCCGCGCGGTCTGGGCGGCATGACCAACCAGTACGCGGCGATGCCGAGCCTGCACTGCGGCTGGGCGCTGTGGTGCGGGGTGATGCTGTGGCGGTACGGCAACAACCGGCTGACCAAGGTGCTCGGTGTGGCCTACCCGGTGCTGACCGCGCTGGTGGTCATGGGCACCGCCAACCACTACTTCCTGGACGCGGTCGCGGGCGCCGTCGTCATGGGCGCCGGCTTCCTGCTCGCGCCGTACGTGATGCGGGCCGCCGATCTGGTCCGGCGGCGGATCACCCCGCGCGCCTCCCTCGTCGCAGCGCGCTCGGAAGGCGCAGGCTCCCCGATTGTCAGTGCCGGATGCCAGACTTCGGCGGGTGAGCGAATTCCATCGCAGCGCGAGTCCCGGCTCGCCTCCGGCGCCGAACCGGACGCTGCCCCCACAGACGCGGGGGACGGCGCTCCGGCACCGGCTCGCTGAGCTGCGCGGCCCCGACGTCCCCGCCAAGGCCCTCGACGCGCGCGCCCTCGCCGCGCTCGCCGCGAACCCGGGGTGCAGACGGCGCGCGATCCTGGACGGCGCCGGGGTGGACAAGACCGCGCTGGCGGGCGCCCTCGGCGCGCCGTCGGCCTTCGGCCAGTCGCAGTTCGCGCTGACCCGGGGCAACGCCTTCGAGGCGAAGGTGAAGGCGGACGGCGGGGCGGAGCTGCTGCGGCTGGTGCGCGAGCACCTCGATCCGGGGGCCGAGCCGGCCGAGCCGACCGGGCGGGCCGCCGCCGTACCCGATCTGTCCGCGATCGGCCCCGAGGGCCGCACGGCCCGCACCGCCCTGGCACTGCGCGAGGCCGCGACGGCCGCCGAGCCCGCCGAGAACGGCGAGGACGGCGAGGACGGCGAGGACGGCGAGGACGGCGAAGGCAGTGAGAGCGGCCAGGGCGGCCAGGGCGGCGGCTGGGTCCTGCTCGACCATCCGATGCTGGCGCTGGAGGTGGCCGGCTCCCCCGCCTTCCTGGAGCCGGACGCGGTGGTGGTGCACCCGGACGGCAGCTGGACGGTCGTGGAGATCAAGTCGTTCCCGATGCTGGACGGTTCCGCCGACCCGGCGAAGGTGGGCGCGGCCGCCCGGCAGGCGGCGGTGTACGTCCTCGCCCTCGAAGAGGTCGCGGCCCGGCTCGACCCGGCCCCGCGCGTGCGCCACGACGTGCTGCTGGTCTGCCCCAAGGACTTCTCCAACCTGCCCACCGCCTCCGCCGTGGACGTCCGCAAGCAGCGCGCGGTCACCGCCCGCCAACTGGCCCGCCTCACCCGCGTCCAGGACATCGCCGACGCCCTCCCCGAGGGCACCTGTTTCGCTCCCGGCCTGCCCGCCGAGCAGCTCACGGCGGCCGTCGAAGCGGTCCCGGCGACCTACGCCCCCGAGTGCCTGTCCGCCTGCGAGCTGGCCTTCCACTGCCGGCAGCGGTCCCGCGCGGCCGACGAGGTGACCACGCTCGGCCGCGCGGTCCGCGCCGAACTGGGCGGGCTGGCCACGGTCGAGGACGTGCTGTCGGCGGCCCGGGGCGAGAGCGGCGACGCCGCCGACCCGGCGGTCGCGGCACTGCGCAGGGCGGCGGCGCTGCGCGCGGAGGCCCTGGGGGTCCCGTGTCCCTGATCACCACCCTGGCCCGCCTCGAAGCCGTGAGCACCGGCACCGCCCGGACCGCTGCCACCGTCCGCCACCGGCATGTCTCCGAGCACCCTCTCGTCCTCGTGCCGCTCACCACGGCCGGTGAGGCCGGGGCCCCGCTCGGCGCGCTCGTCGGCACCGACCGGGACGCCCCGCGCCTGCTGGTCGTACCCCAGCCGCGCGACCGCGACCTGCGGTTCGCCTTCCTCGCCGAACTCGCCGACGCCGTCCTGCCGTACCTGGACTCCTACGCCGGGACCGTCGAGGCCGCCGAGCGCACCGAGACCGACCCGGAGACCGGCAAGCGGGTCAAGGTCGAGGTCGAACTGTGCGCGGACGCGCCCCAGTTGATCGTCCCGGGCCGCGCGGGCATCGAGTACGTACGGCTGCTGGGCCGCTCGACGCGGTTCCGGCGCACGGCGGAGCAGGACCCCGAGGCGCCCTTCCCGGCCCCGCCCCGGGTGCCGTTGCTCGGCCGCTGGCTCACCCACTTCGGCGAGCGCGCCCGCGTCCCCGGCTCCTCGCTGCTGCTCGCCATGACGGACCTGCTGTCCCGGCACTGGGCCACCGGCCAGTCCGGCATCGAGGACCAGCACCTGGGCGCGCTGCTCGCCTGGATCGACCCTCCGCGGGGCAGCACGGGCGCGGCGGCCGCGCGCGTGGCCGAGCTCGCCCGGGACCCCGACGGCCAGTTGGTGTGCCCGCCGGCCGGGCCCGCCACCGACCCCGCCTTCGACAACAAGCTGCTGGCCCCCGCCTTCGAGCGCTACGACCGCGCCCGCACCGCCCTGGCCACCGCCGAGGACGGTCTGCAGGCCGACGACCGGCTGGCGATCCTCACCGCCGCCGAGCGGGAGATCCGCGACCTCGTCGAGAGCCGCACCCGGCCCACCTGGGACGCGGTCTGGCGCGGCCTCGACCTGCTGCGCGGGCTGCCCGAGGGCGCCCGGGTCGAGGAGCGGTGGACGCGCGACCGCTGGTCGTTCACCAGCCACCGGGACCGCGTCCTGGCGGGCGAGCCCCCGCAGCCGCGCCGCGACGACGCGGTCACCGCCGCCAACAAGCTGGCCACGCGCGAGCGCGAACAGGCCCGCCTGGACGCCCAGGAGGCGCTCGACGACCCGCTGGTGATGGCGGGACGGCGGCTGTCCGGGGAGGCGTTCGCGGGCGAGGTCCTCGATGTCGTCATGGCGTACAGCGAGGGCAAGCGGCCCAGCCCGCGCCCACTGGTGACCGTGCGCACCGAGGACCGGCCGTACCTGGGCGAGCGCGCGAAGGCGTACCGCTCGCTCGGCGGCAAGCCGCAGTCCATGGAGTTCGTCGGGTCCGAGGGCGAGGGGATCCTGGTGCTGCGCGTCCTGGACAAGATGGGCCGCGGCAAGGAGCCGGAGGAGGGCTCGGTCCCGGAGAAGGGCGACCGGCTCACCTTCACCCTGTTCGAACACGAGCAGCGCGGCGGGGCGAAGCTGCCCGACCCGGAGGCGACCCCGTGGACACACGGCGGCCCGCCCGGCGAGGCCCCGCCGGAGGCCCCCGACGCCACGACCCGGGAGGACGTCCTGTGACGACCACGGCCTTCGACCCGGGCGCCGAAGCCGCCCGCGCCACCGCCGCGATCCTCCACGACACCCTGAACGGCACCGACCGGGGCGTGGTCGTGGACTCCCCGCCGGGCGCCGGCAAGTCCACGCTGGTGGTCCGCGCGGCGCTGGAACTCGCCGACGCGGGCCGCCCGCTGATGGTGGTCGCGCAGACCAACGCCCAGGTCGACGACCTCGTCCTGCGGCTCGCCGAGAAGAACCCGGAGCTGCTCGTCGGCCGCCTGCACAGCAGTGACGCCGACCCGTACGACAAGGCGCTGGACGACCTGCGAAACGTCCGCAAGTCGGCGAAGGCGGCCGACCTCAGGGAGGCGCCGGTCGTGCTGTCCACCGCCGCGAAGTGGGCGCACGTCCAGGTGGACGAGCCCTGGCGGCACGCGATCGTCGACGAGGCGTACCAGATGCGCTCGGACTCGCTGCTCGCCGTGGCCGGGCTGTTCGAACGGGCGCTGTTCGTGGGCGACCCCGGCCAGCTGGACCCGTTCGCGATCGTGGGCAGCGAGCAGTGGGCGGGCCTGTCGTACGACCCCTCGGCGTCCGCCGTCTCCACCCTCCTCGCCCACAACCCGGGCCTCCCCCAGCACCGCCTCCCGGTCTCCTGGCGGCTGCCCGCGTCCGCGGCCCCGCTGGTCTCCGGCGCGTTCTACCCGTACACCCCGTTCCGCAGCGGCACCGGCCACGGCGACCGCCGCCTCACCCTCGCCGTCCCCTCCGACGGCTCAGGACCCGACCGGGTGATCGACGAGGCGGCCGAGTCCGGCTGGGGCCTGCTGGAGCTCCCCGCCCGGCACACCCCGCGCACCGACCCCGAGGCGGTCCGGGCGGTGGCGACGGTGGTACGACGGCTGCTCGACCGGGGCGGCGCGGCCCTCTCCGAACGGTCACCGGACGCCACGCCCCTGACCGCGGACCGGATCGCGGTCGGCACGGCCCACCGGGACCAGGCGGCGGCGGTCCGCGCGGCCCTCACGGAGCTGGGCGTGAGCGATGTCACGGTCGACACGGCGAATCGTCTCCAGGGCCGCGAGTACGACGTGACCGTGGTCCTCCACCCGCTCTCCGGCCGCCCCGACGCCACCGCCTTCCACCTGGAGACCGGCCGCCTCTGCGTCCTCGCCTCCCGCCACCGCCACTCCTGCATCGTCGTCTGCCGAGCCGGCGTCACCGACCTCCTCGACGACTACCCCTCCACAGAACCGGTCCAGCTGGGCACCCTCGTGAAGTTCCCGGACGGATGGGAGGCGAACCACGCGGTCCTGGCACACCTGGCCGAGCACCGGGTGGCCTGGCGGCCGTGACGGGCCGAGCGCACAGTCATCCCTCGGCCTCAGGGTCCCCTTGCGCGGGCGCGAGACAATGGACGGTGGCCCATCGAACCGTTGGCACCGAACCGTACGAGGAGGACCAGACATGGCGGAGCCCACGCCGCGTCGGAACGAACCGCGGCGACGCCCCGCGCCCCTGCTCTTCGAGCCTGTGGAGGCGGTCGCCGATCCGGAGCACTTCTTCGGCCTGGAGTCGCTGGACGACCCCGGGACGCTGCTGAGCCGTGCGACGGAGCTGACCCAGGCGTTCCGGGTGGCCACCGACCGGGCGGTGGAGTTCCAGGCGATGGCCGCCGCCCAGCTCGCGGACCCGCGCCGGTTCGACCGTCTGACCCCGGCGGACATCGCCGAGCGGGCCGAGTGGACCGAGGACTACGCGAAGAAGATGGTCGAGTTCGGCCGGGACCTGCTGAGGGGGGCGGAGGGGGCCGAGTCGGCCGAGCCCGTCTAGCGGCGAGGCATATGCCAGGCGGGCAAGATACCCTCCTGCGCCCGATCCCGTCCCGATTTTCCGCAACTCACGGCGAGCGGCAGCTCACGATGGGTATCAATCTCCCATGAGCAGTCCGACGAGCAGCACACCGCACGAGACGCCTCTCCGTGGCCCCGGCGACCGCTCCGACGCGGCCGGGGTCACCCCCGAAGGAGCCGCCTGGCTCGCCTCCGCTGGAACGTATCCGCGGAGCACGCTCGCCCTCTGGGAGGAGCGGCCGGACGCCCCGGTCGTACTGCCCTGCGGTACGGCGTTCGACGTGGTGAACACCCCGGCGCTGTTCGGCCGCCGGATGCTGGACCGGCTGTGGGACGAGGGGCCCGGCTCCGGACCGGTCGCGGTGTTCCGGGGCCGCATGCTCCTGTTCGCCGCCCCCGGCACCGCCGCCCGACTGCCCTCGCTGCTGGGCTGGGAGGAGTGGGGCGGCCGCGGCCAGGCCGTACCGCCGCTGCTCTGCCACGGCACCGGCGACGCGGTGACCGTCCCGGCGCTGAACGCGGACCGGTCCCCCGCCCCCGCCGGCACCCGCTGGCTGGTCGCCCCGGACACCCGGCACCCATGGCTCCCCGGGCCGGAGATCCTGCTCTGGGCGGCCGTCCGGGCGGCCCGCTCGGCCGTGCGGATTTCGATTTTTCCTCCCGCCGATCAGGATGCTAAGGTCTACGACGTCAGCAGGCGCCGCTAGCTCAGTTGGTTAGAGCAGCTGACTCTTAATCAGCGGGTCCGGGGTTCGAGTCCCTGGCGGCGCACGCGAAGTAGCCGGAAGGCCAAGCTCCTGTGAGCTTGGCCTTCGGGCTTTTCTGCGGTCACCGCGGCTCACTCACGCCAGCGGCCCCGGCGTGATCCGCACGTTCCAGGACCCGGACGCCGTCCGCCCCTCCACCTCCACCTTCACGCCGTCACCCGGCACGGTGAAGGTCTCGCCGAGGGCGACCGGGGCGTCGGCCAGCGGCGGGTAGACCGAGTTCTCCCAGCAGGCCTCCGTGTGCGGGTGGGCGTCGATCACCTCGACGGGGCCGCCGCCGGAGGCGGTCTCGTCGCGGACCCGGTAGACGAGGATGCCCTCCCGGCAGGCCGCGCTGTCGTTGCCCAGGGTGCCGCGCGCCTCGAAGGCCAGCGCGCTGTCCGGCCCGGTGCGGACCACCGCCAGCTTGGTGCCGTCGCCGAGCCCGAAGGCCGGGGCGCCCGCCGCACCCTGCGCCGGGCCGCCCGGTCCGGCGGAGAGCGGTTCCAGGGTGAGCCGGGTCGGCCCGGCCCCCCGGACGCACGCCACCTGGCGCGGATCCAGCCATCCCAGCTTCCACTTGTGCCAGCCGAACAGATCCGGCGAGAGCCCGAACTGGCTGCCCATCAGGTCCCAGTCGCCGACATAGGTGTCCCAGTCGCCCTTGCCGTCCACCGGACGGTGGTAGAGGTCGGGGAGGTCGAAGACATGACCGGTCTCATGGGCGAGAACCAGCCGGTCCGGCGGATGCTTCTCGAAGACGGTGACGACCCGGCGGACATCCGTGCCGTCCACATGGAACGGGGTCGTCAGATTGACCACCTTCGTGGCGTCGGAGTCCACGCCGGGCGCGTCCGGGTCGGCGACGAAGTACACGATGTCGTAGCGCTTGAAGTCGACCTCCCGGTCGGCCGCCGCGAACGCGTCCCGCAGGTAGGCGGCCCGGAGGGCGATGCTCCAGTCCCGCTGTATCCCGTAGGCGACCGACGGCCTGGGCATTCTCAGCCAGTGCGTCAGCGGGTGCGGCCGGATGGTGAACTTCCCGTAGGAGGCCTGCTCGTAGTACCGGCTGGTGGCCGGGAAGTGGTCGGCGGCGAGCTCCGCGGGGGTGGTGCGGGGCGGTGAGTCCGGGAAGGACAGGAACACCATCACGGCCGAAAGCGGCTGGGTCGGGCGGGTGTAGGCCGCGTTCCAGGTGTCGACGCCCTCGGAGTGGTGCGCGTCGGTGCGGGGCAGGGCACAGGGGGCGGTGGAGAACGGCTCGGCGGCCGACGGTCCGGTCAGGATCGTCGTCGCGACGAGCGCCGCCATCGTGGTGGACACGGCGGCGGTGCTGCGCAGCGGGAGACGCGGCACGGAAGGACCTCCGGGGCGGTTCGCGGGACACCGCCACCCAGCCTGTGTGAGTTTGTCGCGTTATGACCTGTTTATCTGCACCAGAAGGGTGAGGAACCCCCTGCTCACCACGGGGAGACCCGAACGGCCGACACCCCGACACACTCACGGAACGTCACAAGTGGTCGGGCGCCTCAAGAACCCGTCCAGGTGCGGGCAGAAACGATCTGTCAGAACCGGTGCTTCATCGTGGACACTGGACAGTGGCTGGAAGGCCCTCGGGCCAGCCTCTATGATCGGCACACTTTCCTGCACGGACAGAGATCGAGTGCACTGCGGGAGCGAGCGGTGAGCGGAACGTCCGAAGGGCCGACGCCCGCGGCAGACCTCGACCGGTCCGCCGTCACAGAGAGTGACAAGAGCTATCAGAAGTCGTACGACGAGACGACCGACCCGAACACCTACGAGCACGCCTTCACGGCCGCCGCGCTGCCCATGGCCGTCGTCGACCGCGAAGGCCATGTCACCACCGCCAACGAGGCGTTCGGCACCCTGATCGGTGCCGACCCGGCCGGGCTGACCGGGCGGGTCGCCGCGGATCTGGTGGACCTGGCCTCCGACGCCCGTACCTGGCACGCGTACCGCGAGGTGCTGCGCGGCCGGCAGGCCAAGCTGCGCTGCACCCGCCGGCTGAAGCACCCCGACGGGCACTCGCTGTGGGTCCAGGTGACCATCGCCCCGTTGTCGAAGACGCGACCGGGCGTCCTGCTCTCGGTCTCCGACATCAGCGAGCGCCGTGAACTCCAGGCCCGGCTGCGCCACTTGCAGATGCACGACCCGGTGACCCGGCTGCCCAACCGGACGCTGTTCTTCGAGCGGCTGTCGGCCGCGCTGGAGGCGGAGGCGTACGAGCAGAGCGGCACCGGCCGGATCGGCCTGTGCTATCTGGACCTGGACGGCTTCAAGGCGGTCAACGACACCCTCGGCCACCGGATCGGCGACCGGCTGCTGGCCGCCGTCGCCGAACGGCTGACCCGGGTCGCCGACGAGGCCGGCTTCGCGCGGGCCGGGGCACCGCTGGTGGCCCGGCTCGGCGGCGACGAATTCGCCCTGCTGGTCGAGGACTCCACGGGCACCGAGCAGCTGGCCGACCTGGCCGAGTCGGCGCTGGCGGCCCTCCAGGCGCCGTTCGACCTGGCCGGCCAGCGGCTGTCCCTTTCGGCGTCGATCGGCGTGGTGGAGCGGCACGCGGCCGGCACCACCGCCACCGGCCTGATGCAGGCCGCCGACACCACGCTGTACTGGGCGAAGGCCGACGGCAAGTCCCGCTGGACGCTGTTCGACCCGGAGCGCAACGCGCACCTGGTGACCCGCCAGGCGCTCTCCTCCACGCTCCGACCGGCCATCGAGCGCGGCGAGTTCACCCTGGAGTACCAGCCGCTGGTGGGCATGGACGACGGCCGGCTGCGCGGTGTCGAGGCGCTGATCCGATGGAACCACCCGCAGTTCGGCACGCTGACGCCGAATCGGTTCATCGGAATTGCCGAGGAGGACGGCTCGATCGTCCCGCTCGGCCGCTGGGCCCTGACCACCGCCTGCCGGCAGGCCCGCCGCTGGCAGCTGGACCACCCCGGCGAGCCGCCGATCTTCGTCAGCGTCAATGTCGCCGTCCGCCAGGTCTGGGACTCCGACCTGGTCGCGGACGTGGCCGAGACACTGGCCGAGACCGGCCTCGCCCCGCACCTGCTGCAACTGGAGCTCACCGAGTCGGCGGTCATGGGCTCGGCGGGCCGCCCCCTCCAGGCCCTGCAGGCCCTCAGCGACATGGGCGTCCGCATCGCCATCGACGACTTCGGCACCGGCTACTCGAACCTCGCCTACCTCAGCCGCCTCCCGGTCTCCGTCCTCAAACTGGACGGCTCGTTCGTGAGGGGCTTCCAGTACGACGACCCGGGCGACCGCCCGAACCCGGCGGACGAGGTCGTGGTCGAGGCAATGATCCAACTGGCCCACCGCCTCGGCCTCACCGTCACCGCCGAGTGCGTGGAGACCTCGGCGCAGGCCTCCCGCCTGCGCCACATCGGCTGCGACACCGGCCAGGGGTGGCTCTACTCCCGGCCGGTGGCGCCGGATCGTATCTCCGAGCTGCTGGGCACCCGGAGCTACGCGGACACCCCGGTCGGCAACCCGTAGGCGTCGGCGACCAGTTCGTAGGAGCGCAGCCGCAGCTCGCCGCGGTGGGCGTGCGAGGTGAGCATCAACTCGTCGGCGCCGGTGCGCTTCTGCAGGTCGTCGAGACCGGCGCGGACCTCGTCGGCGGTGCCGTGCACGATGTTGGAGGTCCAGGAGTGCACGAACTCCTCCTCCATCGGGGAGAACTCGTGCTTCTCGGCCTCGTCCGGGTCGGGGAACAGCCCCGGCCGTCCGGTGCGCAGCCGCAGCATGTTCAGCGCGCCGGCCCGCACCTGGCGCCGGGCCTCGCGCTCGTCGTCCATCGCGAGCACGGAGACGCCGATGAGGGCGTAGGGCTCGTCGAGGACGGCGGACGGGCTGAAGGACTCGCGGTACAGGTCGAGGGCCGGGACGGTGTTCTGCGCGGAGAAGTGGTGCGCGAAGGCGAACGGCAGCCCGAGGATGCCGGCGAGCCGGGCGCTGAAGCCGGAGGAGCCGAGCAGCCAGATCGGCGGCCGGTGCGGCGACTGCGCCCCGCCGGGGGTGGTGGCCTGGACCGGGCCGGGGATCGCGTGGATCCTCCGGTACGGGTGCCCGTCCGGGAAGTCGTCGTCCAGGAACCGGGTGAGCTCGGCGAGCTGCTGCGGGAAGTCGTCGGCGCCCTCGCCCAGGGTCTGGGTGCGGCGCAGCGCGGCGGCGGTGGCCCCGTCCGTGCCGGGCGCCCGCCCGAGCCCCAGGTCGACCCGCCCCGGCGCCAGCGCCTCCAGCGTGCCGAACTGCTCCGCGATCACGAGCGGCGCGTGGTTGGGCAGCATGACACCGCCCGAGCCGAGCCGGATCCGCTCCGTGTGCGCGGCGAGGTGGGCGAGGATCACCGCCGGCGACGAGGACGCCACCCCGGGCATCGAGTGGTGCTCGGCGACCCAGTACCGGTGGAAACCGCGCGCCTCGGTGAGCCGCGCGAGCGCCGCGCTGGTGCGCAGGGCGTCGGTGGCGGTACTGCCGGTGCCCACGGTCACCAGGTCCAGTACGGAGAGGGGGACGGGGGCCGTCCCGTGCGTGATGCCCCGGATCTCGTCTGCCGACACGGTGAGAGCCTCCTGCTTTAGCGGCCGTGAACTGTCCTGGGGGGCGATAACAGGAGGATGGCTCCGCTTATTCCTGGGCTCTCTGTCATATCGCGGCTGCGGGTGGGTGGGGGCTGGTCGCGCAGTTCCCCGCGCCCCTTGGTCGGCTGCGCTGCCCGGCACTGAAAGCGACCGGGTCAGACCTGCACGAGGGGCTCGCGGGTGAACAGGGTGCCCAGCGCCGGCGCGTTCACTCGGCGGTCCGCCAGCCGCAGGCCCTCCCAGACGGTCACCTGGTTCGCCGTGAGCACCGGCTTCGACAGCGCCTTCTCCAGGAGGGACAGGTGCGCCGCCGTGTGCAGGGCGGTGTCCGGGAGCAGCACGGCCTCCGCGCCGGAGGCGTCCGCGGCACGCGCGAGGGTGAGGACCTCCTCCTCCCCCCACGTGCCCACCTCCGCCGCCGTGACGATCCCCGAGGAGCGGACCCCGGCCACCTCCAGGCCCGCGGCCCGCAGGAAGTCGGCGAAGAGGGCGGCCACGTCGTCCGGGTAGGTCGCGCCGACCGCCACCCGCCGCACCCCGAGCTCCCGTGCCGCGCGCACGAAGGCGAAGGAGGTGGAGGAGGCGGGCATCCCGGCGGCCGCGGCGAGGGCGCGGACCTGCCGCTGGGCGCCCTCCCAGCCGTACACGAAGCTCCCGCTGGTGCACGCCCACACCACCGCGTCGGCGCCCGCGAGCCGCAGCTGGGCCACTCCGGCGGCCAGCCGCGCCTCGGCGCCCATCTCGCGCAGCGCGTCCACCCGGTGCGCGTCCTCGCCGATGTCGGTGTGGACGACGTCCACCCGGACGTCGCTGCCCAGGAGCTGTTCGATCCGGGGGTAGTCGTCCTCGGCGGAGTGCCCCGGGTAGAGGAGTCCGAGCGCTGTCATGTCCACCCTTCCTGCTGTTCTTCCGGCAGTGCGGGCCAGTCACGCGACGCCGCCGATCCGTCCCGGTGGTCGTCACCGTGACGGATCAGCGCCTGGTACGGCCCCACGGCTCGGGTACCCAGCCTGCGCAGCGCCGCCCACATCGTGACCTGGTTGGCCGACAGGACGGGGATGCGCAGTTCGGCCTCCAGCTGGGGGATGACGTCGTAGGTGGGGAGGTTGGTGCAGGAGATGAACAGGGCGTCGGCGGCCCCGGGCCGTACCGCGCGCCGGGCCATGGTCACCACGTCCCGGTACGGCACCTGCCAGATGTGCCGGGTCAGCCCCATGAACGCGCAGCCGGCGACCCGTACGCCCGCCTCCGCGACGTACTCCTTCAGCACCCGGGTCACCGAGACCGTGTAGGGCGTGACCAGCGCGAGCCGTCGTACGCCCAGCTCGGTCAGCGCGTCGAGGAGGGCTCCGGAGGTGGTCACGGACGGCACGGCGCCGGACCGGGTCATCGCCTCGCACATCGCGCGCTCCCCGGCGATCCCGCCGACGAAGCTGCCGGAGGTGCAGGCGTAGGCGACCACCTCGGGGGCGACGGCGGTCAGCGCGCGGACCGCCTCGCCGAGGGTCTCGTGCTCGCTGACCAGCCGGGCCAGGTCGAGACTCACCTCGACCGGCACGAAGGGGGTCCTGGTCAGGTGCAGGGAGACGTCGTCCGGCACCCAGCGCCACAGCTCGCGGTCGAGCGCGAAGTCGAAGGGCGCCACGACGCCCACGCCGCGCTGGGGCCGAGGTCCGCCCAGAAAGGAGACGTCCATGGGAAGTCACCGGCCTCACCTTGGAGATCGAGGAGGTAACGGTCGACGGATACGCCCGTGTTGACGAAGGTAGGTTCGAGTGCCAGCGTGGTCAATCCGCGCATCTGAGACCTTGCGTCCGCCCATGTCAGACGCTGTCGGACACCGGGAGACCACCCCGAATGACGCCGCCCGTGCCCACCCTGCTGGTCCTCGACGCCGACCCGCCGCCGCGGCTGGGGCGGCTCACCGGCCGCGCCCGGATCGTCCGCACGGACGCGGCCGGCCTGGCGGCCCGGCTGCCGTCGGCCGATGTGCTGCTGGTCTGGGACTTCGCCTCGCACGCCGTTCGTGCGGCCTGGCCCGGCGCGGGGCCCAGGCCGCGCTGGGTGCACACGGCGAGCGCGGGCGTGGACCATCTCATGTGCCCCGAGCTGGCCGCGTCCGACACGGTCGTCACCAACGCGCGCGGGATCTTCGACCGGCCGATCGCCGAGTACGTGGCCGCGCTGGTGCTGGCCGTCGCCAAGGACCTGCCGGGGACCCTGGGCCTCCAGCGGGAGCGGACCTGGCGGCACCGGGAGGCGCGCCGGGTGGGCGGCACGCGCGCGTGCGTGGTGGGCTCCGGGCCGATCGGCCGGGCGATCGTCCGCACGCTCAAGGCCCTCGACATCACCACGGCCCTCGTCGGCCGCGTCCCGCGCACCGGCATCCACGGCCCCGCCGACCTGGACCGGCTGATGTCCCGCGCGGACTGGGTGATCTCGGCCGCACCGCTGACCGAGCAGACGTACGGCATGTTCGACGAGCACCGCTTCGGTGTGATGCAGCCGTCGGCCTGCTTCATCAACGTGGGCCGGGGGCAGCTGGTCGACGAGGAGGCGCTGGTGCGGGCGCTGACCCGGCGCTGGATCTCCGCCGCGGCCCTGGACGTCTTCGCGACCGAGCCGCTGCCCGCCGACAGCCCGCTGTGGGACGTGCCCGGCCTGATCGTCTCCCCGCACATGAGCGGGGACACGGTCGGCTGGCGGGACGAACTGGGCAGTCAGTTCGTGGAGTTGTACGAGCGGTGGGCGGCGGGCAGATCTCTGCTGAACGTGGTCGACAAGCAACGCGGATACGTGCCAGGTCACTGACCCTCGGGAGGGGCCCATGGAGCTCACCGACCTCACCGCCCGTCAACTCCTCGACGGCTACCGCACGGGCGAGTTCGGCCCGGTGGAGGCCACCCGGGCGGCCCTGGAACGGGCGGCGCGGATCCAGCCGGAGGTCAACGCCTTCGTCCGTCTCCTGGAGGAGGACGCGCGGGCGCAGGCGCGGGCGGCGGAGGAGCGGTGGCGGCGGGGCGAGCCGAGGGGTCTGCTCGACGGGGTCCCGGTCACCGTCAAGGACATCCTCCTGCTGCGCGGCCACCCGACCCTGCGCGGCTCCCGCACGATCCCCGCGGCCGGGTCCTGGGACGAGGACGCGCCCTCGGTCGCCCGGCTGCGCGAGCACGGCGCGGTGTTCGTGGGCAAGACCACCACTCCGGAGTTCGGCTGGAAGGGCGTCACGGACTCCCCGCTCTCGGGGATCACCCGCAACCCGTACGACCCCTCGCGCACCGCCGGCGGATCGAGCGGCGGCAGCGCGGCGGCCGTCGCGCTGGGGGCCGCGCCGCTCTCCCTCGGGACGGACGGCGGCGGCAGCGTCCGTATCCCGGCCGCGTTCTGCGGGATCTTCGGCCTGAAGCCGACGTACGGCCGGGTGCCGCTCTATCCGGCGAGCGCCTTCGGCACGCTGTCGCACGTGGGCCCGATGACCCGGGACGCGGCCGACGCGGCGCTGCTCCTGGACGTGATCGGAACACCGGACGCCCGCGACTGGTCGGCCCTGGGACCCGCGCCGGGGTCCTTCTCCGCGGCCCTCGGCGAGGGCGTGCGCGGGCTGCGCGTGGCCTTCTCCCCCTCGCTGGGCGGGCAGGTGGCGGTCCGTCCGGCGGTCGCGGCGGCGGTACGGCGGGCGGTGGCGGAGCTGGCCGGGCTCGGCGCGTACGTCGAGGAGGCCGACCCGGACTTCAGCGACCCGGTGGAGGCGTTCCACGCGCTGTGGTTCGCGGGCGCGGCCCGGCTGACCCAGCGTTTCTCCCCCGAGCAGCGGGCGCGACTCGACCCGGGGCTGCGGGAGATCTGCGGGCGGGGCACCCGGCTGAGCGCGCTCGACTATCTCGCGGCGGTGGACGTCCGGATGGACCTGGGCCGCCGGATGGGTCTCTTCCACGAGCGGTACGACCTGCTGGTGACGCCGACCCTGCCGCTCACCGCGTTCGAGGCGGGGGCGGAGGTACCGAAGGGCGCGGGCCACCGCAGGTGGACCGGCTGGACCCCGTTCACCTACCCGTTCAACCTGACCCAGCAGCCGGCCGCGACGGTCCCCGTCGGGACGGACCCCGACGGCCTGCCGGTCGGCCTGCAGCTCGTGGCCGCCCGCCACCGCGACGACCTGGTCCTGCGGGCCGCGCACGCGCTGTACGAGGCGGGGGTGGCCCCGGCACCGGCGGGCGTCGCGGCTATGCCCTCCGGAAGCTGAGCGTCTCCCCCGCCGCCCCGGTGCGCCACAGGTCGTTGCAGGCCTCGGCGATCTCCGCGAGGCCGTCCACCACCTGCCCCCACACGATCCCCGGCACCCATCCCACGTCCCCGTTGAGCAGCAGGTTGTTGCGCTCGTAGAAGAGGGCCAGGTCGACCACCGTCGTACCGGCGCGCACCTCGCGGTCGTAGCCGTAGGCCTTCGTGCCCAACTCGGTGCCGGCGAAGGAGAAGTAGCAGAGGTCGCCGGGGATGGGGGTGACGGTCGGGTTCTCCAGGGGCGGTTCCGTCGCGGCGAATGGCGGGAAAAGCGCGTAGATCTCGTTGCGGGCGTACTTGGCGTGGTAGACGTCCCCGGCCAGTGGCAGGGCGTCCCAGACGGCGGCGCAGGTGAGCGGGGCGCGGTCGTCGAGGAGGCGGGCGGTGGCCGTGACGCCACGGCTGACCAGCGAGACTTCGAGGTGTCGATTGCCCATGCAATCCATGGTGCATAAGTGGGTTGGGTCCGGGTAGCCGCGCCGCCATGGCTCCACCACATGCGAACGACATAGACACATCTGGGTACGAATCCAGACAAAGTAGGCGTGCCGTGCTCGCGGGTGTCGCCGCCGTCGGCGCACTCGCCGCCGCCGGGTGCACACGGGTGGCCACCGCGTCCACCGACAACGGCGGTGACCTGCTGCAACGGCTGCGCGCCCAGGGGGTCGTGCGGCTCGGCATCGCCGGTGAGATCCCCTTCGGATACATCGACAGGAACGGCCATCTGACCGGTGAGGCACCGGAGTTGGCGAAGGCGGTCTTCAAGCGGCTCGGGGTCGACTCGGTACAGCCGGTGCCGACCGAGTTCGGTTCGCTGATTCCCGGACTGAATTCGCAGCAGTTCGATGTCGTGGCCGCCGGGATGTACGTCAACCCGGAGCGGTGCGCGCAGGTGATCTTCGCCGATCCCGACTACCAGATGCTCGACTCGTTCGTCGTGCGGAAGGGCAATCCCAAGGGGCTGCACGACTACCGGGACGTCGTCGCGAAGAAGGCGAAGTTCGCCACGGGGACGGGCTACGCGGAGATCCAGTACGCGGTCGAGGCCGGGTACGAGGAGAGCGACATCCTGATCGTTCCCGACCAGGTCGCCGGGCTGAACGCCGTGGAGGCGGGGCGGGTCGACGTGTTCGCCGGGACCGCGGTCACCGTCCGCGCGGTCGTCAAGAAGTCCGCCAAGGCCGAGGCGACCGAGGCGTTCGCGCCGCTCGTGGGCGGCAAACCGCATGTCGACGGGGGCGCGTTCGCGTTCCGGTCGGCGGAGACGCGGCTGCGGGACGCCTTCAACGGGGAGCTGCGCAAGCTGAAGCGGAGCGGTGAACTGCTGCGGATCCTGCGGCCGTTCGGCTTCACCCGGGCCGAGATGACCGACCTGACGGCGAAGGAGCTGTGCGGGGGAGGCAAGAGCGGATGACCTCGGGGCTGTGGGAACTCGTGCTCAAGGGCGTGTGGACCACCGTCCAGCTCCTCGTGCTCAGCGGGTTGCTGATGACGGCCGTCGCCCTGGTGGTGGGCGTGGCGCGGACGAACCGGCACTGGATCGTGCGCTTCCTCGCCGGCTTCTACACCGAGGTGTTCCGCGGCACCTCGGCGCTGGTGATGATCTTCTGGGTGTTCTTCGTGCTGCCGGTCGCCTTCGGCTGGCAGCTGGTGCCGCTGTGGGCGGGCACCCTCGCGCTGGGGCTGACGTACGGCGCGTACGGCTCGGAGATCGTGCGCGGAGCGCTGAACGCGGTCGACCCGGCGCAGCAGGAGGGCGGGATCGCGCTCAGCTTCACGCCCTGGCAGCGGCTGCGGCTGATCCTGCTGCCGCAGGCGGTGCCGGAGATGATCCCCTCCTACTGCAACCTGCTCGTCGAACTCCTCAAGGGCACCGCGCTGGTGTCCGTCACCGGCATGGGCGACCTGGCGTTCAGCGGGAACCTGGTGCGGCTGGCGCTGCAGGAGAGCGCGCACATCTACACGTATCTGCTCCTCGTCTACTTCGTGATCGCGTTCGTCATCACCCGGCTGATGCGCGGTCTGGAGAAGCGGCTGAGGGCCGGGATCGGCAAGGACCCGGGGAACGAGTTCGAGGCACGGGCGCGCAAGCGCCGGGAGACGACCGGGGTCGGTGGTGTCGTATGACATGGGACTGGAGTGCCGTGCGCGCGTTCATGCCGCACTTCTGGGACGGCCTGGCGGTCACCCTGCAGGCGCTGGTCCTCGGCTCGCTGATCTCGTTCTCGCTGGGGCTGGTGTGGACGCTGCTGATGCGGACGCCGACCCGGTGGGTGCGCTGGCCGGTCGGGGCGGTCACCGAGTTCGTGCGCAACACCCCGCTGCTGGTGCAGCTGTTCTTCCTGTTCTACGTGCTGCCCGAGTGGGGGCTGACCTTCTCCGCGCTGACCACCGGTGTCCTCGCGATCGGCCTGCACTACTCGACGTACACCATGCAGGTCTACCGGGCCGGTATCGAGGCGGTCCCGGCCGGCCAGTGGGAGGCGGCGACGGCGCTCAGCCTGCCCGCGCGGCGGACCTGGTTCGCGGTCGTCCTGCCGCAGGCGCTGCGCCGGGTCGTGCCGCCGCTCGGCAACTACGTGATCTCGATGCTCAAGGACACGCCGATCCTGATGTCGATCACCGTCCTGGACATGCTCGGCCAGGCCCGGCTCTTCTCCCAGCAGCACTTCCAGTTCACCGAGCCGGTGACGGTGATCGGCGTCGCCTTCATCGTCATCTCCTACCTCGCCTCCCTTCTCCTGCGCACCCTGGAGCGTCGCCTTGTCCGTTGAGACCAGCAAGCAGCCGAGTACCACCGACACGACCCCCACCGAGCTGATCCGCCTGGAAGGGGTGACCAAGCGGTTCGGGGACAACACCGTCCTCGACGGGCTCGACCTGAGCGTGCAGGCGGGCCGGCACGTCACCCTGATCGGGCCCTCGGGCTCCGGCAAGACCACGATCCTGCGCCTGCTGATGACCCTGACCGAGCCGGACTCCGGCACCGTCACCGTGGACGGGCAGCGGCTCTTCCCGGCGTCGGAGAAGGAGCTGCGGGAGGTCCGCAAGAAGATCGGGATGGTCTTCCAGCAGTTCAACCTGTTCCCGAACATGACCGTGCTGCGCAACATCACCGAGGCCCCGGTGACCGTGCTCGGCCTGCCGAGGGACGAGGCGGAGGCGCGCGCCCGGGAACTGCTCGACCTGGTGGGCCTCGCCGACAAGGCCGACGCCAGGCCGACCCGGCTCTCCGGGGGCCAGCAGCAGCGCGTCGCGATCGCCCGGGCCCTGGCCATGCGGCCGAAGGTGCTGCTCCTCGACGAGGTGACCTCGGCGCTCGACCCCGAGCTGGTCGCGGGCGTCCTGGACCTGCTCAGGGACATCGCCCGCACCACCGACATCACGATGCTGGTCGTGACCCACGAGATGAACTTCGCCCGGGACATCTCCGACCAGGTCCTGATGTTCGACGCGGGCCGGATCATCGAGGCGGGCCCGCCGGAGCGGATCTTCAACGAGCCCGAGCACGAGCGGACGCGGGAGTTCCTCGGCGCGGTGCTGTAGATATATCCCGGTACGGCGCCGTAAAAGTTTCCCCGCGTGGCGCCGTGACTACAGGAAGTGAACGCTCGATCACCCGAGGTCCGGCGGCCGGGGCATTCCTCTGGCATATGCCAGAGGGTCTTTGCCGCAGGCGGGAGCGCTGGAATCTCGCCAACACCCCCTCCGTTTCGGGCTCTTGCCCGTTATCGTGGAGAGGATCCGCAGTCCGGATCGCGGCCCAAGCAGTGCTGACGAAGCAGCAACGCCGAGCGAGCGCAGGGGGACCACCGTGGCGCTGAAGCACGAGCCGACCGCCCCGTACCACTCAGCCCAGGACGCGCTCCGCGTCCTGGAGACGGTGGCCGGGCACTCCACCGGCGTCACCGACACCGAACTGGCCCGTCTCACCCGCCTGGACCCCGACCGGCTGACCACGCTGCTGCGCATGCTGCGCCGCGAGGGGTACGTCGAGCAGGTCGCCGACGGCGCGTACATCACCGGCGAGACCCTGCGCCGCCTCGGCTCCGCGCACGAGCGGGAGCAGGCCCTCGGCGAGCAGCTCCAGCAGACCCTCGACCGGCTGCGCGACTCGGTCGGCGCCGCGATCTACCTCAGCCGGTACGTCGACGGCGAGGTGAGGATCGGCCAGTACGCGGCCGGCCCGGCCACCCCCGCGGTCAACGAGTGGGTGGACTTCCGCTCCTCCGCGCACGCCACCGCGATCGGCAAGAGCCTGCTCACCCAGCTCGACCACAACGCCCGCCGCGACCACCTCTCCCGGCACAAGATGGCCCGCCTCACCTCGCGCACCATCACCAGCGACAAGCTGCTGCTCTCCCGGCTGGCGGCCCAGCCGCCGACGGTCCCGGTCCTGGACCTCCAGGAGTACGCGATCGGCACGGTGTGCGCGGCGGTGCCGATCACCGCGGGCTCGTCCGTGGGCTGCCTGGCCCTCTCCCTGCCGGTGGAGCACGCCCACCGGCTCCGCCAGGCCGCCGACGCCCTGAACCGCAGCGCGGCCCCGGTGCTGCTCTCCCTCGCGATCTGAACCCGGTCGAAAGCACCCCCGCGGACCAGGTAGTATTTTCTTCGTCGCCAGCCGCGAGAAGAGATTCACACGGTCGGCGGGAGTCATGCGCCGCTAGCTCAGTTGGTTAGAGCAGCTGACTCTTAATCAGCGGGTCCGGGGTTCGAGTCCCTGGCGGCGCACCGATGAAGGGCCTCTCGTGGACACGAGGGGCCCTTCGGCGTCCTCCGGGGTCAGCCTGCGGTACGTCTGCTCCCCCGGCGGCCGCCACCACACCGGGTCGGCACACCGCACCCCCTCCCGCCGCAGCGCCGCCCGCTGGATCTTGTTGGTCGCCGTCACCGGCATCCGCTCCACCACCCGGACGAACCGGGGCGCCATCTTCGTCCCCAGATCGGGCTGGGCCAGCAGGAACTCGGCGAAGTCCAGCGGCTCGAACCGCCCGGCGATCGTCGCCATCACCTGGTCCCCGGTCACCGGGTCCGGCACCCCGTACACGGCGACGGCGTCCGCCCCCTCGTACCGCGCCACGATGTTCTCGATCATCGCGGCGGCCAGGTTCTCCCCGTCCACCCGGATCCGGTCGTCGGTGCGCCCGGCGAAGTACAGGTAGCCCTCCCCGTCCCGGTAGAACAGGTCCCCGGTCCAGTACCAGCCTCCCCGCCGCCGTTCGGCCTCCGCCGCCGGGTTCCGCCAGTACCCCTCGAAGGGGTTCGGCGCCCGGTTCACCAGCTCCCCGATCGCCTCCTCCCCGTTGAGCAGCCGCCCCCCGGAGTCGAAGACGGCCACCGGGCACTCCTCCCCCGTCTCCTGGTCGAGTACGACGAGCCCGGCCGCCGCCCGCCCCACCGCCCCCGCCGGTGTCCCCGCCGACCACTGCACGGCCGCCCCACCCTCGGACGACCCGTACCCCTCCACCAGCCTGACCCCGAACCGCTCCCCGAAGGCCGCCGCGTCCACCGCGCCGGCCTCCGTCCCGAACCCGAGCCGCAGCGGGTTGTCCCGGTCGTCGGCGCGCGGTTCGGTGGCGAGGATGTACTGCACCGCACGCCCGACATACGTGAAGTAGGTCGCCCGGTACCGCCGCACGTCCGCCAGGAACCCCGACGCCGAGAACCGCCGCCGCAACGCCACCCCGGCTCCCGCCACCAGCGCCGGCGCCCAGTCGGCGATCACCGCGTTCCCGTGGAACATCGGCATGCAGACGTAGTGCACGTCGTCCGCCCCGACCCCGAACTGCCCGGCAAGCGACCGCCCCGCCGCCGCCAGCCGCCCCTGCGAACAGAGCGCGGCCTTCGGCGCCCCCGTGGAACCGGAGGTGAAGTAGAGCAGGATCCGATCGGCCGGAACGGCCCGGGACGCGTCGGGAAACACGCCCAGGTAGGGGGCGAGCAGCGCGCCGTACTCCGGTTCGTCCGTGACCAGGACCCGCACCCCGGGCAGCTCCAGCCCGCCCAGCAACGGCAACCACGCCCGCTCGGTCACCAGCACCGGGCACTCGGTGTGCAGGATGTCCCGGGCCAGCTCGGGCCCCCGCCGGGTCGGATTGATCCCGGCCACGGCGGCGCCGGCGAGCGCGGCGGCCCCCAGCCACAGCGGAAACTCCGGTGTGTTGTCGAGCAGCACCCCGACGTGGGGCACGGCACCGGCGGGCAGCAGATCGGCCAGCAACGCCGCCCGCGCCGCGGCACCCCCCGCCACCTCGTGATGCGTGAGCACCCGCTCCCCGCACCACAACCCCGGCCGGTGGTCACCCCACCGAGCGGCCACCGCTTCAGCGATCGTGCGTATCTCGGCGTCCATGGAGAGGCACAGTAACTGACACCTCGTCAGAAGTGCAGCGCCCCGAAGGGGCGCGGGGAACTGCGCGACCAGCCCCCACCCACCCGCACCCGACCGACGACCTCACGGCCCAAACTCCCCCACCGCCGAGAACATGATGTGCGCCACCCCCATGAAGACCAGCGCGAACGCGATGAACACCCCGAAGAACGCCACCGTGCACCCGGTCCCCACCGCCAGCTTCCCCGGCGCGGGCGGCTGCGACGTCGCCCCCTCGGGGTGCTCCGGCAGGTAGTACACCGTCACGAAGTCACCCTCGACCACGGTCGACCGCCCGCTCGCCTCGTCGAAGCGGACGACCCGCCCCTCGGCCGTCGTGAACTCGTAGACATGGTGCAGCGTGGTCGTCACGGACGTGTCCCCGCCACCGCCGCTGGTCCTCGTGTAGGACCGCAGACAGCGTGCCTCGGCGGTACGCCCGTGACGCCACGTCCGGCTGATCTCGCTCGACCGCCGCAGCGTCCTGACCAGCCCGAGGACCCCGACGACGACGAAGACGCCGGGAAGGATGTAGAAGAACGCTTCCACCAGGCCCATGAGAGTCCCCCGCTTCCGAACACCGGTCCGACTGACCGGTGTGGCGGGAACGTACCCCTCTGACCAGCGGCAGGTCCTCAAGCGAAGCTCAGATCAGCCGGGTGTTACCCAGTCGTCGAACGACGCCGGTCAGAACGTGACGTCCGAACAGGCGTAGAACGCGTTGCCCGTGTCGGCGATCGTCCAGACCGCCACGATCACGTGGTGACCGCTCAGCCCCGACGGCAGGGTGCCGCTGTGGCTGAGGGTGGCCGGCGGGCGCTGGCCGTTGTAGGGGACGGTGAGGAACGGGGTGGTGTTGAGGTCCGAACGGGCGAGGGCGTGGTTCTGGTTCCAGCCCTGCTTGGTGACGTAGTACTTGAAGTCGGTGGTCGCGTGCATCGCCGTGAACTGCCAGCGGAAGGTGTACGACTGGCCACCCGTCACCCTGGTCGTCGGCCAGGCGCCGCCCGACGGGGTGGTCGGCGAGCTGAGCTGGGCGAACCTGCTCAGCCCGCCGTTGCAGATCTGCCCGTCGGCCGGGCCGGAGGCCGGGAAGCCCTTGGGGCCCTCGACGCTCTGCGGCTCCCACTGGATGTCGCCGCAGTTGGTCACCGTGCCGTTGGCGCAGAGCTTCTGCCGGCTGATGGGGAGGTCGGTGTAGCCGTGCCCGCTGGCGCCGCCGGTGGAGAGCGCGAAGGCTCCGGCGGTCGCCACGCCGAGCACGACGGCCGAGATCTTGGTCCGTTTACGCATGCTGCCGCTCCTGGAGAACGTGGGGGAGGTTCAGTGAGCCGTGCAGGTCTAGACCAAGTCCCAGATTATTGCCGCTTGTTGAACATGTCCATACCAAAACGGGTACCCGTCACGGCACGGGCTCGGTCCGCCCCGAGCAGAACGCCACCGTCAGGTCCCGCACCAGCATCTTGCGGTCGTAGTCGTCGAGTTCGACCAGTCCGCGCATGGTCAGCCGGGTCACCGTGTCCTCGACCGAGTCCACTACCGAGGTGAGCATGGTGGCCCGCTGCCGGGCGTCGAGCGCGGCGATCCGGCGGCGCTGCATGGCCCCGGCCACCTCCGGGGCGTACTCCACCCGGACCGGCCGCACGGAGAACACCTCCAGGCCGATCCCGGCCGCGTCCGCCGAGACCAGCCGGGTCAGCGCGTCCCCCGCCACCTCGACCGAGCCCCGGGCGGTGCCCGGCAGCTCCACCGGCACCCGGGCCAGCGCGGCCTCCACGCACTCGCGCAGATACGTCTCGTGGTCCTCGACCCCGAGCACGGCCCGCGCGGTGTCCCGCACCCGCCACACCACCAGGACGACGACCCGCAGCGCGACCCCGTTGCCGTCCGCGGCCGGCATCTCCTCGCTGCGCCAGTGCCGCAGCCGGACGTCGACCCGGCGGCGCAGCAGCAGCGGGTTGACCCAGAGCAGGCCGGTGCGCCGTACCGTCCCCCGGTAGCGGCCGAAGAGGCCGAGCACCCAGGCCCGGCCGGTCACCCCGCGGGTGAGCCCCGCGAAGCCGAACAGGCCGAGTGCGCCGGCTCCGGCGTACGCGGCCCACTGCGCCGGGCCGAGCCCCGCGCCCGCGTACGCCGGGAGGCGCAGCGCGTGCACCGCGAGCGGCGGCAGCACCCCCGCCCACCAGGAGGTGGCGAGGCCGCCGGCCACGCCACCGAGCCCGGTGCACACCCCGGCCGCGCCGGGCAGCACCCGGGCGGGGCGTTCCACCAGTTCGGGGTCGACGGCGGCGGCCGGCCGGGGCTTGGTCATGGCCGGGCGGCGCAGCCGGGGCTGTTCGCCGGTGCCCTGCCGGCGGCCGACCACGGCGGGCCGCAGCGGCACCGACACCGGGTCGGGGTCGTCGCGGAACAGCAGGTGGACGGGGATCTCGGTGGTGACCTCGTTCTGGATCAGCCGGGGGGCCGGCCGGGCGGGCGTCCCGTCGTCCAGGGGGTCGTCCGAATCAGGGGTGTGCTCGGTGGTCGTGCTCATGCCTGCCTCCAGCCTCCGCGCCAGATGCTTCATTCAGGTGGTCGTCGGGTCCGTCACAGGAACAGGCGGCGCCAGGTCTCCGGCCCCGGGTAGCCGTCGGCCGCGCCGCCGCGCCAGCCCTGGGCGCGCTGGAAGGCCTCGACGGCACGCCGGTCCGCCTCGTCCCAGGCCGGCCCCGGGCCCTTGGGGTAGAAGCGGCCGTAGCCCTTCGCGACCAGCTGCCGGCCGAGCCGGGTGACGTGGTCGTTGCTCGCGCCCGGGCGGAAGTAGTTCTTGCCCGGGTAGCCCGGGACCCCGTGCGAGGCGGGGGCGGGCGTCGCCGTGGTGGCGGGTTTGATGTTCTTGCCCTTGCCGCCGGCGAGGAGTTCCCAGGTGCGCGGCCCGGGCAGGCCGTCGGCGGCGGCACCGGTCCAGCCCTGGGCCAGCTGGAAGGCCTTGGTGGCCCGCTGGTCGGCCGGGCCCCAGACCGGCCCGGGGCCCTTGGTGTAGTGGCTGCCGGCACCCCGGGCGATCAGCATCCGGCCGAGCAGGGTGACGTACTTGTTGTCGGCGCCGGGCCCGAAGTAGACCGCCCCCGGGAACGGCCCGGCCGCCTTCTGGGCCTCGGCGCCCGAGGCGCCCGGGTCCGCGACCACGCCCTTGTAGCGGTAGGGGACGTACTTGGCGGAGTTGCTCCAGTAGGCGTAGGGCGTGGACTGGCGGCGGGCGTGCGGGGGTGTCTGCTCGTACGCGGTGTAGGCGGTGTGGGTGTAGTCCGTCCAGCCGCCGAAGAGCACGACGTGCGAGCCCTTCTCGGGGTTGTCCGGGTTGTGGAAGAGCAGCATGTCGCCGGGTTCGAGCTCCTCCTTGGTGATCTTCGTGCCGAACTGGTCGAGGCTGCCGGTCCACTCGTTCCCGGTCAGGCCCCAGGCCATCGAGACATAGCCGGAGCAGTCCTGCCGGTACCCGTCCGTCCAGTAGAGGGTCATGCTGTACGGCACCTGGGCGGTGACCCAGGTCTTGGCGCGGTTGATGATCTCCGCGCGGGTGATGGGCGGTGTGGTGACCGGGCCGTGGACGGGCTTTCCGGCCGGGCCGTGCAGGGGGGACTTGGCGCCCTGCGGGGTGTCGGGCTCGCCGTCGTCGGGGACGGCGGGCCGGTGGGGGGCGGGCGGGGTGCTGTGGGCCGCGGCCGTGGGGGCGGACGCGGCGAGGGCGGCGGACGCGGCGGCGGCCACGACCAGGACGCTCCGGGCGGCCGGATGCCCGCCGAAGCGGCCGGGCAGCGGGGCCGCGCCCACCCGCCGCCAGTGGACGCAGCCGGGGCATTCGCAGTCGTTCGCGGGGTCGAATTCCTCGAATACCGGGGCCGGCATGCGATTCCCCTCACACTTCGGGTGGATATGTCCGGGACTGTGCACGTTGATCAGTTTCCCAACTGTCGTCCCGGTGCGCATGCTGACGGTCCGAATGATGTACGGCAGGGGGCCGACGGGGGTCGCCCCGGTGGCCTACGCCCCGTCCGCGGTCGGGAGCACCCTCCCCGGTCCGGTAGAGTTCTCGATGTCAGCAGGCGCCGCTAGCTCAGTTGGTTAGAGCAGCTGACTCTTAATCAGCGGGTCCGGGGTTCGAGTCCCTGGCGGCGCACAGACAGCAGAAGGCCCTCCGCAGCAGCGGGGGGCCTTCTGGCGTACACCCCACCGGTCACGTCAGACCACTTCGGTACCGTCTGCCCCTGTCTGTCAACAACCGACACGGTCGGTCCACAGAATCCCCACACGCTCCACAATGAACGCGTATGACCGGTAAACACCGTGTTTCGCTCTTGCGATCATGCTGAGCACCGTAGAACCCTGGTTGTCCAAAGTGCTGGTGTTTCGCGGCACTTGGGGGGTAGATAGCCGGTTGCCAGATCTGCGGGGTGAGGGGCCCCGATCAGGCGTCGGTGCCGAGGGGGGCACCTTGTGACGCGCCCAGCAGGGTCGAGGGGGATCCGAGCGGGCGGTTGGACCGATGAAACACGCGCTGATCTGCGTGTGGGGGGATGACTCATGACGTCGACGCCGATGGGCGCCCGGCAGGAACAGGAATACGACCCGTCACAGACCACACAGCTCCGGGTGCCCGCGCACCGCACCACCGCCGGTGCCCTGGGCCGCATAAAGAAGACACTGCCCAGATACGACTACGAGCACTACAGCCGGCTCGCGGGCCCCCTCACCCAGCCCGACCCGGGGACGCCGTACAAGGTTCAGTACCGCTCACTGCTCTCCCAGGAGCCGCACCGCCTGCGCGCCGCGCTGATGCTGGGCGCGGCCCCGCTGCTCTCACTGGTCCTGCTGACCTGGCTGCTGCAGCCCGAGCACTGGACCCAGCGGGACTACCCGGCGTACGACTTCCTGCCGGCCCTCGACATCGTGATGCTGGTGTCGATCGGCCTGATCGAGTTCTTCCGCTGCATGAACGTGCTGTCGAACGCGCACGCCACCCTGGTCGCCCGCGACCCGGTCCCGGTGGTCCCGGAGACCGGCACCCGGGTCGCCTTCATCACCACGTTCGTGCCCGGCAAGGAACCCCTCGACATGGTCACCCGCACCCTGGAGGCGGCCGTCCGGCTGCGCCACCGGGGCCTGCTGCACGTCTGGCTGCTCGACGAGGGAGACGACCCGGAGGTGAAGGAGGTCTGCGCGCGCCTGGGCGTGCACCACTTCACCCGCAAGGGCGTCGGCCGGTGGAACCAGGCCAAGGGCCCGCACCGCGCGAAGACCAAGCACGGCAACTACAACGCCTGGCTGGAGGCGCACGGCGACGAGTACGACTTCTTCGCCTCCGTCGACACCGACCACGTCCCGCTGCCGAACTACCTGGAGCGGATGCTGGGCTACTTCCGCGACCCGGACGTCGGCTTCGTCATCGGCCCGCAGGTCTACGGCAACTACGACACCTTCGTCACCAAGGCCGCCGAGTCCCAGCAGTTCCTCTTCCACGCCCTGATCCAGCGCGCCGGCAACCGCTACGGCGCGCCCATGTTCGTCGGCACCTCCAACGCCGTACGGATCCGGGCCATCAAGCAGATCGGCGGCCTGTACGACTCGATCACCGAGGACATGGCCACCGGCTTCGAGATGCACCGCGCCAAGAACCCGGCGACGGGGCGGAAGTGGCGCTCGGTGTACACCCCGGACGTGCTCGCGGTCGGCGAGGGCCCGAACGCCTGGACCGACTTCTTCACCCAGCAGCTGCGCTGGTCCCGGGGGACGTACGAGACGATCCTCAAGCAGTACTGGAAGGGCCTGTTCAGCCTGGGTCCCGGCAAGCTCTTCAACTACACGATGATGATCATCTTCTACCCGATGTCCGCCCTCAACTGGATCCTGGCCGCGCTGAGCTGCGCGCTGTTCCTGGGCCTGGGCGCCTCGGGTGTGAACATCGACCCGACCGTGTGGCTGATGCTCTACGGCAACGCCTCCGCGCTGCAGATCGGCCTCTACATCTGGAACCGCCGGCACAACGTCTCCCCGCACGAGCCGGAGGGCTCCGGCGGCGTGGCCGGCATGGTGATGTCGGCCCTGTCCGCGCCCGTCTACGCCCGCTCCC
This sequence comes from Streptomyces sp. NPDC048288, assembly GCF_043201555.1. Lineage (NCBI taxonomy): Bacteria > Bacillati > Actinomycetota > Actinomycetes > Kitasatosporales > Streptomycetaceae > Streptomyces > Streptomyces sp. NPDC048288. Next base: position 191,553 of record NZ_JBICZD010000011.1, read on the forward strand.
TCATGGACGCGGTGCTGCGCCGCAAGAGCAGGTTCGTGGTCACGCCGAAGGGCGAGTCGGCCAGCCCGGACACCCTGTTCGGGACGTTCCGGATCCACTGGTTCTTCATCCTCGTCTTCGGCGGCTCGCTCACCGCCGGTTTCGCCAACGGCCACGCGCACCCGGCCATGCTCACCTGGGCCTCGCTGGCGCTGCTGATCACGGCCGCGCCGATCTTCGCCTGGCAGTACACGCTGCGCAAGGAGCGCGGGGCGGCCGCGGCGCCGGCCGAGCCGGAGGACGCGGTGCCGGCCGGGTACGTGCCCGCGGGCCACGCGCCGCAGCAGCGGCCGGCCTGGGCACCGCCCGCGGGCGGCGGCACCGAACAGACGATGCGGATCGCGCTCGGCGGACTGGGGGGTCGTAAGGAATGAACGACAGTGCCGGCCGCCGCCGGGCTCGTCGTCTCGCGATCGGCACGGCGGTGGTGCTCGCCCTGGCCGGGATGAACGGGCCGTGGGTGTACCGCTTCGGGACCGAGCAGTACCACCAGTACAAGATCAACAGACCCGAGTACAAGGCCGAGAACGGCCACTGGGACGTCATCGAGTTCCCGAAGGAGTACCGCCAGGACACGATCCACGCGGTGCTCCTGCACACCGGGAAGGTGCTGCTCGTCGCGGGCTCGGGCAACAACCAGGACAACTTCGACGCGAAGATCTACGACAGCCGGATCTGGGACCCGGTCAAGGGCACGGTCAAGAAGGTGCCCACCCCGGCCGACCTGTTCTGCACCGGGCACACCCAGCTCGCCGACGGCAACATCCTGATCGCGGGCGGCACCAAGCAGTACGAGAAGCTCAAGGGCGACGTCAAGAAGGCCGGCGGCGTCATGATCCTCTACAACGAGAACCCGGACAAGCCGATGACCCTGCCCAAGGGCACCCGGTTCACCGGCAAGCAGAACGGCAGGACGTTCCTCTCCGACGACTCGGTGCTGATCCCGCGCGCGACCAAGGTCTTCGACAAGAAGACCGGCAGGTTCCTGCGGAACAACCCCGGTTACGCGCGGGTCGTCGTGGAGGCCCCCAAGCAGGGCACCCGGTACGAGACCGGCACCCAGGACAACTACAGCATCCAGGGTCTGACCGGCGCCGACGCCCGCAACACCTACGGCATCGCCAACAAACTCGGCATGGACAAGCGGGACTTCGAGGGCATCAAGAACGCCTACGAGTTCGATCCGGTCGCCGAGAAGTACATCAAGGTCGACCCGATGAACGAGGCCCGCTGGTATCCGACGCTGACGACCCTCTCCGACGGGAAGGTCCTCAGCGTCTCCGGGCTCGACGACATCGGGCAGCTGGTGCCGGGCAAGAACGAGGTCTTCGACCCGAGCACGAAGACCTGGACGTACACCAGGTACAAGCGCCAGTTCCCGACCTACCCCGCGCTGTTCCTGCTGGAGAACGGCAAGCTCTTCTACTCGGGCTCCAACGCCGGGTACGGGCCGGACGACGTGGGCCGCGACCCGGGGATCTGGGACGTGGACACCAACGCGTTCACCAAGCTGCCCGGGCTGAGCGACCCGAACATGCTGGAGACGTCCGGGACCGTGCTGCTGCCGCCGGCCCAGGACGAGAAGTACCTGGTGGTCGGCGGCGGCGGGGTCGGCGAGTCCGCGCTGTCCACCAGGAAGACCCGGCTGATCGACCTGAAGGACCCCGACCCGAAGTTCGTGGACGGGCCCTCCCTGGAGAAGGGCACGCGCTACCCGCAGATCTCGGTGCTGCCGGACGACAGCGTGCTGGTGTCGGGCGGCTCCGAGGACTACCGGGGGCGCGGCGACTCCGACATCAAGCAGGCGCGGATCTACGACACGGCCACCGACTCGTTCCGGCGGGTGGCCGATCCGCTGGTGGGCCGGAACTACCACTCCGGCTCGATCCTGCTGCCGGACGGCCGGGTCATGTTCTTCGGGTCCAACCCGCTGTTCGCGGACAAGGCGAACACCAAGCCGGGCGTCTTCGAGCAGCGGATCGAGATCTACACACCGCCCTACCTGTACCGGGACTCCCGGCCCTCGCTGAGCGGCGGTCCGCAGACCATCGCCCGGGGCGGGACGGGCACGTTCACCTCACAGCACGCCTCGACCATCAGGAAGGTCCGGCTGATCCGGCCCAGCGCCACCACCCATGTGACGGACGTGGACCAGAGGTCGATCGCCCTCGACTTCAGGACCTCCGGGAACAGGATCACGGTGACCGTGCCCAAGGACCGGAACCTGGTGCAGTCGGGGTGGTACATGCTGTTCGTGGACGACGACCAGGGGACGCCGAGCAAGGCGCAGTGGGTGAAGGTGCCCTAGCGCGCCCTAGCCCTTCTCCACCCGGGACAGCCAGGTCGTGAGCAGGGTTTCCAGCGTCTCGGCCTCGGCGGGCGTCAGCAGGTCGAGCAGCCGGCGCTCGTTGCGCATGTGGTCGGTGAACGCGCGGTCGATCAGTTCGCGGCCGGGTCGGGTGAGGGCGACGATCCGGCCGCGCTGGTCGTCCTCGGACCGGCGGCGGGTGACGAGTCCGGCCTCCTCCAGGCGGTTGATCCGCTTGGTCATCGCGCCGGTGGTGACCATGGTGTGCGCGGCGAGTTCCCCGGGTGCCCGCTCGTAGGGGGCACCGGCCCGGCGCAGGGCGCACAGCACGTCGAACTCCCCCTCGCCGAGGCCGTAGCGGCCGTAGACGAGGCAGAGCTCCTCGGTGAGCCGGTCGGCCAGCCGGTGCAGTCGGCCGATCACCGCCTGCGGGGCGACATCGACGTCGGGCCGCTCGCGGCGCCAGTCGGCCTGGATGAGGGAGACGCGGTCCGGCGCGTTCGGTTCGTCCATGCGTTCCATAATAGCTTCCCGGGAAGCTATATTGCCTTCCATGGAAGCTACTCTGCGCCGACGGGCGCTGACCGCGGTCGCGCCGGTGGCCTGGGGCGCCAACTACTACGTCACCCACCAGTTCCTGCCGGCGGACCGCCCCCTCTACGGGGCCGCCCTGCGGGCGCTGCCCGCCGGTCTCGTCCTGCTGGCCGTGTGCCGGCAACGGCCGCGCGGTGCCTGGTGGTGGCGGTCCGCGGTGCTCGGCCTGCTCAACGTGAGCGTGTTCTTCGTCCTCGTCTACGCCGCCTCCCAGCTGCTGCCGACGAGCATCGCCTCGACGGTCATGGCGCTGTCCCCGCTGGCGATGATGCTCATCGCGTGGGCCCTGGTCGCCGAGCGGCCCGGCACCGCGCACCTGGCCGGCGCCGCGATCGGGCTCGCGGGGGTCTGCCTCATGCTGCTCACGGGGGCCGACGGCGTCAGCGTGCCGGGAATCCTCGCCTCGGCCGCGGCCATGCTCGTGTCCTCCTTCGGCCACATCCTGACCAAGCGGTGGAGCGCCGGCACCGACGTGCTCGCCTCGACCGCCTGGCAGCTCACCGCCGGCGGCCTGTTCCTGCTCCCGGTCGCCGCCGCGGTGGAGGGGCCGCCGCCCGCGCTCTCCCCGACGGCGCTGCTCGCGTTCGGCTACGTCACCCTGATCGCCACCGCGCTGGCCTTCGTCGCCTGGTTCACCGGCCTGCGCCACCTGCCCGCGGGGACCGTCGGACTGATCGGACTCCTCAACCCCCTCACCGGCGTACTGCTCGGCACCGCGGTCGCCGGCGAGGTGCTGACCGGCCGTCAGCTGTGCGGGCTGGTCCTCGTCCTGGCCGGCGTCGTCCTGGGCCGGCCCGCACGCGCGGACGTCAGGAAGCCGACGCCAGCTTCAGCGCATAGGCCGGCCACCAGTCCCCCGCCTGCGGCCCGCCCTTGCACGTCCCGTCCGACTCCCCCGGGCGCTTGACCCACAGATAGGCGTCCACCAGCGGATCCGCCGTCTTCGTCGTCGGCGGCTCCCCCAGCGCCCGCCCCGGCGGGTTGCACCACCGCTCGTCCGGATTCCCGCCCGCGTAGGGCCCGTTGCCGTTCCTGCTGGTGTCGATCACGAAGTGCTTGCCGCCCACCTTCTGCGACAGCTGCTTGCCGTAGGCGATGGAGTCCTCGGTGGAGTAGAAGTTGGAGACGTTGACCGCGAAGCCGTCCGCCAGGTCGACGCCCGCCCGCTGCAGCGGCTGGTAGATCTGGTCGGGGTGGCCCCAGCCGGCGTTGCCCGCGTCCAGGTAGACCCTGGTGTTCTTCAGCGCCTTGAGCGTGGTGATCGCGCCGCGCAGCAAGTCGTAGCGTTCTTCGGCGAATTGGGCCTGGGTGCAGCCGTCGACCAGGTGCAGCACGGCGTCCGGTTCGAGGACGACGGTCGCGGGGCGGTCCTGGATGCCCCGGGCGACCCCGTCGATCCACGCCCGGTACGCGTCACCGTCGGCCGCGCCGCCCTGGCTGTACTGGCCGCAGTCGCGGTGCGGGATGTCGTACAGGACCAGCAGGGCCGTGCGGTCGGAGTTCTGCGCGGCCTCGGTGAAGCCGCGGGCCTCCTGCTCCGGGTTCTCCGGGCCGATCCACTCGCCGGTCGGCTGTGCCGCTATTCTGCGGATCCGCTCGGCGTCGGCGTCCTTGCCGGCCCGCGCGTAGGCCTTGACCTGGCGGGCCGCGTTGGAGTCGGGGTTCACCCAGAACGGGTCCGCCCCCTTGGGCTGTTGGGTGATCGCCGCGCCCGGGTCGGCGGTCTCCTTCTTGTCGTCCCCGCCGCCCGAGGAACAGCCGGCGAGCAGCAGCACCGCCCCCAGCGCCCACGCCCAGGCCGACGAGCGGGCCCCCCTGCTGTCGTACATCCAATTCCCCCCTGGGTGCACTTGGCCAGGCCCCAATCGTGACATACCCGCCGCACTCGCCACGAGATCGCCCAAGAGTTGTCCGCGAGCTGTTACAGCCCGCGCAGACGGGCGCCCTCGACGCTTGGCGGGCGGGGAGCTAGGCCCCGGCGTCCGTTGCCCTCTAGAGTCGTTTCCAGGCGGCCCCGGCCCCCGGTCTGCCTTCTTCGCCTCCCGCGCCTGACGCCGGGTTACTCCCGCAGCCCGAGCGCGCGCGGTCGAGGACCGGCCCGGTCGGCGGTCTCAGGGGAGCGGGTCGTCGACCGGGCCAGGTGGGTGCCGCGGCGGCAGCGCTATGCGGCGGTTCCGGTGAGGTACGCCGAGACGACCACGTTCGCCGTGTAGCTGTGGGTCGTCCGGTCGAAGGTGCCGCCGCAGGTGATCAGCCGGAGTTCGGCGCGGCCCGACTCCCGTGTTCCGTACGCCTGTTCCGCGTCGAAGTGGTCGCGGGGCAGGACCCTGATGTCATCGACGGTGAACTCGGCGACCGTGCCGTCGGCGCGGACCACGCGGACCGTCTCGCCCGGGTGCAGGGCGCTGATCTTGTAGAAGACGGCGGGCCGGGTCTCGGTGTCGACGTGTCCGACCAGGACCGCGGTGCCGGCCGCCCCGGGTTCGGTGCCGGAGCCGTACCAGCCGACCACGCCGGGCTGGTCGAAGGGCGGCGGGTCGACCCCGCCGTCCGGGTCGAGGCCGCGGGCGACCACGGGGGCCCGCACGCCCAGGTCCGGGATGTCGATGCGCTGGGGCGCGGCCGAGGTCAACGGCTTGGCGGCGGGCGGGAGTTCGGCGCCGAGGGGGCGGCCGACGGCGGCCACGTCGCCCGTAGTGGCGCCCGTCATGCCGTCGGGCACCTCGGTCACCCCGCGGCCCCACAGCCAGAGCCCGAGCAGCAGGATCGCCCAGGCCACGCCGGTCAGCAGCCGTCCGGTGCCGGCGGGCCGACCGGAGTCGTCGCGGTCGTCGGACATTCCGGTGCCGTCCTCAGCGCGAGCCACGGCCCCGGCGGGCGCCCAGCAGCCCGACGGCGATCGCGGCCAGCGCGGCGAGGACGAGTCCGACGACCGCCTGCGCGGTGTCGGGACCGGCCGAGCGGGACTCGACCGAGGCGAGCGGGGCGGTCCCCCCGCCGCCCGCGCGCACGGGCGCCATGGGCGAGGCCAGACCCTGCTGCCCGCCCTGCGGCGACAGGGACGGCTGTCCTACGACGGTGACGCTGCCGGTGAGGACGGAGCCGGCGCAGCTGACCTTCACGGTGTAGGTGCCGGCGCCGGTCGTGGAGCGGACCTGGGCCTCGCCGGTCAGGGCGCCGTCGAAGCCGGCCAGCCGGGCGTCCGAGACGAAGGCCGTGGAGGTGGCGCTGCCGGTCGTACCCGAGCAGCCGCTCACCCGCAGCGCGACGACGGAGCCGGGGGCCGGGGAGGCCGGGCTCACGGTGACGCCCCGGCCGTCCGCCGCATGGGCGGCCGCCGGGGAGAGACCGGCGGCGCAGGCCAGTAGTCCGGTACAGAGAGTGAGGCGTAGTGAGCCCATCGTGAACCTCCAGATATCTGGAGGCTCCCCCGCACCGGGCGCCCCCGCATCCTCGGGGGGCGCCTTCTTGCTCCGGACGAGTGAGATCAGGTTTCGTGCCCGGCCGGTCGGCCGGGCTCAGATCCGTTCGACGAGGTCCGCGATCGAGTCCACGACCTGCGACGGCCGGAATGGGTAGCGGTCGATGTCGTCCGGCTGGGTGACGCCGGACAGCACCAGGAAGGTGCGCATCCCGGCCTCCAGGCCGGCGAGGACGTCGGTGTCCATCCGGTCGCCGATCATCGCGGAGGTCTCCGAATGGCCGCCGATCGCGTTCAGACCGGCCCGCATCATCAGCGGGTTGGGCTTGCCGACGAAGTACGGCTCCTTGCCGGTGGCGGCGGTGATCAGCGCGGCCACCGAGCCGGTGGCGGGCAGGTCGCCCTCGGTGGACGGGCCGACGTTGTCGGGGTTGGTGGCGATGAACCGGGCGCCGTCGTTGATCAGGCGCACCGCCCTGGTGAGCGCCTCGAAGGAGTAGGTGCGGGTCTCGCCGAGGATCACGAAGTCGGGCTCGTGGTCGGTGAGGACGTACCCGATGTCGTGCAGCGCGGTGGTCAGTCCGGCCTCGCCGATGACGTAGGCGCTGCCGCCGGGCCGCTGGTCGTCCAGGAACTGGGCGGTGGCCAGCGCCGACGTCCAGATGTTGTCCACCGGCACGTCCAGGCCCATCCGGCGCAGCCGTGCGTGCAGGTCACGGGCGGTGTAGATGGAGTTGTTGGTGAGCACCAGGAACGGCTTCTCGGAGTCCCGCAGCTTCTTCAGGAACGCGTCCGCGCCGGGGATCGGGACACCCTCGTGGATGAGGACCCCGTCCATGTCGGTGAGCCATGACTCGATGGGCTTGCGGTCTGCCATGTCGTGCGTCTCCTGGCGTGCGTACGGCGTACATGCGGTCATGCGTGAGCTGGGGGCGCCGGAACCACGGCGTACCGACGCCCCCAGCCTAATCAGGACTGCGTGAGAGTGACCCCGTCGATCACCCAGTACCAGTTGTTGCCGCCGGTGTACCGGAAACGGAAGCTGGCCGTGGTCGCTCCGGCGGGGATCTGGAGGGTGACCGTTTCGGTGCGGGAGGGCACGTCGGCGGTGTAGGTGCGGACGGAGACGGGAGCGGCGCCGTCGTACGACACGAGGACCTCGCCGCGCTGCGGGGACTCCTGCCGGTAGAAGGTGGTGTAGGCGAGGGTGGCGGTGCGGCCGCCGGTCACCGGGTACGCCGGGCTGACCAGGGTGGAGTCGAAGGTGCCGGTCAGGCTCTTGTCGTTCCACTCGTCGCCGTCGGCGACCGCGAAGACGTTCCGGGCGCGGATGTTGCACTCGCGGTTCTGGTCGCGCTGGGCCTGGGTCCAGAACTCGTCGGTGGTGAAGGACCAGCCCCGCCACTCGGTGACCCCGCCGGTCCCCATCGCGGAGTTGTCCACCGACCAGCCGGTGGGCGGGGTGTGCGTGAAGCCGAGGATCGAGGCGCTGATCCCGGTCTCGTCGGCGCGGGGCAGGAGCCGGCCGCGCAGGCTGTCGAAGGCGTCGGCGGTGGGCTGCTGGACCGGACGGCCGTCCAGGTCCCAGGCCGGGTCGATCGCGACCCCGAGGTGGGCGAGGGCGGAGGCGGCGACGTCCGGCATCTTCACGTCGTGGCGCACCGAACCGGCCGCGAGCGTCGGCCCGGTGGCGATCAGGAAGGTCTGGCGTTCCTGGAGGGTGGAGCCGCCGTGGCCGCCCGCGTCGGTGTGCCCGTGGTCGGCGGTGACCATGACCAGCCAGTCCTCGCCCGGGTACGTCGCCCGCGCCTGGACCGCGGCGACCAGCTGCCCGACCTGGGCGTCCGCGCCGTGGATGGCGTCCAGGTACTGCTGGGAGGCGGCGCCGTAGCCGTGCCCGGCGTGGTCGATGTTGTCGAGCTGGACGAAGACCGCGTCCGGGTCGCCGTCCCGGAGCACGGCGACGGCCCGCGCGGTGGTCCCGGTGTCGTACTCGGCGCTCGGCGTGGACACCCGGGTGTCGACCTTCGCCGAGAACACGGTGTCGGTGATCGGCGCCCAGGAGGAGACGGCGTACGTGGACAGCCCCGGCTTCGCCGTCTCGACGCGGGTCAGGAAGTCCGGGTACTGCGTGAACCGGTTGCCGCTGAAGGTGTTGTCCTTGACGTTGTGCTTGTCGGGCCAGACGCCGGTGATGATCGTGGACCAGCCGGGACCGGACAGGGTGGGCGCGAGCGGGTTGGCGTAGATGCTGCTGGGCGCGGTGAGACCGGCCGCCGCCAGGGCGTCCAGGTGGGGCGCGTCGGCGTCCTCGACCCGGCTGAGCAGGCAGCCGTCCAGGCCGATGACCAGGACCTTGGGCGTCCTGGCCGCCGCCCGGGCGACGGCGGCGAACGGGCCGGCGGCGACGGCGACCGCGGCGGCGGAGCCGAGGAACGTACGACGGGACATGCGGTACGACACGGAGACCTCCGAAGGAGACAGGTGCGCGGGCATGGCGACGCCCCCGGCGGTTCCGGGGGCGTCGCGGTGTGGAGCGTTGCTCGGTGCGGCTCAGCTGCCGGTGGCGGACTTCCAGGCCTCCACGTACGACGTGAGGTTCTTGTCGATGTCGTTCCAGTCGGGCGTGAAGACGTCGACACCGTCCATCAGCTTGGTCAGCGCGATCGCGTTGGCGTCGACGGCCTTGACGTCGGTGCGGGCGCTGAAGCCGCCGCCGATCGAGCTGACCTCCTGCTGCTGCGTCCGCGCGAGCATGAAGTCGAGGAGCTTCTTGCCGTTCTCGCTGTGCGGGGCGCCCGTGAGCAGACCGGCCGCGTAGGGCAGCGCGAACGTGGTGGGCTTGCCGCCCTCGGCCGCCGGGAACCAGATGCCCAGGTTCGGCATGGTCTTGGACTGGGCGTAGTTCATCTGGACGTCGCCGTTGGCGACCAGCAGCTCGCCCTTGTCGACCTTGGGCGCGAGCTTGCCGGTGGAGGCGGACGGGCCGACGTTGTTGGCCTGGAGCCTGCCCAGGTACTCCAGCGCCTGCTTCTGGCCGCCGAAGTCGTGGATCGCCTTGATCAGCACGGCGGTTCCGTCACCGGCGACCCCGGGCGTGGAGTACTGGAGCTTGTTCTTGTACTTGCCGTCGAGCAGCTCCTCCCACGTCGTCGGCGCCTGCTTCAGCTCCTTCGTGTTGTAGACGAAGCCGAAGTAGTTGTTGACGACGGAGGTCCAGGTGCCGTCGGCGCCCTTGTCGGCACCGCCGACCTGCGCCGAGCCCGCGGGCCGGTACTTCTCCAGCAGCCCCTTGCTGTCGGCCTGCTGGATGAACGGCGGGAGCGTGACCAGCACATCGGCCTGCGGGTTGCTCTTCTCCCGCACGGCACGCTGCACCACCTCGCCGGAGCCGCCCTCGACGTACTTGACCTTGATGCCGGTCTGCTTGGTGAAGTCGGCGAAGACCTTGTCGTACCAGCCGTCGTTGTTCTCCCCCTTGAGCCCGTCGGCGCTGTAGACGGTGACGGCCTTCTCGTCGGCGGCGGCCGAGGAGCCACCGCAGGCGGAGAGCAGCGGAGTGGCGAGCAGCGAGACGGCTACGGCGATCTTGAGCGTGTTTCTGGACGTGATTCCGGGCATGGCGAAGCGAACTCCTTGCGTCGGTGAGGAACGGATCGGTGAGGGACGTGGGTCAGCGGTACGAGGCGCGGTTGCGGACGCGGGAGACGACGAACAGCGCGATCAGGGTCGCCGTCATGAGGACCACCGCGAGGGCGGAGCCGGCGAAGAGGGCGCCGCGGTCGGTGGCCGAGTAGATCAGGACCGGAAGCGGGGTCCAGTCGGGCGGGTAGAGCATCATCGTGGCGCTCAGCTCGCCCATGGAGAGGGCGAAGCAGAGCCCCGCGGCGGCGGTGAGCGAGGGCAGGAGCAGGGGCAGCCGGACCCGCAGGAGCACGTAGGCCGGGCGGGCGCCGAGCGAGGCGGCGGCCTGCTCGTAGGCGGGGTCGAGACGGGTGGTCGCGGCCGACACCGACTGGTAGGCGAAGGCCGTCACCAGCACGGTGTGCGCGAGGATCACGATCCACCGGGTGCCGTTGAGCAGGAACGGCGGCTTGGAGAAGGCCACCAGCAGCGCCAGCCCGACCACCACCGACGGCACGGCGACCGGCAGCACGAACAGGGCGTCGACCAGCTGCCGCTGACGTTTCCTCAGTGCCGCCCCGGCCAGCGCCGCCCAGGTGCCGACGACCAGCGCCAGCAGACTCGCGCCGACGGCCGTGACCAGGCTCGTGGTGAGCGCCTGGAGTGCGTCGCCCCGGGTGGCCGACCGGAAGTTGCCGGCCGTCAGCCCCGAAGGCAGCACGCCGGACCAGTGGGTGGCGAAGGAGGCGCCCAGGACGACCAGGAGAGGCAGGGCGAAGAGCGGCAGGAACAGCACGGTGAACACCGCCCACACCGCCCACCTGGCCCCACGGCTATGCACCAGCACGACGGCTCACCACCCGGTAGAGGCCGTACAGCCCCACAGAGATCAGGACGTTGACGACGGCGACGACACAGGCACCCGGATAGTCCGACTCCAGGATCGCCTTGCTGTAGACGAGCATCGGAAGGGTCGTGACCCCTTTCGCGCCGGTGAAGAGCACGATGCCGAACTCGTTGAGGCAGAGGACGAGGACGAGACTCCCGCCTGCCGCCAGCGCCGGCAGGGCCTCCGGCAGGATCACCTGCCGGACGATCCGCGGCGCCCGCGCCCCCAGACTCGACGCCGCCTCGATCTGCGCGGTGTCCACCTGCGAGAACGCGGCGAGCAGCGGCCGCATCACGAACGGCGTGAAGTAGGTGACCTCGGCGAGCAGCACCCCCCAGGGCGTCGTCAGGAACTGGAACGACCCGACGATCCCGGTGGTGCCGTAGATGAAGAGAAGCGCCAGCGTGATCAGGAAGGAGGGGAAGGACAGATAGACGTCGATGAACCGGGCGACGGCTTTCGCCCCCGGGAAGGGGATGAAGGCGATCACGAGAGCGAGGAGAAACCCGAGCACCAGACACCCGGCGGTGGAGGCGACGGCGATCCAGACGGTGGTCCAGAGAGCGTTGCGGAACGACTCCGAGGCGAAGACGTCGGCGTAGGGCTGAAGGGAGGTGCCCCCGGTGTCGGGGTGCAGCGATTGCTGGACAACGAGGGCGAGCGGATAAAGGAAGAAGATGCCGAGCAATGCAATGGGCGGCAGGACCAACGCGCCCCGAAAGGGGCGCGGGGCTGCATCTGATGTGCGGCTACCGCCGCGTGGGCGCGACAAGCCCCCACCGGCCCGCATCCGCCCCACAACCTCACCCACGGCCAACTCCAACCGGCAGCAACACCGCATCCTCCGGCGCGAAGTGCAATGCCACCTCGTCCCCGAACCCCGGCGGATCCCTCAACTCCCGCACATCCGCCATCACCGCATGCCCGTCCACCTCGACATACAGCCGATGGGTCGCCCCCCGCCACTGAATCTCTTTCACGACCCCCACAAGCCGATTGGGCCCCTCCCCCAGCCCCACCAGATGCGGCCGCACGCACAACGTCGCCCGAGCCCCCGCGACCACCCCCGCCGTGTCGACCTTCACCCCGACCCCCGCGAAGTCCACTCCCCCCGCCCCCACGGTCACCGGCAACAGATTCGCCCCGCCCACGAACGACGCCGTGAACTCGTCCGCAGGCGCCCGGTAGAGCTCCGTCGGTGTCCCACAGGCCCGCAGCCGGGCCTTGTCCATGACGGCGATCCGGTCGGCCAGCGTCAACGCCTCGACCTGGTCGTGAGTGACGTACAGGATCGACACGTCGGGCAACTCGCGGTGCAGCCGCGCCAGTTCCGCGAGCATCCCGGACCGGAGCTGCGCGTCGAGCGCGGACAGTGGTTCGTCGAGGAGCAGGACGCCCGGCCGGATGGCCAACGCCCGTGCGATGGCGACCCGTTGCTGCTGCCCACCGGACAGCTCCCGGGGATACCGCCGCGCGTACGCCGCCATCCCGGTCATCTCCAGCGCCTCGGCGACCCGTTCCCGGATCTCCTCCTTGGCCGCCTTCCGCGCCTTCAGCCCGAACGCCACGTTGTCGGCGACCCGCATGTGCGGGAACAGCGCGTACTGCTGCACCACCATCCCGATCCCGCGCCGGTGCGGCGGCAGGTCGGTCACGTCGCGCTCGCCGAGGAACACCCGCCCGGCTACGGGCCGTACGAACCCGGCGACCGCCCGCAGCGCGGTGGTCTTGCCGGAGCCGGACGGCCCGAGCAGGGCCATCACCTCGCCGGGCTCGACGGTGAGGTCGAGGGAGTCGAGGACGACGTTCCCGTCGTAAGCGACGCTCACCGAGTCGAAGCGGATGCCGCCGCTGGTCCCGCTGCTCATGCGAGCACTCCGGGCAACCGGTCCACGGACTCCAGCACATGGGTGGCCCCGGCGCCCCGCAGCGCGTCCGCGCCGTGCGCCCCGGTCAGGACCCCCGCGACCAGCCCGGCGCCGGCCCGGACCCCGGTGAGCATGTCGTACGAGGTGTCACCCACGACGGCGACCTGACGGACGTCGTCCGCGGCCCGCGTCCGCAGGAACGCCGTGAGGACCATGTCGGGGTACGGCCGCCCGCGGCCCCCCGCGTCGGCGGGGCACAGGGTGAGCGGGACCAGGTCCTGCCAGCCGAGGGCGGCGAGGATCGCGTCCTGGGTGGCGCGGGCGAAGCCGGTGGTGAGGACGACCGTACGGCCCTGGGCCTGGAGCGTCTCGATGGTCTCGCGGGCGCCGGGCAGGGCGTGGACCCTGCCGCCGTCGACGAGTTCGGCGTAGGCCGCCTCGAAGGCCTTGTTGGCCTCCTGGGCCTTCGCCTCCTCCCCGAACAGGTGCCGGAAGACGGAGATCTTGGACTCGCCCATGGTGGCGCGGACGTAGTCGATCATCTGCTCGGGGTCGGCGTCCAGATGGCGGGCGGCCGCCGTGAACGCCTGCTCGACGAGCCCGCCGTCGGCGACGGTCGTACCGGCCATGTCCAGCACGACGAGTCGGATGTCTTCGGTCAACTCTCTCACCAGCCCAGTTCGTTCGCGGTCGTCTCTGCTATCGCGGGCGAGCAGGTCATGCCGCGCCCGCCGGGCCCGGTGACCAGCCACACCCCGTCGGCCACCCGTTGCCGGTGCACGACCCGCGAGGGGTCCGTGCACTGCGCGTACACACCGGCCCAGCGGTGCCGGACGCGCGGCAGCGGCCGGCCGAGCAGGGACTCGACGACCCCGGCCAGGTGCTCGTACGGCTCCTCGACGGTGTCGAAGGCGAAGGGGTGCTCGTACTCGTGGGTGTCGCCGATGGTCAGGCCGCCGTCGGCACGCTGCACCATGAGGAGCTGCATGCGGTGGACGGCGGCGGTCTCCGGCTGCGGCTGGCGGGCGTTGAGCTCGTCCAGGGCCGGGGAGGCGTACGCCGGGTAGTAGCGGAAGCTGTCGGCGTCGGCGACCGAGGTGGGGAGGGGTTCGCCGAGCGGGTCGGTCTGCATCATCTGGAGGCGCACCCGGCGCACGGGCAGGTCGGGTCCGGCGAGTTCGCGGACCAGGCCGCCGAGCCAGGCCCCGGTGGCCAGGACGACGGCGTCGGCGCGGTGGACGTCCCCGTGGTCGTCGCGGACGGCTGCCGCGCCCACGACCTCGCGGACCTCCCGGCCGGGCAGGAACGTGTAGTTCGGGGACTTCAGCAGCTCGGCGCGGAGGGCGAGCTGGGCGGTGCGCGGCTCGACGGCCGCGTCGCGTTCGCAGTACAGGGCCGCGTCGAAGGCGCCGCGCAGGGCGGGGTTCAGGGCGCGGGCCTCGGCGGGGGTGAGCAGCTTGTGGCCGCGGGCGGCCGCGTCGGCGCGGGCCACGGCGGCCTCGGCGACGGCGAGTTCGTGTGCGCCGCGCACCGGGGTCAGCGACCCGTTGGCCCGGAAGCCGAGCCCGGGCACCCGCCCGCCGATCTCCTCCCACAACTCCCGGGCCCGCAGGGCGGTGTCGAGTTCCTCCCCGCCCGCGCGCCCGCTCACCCAGATCTGCCCGAAGTTGCGCAGCGAGGCGCCGCGGGCCTCGGCCTCGCGCTCGATCTGCACGACCTCGTGGCCGCGTTCCACTGCCTGCCAGGCGTGCATGGTGCCCACCACGCCTGCTCCTACGACTGTCACTCTCACGACCGCCACGCTCCTCGCGAACCGGTAACCGGAAAGGTCCGGATGCCAACGAGAGCGTGAACTGGTCATCACGTTTGGGCTAGACCCGTTATCTTTTCGTGATACTCCAGGGCGGTCGAGAGTCCATCAAATCGGTACTTTTCAGCCGCCGAGGTGGGTCGTGAACGAGAACCGGTCCCCCCGGTACAGCGACCGCACCCGCTCCAGCGGCGCGCCCTCCGTGTCCCGTGACACCCGGTGGATCAGCAGCATCGGAAGGGCCGGCGGGGTGCCGATGAGCAGCGCCTCGCGCGGAGTGGCCAGCACGGTCTCGATGCGCTCGTCGGCGTCCCCGAACGCGATGCCCTTCTCGTGCAGGTAGCCGTAGAAGGAGGAGTCGGGGTGGAAGTCGGCGTCGAGGTCGGGAACCCGGGCCACCGCGACATACGTGCTCTCCAGCCCGACCCGCTCGTCGTCGGCGAGCAGCACGCGCTCCAGGTGCCAGACGGGTTCGCCGCGCTCCAGGCCGGTCTCGGCGGCGAGCGCCGGCGGGCAGGGGAAGCGGTCGAGGGTGACCAGGCTGCGGCCGGGGGTGCGGCCCTGGCGCCGTACGCCCTCCGTGTAGCTGGCGAGGGACAGCGGCTGCTCCAGCTTGGGCCCCGCGACGACCGTGCCGCGGCCCTGCCGGCGGAGCTTGCCCTCCAGCACGAGTTCGCGCAGCGCCTGCCGGACGGTCTCCCGGGCGACCCCGTACTCCTCCGACAGATCACGCTCGGTGGGGATGAGGCCGCCCTCGCCGAGCGCGCCGACGAGATGGTCGATCCGCGCCTTCACCGCGTAGTACTTCGGGATGCGGCCGTGCTCGGGGATGCCGGAGCGGACGGGGGCGCCGGGGTCCTGGTCGTTCGGGTAGTCCACGCAGGGATCGTCGCAGACGGCGCTTTCCGCGTGGGAGACAGGTCACCGCCGCCGACGCGCCAGCAGGAACGCGCCCCCTCCCACCGTGAGCAGCGCGACGGTGGCCGCGAGCAGTCCGTGGGCCACGCCGAGGCCGGTGCGGGCCAGTTCGCGGGCGCGTTCCCCGGCCTCCGCGGCCTCGTCGACGAAGGGCAGGGCGCTGCCCGGGGCGGCGGTGGGGGTGGGGGTGAGGGTCCCCGGGGCGGTCCCGGTGCCGGGGCTGGTGCCGGGGCTGCGGCTGGTGCCGGGGCTGGGCCGGGTTACGGCGGAGGCGGTGGCGGAGGCCTCCGGATCGGTGGGGGCGGTGGGGTCGGCGGGGGCAGTGGGGTCGGCGGGGTCCGCCGGAGTGGCGGGGCCGGCGGGGGTCGCGGGGACGGCCGGGGTGGCCGGGGTGGCGGGCGCGGGGCCCGTGGGAGGCGGCGGAGGCGGGGGCGGGGGGTCCTCGCCGATGCCGAAGCGGTAGTCGTTCGACTCCCCCACCCACTGCCCGTCCGACCCCTGCCGCTGCACGGCGGCCGCGTTGACCGTGACCGCGTTCGTCACGGCGTCGGAGGCGACGGCGAGTCTGACCTTGACCGAGACGGTCGCGCCGGACGCGATGGTGAACCCCGGGAAGTCGTTCCCGTCGAACACGCCGACCAGCTCCGACTCGTCCGTCTCCGTCAGCATGACCGGGCGGGTGCTCGGACCGTCGTAGAACTCCAGCTCGGTCTGGGAGGGCTTGAGGGCCCTCTTGTCGTCGGCGAGGACGACGACCGGGTGGACGTCGGTGCAGGTGCGGGGCGTGGTGTTCGTGAGGTCGAGGTACCAGACACCGAATCCGCCACCGGCCTCGTAGGTCGAGGGGCCGTCATGGATCCGGGCGGTGAGGGGGAAGCCCTGCTCGTCGGCGCCCGCGCAGGACGCGTCGGTGACGGCGGGCGCGGCGGGTGCGGAGAGGGCAGCGGGCGCGGCGGGCATGGCGGGCATGGCGGGCATGGCCAAGGCCGTGGGGACGGCGGCCGCCGACGACACGGGGGCGAGAACGGCGGCTGCGGCCACGCGGAGGAACAGGGACGTGCTCAGTCGCATGATCATGTGATCCTGCCGCGCCCGGCCGCGACCGTCCGGCCGCCACTCCGCACAGCGGCACCAACTCCGCCCGATCAGCCCCCACCACCGGCTCTCCCATCACCACCGGCTCTCCCACCACCGTCAGCTCCCCACCGCCTCCCCTCCTGCCCATCCCCCCTCCGCCCGGCCGAACAGCGGGGCGAGCAGCAGGTGGGCCGCGCCCACCGCGACGCCCCGGTCCGCGCCGGGGGCGAGGCGTACGGGGACGGTCGTACCGAGGCCGCTCTCGCGGCGGGCGTGTTCGTCGAGGACGGCGGCGACGCCGTGGACGAAGGTCTCCGGGTCGGCCGCGATCGTCCGGCCGCCGAGCAGCACGAGGTCGATGTCGAGCAGCCCGGCCAGGTTCGCGGCCCCGACGCCGAGGATCCGCGCCGCCTCACCGGCCTCGCCGCGGGCCATCGCCGCCAGGCACAGCGCCTCGATACAGCCCCGGTTGCCGCAGTGGCACGGCGGCCCGTCGAGCTGGACGACCTGGTGCCCGAACTCCCCGGCACCGGTGCGCGCCCCCCGGTGCACGCTGTCGCCGATCACCAGGCCGGCGCCCAGCCCCGTACCGAGGAGCAGGCAGACGAAGGAGCCGTGCTCGCCGCCGACGGCGAGTCCGAGGGCGGCCGCGTTGCTGTCCTTGTCGACGACGACCGGCACCCCGAGCCGCTCCGCGAGCGCGTCCCGCAGCGGAAAGCCGTCCCACTCGGGGAACCCGGTGACCCGGTGCAGCACCCCGTGGATGTGGTCGAGCGGACCCGGCGCCGCGACCCCGGCCCCGAGCACCGAGTCGCCCCCCAGCCCGATCAGCTCCCCGGCCGGCTCCGCGACCGCCGCCAGCACGGCCTCCGCCCCGGCGCCCAGGTCCACCGCCGTGTGCCGCTCGGCGACGACCGTGCCCTCCAGGTCCACCAGTACGACCCGCAGCTCGTCGCGGTCGAGCTGGATGCCCACCGCGTGCCCCGCGTCCGGCACCAGCCGCAGCACGGTGGCCGGCTTGCCCCCCGTCGACGCGCGCCGTCCGGCCTCCGCAGCGAAGCCCTCGTCCCGCAGCCGGGCGGTGATCTTGCTGACCGCCTGGGGAGTGAGCCCGGTCCGCTCGGCAAGCTCCAGCCGGCTGATGCCGGCCCCGCCCGCCGTCCGCAGCAGATCCAGCACCAGCGCGGTGTTGTGACTGCGTACGGCCAGCAGATTCGCTCCGGCCGCGCCGCCCGGTCCGCTCCTCGTCCTGTTCACGCCATCCATTCTCCCCGCCACTTGCACTTTGGCAACAGCGTTGCGAAAGTGGGACCCATGACCCGCATGACAGCTGCTCCTCCCCTCCGCGTCGGCCTCATCGGCTACGGACTCGCCGGATCCGTCTTCCACGCCCCCCTGATCGCCGCCACCGAGGGCCTGGCCCTGGACACGGTGGTCACCTCGAACCCCGAGCGGCAGGCGCAGGCGAAGGCCGAGTTCCCGGACGTCCGGACCGTCGGCACGCCCGACGAGCTGTTCGACCGGTCCGCCGAGTTCGACCTCCTCGTCATCGCGTCCCCGAACAAGACGCACGTGCCGCTGGCGACGACCGCCCTCAAGGCGGGCCTCCCGGTCGTGATCGACAAGCCGATCGCCGGCACCGCCGCCGAGGCCCGCGATCTGGCCGCAGCCGCCGACGAGCGCGGCCTGCTGCTCTCGGTCTTCCAGAACCGCCGCTGGGACAACGACTTCCTGACCCTGCGGAAGCTGCTCGCGGACGGCGAACTGGGCGACGCCTGGCGCTTCGAGTCCCGCTTCGAGCGCTGGCGCCCGCAGCCCAAGGGCGGCTGGCGCGAGTCCGGCGACCCGGAAGAGATCGGAGGTCTCCTCTACGACCTCGGCAGCCACATCGTCGACCAGGCCCTGGTCCTCTTCGGCCCGGCCACCGAGGTGTACGCCGAGTCGGTCGTCCGCCGGGCCGGCGCCGAGGCCGACGACGACACGTTCATCGCCCTCACCCACGCGAGCGGCGTCCGCTCCCACCTCCACGTCTCGGCGACGGCGGCCCAGCTCGGCCCCCGCTTCCGGGTCCTCGGTTCGAAGGCCGGCTACGTCAAGTACGGCCTGGACCCGCAGGAGGCGGCGCTGCGCGAGGGCGAGCGCCCGGGCACCTCGGACGGCTGGGGCGTGGAGCCGGAGTCGCTGTACGGCCGTATCGGCGCGGGAGAGTCGCCGGTCACCGGCGGCGGCCGTATCGTCCCCACTGTCCCCGGTGACTACCCCGCGTACTACGCGGGGGTGGCCGCGGCCCTGCGGGGCGAGGGCCCCAACCCGGTGACCGCCCTGGAGGCGGCCGCCGCCCTGGACGTACTGGAAGCAGCGCGCCGCTCGGCGCGGGACAAGGTGACGGTGACCCTCTGATGCACCACCCGCAGATCACCCCGAGGTCCGCTCCCGAACTCACCCCGTCGGTGGAGGAGCTGGAGAAGCAGGAACACCGCCTGGTCTTCCGGCAGTTCACGAACGACGACGCGTGGGCGCTGGGCTCCCTGCTGGTGGAGATGGCCCGGGAGCGCCAGGCCCCCGTGGCCATCGACATCCACCGCGGCGGCCAGCAGCTCTTCCACGCGGCCCTGCCCGGCTCCACCCCCGACAACGACGCCTGGATCACCCGCAAACGCCGGGTCGTCGAGCGCTACGGCGCCGCGTCCTACCTGGTCGGCGCCCGCTTCCGCGCCAAGGGCACGACCTTCGAGGAGTCCTCCCGCCTCGACCCCGACACGTACGCGGCCCACGGCGGCTCGTTCCCGATCAACGTCGAGAACGTCGGCGTCATCGGCTCGGTGACCGTCTCCGGCCTCCCCCAACTCCAGGACCACCGCTTCGTGGTGGAGGCGCTGGAAACCTTCCTGAAGCTGTAGCCGCAGCCCTATGTGATCGCGAAACCGATACTGACGGCGTTCGCGGCCAGATAGGCGGCCGTGGTCGCCATGGCCACGAAATGGTTGACCCGCCGCACCGAGGCGTTTCTTTCGTGGTCGGCCCACCTCCAGACGATGTAGGTGGTGCAGCCCACGGCGATCAGCGTGTACAGCAGGGTGATCAACTGGATCTGATCGACCAGGGTGACGCCGAAGAGGGTTCCCGCCAGACTCGACGAGCGCATGTTCACCACGACGCTGAAGAGTGACGCGCCCAGAATCCCGTAGCGCGCCCCGATGATGGACAGCAGGTCCTTCGACCAGATCCAGTACGAGATCAAAGAGATGAGGAAAGCGACGTAGGCCGGCCAGGTCTCCCTGACGAAGCCGGCCACGTCGTCCCTGGCGAGCTTGAAGCCGATGACGAATTGGCTGTACCGGCTGTTCTGCCCGTGTGTGATCCGCGGGTCCCCGAAGGAAGTCTGGTACGTGTGCGTCACCACCCGCGTACCGAAGCTCCTGATCTTGAACCCGCCGAGTTCGATCTCGTGGTCATATCCGGAGTTCGCGGTGTCCGGCACGTAGGTGAACTGGGAGGAGTTGAACTCCGAGTCCTCGATCCGGATCTGGACGTCCTGCTTGTCGAACGGGTACTCACTGAGGTCGAACTGCTGCCGGAAGGTGCCGGACACCTTCACCTGGGACCAGTACTCGTCGCCGATCTTCTCCACGGACCGGTCGGTCTGGGTCACCTGTGTGGCGTTGACGAACTCCAGGCGCCTGGTGGCGTCGAGGGCGGCGCTCGGACACACGCTCCAGAGCCAGAAGTCCGCGTTGACGGTCCGCGGTGAGACATTCAGCCCGTACAGGTCCGTGACGTAGGCCCCGATGCGACAGCTGGACACGGCCGCGGCCGCCGCCCGGGGGGCGAGAATTCCGGAAACCGCCGTCACCATGGCGAGGTACACCAGGACAGCGGCAGAAGCGCGCCGGCACCAGAGCGGCCGGCCGGACTTCCCCATGGCCCCAAATTAACGGAGCGGCCCGGGACCTTCGGGTCCACACACTCCCGGGGACCCGTTGTCACCCGATTGCGTGCGCCCACCCGGGCCGCCGCCGAGGAGTCCTACGCGTCCTTGAGCTCCTGCCGCTGGCGACCGAGTCCGCCGATCTCCAGTTCCACCACGTCCCCGCCCCGCAGGAACGGCTTCGGCTCGGGCGCTCCCAGCGCCACCCCCGCCGGAGTCCCCGTGTTGATGACGTCCCCGGGGTACAGCACCATGAACTGGCTGACGTACCGGACGACTTCGGCCACCGAGAAGATCTGCTCGGCCGTCGTCCCGTCCTGCTTCAGCTCCCCGTTCACCCAGAGCTTCAGCGACAGCCCCTGCGGATCCCCGACCTCGTCCGCGGTCACCAGCCACGGCCCCAGCGGGTTGAACGTCTCGCAGTTCTTCCCCTTGTCCCAGGTCCCGCCGCGCTCGATCTGGAACTCCCGCTCGGACACGTCGTGCGCGACGGCGTACCCGGCGACATAGGCCAGCGGATCCTCGTCGTCGGCCAGATAACGGGCGGTCCGCCCGATGACGACGGCGAGCTCGACCTCCCAGTCGGTCTTCACGGACCGGCGCGGCACCAGCACGGTGTCGTTCGGCCCGACGACCGTGTCCGCGGCCTTGAAGAAGATGACCGGTTCGGCCGGCGGCTCGGCGCCCGTCTCGCGCGCGTGGTCGTGGTAGTTGAGCCCGATGCACACGATCTTGCCGATCCGCGCCACCGGCGGCCCGATCCGCAGCCCGGCCGCGTCGAGCACGGGCAGCTCCCCCGCGCCGGCGGCGGCCCGGACCCGCCCGAGCGCCGCGTCGTCGGCGAGCAGCGCCCCGTCGATGTCGTCGACGATCCCCGACAGGTCCCGCAGCACACCCTCGGCGTCGAGCAGCGCGGGCCGCTCCGACCCCGCCGTACCGACTCGCAGCAGCTTCATGGTCGTCACCATCTCCCTTGATAGCGGGCGCCCGACCGATGGGTGCAGCCATCGGAGGACTGGTCGATCCTCCAATGAGAGCGTGCAGCGGGCAAGAGCCTGTTCACGTACTGGACCGTAGCCACCGGGGTCCCACGGGCGCGGCAGCCGCTCCTGACCGCCTCGGCCTCACGCCTGACCGGTCTCCAGCGGCTCCAGGAGGCGCTTGGGCTTCAGGAGTGCCCGGCTGACCGGGTCGGCCGGATCCGGATCGAGTCCCGGTCCCGGCGTGACGAGAACGTCCGCGACGGGAACCACGGTTCCGCAGGCGGGGCATTCGCCGTACGAGCCGAGTTCGGTCCCGCACTCCGCGTGCCGGAAGTAGCGCAGCCGGCGGTCCATGAGGTGCTCGCGCCCCCAGACGGAGAGGGCGCGCAGGGCGGGCCAGAGGGCGATGCCGCGCTCGGTGACGACGTACTCGTCCCGGGGCGGCGACTCCTGGTAGCGGCGCTTCTCCAGGATCCCCACCTCGGTGAGGGTCTTCAGCCGGGCCGACAGGACGGCGCGCGGGATGCCGAGGTGGACGAGGAAGTCGTTGTAGCGCCGGACGCCGTAGAGCGCGTCGCGGATGACGAGCAGCGTCCAGCGCTCGCCGACGACCTCCAGCGCGCTCGCCAGCGAGCACTCCTGCGTCACGTAGTCCTTGCCCAGAGCCATGGGGCCACCTTAGTCAGTTTGCCTTGCTTAGGTTCAATGAACGAACCGACGGTGCTACGGTACCCCCATGACTAGGTTCAGTGAAAGAACCATGAAGCGTGCGAGCCCGTCGACACCCGACTCCGAGGCGCCGGGATCCTTGGCGGCCCCGGCCCGGGACGGCCGCCCCACCCTGGCACTGACCAGCGCCGCGACCGCCGTCGCCCTGATGACCTACACGGCCCCGATGGTCACGCTCCCGGACACGGCCGCCGCCCTGCACACCCCCCTCTCCGCACAGGCCTGGCTGCTGAACGGCACCCCGCTCGGCCTCGCCGCCCTCCTCCTGGTGGCGGGCACCCTGGCCGACGACTACGGCCGCCGCCGCGTCTTCGTCGCCGGCACCCTCGCCCTCGGCCTGACCACCGCCCTCGGCGGCCTGGCCGCCTCCACCTGGGCGTTCACCCTCGCCCGGGCCGCCCAGGGCGCGGCGAGCGCGGCGATCCTGGCGAGCAGCCTGGGCCTCCTGGTCGCCGCCTTCCCGAGCCCGCGCGGCCGGCTGCACGCGACCGGCGTGTGGGGCGCGTTCGTGAGCGGCGGCATCGCGCTCGGCCCGCTGGTGGCCGGCGCGATGCCCAGCTGGCGGGTGGCCTACGCGGTACTGGGCGCGGCCGCGCTGATCGTGGCGGGCCTCTCCTTCCGCGCCCTGACGGAGTCCCGCTCACCGCGCGGCGGCCGCCCGGACATCGCCGGCGCCGTGACCTTCGGCCTGGCCCTGGTCGCCCTCGTGGCGGCCCTGACCCTGGGCCGGGACGGCTGGCTACGGCCGCAGGTGGGCCTGCTGTTCGCGACGACGGTCGTCCTCCTCGCGCTCTTCACCCTGATCGAGCGCCGCCACTCCCCGACCCCGATGATCGACCTCTCCCTCCTGCGCAGCCCCCGCTTCCTGGCCTCCTCCCTCGGCGGCCTGGTCACGGGCCTCGCGGTGATAGGCCTGTTCAGCTTCCTGCCGGCCCTGCTCCAGCAGACGCTCGGGATGTCCGCGATGGACACGGCGTGGCTCTTCCTGCTCTGGTCCGGCCTCTCCTTCACGGTGGCGCTCCAGGCCAAGCGCCTCGCGGGCCGTGTCCCACCCCGGTGGCAACTGACCGTCGGCTTCCTGCTGCACGCGGGCGGCGCCCTCGCCATGCTGGGCGCCCTCGACGCGGGCTCCTGGCCCCGGCTCCTGCCCGGCCTGGTGCTGAGCGGCGCGGGCAGCGGCCTCCTCAACGCCGCGCTCCCCCTCCTCGCCGTGGAGTCGGTCCCGCCCGCCCGCGCGGCCATGGGCTCCGGCGCCCAGCAGACCTTCCGCTACATCGGCTCCTGCGCCGGCGTGGCCCTCACCATCGCCCTCGCCACCTCCTCCGGCGGAGGCCTGGCCCACGGCGCGGACGTGGCGATGGTCGTGTCGGCGGCCGTCGCGGTACTGGGCGCGGCGGGGGTGGCGGCCCTGCGGGAGCGGACGCGTTAGCGCATCCGGCGCCGAAGCGCCTCCGAAGCGCCTCCCGTCAGCTGCGAGGGAGTGTCCGACGCGTCGGACACTCCCTCGCAGCGAGCTCGAACTCAGCTCGGATCGGGCCCTGTTCCGCCGGTCACCGGGCAGCCCGTGCGGCCGGCCGGGCAGCGGGCGGCTGGACGTGCGGAGCGGGAACGGCAGCGGGCTTCCGCATGGGGGCGACCCCGTTCGGCGTGACCTCTTCGAACCCCGACGCGACACCGTTGCCTCGCCACGCGGAGCCGTCCCAGACGAACGCCGCGGCCACCGTCCGGTAGAAGCCCGGCGAGCACGAGGCCCACCCGCCCCAGTCGAAGACAACCTCCGGCCCGTACAGGCCCCATCGGTTCACGCCGGTGCCACCGAACTTCCAGGCGCTGGTACGGCAGTCCACCCACGTGGACCCGTTCCACCGCTGAACGATCGCTCGCGTGGCGGCCCAGCCGTCAGGCTCGGTCAGACCGGTACCGCATCCCTGCTTCAACGCGTAGGTCTCGCTGTAGGCGAGGTTGCCGGACAGTACGCCGGGCTTCTTGTGGTCGATTCCGGCGTCTCCCTGGACGCACAGGCCGGCGGCGTTGTACACGGTGACCCTGCGGGCCCAGGTGTACGCGCTGGCCGGCTGGGTCCACAGCGCTGCCGTCAGCAGCGCCACGAACATGCACAGCGTGGCTTTCAGAGACAGTCGGGACATGGTCCTGCTCCCTCCGGTACTTGAACTCACTTGCGACTCGGCGACCGCCGTAGGACACATCACGTCCTCGGCACGCCCGACTCCAGGAATCCGCTGGAATCAACGAGAGTGCGCGAGATCCGCCCAGGTGGTCCTGCGGCCGAGGGGCGGGACAGTGGGGCGGCCATGACGTACCAGGCCCCACCGGTGTGTCCGCGACTGCGGACGTGAGTGCTCCGAGATCGTGGACCACGGGCTCACTGACTCATACAAGGTAGGCGATGCGGTCGTCCGTCGCCTGTCGGGAGCCCGGCGCACCGAACCGCGGGCCCCGGCGCCCTACGCGCGCGGCCGCATCGACACCAACTTCCCCCACACCACCATCCGGTACCGGGAGGTGAACTCGGGCGTGCAGGTGGTCAGGGTGATGTAGTACCCGGGCTGCTTGTACCCGTACGACGGCTTCACGATCGACCGCGGTACGGCCCTGACGACCCCCGAGTCACGGGCCGACGTCTGCGGCAGGATCTGGTCCACGGCGTAGGTGTAGGTCGCCGCCTTCGTCTCGACCTCGATCGTGTCCTTCCGCCTCAGCCGCGGCAGGTACCGGAACGGCTCACCGTGCGTGTTCCGGTGCCCCGCGAGCGCGAAGTTCCCGGCCTGGCCCGGCTGCTGGGTCCCGGGATAGTGACCGACGTACCCGTAGTTGAGCACCTTCGGCTTGCTGACCCCCTCCGCGATCGGCACCCGCAGACCGAGCCGGGGAATGACGAGGATCGCGTACGCCCGGGAGTCCACCACACGGGTCGTGTACGACGTCTGCCGCCGCCCGCCGCCGGAACCACCCGCCCCCGAAGCCGACCCGGAAGCCGACCCGGCCGAACCGGAGCCCCCTTTCACCGCGCCGCTCGACCCCCCACCCCCTCCCGACCCCCCGGAGTCCCCCCACTCCCGCTCCAGCGCCTCCACCTTCCGCTCGGCCCCCTGCTTCGCCTCCCGGTTGGTCCACCACAGCTGATGCACCACGAGCAGCATCAGCACCACGCCCACGGTGACGAGGAGTTCGCCCCCGGTCCACACCACCCGTCGCCGCCGCGCCCGCCACCGCCGGTCACCGTGCCCCACGACCCACCGCACCGCGCACCTCCCGCCGCCCCCGGTCCGACCCCCGGTTGGGCCCGCACGATAAGACGACCGCCACCAAGTCACCAGAGCCATAGGGCTTCCTCTCACGCCCCCTCCCCACGATCACTTCCTCCACGGGTTTTAGAAAGCGGTGTCACAACTCTCGACAACCCCACACGCCACACCTGATGCTTCCTGTTGGCATGCGGGGGGACGAGTCAACGCCGGTCCGGGAACCGGTGCTTGAGCCGCAACGGAGAGGTTGAGAAGCAGCCATGATCCGACGCAGAACACTCCTGGCCGCCGCGGGCGGCGGCCTCCTGGGCAGCGCCCTGGCCACGGGCACGGCCCACGCCGACGCGACGATAGCCGTCAGTCCGTCGACCTCGTGGGGCACCTGGGAGGGCTGGGGCACCTCCCTGGCCTGGTGGGGCAATGTCTTCGGCACCCGCGACGACTTCGCCGACATCTTCTTCACCACCAAGTCGACGACGTACAACAGCACATCGCTCCCCGGCCTGGGCCTGAACATCGCCCGCTACAACCTGGGCGCGTGCAGCTGGAACAGCGTGAGCGGCGAATCGATGGTCGCCTCCGCGAACATCCCCGCGTTCAAGCAGATCGAGGGCTACTGGCAGGACTGGAACAACGAGGACCCCACCTCCTCGGCCTGGGACTGGACGGCGGACGCCACGCAGCGCGCGATGCTCGTCAAAGCCGTCAACCGGGGCGCCACCGCCGAACTCTTCGCCAACTCCCCCATGTGGTGGATGTGCCTGAACCACAACCCGTCCGGCGCGTCCGACGGCGGCAACAACCTCCAGTCCTGGAACTACCGCCAGCACGCCTCGCACCTGGCGTCGGTGGCGTTGTACGCCAAGAACAACTGGGGCGTGAACTTCGCGACGGTCGAGGCCTTCAACGAACCGTCCTCCTCCTGGTGGACGGCCACCGGCACCCAGGAGGGCTGCCACATGGACTCGACCGTCCAGTCGGCCGTACTCCCTTACCTCCGCAGCGAGTTGAACAGCCGGGGCCTGACCACCACCAAGATCTCCGCCTCGGACGAAACCAGCTACGACCTGGCCCGCACCACCTGGAGCGCCTTCTCCTCCACCACCAAGGGCTACGTGGACCGCGTGAACGTCCACGGCTACCAGGGCTCCGGCGGCCGCCGCGACCTCCTCTACACCGACGTCGTCACGACGGCCGGCAAGGCCCTCTGGAACTCCGAGACCGGCGACAACGACGGCACCGGCTACACCCTGGCCTTCAACCTCCTCTACGACTTCCGCTGGCTGCACCCCACCGCCTGGGTCTACTGGCAGGTCATGGACCCGTCCTCGAACTGGGCGATGATCGCGTACGACGCGGACACCCTGGCGGCCGGCGCGGTCACCACCAAGTACTACGTGATGGCCCAGTTCAGCCGTCACATCCGCCCCGGGATGAAGATCCTCGACACGGGCGTCAGCAACGCGGTCGCGGCCTACGACAGCTCGGCCAAGCGCCTGGTGATCGTGGCCCTGAACACCGCCACCTCCGCCCAGACCTTCACCTTCAACCTCTCCGGCTTCACCACGGTGACCGGCGGCACGAGCGGCCTGGTCCCCCGCTGGAACACGGTGACGACGGGCGGCGACGCGTACAAGTCGTACTCCGACACCTACCTCTCCGGAAAGACGGTGGCGGTGTCGGTCGCGGCGAAGGCCGTCCAGACCCTCCAGATCGACGGCGTGACGATCTGACGACGACGCCAGAGCGGGACTCCCGGGGGGACGCCCCCCGGGAGTCCCCCCGGGGAGACTCCCGGGAGTCCTCCGGGAGTCCCCTCACAACCGCACACTCATCTCCACCCGCACCACATCCCCCTCCCCCAACCCCCGCGCCTTCCGCACCGCGCTCTTCAGCGGCAGCAGATACCCGCCGTCCTTCGGAAACAGCGACGTCTCGAAGACCACCCCGCCCACCACCGCCTCGACGGGAATGACCCCCCACCCGTACGACGCCATGGCGGCGACGGCCCGAATCTCCTCGGACTCCTCCTCGGGCACCGGCACGAAGTAGTACGGAGAAGGCCCCCGCCACTCCACCACGCTCCCACCGAACACAAACCGCACAGTGCGCCCCTCCTCGTCGCTCACTACCCCCATCTCTATCTCTTCTTTGTCGCTCATGGGCAGTACGGTGTCGTTCATGCGCCCCGACACGCCCGCCGAGAACGTCGACCACACCGCCGAAGCGGCACGCCTGGAGCGGACCGCCGGCCTCTACCCCGAGGACGCGGAAGCACTGCTGCTGCAAGCCGCGGCCCACCTCGAACTGGCCGACGCCCGCCCCGCCGCGACCGCCCTCTACGACCGCCTCCTCGCCACCCCGGACACCCTTGAGAACGCGCCCCTGGTCCGCGCCCTCAAGGCCTCGAACCTCTGGGAGTACGACCACGAGGCGGAGGCACGCGCGATCATCGACGGCATCCGCGCCACGGCCCCCCGCGACCCGGCCCCCTGGGTCATCGTGGCCGAGTCCCTCGAATCCCACGACGAGCTCGAAGCGGCGCACGACACGTTCACGGAGGCGGCCACCCTCCTCCTCACGGACGCGACGGAACCCCCCTACGCCACGCACCCCCTGCTCTTCGGCCGCCACAGGGTCCGCCGCATGCTCGGCCTCCCCCACGACGACTGGGACGCCCGCGCCGACACCCTGCACTCCGCCTCGGTCTCCCTGGACGAACTCCACGACCCCAAGCGCGTCTGGTCCCTCGGCTCCGACAACCCGGCCGAGCTGGAAGCCGAGATCTCCCGCCTCCGAGCAGAACTCGGCGCCTACCGCGAGGCCCTCTCCCGCCCCTTCCCGGTGGCCGTCCTGCACTGGCCGGCGAACGAGCTCTCGGAACTCCTCTCCGCCTACCCGGACCTGGCCACGGAGTACCCCTCCCACCCCGAGCACCTCTCGACCATAGAGTCCTCCCTCCGCGAACTCTCCACCTCCGGCACCCCCAACCTCGGCATCGTCACCGCCACCGTCCCCTCCTACGAGGCCTTCGCCGCCTCCGAAGGCACCACCCCCGCCGACCCGACCCTCCTCCCCCAGTACGCCACCACCCTCGCGGCCCGCGGCCGAGCCGTGGTCTGGCCCCCTCAGCGCACCTCCGACTGCTGGTGCGGCGAAACCCAGCCGTACGCCACCTGCCACGGCTCCTAACCCACCTCCCGCACCCGCTGAGACCACCCGGCGTGCCCCCCAAGCACCCGACGCGCCCCAACCCCGCCCCGCAACGCAGCCGACCCCCAGACACACCCCGCCAAGCCGCCCACCTTCCCGGGGCCGCCCGCTCGCTTCTCCCCCGTGCCGGAGCGCCCCGGGTCAAGGGTGGCCCGCAGGGCCATCGGCGCAGCCGACGCGGACGCGGAGCGCAGCGGAGCGGGAGCGCCCTTGAGGCGGGGCGCGGAGGCACGACACTGACAAAGGAAGCGGGCGGCCTTGCCAGGCCAAAGATCACCGCTCCAGCGAGGCAGATACCTCACTGGCTGCACGCCGATCCAGCAACGCCGGCAAGATAATCCCGTGCCAGATGTCACCCCCTCCTCTCTTGCCGTCTCCGCCCGCATGAGCAAGCAGGTGAGCAAAGACACGGAGGCTGAGCTGGCCGTACGACGGCTGTTGCACGCAGCCGGGCTGCGTTATCGCGTGGAGTACCCCGTGCCGGGCATGCCCCGGCGACGGATCGACGTGGCCTTCACGCGGGCCAAGGTCGCGGTCCTCATCGACGGCTGTTTCTGGCACGGCTGTCCCCAGCACGCCACTCACCCCAAGGCCAACGCGGACTGGTGGCGCCGAAAGCTGGATCGGAACATGGCCCGCGACCGAGAAACGACCGAGCATCTGATCGCGGAAGGCTGGATGGTGCTGCGATTCTGGGAGCACGAGACTCCT
Source organism: Streptomyces sp. NPDC048288 (assembly GCF_043201555.1). Classification (NCBI taxonomy): domain Bacteria; kingdom Bacillati; phylum Actinomycetota; class Actinomycetes; order Kitasatosporales; family Streptomycetaceae; genus Streptomyces; species Streptomyces sp. NPDC048288. The sequence goes on from NZ_JBICZD010000011.1 coordinate 220,931, forward strand.
GGAGAAGTGGCCGTACGCGTGGCGGCGGCTGTGGAGCATCGCCGAACGGAAGCAGTACGGGGGAGAAGAGAATGAGTGGACTGACTTTCGTTGACGTGTGCTCCGGGGCCGGTGGGCTCGCACTCGGACTGGAGCAGGCAGGATTCGAGCCGCGGCTGTTGCTGGACGACGACGAACTCGCAGTCAGCACTCTGCGGGCGAACCGCCCACGCTGGAACGTGCTGCACACCGATTTGATGGACTTCGATCCGGCGGAGCATCCCGAGAGCCTCGACGTGGACCTCCTCTCGGCCGGCCTGCCGCGGGTGAAGTCGAGTGCGACCGTCGGACGCGCGGATTCGGGAGCCGAGGAGCGCTTGCTGACGGCCACGGTCTATCTCGTCCATGCGATCAGGCCTCGCGCGGTGCTCATCGAGAACGTGCCCGGGCTCGCGCACTCGGACGCCTACCAGCACTTCCGTGACTTCGCCCGAGCCGAACTGGCCCACCTGGGCTACGAGTTCAGCTGGTTCGTCGTGAACGCCGTCGACTTCGGCGTGCCCCAGAATCGCAAACAGGGCGTCCTGGTCGCCATCGAGCGGAAGTGGGCCGCAGCGTTCCGGCCGCCAGCAGCGACCGTGCGGCAGCCGACGACTGTCGGTGCCGTTCTGGGGTCGTCCATGGCCGCACGCGGTTGGCGGGACGCCGCCCGTTGGGCCGCCCAGGCCGATCGGCCGGCTCCGACTCTGGTCGGTGGTTCGAAGAACCGGGGCGGCGCGGACCTGGGGCCGACGGGAGCCAAAAACACCTGGGCGACCATGGGTGTCAATGGTCACACCGTGGGCGACGAGGTTCCCGACGCGGACTTCGTATGGGATCCCACACGGGGCAGGGACCACATGGTGAAGATCACGCCCGGGCAGGCTGCGCTGCTGCAAGGCTTCCCCGCGACGTGGGAGATCACCGGGCGCAAGACCGCCCGGTACCGCCAGATCGGTCACGCCACACCACCGCCCGTGGGGAAGGCGCTGGGGCAGGCTGTCGCCGCAGCCCTCATTCCGGAACCAGCAACCACGCCGGCCGGCTAGAATCCGCTAATGACCAGCACGGCGTCCCACAAATACGTCCTTGACCAGCCCCGAATCCTTGACCTCTTCGCGGGGCCCGGAGGGCTGGACGTCGCCGGTCACTCACTCGACATCCCGAGTCTCGGTATCGAGTGGGACAGAAGCGCATGCCTGACCCGGTACGCCGCCGGGCTGGACACCCTCCACGCCGATGTGAGCGCGGTACGCAGGGACGCCTTCGAGACACTCCCGCCGGAGATCAACGTGCTCGCCGGCGGTCCTCCGTGCCAGACGTACTCGGTGGCCGGGCACGGCGCCGGGCGTCAAGCTCTGGACAGGGTCAAGGGATACATCGAGCAGCTGATGGCGGGAGTCTCCGACCAGGAGATCGACGAGAACCTGAAGACGCTCACCGATCCCCGCACCGCGTTGGTCCTCGAACCCCTCCGATACGCGATTCAGGCGACCCGGAGCCCGAACCGGGAGCACCGCCCGTACGACGTCATCGTCCTGGAGCAGGTCCGCGAGGTCGAGGCACTCTGGAAGCACTACGCCAAGGTGCTGGAGGAGACAGGGCTGCCCGACGGGACCAAGTACAAGGTCGTCGTCGATGTCCTCGACACCGAGACCTACGGGGTTTCGCAGACGCGATCCCGCGCGGTGCTGATCGCTCGGCGCGAAGGACTTGGTGAGCCCTCGCTTCCCTCGCCGACCCACCATTCCTACGAAGCCAAGGGATGGCACCGAAAGAACGGGAAGAACGAACACCACCGGGCCGCAGACCAGATCCAACAGGCGACCCTCTACGACGGCACCGAACCGGAGACCGACGGGCGCCAGTCGGCGGGCGGCGAGGGCCTGCAGCCCTGGAGGTCGATGGGTGATGTCCTCGCGAACCAGGTGGGCTCACATCCGGGGCGCCGCACTCCGTTCCTGGTTCGCTCGAACTACGGCAGCTCCAACAACTCCGGACGACGAGGCGTGCGAAGCGACCAGCAGCCCGCCTTCACCGTCACCGGCAAGATCAGCCGCTTCGTGGTCTTCCAACACCTCGACGAGAACATCGTCTACGAAGGCGCACGGTTCAGCATGAACGAGGCGGGGATGCTGCAGAGTTTCCCGCCGGACTACCCGTGGTCCGGTATCGCGCAGGCTCAGCAGGTGGGCAACGCCGTACCGCCCCTGTTCGGTGCACACCTGCTGAGCGCAGCTCTCGGGCTCCCCACTCCGGACCCGGAGACACTGAGGAAGCCGTGGCAGCCGGCTACGGAAGAGCAGCGGGCCAAGCTGCGAAGCAACGGCTGCGGGGCCGCCGACGCCTGCACCGACAGGTGCCCGCAGCCCAAGGATCAGGTGGCACCGCCGTCTTCCGTGCGCCCGCGCAAGGCCAAGACCACGAAGGCGTCGGCGAAGTAGCCCGAGCATGGCGCCTGCGCCTGGTCAGTCCCCGCTCTTCCTGCCCCTGACCGGCGCGGTCTCGAACAGCTCAGCAAAGTAGTCAGTGAGCGCGACCACGGACTTCTCCGGGACGGGGTCCTCGTCGGGTCCGTTCGGGAGTTCGTACCGCTCGACCGGTGGTGCCGATTCCGCTTCCGCGATCCAGTCCCGCAGATGGACGGGGTCGCGGGGCTGGTCCGGCGCGAGGACGTCGTAGATCAGGGTCGCGCCGGCCGCGTTGATCGCGACGCTGAGGCCATTGACCTCTCGCCCGCCGGATACCTGACCGCTCTTCAGGAGGCGGACCAGGGCCTGGGCAGTGGGACGGTGGTCGACCAGCCCACTTCGGAGAACGGTGTGGATGAGGTCCTGATTTCCACAGGCGACCTCGACCGGCCCGTAGTCCGGCCCGTTCCGGAAGAGTTCGGCCGCCCACCACAGACGGGAGAAGCACTGCCGGTCCGCAGGACCACGGAAGCGCTCCGCGGCGATACGCCTCTCCGGCCTGTTCGCGGTCGGCTCCGACAAGTGCCGCCAGGCGACGTAGTCGGGGGCCACCGCCAGGGCCAGGTGGTTCCACAGGCGCTTGTCCGCCGCTTCGCGCCGCGTCAGGCGCAGCGTGGCGTGGAGCCGCGGCGCGAGCCACGCGTCAGCTCGGGTACGGTCCTGCCGGAACTCGAACATGGCGTCCTCGACCAGGCTTCGGATCGGCTCGACCCACCACCTGGCGTCGTCCTCGGGAAGCGGCTCGACGACCTTGGCGAGATCGATGCCGCCATGGACCTGTTCGCCTCGGAGCAGTTCCTCGGTGAGGAACGGATCGACGGCCGAGGCGGCGAGCAGCCCCAGGCGTTCCGGTACGTGGTTCGGTTGGGTGATCACGTGTCACTCTCGCGATTCATCTGTTCCAGACTACGGATGGCATAGGCGAGCGCCTTGGTGGCGTCGGCGCGGCGGACCGCCGCGTAGTGGATGCGCGTCTGGAGCTCCACCCATCCCGAGTCGCCGGTGCGCCGGCGATGGACCTGTCGAAGAGCCTCCTCGACATGAACGCCGGGAACGACGTCCGGGAGCATCTCGCGCAGCACCTCGCCCTGCCAGTCGGTCGGGAAGACCGGGCCGCCGCCGGGCTCCACCTCCAGATCACCGATGGCACCGTGGAACACCGCGGTCCAGACATCGGTGGCCATCTGAGCGACCAGAAGGTCACGCACCTTGCTCTCCACACCCGAGCCGTTGCTGTCCAACAGGCTGATGACACCCTCGACATCAGTGTTCACGAACACGGTGGGCACTCTGGCCGAGGCGTCCACGATCCATGGCGCGTCGGCGTAGGCCTGGAGCCATTCCCGGGAGCTCCTCTTGAACGACACTGTTTGGACGTCCAGTTGGAGTCCTCGGACCGGCTCGTCGGACACCGTGTCGATGATCCAGCTCCGGTCGGTCTCGGCGATCGACCGTCCGTGCACTCCGTCCACGCTCCCGACCGCGTACACAGCGAGGGAGGCCCGCCCCACATGGTCGTCGCGGAGCACTTCCACGGAGCCCGACCAGTCCCTGCCGTCCGCCGCGTCACGCGTCAGCTCGGCGGAGGTGTGGACATTGGTCTCGCCGTCCGTCAACACGGCAAGCACGTGCAGATCGGACCAGGCCGCGTCCGGGGCGTTCGCGCCGGGTGGCAGCGTCACGGAGACGCCGATCGTGGCGCTGACCCAGTCGGCGTGGCCCGCGATACCGAGGGCGACGGTCTGCTGCTGGGTCGAGTAGGCGGTGGTCTCCAGCTGGTCGCGGGTACCGTCGGAGAGCTTGAGGGAGACCGAGGTCACCCTGAGGGAAACCGGCCGGTTGAGTCTCTTGTAGGGGTAGAACTTCACGCGTCACTCCCCTTGCCGGCACGGAGTTCGACGACGAGGCGGGTGAGCATCGTCCTCACCGGGTGGCTGGTGACGTCGGTGGAACCTCGGAACTTCGCGCGCCGCGTGCCGGGCGGGAAGCGCAGGGTCCCGCCCTCCACCTCGCAGCCCTCGACGGCCACGAGCTCTGCCCAGTCCAGCTTCGGACGGCCTCCGGAACGCACGTCCAGTTGCGCGACCGGCACCATCGGGACGATCTCGTCGCCACGCGGAATGCTCACTTCGGCGGTGATCTGCCACTCTCCGTCGTCGCCGACTGTCGCATCCAACTTGTCCAGCACCGGAACCACGGGCCCGGCGGGCGCCTTGGCCTTTGGCCTCGTTCTCACGGTCAACGCCTTGCGCACAGCCTCACCGCCCTCGCCGCTGCTGCGCTTCGGCCGCGCCACGACTTCTCTGACCGCGCTGTTGACGTCGGCGGTCAGCGCATTGATCCGCCGGTACGCGGAAGGCGACCAGCGCAGGGTCAGCTCCTCCGTCTGCCCCCAGCGGTCGTGCTCGGGCGGTTCCGCCGCACGCAGGAATTCCTCGGCCTCTTTCGCGAAGGGGGCCGCTTCTCCGGCCGCCTCGCCCACCAGCAGAACGGCTTGGAAAGGGTTGGTGTTGAGCGGCAGCCTCGGGACCCCGGTCCTCTTCACGGTCATGCGGTTGCCGCGCAATGAGTGCACCTGGTTCTTCCCCCCGTCCCCGTCCTTGTCCCGCTCGGCCTCGGTGACGAGCAGAACCGCCTGATGCGTACCGAGCGTTCCATGGGCACCGCCGGAGAGCGGCAGCTTCAGCGGAACGCTCCGCGCCGCCACCTGCCCGGCCTCGGTGAGGCGATCCACCGTGGTGCCCTCGTAGTGCGCCCTCAGGGCACGAGTCCGGGCGGGCTGTTCGGCAGACGGGTCCACCTGCTTCTCCGGCACGACCTCCTTGCCGTTCTGCAAGGCACGGACAGAGACCTCCAGGAGGGGGAGCTTGCTGCCTCCGCCGGTCATCGCGGCCCAGAAGTCACGTCCCAGCGCCTCGACCAGACGGCCGTGCATCTTGCGGATGTCACGCGTGTCCTCGTCGTCGCTCTCCTCGATACCGACGAACTCGTCCTCGACGTCGGACTGCCCCTCAAGGCTGGCCACGTCGTGCGCACCGACGATGAGGAAGGAGGTACCGGGCTCGTCGCTCTCCCTGCTCAGCTGCAGGCGCGCCACAGTTTCCTCGTCCGCCCACCAGGAACGGGCGACCATGGCACCGGGCGAGTCGGGATCAGGGCGCCCGAACCATGCAGGGCCCGCGTACGGCTCACCGTCCACTTCACGCCAGGGCAGTTCCAGACGGCCGATGACCCGCCGCTCGGTACGTCCCTCGTGAGGCACGGACAGAGTGGAGTTGATGAGCACGAGTCCGAGCGCGCTGGTGGCCCACAGGGTCGCCTTGCCCAGGCCGTACGAACCACCCGCGCCGGGCCCGGACTTGAGACTCTCCAGTTGACGCCTGACCACGGCCGCGAACTTGCCGTCCGCGTAGTCGTCGCCGATGAGCCCGGAGGCGTTGTAATCGTCCACACGCAGCAGGACCAATCGGCCCTTCTCGTACATGTCGCGCACCCCGGCGTCCACGACCCGGCCGACCTTCTGGTTACCGGCGGTCTCCGAGACGGCGGAGTAGTGCGGGAAGAGATCGTTCCAGAGGATCACCTCACGAAAGGCGTCCAGGGCCTCTCCGGTGAGCTCATGGAGGGTGTAACGGACCCGGACCGGTCGACCGTTCTCCGCCAACCGCTCGTCGAGGCTGTTCTGGCAGGTCTCTCGGGCGAGGACCTGCACGTCGGCGTCGAACGCGAAGGCGGCGGCATTGCCCAGTTCACGGCCGCCGTCGGGGTAGCCGGGGCGGTGGTACCAGGTGACCGGGAGGCCGGCCTGGGTGTCTGTGGTACGAGTGTGCACCGTACCTACGTCCGTGCCGAGCGCCCTGGCGATGTCCGTCATGACGGTCGGGCGGGGAGTCGACCTGCCGGTGATCCAGGCGGACACAGCGGCCCTGGTCAGCTTGAGCTCGTCAGCCAGTTCAGCCTGCGTCTTGCCCGCGAGCTTGAGCTGTCGAGCCAACCAGGGCCCGAACTCCTCACCTGTCTCCACGCGTCGCCTACTCTTTCCTCGGTCCCATGCTGCTCGCATGTCGTGGACCACGAGGTTAATTTGACACGCATGGCGGCGTCAACCAACAGTTGATCGCGCTCGACCAACCAGTCGTTTCGACTCGGCGTCCAAGTTGTCTCGAATGATCAACTTTCACCCCCTATGCACCACTTCCTCAAACGGAGCGATCAACTCCCCTCGGACGAGCGGAAGTTGTGCTTGCGCATTCGGGGTGACGGTGGATACCGTTGTTGACGATGGGGATCCCATCTCGCTCACGAATCCCGAAACGGGAGGGCTGGGCGACAAGGGGAGAAGTGCGCCCAAAATTCAGCTACATCACCGCGGAAACCTTACGCCAAACCATCTTCCGAAAAGGACTGGCCATGCGGGACTCCACCCCCTAGCTTGATTCATCGGAAGGAAGTCACAATCAAAACTCCAACTTTATCCATTTCATTACACACGGGGGACGTGTGCCCGAATACACCCCTGTGCAACTGCAGGATGCGACTTTAGGGGTGGACCACTCGATGAATGAGCAGGACGACGACGAGTCGTTGGACTCGCAGCGGGACTCCAGTTCATTTTACTTGGACATGAAGATGGCAAGCAGCATGGCCGAGGTTCGGGGTATTCTTCACCGTTTCGACGTACCCGAAGAGGAATTCGCCAACCGGTTCCCGTCCTTGGCCAAGCTGGTTCAGGGAGTGCCGGACGAGACCGCTCCGCCGGCCTGATTCAGCACGTCACGGGCCTGAAGTATCAGTCTCGCAACAACCGACGCCTTCCCCGTGAGCCCACCGCTTCATGAAGGCACTGTGGAAATCACGCCCAGCGCCATGACGAACACGGGCCGGCCGACGACGCCGGCGGTCGGCCCGTCGTCCGATTATTCGCCCGGACCTTTGACACTCCAGGAGCGCAGTAGCAGTGCTGTCTTCGTCCTCACCGGTAATCCAAACCGTTCTCGAACAGTCCTCGCGTGTCCTGCAGACTTACGCCGTGGACCCCGGCCTCGTGGCCGAGCACGCCAATGGCGAGCGCCGTATCACCCAGGGCGGATACGGAGATCGCCAGCTTTTCGAGCTCGTTCAGAACGCGGCGGACGAGATGGCCGACGAGCAGGGTGGACGAGTTCATGTCGTCCTCACAGACACCCACTTGTACTGCGCGAACGAGGGAAATCCGGTGACCTCGGAAGGCGCCGAGACAATTCTTCGGATGAGTATGTCGAAGAAGCGTGGGGGCCAGATCGGGCGTTTCGGAGTGGGCGTCAAATCGGTTCTCGTGGTGACCGACGCACCGGAATTCTTCAGCAGCACCGGAAGTTTCGGATTCGATCGCGCCTGGTCGTACGAGCAGATCCAGGCCGTGCCCGGCGTAACGGCACGCTACGGCCCGGAGTTCGACGCCCCCGTGCTGCGGATGGCCCGACCCCTGGACGTAGAGACCGAGCGCGCCTCCGACCACGTCCTGAACGAGCTGCTGAGCTGGGCCACCACCGTCGTTCGTCTGCCCCTGCTCCTGAAGGCCGACGACCGGTTGGGCCGGGACATGCACGGCGGACGTGGCAAGGACCACGGCGAACCCCGCGAGGAGTTCCCGGCCGGCTTCCAACTCTTCTCGCCGCACGTCGCGAAGGTCGTGCTGGAGGACCGCCGGCCACGGCCCCTGGTCCGTCGGACACTGACCGCCCGACAGGCCGGCGACCTGCACACCGTGGTCGAGGAGCGGACCGGGAAGGCCGTCGCCACCGACCGGTGGCGCGTGTTCACCACCACCCACGAGCCCGGTCCCGTGGCCCGCGCCGACGCCGGAGAGCTGCACGACCGGCTCATGCTCGACCTCGCCTGGGGCGTCCCCTCGCTGGAGAAGGACCCGGAGAGCGGTCTGTACGTCAGGCCCTCGCAGTCGCGCGGACGCGGCAAGTTCTGGTCCTTCTTCCCGACCAAGTACGAGATGTCGCTGAGCGGCATCCTCAACGGCGCCTGGAAGACGAATGAGGACCGACAGAATCTCCTCGACTCCTCGCCCTTCAACCAGGAGATGATCCGCGCAGCGGCACAGCTGGTGGTCGAATCGCTCCCGGCCTTGGCAACCGTCGAGGACCCTGCCGCCTACCTTCCCCTGCTGCCCGGCCGTCTGAAGGAGGCGATCAGTTGGGCGGACGCGTTCCTGACCGAAGAGATCTGGATGCGTACCGCGGTGAACGCATCACTTCCTGACCAGGACGGCGTGCTGCGCGTGCCGACGGAGCTGCGTGTACATCCGCGCCCCAAGGACCCGCGGAAGGAATCGAAGTCTCTTCTGCGTTGGCTACGGTGGTGGCACGAGTGCCCGGACCGTCCGGCGAACTGGCTGCATCCGAGCGTCGAAGCGAATTCTCTGCGCTCCGGCAAAGTCGAGCACATCCTGGATGCAGCCAAACACCAACGATCGGACGTTCGCGACTGGTTGGAAGCCCTTGTCGAGAACGGCACCGCGCAGGCATCCGCAGCGGCAGTCCGCATCCTCGCCGACATGATCGAAGTGGGGTCGCCGTTCGTCGAGGAGGCCCGCAAAGCCCACATCGTCCTCACCGAGGAGCATGGTCTCGTCGCACCTGTGCACGGCAGGGTCTACCGCCGCACCGACCAGGACGGACTGCGCGAGTCCCTGGTGTACGTGGTCGACGAGCTCGCCCAGGACCCCTCGCTGGCGCACGCGCTTGACGTCCTGGGCATTCGGGAGGCCGACATCGAGGGTCGGTTCGACAGCGTTCTCGATCAGGGGTTTGATCACTACAGCCAGACGGACTGGGAGCGGTTCTGGGAGCTGTTCCGTCAGGCAGGCGTTCGTCGCCTGGCCCACAAGGTCCTGGAGCGAGTGCCCGCCGTGCGCTCGACGCTACGGGTGCGGACCGCCGACGGTCGGTTCCGACCGGTCGAGGACTGCATGCTGCCAGGTGTCGTGGTCGACGCGAAGCGGGACCCGAGCATCGCCGTCGACATGGCGTTCCACTCCGACGACACCCCCTTCTTCTCCCAGGTCGGTCTGCGGGAACGACCGTCCGGCGGTATCCGGCCCCAGGAGGGCGAGGCGTGGTACGACGAGTACCGCGAAGTCCTCCACACCTCCTACCTGCGCCGCCTGGACAGCAGCGCCCCGCGCCCCGCGCTGAACCGGATGAAGACCGACGGCGCCCCGATCGGCGGCCCGCTCCATCTCTTCCGCGCGCTCTCCGAGGAATCCCGCGCCGCCTTCCTGAAAGTGCTGCCCGACGACGCCGTGGTGGACAACTGGACGCGCCAGATCGGTACGCAGGCCAACACCCGGCAACCGGTCGCCTCACCGATCCGGTGGATGCTGTGGAAGTACGGGACGGCCCTCACCTCCCAGGGGATCAAGCCGCTGAAGGAAGCCGTCGGCCCTCAGCTCGCCGCCTACCGCGACGTATTGCCGGTGGCCGAGATCTCTCCGGAGAAGGCCCGTAAGTTGAGGCTCCCGACCACCGTCGACGAGGTCCCCACCGACCGCTGGAACGCACTCCTCGACGAGGTGACCCGCAGCGAGGACGACTCCTTCGTCGGCGCCACCTACGTGATGCTGACCCGGTTCGGCGCGGACTTCCCCGAGGACTCGCTGACCCGTTGCCGGACCGGTGACACTTGGGAAACGCGGCCTGACAGCGAGATCACCGTCGCCGTCGGGACCGCTCAGTACCAGGCGCTGCGCGCCGAACAGCTCCCGGCACTGCTCGTATCGACCGCCGACGACGCCGAGCTGATGATCGAGAAGTGGGGCATGCTCCGCTATGCCGACGTGATCAGCCTGGAGACCCGTGAAGTCACGGACGGCGACCCCGTTCCCCTGGTCGAGCTGTTCCCCGCCCTGCGGCAACGCCTGAACAGCGGGAACCGCAACAGCTTGGTGCAACGGTGCAGCGAACTGGAAGAGGTCACCCGCACACCCAACGGCACGCGCACCTCCCCTCTGGACGCCGTGCGCCAGGACAGCACCGTCAAGGTCCGTGTTCCTCTGGACCCCGAGCCGATGCTGCGCCTGATCGACCGCGAACTCGGCCTGGGCCTCGGTGCTGCCGGTTGCCGTGCAGTGCTGGAACAACAGGACCGTATGGCACGAGACAGCGAGCTCAAGGCGGCGCAGAAAGCGGTGCGTGAGGCCGAGGACGTCGTGGCCAAGATCGAGCTGCTGATCGGCGCGGACGCACTTCGGGCCGGCCTCCCCGAGGGGTTGATGGAGGCCGAGTTGCAGGCGACCGACGGAGTGGAGCCGTCCGGGCACCGGATCGCGCAGATGGCGTTCAACGCGCACGGTGACGGAGTGCTCCATCAGCATGCGCGGGACATCCAGGCACGGTTCCCCAACGCTCCCGTTGGCTACGGAGGTTCGTCGGCAGCCATCGCGTTCGTCTCGGAACTGAGGCTGCCTCTCGCGTTCGCCGGTTCGAGGACTCCCTCCCCGCCTCCGTTCGAGACCGTCGAAGGCCCCCGGGACTTCCCTGGACTTCACGAGTACCAGGAGGACCTGGTCCGGAACATCTCCACCATGCTCGACCGACTGGCCCCTCAGCGCGGCATGCTGTCGTTGCCCACGGGTGCCGGCAAGACCCGAGTCACCGCCGAGGCCGTGATCCGTTGGGTGAAACGGGTCGGAGACCTCAAGGGACCGCTGTTGTGGATCGCACAGACCGAAGAGTTGTGCGAACAAGCCTTCGAGAGTTGGAAGTTCGTCTGGAGCAAGGTCGGAGCGGAGCGTCCGCTCACCATCAGCCGTCTGTGGAACTCCTACGAGGTCGGAGAGGTCGACGACCATCCCCACCTGGTGATCGCCATTGATGCCAAGCTGGAGCGGTGTCTCGCCACCGATCAGTACGCCTGGCTGCGGCAGGCCGCGCTGGTGATCGTGGACGAGGCGCACACCGCGGCCTCCAAGCGATACACCCAGATCCTGGGCCAGTTGGGACTAACCCAGTACGAGACCGGCCGGCATCTGCTCGGCCTGACCGCCACCCCGTTCCGGAACCGCAACGAGGACGAGACCCGCCGTCTGGCCGGCCGCTTCGGCAATCGGCGACTCGACGAAGGAGTCTTCCCGTCGGGTGACCCGTATCGCGACCTCCAGGATTGGGGAATGCTCGCCCAGGTCGAGCACCGCACCCTTGAGGGCGGCCGTATCGAACTCACCAGGGACGAAAAGACACATGCCGATCGCATGGCCGTGCTCTCCCGTTCCGCCGAACAGCGGCTCGCCGACGACCACGCACGCAGTCTCCGCATCGTCGACTCTGTGGCCGAGCTGCCTGACGGCTGGCCGACGCTGCTCTTCGCCACGTCGGTCGACCATGCCAAGTACCTTGCGGCCATGCTCAACGACCGGGGCATCTCGTCCGCCGCCGTGGATTCGACGACCAGCACGCAGGATCGCCGCAATCGCATCGAGAACTTCCGAAACGGACGTCTCCAGGTCCTCACCAACTACGGTGTGCTCTCCCAGGGATTCGACGCTCCGGCCACTCGTGCCGTGGTCGTGGCCCGGCCGGTCTACAGCACCAACGTGTACCAGCAGATGATCGGTCGCGGACTGCGCGGGCCACGGAACGGCGGCAAGGACAGCTGCCTGATCCTCAACGTCAGCGACAACATCGCCAACTTCGACACCGACCTCGCCTTCACCGAGTTCGAGCACCTCTGGAGCCGGAAGTGACCGACGTCTACCAGGACAGTCCTCCACTCACCGACGAGCAACTGGCCGTGGTCGAACAACCGTGGGACGCTCGCGTCCTGGTCACCGCGGGCGCCGGTGCCGGAAAGACCCACACCCTGGTGCGCCGACTCGACGCGCTGTGCGGTCACGAGGACCCCGAACAGGTTCTGGAGGCGGCGGAGATCCTGGTGCTCACCTTTTCCCGCGCCGCCGCCCGGGAGTTGCGCGAGCGGATCTCACGGCACGGGGAACGAGCCCACCGGGTACGCGCCCGTACCTTCGACGCGTGGGCCTACGAGGTGCTCCTCCAGGCGCATCCGGACGGCGAATGGGGCGAGGCCGGCTTCGACGAGCGGATCGCCGCCGCGACCTGCGCTATCGAGAAGGGCGCGCTGGAGGTCGGCGACGCGGTCCCGCCTGCCCATGTCGTGATCGACGAGGTGCAGGACCTGCTAGGTGGGCGCCGCGAACTGGTGGAGACGCTTCTCGACCGGTACCAGGACAGCTGCGGCTTCACCGTCGTCGGCGACGCCGCCCAGTCCGTGTACGGCTTCCAGATCGAGGACTTGGCCGAACGCGTCGACGAGACCGGCCGGTTCTTCGACTGGCTGCGCTGCTCCTACCCCGACGACCTGGTGGAGCTGCACCTCACCCAGAACTTCCGGGCCACCACCACCGAGGCCAAGGTCGCCCTGGGCCTCGGCCCCCGGCTCCAACAGCTGAGCGATCCGGACGAGGCCGGAACGCTTTACGACGAACTGCGCGACCTCCTCCTGGATCCGGCGAACGGCATGAGCGGGCTGGACAACGAGTACACCCTGGACGGTCTGCGGTCTCTCTCCGACACATGTGCCGTCCTCACCCGCGACAACCAGCAGGCCCTCGTGGTCTCCGACCTGCTGCATGCCCACGGCATCGAGCACCGACTGCGCCGCCCCCTGGAGGAGCGCCCGGTGCCGTACTGGGTGGCCCAGTTGCTGCGCCGCACGGACGCGAACGCCCTCACCGAGGACCGGTTCCACACGCTCCTCGCGGACATCCCGCTTCCGTACGAACCCGACGCCACCGCCCTCTGGACGGTGTTGCTTCGGGCCGCGCGCGGAGCGGGACGCGGTGTGCTCGATCTGGACCGGCTGCGCCGGGCGGTCGCCCAGGGTCGATTCCCCGACGAGGCGGCAGACCCGGAGACGGCCCACGTCGTCGTCTCGACGGTGCACCGGGCCAAGGGCCTGGAGTTCGACCGGGTGATCGTCCTGACGCCACCGACCCTCGCCGAACTCCACAAGCGATATCAGGACGAGTTGGACGTGCCCGCCGAGGCCCGCGCCCTCTACGTGGCGATGACACGTGCCCGCCAGGACCTTTACCACGTGGCCCCTCCCGAACTACCGCTCTTCAGAAGGGCGGGGAGCCGGCACCACGGCCGGCGCTACCTCGGGTCGTGGCGGTCGTACGACAGGTACGGGATCGTCGCCGAGTCGGGTGACGTGAACCGTGACGACCCGCCCGGCCAGGAGACGGACCCGGTCATCACCCAGGTGTATCTCCTGGAACGGGTCCGTCCTGGTCAGGAGGTGCTGCTGCACAGGCGCCACGACCTGCCGATGGGCGAGACGGAGAGCCCGCCGTACGCCCTGGTGCACGAAGGGCGGGAGATCGGCGAGGCCTCGCGGAGGTTCCGCGAGGAGTTGTTCCAGGTGCAGAAGGTGAACCGCACCTGGGACCCCTGGTGGCCCGACGAGATCCACGGCCTGCGGATCGACACCCTGGAGACCGTGACAGGCAGCACCGCCGCCGGCGCCAACGCCGGACTCGGGGACCGAGGCGTGTGGATCGTCCCGCGGATCACCGGCATCGGCCGGTACCGAAAAGCCGACAACCACGAGGAGCAGCGCGCATGACGCAGGTGGCAGGCCGACACTCCGAGCACTACCGTGTCCGGGACGAGGAACTCCTGGTGGGGCTCCGCCGTGAACTCCTGGGCCCCGCCGAGAACTCCGTGCCGGACGACCGGGACGAGGTGCTCAGCCAGGACGCGCCGATCGACCGCTATCTGACGGGCGTGCTGTATCCGCGTGCCACGAAAGATCGGCGGGAGGAAGAGGCCGCCAAGCAGAACGGACCGGACGACACCCCCGTCAACACCCGCGGCGACCGCGAGGAATCCAGCACCCAACCGGAGGTCGGTGCCTCGGGAGACAGGCGGCCCTCCTCGATGGGTCTGACCTTCGCGGTCAAGTCGACCATAAACGACACGATCGTGGTCACAGCGCGCGCGGCCGTCTACGAGCCCACCGACGCCGACGGCAGACGGATCCCAGCCCGCCGTGCCGAGGCCCGCACCATCACCGACCAGCGTGAACGATGGCGTCGGAGGGAGCTCTCCTTCCCCGACAAACGCTTCGTCGTGACCGAGGCTGCTGGGAAAGACCTGCTCCCTCTCGGTGACGGAGCCTCACTGCACGTCAACATTCGTCCTCTTGATCGGACCACCGAAACGGTCACGATCACGGTCACGCTGATCAACACCCAGGAGATCGGCGAGTGGGATCTACAGGACGCGTTCTCCCTGTTCCAGTGCGGGCTGACGGTCCGGGCCGCCGACGGCTCCGACGCGTTCGTCGAACGCCCGGCTCCGGATGCCACGCATGACCCGGAGGTCGCCACGAGTCGGCTGCTGCACCGTCACGCCCCGACCTTCGCCGTCGGGCATGGCTGTGCCGCTGAATGGGACTGGAATCCATCGCCGGTCGGCGTGACCGACACGACCTGGGAGGCCGCCGTCGCCGAGGTGCGGAGCCAGTTCGTGCCGACGGTGGAGGTGCTGCTCACGGACTCCAACCCCGAGATCGACAGCTCGGCGTTGTCCATGTTGGGACTGGCCGAGAAGTCGAACGCCGAGGTCCTGGGAGCGCTGGAGGGACTCGCCGACGGGTACGAAAGCTGGATCGACCGCAAGGCGGTCGAGGCGGAGGACCTGACCGGCACACCACACGAAGAGCCCGCACGAGAGCAGGTCAAAACCTGCCGCGAAGCGCTCGATCGTATCCGCGAGGGCATCGAGCTGCTGCGGACCAAGCCAGATCTGATGAGGGCTTTCCGATTGGCCAACCGCGCCATGGCCGACCAGCGTGCCCGCAGTGCCTGGGTGAAGGGCGGTCGCGTCGGCGTCCCCGATCCGGCTGCCGGTCGCTGGCGTCCGTTCCAGGTGGCTTTCGTGCTGCTGTGCCTGGCCGGCATCGATGACCCCGAGCATCGTGATCGGAGGATCTCCGATCTGCTGTGGTTCCCCACCGGCGGTGGCAAGACGGAGGCCTACCTGGGGCTGATCGCCCTCACGTCGTTCCTGCGTCGTATCCGCAAGGGTGCGGACGGCGGTGGTGTCACCGTCCTCATGCGCTACACGCTGCGGCTCCTCACGCTCCAGCAGTTCGAACGCGCGGCGATCCTGCTCTGCGCCATGGAGCACATGCGCCGTCGCACACCCGAGTTGGGGCACGAGGAGTTCTCGGTCGGCATGTGGGTGGGACGTTCGGCCACCCCAAACACGCTGGCTGAGGCAGGTCTGAGGCTCGACGAGCTCCGCGCGAACCTCGACAAGCGCCTCGCCACCGAGAACCCCGTGCAACTGCATGCTTGCCCATGGTGCGGAACCCGTCTCGACGCACGAGACTACGAAGCCGACGAGGACACGAAACGGATGCACATCCGATGTCCCGGCGCGGGCTGCGACTTCGCCGACGGCCTGCCCGTGCACCTCATCGACGAGGCGGTGTACGCCGCGCGACCGACGCTCGTGATCGCCACCGTCGACAAGTTCGCCTCGATGCCGTGGCGTCCGGCGACCTCTGCGCTCTTCAACCGCGACGACGACCCGGACGGCGGCACCCCTCCCCCAGAACTGATCGTCCAGGACGAACTGCACCTGATCTCCGGCCCGTTGGGAACCCTCACCGGCCTCTACGAGACCGCGGTGGACGCTCTCGCCGACCGGCCCAAGGTGATCGCCTCCACTGCGACCATCCGTCGCGCTGCTGACCAGGGGCGCCACCTCTTCGCCCGTGCAGTGCGGCAGTTCCCGCCCGCCGGTCTCGACGCCCGCGACTCCTGGTTCGCCGTTGAGACCCCACGCGAGGAGAAGGCGAGCCGCCGCTACGTCGGTCTTCTGGCCCCGGGCACCAGCCAGGCCACCCTGCTGATCCGTACCTACGCGACGCTGCTGCACCGAGCCAAGCAGGCGAAGACCGAGGACGAAGTACGCGACGCGTACTGGAGTATCGTCGGCTACTTCAACAGCCTCCGGCTGCTGTCAGCGGCCGAACTCCAGGTACACGACGACGTGGTCGCCTACCTGGAGGTACTCGCCGAGCGCGAGGGGGTGGAGGTCCGCTCGGTCGCCAACTACTCGGAGCTGACGAGCCGTATCGACGCCAGCGAGATCCCCACCCGTCTCAAGGGCATCGAGAAGCGGCTGCCCGACGAGGACGCCGTGGACGTCCTCCTGGCCACCAACATGATCGCGGTAGGCATGGATGTGGACCGCCTCGGTCTCATGGCCGTGATGGGCCAGCCGCAGACAACTGCCGAGTACATCCAGGCCACCAGCCGGGTCGGCCGCGCACACCCCGGCCTGGTTGCGATCATGCTCAACTCGACTCGGTCTCGGGACCGTTCGCACTACGAGAGCTTCCAACATTTCCACTCGGCCCTGTACCGCGAGGTCGAGTCCACTTCCGTCACTCCGTTCTCCGTCCGCGCCCGCGGCCGGGGTCTGCATGCGGTGATCGTCGCCCTCGCCCGCATTCTGATCCCCGCCGCTCGACCCAACGATGGTGCCGGCAAGGTCGAGTCCTACGAACACGTGCTCCGGGTCCGCATCAAGACGATCCTCTTGGAACGTGTGGAGGCGGTCACCCCGGCGGAGGCCAGCAAGGTGTCCCATGCCTTCGACGAGTTCGTCGAGTGGTGGTGCAAAGAAGCCAGCAACCACAGTGGCTTGTTGTTCGAACCGAAACGGGGTAATCGTGCCCCCTCACTCCTGAGGGCTTACGACGACGAGTCCGAAGGCGCCCAGGCATGGCCCACATTGTGGAGCCTGCGCGATGTCGACTCCGAGACCGCCCTGTTCATGGAGGGAACCCGATGACCCCGCCCCCCGCCCGCCGTCGCCGGCCCGGTGCGAACGGCGCCGCCCCCGCCCACAATTTTCCGCGGCGTGGTGCGGTCCGCCGTGCCCAGGCGATCACCACGTACGGCGTCGGGTCTCTCATCGCCGTCGACCAGGAGTCCTTCATCATCTCGGGCCTCGACGAGGCCGAGCAGAGCTGGAGCCGTGACGAGTCCCCGCGGATCTACGAGCGGCGCCTGGCCCGGGTACTCGAAGTCGACTACTTCCGGTTGCCCCCCGCTTCTGACGACACAAGCAAGGACGGTCTCCGCGTCCGACGATTCCCCTTGATGCACTCCTGCCCCGAGTGCAACGACCTGCAACGGCACCGCGACTTCAACCCGCCTGCTGGTCGAAGCGTCTGCGGCATGTGTGAGGTCGACCTGGTCCCCTCCCGTTTCATCGTCGCCTGCGAGGCCGGGCACCTCGACGAGTTCCCGTACTGGCAGTGGGTCCACCGTTCCACAGACCGTGATGCTTCGGCGGTAGCCTGGTGCGGCGGGAAGCTCAAGATGCGTACGTCCGGGCGTACTTCTTCGCTCCGCTCCATCCTCGTCTCCTGCACCTGTGGGCAAGCTCCTGAGGTCTCGATGGAGGGCTCCTTCCGGAGGAGCGCGCTCAAGGACCTGGGCCTCAAGTGCCGAGGCTCCCGTCCGTGGCTCGGTACGTCCGCCGCGACGGACGGATGCGGACTTCCCCTGCGCACCCTGCAGCGCGGTTCGTCGGCAGTCTGGCAGCCAGTGCTGAAATCGGCGCTCTCCATCCCGCCATGGAGCGATGGTCGTTCGGATCCACTCGCCGAACACTGGGAGCAACTGCGCGAGCTGAACAGTCGGGCCGAGGTGGAAATGTGCCTCAAGTTCGTCTTCAAGGGCGAGAGCCCCGTTCCCATCGATGACGTCATGGCATTCCTCGACGCTGAGCGGGAGGAAGACCCCACCGGCGGTGAGGCGCCCTCCTTCGACCACCGCTACCGCGCCCTGCGTAACAAGGAGTACGAGCGTCTCCGCTCGGGCAACGAAGAGAGCGAGCACTCTCGCGACGAGGAGTTCGTCTGCGAGGGTCCGCTGGGCGACCAGAGCGTGCTCACCCCTCTCGGCCTCACCGGCCCGATGTTGGTCAAGAAGCTTCGCGAGGTGCGGGCCCTGAAGGCGTTCACCCGGCTCGTCGATGCCGAGTCGACGACCGACCCCAAGGAAATGCCGCTGTCCGAACGCTCCCTGCGTTGGCTCCCGGCCATGGAGGTTCGGGGCGAGGGAGTCTTTCTCCGTCTGGACGAGGAACGAATCGGCGCCTGGGAGAAGGCCACAGCGGTGGCAGCCCGGGTCGAGCGGATGCGTATCGCCCACCAGCGGGTGCTTGACCAGCGGGCCGACGGCCCGGGCCGGGCCGCCACTTCCCCCGCCACCCCTCGCATGGTGCTGCTGCACACGCTGGCCCATGTCCTCATCAACGAGTGGAGCTTGGAGGCGGGCTACCCGGCCGCTGCCCTGCGCGAGCGCCTGTACGCCGCCGACGACATGGCCGGGGTGCTCGTCTACACGGCGACGAGCGACTCGGCCGGCAGCCTGGGTGGTCTGGTTGCTCAAGGCGAACCAGATGTTCTCGCTCGTACGGTCCGTTCGGCCATGCGCCGAGCGGAGTGGTGCTCCTCGGACCCGCTCTGCATGGAGACCGAGGCGTCCGGCGCCGGCGGAACCAACCTGGCGGCCTGCCACGCCTGTGTGATGCTCCCGGAGACGAGCTGCGAGCACAACAACGTCCTCCTGGACCGCGCGCTGCTCGTCGGAACCCCCGACGATCCCGAAGTGGGCTTCTTCGCCGGTATGCGGATTCCCTGACGCCCGACTCGCCCCGGTGAAGGCGCCGACATGGTTCGGCGCCTTCACCATGTTTCGCGAGTCGAGTCCGCGAGCCTTCCGTCATCGTGCGAGTCGCCGCGTGTCCGCCTCGAACTGCATCTGGGCACGGTCCAGAGCATCGTCGGCGTCATGACCGTGAGCTCGAAGCCAGTGAAGAAGATCGGCGATGACGTCGATCGCGACTTCCTCCGCGGCGATGACGCTCAGTCTGCTCGATCCCTGCAGATGAGTCGGCAGCCCCGTGTTGTAGAGGTTGAGGCAGCTCGTGGCTCTGGAGACCCGGACTTCATTGATGTGTCCGTTCGCCTCTGTCAGCCCCGATGCAAGCTCGACCCACGTGATCTTGCGATCGGGCAGAAGCTGAACGCCCCAGCGCTCGGACATCGCGGCGACGAGGGCCATACCGCGCCCCGCCTCGGCATCGACGGTCGAGTCCATCAGACGCGGTAAGGCCCGAGTTTCGGGATCATGGACTTCGATACGCAGGTTCGTACCCCTCATGGAGACGGCGAGTGTCGTCGGGGTGCCGGGGCCCACGTGAGTGATCACGTTGGAGACGAGTTCGCTCAGGCAGAGCTGAGCCGCCCCCGTCAGATCTGCCAGTCCCCAGAGCCCGAGATGAATTCTCAACACGCGCCGCAGCGCCGCCACTTCCGCCGGCTCAGCTGCGAACGACAGATCCCAGGGTCGTCTCGGGGTACATCCACCGCAATCCATGTCCCAACTCCTTCGTCCGCCTGTCTGGTTGCGCTGCTCGTCAAGCAGTGGCCTGTCGCCCCGGCGCAGGCCACCACTCCCAGGGCAGGAGAGAACGGGGGGCATGCGCGATGCGCTTCTGCTCGTTGTGCTTGAGCGGCGCGATGTCCAAGCTAGAAGACGGCTTGGTAAATTTGCCACCATCTTCGGCAAATTAGCTCGATCGTGGCTCGCATGTGACTCCGCACGGCAGACTGCCGTTTGAGCGCGACACGGAAGGTATGGATCGACATGGCCCCGAGGGCAGTACCGACCCAACGTCAGAGGCGCCTCGGTCACGAGTTGCGCAGGATGCGGATGACCGCGGGCATGTCCGCGGAGCAGGCCGCGAACCTCCTCGGCGTCGACCGAGGGAAGATCTCCAACATGGAGTCCGGAGTCCGGAGCATCAGCGAGGAGCGGCTGCGCACCCTGGCCCACCACTGCCACTGCGACGACGAGAAGTACGTGGCGGCGTTGGTGGAAATGGCCTCAGCACGCACCTCGGGCTGGTGGGAGCAGTACCGAGGAGCTCTGCCTCAAGGACTACTGGACATCGCCGAGTTGGAGTGGCAGTCCGTTCGCATGCGCACCGCATGCACGGTTCACATCCCCGGCCTGCTCCAAACGACCGACCACGCCCTCGCGGTCTTCCGTGCCGTCCTTCCACATCTGCCCGAGCACGAGGTGGCGTTGAGAGCCGCCCACCGAAACCACCGTCAAGAGGTTTTCACTTCCGAGGCCGCTCCCTACTTCATCGGAATCGTGCACGAGGCCGCACTCCGAATGCAGTTCGGCGGGCCGAGGGTCGCCCGTGAGCAACTCCTCCACCTGCTGGACCAGTCCGAGCGGGACGGCCGAACGGTTCTGGTCGTCCCCTTCACCCGCGGAGCCTTCCCGGGGGCGGGACAGACCGTCCTGTACGCGGAAGGACCGACGGAACAACTGGACACCGTGCAGATCGACAACTCCCATGGCCCGGACTTTCTCTACGGCGAGGCAGAATTGACCAAGTACCGTGCTCACTTGGACCGGATGGAGGAGCTGGCGCTGTCCCCGGACGACTCAAGAGCCTTCATCCACGCCATCGCTCGCGAGCTCTAGGAGACGCCATGCCAGAGATCCAGTGGGAAGAGCCGTTCTGCGGGGAAGGCAACGCATGCTTCCGGCTGGGCGTGGACGGCTCCGGTAACGCGTACATAGCCGTACGCGGCCAGGAGGACCGTTTCATCACGGACAGCCGGGAGGCCCTCCGGAGCATGATCCTCGACA
Organism: Streptomyces sp. NPDC048288; assembly: GCF_043201555.1. NCBI lineage: Bacteria > Bacillati > Actinomycetota > Actinomycetes > Kitasatosporales > Streptomycetaceae > Streptomyces > Streptomyces sp. NPDC048288. The sequence continues at coordinate 242,189 of NZ_JBICZD010000011.1, forward strand.
TCAAGGCCGGCAAGGCGGACCACCTGCTGAGATGAGGCCCGTGGAGGGCGACATCAGACTTCGGAGAACCCATTCGCTGGGCTAAGTCTTGTCCCGTAAATGATCCCTGAGCTGCCGCATGACGTACCTCTCCCCGACTTACATCTATCCGGTGAGGGCCAGGTTGTGTAGGCGTGCGATGCCGAGCATGGCGTGGTGGACACCATCGCCTTTCAGGCGGCAGTCGCGAAGGATCTTCCAGCTCTTCATGCGGGCGAAGACGTGCTCGACGCGGGCTCGGACTTTGCGATGGGAAGCGTTGTGTTCCTCTTTCCAGGCTGGGAGTTCGGCCTGGCCTGGTTCGTGGCGGTGCGGGATGACCAGGCCGGTGCCCCGGTAACCGCCGTCCGCGATCACGGTGGTACGGCCGACGGAGGCCCTCACGCCGGACAATTCCCATGCTTTGCAGTCGTTGCGGTTGCCAGGCACCGGCCGTCCGACGACAACGACCATCCGTGTGTCTGCGTCGATGACGACCTGGTGGTTGGTGGAGTACCTGTAGTTCTTGGACTGCTCAGCGGCGCTGTGGTCACGGGTGGGCACGAGCGTGCCGTCGACGATGAGCACGGTGCCGGCGCGGAAGCGTTGCCGCTGCTTGAGCGCCAGCAACGGCCCAACGTGGTCGATGATGCGGTCTGCAGCTGACTTGGAGATGCCGAACAGCAGGGCAAGCTGGCGCAGTGTCAGGTTGGTTCGCCAGTACGCGGTGACCAGCAGCACCCGGTCTTCCAGCGGCAGTGACCAGGGGCGCCCCCGGCGAGCCGGCGCAGCAACTTCTCGGCGCAATGTTGCGATCAGCCTGCGGAAGTCCCGCGGTTGCAGCCCGCTGAACGGGGTTATCCACTGCGGTTCCGACGCCGTGATCACACCAGCCACGTGAAGAGATCGTTCCACACCTGTGGACCTCGGAAGCCGCGGCTCAGCCGCAGCGGCAATCCCGGTGTTCCGCGGAACCCACCTGTTCCATGCGCTGGATCTCGCGCTCTGCCGCTTCCAGGTGCCCGAGGTCGAGGGCCATCGCGGCACGCCCGGCAACGTAGAAGAGGTCCTGCCGGGTCCGGCAGTCCAACCCCGGTTGGCGGCAGAGGGCCAGGAACCGTACTTCGAGGCTGAGTTCGATGCGGCCCATCTCGTCCCGAACGCCGGCCGGGAGTGCGACGTGTCGGAGATCCTTGGCATAGTCACGCGTCTGCCGGTCGGCCTCGTCAGGCCGGGCTTCAACGGGACGATAGGGGTGATCGGCCCACTCCGTGTCAGCCCACCAGACGACTTCTTCCAGGTGCTCCAAGGCGATCATCAAATCCGGGGGCGAGGCGGAGAGAGCCGCATCAGCGCCGGCAACCAGCTGGGCGAGACGGCGTCGCGCGTCGTCGTCCCCCGCCACGCACATCGCGACGAAGCCCGACAACACGTCGAGCCGGCGCGACACCTCCGCCCGCTGCCAGATCTCGTACAGCCCCGCCATCCACCGTTCCCTCTCCGCCAACCGCGTCTCCGCGCCCCAAACCCTATGACGCGCCACCGCCAACGGGTCCAACGGTTTTCCCAGGCTCAGCGAGCGAACCTCATGCCGGCTACGTGCGACGCACGGTGTCCTTTCACAGCTCACCTGTCCGCGAACGCATGCTTCTTGATCATTGCGGGACAGCCCTTAGGCGGAGAACATCGCATTCCGGACCGCAGCGAACCTGGTCGCCCCTACAGTTGCGCCATGGAACTCAACTCGGGCGACTCGATCTGGGAACTGATGCTGGTGCAGCGTCCCTCCGACACACACCTCTCGCAGTCGAGCACTCCGGGTGGAAGGAGCCCGTTGGCGCGCAATGACGACAATGCGCTCGAGACACATGCCGTGCTCTTCGACGGGAACAAGGCGGCCATGGGGCTCGTCACGGCGGGCCTCGTGCTGGGGGTCGCTGCCGTGAAGGCCGCGCCGCACGTCAAGAGCGGGCTGATGAGCCTTAAGTCGAAGCTGAGTCGCCGGGCAGAGCAGACCGCCGACGCCGAGGTACCCATTCCCCTCACAGTAGTTGCGGAGGTCGAGCCGGAGCAGCCTGACACACCTCGACTTCGCGCTGTCTGACTGCCAGGCCAGGCGCTGGCGCGGATGGATCCGGAGATGGCTGTGCCGGCGGGTACGGCAGGCACGATTTTGGTGACCCTGTTGACGACCCAAGGGAACAACGTGCCAGGCAGCTACCAGTGCGGATCAGATTCCCTCGTACGGCTCGTTCGAGCCCGAGTAGAGGATCCTCTGCACAACTCCGGACACCGCGCCGGACGCCGTCAATTCGAGCGTCTCGACCTCTTCGAAGAGAACCGCCAGGGCGACGTCCAACGCGTCCGCTTCACCGGTCACCGTGCCGAAGCTGCTCATCCCTTTCCCGGTTGGGTTCTTGTCACGGGTGAGGGAGACCAGGACTCCCGGGCGGGTCAGGGTACCGCCCATTCCAAGTCTGGCGGCGACATATTCGTACGATCGCTCGCGTTCGCAGGTGATATGCAGAGCGCGCGACGCGTTTCGGAAAGCTTTCGTGTTGAAGGTAAGTTTGGCCGGGTTTCCGTCGATGCGGAGGCGGGCGTTTCTGAGAGTGGGTCGGCCCGGACCGACCGTCTGATAGACAATCTCCGGGATTCTGTCGCCGAGCACCTGCACTTCCAGCTGCTTGTGCCCGCTCTTCAGCCCGGGCTTTTTACGGACTGCCGTTACCGTCAACTCACCGAAAGCGGCGACCACGCCACGGCGACCACGTCGCTTCTTCTCGAAGAATGGGGTCAACTCAAACTGATATTCTGCCACGATCGCTCCCATAGGGGTGAACTCTCCCCGTCAATCAAACCAGTTCATGGGGTTGGCTGCCTTGGCGACGGCCCGGGCGCCGTGTGCGAGGCCCTCTCCGGCCTTCGAAGCCGCGTCGTCGGCCCACTCGACCGCCTGGCCTGTACCTGCCTTGATGTCGTCCCAGTGGTCGACGACCTCGGCTCCTGCGTAGATCAGGCCGGTGCCGATGGTCAGGCCCACCGTAACCGGGTTCGGTGCGATCATCGCCGCAGTCAGGGATGCATTGAAGCCGAGTTCCGCCACATCCGCGACGTATCCGGCGCCCTTCTTCTTGTACGCCTCCCGTGGATTTCCCTGGGCCCAGACGTTGGCAGCGCTGATACCTGTCGCGATGAGGCCTCCGCCGATGCCCGCATAGCGGATGAAGCCTCCGGCTCTGGCGGCTGCGCCGACTCCTTTGAGGAAGGGGGATGCTGTCTTTCCCGCTGCGATGACGGCGGGCCTTGCGTTGTTGAGTTTTTGGATATACGACGCCGAGCGGAAGACCCTCAAGAGGTTCACTTGCCCGGCACGGCTGACCAGTGCTTCGGAGTGGGTCACCCCGCCGTAGGCCATCGCCAGCTCATCGGATCCCACGAGGAAGTCGATTCCCTTGGCCACCATGGGGGAATTCACTACTGGGAGCGCGCGGAACCCGTTCCACGCCTGGCTGAGCAGATCGGCTCGTCGTCCCGCGGTGAAGGGGATCCTGCTGGCTCTCTGGTAGAGCGTGCTTCTGCTGAAGAGGTTGCCGAGTTGGCCGGGGAGCCAACTGCCCGGTGCGCTGAGAGAGCGCAGTTCACCGGCGGGGAGTTCACGAAGACTGGCGGCGGCCCAGTTGCGGGCTCTGCCTCCGTTCTCCCACCACTCGGAGTTCACGACTTCCCGAAGTACTCCGTTGTACCAGGAGTTCTTGAACAGGACCTGTGACATGCCGGCGCCCACCAACATGGTGGTGCCGCCGATCTTGATGACATTTGTGACGTCACCGACGTCGTTGAGGAACTCTTCGATGTCCTCTGCGGGGATTCGATCGAGGCCGGGCACCTTGGCCAGGTAGTGCGCCTCGATGCGGGCCAGCCAGTCACTGTACGTTTCCCGGTCACCGCGTTCGAAGAGTTGGTCCTCTCGGGCCACTGCCGCGCGCTTGCGGAGATCGGGCGCGGTCTCGGCAGCCCAGCTCCGCATCGGCCTGAGACGGGTCACCTTTTCGGAGACGCCGAGGGCGGCCGCCCGGGTGAAGGCCTCGTCGAGCTTGTCGACCACTCCGCCACGACCGTCGATCAGCTTGGCGAGCTGGTCGAGGTCATCGGGATTCACCATGCGCATGTGGTTGCCCATCGTCGGTCTCGGAGCCGCGGGTCCGGCGCTCTTCACGTTTCGCCGGTCAGCGGTTGACGGCCTGGATCTCCTGGACGACGACGTCCTGGTCGGCGCCGAACGTTCCGTTCGGAAGGTCGCCGCCCTGTCCTGTCGTGCTCGTCCAGCTGATCTTCCAGGTGATGGTCGCCTGGAGCTTGTACGAGCCGTTGCCGGAGGAACGTAGGTACTTCACCCCGCACGAGGGAGTCTCGCCGGCCTTGCCCTTGGCGTACGGCTCGCCGATCTTCCCGTCGTGGATCTCGCATTCACCGGAGGCCGGATAGGTGAGCGCGTCGCCCGTGCCCGGAGTGATCTTCAGCGAGACCGGCTCGGCAGTGGTCGTAGCGCTGAGACCGAGCAGCGGAACGGAAGCCGTGACGGACACCGGCTTGAACTTGGCCGTGTCCAGCCACGCCCAGGTCGGCAGGTTCACCTTCGTGGTGCCCGCCGGGGCGAGGTCGACCTTCGTCGACGGGACACGGATCTCGGCGTATGCGAGCTGGGCGAGCGTCTCAGCGGTGATGGCCTGTGGTACGTCGGCCGGGGGCGCGTCACCTGTGTCGACCCAGAAGGGTTCCTTGTCGCAGTCCTGGGCGTGCGGGTCCGCTTCCCGCCCCTCGGTGACATACGAGTCCCACCAATAGCCCTTGCCGGTCTTGTCCTTGTTGAAGTCCTTGTACGGGTCTCCATTGACGAAGTAGTTCTGGGAGGACACGATCCACTCGTTGCTGGGGGCGCTGCTCGACCACACCTGGCGCATCTGCGCCTCGATCTCCTTGGGCGTGTACTTCGGCGCGTAGTAGCAGGCGGGTGGCGTCCAGGTGGTGGATGAAGTCACTGCTCCGGCCGACTCGCCGCTGCCGTTCTTCGCACGGTCGAAGACGACCGCGCCGGAGACCGCTGCAGAGACGGTGTCTCCGTCGGCCTTGGCCGATGCGTCGGAGTCGGCTTCGGTCACGGACGGGGCAGGTCCCGTGATCGCCTCTGCGATATTCGGAGTGCCTGCCGCGGTCAGAGCCAGAAAGGCGATGATGCCCGTCCGAAGCGGTGTGATCAGCCCCCGCACTGCTCGTGTCCCCTCTTGGTGTACAGGCCGGTGGTCTGCCAGACGCCGTCGTCGTTCTTCACCAAGCGCGTGTTGTAAAGGGTGTACGGACTCTCGCCGGTCGAGGACTTGTCCACCTTGCCGGTCTTCCTGTCCTTGTTGAAGGCCTTGCTGTCGTCCGAGCAGTAGATGACGACGGCCGTCTTCTTGTCGCGAAGCGTCACCCGAGGATCGAAATAGCGGATGGTCCCCGCCCAGGAGATGTTGGCGTCAAGCCACGCCTGGACCCACTTGACTTCGCTGACGAGTGCATCGTCCTGGTAGTAGAAGGCGAGCGCCTTCGACTTCGTATCGCCTCGGGCGATGGCGTCGTCAACCGAGTTGAGTGCCTGCTCCGCGTCGGCCAGAGCGGCATCCTTCGTGGCGTCGCCGGTCTTCCAGTCCTCGAAGACCTTCTTCATGTCCGTGGGCAGCGTGACGGCCGGCCGGTCTGCGGAGTCCGTAGGATTCGCACTCTGCGAAGCCGAGGGCGATGATTCGTCACCGGCATCCGCCCCCGCGATCTCGTCATCGCCCTTGGAGCTGCCGTCGCCGCTCCCGCAGGCGGACAGCGTCAAGACCGCGACGGCGGTCAGCGCGGCGGCTGCAAGGATGGCGGGACGGCGGTTCACGGATGACTCCTGGTGGGGCGACGGTGGTCACAGGTCTACCAACGCTATCGGCGCACCCATGGCAACACCAGGCGGGTTTACGTCAAGCCCAGCAGACTGACGGCGACAAACCGTGGCAGAAGTGCACACCGTTCGGGACTCGGAGTGAATAGCGTTTCGGAACGCAACGCGGCCTGTGAACTTGGATCGCCGCAGCGGCCCTGCCCGCCTGGGCCGACAAGCTGCCGTTCCCGGTAGAGCCCAAGCTCTGATATCCGCGAGCCGGCCGGTGTCCGTCAGGCGGACCGGTACATGCCCTCGCTGTCGTCGCGGGCCCACGCCGCGTACTCCTCGAAGCCCAGGTTGCCGATGCTCAGGTTGGCGTGGACGTCGTGGACGCCTGCCGGTGTGGTGCGGAACTCGGTGCCGAACGCGGTCAGTTGCCCGTAGTCCTCGTCGTCCACGCACTCCTCGCGCGTGAGGGTGGTGATCGCGAGCAGCGGGTGGCTCACGGACCGCATGGTCGTCCGGTCGGCCAGGAACACCACGGCGAGGCTCTCGTCGGCGGAGACCGCGGGGAGTATCTCGTCGGCCGCCGCATCCGCCCAGGCCGGGTCGTCGACGAAGTGGACGCATGCCTCGTACGCGCCGTCTCCCCACGGCGCCAACAATGCCGCCCTCACGTCCTGCCACGCGCGGTCGTCATCGTAGGCGGTCCTGACGACCAAGGCGTCGAACTCGTTTCGGCCGGTGATGGCGGGCAACGTTCTCATAGTGCGCTTCTCTTCAGCTCTCTTCGGCAAAGCTCGGTGACAGTGCCCGACTGTCTCATGCCGGACAGGCCTGGCCGCCTGGTCCGGGAACTGGTCGTGCGGGTAGTGGCCGGCACCCTCGATCATCTTGAGGTAACCCAGGCCGGGCGGCAGGGCGTCGACGATCGCCGAGCCCTCGCTGTGCGGGTCGGCCCAGTGGGCGGGCTACACGCCGAGGTAGGCCACGTCGTGGTACGAACGCCAGAGCCGCGCGCTGCCGAACAGGCCCGTGCCGAGCAGCCGCAGCATGCCCTGCCGGAAGCGCTTGACCCGTAGGTCGCCGAAGCGCATCGACTGCTTGCGGGTGAACGGCGCCAGCTCGACGACGGCGGTGATCAGCGAGGGCTCCTGCGCCGCGGCGATGGTGGCGGCGCCGCCGGAAATGGAGTGGCCGACGGGTACGGCGGGGCGTGATGGTCAAGGGCGGGAAGAAGCAGAGTCGGGTTCGCGGCCGTCGGTCAGAAGGGTGCCCCCCGGCCGCCCGCTTCTTGGTCAGTGTCGTGCCTCCGTGAGCCGAGTAAAGGGCGCTCCCGCTCCGCTGCGCTCCGCGTCCGCGTCGGCTGGCGCCGATCGGCCTTCGGCCGACCCTTGACTCGGCTCACTCCGGCACGGGGAAGAAGCGAGCGGGCGGCCGGGAAGGGTGGGGTGGGGCTTGCGTGGGATGGCCCTCAGGTGGGTTGTGAGGGGGCCCTTGGCCGGGGAGGGCGCGGGATGGTGGGGGCCCAGCTTGCAGTTCGGGGGCTGCCCGAAGGCTGCGGGGGTGCGCCCCGGCGATGTTCGTCGACGTCGGCCGTGTCCGGGGTGGACGAGTCGTCCCGGGCGGGTGCGGGTGGCGAGTGAGGGAGCCTCTCCCTTGCCAGTGCTCGTTCCCGCTCGGGGGAGGGGCGTGAGGGTCAGGGTCGGTCGGAGGCTCGGGAGGTGACGTGCTGGACGGCGTGGGCGACGAGGTCGGGCTGGGCGACGTAGATGTAGTGGTCGCTCTTGGTGGCGACGCTCAGGCTGCTGTTGGTGGAGAGGGCGAGCCAGGCGCGCTCGCCGTCGGCCCAGGCGCGTTCCAGGGCCGGTCCGTAGGTGGGGATGGACTGCGCCAGGTACGGGACCCCGTGCCGGATGACCTCCACCGGGATGTCACCGGCCGGGCGCACCCTTGCGTCGGCGAAGGAGAGCATCTCCGGGTTCTGTCCCTGGCTGACGGCGAGGTACCCGTCGCGCGCCTCGGCACCGGGGCCGGTCGCGGACGCGGGGACGATGCGGGTGAGGTCGGCGGCCATGGTCGACGGGGTGGCGTCGAGCAGGACCAGGCCCCTGACACGGTCCTGGTGTTCGGGGGCGTAGCGGGCGGCGATCAGCCCGCCCAGGGAGTGCCCGACCAGGACGACGGGCTGGTGGCCGGCTACCCGGTCGAGAACGGCGGTCAGCACCTTTCCGGTGCTGTCGATGGTCTGCGGGCTTGCCGGTGCGTCGCTCGCGCCCTCGCCAAGGCGGTCGTAGGAGCAGACCCGGCCCTTCGTGCTGAGCGTCTTCTGTATGCCGCTCAGGCTGTCCAGACCGTCGCCCAGGCCGGCCATCAGTACGACGACCGGTCGATGCGGTGCCGGGCTGCCCGTGCACGACACGTTCACCGAGCGGTCGCCGACCTTGATCTTCGCGGTACCGGTGAACAGGCTGCCGCTGCGTTTCGCGACCGTGGCCGCGGCGGCCGGTTCCGGGCTGCCCGAACGGCTCTGCTGCACCATGGCCGCAGCGGAGGACGCCTGGGGAAGGCCGGTGAGAGCGGCGCCCGTCACGGCGCAGAGCAGGGCGGTCGTGGCGGTGGCGGTCCTTGTTGTGCGGAACACGGGGCTCTCCAGGAGATCGGGGGAACGGCATCGGATGCCAGCAGCCACAAGACGCTTGAGGCGAAGGGTTTCTGGCGATGCGTCAGAGACTAGGTACGACGCCCAGGACCGCGCCAACAGGCTGACTCCAGTCCGCCCCGGGGGAAAGCCCCACCCTCCGACAGGGCTTTAGCACGACCTACTTGGCAGCATCGGGCAGTCGGCTGGCACTGGTCCCGTGCTCTGAAGTGGTGTCAGGACGTGGACTCGTCCCGCAGGAACCGGGAGACCTCGGTGAAGTCGGCCATGGGCAGGCCTTCGGCGGCGAGTAGGCCGACCTGGATCAACACCGCGGCCTGGTCCCAGTGGATCCGTTCGCTCGCCATCAGGCCGTCGCGGAATTTGACCACCACGACCAGCGGCACTTCGACGGCCCGTCCGGTCGGGGCGAGTCCGGGCAGCAGGAACGGGACCTCCTGGTCATGAGTCATCCGCATGATGATCTCCTCGACAAGGAAGTCGCCGCCCACGGACCGGTCCACCGTCTCAGTGACGGTGTTCTGCGGAATGCCCGGAATGAAGACGTCGCGGTAGTAACCCCGCAGGTATTCCTTGCCGACACCGCCGCTCATCGTCGGCAGATGCATCACGCTGGCGTCCTCGACCATGGTGGTCACCGCCAGGTCGGCGTCCTTGACGACGAACTCGTACGCCGTGTGCTGCTCCCACAAGGCGACCATTTCCTCTTGGTTCACGATGTCTCCTTCAAGGATCCGTCCCATCGGCGGGGCTCCTCGCTGATCAGCCCCAGCCGGGCAACGAACACCTCCACGGACAGGATGCGGTCCCGGTGGCCGGGCCGCCGCATGCCACTCGATCGACACGTGGTGACTCGGCTTGTCGAAGAGGAGCCCGCGGGGAACAACGGGGACCGGCTCGGGAGCGTTTCTCGGTGGCTGCGGGGGTGCGCCCGGGAGGGGGTCGTCGTGGTGTGTGGTTCTCCTCGGTTCGTTCAAGTGGCGTTTGAAGTGGGGAAGTTGACTCGGCTTCGAGCAGAGGAGGATCATCCGCTTCCGGGCGCCGACGGGTGGAGCCCCGCGTAGGGCGCGGGGCCGTGCGCGGAGCGGTGCGGGCGATGAACCGATGTCCCGTCGTACGCATCCTCCATTCCGCCATTTGATCCTCCGAGGTTCGGGGACTTTTTCATGAGTACAGGGAATTCCAGACGTCCGGTCCTGCTGACGGCCGTCGCCGCGCTCGCTGTCGCGGGTGGGGTGGCCGTGCCGGTGCCGGCGCTGGCCGACGGTGGGGCCGGGGACGCGACGGCCACGTTGCAGCAGGAGTTCGCGGCTGCCGCCGACGCGTACCACGTGCCGCGTCAGGTGCTGCTGGCGGTGGCGTACCAGGAGTCGGCCTGGGACACGCACGCCGGGGAGTACAGCACGGACGGCGGCTACGGGCCGATGCATCTGACGGACGTCACCCCGGCGATGATGGCCGGCGGCGACGCGGGTGCGGCGGGGCGTGCGGATCTGGGGAAGCTGGCCGCCGATCCGGCGCTGCACACCCTGCGGGCGGCGGCGAAGCTGACCGGGCTGTCGGCCGAGGAGCTGCGCGAGGATCCGTCGGCCAACATCCGTGGCGGTGCGGCGCTGCTCGCGTCGTATCAGAAGGATGTCATCGGGTCCGTCTCCGCTGATCCGGGCAACTGGTATGCGGCGGTGGCCCGTTACAGCCAGGCGGACGATCGGCAGGGCGCGGCGGCCTTCGCCGGGCGGGTGTTCGCGACCATCGAGAAGGGGGTCGGCCGTACGACGGCCGAGGGCGAGCACGTACGGCTGGCGGCCGACAGCGATGTCGAGCCGGTCACCGGTCAGTTGAAGGCCCTGGACCTGAAGTCGGCGGACACGACGGAGACCGAGTGCCCGGCGACCGTCGCGTGCACCTTCGTGCCGGCGGCCGCGTCCAACGGGCAGGTGTCCAACCGGCCCGCCAACGGCATCCGGATCGACAGCATCGTCATCCATGACACGGAGACGTCGTACGACACCGCCGTCAGCCTCTTCCAGCAGGCGGGCGGCTCGGCCGCGCACTACGTCATGCGGTCCTCCGACGGCGCGGTGACGCAGATGGTGCCCACGAAGGACCTCGCCTTCCACGCGGGCAACTACTCCACCAACATGCACTCGATCGGCATCGAGCACGAGGGGTACGCCGCGCACGGCGGCACCTGGTACACGGAGGCGCAGTACGAGGCCACGGCCGACCTGGTGAAGTACCTGGCCGGGCGGTTCGGCATACCGCTGGACCGGCAGCACATCATCGGGCACGACAACGTCGCCGGGCCGAAGTCGTCCCTCGTGTCCGGCATGCACTGGGACCCGGGTCCGTCCTGGGACTGGAACCACCTGATGAGCCTGCTCGGCGTGCACACCGGGCGGCACGGGGTCGGACCCGTCGGCTCGGTGGTCACCATCGCCCCGCGGTTCGCCGACAACACGCAGACCGTGCAGATCTGCCCGTCCGACGACCCGACCGGCGCCACCACCGCGTGCACCGAGACCCCGCAGCCGTCGAACTTCGTCTACCTGCGCACCGAACCCAGCGACACCGCGCCCCTCTTCGGGGACCAGGCGCTGCACCCCGGCGCGGCCGGCACCGACCGGATCAACGACTGGGGCAGCACGGCGGCGGCCGGACAGCAGTTCGTCGTCGCCGGGCAGGACGGTGACTGGACGGCCGTCTGGTACGGCGGGTCGAAGGTGTGGTTCTTCAACCCGCACGGGTGCAACACCGCGCCCGCCCACGGGGTGAAGGTGATCTCGGCCGCCGGGACCTCCCCGGTCGCGGTGTACGGCTCCAGCTACCCGGACGCCGCCGAGTACCCGGCGGGTCTCTCGCCCTCGACGCAGGCGCCGCTCAGCATGTACACCGTCCCGGCCGGGCAGGCCTACGTGGCCACCGTGGCGCCGTCCCTCACGGACGACTTCTTCCCCTCCAGCGGTACGGTCGTCACCGGCGCCAAGGCGATGTACACCATCCAGTACAACCACCGCGTCGCCCTCGTGTACGCCTCGGACGTCACGGCCACGGACGTCACGGACTCCACGGACGTCACGGGCTCATGATGTTCAGCCGCTGATCGTGTGGTGCCCAGGGGGTCCAGGCCCCCTGGGCACACTTGTATCCCGGGGCCGGGGCGGCCCGCCCTACTTGAACGCCGCCGCGTTCCGCCCGGCCCACCCCCCGAAGCCCCCCGCAGGCCGCCCCAGCACCGCCTCCACGTCCCCGCTCACCTTCGACTCGGCGGCCAGCGGCTCCCCCAGGACGTCCAGCGTCCCCGTGACCGCCTCCTCCGGCATGAACCGGGTCATCGCGGCGTGGGCCTCCTCGCGGGACAGTTCGACGAGGGTCACCTCCTCGGCCAGCGCCTCCCCGATGGCCCGGACCTGCTCGCGCGGGCTGATCAGCGCGGGGCCGGTGAGCTCGTACGCCCGTCCCCCGTGGCCGTCCTCGCGGAGGGCCGCCGCCGCGACCGCCGCGATGTCCGCCGGGTCCACGACGGGGAGGGCGGTGCCGGCGAAGGGGGCGAAGGCCGTGCGCCGGGTGCGGATGGTCTCGGCCCAGGCGAAGGCGTTGGAGGCGAAGCCGCCGGGGCGCAGGATGGTGAAGTCCAGGCCCGACGCTCGTACCGCCGCCTCGAACGCGCGCAGGCGGGCGTGCGAGGGCGCGTCCGGGCGGGTGGCGCTGACCTGGGAGGAGACCAGGACGACTCGCTCGACGCCGGCGGACACGGCCGTGTCGAGGAGGAGGGTGGGGCTCTCGCCGTGGGCGTTGAGTTCGCCGCCGAGGACGAGGAAGAGGGCGCGTGCCCCGGTGAGTGCCGGACGCATGCTCTCCGCGTTCCCGACATCCGCCCGGATCCAGCGGACGCCGGGCGCGGCGGGCACATCGCGCACGGCGGGCGCATCGGGTGTCGCCGGGCGGTCGCGGCGGGACACCGCCACCACCTCCTCCTCGCCCTCCTGCGCCAGCAGATCCACCAGTGTCCGGCCGATGTTGCCGGTCGCGCCTGTGACGGTGATCATCGTTCCCCCTGAGCAAGCATTAGTAAGTTAGTTGGCTGACTTAGAACTTCGGGACAGAAGCTAGCACGCCCGCCCCCTGCCCTGTCTATAGTTAGTTGGGTGACCAACTCAGTGGATCGGCGGGTGCGGGCCTCGCAGAAGCGGCGGCGGCTGATGGCGGCGGCGGCGCGGGTGCTGCACGAGCAGGGTGTGGAACGGACGACGCTCGCCGACATCGCGCGGGAGGCCGAGGTCCCGGTCGGGAACGTCTACTACTACTTCAAGACCAAGGACGAGCTGGTCCGGGCCGCGCTCACCGAGCACACCGCGCATCTCGACGAACTCACAGGGCGGCTGGACGAGTTGGCGGATCCCCGGGACCGGCTCAAGGGGCTGATCGCGGCCTGGGTCGAGCAGCGTGACGTCGCCGCCCGCTTCGGCTGCCCCACCGGCACCCTGGCCGCCGAGCTCGGCAAGCGGGCCGACGGGACGCTGGACGCGGAGGCCGGCGCGGTGATCCGGCGGCTGCTGGAGTGGGCCGCGCGCCAATTCCGTGAGCTGGGACTCTCGGGCCCGGACACCGAGCCGGACGACCTGGCCCTCACCCTCGTCGCCGGGTACCAGGGCATGTCGCTGCTCGCCCACGCCCTGCGCGACCCGGACGTGACGACCCGCGAGGGCGCCCGGCTGCTGCGCTGGCTCGACGGGCTCAACTGACCGTCACCACGCCCGAATTGCCGGAGGAAACAGGCACCCGGCTGCCAGGATGGCGGGCATGACGACGATCCACGGTGAAGTGGCCGACGGGTTCGAGGGCGTGCGTGAGGCGTTCGCCGCCAACTTCGACGAGCGGGGGGACATCGGGGCCGCCGTGTGCGTGTACCGGGACGGGCGGCCGGTGGTGGATCTGTGGGGCGGGGTCGCCGATCCGGACACCGGGCGGGAGTGGGAGCGGGACACGCTGCAACTCGTGTACTCCGCGACGAAGGGCGTGACGGCCACCGCCGTTCATCTGCTCGCCCAGCGCGGGGAGTTGGACCTGGACGCGCCGGTGGCGGCGTACTGGCCGGAGTTCGGGGTGAACGGCAAGGCGCAGATCCCGGTGCGGTGGTTGCTGTCGCATCGGGCGGGGGTGGTCGGGGTCGAGCCGCCGGTGCCGGTGGACGCGGCGCTGGGCTGGGATCCGATCGTGGACGCGGTCGCCGCGCAGCCGCCGGCGTGGGTGCCGGGGAGTGCGCACGGGTATCACGGGCGGACCTTCGGATGGCTGGTCGGGGAGGTGATCCGGCGGGTGTCGGGGCGTACGCCGGGGCGGTTCGTCGCCGAGGAGATCGCCGGCCCGTTGGGGATCGACTTCTTCATCGGGCTGCCGGACGGTGAGCGGGGGCGGGTGAGCCGGATGGTGTACCAGGAGCCGGCGGTCGATCTCGGCGCCATTCCGCTGGAGGCGATCCCGCCGGAGTTCCGGGAACTCGTCGCCGCCATGCGCGATCCGCGGTCGCTGTACAGCAGGGCCTTCGCCGTGACCGAGCCCGCGGCGATCGACTTCAACTCCCCCGAGGTACAGGCCGCGGAGCTGCCCTCGTCCAACGGGATCGGCACCGCCCGGGGGCTGGCACGGATGTACGCCTCGCTGATCGGGGAGGTGGACGGCGTACGGCTGTTCACCCCGGAGACGGCGGAGTCGGCGGCGGCCGAGCAGGCGGCGGGGATCGACCGGGTGCTGCTGATCCCCAGCCGGTTCGGGACCGGGTACATGCTGCCCACCGAGACCGACCGGATGACCGGCCCGCGCGCCTTCGGCCACCCCGGCCGCGGCGGCTCGCTCGCGTTCGCCGACCCGGAGCACGGGATCGCCTTCGCGTACGTGATGAACCACATCGTCGAGGGCCCGGAGGACACCCGCGCGGCCTCGCTCGTCGACGCCGTAGGGGAGGCGTCGGCACGGGCAGCGCAGGGCTGAGGAAACCGAGCGGGCCGACGGGACGACGGGACGACCGGGTGAACGAGGGGGCACGGGGGTGGGCAAGGCCCGTACCCGGTCCGGATACTGGCCCGCATGGGGGCCATCTACGACGGACTCGGGGTGGGGTACGGGCTGACCCGGCGGCCCGACCCGCGGATCGGGGCACGGGTGCGGGCCGCGCTCGACGGCATGGCGGACGTGGTCAACGTCGGGGCGGGGACGGGGTCGTACGAGCCGGAGCGGACCGTGCTCGCGGTCGAGCCGAGCCTGGTCATGATCGAGCAGCGGCCGCCGGGGGCCGCGCCCGCCGTACGGGGGATCGCCGAGCGGCTTCCGCTGCGGGACGGCGCGGTGGACGCCGTGATGGCCCTGCTCACCGTGCACCACTGGGGTGATCCGGCCGCCGGGATCGCGGAGTTGCGGCGGGTCGCGCGGCGCCGGGTCGTGGTGCTGACCTGGGACCAGCGGATGTTCCGGGAGCGGTTCTGGCTGGTGCGGGACTATCTGCCGGAGGCGGCGGAGTTCGACGACGGCCGGGCGGTCGCCATCACGCGGCTGGCCGAACTGCTCGGCGGGACGGTACGGGTCGAGGTGGTGCCGGTGCCGTACGACTGCGTGGACGGGTTCGGGGCCGCCTTCTGGCGGCGGCCCGAGGCCTATCTCGATCCCCGGGTCCGGGCCGGCATCTCCCTGTTCGCGCAGACCGGTGCGGCCGTTCTCACGCCCGGGCTGCGGCGGCTCGCCGAGGACCTGCAGAGCGGGCGGTGGGCGCGGCGGTACGGCGAACTGCTCGGGCTCGACTCCCTCGACGTGGGGTACCGGCTGCTCGTCGCCGACCTGGCAGGCGGCGGGGCGGGGCCCGGGCGGGGGCGGGGGGGCGGGGGCAATGAGCCTGCCCTGAGAATCCTTTGAAACATTTTCCCCGGCCCACCGCATCAATGAGGTGAGCGGCAGCGCGCCGGGGGCGGGAACGGGGACGGGGAGCTTGGGGATGACTCAGGGGCCGGTGGAGGACTACGCCGAGTTCGCGGCGGCGCGGGCCGGGCACATGTACCGGTCCGCCTGTCTGCTGACCGCCGGGGACACCCACCTCGCGGAGGACCTGGTGCAGGAGGCCCTCGGGCGGATCTACGTCCGCTGGGGGCGGGTCTCCCGGGTCGGCAACCCCGCCGGGTACGCGCAGACGGTCCTCACCCGGACCTTTCTCGCGCACCGGCGGCGGTTCAGCAACCGGGAGCGGATCAGGGACTCGTTTCCCGAGGCGGCCGACGCCGACGCCGATCCCTCGCTGCGGCTGACCCTCCTCGACGCCCTCGCGCAGCTGCCCGCCAAGGACCGGGCCGTCGTCGTCCTGCGGTACTGGGAGGACCGGTCGATCCACGAGACCGCGGACGCGCTCAACGTGAGTTCGGCCGCCGTCCGCACGCGGTGCGTACGGGCCCTGGCCCGGCTGCGTGAACTCCTGGGCGAGGACCTCGCCGAGTACGCCCGTTCCTGACCTCAACCTTGTGGAAACGGTGGTTCGTCATGCCCGTCGAGCAGCAGCACAGCGACAACGACAGCACCGGTGACAGCGACCCGTTCGAACGCGAGCTGGCCGCCGCCCTGCGGCACGCCGGCGGCGCCTTCGAGACCGACCGGGTCACGCTCGCCGCCGCCGGGGCGGCCCGGGGGCGGCGGTTGCGGCTGCGGCGCCGGACCGCCGTACTGGGCGGCGCCGCGGGTGTCGCGCTCGCCGGCGTGGGCGGTGCGCTGGCGGTGTCCTGGGGCGGCTCGTCGTCCGTCGCACGGCCGCCGGCCTCCGTGAGTACGACCCCGCGCCCCACGTCCTCCCCCGGCGACCGGGCCGTCACCTCCGACGAGATGATCAGCACGCTGGAAAGGCTGCTGCCCGCAGGGAAGTTCGGCAAGGCCGAGGGCCGCGGGGCCGACCGGAGCGAGCCGCACTCGGTGCCGTACGCGCAGGTCGTGTACGACGACGGGCACGGCGCCGCCGCCATCAGCGTCGTCGTACAGAAGGTGCAACCCGGCGGGGACGACGCCCGGCAGGCCGTCCGGTGCCCCGACAAGGTCTATACGCCGTACGACAGTTGCACGACCAGCCATCTGCCCGACTCGTCCGTCGTCGCGGTGGTCAAGGGGTACGAGTACCCGGACCGGCGCGTGGAGACCAAGCTCTGGACCGCGAACCTCATCACCCCGGACGGCCACCAGGTGTCGGTGAGCGAGTGGAACGCCGCCGCCGAGAAGGGCGCGCCGATCACCCGGGACGAACCGCCCTTGTCCGCCGGGCAGTTGACGGTACTCGCGGCGGCGCGGGACTGGCGGGGGATCGCCGACGCCCTGCCGGACGACCCGACGCGGACCGGGTCCCCGACGGAGGAGCCGACCCCGGCCCAGGGCGACGGCAAGGCGATCCGGCAGACCCTCGCCTCGCTGGTCCCGAAGGGGCTGAAGGTCGTGGCGCACGGGAGTGACGACAGCGACCAGTTCACGTACGTCGTCGTCGACGACGGCAGGGGCCGGAGTCTCGTACAGATCAATGTGCAGCCGGACATGGGCGATGTGGCCGGTGACCTGTTCGGCAGCGGGAGCGAGACGCTCGCCGACGGGACGCGGGTCGCCGAGCGGCAGGCGCCCGGGGAGAAGGGCGGCGCCGGGGTCGTCATGTGGACCGTGGACACCCTGCGCACCGACGGTTTCCGGGTGGTCGTCAGCGCCTTCAACTCGGGCTCCCAGCAGACCGCCGCCACCCGCACCGCCCCGGCCCTGACCATGAAGCAGCTGCGCGCCATCGCCCTCAGCCCGAAGTGGCGGCCGTAGCGCCGCCCTGCGGAACCTCCCGGGCGGGGCGGGAGTTAGCCTCGGGGGATCACGGCAGACCAGCAGGAGGCAGACATGGCGAGGGTTCCCAGTTCGGTGATCGCCGCGAGCGGGCTCGTCGGCGGGTACGGGGTGGCCCGGTGGACGAAGAAGCGGCCGCTGGGCGGAGCCGTGCTGGCCGTCGCCGGTGCCGCCGCCGCGCAGCAGTGGCGGCAGCAGGCGGGCGGCAAGGCCGCCGGGGCCCTGTCCGCCGCATACCTCGCCGCCTTCGCCGGCTCCCACCCACTGGCCAAGAAGGTCGGCGCCTGGCCCTCCGTCCTCGGCGTGGCCGGCGCGGTGGCCCTGGCCTCCTGGGCCGTCGCGGACCGCCACGCCTGACCCTGTAACGCGCCAGCCCCTGTAACGCGTCACGCGCCAGGGTCACGCATCACGCGTCCGCGCCACGGAATGCCCTCCGATACGCCTGCGGGCTGGTCCCGACCACTCGGCGGAAGCGTTCGCGGAAGGCGGTCGGGGAGCCGAAGCCGGATTGGGTGGCGATGCGTTCGACGGGGTGGCCGGTGGTTTCCAGGAGGTGCTGGGCCCGGCGGACGCGGGCGCGGTGCAGCCACTGCAGGGGCGTCGAGCCGGTCTGGTCGCGGAAGCGGCGGTTGAGGGTGCGGGTGCTCATGCCGGCCCGTGCCGCGACCTCGTCCAGGGTGAGGTCGCGGTCGCAGTTGTCCTCCAGCCAGGCCAGGAGCGGCTCCAGGGTGGCGCCGGCGGGGGCCGGCGGCTGGTCGTGGACGATGAACTGGGCCTGGCCGCCCTCCCGTTCCAGTGGCATGACCGACATCCGGGCGGTGTGCGCGGCGACCGCCGAGCCGTAGTCCGTGCGGACCATGTGCAGGCACATGTCCATGGCCGCCGCCGCGCCCGCCGAGGTCAGGAACTGGCCGTTGTCGACGTAGAGGACGTTCGGGTCGACGTCGATGTCCGGGTGCAGCGCGGCGAGGGTGTCGGCCGCGACCCAGTGGGTGGTGGCGCGCAGCCCGTCGAGGAGGCCGGTGGCCGCGAGGACGAACGCGCCGACGCAGACCGACGCGATCCGGGTGCCGTTCGCCGCCGCCGCGCGCAGGGCGTCGGCGACCTCGGCCGGGAGGACGAACGCGGTATCCGCGACGCCCGGCACGATGATCGTGTCCGCCTCGGCCAGCGCCTCCAGCCCGTACGGCGCCTTGATCGTGAACGCGCCGCCCGCCGCGGTCACCTCCTCCGCCGGCCCGCACACCCGCACCCGGTAGGCGTCCCGGCCGTCGGGCAGCCGGGCCCAGCCGAAGGTGTCGATCGGCACGGTGAAGTCGGAGGGGATGACCTGGTCCAGGACGAGTACGGCGACGGTGTGCATGGCAGGAACGTAGTCGGTCGACGGGTTGGCGCCAATCGTAGGGGGGTGTTCCTGGCCGGTCACGGGGGCGGCTGGCGAGAATCCGTCGGACCGTGGCAGTATCGCCGCTTCTGGGAGATCTTCCCGCCGCCTACGGTCGAGGCCGTGACCAAGTTCCTTCTCGCCGTCCATGTCCTCGCGGCGATCGTCGCCGTCGGCCCCGTCACCGTGGCCGCCAGCATGTTCCCGCCGGCCGCCCGCCGTGTCATCGAGGCACCGGACGACGTCCGGGCCGCCGAGACCCTTCGGCTGCTGCACCGGATATGCCAGGTGTACGCCGTGGTCGGCGTCGCCGTCCCGGTGTTCGGGTTCGCCACGGCGAGCAACATGCACGTGCTGGGCAGCGCCTGGCTGATCGTGTCGATCGCGCTCACCGCCCTCGCGGCCGCCGTCCTCGCCGTACTGGTGCTGCCCCGGCAGAGCGCCCTGGTGGAGGGCGGCACGGACGGCCGTACCCGGCAGGCCACCGTCCGACTCGCGATGTTCACCGGGGTGTTCAACCTGCTCTGGGCCACCGTGACGATCCTGATGATCGTCCGGCCGGGGTCGACGACCGGCGCCTGAACCGGCCCCCGCCCCACCTCCTGCCCCGCCCGCGGTTTCTGTTATCGGGGCCGTGCCCGGCCGTCTCCCTGGGCATGCACGTGACTCGACAGATCAGCCGCCGGAGCATGCTGAAGGCCTCGGGAGCCGCGGTGGCGGCCACCGCGGGGCTCGTCGCGGCGGGCCGTCCCGCCGCTGCGGCCGACGGGGCCTTCGCCCATCCCGGCCTGCTGCACACCCGTACCGATCTCGACCGCATGGCCGCCAAGGTGAAGGCGGGCGCCGCCCCCTACACGGCCGGGTTCGCCAGGCTGACCGCCAACCGGCACGCGCAGAGCGGCTGGCAGCCGCGGCCGCAGGCCGTCGTCTACCGGGGCTCGGGCAGCCCGGAGAACTACACGATCCTCTACAACGACATCCACGCCGCCTACCAGAACGCCCTGCGCTTCCACGTCACCGGCGAGAGCGCGTACGCCGACACGGCCGTCGCGATCCTCAACGCCTGGTCCTCCACGCTCACGGCCGTGAACGGCTCCGCCGACCGGTTCCTGGCCGCCGGGCTGTACGGCTACCAGTTCGCCAACGCCGCCGAACTCGTCCGCGACCACGGCGACTTCGAGCTCGCCCGCTTCCAGGAGATGCTGAGCGAGAAGTTCGGTGCGATGAGCGACGACTTCCTCGTCCGGCACAACAACGCCGTCGTCTCCAACTACTGGACCAACTGGGACCTCGCCAACATGGCCTGCGTCCTCGCCACCGGGATCCTCTGCGACGACCGCGCCCAAGTCGCCCGCGCGGTCGACTACTTCAAGAACGGCGCCGGACTCGGCTCGATCAGGAACGCGATTCCGGTCGTGTACGACGACGGGGCGGACGCCGGGCTGGCCGAGTGGCTGGAGGCGGGCCGCGACCAGGGGCACGCGCTGCTCGGGGTCGGCCTGATGGGCACGTTCTGCGAGATGGCCTGGAACCAGGGCGTCGACCTGTACGGCTACGACGACAGCCGGTTCCTCAAGGGCGCGCAGTACGTCGCCAAGTGGAGCCTGGGCGGCCAGGTGCCGTTCACCGCGAACACCCGGCGCAAGGGCGCGATCGGAGGGTGGTCCGGGAGTGAGACGGTGACGGCCGCCGCGGGGGTGGACCCGGCCATGACGCGGCCCATCTGGGCGATGATCGCCAACCACTACACCCGGCGCCGGGGGCTGTCGGCGCCGTACCTCACCCGGATCGCGGCGAAGGCGGCACCGGAGGGCGGCGGCGGGGACTACGGCCCGAACAGCGGCGGATTCGACCAACTGGGCTTCGGGACACTGACGTTCACCCGGGACCGGGCGAGTACGGCGGGTACGTCCGCGTCGCCGGGTCCGGCGGCGTCGGCGTCGGCGTCGACAGCCGCGTCCGCCTCCGCTTCCGCCTCGGCACCGGTGTCCGCCTCCCCCGCGCCCTCTGCCCAGGGCGGGCGTGGTGACCTCGCCGCCACCGGGTCCGGGGACGTCGTCGGGTGGACGGCGGCCACCGGGATCACCGCGCTGGCGGGCGGGCTGCTGTTGCTGCGCAGGCGGGGGCGCCGGGCGGGCTAGGCCACCCGTGGGTCCTGGCCGCCCGATCGGCCGTATGCGGGCGGCTCGGGGCGTCGCTCCCCCGTCGTGAGCGGCCAGGATGGCCGGAGAGTCACGCCCTGGTGCGGGTGAACCGCGAGCGTCTGGAGACACACACAGGTGACCGTTCTCAACGACCCCGAGCACGCGGACGTCCCGCACTACGACAGCGAGGTCCCGCTGCGCGGCCGGCAGCCCGGCAATGTCGTGGTGAAGTGGCTGACGACCACCGACCACAAGACGATCGGCACGCTGTATCTGACGACGTCGTTCGCGTTCTTCCTGATCGGTGGCGTGATGGCGCTGCTGATGCGCGCCGAACTGGCCCGCCCGGGGCTGCAGATCGTCTCGAACGAGCAGTTCAACCAGGCGTTCACGATGCACGGCACGGTGATGCTGCTGATGTTCGCGACGCCGCTGTTCGCGGGCTTCACGAACTGGATCATGCCCCTGCAGATCGGCGCGCCGGACGTCGCGTTCCCCCGGCTGAACATGTTCGCCTACTGGCTGTACCTGTTCGGCTCGTCCATCGCCGTCGGCGGTTTCCTCACCCCGCAGGGCGCGGCGGACTTCGGCTGGTTCGCCTACTCGCCGCTGTCGGACATCGTGCGCTCGCCGGAGCTGGGCGCCGACATGTGGATCATGGGGCTGGCCTTCTCCGGCTTCGGCACCATCCTCGGCGCGGTCAACTTCATCACCACGATCATCTGCATGCGCGCCCCCGGAATGACCATGTTCCGGATGCCGATCTTCGTGTGGAACGTACTGCTGACGGCCGTACTGGTCCTGTTCGCCTTCCCGGTCCTCGCCGCCGCGCTGTTCGCGCTGGAGGCGGACCGGAAGTTCGGTGCCCATGTCTTCGACTCGGCGAACGGCGGGGCGCTGCTCTGGCAGCACCTGTTCTGGTTCTTCGGCCACCCGGAGGTGTACATCATCGCGCTGCCGTTCTTCGGCATCGTGACCGAGGTGATCCCGGTCTTCTCCCGCAAGCCGATCTTCGGCTACATGGGTCTGGTGGCGGCGACCATCTCGATCGCCGGGCTGTCCGTCACCGTGTGGGCGCACCACATGTACGTCACCGGCGGGGTGCTGCTCCCCTTCTTCTCCTTCATGACGTTCCTGATCGCGGTCCCGACGGGCGTGAAGTTCTTCAACTGGATCGGCACCATGTGGAAGGGCTCGGTGTCGTTCGAGACACCGATGCTGTGGGCGACGGGCTTCCTCGTGACGTTCCTCTTCGGCGGTCTGACCGGCGTCATCCTGGCCTCGCCGCCGATGGACTTCCACGTCTCCGACTCGTACTTCGTCGTCGCCCACTTCCACTATGTGGTGTTCGGTACGGTCGTCTTCGCCATGTTCTCCGGCTTCCACTTCTGGTGGCCGAAGATGACGGGCAAGATGCTCGACGAGCGGCTCGGGAAGATCACCTTCTGGACGCTGTTCATCGGCTTCCACGGCACCTTCCTGGTCCAGCACTGGCTGGGCGCCGAGGGCATGCCCCGCCGCTACGCCGACTACCTCGCGAGCGACGGCTTCACCACCCTCAACACCATCTCGTCGATCGGTTCGTTCCTGCTCGGCCTGTCGATCCTGCCGTTCCTCTACAACGTGTGGAAGACGGCCCGGTACGGCAAGCAGGTCGTCGTCGACGACCCGTGGGGCTACGGCCGTTCGCTGGAGTGGGCGACCTCCTGCCCGCCGCCGCGCCACAACTTCGTCACCCTGCCGCGGATCCGCAGCGAGTCCCCGGCGTTCGACCTGCACCACCCCGACATCGCGATCGCCGAGGCCGAGGCCCACGGCGTCCACTCATGACCGACGCGGGACACCGAGTGGGCGACAGGCCACGGCGGGGAGCCGGCGGGGACCTCGGCAACGAGGCCGAGGGGTACCTGCTGTGGCGGGCCAGGATCGCGGAGGCCGAGCAGCGGGCGCGGGAGTTCACCGGCACCATGGACTGGCTGACCACGTCCCAGCGCGACGAGATCGAACGCCACTACGTCGAGGACAGCCTGCGGCGCGCCCGGCAGGACCTCGAACGGGTCGCCGCCCGGTGCGTGTCCCTGCGGGGCGAGTACGAGCGGCGGTACCGCGGGCTGCGGGTGCGCTGTGTGGGCTGGGCGCTGGCGGCGGGCGGGGGCGTCGCCCTCGTGGCGACCGCGGCGGCGGTGTCGGTGTCGGTGTCGCTGGGCCGTTGAGCCGGCTGGGCCGCCGCTGGTCCCTAGACCTGGGTGGACTCCGGTGCGGCGGCCGTCAGCGGGCGGGCGATCTCCTCCAGCGGCCGGCGCTCCGCGTTCACCGCCAGCGCGGCCGCCACCAGGCCCGCCGCGCACATCAGTCCCGCGCCGATCTGGAACGCCAGCACGGTGTCGCTCACCTTGCCCGTCCCGGTCAGGTCGGCGAAGAGCAGCGGGCCGCTGATGCCGCCGGCCGCCGTGCCGAGGGCGTAGAAGAAGGCGATCGACATCGCCCTGGTCTCCATCGGGAAGATCTCGGAGACCGTCAGATAGGCGCTGGACGCTCCCGCCGACGCGAAGAAGAGGACCGCGCACCAGCACGCCGTCAGCGTTCCCGCCGTCAGCACACCCCGGCCGAACAGCCAGGCCGTGCCGAACAGCAGCAGGCCCGAGAGCAGGTACGTCGAGGAGATCATCACCCGGCGGCCGACCGTGTCGAACAGCTTGCCCAGGAGCAGCGGGCCGAGGAAGTTGCCGACGGCGATGACGACGAAGTAGTAGCCGGTGTCGCCCGTCGGCACGTCGAAGAACCTGGTCAGGATCGCGCCGAAGCCGAAGGTGATCGCGTTGTAGAGGAACGCCTGGCCGATGAAGAGGGAGAAGCCGAGGACGGCCCGGCGGCGGTAGTCGTGGAAGACCGTGCGGGCGATCTCGGCGAAGGTGACGCTCTTACGCTGGTGGATCACCAGTTCGCCGGCCGGTTCGGGGAGCGGGGCCGCCTTCTCGGCCGCGACCCGGCGTTCGACGGCGGAGACGATCTCCTCGGCCTCCCGCTCCCTGCCGTGGATCAGCAGCCAGCGCGGGCTCTCCGGGACGTTCCGCCGTACCAGCAGGATGACCAGGCCGAGGACGACGCCCAGCGCGAAGGTCAGCCGCCAGCCGACGTCCATGGGCAGGAGGTCCGTGTTCAGCGCCACGATCGAGAGCAGTGAGCCGCCGATCGCGCCCACCCAGAAGCTGCCGTTGATGACGAGGTCGACGCGGCCCCGGTAGTAGGCCGGGATCAGCTCGTCGATCGCCGAGTTGATCGCCGCGTACTCGCCGCCGATGCCGAAGCCGGTCAGGAAGCGGAAGGTGAAGAACCACCAGGGGGCGAAGGAGAGGGAGGTCAGGGCGGTGGCGGCCAGATAGACCGCCAGGGTGATCATGAAGAGCTTCTTGCGGCCGTGGCGGTCGGTCAGCCGCCCCCAGAAGAGGGCGCCGACGCAGGCACCGGCCACATAGAGGGCGGCGGCCGTGCCGGTGACCTGGCCGGAGGAGATCGGAAGTCCGCTGCCCGGTTCGGAGAGGCGGCCCGCGATGTTGCCGACGACCGTGACCTCCAGGCCGTCCAGGATCCAGACGGTGCCCAGGCCGATGACGATCGTCCAGTGCCAGCGGGACCAGGGGAGCCGGTCCAGGCGGGCCGGGATGCGGGTGGTGATCGTACGGCCGCCGCCACCCGCCACGCCGGTGCCCGCGCCCGCGTCCGCTCCCGCACCCATCGCGCCTCCTCGACCGGGAAAGGACCCGAAACCCCGGCCGGGTGCCCCGCGGCGGGCGCGCTATGCGCCCAGCGCCCGCGACACCGTGAAGATCAGCACTCCGGCCAGCGACCCCACCACCGTGCCATTGATCCGGATGAACTGCAGGTCGCGGCCGATGTGCGCCTCGATCTTCCGGGTGGTGTGCTCCGCGTCCCAGCCGGCCACCGTGTCGGTGATCAGCGAGGTGATCTCCTTGCGGTACGTCGTCACGACGTGCACGGCCGCGCCCTCGACCCAGCTGTCGACCTTGTCCTGGATCTTGGGCTCGGTGGCCATCCGGGCGCCCAGCGACATCAGCGAGGCGCGCACCCGCAGCCGCAGTTCGCTGCGCTCGTCCTCGGCGGCCGAGACGATCATGGAGCGTACGGCCGTCCAGGCGGACGCGATCAGGTCCTGCACCTCGCCGCGGCCCAGGACCTCGCCCTTGAGCCGTTCGACGCGGGCGCGGGTGTCGGTGTCGGACTGGAGGTCGTTGGCGAAGTCCGTGAGGAAGCGGTCGAGGGCGCCGCGCGCCGGGTGGGACGGCATGTCGCGCATCTCGGCGCAGAAGCGGAGCAGCTCCTTGTAGACCCGCTCGCCCACCTTGCGGTCGACGAACCGGGGGGTCCAGCCGGGGGCGCCGCCCTGGACGGCGTCCATCACGGAGTCGGCGTGCAGCACCAGCCAGTCGTGCGCGCGGGTGACGACCAGGTCCACGACCCGGTTGTGGCCGCCGTCGGCGACGACCCGCTCCAGCATCTTGCCGATGCCGGGGGCGATCTCCTGGGCGTCGGCCCGGCGGGTGATCGCCTCGCCGACGACGGCCTGCACGTCGGAGTCGCGCAGCACGGTGAGCGCGCCGCGGAGCGCTGTCGCGAGCTCGGCCGTGACCCGGTCGGCGTTCTTCGGCTCCGCGAGCCAGGCGCCGAGGCGGCTGCCGATGCCCACGGCGCGCAGCCGCTGCCGTACGACGTCCTGGGAGAGGAAGTTCTCGCCGACGAACTCGCCGAGCGAGACGCCCAGCTGGTCCTTCTTCGTGGGGATGATCGCGGTGTGCGGGATCGGCAGGCCGAGGGGGTGGCGGAAGAGGGCGGTCACCGCGAACCAGTCGGCCAGCGCGCCGACCATGCCGGCCTCGGCGGCCGCGGCCACGTAGTCCGCCCAGGAGCCGGCGCCGGCGCTCGACGCCCACTTCGCCAGGACGTACACGAGCGCGACGAGCAGGAGCAGGCCGGTCGCGGTGCGCTTCATCCGGCGTACGCCGCGTTGACGCTCCTCGTCGGCGGGTGTGAAGGCGTTCATGGACTTGTAGGACGGGGTGGCGGCCGCCCGCCGCTCCCCCTCCACCGTCTCCGTACGTTCCGCCATCCGCTCCACCCGTTCGCAGCCGGTCACCCCTCGCGGTGACCCCGCACATATTGTCCCTTCCTCACCTACTCCCGGGACGGCGGGAGAGTTCCCGGCGGGGGGCCGGATCCGCTCCGCTCTCTTGACCCCTCTCAGACATGAGGATTCAATCAACTTTGACTTAACACTCACAGAAGGGAGTGCTTCACCATGCGCCATGACACGACCGCGCACCCCTACACGCCACTGCCCGCACGTATCCGGGACGGCCTGAACGAGGCGGCCGTCCGGCTGTCCGGCGTCGACGCGGCGGTGGCCGCGCTGCCGGACACCCCGCCCCGCGCGCCCGACGCGGACGGCGACGAGGAGAAGCTGGGCGCCGTCACCGTCACCCACCGGTTCGCCGACGCTCCCGGCGACGGCGGGAGCGTGCGCTGGCACTATGTCGAGTGCGGCCCCGCCGACGCTCCCGTGGTCGTGTTCCTGCACGGCGTACCCGACTCCTGGTGGCAGTGGCACCACGCCCTGGAGGCCCTCGGCTCCGACCACCGCTGCCTGGCCGTCGACCTGAAGGGCTACGGCCAGTCGGAGAAGGGCACGGGCGACTTCCGCCAGGAGGGGGTCGCCATCCAGCTGGAGGCCCTGCTGGACCAGCTGGGGGCGGAGCGGTTCAGCCTGGTCACGCACGACCGGGGGACCCCGGTCGGGGACCATCTCGTCGCCCGGCTCGGCGACCGCGTCCTGCGCTACGGCCGGGGGCAGCAGCACCTCTGGCACCTGCATCCCGACCTGCACCCGCAGGAGGCGATGTTCGTCTCGCCCGACGCCCCCGCCATGCTGGCCGACGCCCGCCGGCTCGTGGTCACCGCGTACACCCTGCTCACGGAACGCGGCGTGCCGACGTCCGACCTCGTCCGGACCGTGCAGGAGTTCGGCTACGAGGGGATCAGCACCGCCGTCCCCCGTTACTTCCACTCGTCGTCGTTCCGTCAGGAATGGATCGAGCGGCGCACCCGGCTCGTCCCGCGGTGGACGTGTCCCGTCCTGCTGCTGCAAGGGGCCGACGACCCCGTCCAGCCGCGCGAGTTCTACACCGATCCCGAGGTGCTCGCGCAGCTGCCGCCCGGAAGCGGTGTGCACCTCTTCGACTCCGGCCACTTCTGGCCGTTCGAGGCACCCGAGGAGACGGCCGCCGTGCTCCGCGACTTCCTCGGCCGGTCCTGACTAGCGGTCGCCGTGCCGGCGACGCTCCCGGCGCTCCCGGCGCCACTCCTCCCGCTGTTCGCGGCGCTCCCGGTGCCAGTCGTCCCGGGCCGCGTGCAGTTCGTGGCGGGCCGACCTGCGGTCGAGTTCGTCCTGGCGGCGTTCTTCCTTGAGGCGCCGGCTCTCGGCTTTGGTGACCTTGTGCTGGACCTCGACGCCGCCCCAGAAGGCGAAGCCGGTGACGATCACGCGGGGGGCGCCCGGGTCGGGGGACGCGTCGTGGTCGCGTTCGTCGAAGCCGCCCATGATGCCGATGCCGCGCATCACGACCTCGACGCCCGGCGGCACGATCACGCTCATCCCGCCCATGATCGCTATGCAGTTGATCACGACCTCGCCGTCCGCGAAGTTCGCCTCGCGCAGGTCGATCTCGCCGCCGCCCCAGAACGCGAAGCTGGTGAACCGCTTCGGCACCGTCCAGCGGCCCTTGCGCTGGAAGCCGGACATCACCGCGACCGCCCAGGAGGAGGAACCCTCGCCGCCGACGATCCGGCCCGCCCAACTCCCGCTCACCGCGGGGGGCTTGTTCAGCGACACGACCGGCGGGGCGCCCGGCGCGGGCAGATCACGCGTGATCGGCGTCAGCTCGCCGTAGGTACGGGCCTTGTACGTCGCCTCCAGCCGCTCCTCGAACTCCTCCATGTCGAGCCGGCCCTCCGCGAGGGCGTCCCTGAGGACCTCGGCGACTCGTTCACGATCGGCGTCGGAGGCGCGCAGCTCCGGGGCATCGTCGGTCATAGAGAGCAGCGTACGAGTTCCCGGCGGCGAGGACCATGACGGGGGCTACGCGGTGGTGCGGTCCGCGTACATCTTCGCGATCACCGTCTCGATGTCCGGCTCGCGGACCGACAGGTCGGCCAGTGGGTACTCCGCCGCGATCCGGGCCACCAGCGGCGCCGCCGAGTCCGTGGCCGGGAAGGCCAGCCACTGCCGGGGGCCCTCCACCCTCACCACCCGCGCCGACGGGCCCGCGTCGATGGGCGGGAGCTCCCGTTCCAGGTCGACCACCAGGGTGCGTTCGCTCTCGCCCGCCTCGTGCAGGCCGGCGAGCGGGCCGTCGTACATCAGCCGGCCGTGGTCGATGACCATGACCCGGGAGCACAGCTGCTCGATGTCCTGGAGGTCGTGGGTGGTGAGCAGGACCGTGGTGCCGCGTTCGGTGTTCAGCTCCCGGAGGAAGTCGCGGACCTTCGCCTTGGAGATGACGTCCAGGCCGATCGTCGGCTCGTCCAGGTAGAGCACGTCCGGGTCGTGCAGGAGCGCCGCCACGATGTCGCCGCGCATCCGCTGGCCGAGGGAGAGCTGTCGTACCGGGACGTCCAACAACGCCTCCAGGTCGAGCAGTTCGACCAGGCGGTCGAGGTTCTCGCGGTAACGGGCTTCGGGGATGCGGTACATGCGGTGCATCAGACGGTAGGAGTCGATCAGCGGGAGGTCCCACCAGAGGGTGGTGCGCTGGCCGAAGACGACCCCTATGCGGTGAGCCAGCCTGGTGCGTTCGCGGGACGGGTCGATGCCGGCCACCCGCAGACGGCCACCGCTCGGCGTCAGGATCCCGGTCAGCATCTTGATGGTGGTGGACTTCCCGGCGCCGTTCGGGCCGATGTAGCCGACCATCTCGCCGCGCGCCACCGTGAAGGAGAGCACGTCGACCGCCCGGACCTGGCGGCGCTCGCGTTTCAGGAATCCGGTCTTCTTGCGGACCTCGAAGACCTTCTCGACCTGGTCGACCTCGATGAACACACTCGACACGCTCAACTCCCGGTACTCCGATACGACCTGAGACCCGCCCGCCAGGCCATCCCGGCCAGCGCGCAGCACACCAGCGCCACCAGCGGCGGCGCGAACGCCGTCCACTCCGGGAGCCGCAGCGGGTACGGCCGCCCCAGGACGTAGGCGGCCGGCACCCAGTTGACGAAGGCCAGCGGCAGCATGAACGTCACCCCGCGCACGAAGTCCCTGCCGAACACCGTCGGCGGGTACTGGAGCAGCGTCGTACCGCCGTAGGTGAACGCGTTCTGCACCTCGGCCGCGTCCTGGGCCAGGAACTGGAAGGCCGCGCCCGCCACGAACAGCGCGCAGAAGATCGCCGCGCCGGCGGCCAGGGCGAGCGGGATCAGCAGTGCCTTCGCCGGGGTCCAGTCGACGTCGACGGAGAGCAGCGCCCAGGCCAGGACCACCGAGCCCTGGCTGATCCGGCCCAGGCGGCGCAGCGCGAAGCGGTCGGCGCCGATCTGCGCGAGCACCGGGGCCGGTCGGACCAGCAGGGTGTCGAAGGAGCCGTCGCGGATCCGGCCGCCCAGTACGTCCATCGAGCCGAGCACCAGGTCGGCGACGCCGAACGAGGTCGCGGACAGGCCGTACAGGAGGGCGACCTCGGGCAGCGACCAGCCGCCGAGCGAGTCGACCCGCGTGAACATCAGCAGGATCGTCGCGAAGTCCAGGCCGGTCAGCAGCAGGTTCCCGGCCATCGTGAGGGCGAAGGAGGCGCGGTAGGTCATCGTGGAGCGGATCCACATCGCGGCGATCAGCCGGTACGCCCGCAGCCCGTCCCGGGCACGCTCACCCACCCTGCACCACCACCCGCCGGGTCGCCGCCGTCTGCAGCAGCCGGCCGGCCGCCAGCAGCGCCACCGCCCACGCGCCCTGGAAGGCGTAGGCCCCCAGCGGGGCGGTCTCGCCCATCAGCACGTCCGCGGGCAGCTGGATCAGCGCCGCCCACGGCAGGACCCGTACGACCTCGCCGAGGCCGCCCGGGAAGACGTTCAGTGGCAGGGTCATGCCGGAGAAGAAGATCCCCGTGATCGCCAGGACCTGGCTGACGCCCATGCCGTCCATGAGCCAGAACACACTCAGCGCGACCAGGTAGCGGATGCCGAAGCTGACCAGCGTCGCCAGGAGCAGCGCGACCAGGAAGGCGGCCCAGGCGGCGGGGTCCGTCGGCAGGGCCATCGGGAAGAACACCGCGCCGAACACGAACGGGATCACGCCCCGTCCCAGCATCTGGAACAGCGACCGGCCCAAGTCGATCGACAGCCACCACAGTTGAAGATCGGCCGGACGGTACAGGTCGATCGCGATCTCGCCCGTGCGGATACGCTCCATCAGGTCTTTTTCCGCGCCCCCGCCCTGGATCGCGAGCGTCGCGTAGAGGCACTGTCCGAGCCACACATAGGTGACCGCCTGTGCCTGGTCATAGCCTCCGAGGTGCGGTTTCTCGTCCCACAGCGCCAAGTACGTGTAGACGAGGATGATCCCGAAGGCCGTGTTGGTGAACACTCCGGCCGCGGTGGCCGCCCGGTACGTCGCGTACCGTCGGAAACCCCCCGCTGCGACGGCCGTGTACAACCGTCCCCCGCCCACGCCAACCGACCTCCCGGACCGCCCGACACCGAAGCGCAGGAGCCTACTGCGCCGGCGACATCGCAGGCCACGCAATTTCCGTGACCGAAGCGTGCCGGAATCCGGGAACGGAACGCGTGGTGCGAGAGTCTTCAACAGGGGGCGCAGAAGCGTACGAGGTCGTACGGGAACGAACGTACGACGCGAAACAGGAGTCCGTGCACGACATGAGCGACGAGCCGCAGCCGCAACAGCCGAACCAGGGCGGCGGAGGCCCGACGGAGCCGCCGGCCGCGGCCGTGGCCGAGGAGAAGCAGACCCCACCGCAGCCGGTGGCCGAGGCGAAGGAGCCGGAGGAGGCGAAGGAACCGCAGGAGCCGAAGCCCTCCGCGGCGGGTGGGAAGACGATCGCACCGCCCCGGGCGGCGGCCGAGGACGCCCAGACCCGGCAGCTCACGGCGATCACGGTGCCGAAGGCCCGGTCGGCGGACGAGGGGCGGGACCCGGAGGACAGACGGGACGCGCAGGACAGGCAGGACACGCAGACACGGCAACTCGCGGCTGTCAGGGCGCCGAAGACACCGGCGCCCGCCGCCGCGGTCACGGCGTCCGCGGCGGAGCCCTCCCCGGTGGAGCCGCCCGCGGCCGGCGTGGAGACCAAGGGGGGCGAGAAGAAGATGAAGCGGCCCAAGCGGACCGGATGGCGGCGGATCATCCCGACCTGGCGGATGGTGCTCGGCACCTTCTTCATCGGGACACTGCTGCTGATCGGCCTGTTCTTCCTCGGCTACTCGATGGTCAAGATCCCGGCGGCCAACGCGTTCGCCACCAAGCAGTCCAACGTGTACCTGTACGCCGACGGCTCCCAGCTCGCCCGCGACGGCGAGGTCAACCGGGAGAACGTGACCCTCGCCCAGGTCTCCAAGGACGCCCAGCACGCCGTGCTGGCCGCCGAGGACCGCGAGTTCTACACCGAGTCCGCCGTCGACCCCAAGGCGATGCTGCGGGCCGGCTGGAACACCGCGACCGGCAAGGGCACCCAGTCCGGCTCGACGATCACCCAGCAGTACGTGAAGAACTACTACCTGGCGCAGGAGCAGACCGTCACCCGCAAGGTGAAGGAGTTCTTCATCGCGATCAAGCTGGACCGCACGGAGTCCAAGGACCAGATCCTGGAGGGCTACCTCAACACCAGCTACTTCGGCCGCAACGCCTACGGCATCCAGGCCGCCGCCCAGGCCTACTACGGCAAGGACGCCGCCGACCTGGACCCGGCCCGCGCCGCCTACCTCGCCGCGCTGGTCAACGCGCCGAGCGAGTACGACGTCGTCGCGCACCCGGAGAACAAGGCGGCGGCCGTCGCCCGCTGGAACTACGTCCTGGACGGCATGGTCAAGAAGGGCTGGCTCGACGTCTCCAAGCGGCAGGGCATGACGTTCCCGATGCCCAAGGAGCAGACCGTCTCCACCGGGATGTCGGGGCAGCGCGGCTACCTCGTCGAGGCCGTCAAGAGCTACCTGATCAAGAACAAGATCGTCGACGCCGACTCGCTGGAGGCCGGCGGCTACCGCATCACCACCACCATCGAGAAGAGCAAGCAGGACGCCTTCGTGAAGGCGGTCGACGACAAGCTGATGTCCAAGCTGGACAAGAAGAACAACAAGGCCGACAACTACGTGCGCGCCGGTGGCGCCTCGGTCGACCCGAAGACCGGCAAGGTCGTCGCCATGTACGGCGGCATCGACTACGTGAAGCAGTACACCAACGGCGCGACCCGCGGTGACTTCCAGGTCGGCTCCACTTTCAAGCCGTTCGTCTTCGCCTCCGCCGTCGACAACGACTCCACCACCCAGTCCGGCCGGACCATCACCCCGAACACCTACTACGACGGCACCAACAAGCGGGCCGTGCAGGGCTGGTCCGGCGGCGGCTACGCGCCGGAGAACGAGGACGAGAAGTCGTACGGCCAGATCACCGTCCGCAAGGCCACCGACCTGTCGGTGAACTCGGTGTACGCGCAGATGGCGGTCGACGTCGGCCCGTCCAAGGTCAAGCAGACCGCGGTCGACCTGGGCCTGCCCTCCGACACCCCGGACCTGCAGCCGTACCCGTCGATCGCCCTCGGTACCGCGACCGCCAGCGTCCTGGACATGGCGGAGGCGTACGCCACGCTCGCCAACCACGGCAAGCACGGCACGTACACGCTGGTCGACAAGGTCACCAAGGACGGCACGCAGGAGATCAAGCTCCCGGAGTCCACTGTCAAGCAGGCGGTGAGCCGGCAGGCCGCGGACACCACCACCTCGATCCTGCAGAGCGTGGTGGAGAACGGCACCGCCACCGCCGCGCAGGCCGCGGGCCGGCCGGCGGCCGGCAAGACCGGCACCGCCGAGGAGGACACCGCCGCCTGGTTCGCGGGCTACACCCCCGACCTGGCCACCGTGGTCTCCGTGATGGGCCAGGACCCGGTCACGGCGAAGCACATGCCGCTGTACGGCGCGCTCGGTCTCGCCCGTATCAACGGCGGCGGGGCCCCGACCGAGATCTGGTCGCAGTACACCAAGGACGCCCTGGAGGGCACCTCGGCCTCGACCTTCGACCTGGACCTCCAGGCGGGTGCCGAGACCGAGGCCCCGGCCACCCAGGCCCCGGTCACCCCGGGCACCGGCGGCCAGGACAACGGCGGCACCACCGGCGGGAACCAGGACAACGGCGGCACCACCGACGGCGGCCAGGACAACGGGGGCACCACCGACGGCTCCACGACGGACGGCTCCACCACCGACGGTTCCACCACGTCCGGTACGACGACCTCCGGCACCGACTCCGGTACGACGAGTTCGGGCACCACGAGCGGGACGACCAGTTCGGGCACCGATTCGGGCACGTCCACCGGCACCACCACCGACGGCACCAGTACGGGTACGACGAGCGGGACCTCCGACGCCGGGACCACGACCGGGACGACAGCAGGGGACAACGGAGGATTCGGATTCCAGTAGCGCCGGTGGCTCCGGTCAGTGGCCGCTGGTCGCCTTGAGGCCCACCACGGCGACCAGCAGCAGGCAGACGAAGAAGATCCGGGCGGCGGTGGCCGGCTCCCCGAGCACCGCCATTCCGTACACCGCCGCCCCGGCCGCCCCGATCCCCACCCACACGCCGTAGGCGGTACCGATGGGGAGGGTCTTCGCGGCGTAGGACAGCAGCAGCATGCTGGCGACGATCCCGCCGCCGGTGAGCAGGCTGGGGACGAGCCGGGTGAAACCGTCGGTGTACTTCATCCCCACCGACCAGCCGACCTCCAGCAGACCGGCGACGACCAGCAGAACCCAGGCAACCATGACGAGCACCTCCGAGAGACTCACGGAACGGGGGTGCGTCGTCTTTGCCTTCACGGTCCCGGTACGGCGCGTCTCGTCGGGCTGGCTCCTTCGAAGGTAGCAAAGAAAACACAAAAAGGCCTGGTGACCGCAGTCACCAGGCCCTTCTCAGCCTCTGAATCAGAGATACAGGCCGGTCGAGTCCTCCGAGCCCTCGAACCGGTCGGCGGCCACCGCGTGCAGATCGCGCTCCCGCATCAGCACATACGCCACCCCCCGCACCTCGACCTCGGCACGGTCCTCCGGGTCGTACAGCACCCGGTCGCCGGGCTCCACCGTCCGCACGTTCTGCCCGACCGCGACCACCTCGGCCCAGGCCAGCCGCCGGCCGACCGCCGCCGTGGCCGGGATCAGGATCCCGCCGCCGGAACGCCGCTCGCCCTCACCGGTGTCCTGCTTGACCAGGACCCGGTCGTGCAACATGCGGATGGGCAGCTTGTCGTGTTGGGTGTCGTTTCTGTTGGCGCTCACGCCTGTGAACCTACCCTGCCTCTGGTCAGCTCTTACGCCGCCGGGTGCCGCTGAAGACCAGCAGCCCGACCACGCCCACGGCGACGAGGGCGACCGGCACCACACGCTCCAGCCGCGGCGCGCCCTCCTCGTCCACGAACTGCGCCCTCACGTCACTCACGACCCGGTTGACCTGGACATAGGCTCTCCCGAGCGTGTGATCGACGTTGGCCGCGACCTTGGCCTTCGCATCGCCGACGATGGTCTTCGGGTGCACCCGCACCCCGATCTCGTCCAGCGTCTCGGCCAGCACGTCGCGGCGGCGCTTGATGTCCGCCTCGATCTGCGCCGGGGTTCTGGTGTCCGACGTCTCCGCCACCGTAGGCCCTCCGAAGTCTGCCGTACTGCCTGTTCTGGACAGTCTGTCAGTTCTTGCCACCGCCGCCATGCCAGGACCCCCCGTTACGCTAGACCGATGAGCGAGCGACTCCAGCCCGGGGACGTGGCCCCCGACTTCACCCTCTCCGACGCCGACGGCAACGAGGTGTCCCTCTCCGCCCACAAGGGCCGGAAGGTCATCGTCTACTTCTACCCGGCCGCCCTCACGCCGGGCTGCACGAAGCAGGCGTGCGACTTCACGGACAACCTCGACCTGCTGGCGGGTGCGGGCTACGACGTCATCGGCATCTCCCCCGACGCCCCCGAGAAACTGGGCAAGTTCCGCGAGAAGGAGCACCTCAGGGTCACCCTGCTCGCGGACCCCGACAAGAAGGTCCTGGACGCGTACGGCGCGTTCGGCGAGAAGATGAACTACGGCAAGACCTACCTGGGCGTGATCCGCTCCACGGTCGTCGTGGACGAGGACGGCAAGGTGGAGCGCGCCCTCTACAACGTCCGCGCCACCGGCCACGTGGCCAAGATCATCAAGGATCTGGGCATCTGACCCGACTGCCCGGCCGCTAGCATGGCCGGGCAGCACCGCGCGGCCGTGGTGGAATTGGCAGTCACGCTGGGTTTAGGTCCCAGTGGGGTAACTCCCGTGAGGGTTCGAGTCCCTCCGGCCGCACCACTCTCCGGGCGCCCGGCCCTCTAGGCGCCCAGCAGCTCGCGCACCACCGGCACCAGCGCCCGGAACGCCTTGCCCCGGTGGCTGATCGCGTTCTTCTCGGCCGGGGTCAGCTCGGCGCAGGTCCGGCTCTCCCCCTCCGGCTGGAGGATCGGGTCGTAGCCGAAGCCG
Organism: Streptomyces sp. NPDC048288; assembly: GCF_043201555.1. NCBI lineage: Bacteria > Bacillati > Actinomycetota > Actinomycetes > Kitasatosporales > Streptomycetaceae > Streptomyces > Streptomyces sp. NPDC048288. Next base: position 277,916 of record NZ_JBICZD010000011.1, read on the forward strand.
TTCGTGCCGGACGGGGTGTGCCGCAGGACGCCCCGCAGTTGGCCCTCCACCACGCGCTCGGTGCCGTCGGGCAGCGCCAGGGCCGCCGCGCAGGCGAAGTGGGCGGCGCGGTGTCCGTCGGCGATGTCGGAGAGCTGGGCGAGGAGCAGGTCCAGGTTGGCCCGGTCGTCGCCGTGGCGGCCGGCCCAGCGGGCGGAGAAGATGCCGGGGGCGCCGCCCAGGACGTCCACGCAGAGGCCCGAGTCGTCGGCGACCGCCGGGAGGCCGGTGGCCTGTGCGAGGGCGTGGGCCTTGAGGAGCGCGTTCTCGGCGAAGGTGACGCCCGTTTCCTTGACGTCGGGGACATCGGGATAGGCGTCCGCGCCGACCAGTTCATGGGGCAGCCCGGCCCCGGCGAGGATCGCGTGCAGTTCGGTGATCTTCCCGGCGTTGCGGGTGGCGAGGATCAGGCGGGTCATGGGGACCAGTATCCCGGCCGTGCCGGGGCCCCGCGCCGGGCCCCCGCCCCGGGTCCCGCCGGTGCGGGGGCCGGCACCGGAGCTACGGCTTGCAGACCTTCGTCAGTTCCCCGGCCGCGTCCGTGACCCCGCTGATGTCGGGGGTGTCGTCGCCGTTCCGGACGGCGGTCCGCACGTTGGTCAGCGCCTCGCGCATGTCCTGGGTCGCCTTGTCCAGGTCGGCGTTGTCCGTCCTGTTGTCGATCCTGTCGAGGTCGTTCCCGATGGACGTGATGGCGTCGTCGATCTGCGTCGGGTCGTTCGACGCGTTCTCCACGGCCTGCTGGAGGCGGGTGACGCTGTCGGCGATGGTGTCGGCGGTCTGGACGCAGTCCAGTGCCTTGTTCACGGCGTCGCAGCCGCCGAGCAGGACCGCGGTGAGTGCGGTGGTCGCGGCCACGGCGGCGATGGCGGTGTGACGACGGCCTCGGCGTCGGCTGGCGGCCATGATGGTGTTCCTCCCCGTTGTCGGACTGGCCGGGCGCACGGTTGTACACGCCGTGCGCCCGTACCCATACGGACGCGGGGCCGGCCGCCCGGGTTGCCTCGGCTTTTTTGGTTCCCTTTACTTTTCCGCGGTGGCGGTCTCCAGGGCCGCGCGCTGGATGGCGGCGAGGTCGGTGCAGCCGTTCACCGCGAGGTCGAGCAGGGCGTTGAGTTCGGCGCGGGCGAAGGGCTCGGCCTCGGCGGTGCCCTGGACCTCGACGAAGCGGCCGTCGCCGGTGCAGACGACGTTCATGTCGGTGTCCGCCTTGACGTCCTCCTCGTAGCAGAGGTCGAGCAGCGGGACGCCGCCCACGATGCCGACGGAGACGGCGGAGACGGTGCCGGTCAGGGGCTGGCGGCCGGCCCGGATGAGCTTGCGTTCCTTCGCCCAGGTGACGGCGTCGGCGAGCGCGACGTACGCGCCGGTGATGGCGGCGGTGCGGGTGCCGCCGTCGGCCTGGAGGACGTCGCAGTCGAGGACGATGGTGTTCTCGCCGAGGGCCTTGTAGTCGATGACGGCGCGCAGCGAGCGGCCGATCAGGCGGGAGATCTCGTGGGTGCGGCCGCCGATCCTGCCCTTGACGGACTCGCGGTCGCCGCGGGTGTTGGTGGCGCGGGGAAGCATGGAGTACTCGGCGGTGACCCAGCCCTCGCCGCTGCCCTTGCGCCAGCGGGGGACGCCTTCGGTGACGGAGGCGGTGCAGAAGACCTTGGTGTCGCCGAAGGAGACGAGGACGGAGCCCTCGGCGTGCTTGCTCCAGCCGCGTTCGATGGTGACCGGGCGGAGTTGTTCAGGGGTGCGGCCGTCGATTCGAGACATGGCCATGAGCCTATCGGGAGCGACGGAAGGGGCTCCTCCCGAGGCGGGAGGAGCCCCTTTCGCGGGTGTGCCCGAGGGCTCACATCATGTCTTCGATCTCCGCGGCGATCGGGTCGGCGTCGGTGCCGATGACGACCTGGATGGCGGTGCCCATCTTGACGACGCCGTGGGCGCCGGCGGCCTTCAGGGCGGCGTCGTCGACCAGCGAGGCGTCGTGCACCTCGGTGCGCAGCCGGGTGATGCAGCCCTCGATCTCGTCGATGTTGTCGATTCCGCCGAGGCCGGCGACGATCTTCTCAGCCTTGCTGGCCATGTTCCTTCTCCCTGATCCGAACCGCTTTGTCGCAGTAACCCACAGTTGGCCCAACTTTGCGAGCGGTCGTGCCGCGTGTGCCGAATGATGGCGAGCACCGCGGCGGAACCGTCTGCCGACTGGTCTACACCAGCTGGCGGGCGGTCGACAAACCCCCGCGGCCGACCCCGTGGTGGAGCCGAGCGGCCCGGAGGACGCGCCCATGAGTGCCGAGAGCGCCGACAGCACGGTCAGTCCCGGGCGGGAGCGGTGGCACACCCTGTTCCAGGGGCTGCAGAAGATGGGCCGGAGCCTGCAGCTGCCGATCGCGGTGCTGCCGGCGGCGGGGATCCTCAACCGGCTGGGCCAGCCCGACGTCTTCGGCGACCAGGGGCTCGGCTGGACGGATGTCTCCCAGGTGATGAAGGGCGCGGGCGGTGCCCTGCTCGACGGTTCGATCGGGCTGCCGCTGCTGTTCTGCGTCGGGGTCGCGATCGGGATGGCGAAGAAGGCGGACGGTTCGACGGCGCTGGCGGCGGTGGCGGGGTTCCTCGTCTACTACGGGGTGCTGCACCAGTTCCCGCAGGACTGTCCGGGCGGGTCGAAGACCCTGCCGGGGATCGGCTGCCAGGTGCGCGACGGGTCGGTGTCGACGTTCACGTTCCAGAACCCCGGGGTCTTCGGCGGGATCGCGCTGGGGCTGCTGACGGCCTACTTCTGGGCGCGGTTCCACCGCACCCGGCTGGTCGACTGGCTCGGCTTCTTCAACGGCCGCCGGCTCGTCCCGATCATCATGTCGTTCGTCGCGATCGTCTTCGCGGTGCTGTGCCTGTGGGTGTGGCCGCCGGTCGGGAACGGACTGGAGAGTTTCAGCCACTGGCTGCGGGATGCGGGCGCATGGGGTGCCGGGGTGTTCGGGGTCGCGAACCGGGCGCTGCTGGTCATCGGGCTGCACCAGTTCCTGAACGTGCCCATCTGGTTCCAGTTCGGCAGCTACACCACGCCCGAGGGCCAGACCGTGCACGGCGACATCAACATGTTCCTGGCGGGCGACCCGGACGCCGGCCAGTTCACCTCGGGCTTCTTCCCGATCATGATGTTCGCGCTGCCGGCCGCGGCGCTGGCCATCACGCACTGCGCCAAGCCGCACCGGCGCAAGGAGATCGGCGGTCTGATGCTGTCGGTGGCGCTGACCTCGTTCGTGACGGGCATCACCGAGCCGCTCGAGTACTCCTTCCTCTTCATCGCGCCCCTCCTCTACGCGGTGCACGCGCTGCTCACGGGCGTGTCGATGGCGGTGACCTGGGGGCTGGGCGTGCACGACGGGTTCAGTTTCTCGGCCGGGCTCATCGACTACGTCATCAACTGGAACCTGGCGACGCGGCCTTGGGCCATCGTCCCGATCGGCCTGTGCTTCGCGGCCGTCTACTACGTGATCTTCCGCTTCGCCATCACGAGGTTCGATCTGAAGACCCCGGGCAGGGAGCCGGAGGACGAGGTGGAGGACGTCACCAAAGCGTAGTTCTCCGGTTGCGGAATTGACGGGTTCCTTATAACGCCCCCATCGTGTACAACAGGTCTACACCACTGAGTGGTGTAGACCACCACCGATGGAGGAAGTATGACAACCGCCACCACAACGGCGGCTCCCACAAAGAAGTGGGGATCCGGTCTGTTCCAGGGCCTGCAGAAGATCGGCCGCAGCCTCCAGCTCCCGATCGCCGTACTTCCGGCCGCTGGGCTCCTGATGCGCCTCGGCCAGCCTGACGTCCAGGCGAAGCTCCATCTTCCGACCGACGTCGCAAAGGTCTTCGCCGGCGCCGGCGGCATCCTCTTCGACGGCTCGTTCGGGCTGCCCCTGCTGTTCTGCATAGGGGTGGCCATTGGCTTCGCGAAGAAGGCCGACGGCTCGACGGCGCTCGCGGCCCTGGTCAGCTTCCTCACCTACTACGCGGTGATCCACCAGTTCCCGATCAAGGACGGACACGACGGGGCCACCTACACGTCGGTCGCCCCCTTCGGCGGCTTCTGGCAGAAGGGACACGAGGCCGCGACGGCCGCGACCTTCCAGAACCCGGGCGTACTCGGCGGCATCATCATCGGCCTGCTGACCGCCGTACTGTGGCAGCGCTACCACCGCAAGAAGCTCGTGGACTGGCTCGGCTTCTTCAACGGCCGCCGGCTGGTGCCCATCATCACGGCCGTCGTCGGTGCGGTCCTCGGTGTCCTGGTCGTCCTCGGCTGGCAGCCCATCGGTGACGTCATCACCAGCTTCGGCGAATGGATGACCGGGCTCGGTGCCTTCGGCGCGGCGCTCTTCGGTCTCATCAACCGCGCGCTGATCCCCATCGGCATGCACCAGTTCGTCAACTCCGTGGCCTGGTTCCAGATCGGCGACTACACCAACTCCGCCGGCACCGTCTTCCACGGCGACCTGCCGCGCTTCTTCGCCGGCGACCCGAGCGCCGGTATGTTCATGACCGGCTTCTTCCCGATCATGATGTTCGGCCTGCCCGCCGCCGCCCTCGCCATCGCGCACACTGCCCGGCCCGAGCGCCGTCAAGCCGTGATGGGCATGATGATGTCGCTGGCGCTGACCTCGTTCGTCACGGGTGTGACCGAGCCCATCGAGTTCTCGTTCATGTTCATCGCCCCGCTGCTGTACGCGATCCACGCGGTGCTCACCGCCCTGTCGATGGCCGTGACCTGGGCCCTGGGCATGCACATGGGCTTCAGCTTCTCGGCCGGTCTGACCGACGTGTTCATCAACTGGGGTATCTCCACGAAGCCCTGGTTGCTGATCCCCGTCGGCCTCGCCTTCGGCGCGATCTACTACTTCGTCTTCCGCTTCGCCATCGTCCGCTTCAACCTCCCCACCCCGGGCCGTGAGCCCGAGGAGGAGGTCGAGGACCTCACGAAGGCGTGAGGCTCCTCCCGTGACGCGCATGACGAAGGCCCCCCGCAGCCCGGCGGCTGCGGGGGGCCTTTGGCGTACTTACAGGCCTGAACCCTGGAAGTACGGCGGTCAGATCTCGTACGTCACCCTCGGCGCCGCGAGATCGACCGGGCCGTCGAAGACCTCGCGGGCGTCGGCGAGGTTGACGGCGGGGTCGGTCCACGGCGGGATGTGGGTGAGGAGGAGCCGGCCGGCGCTGGCGCGGGCGGCCGTCTCACCGGCCTCGCGACCGTTGAGGTGGAGGTCCGGGATGTTCTCCTTGCCGTGCGTGAAGGCGGCCTCGCACAGGAACAGGTCGGTGTCCCGGGCCAGGTCCTCGAGCGCGTCCGTGACCCCGGTGTCGCCCGAGTACGTCAGGGACTTCCCGGCGTGTTCGATCCGGATGCCGTACGCCTCCACGGGATGGCGGACCCGCTCGGTGTGGACCGTGAAGGGCCCGAGGTCGAACGTGGACGGCTTGACCGTGTGGAAGTCGAAGACCTCGCTCATCGAGGAGGCGGTGGGGGTGTCGGCGTAGGCCGTGGTGAGGCGGTGTTCGGTGCCCTCGGGGCCGTAGACCGGGATCGGGGGGCACGGGCCGCCGTCGTGGCGGTAGTAGCGCGCCACGAAGTAGGCGCACATGTCGATGCAGTGGTCGGCGTGCAGATGGCTCAGGAAGATCGCGTCGAGGTCGTAGAGACCGCAGTGGCGCTGCAGCTCGCCCAGGGCGCCGTTGCCCATGTCGAGGAGCAGCCGGAAGCCGTCGGCCTCTACGAGGTAGCTCGAGCAGGCCGATTCCGCGGACGGGAACGACCCCGAGCAGCCGACGACGGTGAGCTTCATGAAGCAGAAACCTCCGTTGGCGGAAACCCAGATGCGCTGGGAACTGGAGTCGGGAAAAAGGGCATGACGGGGGTCGTGCGGTTTGTCGAGCGTAAGGCGCAAAAGGGCCGGTCGCTCCTCCGCCAGGGGCCGTTGTGGGCGAACTCACCTGTGGTGTCACCGGTTCGGCTGGACCGGGGGCGCAGAAGGATTGCGCAAGGGCGCGCGGCGATTATCTCGCGCCGGTAACGTCGTCGTATGGACACGTCATGGTGGCTCGCGCTCGCGGCAGTCGTCCTGCTGGCGCTGGTCGCCACGCTCGTGGACGGGTGGGGCAGGGGACACCGTCCGCGCGGGCACCGGACGCGTCCGCCGGGGCATCCGCGCGCCACGCGTGAGCAGGTCGGACGGCCCCATCCGGGGGACATCTGGTGGGCCAACGTGCCCTACGAGGACGGTCCCGGCGCCAAGGACCGGCCCTGTCTGGTGCTGGCGGTGCGCGGGAACCGGGCCACCGTCGCCAAGATCACCAGCAAGTACCACGACGAGCGGGCCGGGGTGATCCCGCTGCCGCCGGGCTCGGTCGGGGACGCCCAGGGCCGGCCGAGCTTCCTGGAGACGGACGAGCTGCGCGAGCTCGCGGTGTGGGACTTCCGGCGCCGGGTGGGCGTGGTCGACCCGGTGCTGTGGGACCAGGTGCGGCACCTGGCCGGCTGACGGTCAGCTCACCCGTACGGTGACGTGCCACTCCTCGATCGCCTTGCAGGAGACCTGGCCGGGCGCGGTGGGCTGGGCGCACAGCGGGCGGGAGGAGCTGAGGGTGGCGGTGCCCGCGGCGACCGCGTCGTAGGCGGCGGAGGCGTCGCCCGGCTGGAGCACGATCCCGGAGTTCGTCGCCTTCAGCGCGGAGCCGGTGGCGGTGACGGCCTTCCAGGGGCGCTGCTCGCTGCCGTCGAGGCCGAGCCGGAGCTGTCCGCCGACCGCGAGGCAGACGGTACGGCCGTTGTCGGCGGCGGTGAGCTGACCGGTGCCGCTGTCACAGCCGGTGGAGGCGCTGGGCGAGGCCGTGTCCGGCGAGGACGCGCTGGGCGAGGACGCGGTCGGCGAGGGGGACACCGCGCCGCTGCCCTTGTCGCCGCCCCCGCTCTGCGAGCCGCAGCCCGCCAGCAGCAGGAGCGTGGCCGCGGCGAGCGACGCGTGGTGGAACGTCGTACGGCGCATGGGGTGTCCGCCTTTCCGTCGGGGAACGGACCCTTGGTGCCGATGTGACGTATCCCCGGGTCGTACGGATCCCGCACCCGGACGGCTTCCGGGGGCGGGATCCGGTCACTTCACGGGACGGCTCAGCCGGTCGTGACGGCGGTGTCGTCGACGACGAAGCTGGTCTGCAGCGAGGAGTCCTCGACACCGCTGAACTTCAGGGTGACGGTGGAGCCCGCGTAGGACCCGAGGCTGAAGGACTTCTGCACGTAGCCGGAGGCCGCGTTGAGGTTGGAGTACGTGGCCAGGGTGGTCGAACCGGCGGTCACCGTCAGCTTGTCGTACTGGGTGCTGGTGGTGGTCTCGGCGGTGTCGATGTGCAGGTAGAAGGTGAACGTGGTGTTGGTGCAGCCGCTCGGGATCGTCACCGACTGGGACAGCGTGTCGGTGTGGGTCGATCCGTAGCCGTCGAGCCAGGCGTAGTAGGAACCGGCGTGGGCGGACTCACTGCTGGAGTTGGTGATGACACCGCTGGACGCGGTCCAGGTGGTGTTGCCGGACTCGAAGCCCGCGTTGCCCAGCAGCTGGGACGAGGTGCAGGTGCCGCTGGAGGAGCCGACGGTCCAGGTGAAGGAGGCCGAGCCGGAGGCGCCGGTGGAGTCGGTCGCGGTGACGGTGACGCTGTAGGTGCCCGCGGTGGACGCCGTGCCGGAGATCAGACCGGTCGAGCTGGAGATGGACAGGCCGGTGGGCAGGCCGCTCGCGCTGTAGGTGAGGGTGGCGCTCGCGCTGTCGGTCGCCGAGATCTGGAGGCTGACCGAGGAGCCGGTGGTGGTGGACTGGCTGCCCGGGTTGGTGACGGTCACCGTGTTGCCGGTGGTGGTGCCGGAGGTGAAGGCGGTGGTGCCGTTCGGGGTGCCCCAGCCGGTCGGGCCGTCGTAGCCGGTCTCGGCGGTGCAGAAGTAGGCGGTCGAGCAGGAGCCGTTGTTGCCGCTGGTGACGTCGTACAGGTTGCTGGTGTGCGAGTACGGGTACTTCGCCGGGTAGTCGCTGGTGCCCGGGGTGCCCGCGAGGGCGTAGACGCCGGCGATGATCGGCGAGGAGGCACTCGTACCGCCGTAGACCGCCCAGCCGGAGCCGCCGTAGGTGTCGTAGACCGCCACGCCGGTGGCCGGGTCGGCGACCGCGGAGACGTCGGACTCCATGCGCTTGGTGCAGCCGGTGTCGGTCTGCCAGCTCGGCTTCGCGTCGTAGGAGGAGCAGCCGGAGCCGGTGCCCTCGGAGGAGCTGGTCTTCCACACGGACTCGGTCCAGCCGCGGGTGGAGGAGGAGGTGGAGAGCGCGGTGCCGCCGACGGCGGTCACGTACTGGGAGGTCGCCGGGTACTCGGCGCCGTAGTCCTCGTCACCGGCGGAGACGGTGATCGCGACACCCGGGTGCTTGAAGTACGAGGTGTCCTCGCTGGTCTGCGAGGAGGACTCGGAGCCGCCCCAGCTGTTGGAGACGAACTTGGCGCCGAGCGCGACGGCCTCGTTCTCGGCGGTGCCGAGGTCGGAGTCGGTGGCCGAACTGGCCTCGACGAGGATGATGTTGCAGTTCGGGCAGACCGCGCTGACCATGTCGATGTCGAGCGCTTCCTCGCCGGCCCAGCCGGAGTCGTTCGAGGGCAGCGAGGTCGTCGAACCGGTCTGGCTGACCTGCTTGAAGCAGCCGTTGGCGACCGTGCACGCCGACAGGCCGTACTGGGAACGGTAAGTGGCCAGGTCGGAGGCCGCGTTGGGGTCGTTGTAGGCGTCGACCACGGCAACGGTCAGACCGGAGCCGCCCGTTGAGGGCAGGTTGTAGGCGCTGTGCAGGTTGGTCGGGCTCAGGCCGGAGGGGGCGGCCGCGAGCGCCGAGGACAGCTGCTGCTTGATGTCGGTGCGGCGCTGCGCGAAGCAGTTGACCTCACCGGGCTTGGAGACGGTGGCGCACAGGTGCTTGGTCGGCACCTTCTGGCCGGCCTTGCCGGTGCTGTGCACGGCCTGCCGGGCCGGGTCGGTGAGCGCCTTGGAGTTCTGGGTGACCCGTGAGGTCTGCGCGGTGTGGGCGGTCGGGGCCGCGGCGGTCTGCGCCTGCGCGGTCGGTGCCGCGACGAATCCGGAGACGGTGAGGGCGAGGGCGGGGAAGGCGAAGGCAATGAGTCTTCGCAGGCTCCGTCGTGATTCACGCATGGGGTACTGCCTCCATCAGTGGGGTTACAAGGCAGGCCCGTGACGCGCGTAGCGGCGGCAGAGTGCGCAGTCATGAGCATGACATTTTGAACACCCTGCGACACCGAGGTGCGTGGCATGACAGGACGGTGCAGAACCTAACGGGATCCGGTCGCGGACGGCTCCCCCGGACGAAGATCTTTGCCCCGGCATAGAGAGCGCTTAGCCCCCTCATAGGAGGGGGTTGGCGCGTACATGATGAGGACTATGCCCAGAGCTGACCCTGGAGGGTCGCGATGGCTTCCTCGGTGGTGGTGGCGGTGTAGACGCCCGTCGACAGGTACTTCCAGCCGCCGTCGGCGACCACGAACACGATGTCCGCGCTCTCCCCGGCCTGTACGGCCTTCTTCCCGACGCCGATCGCGGCGTGCAGCGCGGCACCGGTGGAGATGCCCGCGAAGATGCCCTCCTGCTGGAGCAGCTCCCGGGTCCGGGTCACGGCGTCCGCCGAGCCGACCGAGTAGCGGGTGGTGAGCACGGAGGCGTCGTAGAGCTCGGGCACGAAGCCCTCGTCGAGGTTGCGCAGCCCGTAGACCAGGTCGTCGTACCGCGGCTCGGCGGCGACGATCTTCACGTCCGGCTTCTGCTCGCGCAGGTACCGGCCGACGCCCATGAGCGTGCCCGTGGTGCCGAGTCCGGCGACGAAGTGCGTGACGGACGGCAGATCGGCGAGGATCTCCGGACCGGTCGTCGCGTAGTGCGCGCCCGCGTTGTCCGGGTTGCCGTACTGGTAGAGCATCACCCAGTCGGGGTGCTCGGCGGAGAGCTCCTTGGCCACGCGCACGGCGGTGTTGGAACCGCCGGCGGCCGGGCTGGAGATGATCTCCGCGCCCCACATGCCCAGCAGGTCCCGGCGCTCCTGCGAGGTGTTCTCGGGCATCACGCAGACCATGCGGTAGCCCTTGAGCTTGGCGGCCATCGCGAGCGAGATGCCGGTGTTGCCGGAGGTCGGCTCCAGGATGGTGCAGCCCGGGGTGAGCCGGCCGTCCTTCTCCGCCTGCTCGATCATGTGCAGGGCCGGGCGGTCCTTGACCGAGCCGGTCGGGTTGCGGTCCTCCAGCTTCGCCCAGATCCGGACGTCGGCGGACGGCGAGAGCCGCGGCAGGCACACCAGGGGGGTGTTGCCCACCGCGGCCAACGGGGAGTCGTAGCGCATGCCGATCTCAGGCCATGCCACCGGCGACCGCCGGCAGGATCGTCACGGTGTCGCCGTCGGTGAGCTTGGTGTTGATGCCGTCGACGAAACGGACGTCCTCGTCGTTCAGGTACACGTTGACGAAGCGGCGCAGCTTGCCGTCGTCCACGATGCGGGCGTGGATGCCGGCGTGCCGGGTCTCGAGGTCGTTGAAGAGGTCGGCGATGGTGTCACCGCTGCCCTCCACCGCCTTCTGACCGTCGGTGTACTGGCGGAGGATGGTCGGGATGCGGACCTCGATGGCCATGGTTGCGGGCTCCTGTCGGGAAGTCTGGGTGGTTGGGCGCGCACAGCAGCACGCCGCGGCTCATGGCCGTACGGCGGCAGGGAAACGTCAACAGATGGCGCTGTTCAGCCTGCACAGGTCGACGTGCAGCCGCGCCACGAGCATGCTGCCCGGCGCCTTCTCGCTCACGTCGTTCAGAACCATGGGGTCATCGTATCGATTCCCGGCCGATGTCCTGGAGTGTGATCCCACATACCGGACGCATTCCGGCCGAGGGGTGAGATGACTTACCCAGGGGACCGCGGACCTAGTACGACCCCACCACCACGACCTCCTCCTCCGTCACCTCGCCGTCCACGATCCGGTACGAGCGGAACTGGAAGTCGCCGAGGCCGTCGGTGTCGGCCGTCGAGACGAGGACGTAGTGGGCGCCGGGCTCGTTGGCGTAGGAGATGTCCGTCCGGGACGGGTACGCCTCGGTCGCCGTGTGGGAGTGGTAGATCACCACCGGCTCCTCGTCGCGGTCGTCCATCTCGCGGTAGAGCTTGAGCAGGTCGCCGGAGTCGAACTCGTAGAACGTGGGGGACATCGCCGCGTTCAGCATCGGGATGAACCGCTCGGGGCGGTCCGAGCCCGCCGGGCCCGCGACGACGCCGCACGCCTCGTCGGGGTGGTCCTTGCGCGCGTGGGCGACGATCTGGTCGACGAGGGCCTGGGTGATGGTCAGCATGTTCGCCAGGATAAGCAAAGGGCCGCCCCGTACCGGTGGGTGGTACGGGACGGCCCGGATGCCGGACGCCCTGAGCGGCTGCCGCGGGGGGCGCCACGAGTGCTCCCCGCGGCGGGCGTCCCGGAGGGGTTGGTCAGTTCGCCTTCTCCAGCGGCGCCGTCTCGCGCCGCGCGGCGACCTCGGGGTCGCGGTTCTTCAGGACCAGCCAGCCGACGCCGAGCGCGGCGGCCCAGCCGGCCATCACGTAGAGGCAGACGCGGGAGTCGGCGTCGTAGGCGATCAGGCAGGTCACGAAGAGCAGGAACGCGATGGCGATCCAGCTGCACACCGCGCCGCCCGGGGCCGGGAAGGAGGAGGCCGGCAGCCGGCCCGCCTCGACCGCGCGGCGGTACAGCACGTGGCTGATCAGGATCATCAGCCAGGTCCAGATGCCGGCCGCGGTGGCGACGGAGGTGACGTAGCCGAAGGCCTTCTCCGGGACGACGTAGTTGAGGACCACGCCGATGCCCATGAAGAGGACCGAGACGGTGATGCCGAACGCCGGGGTCTTCGACGCGGACAGCCTGCGGAAGACGGCCGGGGCCTCGCCGCTGTCGGCCAGGTTCCGCAGCATGCGGCCCGTGGAGTACATGCCGGAGTTGCAGGAGGAGAGGGCCGCGGTGAGGACGACGAAGTTGACGATACCGGCGCCGGCCGGGATGCCGATCTTCGCGAAGGCCGCGACGAAGGGCGAGACGCCCGGGGCGAACTCGGTCCACTTCACGACGCAGAGGATCACCGTGAGCGCGCCGACGTAGAAGAGGGCGATGCGCCAGGGCAGGGTGTTGATCGCCTTGGGGAGGGTCTTCTCGGGGTTCTCCGACTCGCCGGCGGTGACGCCGACCAGTTCGACCGCGAGGTAGGCGAACATGACGCCCTGCAGGGTCATCAGGGAGGAGCCGACGCCCTTGGGGAAGAAGCCGTCGAACTGGTAGAGGTTCGCGACCGACGCGGTGTCGCCGGCGCTGCTGAAGCCGAAGGTCAGGACGCCCAGGCCGATCACGATCATGCCGATCAGGGCGGTGACCTTGACCATGGAGAACCAGAACTCCAGCTCTCCGAACACCTTCACGGAGATCAGGTTGACCCCGAAGAGGATCACCAGGAAGACCAGCGCGGTCACCCACTGGGGGACGGAGGGGAACCAGTAGTTGACGTAGATCGCGGCGGCCGTCAGCTCGGCCATGCCGGTGACGACCCACATCAGCCAGTACGTCCAGCCGGTGAAGTAGCCGAAGAACGGGCCGAGGAACTCCCGGGAGTACTCGGCGAAGGAGCCGGAGACCGGGCGGTAGAGCAGCAGCTCGCCGAGGGCCCGCATGATGAAGAAGACGATGGCGCCGGCGAGGGCGTACATCAGGATGAGGCTGGGTCCGGCCTTGGCGATGTTCGCCCCGGCACCCAGGAAGAGCCCGACGCCGATGGCGCCGCCGATCGCGATCATCTGGACCTGGCGGCTGCCGAGCCCGCGCTCGTACCCCTCTTCGGAGGCTTCGGAGGACCCGGTGGCCTTCCCGGAGTCCTTCTCCGACGTGTCGACCTGAGCGGAGGTCATGTGTGGTGTGCGCCTTTCTCCATGCCGAACCGGGCCTCTCGTCGGCCTCGGATCGGGTTTCGATCCCCCCGGATGATGGAGCGGTGCCTGACCGGTGGTGGCCGGTTCGGTGGCGCACCCGGACGTACACATGGGTGGTGTGCGCGCCGGGCGGTCGTGAAGATTTATCACGGCCGCAACACTGATCACCGGGGTCCGCCGAGCGGGATTGTGGCGCAGACCACGGGAAGAAGCGGACAAAGCGCTGCCGAAGAGGGCATACATGGCCGCATCGGTGACTGGATCGTTATCCGGATTTGAGCGTCCTCTGAGCGAACGCTTTTCCCGGGCGAATTACGGCATAAGGGTGGCGACCAGGGTCTCCTGGAGGCCGCCGAGCCACAGGTACGCCATCACCATCGGCTTGCGCGGGTCCTCGTCCGGGAGCCGGTAGAGCAGGTCGGTGTCGTCCTCGTCGGTGATGTCGAGCCGGGAGCCGATGGCCAGGCGCAGGTCGTTGAGGGCGCCGAGCCACTGCCGGGACTCCTCCTGGGACAGCTTGAGGACCGTGCCGGACTCCTCCACGGGGGCGAGGGCGTCCAGGGAGCGGATCACCGCCAGGGCGCTCTCCCGCTTGCCGGCCCGCAGGTCGTTCTCGGTGTAGCGGCGGAACTCGGCCGAGTGGTCCCGCCGCTCCGCCGCCTCCTGCTCCGAGTCCGGGAGCTTCTCCGGGTCGCAGTAGGCGTCCGGGAAGAGCCGGCGCAGCACCGGGTCGGTGGGCGCCTCGCTGGGGCCCTCCGCGAACAGCTCGGCGAGCGGGTCGCCGGAGGCGTCCTCGGCGGGACCGGGGCCGATGAGCTCCAGGAGCTGGACGGCCAGCGTCCGGATGATCGAGATCTCTACGTCGTCGAGGGCGACGGCCGCGCCGCCGCCGGGGAGCGGTTCGAAGATTCCTGGCATGGAGGGGGTTCGCTGCTTCCGGTCCTGGTCGAGGAGTCTGGCTGCTTCCGGTCCGGCTATTTCCGGTCCTGCTGGAGGGTGGCCCACAGTCCGTAGCCGTGCATCGCCTGCACGTCGCGCTCCATCTCCTCGCGGGTACCGCTGGAGACGACCGCCCGGCCCTTGTGGTGCACGTCCAGCATGAGCTTGTGGGCCTTGTCCTTGGGATAGCCGAAGTACGTCTGGAAGACGTACGTCACATAGCTCATGAGGTTGACCGGGTCGTTGTGCACGAGCGTGATCCACGGGACGTCGGGCTCGGGTACGGCGAAGGTCTCCTCCGCCGATTCGGTGCGTTCGATCTCTACGGGAGCGGGTGACGTCACATGGCCCATGCTGCCACGGCCGCCAAAAATCGTCACACTGACGAAATGGGGGTAGCATCTGTTGCCATGAACACTGCGGACCTTGGGCTGCCGGTGGATGTTCCGTCGACGGCGCTCTTCACCGACCAGTACGAGCTGACGATGCTGCAGGCCGCCCTGAAGGCGGGTACGGCCGAGCGGCGGAGCGTCTTCGAGGTCTTCACCCGGCGGCTGCCGGAGGGTCGCCGCTACGGCGTCGTGGCGGGCACCGGACGCGTCCTGGACGCGGTCGAGAACTTCCGGTTCGACGACGACGTCCTCGGCTTCCTGGCGGAGCGGTCCATAGTCGACGGGCCGACCCTGGAGTGGCTGGCCGGCTACCGCTTCAGCGGGGACGTCTGGGGCTACCCCGAGGGCGAGGTCTACTTCCCGGGGTCGCCGATCGTACGGGTGGAGGGCTCCTTCGCCGAGTGCGTGCTCCTGGAGACCGTGATCCTCTCGATCCTCAACCACGACTCGGCGATCGCGGCCGCCGCCTCCCGGATGTCCTCGGCCGCCGGGGACCGCCCGCTGATCGAGATGGGCGCCCGCCGCACCCATGAGCTGGCCGCCGTGGCCGCCTCCCGCGCCGCCTACGTCGGCGGCTTCGCCACCACCTCCGACCTCGCCGCCGGCTTCCGCTACGGCATCCCGACGGTGGGCACCAGCGCCCACGCCTTCACCCTGCTCCACGACCACGAGCGCGACGCCTTCCGGGCCCAGGTGGACTCGCTCGGCCGGGGCACCACCCTGCTGGTGGACACCTACGACGTCGCCGAGGCGGTCCGAATGGCCGTGGAGGTGGCCGGGCCCGAGCTGGGCGCGGTCCGCATCGACTCCGGCGACCTGCTGCTCGTCGCCCACCGGGTGCGCCAGCAGCTGGACGAGCTGGGCGCCGTGAACACCCGGATCATCGTCACCTCGGACCTCGACGAGTACGCCATCGCCTCGCTGGCCGCCGCCCCCGTGGACGCGTACGGCGTCGGCACCCAGCTGGTCACCGGCTCCGGGCACCCCACCTGCTCCATGGTCTACAAGCTGGTCGCCCGCGCCGAGTCCGCCGACCCGAAGGCGCCGCTGGTGCCGGTGGCGAAGAAGTCGTCGGGCGGCAAGACGTCCGTCGGCGGCCGCAAGTGGGCGGCGCGGCGGCTGGACGCCGACGGGGTGGCGGAGGCCGAGGTCGTCGGCACCGGCGAGGTCCCGGCCGGCCTGGTCGACCAGCAGCTCCTGATCGAACTGGTGAAGTCCGGGGAGGTCGTCGCCCGCGAGCCCCTGGACGCGGCCCGTGGGCGGCACGCGGCGGCCAGGGCCAATCTGCCCCTCTCCGCGACCCAGCTCTCCCGTGGGGAACCGGTCATTCCGACGGAGTACGTACGGGGGCGCTCGGGTAGCTAGAGCGGGTGCCCGCGTACGCGCCCCGCAAAGCCCCCTCCCCTACGCCCCCGTAAGTCTCTACGCTCGGAGGTTCAGGCCGGGCCCGCACCCCACTTTTCCGCGTCTCCCCCGTCGACGGACCCGATACCGAAAGCGAAGGACACCGACCATGCGCCGCGCCTTGATCGTCGTTGATGTGCAGAACGACTTCTGCGAGGGGGGCAGCCTCGCGGTGGCCGGAGGTGCCGATGTGGCCGCCGCGATCACGGAGCTGATCGGGCAGGCCCCGGCCGGCTACCGCCACGTGGTGGCGACCCGCGACCACCACATCGCGCCGGGCGGCCACTTCGCCGACAACCCCGACTACGTCCACAGCTGGCCGGCGCACTGTGTCGCCGGCACGGAGGGGGTGGGCTTCCATCCCAACTTCGCCCCGGCGGTCGCCTCCGGCGCGGTGGACGCGGTGTTCAGCAAGGGCGCGTACGCGGCGGCGTACAGCGGCTTCGAGGGCACCGACGAGAACGGGGTCGGGCTCGGCGAGTGGCTGCGCGAGCGGAAGATCGACGAGGTGGACGTCGTCGGCATCGCGACCGACCACTGCGTACGGGCCACCGCCCTGGACGCCGTGCACGAGGGCTTCCGCACACAGGTGCTGCTCGCCCTCACGGCGGGCGTCGCCGAGGAGACGACGGAACGCGCGCTGGAGGAGCTGCGGGAGGCGGGCGTGGAGCTTACGGGCAAGCCGGTGGTCTGACCTTGCTCCGGTAGTGGGCGGCTGCGGGCCGGTGGGGGCTGGTCGCGCAGTTCCCCGCGCCCCTTGGTCGGCTGCCCAGCCGTGCGTTATGCAGCTGTGGGTCTGCGGAGGAGGGATCTGATCGGTCTCCAGAGTTCGGTGGCGGTGACACCGTTGTCAGGGGCCGTTCGCCATATGAGGCCGTCGGGGTGGTGGAGGACGGCTGTGATCTCGTCCGGGGTGGGTGGGGCGGCGTTGCCGCGCAGGTAGACGGCGCGCATGCCCAGGTTGCGGAGCCTCGTCAGGGCCCGGGCGCGGTTCTGGGCGTGGACGAGTACGCGGACGGCGGAGCAGCCGTCCGCGGTGGCGGGGCTGGGCAGGTTCAGCGCCACCACCACTCTGCCGTTCGGCAGCTTGCAGAAGCCTCCTGCGGCCATGCGGTCACACCCCCGTGCGTCTCGGTGTCAATAAGAAAGCCACAGGACGCACCTAAACACGATCGGCGGCGACCCGCCAAGGGGGTCACCGCCGAAACATGTCTGACCTGCGAAGACGCGAATTACTTCACCGCGGGGCCGACCCGGAGGGAGATCGTCGAGCCGTCCCGGGCCTCCTTCTCGATGCTGATCTTCGTGTTGGTGTCAGTGATCTTGACGCCGCCGGCCGGGTTCGACGCGTCGTAGTAGTCGCTCTTGTGGTCGTTGAAGACCGACACCCCGGACGACTTCCTGATCTTGGTCGCCACGTCCGCCTTGTGCAGCGTGATGCCGTCCGTCGCGTAGAGGCTGAACGGCGAGTCGTAGCCCTGGACGCGGTTGCGCATCAGCGTGCCGTCGGACCACTTCAGCGCCGTCGGGTGGGAGTCGATCGGGAGGATCAGACCGGTACCGGGGTGGACACTGGTGTTGTTGTCCGCCTCGGAGGTGTCCCACTTCCAGATCAACAGGCCGTTCTGGTACGGGTAGTGCTCCACCCAGTCCGGACGGGTCGTCGAGAAGCCGAAGTTGTACGGGCCGACCTTGAGGGTCTTGTCGTACGACACGTACTGGCGGTTCTCCGCGATGTAGTACTGCGCGTAGTCCTTGGTGAAGGACGCGCCGATGCGGGAGAAGCCGGAGGCGGTCCAAGCCGCGTCCGCGGACTCCGCGTTGTCGGAGAAGACGGCCGCGCCGTCCGCGGTCAGCGTGATCTCGTCGGCCGCGAAGCCCTTCAGGGCGACCCCGCCGTCGGTCTGGTAGCGGAAGCGGAGCTGGATCTTCTGGCCCGCGTAGGCGTCCAGCGGGTACGACAGCTTGGTGTACGCGTCGACCGAACCGGTGAGCGCCGGCTTGTCGCTGCCGTCGCGCGGGATGGCGGCGCCGTTCACCGTGCCGTCCAGGGCGGTCCAGTTGGCGCCGCCGTCGGTGGACACCTCGGTGTAGAGGTAGTCGTAGTTCGCCTCGATGTCGTACCAGCCGTCGAGCGAGAGGGTCGCGGACGACTTGCCGGTGAGGTCGACGTCACGGGTCAGCGTGTTCTTGAGGTTGTCGCCGCTGCCGCTCCACCACTGGGCCGAACCCTCGGCCGGGGTGACCACGGTGGTGGTGACCGCCTTGTCGGGCAGCGAGACCACGAGGGCCTGCTTGTTCTTCGTGTTGTACTCGGCGACGCCCAGCTTGTGGCTGGACCTGGTGTCGGCCTTGGCCACGTCGTAGTTGAGCCAGCCGAGCTGGAGCTTGTCCCAGGCGTTCATGTCGCCCGGCAGGTCGCCGATGGCCTCCTTGCCGGTGCCCAGCCAGGAGCCGGAGGACATCAGGGTCCAGAAACCGGTGGAGTTCTCGCCGCCGTTGGTGTCGTACTCGTCCGGCAGGCCGAGGTCGTGGCCGTACTCGTGGGCGTAGACGCCGAGTCCGCCGTTCTCCGGCTGCATGGTGTAGTCGCCGACCCAGATGCCGGTGTCGCCGACCTGGGTGCCGCCGAGCTTGTTGTCGTCCGGGCCGGTGGCGCCGGCGTCGGTACCGAAGGCGTACCAGCGGTGCGCCCAGATCGCGTCGGTGCCCTGGGCTCCGCCGCCCGCGGACTCGTCCTCGCCGGCGTGCACGATCTGGAAGTGGTCGACGTAGCCGTCGGGCTCGTTGAAGTTCCCGTCGCCGTCGTAGTCGTAGCGGTCCCACTGGTCGTACTGGGCGAGGTCGGCCTTGATGGCGGCGTCGGACTCGCCGGCCGCCTTCTGCTCGGCGACCCAGGAGGTCAGGCCGTCGCGCACCAGGTTCCAGACGCTGGAGCAGGTGGTCGAGCCGCAGGCGTTGTTGCCGTAACGCGCCTCGTTGTAGGGGACCTTGACCCAGTCGGTGACCTCACCGTCGACCGAGTAGCGGCCCGAGGACTGCTTCTCGTAGTACTTCTTCAGCGACTCGGTGTTCTTGCCGGTGCCGAAGTAGAGGTCCTGGAAGTGGGCCTGGTTGTAGTCCGCCTGCCACGCCGTGGAGTTGTCCTTGGTGCGGTCCGGCTCGGCTATCTGGTTGTGCAGCGGGCCGGCCGTGCCGTTGTAGCGGGGGTCGGTCTGGTCGCCGAACTCCACCAGGATCGTGAAGATCCTGTCCGTCTTCTCACGGCCGAGTTCGACGTACTTGCTGTCGCCCTTCTTGCCCTTGAGCTGGACGACCTTGGATCCGTCGCGGTCCTTGACCTGGGCCTTGCCGGATATGACCTGGTCGAGGGCCTCCTGGCGCTGGGCCTCCTGGGTCTTGCTCAGG
The DNA here is from genome assembly GCF_043201555.1 of Streptomyces sp. NPDC048288. NCBI lineage: Bacteria > Bacillati > Actinomycetota > Actinomycetes > Kitasatosporales > Streptomycetaceae > Streptomyces > Streptomyces sp. NPDC048288. The sequence goes on from NZ_JBICZD010000011.1 coordinate 297,129, forward strand.
GGGCCGTCGAGGTCGTGCTCCTCCTGCTTCGCCGACGGGTCGTGCCGGTCGACGGTGCCGGTGGCCGCCGCCGGGGTCGCGGCCTCCGCGACCGCGAAGGTGGCGAAGCCTACGGAGGCGGTCGCGAGCGTCACGCCGACGGCGAGTGCTCTGAACGTCCAGGGTCTGCTGGTCACTTGAGTTCCTCCCCCGCGCCGCGCGCACGGCAAGGAGGACCGGGTGATGGTTGGGGGTCCGTGCGCGCACGTTCAACGCGTCGATTCAAGTGACGACATTTGACTACTGGTTTACGAGAAAAGACAGACCTTGACTCGGAGCGTTCAACTGCACTATGCGGAGAGGAAGTTCGCTTTACGGACGCCGAGGGTGCGCGCTGCCCACGGCGGAGCCCCCTCAACCGGCGCGCATATGCCTGCGGTTGCCGTATGCCATGCGACCGTGCGCCCCCTGTGCACCGGTACCGTGGGTTAGGTCACGCTTACCGGACGTTCCGCTCGGGCATGCACGCGAATAGAGTCGAACGGTGGAACGCCCGGAAACCGGTGAAAACAAGGCCGGTTCCCCGTCTCACCCCCAAATCTTCCGAGGACACGATTGCCATGCCTCGTCCGACCCCGGCACAGCTCGTCTACGGTTCGTGCACCGTGATCTGCTCGACGCTCGCCATGCTGCTGCTGTCACAGACGAGTTCGGGCATCGGGATCGCGGTCATCGCGCTCGCGGCGCTCGGTCTGGGACTGCTGGTCGCCATGACGGTCCCGCTCCCCCGGCCGCGCACGGTCGCACAGTCCCTGCCCACCCCGACCGCACTGCCCGAGGTGCGGGTCCCCGTGCACCGGGAGACCGTGGCCGCCGCCGCGGCCGAACCCGTCCGGGAGCCCACCGCGCCCTGACGCACCCCCACCAGTCAAGCCGAAGTCGGCGGGTCCGTGAGACTGACGGACCCGCCGACTGCTGTGGTGCCCCCCTGCCTCCCCGCCCCGCTCAGGTGGTGACGACGACCGTCTTCGCGGCCTTGTCGTGCAGCCCCTGCTTGTACGGCTTGTCGAAGTAGCTCCAGCCGCCGCAGATCACGGTCCAGACGCAGGCGCAGCAGAAGGCGAACGGGATCCACAGCACCAGGGCGCGCAGCAGTGAGGTCTGGGCGGAGGGCGTGGCACCGTCGTTCAGGTTGGCGACCCGCATGCCGAGCCACTTCTTGCCGAGGGTGCGGCCCGACTTGGCGATCATCAGGGTGTCGTAGGCGACGAAGAGGACGGCGGCGATCAGCGACTGCGCGAAGGACCGGCCGGCCGAGATCTTGTCCCCGTCCATCTGGTACTCGCTCACCCCGAACGCCCAGGTGAGCAGCACCACCACGATGCCCACCAGGATCATGTCGATGATGCGCGCGAGGGTGCGCTTGCCGCTGTCGGCGAGCGGGGGCATCCCGGCGAGCGGGTCCTCGGGTCCGCCCTGGCCGCCGTCCGCGCCGTAGGGGCCGCCGCCGTAGGAGGGCGGCGGGGGCTGCGCGCCGCCGTACGGAGCGTCGTACGGCGAGCCCGTCCCCTGGCCCTCGCCCGGGCCTGACGGGGGTTGCTTCCTGAACGGGTCGTCGTCCGGCGGCTGTCCGGAGCCCGGGGGCGGAGGCGGTTCGGTGCTCATGGCCCGAGTGGACCGCGCGGCGGCCCGGTCCGCATCCGGCGCGCGGCCGTACGGGGTACGGGTCGTATGGGGTACGGGTCGTACGGGGTACGGGTCGTACGGGGTACGGCCGCCGCCTGGTCAGTCCGCGACGAAGGTGTGCGCCGCCTTGTCGTGCCAGCACTGGTGCCAGGGCCGGTCGAACAGGCACCAGGCGACACCGATGATCCCGACGCCGAGCAGACCGGGCACGGTGTACACCAGCCAGCGGCGCAGCGCGGCGCCGAAGGCCGGGGGCTCGTGGCCCTCGATGTCCCGTACCTCCAGGCCGAACAGCTTCTTGCCGAGGGTGCGGCCCCACTTGGCGGTGGGCAGCACCTCGTAGAGGACGCCGACGACGAGCAGCGCGCCGAGCACGATCCCGAGGTACAGGCCGGTCGTGCCGTCGAGCAGCCAGACGGTCTCGGTACGGCCGGACAGCTTGGCCGCGTCGATCTTGTCCTGGACGTGGTCGGCGGCCCGGGTGCCGAACGGTACGGCGGCCACGGCGGTCACCGCGCCGACGACCAGGCTGTCGACGAGCCGCGCCGCGAACCGCTTGCCGAGCCCCGCGGGACGGGCCGCCGACTGCCGCCGGGCGGCCGCCTGGAAGACGTCGTCCACCGGCGGCTTCCACGGCGTCACCGGCTGGTCCCCGGCGAGCTGGTGCACCTGCTGCGCCCAGGACGACTGCCCGCCGCCGGCGCCCGGGGCCATGGGGGTACCGGACGCCATCGGGGACGGGGCCGCGGCGGACTGCTGCGGGGGTACGGCGGGGGCGACGGCCTGGGAGGCGGCGGGGGCCGCCCCCTGCGCGGGCTGGGCCTGCGCGGGCGGGGCGGGCGGCGACTGGGCGGCCGCCGCCCGGGCCGCGGCCGCCTTGCCGGCGCCGAAGCCGGGACGACCGGTACCTGGCCCGGCGGCTCCGGCCTCTCCGACAGCTCCGACAGCTCCGGCAGCTCCTGCGGATCCGGCGCCTGGCGCGCCCACCGGACCCTGCGCACCGAAACCACCCGCGCCACTGGCCCCGGCCGCACCCTGGCCACCGGACCCCGGCGCCCCGAACCCGCCCGAACCCGCCGCGCCGAACCCGCCCGCGCCCGGACCCGGGGACGGTGTGCCCTCGCCGCGGATCGGGCGGAACGTCATCGTGCCGTCGTCCAGGGGGGGTTGGGCCGTGGGCGGGGTGCCCGCAGGGCCGAGTGTCGGCCTGCGGAAGATGAACGTGCCGCCGGAGTCGAGGTCCCCCTGGTCGGCCGGCGGGATCGTGGCCGTGCCGTCGGTGCGGGAGGCGTGTCCGTCCGGCCGGGGCGGGGAGCCCGCCGCCCGGGGGTCGGTACCCCAGGCGCCGCCCTCCGCGGTCCAGCCGGCGGCCGGGCCCGGCTGCGGGTCCTCGTCGAAGAAGTGCGGGCCGGTCTCCTCGACTCCGGAGGGCACGGGGGACGCGGAGGGCGCCGGGCCGGAGCCGGGCGGCGGAGCGAGCGGTTCGCCGTCGGACGGGGCCGGGCGGCTGGTGCCCGGCACCCACGCGGCACCGTTCCAGTAACGGACGTAGCCGGGGATGGACGGGTCCGGGTAGTAGCCCTCGCGGGGCCGTTCGTCACCGGGTGCCGGGGTTGGGGCGCTCATGTCCGTCGTCCCGTATCTGCTCGGGGGTCGTGTGGGAGCCTCCACATCTATCAGACCCGGGTGCCCGCCACCGCCAGTCCCGCAGGACCCGCCCCTTTCCGGGCGGCCCTGTGCACCCCCTTCACCGCACCCGAAAAAAATTTCCCGGAACCCGCGTAATGCTCGCGGCCCCAGCCCCTCTCCACACGTACGGGCCCACGCGCAGGCGCCCGCACGACTGATCGAGAGAGGAAACGGACGTCATGCATCACACCGTGGTGGAACGCGAACTGGAGCTGCGGCTCATCCTGTCCCCCGAGCGGAGCATCCCGGTCCCGGCCCGGCTCAGCTACCGCTCCGACGACCCGTACGCCGTCCACGTCAGCTTCCACGTCAACTCCGAGTCCCCGGTCCACTGGACCTTCGCCCGCGATCTGCTCGTGGAGGGAGTGTTCCGGCCGAGCGGACAGGGGGACGTGCGGGTGTGGCCGACGAAGTCGGAGGGCCGCAGCGTCGTGCTGATGGCGCTGAGCTCACCCGACGGCGACGCTCTCCTCGAGGCACCGATCCCCCAGGTGTCCGCCTGGCTGGAGCGGACGCTGCGGGTGGTGCCCCCGGGGACCGAGGGCGGGCAGCTGGGGATCGATGACGCGCTCGATCAGCTGCTCGCCCAGTGAGGCCGGTGAGGTCTTCGACGGATGGGATCAGAACAGCTTGCCGGGATTGAGGATGCCCAGCGGGTCGAAGACGTTCTTGACGGCCCGCTGCATCTCCACGCCCACCGGCCCGATCTCCCGGGCCAGCCACTCCTTCTTCAGGACGCCGACGCCGTGTTCGCCGGTGATCGTGCCGCCGAGTTCCAGCCCGAGGCCCATGATCTCGTCGAAGGACTCGCGGGCCCGGCGGCACTCGTCGGCGTCCTGGGCGTCGAAGCAGACGGTGGGGTGCGTGTTGCCGTCGCCCGCGTGGGCGACGACCCCGATGGTCAGCCGGTGCTTGTCCGCGATGCGTTCGACCCCTTCGATCAGGTCGCCGAGCCGGGAGCGGGGCACGCACACGTCGTCGATCATCGTGGTGCCCTTGACGGCCTCCAGGGCGACCAGCGAGGACCGGCGGGCCTGGAGCAGGAGTTCGGACTCGGCGGCGTCGTCGGCCGGGACCACCTGGGTGGCGCCCGCGGCCTCGCAGAGCTCGCCGACGGCGGCGAGATCGGCGGCCGGGTCCGTGGTGTCGAAGGCCGCGAGCAGCAGCGCCTCGGTGGACTCCGGCAGGCCCATGTGGGTGAGTTCGTTGACCGCCTTGACGGTCGTACGGTCCATCAGTTCGAGCAGGGACGGCACATGGCCTCCCTCCATGATCCGGCACACCGCGTCGCAGGCGGCGGCCGCGGAGCCGAACTCGGCGGCCAGCACCAGCTGCCCGGGCGGCTTGGGCTTCAGCGCGAGGACCGCCCGTACGACGACACCGAGCGAGCCCTCGGAGCCGACGAAGAGCCGGGTCAGGTCGTACCCGGCGACACCCTTCGCGGTACGCCGGCCGGTGGACATCAGCCGTCCGTCGGCGAGGACGACGTCCAGGCCCAGCACGTACTCGGCGGTCACCCCGTACTTCACGCAGCACAGCCCGCCCGAGGCGGTGCCGATGTTGCCGCCGATCGTGCACATCTCCCAGCTGGAGGGGTCCGGCGGGTAGGAGAGGCCGAGCTCCTCGACGGCGCGGGAGAGGGTGGCGTTGACGACGCCGGGTTCGACGACGGCGATCCGGTCGACCGGCGAGATCTCCAGGATGCGGTCCATCTTGGTCAGCGAGAGCACGATGCAGCCGTCGGTGGCGTTGGCGCCGCCGGACAGGCCGGTGCGGGCGCCCTGCGGTACGACCGGGACGCGCAGTTCGGTGGCGACGCGCAGGACGTGCTGGACCTGCTCGACCGTGCGCGGCAGCACGACCACGGCCGGGGTGCCGGCCGGGCAGAAGCTCGCCATGTCGTTGGCGTAGGAGGCGGTCACGTCCGGGTCGACGAGGACCGCGTCGGCCGGCAGGCCCGCGAGGAGCCGGTCGGTGAGGTTTCCGGTGGTCTCGTCCCGAGGCGCTTCGATACGGCTCATGATCACAGCGTCGCACCCGGGGCCATCGGTGTGAACCCCACAGGGTCCGTCCTTGGGCCGCACGGATGTGGTGGTCGTATTGACGCACAGTGTCCGGCATGTGCGCGCTCGACAACCGACCGTCCGGACCTGCCACCTCGCTGCTCACGGAGCCGGGGCCGCCACGCCGGCGGCGCCGGGTGCTGCGGCGGCTGCTGGTCGTCGCGCTGGCGGGCGGGGCGGCGGCCGGCGGGGCGCTGCTGCTGTGGCATCCGCACGAACCGCGCCGCTCGCCGCGGCCCCCGGCGGCCGGGCCCCAGGTGAACCGGCAGGCGTCGGCGCAGCTGCTGACGGCGGTCGTCAACGGACTGCCCGCCGCGCTGCCCGACCTCACGGCCCTGATCGGTGAGCGGGAGGCCCGGGTGCGGGAGCGGCCGAGGGACGCGCACGCCTGGGCGGTGCTGGGGGCCGCGTACGTGGAGCGGGCCCGCCGGACCGCCGACACCGCCGACTTCCCCAAGGCCGAGAACGCGCTGCAGACCTCGCTGGAGGTGTCCGCCCGGGGCAACTCCGAGGCGCTGGGCGCGCTCGCCGCGCTGGAGAACGCGCGCCGGGACTTCCCCGAGGCCAAGCGGTTCGGCGAGGAGGCGGTGAAGGCGGCGCCGAAGCGGTGGTCGACGTATCCGGCGCTGATCGACGCCTACAACGGGCTCGGCGACTACAAGGCGGCCAGGTCCGCGCTGGACAAGCTGACGGCGCTGAAGGTCGGGGCGGACGTGAAGCCGGCCGTGATGGCGCGGGCCTCGGCCGTGTACCGGGACCGGGGCTGGCGCGAGGACGCGGCGGCGCAGGTGACGGACGCGGCGGCGGCCGCGCGGACGCCCGCCGAGCAGGCCGCGTATCTGTGCCAGGCCGGGCAGCTGGCCTGGGAGCGGGGCGACCGCGACGACGCGCTCCGGCACTTCAAGGCGGCCGTGGCCCTCGACCCCGACCAGTCCGCGGCGCGCGCCGGGCAGGGGCGGGCGCTGGCCGCGCTGGGCCGGACGCAGGAGGCGGTGACCGCGTACCAGGGGGCTCTCGCCCATCGGCCGGCCCCTCAGGTCGCGCTGGAGCTGGGCGAGTTGTACGAGTCGCTGGGGCTGGGGCGGGAGGCCGAGGCGCAGTACGGGCTGTTGCGGGCGCAGGTCCAGCGGGAGCTGGACGCCGGGATCGACGACGACCTGGTCATCGGCCAGTACGAGGCGGACCACGGGGACGTCCAGGAGGCGGTGCAGCACCTGGAGGCCGAGTGGGACCGCCAGCCCGGCATCGAGGTCGCGGACGCCCTCGGCTGGGCCCTGCACCGCTCCGGCGAGGACCAGGAAGCCCTGCGCTACGCCTCCATCTCAACCGACTCCACCAAGGGCGGCGGCATCCGCAGCGCCCTCTACGCCTTCCACCGCGGCATGATCGAACGCGACCTCGACCTCGACGCCCCCGCCCGCCGCCACCTCCAGGACGCCCTCCGCATCAACCCCTACTTCTCCCCCCTCCAAGTACCGGTCGCAAAAACAACCCTGACCGCCCTCGGCCAGGAGCCCCCGGAGGAACCCCTGCCGGGGTGACGCCGGCGAGGGCAACGCCCCAGGGGCGCGGGGAACCCACCGGCCGAACCCGACCGCGCACAGAGGCCGAACACCGAACGCCGGCGGGCGCAGCCGACCAAGGGGCGCGGGGAACTGCGCGACCAGCCCCCACCGCCCCGCACCCACCCACCGGCCGCACCCACCCGTCGGCTCACAGATTCCCGCGTCGCTCCTGCTCCCGCTCGATCGCCTCGAAGAGGGCCTTGAAGTTGCCCTTGCCGAAGCCCATCGACCCATGCCGTTCGATGATCTCGAAGAAGACCGTCGGCCGGTCCTGGACCGGCTTGGTGAAGATCTGCAGCAGGTAGCCGTCCTCGTCCCGGTCGGCGAGGATCCTCAGCTCGCGCAGGGTGTCGATCGGCACCCGGGTGTCGCCGACCCACTCGCCGAGGGTGTCGTAGTAGGAGTCCGGCGTGTCGAGGAACTGCACACCGGCCGCGCGCATGGTCCGTACCGTCCCGACGATGTCGTTCGTGTTGAGCGCGATGTGCTGGACGCCCGCGCCGCCGTAGAACTCCAGGTACTCGTCGATCTGGGACTTCTTCTTGGCGATGGCGGGTTCGTTGATCGGGAACTTGACCTTCAGCGTGCCGTCGGCGACCACCTTGGACATCAGCGCGCTGTACTCGGTGGCGATGTCGTCGCCCACGAACTCCTTCATGTTCGAGAAGCCCATGACCTGGTGGTAGAAGCCGACCCACTCGTTCATCCGGCCGAGTTCGACGTTGCCGACGCAGTGGTCGACGGCCTGGAAGGTGCGGCGGGCGGGCGGGGCGACGATCGGCGACGCGGCGACGAACCCGGGGAGGTAGGGGCCGTCGTAGCCGACCCGCTCGACGAGGGTGTGCCGGGTCTCCCCGTACGTGGCGATCTCGGCCAGCACCACCGTCCCGTGCTCGTCCTTCAGCTCGTACGGCTCGGCCAGCGACCGCGCCCCGTGCTCGACCGCGTAGGCGTACGCGGCGCGGGCGTCCGGCACCTCGATGGCGAGGTCGACGACCCCGTCGCCGTGCTCGGCGACATGGCGGGCCAGGAAGCGGCCCCAGTCGGTGTCCGGCTTGATGACGGAGGTGAACACGAACCGGGCCGAGCCGTTCTCCAGGACGTAGCTCGCGGTCTCACGGCTGCCGTTCTCCGGTCCGGAGTACGCGACCAGCCGCATGCCGAAGGCGGTGGAGTAGTAGTGCGCCGCCTGCTTGGCGTTGCCCACGGCGAAGACGACCGCGTCCATTCCCTTGACCGGGAAGGGGTCGGCCTGCCGGACGGTCGTGTCGGGAGTGTGCTGTGTGGTCTGCGTCATGGTCGAAGGGTGAACCCGGCGGGCAAGGTGTGCAATAGTTCGCGTTTCTGCTGGGCAATCTGTTCAGCGATACGCCGGTGTCGGCGGACTTTCTGTACAGGATGACCATCCGGAGGCGGGCATGGCGATCGATCATCTGGACGGGCGGATCCTGGTGCTGCTGGCCCGGGAGCCGCGCGTCGGCGTGCTGGAGATGTCCCGCAGGCTGGGCGTGGCCCGGGGGACCGTGCAGGCCCGTCTCGACCGGCTTCAGTCGAATGGAGTGATCCAGGGATTCGGCCCCCAGGTCGATCCGGCGGCCCTCGGCTACCCGGTCACCGCCTTCGCCACCCTCCAGATCCGGCAGGGCCAAGGCCCGGACGTCCGGGCGCACTTGACGACCGTGCCGGAGGTGCTGGAACTGCTCACCACCACCGGCAGCGGGGACATGCTGTGCCGGCTGGTGGCCCGCTCCAACGCCGATCTCCAGCGGGTGATCGACCGGGTCGTCGGTTTTGATGGCATTGTCCGGGCCTCCACGGCGATCGTCATGGAGAACCCCGTTCCGCTGCGGATCATCCCGCTGGTGGAACAGGCCGCGGCAGACAGCGAAGGGACCTGACCGACTCGGGACCCGAGACTCGGGGTGAGCGCACGTGAGCTTCTGGGAGTACCTGCACACCCGCTACCAGCAACTGCTCACGGACGCCTACCAGCACGCGAGCGTGGTCTTCCAGTGCATGGTCGTGGCGACCGCGCTGGGGGTGCTGATCGGGGTGGTGACCTACCGCAGCGAGTGGGCGGGCAGCCTCGCCACCACCGCGACCGCCACCTTCCTCACCATTCCCTCCCTCGCCATGATCGGCCTGCTGATCCCGATCGTCGGCCTCGGCGTCCCCCCGACGGTCATCTCCCTCACCCTGTACGGGCTGCTGCCGATCGTGCGGAACGCGGTGGTGGGCCTGCGCGGGGTCGACCCGACGCTGGTGGACGCGGCCCGGGGCATCGGCATGTCCCGGGTGGCCCGGCTGGTGCACGTGGAGCTGCCGCTGGCCTGGCCGCCGATCCTGACCGGCATCCGGATCTCCACCCAGATGCTGATGGGCATCGCCGCCATCGCCGCGTACGCCTCCGGCCCCGGCCTGGGCAACGAGATCTTCCGCGGCCTGGCCTCCCTGGGCAGCAAGAACGCGCTGAACCAGGTGCTGGCGGGCACGGTCGGGATCATCATCCTGGCCCTGCTGTTCGACGCCGCGTACGTCCTCATCGGGCGGCTGACCATTCCGAGGGGGATCCGTGCCTGACACCGCGTCCCGTGCGTCCGCGTCCCACGCGTCCGAGTCCCACGGCGCCTCCATCGAGCTGGAGAACCTGACCAAGCGGTACCCGGGCGGCTCCCAGCCCGCCGTCGACAACGTGACCATGGAGATCAGGGCGGGCGAGACGGTGATCTTCGTCGGCCCGTCCGGCTGCGGCAAGTCGACCACCCTGAAGATGATCAACCGGCTGATCGAGCCGAGCGGCGGCCGGATCCGGATCAACGGCGAGGACGTCACCGACATCGACCCGGTGAAGCTGCGCCGCAAGGTCGGGTACGCCATCCAGTCGGCCGGCCTGTTCCCGCACATGACGGTCGCCCAGAACATCTCCCTGGTCCCGAAGATGCTCGGCTGGCCCAAGGCCCGGATCCGCGCCCGGGTCGAGGAGCTGCTGGACCTGGTCGGCCTGGACCCCGGCGAGTTCCACGGCCGCTATCCGCGCCAGCTCTCCGGCGGCCAGCAGCAGCGGGTCGGCGTGGCCCGGGCGCTGGCGGCCGATCCGCCCGTGCTGCTGATGGACGAACCGTTCGGGGCGGTCGACCCCATCACCCGCGACCACCTCCAGGACGAGCTGATCCGGCTCCAGCACGAGCTGCACAAGACGATCGTCTTCGTCACCCACGACTTCGACGAGGCGATCAAGCTCGGTGACCGGATCGCCGTGCTCCGCGAGCGCTCGCACATCGCCCAGTTCGACACCCCGGAGGCGATCCTCACCAACCCGGCGGACGACTTCGTCTCGGGTTTCGTCGGCGCGGGCGCGGCCCTGAAACGGCTGAACCTCAGCCGGGTCAGGGACGTCGAGGTCACCGACTACCCCACGGTCACCGTGGACACCCCGCTCCAGCAGATCTTCACCAGGCTGCGCGGCGGCGGCACGAACGAGATCCTCCTGCTCGACCGGCGCGGCCGCCCCTACAAGTGGCTGCGGCGCGGCGACCTGATGCGGGCGCGGGGCTCCCTGGCCCGCGCCGGGACGCTGGTCCACGACACGGTGACGCTGGACGCGACCCTGCGGGACGCGCTGGAGGCGGTGCTGACGGACAACGCGGGGCGGGTGGCCGTGACCGGGCGGCGCGGGGAGTACATCGGGGTCGTGGACATGGAGACGCTGATGAACTCCGTGCACGAGCTGCTGGAGGCCGACCGGCTGGACGCGATGGAGCACCAGCACGAACTCCAGGAGGCCCGGGCCGACCGGACCCACGCCGAACAGGAGGGCGAGGAAGGGGAGCACAAGGCGTGAACATCTCCTCCGGCCGCCACTCGGAGGGCGGGCACGAGGTCACGGACCCCGCCCTGGACGACGAGGGCGGGTACGCGTACGAGGGCGAGGCGGAAGAGGAGGCCCCGCCGCCCCCGCGCCGGCCGGCCCGCCGCCGGCTGACCTGGCAGAAGCTCACCTTCCTGCCGGCGTTCCTGGTCGCGCTGCTCCTGGCCACCTGGCTCTGGTTCCAGCAGGCCACCCTGGACACCATCTCCCAGAACGCCCTCGCCCACGGCCAGGTCTCCCAGTGCCTGTGGCAGCACATCCGGCTGACGGCGATCTCGACCTTCTTCGTCCTGGTCATCGCGATCCCGCTGGGCATCCTGCTGACCCGCCGCACCTTCCGCAGGTTCACCCCGATCGCCATGACCTTCGCCAACATGGGCCAGGCCACCCCGGCGATCGGCCTGCTCGCCCTCCTCGTCATCTGGCTGGGCGTCGGCGAGAAGGCAGCCCTGATCGGCATCATCGTCTACGCCATCCTCCCCGTCCTCTCCAACACCATCGCGGGCCTGCGCGCCAACGACCCGACCCTCCTGGAGGCGGCGCGCGGTATCGGCATGTCCCCGCTGGGCGTGCTGTCCCGCGTCGAACTCCCGCTCGCCGTCCCGCTGATCCTCGCGGGCGTCCGCACGGCCCTGGTCCTCAACGTCGGTACGGCGACCCTCGCCACCTTCGGCGGAGGCGGCGGCCTGGGCGTCCTGATCACCACCGGCATCACCAACCAGCGCATGCCGGTCCTCGTCCTCGGCTCGGTCCTCACGGTGGCCCTGGCCCTGCTGGTGGACTGGCTGGCCTCCCTGGCGGAGGTGCTCCTACGACCCCGGGGCCTGGAGGCGGGCCGATGAGACGCGTACGCCTGCCCCTGGCCCTGGCGCTGCTCCTCGCCACCGGCTGCGGCCTGACCAGCGGCTCCCCCATGGTCGACGACGTGCGGCCCGGCTCGATCGGCGCGGGCGAACCGCTCAAGGGCGCCCATCTCACCGTCACGTCCAAGGAGTTCACGGAACAGCTGATCCTCGGCGCGATCATGGGCATCGCCTTCCAGGCGGCGGGCGCGCAGGTCCTGGACCGCACCGGCATCCAGGGCTCGATCGGCGCCCGCGAGGCGGTCAGGTCCGGGGCCGCGGACGGGATGTACGAGTACACGGGCACGGCCTGGATCACCTACCTGGGCAACAGCCACCCCGTCCCGGACCCGCAGAAACAGTGGCAGGCGGTGCACGACGCCGACCTCCGCAACGGCCTGACCTGGCTCCCCCCGTCGCGCCTCGACAACACCTACGCACTCGCCATGAACCAGGCCAACTTCAAGAAGTACGGCACGAGGACACTGTCGGAGGTGGCCGCGCTCGCCAAATCGGACCCGGGGGCCGTGACCCTCTGCGTCGAGGGCGAGTTCGCCAACCGGGCCGACGGCCTGCCGGGCCTGGAGAAGGCGTACGGCATGAACGTACCGGCGAAGAACGTCACCCAGATGGACACCGGGATCATCTACACCCAGGTCCAGAAGGGCAGTTGCACCTACGGCGAGGTCTTCACGACCGACGGCCGCATCAGGTCCATGAACCTGGTGGTGATGGCCGACGACAAGAAGTTCTTCCCCAACTACAACGCGGCCCCCGTGATCAACACCAAGTCCCTGAAGAAGTGGCCGGCCATCGCGACGGTCCTGGACCCGGTGACCGCCAAGCTCGACAACACGGTGGCCCAGTCCCTGAACGCCAAGGTGGACGTCGACGGCGAGGACCCGCACCAGGTGGCGCTGGACTGGATGAAGGAGCAGGGGTTCGTGAAGTAGGCCCACTCCGGGGGGAGTTCCAAAGAAGTACTTGCAAAGAACCACTTGCAACGACTTCTTTGCAACGCTACCTTTGTAGTCATGCAGGAGCACGAGGAACGCAAGCACCGCCGCCTGGACGCCCGCTCGCTGCGGGGGCTCGCCCACCCGCTGCGGATGCAGCTGCTGGAAGCCCTACGGCACAACGGCCCGGCCACCGCCTCCCAACTGGCCTCCCGGCTCGGCGAGTCCAGCGGCGCCACCAGCTACCACCTGCGCCAGCTCGCCGCCCACGGCTTCGTCGAGGACGCCCCCGGGCACGGCAAGGGCCGGGAGCGGTGGTGGCAGGCGGTGGACCAGGGGATCATCTTCGACACCGAGGAGTTCGAGGGCGCCGGCCCCGAGGTTCGGGGCCTGGCTGAGGTGTTCCTGCACGAGGTGGCGAGCAACCACGCCCGGGAGCTGTCCACCTGGTTGGGCACCCGGGACAACTGGGCCGAGCCCTGGTCCCGTTCCAGCGACATGAGCGACATGACGATGCGGCTTACGCCGGAACTGGCGCGCGAGCTGATCGGCAGGATGCACGACCTGATCGACGACTACCGCAATCGAGTCCCCGACAAGGACACCCCCGACTCCGAGCAAGTACGCATCCACACGCACCTGTTCCCCATCGAGACGGACTGAGAGGCACCCCATGCACACCCAGACCCAGCTCGCCCAGCACCGGATGACAGAACTGCACACCGAGGCCCACACCCACCGTTTGGCGAAGCAGGCCAAGCCGGAGAAGGAACTCCGCAAGCGGATCGGCTGGACCTTGGTGGAAGTAGGCCTCCGCCTGGCAGCTCCGGCCCCGGCATCAGCGCCCCTCTAGGGGCGCGGGGAACTGCGCGACCAGCCCCCACCCACCGCCAGACGCAACTCAACAGCTGGGAACGCTCTTCCCCTTCTCCAACGCCACCAGATCAGACACCGCCCCCTTGAGGCTGGTCACCGGCACCAACCTCAACCCCTTCGGCAGCTCGGCCTTCGCATCGGCGCACTCGTCCCGAGGCACCAGAAACACCGTCGCCCCGTCCCGCCGGGCCGCCTGCGTCTTCAGGGCCACCCCGCCCACCGCCCCCACGGTCCCGTCCGCACTGATCGTGCCCGTACCGGCGATGTTCTTCCCCGCGGTGAGGTCTCCCCCGCTCCCGTTCCCGTCGAGCTTGTCGATGATCCCGAGCGAGAACAGCAGCCCCGCGCTCGGCCCGCCCACATCCGCCAGCTTCAGGGTCACCTTGACCTTGCCGGCGCTCAGATCGAGGTACTTCAGCGCCGCCTGGGTCGCCGCGTCCTGCGACTGCTCCATCTGCTCGGTGTTGTGCTGCTCGACCTCCTTGACGCTGTTGCCGCTCGGGTACACCGCGTCGCGCGGCATCACCGCCCGGTCCGTCCGGAACCAGTTGCCGATGACATCGCCCAGCGACACCCGCGCGTCCGGCCCGGTCGCCTCGATCGTCGTCATTCGCAGCTGACCGCTGGTCGTCCGGGTGGGCGCCCCGGCGATGGTGATCACCGGGGTGCCCTGGTTGTCGCCGAGCACGTTCGCCGTCATCCCGGGCTGGGCCACCGAGAACGGCAACGGCGCGAAGACGGCCGTACCGATCAGAGCCACGACGGGAATCGCACAGACGGCGATGGCCTGGAGACGCGTGAGACGTGAGAGCACGGAGTCAATCTAACGCGACGACCTGTTCAGGCCACCGCCCCGGCACCTCCCCCGCACCACCCCGACCCCGCCCCGACCCCGCCCCGACCCCGCCCCGGTCAGCGCGGCAGCAGCTCGCGGCGTGCACGGGTGAACCGGCGCAGCGCGTCCGGCAGCGGCTCGATCCCGATCCCGGGACCGGTCGGCACCGGGAGATGGCCGTCGTCCAGGACGAACGGCTCGGTGATGTCCTCGGCGAAGTACCGGCTGGACGCCGACGTGTCGCCCGGCAGCGTGAACCCCGGCAGCGCCGCCAGCGCCAGGTTGGGCGCCCGCCCGATCCCGGTCTCCAGCATGCCGCCGCACCACACCGGCACCCCGTGCGCCCGGGCCACGTCGTGGATCCGGCGGGCCTCCAGGTAGCCGCCGACCCGCGCGGGCTTGACGTTCACCACCCGGCACGCGTCCATGGCGATCGCCGCCGCCGTGTCGCGTGCGCTGTGCAGGGACTCGTCGAGGCAGACCGGCGTCGCGATCCGCCGCTGCAGCTGGGCGTGGCCGTAGAGGTTGTCCTCCTCCAGCGGCTCCTCGATCAGCAGCAGCCCGAACTCGTCCAGCCGCCGCAGGTGCTCCGCGTCGGCGAGGCCGTACGCCGTGTTCGCGTCGACCTGGAGCGGCAGCGCGTCCCCGAACCGCTCGCGCACCGCCCGTACCGGCTCGACGTCCCAGCCGGGCTCGATCTTCAGCTTGATCCGGACGTACCCCTCGGCGAGATACCGCTCGACGTCGTCCAGCAACTCGCCGACCGAGTCCTTGATGCCGACCGAGACACCGGCCGGCACCCGGTCCCGCACCGACCCCAGGAACACCGACAGCGGCATCCCGTAGGTCCGCAGCTCCGCGTCGAGCACCGCCGTCTCCAGCGTGGCCTTCGCCAGCTCGTGCCCCTTGATCTTCGCGGTCGCCGGGCCGACGGCGGCGGCGGTGAGGTCCCGCAGCGCCGCCACCCGCGGCACCAGGAAGTCCCGCAGCACGATCTCCGCGCCGGCGACGAACTCCGAGCAGTACAGCGGCTCGGGGTCGGCGGCGAACTCCGACCAGCCCTCGGCGGTGTCGGTGACGACGTGGAGGAGGAAGGTGTCCTTGGCCGTCATGGTCCCGAAGGACGTACGGAAGGGCGTGACCAGCGGGATCGCGACATGCACGATCTCCACGCGCTCCAGCTTCATACGGTCGTTCCCTCCGTCGTGCGGGCGAGCGTGTACCAGCCGTCCCGGGACATCCCCACGGCCCGGAAGCCCTCGGCGAAGGCCGCCGTGAACACCTCGCGGACGGCGTACCGCCAGCGCAGCGCGAGCGCCGGGTCGGCGGCCCGCAGCTGTACGACGTCCTCCGGCACCCGGCACCACACGGCCCGGTCGCCGGGGTCGCGGCGGGCGAGGACCTCGCCGTCGGGGCCGTGGTGGCTGACCGGGGCGTCACCCGGCACGAGGGGGGCACCGGACGGCACGGGGTCCGCCGTCAGGTCCCAGGTCACGGTCAGCCGGTCGCTCTCGTCGCCGTCGTTCACGCCGTCGGCCATCGGGCCGTAGAAGTCGACGAGGTACTCGGTGCCGGTGGCGCCCAGCTTGGCCAGGTTGAAGCGGGCGTTGCGGCCGACCAGCGGGTCGAAGGTCCAGCGCATGGTGGTGGCGCCGCGCTCCAGGGCCCAGGCGCGCTGGGCCCGCTTCACGGCGTACCCGAGGCCCTGGTCGGCGGCGGCGACGAGGGAGTAGGTGTCGTGGTCCGGGCCGAACACGGCGACGGCCGCCCCGGCCAGCCGGGTGCCGTCGTAGGCGGCGTGCACGGCGCCGCCCGCGTGGACCAGGCTGTGCAGGACCTCGGCCGGGTAGGGCGGGGCGGTGCGGGGCGTCTGCCAGACGTCGCTGAAGTAGTCGGTCACGGCCGCGAGCCCGGCGACGTCGTGGACGGTACGGATGCCGACTCCGGTCTCGGTCAGGGTCATGATCCGAGTCTCGGAGCCGACCCCCCTCTCGCGTGTTGTGCGGACGGACAAGGAATGCCTATCTTCGTGAGGAGATCGGCCAAGCATCCCCTGTTTCCCGTTTCCCTGAGGACTCCCATGGACGCCTGCACCCTCGGCGACCTGCTCGACATCGTCGGCGGTCCCTCCGTCCGGCTGCACACGGCCCCCGCCGGGCTGGCCGTGCCGGTGACCGAGGCGCTGCTGTACGACGCCCACGCCCCGCTGCCCCGGCGGCCGGGCGCGCTGCTGCTGGCGGTCGGGGTGCGCGCGGCGGCGGCCGGGCCGCTGGTGCGGGCGGCGGCCGAGGCGGGGCTGACCGGAGTGGTGGTGCGGGGCGCGGACGGGCCGGTCGGGGAGGCGGAGACGCACGGGATCGCGCTGCTGTCGGTCGACGAGGACGCCGCCTGGCACCACGTCCATCTGCTGCTGGCCTCCGCGATCGGCGCCCGCCCGGCGGCCCCCGGGAGCGGGCTCGGCGACCTGTTCGCGCTGGCCGACGCGATCGCGGCCGGGGCCGGCGGGGCCACCGCCATCGAGGACCCGCGGCAGCGGCTCCTCGCCTACTCCACGGTCGCCGGGCAGCCGGTCGACGAGGACCGCCGGCAGGGCATCCTGGGCCTCCAGGTGCCGGCCAGCGCCGAGAACACCGAGCAGTACCGGACCCTGTTCGCCGCCGAACGGCCGGTCAGACTCCCCGCGTTGACGGACTCCGACCTGCCCCGGCTGGCGATGGCGGTGCGGGCCGGCGGCGAGACGCTCGGCTCGGTCTGGGTGATCGACGGCGGCACGCTCGCGCCGGACGCCGAGGAGACCCTCGCCCAGGGCGCCGCCACCGCCGCCCTGCTCCTGCTGCGCGCCCGCGCGGCCCAGGAACTGGCCCGGCACCAGAGCGGCGACCTGCTGCGCCGCCTCCTCGACGGCACGGCGGACGCCCCGGCCGCCGCGGTCCGGCTGGGGGTCGAGGGCGAGGTGCGGGTGGTCGCGTTCGCGCTCGACACCGCCACCAGCGTGCCGGACGCCGAACGCACCGCGCTGCGCCTGCTGGACGTCGTACGGCTGCAGTGCGAGGCGCGCTACGGGCGGCACGCGTGTGTGCTGGTCGACGGGGTGGTGTACGCGCTGCTGCCCGGTCCGGGGGCCCGGCACCGGCCGCTGGCCGAGGACATCGTGCGGCGGGCCGGGCAGGCGCTGCGGGTGCCGGTGCGGGCGGGTCTCGGCGAGCTGGTCCCGGACGTGGGCGAGGTGGTCGGCTCCCGGGCGGACGCGGATCTGGTGCTGCGGGTGCTGGACCCGGAGCGCCCGGTGGCCACGGTGGACGAGGTGCGCCCCCGGGTCACCCTGCTGCGGCTGGCCGAAGTCCTCGGCGAGCGGCGGGAGTTGACCGCGGGGGCGTGGCAGCGGGTGCTGGCGTACGACGCCGGGCACGGCACCGAGTACGCCCGCACCCTGGTCTGCTGGTTCGACGCGGGCTGCGACATGGCGGGCGCGGCCGAACTGCTCGCCGTCCACCCCAACACCTGCCGCTACCGGCTGCGCCAGGTCCGCCAACATGTCGGGATCGACCTGGCCGACCCCGACGAACGGCTGGTCCTGTGGCTGCAGTTGCGGGTGCTGGCCGGGCTCAGCGCCGCCCGAGCCACGCCCTGAGGCTCGCCTCGCAGGCGCGCAACTGCCCGACCGGCACGTACTCCCCCGCCGTGTGCGCCAGCGAGGGGTCCCCGGGGCCGTAGTTGAGCGCGGGCACGTCGAGCGCCGCGAACCGCGCCACATCGGTCCACCCCAACTTGGGCCGGGGCACGGCCCCGAGCGCCTCGACGAGCCCGGCGACCCGGTCCAGCCGGGGCGGCGCACCGCCGACCACCTCGGTGACCCGCACCTCGTACTCCGGGAACAGCCCTCGTACGTACGCCTCCGCGTCCGCCTCCGAACGACTGGGCGCGAAGCGGTAGTTGACGGTGACGACGCACTCGTCGGGTACGACGTTCCCGGCGACCCCCGCCCGCACGGCGACCGCGCTCAGCCCCTCCCGGTACTCAAGACCGTCGATGACGACCCGCTCGGCGGTGTGGTCGTCGAGCCGCTGCAGCACCCGGGCGGCCTTGTGCGCGGCGTTGACGCCCTGCCAGGCGCGGGCGGTGTGCGCGCGCCGGCCGGGCACGACGATGTCGGCGGCGAGATACCCCTGGCAGCCGGCCTCGACCCCGGCGTCGGAGGGCTCCATGAGGATGGCGAGGTCGGCGGCGAGAAGCTCGGGGGGCAGGTGGTTCAGGCCGTTGCGCTCCCCCTCCACCTCCTCGCACTCGTAGAGGACGAAGGTGAGGTCGGCGGCCGGGTCCGGGACGGTGGCGGCCAGCCGCAGCGCGACCGCCACCCCGCCCTTCATGTCACAGGCGCCGAGTCCGTGCACGCAGCCGTCGGCGAGCCGGGAGGGCAGGTTCCCGGCGGCCGGGACGGTGTCCAGGTGGCCGGCGATCAGGACCCGCCGGTCCCGGCCGAGGGCGGTGCGGGCGACGACGGTGTTGCCGACCCGGTCGACCTTGAGGTGCCCGAGGCCGCGCAGGGCGTGCTCCACGGCGTCGGCGATCCCGGCCTCCGCCCCGCTCTCGGAGGGGAGGTCGACGAGGGCCCGGGTGAGGTCGACGACGTCGGCGGTGAGGTCGAGGGCGGTCATACCAGGTCCCGGGTGGCGAGCTTGGAGTGGCGGATGCCGTAGCAGCCGTAGAGGACGAGGCCGACGGCCATCCACACCCCGAAGGCGATCCAGGTGTCGGCGCCGAGGCTGAACAGCATGTAGCCGCAGAAGCCGACGCCGAGGACGGGTACGACCGGGGAGAACGGCACCCGGAAGGAGCGGGGCGTGTCCGGGCTGCGCCGCCGCAGGATCACCACAGCCAGGTTGACCAGCATGAACGCGAAGAGCGTGCCGATGCTGGTGGCGTCGGCGAGGCTGCCGAGCGGCACCAGGGCGGCGAGGACCGCGATGAAGGAGGAGACGATCACGGTGTTGGCGCGGGGCACCCCGGTACGCGGGTGGACCTTCGCGAACAGCGGCGGTACGAGCCCGTCCCGGGACATCGCGAACAGGATCCGGATCTGCCCGTACTGCACGGTGAGCACGACGCTGGTGGTGGCGACCACGGCGCCGATGGAGAGCAGGATCGGCCACAGGTTCCCGCCGCCGACGGACCGCACCAGCACCTCGCTGAGCGTCGCCTCGGTCCCCGCGAACTCCTTCCACGGCATCGCGCCGAGCGCGGCGACCGCGACCAGCACGTACAGGGCCGTGACCAGGACGAGGGAGAGGATGATCGCCCGCGGCAGGTCGCGCTGCGGGTTGCGGGCCTCCTCGCCCGCGGTGGAGGCGGCGTCGAAGCCGATGTAGGAGAAGAACAGCGAGGCCGCCCCTGCGCTCATCCCGGCGGCCCCGAGCGGGAACAGCGGCTGGAAGTTCCCGGCGTGGAACGCGGTGAACGCGACGGCGCAGAAGAGGACGAGCGCCGCGATCTTCACGCCGACCATGATGACGTTGGCGACGGCGCTCTCCCTGGCTCCGCGCAACAGCACGACCATCGCGAGGACGACGATGAGCGCGGCCGGGATGTTGAGCGTGCCGCCGGCGCCGGGCGGGGCGCTGAGCGAGTCCGGCAGGGTGACGCCGAAGGCGAGATGGAGCAGTTCGTTGACGTACTGCCCCCAGCCGACGGCGACGGCGGCCACCGAGACGCCGTACTCCAGGATCAGACACCACCCGCACACCCAGGCGACGAGTTCGCCGAGGGTGGCGTAGGCGTAGCTGTACGACGATCCCGAACCGGGGATCATGCCGGCCAGCTCGGCGTACGACAGGGCCGAGAACAGGGCGGTCACGCCGGCCAGCACGAAGGAGACGACGATCGCCGGGCCGGCCTCGGGCACGGCCTGCCCGAGCACCACGAAGATGCCGGTGCCGAGGGTCGCGCCGACACTCAGCAGGGTGAGCTGGGTGACGCCCATCGTGCGCGTGAGCGGGCTGGCGCCGGCCTCGCCCACGAGGGTGTCGACGGACTGTCGCCGGGTGAGCCGACTCGCGGTACGGCCCGGTCCCCCTGGCCGGGGCCGTGTCCCAACCGTCTCCATGTTCCGGCTCCCTCCGCCGTGGGCACTTTGTCTGGCCCTGATGATGCGGAGGGGGCGGGGTCGGGATGGTGGGGGAATCGGCCAGAGGGTGGGGCACGGGATTGGCGGATCGGCCAATGCGGGTGGGCGGGCGAAACAAAGGGGGGCCGGAGGACCGTGGGTGGGTGCGGGTGCGTGGGGGCTCGTCGCGCCCACGCGGCGGAGCCGCACATCGACACAGCCCCGCGCCCCTTACGGGGCGCTGGAGTCACGCCAGTCACATGGCTGCGGGCATGCGTGCCGCTAGGGGCGGCACGGGTGGGCGCAGCGGCACCCGGCCGGCGCCGGTGAGCGAAACCCCCGCTCCCAGCCCCCACCGCCCCGCACCCGCCCCCTACCTCAGCGCGTCCGCGACCTCCCGGGCCGCGTCCATGACCCGCGTCCCCACCCGCTCCGGCACGGCGTCGGCCAGCATCACGACCCCGACGCTGCCCTCGACCCCGGTCACCCCGAGCAGCGGGGCGGCCGCCCCGCTCGCGCCGGCCTCCAGTTCGCCGTGGGTCAGGGTGTACCCGGGGTCGGCCCTCGGCGAGTGCCGGGCGGACAGGATCGCCTTCCCGGCGGCCCCGCGGTCCAGCGGATGCCGGAACCCGGCCCGGTAGGCCACGTGGTAGTCCGTCCAGGTCGGCTCGACGACCGCGACGGCGAGCGCCTCGGTCCCGTCGACCAGCGTCAGATGCGCCGTCGCCCCGATGTCCTCGGCGAGCGAACGAAGCGCCGGCAGGGCTGCTTCCCGTACGAGCGGATGAACCTGCCGGCCAAGGCGCAGCACGCCCAGCCCGACCCGGGCTCGCCCGCCCAGGTCACGCCGTACCAGCGCATGCTGCTCCAGCGTGGCGAGCAACCGGTACACCACGGTCCGGTTCACGCCCAGTTTGTTGGAAAGCTCGGTGACGGTCAGCCCGTGGTCCGTGTCGGCCAGCAGTTTGAGGACCCGTAGTCCCCGGTCGAGCGTCTGAGAGGTCTCCGCGGTCACGACGCCCACTCCTTAAGTGGTGAGGTCGGCAACCTCCGACGCGGCGGATGCGTCGCCGAGTCCCGTCAGCGACGCGCTTCAGAGGCCGCCGATCGGCATGGCGGCCCGGCGGCTCCGGGCCCAGTCGCTTCACGGCTGCGCTCCGCGGCGGCGCTGCCACGGGGCGTGTGCGTAGGCGGACAGTAGCGGTGCGGGTTCGCTGAGCGGAAGTCTCCGTCCAGAATCCGGTCACACACCGGTATGGACTACTTCGGTTTGTATGGGTATGCGTCCACCTGTCGCGCCCCAAAGGGGCGCGGGGCTCTGTCGATATGCGGCTCCGCCGCGTGGGCGCGACCAGCCCCCACCCACCCGCACCGGACCGACTACCGCATCCGCGTAGCCCACTCCTGCACCTTGGCAATACGCTGCCGCAACTGCCCCGCCGTCGCCTCCGCACTCGGCGGCCCCCCGCAAACGCGCCGCAGCTCCGTATGAATCACCCCATGCGGCTTCCCGCTCTGATGCACATACGCGCTGACCATCGTGTTCAGCTGCTTCCGCAGCTCCATCATCTCCTTGTGGGAGACGACGGGCCGCCGCTCCGCGGGCAGCTCCAGCAGGTCCGCCTCGGTGTCCGGCTTCTTGCGGCTGTGCGCGATCTGCCGGGCCTGCCGCTTCTGCAACAGCATCTGCACCTGGTCGGGTTCAAGGAGACCCGGGATACCGAGGTAGTCCTGCTCCTCCTCGCTCCCCGGGTGGGCCTGCATGCCGAACTCGGCGCCGTCGTAGAGCACCCGGTCGAAGACGGCCTCGGACTCCAGCGCCTCGAAGGCGAACTGCTCCTGCTCGCCGGTGTCCTCGTCCTGCTCCTTGTTCGCCTCCTCCATCTCCTTCTCGGACTCGGCGTACGGGTCCTCCTCGCCGTCCTTCTTCGGCTTGTCGAGGGCGTGGTCGCGCTCGACCTCCATCTCGTTGGCGAAGGTGAGGAGATCGGGGACGGTCGGCAGGAACACGGACGCGGTCTCGCCGCGCCGCCGGGACCGCACGAACCGCCCGACGGCCTGGGCGAAGAAGAGCGGCGTCGAGATGGTGGTGGCGTACACCCCCACCGCGAGCCGCGGCACGTCGACACCCTCCGACACCATCCGCACCGCGACCATCCACCGGTCGTCACTCGCGCTGAAGTCGTCGATCCGCTTGGAGGCACCGGTGTCGTCGGAGAGGACCAGGGTCGCTTTCGTCCCCGTGATCTCACGGATCAACTTGGCGTAGGCGCGCGCCGATTCCTGGTCGGAGGCGATGACCAGGGCTCCGGCGTCCGGGATGGCCTTGCGTACCTCGGTCAGCCGCTGGTCGGCGGCGCGCAGCACGGCCGGCATCCACTCGCCGCGCGCGTCGAGGGCCGTACGCCAGGCCTGGCTGACGGCGTCCTTGGTCATGGGCTCGCCGAGCCGGGCGGCGATCTCGTCACCGGCCTTGGTCCGCCAGCGCATGTTGCCGCTGTAGGAGAGGAAGATGACCGGGCGCACGACGTGGTCGGCGAGCGCGTTGCCGTATCCGTAGGTGTAGTCGGCGGACGACCGCCGGATCCCGTCCTGCCCTTCCTCGTACGTCACGAAGGGGATGGGGTTGGTGTCGGACCGGAAGGGCGTACCGGTCAGGGCCAGCCGCCGGGTGGCCGGCTCGAACGCCTCCAGGCAGGCCTCGCCCCAGGACTTGGAGTCACCGGCGTGGTGGATCTCGTCGAGGATGACGAGCGTCTTGCGCTGCTCGGAGCGGTTGCGGTGCAGCATGGGCCGCACGCCGACACCGGCGTACGTCACGGCGACCCCGTCGTACTCCCGGCTGAGGGGGCCCGCGCTGTACTCCGGGTCGAGCTTGATCCCTATCCGGGCCGCGGCCTCCGCCCACTGCTTCTTCAGGTGCTCGGTGGGGGCGACGACGGTGACCTGCTGCACGACATGGTGGTGCAGCAGCCAGGAGGCGAGCGTCAGCGCGAAGGTCGTCTTCCCGGCGCCGGGCGTGGCCACGGCCAGGAAGTCGCGTGGCTGCTCCTGGACGTACTTCTCCATGGCCCCCTGCTGCCAGGCCCGCAGCTTGCTGGCGGTACCCCAGGGCGCCCGGCCCGGGAAGGCCGGCGAGAGATGGTGAGCGGAGGAGGAGGCGGTGGTAGTCACGATCTCCGTAGCAAGGTCGGGTATGACAACCGGGCCACCCTACCGGCGCCGTACCGCTGTCAACGCGCGGACAAGGCCGGGTCACCCCCGGGTGGGACTCACGTCACAGATCACGAAGCCGCGCGGTCGTGGGGGTCCCGGAGCCGGGTCGCCACCCAGGCCCCGACGAGCGCCACGCCCGCCATCGGCAGGAACACGACGGCGAACGCGCCGGGGTGGGAACCGGAACCGGCCGTCCCCGTCATGCTGCCGCCGCCCAGGGCGGCGAAGGCCGCGCCGGTCGCTGCGAGCAGCACCACGTTGGACAGGGCGTCGGAGATCTGCAGGGCGGCGGAGTTGGCGCCGGCCTCCTCGGGGGCGGAGAGCCGGAGCATCAGGACGCTGGCCGAGGCGATCACCAGCCCCATCCCGAAACAGCCGAAACTCCAGGCGACGGCGACGGTCCACACCGGCACGGCGGGCAGCAGCACGCTGGGGGCGGTCGCGACCGCCGCGGCGACCAGCACCATGCCGAGGGTCATCAGCCGTTCCCGGTACGGCTGCATGCCCGGCCGCGCCTGCACCCACGAGCCCACCGCCCAGGTCACCCCGCCCGCCGCCAGCGAGAACCCGGCGAGCGTGGGGGACAGCCCGCGCTGGGTGACGAGCATCAACGGCACGAAGGACTCGGCGGAGATGAAGGAACCGGCGGCGATCCCGCGCAGCAGCACGACCGACGGCAGGCCGCGCAC
Source organism: Streptomyces sp. NPDC048288 (assembly GCF_043201555.1). Taxonomy (NCBI): domain Bacteria; kingdom Bacillati; phylum Actinomycetota; class Actinomycetes; order Kitasatosporales; family Streptomycetaceae; genus Streptomyces; species Streptomyces sp. NPDC048288. The sequence goes on from NZ_JBICZD010000011.1 coordinate 321,493, forward strand.
CGCGCGGTACGTCCCGCGGGGCAGCAGCCCGAGCACGGACGGTACGAGCAGCGCGGCACCGGCGGCCCCGGGCAGCAGGGACACCCATCGCGGGTCCTGGGCCGCGTACTGGAGCAGCCCCGCGCCCAGGGAGATGCCGAGGGCGAGCCGGATCCGCCGCCGGTCGAAGGCCTTCGGGCCGCCGCCCGGCACGGGACCGCCGGCCCGCCGCCGTATCTGCGGCAGCGCGAGCGCCAGCGGCAGGAGCACGAGCACCGGTATCCCGAGGAACACCCATCGCCACCCGAGCTGCTCGGTGACGGTCCCGGCGGCGAGCGGTCCGACGATGGACGGCACCACCCACCCGGCGGCGAACCCGGCCAGGATCGAGGGCCGCAACCGCTCCGGGTACGCCCGCCCCACGACCACGTACAGCGCGACGATGACCAGCCCGCCGCCGAACCCCTGCACGGCCCGGCCCAGGATGAACACCCACATGCCCTGCGCCGTCCCGGCGACCACGAGCCCGGCGGCGAACGCCCCGATCCCCGTCGTCAGCGCCCCGAGCGGCCCCTTCCGGTCCGACCACTGCCCGGCCAGCACCATCCCGAACAGGCTGGTCGTGAAGTACCCGGAGAAGGCGAACGCGTACAGCGACAGCCCGTCCAGCTCCCGGGCCGCGACCGGCATCGCCGTCCCCACGGCCGTCGCCTCGAACGCGATCAGCAGCACCACGGACACGATCCCGACACTCAGCGCCCGGTACGACCGCCCCAGCACACCCTCGTCATCAACTCTGTCAGCGGTCTCATCTGCGACAACGGCGTCGCTCGGCTCAAGGGCGGTCATGCAGACCACGGTAAGGCCCAAGCACCACTTTGGCCCCTGTCGAGAGCCGTACCCCACCTAGGCCCTTGGTCGTAGACCCCCTCCCCCCTCCCGTTTCATGAACGCCGTATGGCAGTCCCATTGCACCCCCGCCGATCCCCTTGTCCCCCTCCCCCGCACCCCCATACCTTCATCTCACCGACACGGCCGTGTGCCCGAGTGGCTTAGGGACTCGCCTGCAAAGCGAGGTACGTGGGTTCAATTCCCGCCACGGCCTCCACCTGCCCCGACCAGGCAGAACGAGAAGGGCGGCACCCCACATGGGGTGCCGCCCTCTCCGGTTCCGGTCACCAGTCGACGGCGACCAGGAGCCACTGGGGGCTGGCGAAGCTCGGTCAAGGACGCGGTGGCTGGCCTGCCCTGGGACAGCAGCTGGTCGGCGGCGTGCGCGGGTGCGTGGCGCCGGACGGGGGTCTGCGGGTGGGCACGCTGACGGAACTCCGCATGCGGGTCTCCTCAAGCCGGTACGGCATGTGTGGGGATGGAGCAACAGCAGACGTGAGAGCGCTCCCTCGGGTTGTAGACCCGCAGATGGCCGCCGTCAACAACTGAAGCCGAAATCAACGTGGTTGCGGGGGCTCGGACGGTACGACGCTGGTCCGGGCGGTCGTTGCGCCTGCGAGGTGTCCGTCGTATTCGGGTTCCGACCGCTCGGACGGCTCGAAGGCGGGCCATTTCTACAAGCCTTGACATATCCGGTACGGACCAAGGCGCTCTGTCCCCCGTGGGAGCTACGCGCAGGTGTCCACCGAGCGGTGACGATTCCTGGGCGGCCGGTCCATAGCGTTCTGACCAGTCGCGGCGCCTGGGCCGCGCATCCCTGGGAGGAAGTCATCATGAGGGTGGTCTGGCAGCTCCTGGCCGTCGCGGCCGTCTCCTTCGCCGGCGGGCAGGCGCTCGCGGCGGTGGACGGAAACTGGTTTCTCACACTGCTCCTCGGCCTGCTGACGGCCGTGGCCGCGGTGCCCGTCTACGGGTGGGTGGTACGACGGACCGAGCACCGGCCGACGCCCGAGGTGGGGCGGGACGGCGCCCGGCCGGCGTTCGGGCGCGGGGCGCTGATCGGCGCGGCGGCGTTCGCCGGGGTCATCGTGAACATCGCCCTCCTCGGCGACTACACGGTGCACGGTCTGGGCTCGGTGACGAGCGCGGTGGGGCTGATCGGGTTCATGGCCGCCGCCGCGGTCACGGAGGAACTGCTGTTCCGGGGCGTGCTGTTGCGGATCGTCGAGGAGCGCTTCGGGACCTGGATCGCGCTCACGTCGACCGGTGCGCTGTTCGGGACGATGCACCTGCTCAACAAGGACGCCACCGTGTGGGGCGCCCTCGCCATCGCGATCGAGGCCGGCGGCATGCTCGGCGCCGCGTACGTCGCCACCCGCACCCTGTGGCTCCCCATCGGCCTGCACTTCGGCTGGAACTTCGCCGAGTCCGGCGTCTTCGGCACCGAGGTCTCCGGCAGCGGATCGCAGAAGGGCCTGCTGGACGCCACCACCTCGGGCGCGCAGCTGATCACCGGCGGCGAGTTCGGGCCGGAGGCCAGCATCTACTCGGTACTGCTCGGGGTACTCGTGACGGTCGCGTTCCTGCGACTGGCCCGCCGACGGGGACATCTGATGCCCCGTCGCCGCCCGGGCACCACGGCCGACTCCGTCGCTACACTGCAGCGGTGATCAGTCCTCGGCAGGCGTCCGGGTGGTGGCACCGGCTCGACATCACGGTCCGGGATCTGCCGCTCGGGCTGCTGCTCCTGGCCGGGTCGTTCCTGCCGGCGCTGCACGGCAAGGGGACGCAGGTCGGGGATCTGCCGAACCGTCCGTTCGACGCGCTCGCCCTGCTGATGCTCGGGCTGGAGTGCCTGCCGCTGGCCGTGCGCCGGCGGTGGCCCGCCGTCTGTCTCGCCCTGGTGTCGGCCGGCTTCGCCATCGACCAACTGCGCGGCTACCACTCGGTCGCGGGCACCGCGCTGCCCCTCGCGCTGATCAGCACCGGGGCCCATCTGGAACGGCGCCGGCGGGCTTCGGCGCTCGTGTTCTCCGTGGCCTATGTGCCGATGGCGGTCGCGCTGTACCGGCTGGGGTCGGGCGGCGAGACGGTCACCGGGTTCGTGACGTTCTACCTGGTGCTGGTCCTCGCCTGGGGCGCCGGGGCCTGGCTGCGCGCCAACCGGGTCGCGGAGGCGGAACGCCGGCTGCGGGTCGCCGAGGACACCCGGACCGCCGAGCGGACCCGGATCGCCCGCGAGCTGCACGACGTGGTGACCCACCATGTGACGGCGATGGTCGTGCAGGCGGAGGCGGCCCGCTATCTGACCGCCGCGCCCGACCGTCTCGACCAGACCCTCACCGCCGTCACGGACACCGGCCGCCGGGCCATCTCCGACCTGCGCCATCTGCTCGACCTGCTCAACCCGGACCACGGCACCGGTGTCGGCGCCGACAACGGCACTCGCCACGGCAGCCGTCACGGCACTGGCACCGACGGCCGGACGCCGCCGGCCGGCCGGCTGCGCACGCTCGTGGAGCAGACGCGCCGGGCCGGGCAGCCGGTGGAGTTCACCGAGGAGGGCACGCCGACGGAGTCGGCCGGCAGCGCCGACCTGGTGGCCTACCGGGTGGTGCAGGAGTCCCTGACGAACGCCCTCAAGTACGCCCACGGCAGCCGCACTTCGGTACGGGTCCGGCACAGCGAGAAGGAGATCACCGTGGAGGTCGGCACGGACGGGCCAGGCGGCTCCGGCGGGCCCGGCGCGTCCGACGGGTCCGGCACGTCCGGCAGGCCCAGCGCGTCCGGCAGGTCCGGCACGTCCGGCAGGCCCAGCGCGTCCGGCAGGTCCGGCGCGTCCGACGGCCCCAAGGGCTCTGGCGGTTACGACAGCCCAGGCGGCTCTGGCGGCTCTGGCGGCTCTGGCGGCTCTGGCGGCTCTGGCGGCCCAGATGGCCCCGGCGGTTCCGGTGGCCCCCGCCGTCCCGGCCGGCCGGTCACATCCCCCGGCGGCAGTGGGCGCGGCCTCGCCGGTCTCCGTGAGCGCGTCGCTGTCCTGGGCGGCGAGTTCAGCGCGGGTCCGCGGGCGGACGGCGGGTTCCTCGTGCGGGCCCGGATACCCGCGGGGAGCCCCTCGTGACCGCCGCGGACGGGGCGCCGCTGCGGGTCCTGGTCTGTGACGACCAGGTGCTGGTCCGCACCGGTCTGGCGACGATCATCGGCGCGCAGCCCGACCTGGAGGTGGCGGCCGAGTGCGGGGACGGGCAGGCCGCGGTCGACCTGGCCGACCGGCTGCGCCCGGACGTGGTGGTGATGGACGTCCGGATGCCGGTCCTCGACGGTATCGAGGCCACCCGGCTGCTGGCCGGCGCCGGGGTGCCGCATCCGGTGAAGGTGCTCGTGGTGACGACGTTCAACCTGGACGAGTACGTCTACGAGGCGCTGCGCGCGGGCGCGAGCGGCTTCCTCCTGAAGGACGCGCCGCCGGACCGGCTGCTGCACGGTATCCGGACCGTGGCCACCGGCGCGGCCCTGCTGGACCCCGAGGTGACCCGGCAGCTCGTGGGCCGCTACGCCGCCCGGATCCGCCCCGCCGACGGAGGCACCCCGCAGGACATCCCGCTGACCCCGCGCGAGCTGGAGGTGCTGCGGCTGATCGCGGACGGCCTCTCCAACGGCGAGATCGCCGCGACCCTCGTGATCAGCCCGGAGACCGTCAAGACCTTCGTCTCCCGCATCCTCACCAAGCTCGACCTGCGCGACCGCGTCCAGGCCGTCGTCTACGCCTACCGGCGAGGCCTGGTGGCCTGAGCCCGTCCGATCCCGATCCCGGCCCCGGCCTCGGTCCTGATCCCCGCCCCAGTCCCGGCCCCGATCCCCGTGCCAGTCCCCGCCCCAGCCCGGATCCCGGCCCCAGTCCCCTTCCCCGTCCCGGTCCTACCCCCTTAAAGCACCCCGCCCGCCTCGTCCTGGAACACCTCTGTCCAGTAGTGCCAGTCGGCGTCCGTCGTCACGGGGGTGGGGTCGATGGTCGCGAGGGTGTGGAGCATGGTCGCGGCGAGCTGGTCGTAGGCCTCGGTGGTGAGTTCGTGGCCCAGGTGCTCGTCGATGGTGCGCTCGTGGTGGAGGAGCCAGAGGGTGTAGGCGAGGGTGGAGATGTCCGTGTTGAGGGGGTAGAGGGTCGCCTCGGGCTGGGAGAAGTTGAGGATCGCGCCCGTGGTGCCGTCCACGACCAGGCTGTTGTCCTCGGCCAGGTGGCCGAGGCGTATGAGCCGGTCGGCGTGGGCGGGGAGGTCGTCCAGGGGGAAGCCGCCGGGGTGGACGTCCGTGAAGTACTCCCGGAGGGTGGGCAGCGGGGCGTCCGGGTCGAGGTGGAAGAGGACCGCGTCCTCCGGCAGACCCGTCTCGCGCAGGAAGCGGCGGGTGGGCTCGTGGGTGAGCGTGGGCGGGAAGTCGACCTCTTCGAAGCGGGCCACCCGGCCCTGCCCGAACTCCTGGTCCAGGAGCCGCGCCGGCAGGTCGACGGCGAGCCCGGAACCGGTGCCGGGGCCCGCGACCAGGCTGAGGGGGCGGATCAGCGCCGTCGCCTTCCAGTACGGCGGGACCCGGCCGGCCGTGCCCTCCTCGAAGAGCTCCAGGAGCTTGCGGGACGCCTCGGTCGCCGCCTTGCTGCCGTAGGTCCCGGCGAGGGAGGCGAACCGGCCGCGCAGGCCGGTCAGTTCCTCGGTGACCGCGGCGAACCGGAGCAGCGTCTCCAGCGAGGGTGCCAGCGGGCGCGGGTCGGTGGGGTCGAGCAGGTAGGCGGTGGTGATCTCGCCGGTGCCGCCGTCGAGGAGGATCGACTCGGTGTCCAGGCCGGCCGGGGCCAGCAACTCCCCTATCACCAGCCGGTCCCGGAGCTCCTCGGCCAGCCGGGAGGGGCCGTCGGTGAGGTCGGCCAGCGTGCGCAGGCCGGTGGTGCGCAGCGGTTCGAAGGTCAGCAGGCCGCCGCTGTCGGGCAGTCCGGGGCCGGAGAGCCACATGCGGGTCGGTTCGTGTGTGATGTATCGGTCCAGTTCTGCCTCGGTCAGCGTGATCGCCGCCGCACCGCTGCCGGTCGTGCTGGTCGTGCTCATCGCCGCCCCCGCGATCAAAGAGTTGAACAAGTTCACGTCGTATGAGAAGTCTGATGGAAAGCCGGAGAGAAAGTCTGATGGTAAGTCTGACGGAAAGTCCGGTGGACGGGTGTCCCACTGCCCAGAACACTACGCCGCGCCACTGACAACGCCCCGCAGAAGAGACGTCAGACGACCCTCGCCCGTTCCGTCCCGGTGAGAATCGCCTCCACCGTCTGTTCCACCGTCAGCTCGGAGGTGTCCAGCCACAGGCCCAGCGGGGCGGTGTCCCGCCGCAGTCCGGCGTCCAGATCGGCCACCGTCCAGGCCCCGTAGCCGGTCTTGGACCGCCCCGCCTCGCGCGCCGCCACCGTCTCGGGGCTTGGGGCCAGGACCACGACGTACCGGGGGCGGGTCCGGATCAGTTCGACGTACGACGCCAACTCGGGTCCCAGCAGCACGTCCTGGACGATCGCCGTGAAGCCCGCGTCGGCGTACGCGTCCGCGGTGGCCGCCGACAGGCGGTGGCGGAGGCGGAGTTGGGCCGCGGCCTGCGCCGACGCGCCCGGGGTGTAGTCCTCCCGGCCGGAGACGATCATGCGGCGGAACAGGTCGCCGCGGACGTGCGCGGCCCGTGGCAGGGCCTCGGCCAGCGCCTGCGCGACCGTCGACTTCCCGGCCGCCATGACTCCGGTGACGACCACGACCCCGGACAGGCTCACTGACCGGTGACCACCGCGGCCTGCGGGCGGATCGGGAGGCGGTTGACCGGGCGGCCGGTGGCCGCGCGGACGGCGGAGGCGATGGCCGCGGGGGAGGTCACGACCGGTACCGCGCTGACCGACTTGGCGCCGAAGGGGGCGACCACGTCCCGCTCCTCGACCAGCTTGACGATCCGGATGTCGGGCGCGTCGAGGGCGGTCGGCAGGGCGTACCCGGTGAGGTCGGGGTGGCGGATCAGCCCGCGCGGGGTGCGCAGGTTCTCGGTCAGGGCGATGCCCACGCCCTGGGTGACACCGGCCTCGATCCGGGCGTTGAGCTGCGCCGGGTTGAGGATCCGGCCGACGTCCTGGGCGACGGCCAGCTCCACGACCCGTACCGAGCCCAGTTCGATGTCGACGTCGACGACCGCGCGGATCGCGCAGAAGGCGAGGCCGACGAAGGCGTCGCCCTGGCCCTCGGCGTTCAGCGGCTCGGTCGGATGCGGGCGGCACTGCGCGGTGGCCCACAGCTCCTTGCCGTCCAGCGCCTCGGTGACGGTGGTCGACAGCACACCGTCGTACGAGGTGATCTTGCCGTCGGTGATCTGGAGCAGCTCGGTGGACATGCCGAACTTGTGCGCGAGGGGCTGCAGGAGCTGGGTGCGGACCATCTTCGCGGCGCGTTCGACGGCCCCGCCGGAGACCCAGGTGTGGCGGCCGCGGCAGCCGGGGCCGGCCGGCGGCTGGTCGGTGTCGACGGGGGCGACGTGGACCTCGTCGATGCCGAGGGTCTCCTGGACGATCTGGCGGGCCAGGGTGGTGAAGCCCTGGCCGGACTCGACGGCCGCGCAGAGCACGGTCGCGATGCCGTCGTGGACCTTGACGGTGGCGGTGGAGACCTCGTCGGCGCCCTCGGCGCCGAGCATGTGGACCATGCCGAGGCCGTAGCCGACGCCCCGGCGCACCGCGCCCGGTTCGCCCGCGCCCTCGGGGCCGCCGGGCAGCAGCCACTCGTCCTCGGGGGTGTCCTTGGGGAGCTGCGGGAGCGGGAAGTCCCGGACCGTCTGGAGGAGTTCGGCGACGGGGGCCGGGCAGGTCACCGTCTGGCCGATGGGCAGGACGTCGCCGGTGGCGAGGGCGTTGCGCAGCCGGATCTCGGCCGGGTCGATGCCGAGCTTCTTCGCCAGCTTGTCCATCTGCGCCTCGTAGGCGGCGCACACCTGCATGGCGCCCTCGCCGCGGACGTGGCCGGAGGGCGGGTTGTTGGTGCGCACGGCCCAGCCCTCGATGAAGGCGTTCGGGACGACGTAGGGGCCGCAGGCGAAGGAGACGGCGGCGGCGAGGGACTCGGCGGAGGTGTCGGCGTAGGCGCCCGCGTCGAGCAGGACCTGGGCCTCGACCTTGACCAGTTTGCCCTCGGCGTCGGCGTGGTGCCGGTAGCGGAGCAGGGTGGGGTGGCGGTGGGCGTGGCCGAGGAAGGACTCCTCGCGCGTGGCGGTGAGTTTGACCGGGCAGCCGGTCTTCAGGGCGAGCAGGCCGAGCGGCAGCTGGAAGCCCTGGTCCTCGCGGTCGGCGGTGGCGCCCGGCACGCCGGTGACGACGATCTTCACCTGTTCGAGCGACAGGCCGTAGCAGGCGGCGGCCGTGTTGCGGTCGGTGTGCGGGTCGGTGGAGGCCAGGTACAGCTCGACCCCGCCGTCCGGGCGGGGCACGGCGAGGCCGGCCTCGGCGCCGATGGGGGCGGGGTCGGCGCGTCCGATGCGGTACTGGCCCTCGACCACGATGTCGCCGGTCGCGTCCGGGTCGCCGTGCTGCAGCGGGATGTGCCGGATCAGGTTGCCGTCGGGGTGCAGCGGTTCGGCCTCGAAGGACTGCTCGGGGTCGATGACCGGGTCGAGCACCTCGTACTCGACGATGACGGCGGCGGCGGCCATCCGCGCGGTGTCGGGGTGGTCGGCGGCGACGGCCGCGATGGGCTCGCCGTGGTGCCGTACGACCTCGGAGGCGAAGACCGGGCGGTCCGGGGTGCCGCGGCCGTGCCGGGGGGTGCCGGGCACGTCCTCGTGGGTGATCACGGCGCGGACGCCGGGCATCTCGCGCGCGTGGCTGGTGTCGATCGACACGATGCGCGCGTGCGGGTGCGGGGAGCGCAGCACGGCGGCCCACAGCAGGCCCTCGGCCCACAGGTCGGCCGCGTACGGGAAGGTGCCCTCGGTCTTGGCACCCGCGTCGGCGGCCGGCAGCGACACGCCGAGGCCGTGCGGGGGCTCCGGGGCGGAGGCGGCGGCGGTCTCCGTGGCGGTGGTCGTGGTGACGGTCTCGTTGGTCACGCCTGGCCTCCGTCCGGGCCGTAGGGCTGGTCGCCGTAGGGCTGATCGTCGTAGTTCTGGCTCTGGTCGGCGAAGTTCTGACCCTGGCCGCCGTACGTCTGACTCTGATCGCCGTACGTCTGGCCCTGATCGCCGTAGGTCTGACTCTGATCGCCGTAGGACTGGTCGTACGACTGCTCGTGCGGGACCCGGATGCCGGCGCCGAAGGTGCCCGGGGAGTCGAACGCCGAGGCGTTGACGCCGCCGGCGCCGGGGCCCGCCTGATGCGGAATACGGGCCTCGTCGCCGTCCGTCTCAGCGTCCGCGGCGGCATGTGCCTCGCGTTCGGCGACGACCTCCTGGACGGCGTCCAGGACGCCCCGGTAGCCGGAGCAGCGGCAGAGGTTGCCGCACAGCGCCTGGCGGGTCTCCAGCTCGGTCGGGGCCGGGTTGCCCTCAAGGAGGTCGTGGACGGTCATCGCCATGCCGGGGACGCAGAAGCCGCACTGGACGGCTCCGCAGCGGGCCAGGGCGCGCTGGACGTCGGAGGGCCGGCCGTCCTGGGCCAGGCCCTCGACGGTGCGGACCTCGCTGCCGGCCGCGGTGACCGCCGGGACCAGGCAGGAAGCGACCAGCCGGCCGTCCACCTGGACGTTGCAGGCGCCGCATTCGCCCTGGGAGCAGCCGTCCTTGGCGCCGGCCAGGCCGAGGCGCTCGCGCAGGACGTACAGCAGGGACTCGCCGATCCAGGCGTCGGTGACGGGGCGGTCGGCGCCGTTGACGCGCAGGACGTAGGAGGCGAGGGGGTGGTCGTCGATCGCCCCGGTCTCGGGCTCCCCGTCCGCGGCGTCCGTGCCGGTGTCGTCGTCGGGGGCGATCGCCCCGTGCTCCGCGGACTCGCCGTCGGCGGCCCGCGGGTCGGGCGCGGGGTCCGGGTGCGACGCGCCGTGGGGTTCGTCGGATTCGGCCCGGCCGGGTACGCCGCCCGCGGGTCGGCCCGTATCGGCCGGTTCGCCCGCTTCGCCCGGCGTGGCCACGTCGGCAGCGTCGGCCACAGGTGCCCCACCGGCAGCCGCGGAGCCGGTACCGGCGGCCGGAGTGTCGCCGGGCCCCGACGGAGCCTCAGGAGGCGCTCCAGGGCCCTCCTCGGGGTGCTCCCAGGCCTGGACCTCCATCGCCCAGGGCGCGGCCGCTCCGCCGGGCAGGGTGGACGGCGGCGTGCCGCCCCACTGCTCCATGAGCGCGGATGTGGTGAACTCGCCGGATTCGTCCGGAACATCACCCCTGGCGACCGGGATGGACCACTGGCCGGTCACATCGTGACCGGGCGCGGGCGGGGGTTCTTCGTACGTCCACTGCTGGGTCGAGGCGGGGTTGTACGTGAACCGGTCGTCGACGGGCTGTTCCTGGGGGACCGCGTTCGGGTCGGGCCACTGGGCGCCGTCGGCCGGCGCGCCCCAGGTCTCGGTGCCGGGGGCGACCGCTATCTGCGGCGGCACATAGCCGTGGCCGGGCGCGGCCAGGGGGCTGTCGCCGGACAGCAGGGCCTCGATGCCGCCCTCGGGGAGCTTCACGAAGGCGGTCGCGCCGTCGTCGTAGTCACCCTGGGGCAGCGGGTCCCAGCGGCTGCCGCCGGTCGCGGGCGCGCCCTCTCCGCGCTGGTCGTCGGTCATGACAGCGCCCTCCCCAGAGCTCGTCGGGCCAGCGCGGCGACGGTGCGCCGCAGGTGCAGTACGGCGGGCGGAAGCGCCGGCACCGAGCCGTCGGGCTCGGGGGCCGGGTCCGGGATGCAGGCGGCGGCGACGTACTCGCCGAAGGCGGCCAGCGCCTCCGGGACGAGCGCGCGGTCGTTGTCCCAGTCGATCAGCCGGGCCACCCACTGCTCGGCGTCCAGGGGCCTGAGCGGCATCGGCGCTATGGCCCCGACGGCGCATCTCACCCCGCGCCGCGCGGGGTCGAGGACGAGCGCCACGGAGGCCACCGAGCGGCCGGGTCCGGTGCGTCCTGTCGCCTTCAGGAAGACCTGCGGGGCGTGCAGCAGCGGCACCCGCACGAAGCCGATCAGTTCGCCCGCGCGGAGCATCTCCACGCCGGCCAGCAGGTGCGACACCGGGATCTCGCGACGGGATCCGCCCGGCCCCGCGATGATCAGCGTCGCCTCCAGGGCGGCGAGCACCGGCAGCGCGTCGCCGGTCGGCGCGGCGGTCGCGATGTTGCCGCCCAGGGTGCCGGCGTTGCGGATGTGCGGCGGACCGGCGGCCCGCGCGGCGGCGGCGAGCGCCGGGATCAGGGCGGCGAAGTCGGGGCGGCCCATGCGCGCGTGCGTGAGTCCGGCGCCGAGCAGCGCGTTGCCGTCCTGGTACTGCCAGCCGCGGATCTCGCTGATCCGGCCGAGCCCGACCAGGGCGGCGGGCCTGAGCTGCCCGGAGTTGACGGCGGCCATCAGGTCGGTGCCGCCGGCCACGGGGACGGCGGTGGGCATGGCGGTGAGGGCCGCCACCGCCTCGTTCAGCGTCGTGGGCAGCGTGACGGACTGCGCCGCCTGCGGTGCGTGCGTGGTCAAAACCGGCTGCCCCTTCCCGCTGCCCCACCTGGTCCCACCTGTGTGGCCGTACGGTACGTGCTCACAGGGCGGACGTGGCAACTCTGGCACATCTTCGCAAGCCTCGAACGCACGGGTCCGCTAGGAGGCATTCGCCCACCTCACCCGCAAGATGGTCCGTTTTCATACGGCATCACCCGTGCATGGCGAATGACACTCTTCGGTGACCCTTGGGGTCTTTTTCCATTACGCGTTCGGAACCGGGAGATGGCCGGAGGGGATCCGGGGAGGATCCGAGGGGCAGCCGGAGGAGAGCCGGAGGGCAGCCGGTGAAGACCTAACGGTTCGGGGGCGGGCCGTCGATCGGGCGGCCCCGCACCCCCGGACGGCGCTGCCAGGGCAGCGGTCCGGACGGCGGCCGGTAGGCCACGCCGAGCGCGTCGAGCCGCCCGTAGTGGGCGGTCATCCGCCGCTCGAAGTCGGCGAAGTCCCGCTCCCCCGGGGCCGGCAGGGCACTCCAGGCGACCTCGGCGAAGGCGGCGAGCCGGGGGAAGGCCTGGTAGTCCACGCGCGCGAGGTCCTCCATCACCTCGGTCCAGACGTTGGCCTGGGTGCCCATGATCCGCTCCGCCTGGGACGCGTCGAGCCCCGGTGGAACGGGCTCGAACCGGTACACGTCCTCCAGGGTGCGCACATACCCGATCGGTACGGGCTCGTCCGCGCCGTCCGCCTGACGGTGATCCAGATACACGTACTGCTCGGGGCACATGACGACGTCGTGTCCGGCCCGCGCGGCGGCGATCCCGCCGCCGTACCCGCGCCACGACGAGACGGCCGCGCCCTCGGCGATCCCGCCCTCCAGGATCTCGTCCCAGCCGATCAGCCGGCGCCCGCGCGCGGAAAGCCACTTCGCGAAGTGGCCGATGAACCACGCCTGCAACTCGTCCTCGTCGGCCAGCCCGAGTTCCGCGATGCGCGCCTTGGCGGCCGGCGAGGCACGCCACTGCTCCTTGGGGCATTCGTCGCCGCCGACGTGAATGAACTCCGACGGGAACAGCTCCAGCACTTCCTCGAACACCCCCTCGTAGAACCGCAGGGTGTTGTCAGTGGGGGCGAGTACGTTCGGAGAGATCCCCCAGGTGTCCCAGACGGTCAGGGAGGCGGTGTCGATGACGTCGGTGTTGCCGAGTTCCGGATACGCGGCGATGGCGGCCTGCGAGTGCCCGGGTACGTCGATTTCGGGGACGACCGTGATATGCCGCTCGGCCGCGTAGGCGACGATCTCCCGGATGTCGTCCCGGGAGTAGTGGCCGCCGTGCGGCTTCTCCTCCCACAGCGGTGAGGCGCGGTGACCGAATTTCGTCCGCGCCCGCCAGGATCCGACCTCGGTGAGCCGGGGGTGGCGCTCGATCGCGATGCGCCAGCCCTGGTCGTCCGTCAGGTGGAAGTGGAAGACGTTGAGTTTGTGCGCCGCCATGAGATCGAGGTAGCGCAGCACGCCTTCCTTGGGCGTGAAGTGCCGGGCCACGTCGAGCATGAGGCCGCGCCAGCGGAATCGGGGGGCGTCCTCGACGGTGATCCGCGGCAGCGCCCACTCCGCGGCCGATGACACCGGCGCCCGGCGAAAGGCGCCGGGGCCGAGGAGTTGCCGGAAGGTCTGCGCTCCCCAGAACACACCGGCCGCGTCACCGCCCTGAATCAGGTACGGCCCGTCGTCGCCGACAAGGCGGTAGCCCTCCGGGGGCAGGTCCGGTTCGATACTGAGCACGACGCGGTTCGCACCCTCGCCCGCCTCGGGAAAGGGCAGTCCCGTCGCCGCGCCGACCGTGGCCCGCAGCCAGCGCGCGACGCCCTCGGTGCCCGGCCGCGCGTCCAGTGCCGTGGCCCGGTCCAGAAACTTGTGGCCATCGGTGTTCCGGGCGGCACGCACCGGTGCCGGAATCAGATCGGTCTCTGAAGTCACGTCAGTCCTTAACCGCTCCGCCCAGTCCGGAGACCAGCCGTCGCTGTACGAGTACGAAGAACACCAGCACCGGAATCGTCATCACCGTGGACGCCGCCATGACCCCGCCCCAGTCCGGGTCGTCCGGCTTGAAGAACACCAGCAGCGCCATCGGCAGCGTGGACTGCGAAGTGTCACTGATGATGAAGGACTTGGCGAAGAGGAAGTCGTTCCAGGCGGAGATGAAGGAAAACACGCTCGTGGCCACCAGGCCCGGCAGGACGAGCGGGAAAAGGATCTGCCAGAGAAAGCGCGACCGGCTCGCGCCGTCGATGTACGCGGCCTCCTCCAGGGCCTCCGGCACCCCTTTCACGAACCCCCGGAGCATCCAGATCGCGAAGGGCAGCGAGAAGGCGATGTGGGGCAGGATCAGCGAGCCCAGCGTGTTCAGCAGACCGAAGCCCCGCATCTGGAAGAACAGCGGGATGGTGAGGGCCTCCACGGGCACCATCTGGGCCACCAGAAACATGATCAGCAGGGTGGTCCGGAAGCGGAACCGGAATCGGGTCACGGCGGTCGCCGCGAGAAAGGCGACGAGCGCCGAGACGATGACGACACTGCCCGCGACGACGAGGCTGTTGACGAAGTAACGACCGAATTCCTGCTGTCCGAACACCCGCCGGAAGGAGTCCAGCGAGGGCGAGAGCGTCCACGGCCGGGGCCGGTCGGACTCGATCTCGCCGGCCGGTTTGAAGGCCCCCAGCACCATCCAGTACAGCGGGAAGGCGACCACGACGGCGATCGCCAGCGCCGCTCCCTCGGCCGCCAGCCGCCCCGGCCGCCGTACGAACCCGCGCACAAGATTCACGACGGTCACAGCTCCTCTCCCTGCCGGCGCAGCAGCCGCAGGTACACCAGGGTCACGGCGAGCAGGACCAGCAGCGTGACGACTCCGATGGCGGCGCCCAGCCCGTACTGCGAGGAGGCGAAGGCCTGCTGGTAGGCGTACACGTTCAGCACCAGGTTCTGTCCGGCGATCCCGCCCCCGCCGGTCATCACGTAGATCTGCGTGAAGACCTTGAAGTCCCAGATCACCGACTGGATGGTGACGATCATCAGGATCGGCCGCAGCATCGGCGCCAGCACCGACCGCCAGATCCGCCACTGCGAGGCCCCGTCGAGCGCGGCGGCCTCCAGCACCTCGGACGGCACGGCCCGGATCCCCGCGTACACGGTGACCATGACGAACGGGAAGGAGCACCACACCACTTCCAGCAGCACCAGGAAGAAGGCGCTGTACCGCCCGTACGTCCACGAGTGGTCCCCCAGGCCCAGCAGCCGGTCCACCGGCCCGAAGTCCGGGTCGAAGAGGAACAGCCAGACCGTCGACCCGGTCACCGCCGGAGTCGCCCACGCCCCGAGCGCCGCCAGCATCAGCACCAGCCGCGGCAGCGCCCGCACCCGCGTCAGCAACACCGCCAGCGCACACCCGACGGCCAGCGTCGACACGACACAGGCGGCGGCGAAGAGGACCGTGGCCAGCAGGACCGACCAGAACTGGTCGTCGGAGAAGACGTCCGAGTAGTTCCCCAGTCCGACGAAGGCGGTGGGTTCACCACCACTCACCTGAGCCTGCGTATACCGGAAGACCGAGATCAGCCCGAGCTGATAGATGGGGTAGAGAAGCAACCCCCCGAGGATCACGAGGGCGGGGGCAAGGTACAGCCAAGGGTGCCACCCAGCGCCCCGCCAGGGGCGCGGGGAACTGCGCGACAAGCCCCCACCCACCCGCACCCGCGCACGAACCGCGACCCCCGAGTCATTGGGCGTCATCCGGCGGAGCCGAACGCCGCGTCCATCTTCTTCGCCGCTTCCTCCGAAGCCGCCCCCACACTCTTCTTGCCGCTGACGACCTCCTGGAACATCGTCGGCAGCACCAGCGACGAGTCGATCTGCGACCACCCCGCCGAAGCCGGCACGAACTTCGTCCCCGCACCCAACGTGGCGACGAACGGCTTCACGAACGGCTCCTTCGCCGCCGCCTGGTCACGGACGTCCTTGAACGTCGGCAGGAACCCCATCGCGTCGAACATCGCCGCCTGCGTCCGCTTCGAGGTCAGCGCCTCCATCAGGTCGACGGCCAGCGTCCGGTGCGTCGTGCTCTTCAGCACGCCGATGTTGTTGCCGCCCGCGAAGGCCGGCGCGACGGACCCGGCCGTCACCCCGGGCAGCGGCACCACCGCGTACTTGCCCTTGACCACCCCCGCCTCCACGGCCGTATGGCTGAAGTCGCCCCCGATCGCCATGCCCGCCTTGCCCGCGGCGAACGCGGTGATCGTGTCGTTGCCACCGAAGCCGGCGCACTTGGCGGCCGGGCAGTTGTCGTCGCCGAACAGCGACGTGTACTCCGTGATGCCCTTCCGGGCGGCGGCGCTGTCGATCGCCGAGGCGTACGAGTCCCCCTTGGCCGTGGCGAGTTCGCCGCCGTTGGCCCAGATGAAGGGCATCGCGCCGTAGGTGTAGGCGCCGCCGACGACGAGGCCGTACAGGCCGGGTTCGGCCTTGCGGACGGCACGGGCCGTGGCCGCCAGTTCGGCCAGGGTCGCCGGCGGCTTCAGGCCGAGCTTCTTGAAGACGTCGGTGCGGTAGTAGAGGGCGCGGACGCCGACGTAGAAGGGGGCGCCGTAGACCTTGCCGCCGACGGTGACCGACTGCTTCGCCGTCGGGTCGGTGTCCTTGGCCTCGGACCAGGCGCCGAACTCCGCGGTGACGTCGAGGAGTCCGCCGTCGTGGACGTATCCGGCGGTGTCGGTGTTGCCGTACTCCATGACGTCGGGGGCCGAGGCCGGATCGTTGAAGGCGGCCTTGACGCGCTGCGCGCGCGTGTCGACGGGGATGTACTCGACGTCGACCTTGGTGCCGCTGTGCGCCTTCTCGAAGTCGGCGACGACCGAGTCGACGACCTTCTGCTTCGGGTCGTTGCCGACCTCCTGGAAGAGCCACACCCGCAGGGTGCCGTTCTTGTCGTCCTTGTCGGACGCGGAGTTGGAGGAGGTCTGCGGGGCGCAGGCGGCCAGGAACAGGGCGGCGACGAGGAACGCGGGGACGGGGAGCTTCATGGAGTGACCCTCCGGAGCACGCTGAGACATCGGGCAGCGTTGCAGCATGTGCAATGCCGGTTTCGCTCTGCACAACACCACGGAGGTTAGGGACAACATGAACACGCCGACAAGAGGTCTCGACCACTCTGTGACCGGGGGACGCACTCCGTGCAACGCACGGACACGACAAAGGCCCCGGAGCACGCCAAAGCGCGCCCGGGGCCTCAGAGAGCCGAGCCGGAAACCGGGGGGTTACTTGTCCTTGCCCTCGTCGTCGCCGCCGCTGCCCATGGACTCGTAGATCTCCTTGCACATGGGACACACGGGGTACTTCTTCGGGTCACGGCCCGGCACCCACACCTTGCCGCACAGCGCCACGACGGGGGTGCCGTCGAGGGCGCTCGCCATGATCTTGTCCTTCTGGACGTAGTGGGCGAAGCGCTCGTGGTCACCGTCGCCGTGGGACACCTGCGGCGTCGGCTCTACAAGGGTCCCCGTACCAGTCCCGCGCTCGGGCTCGAGAGTGCTCATGCCGCCAAGGGTACTGAAGCCGCCATGCATCACATGAATCAGTTGAGCGAAGGATCGTCCGGGTACGTGGCGACCATCGCCAGTTCGCTGCGCTGGCGGCGCAGGACCTCGCGCCAGAGCCGTTCGGGGGACGGGGAGGAGACGTCGCCCGGCTCGGACTCGACGACGTACCAGGCGCCCTCGACCAGTTCGTCCTCCAGCTGGCCGGGGCCCCAGCCGGCGTAACCGGCGAAGATTCTCAGGGAGCCGAGGGCCGAGGCGAGGAGTTCCGGCGGTGCCTCCAGGTCGACCAGGCCGATCGCGCCGTGCACCCGGCGCCAGCCCAGCGGGGCCCGGTCGCCGTTCGCGCCGCCGGGGATGACCGCCACGCCGAGCGCGGAGTCCAGGGAGACCGGGCCGCCCTGGAAGACGACCCCGGGCTCGCCGGCGAGGGAGGCCCAGCCCTCCAGGATGTCGCCGACGTCCACCGGGGTGGGGCGGTTGAGGACGACGCCGAGGGAGCCCTCCTCGTCGTGGTCGAGAAGGAGCACCACCGCGCGGTCGAAGTTCGGGTCCGCCAGGGCGGGCGTGGCCACGAGCAGCCGCCCTGTGAGCGAGGACACCTCGGTCATGGCAGACATGATCCCGCATCTTCCGGTCGCATGGGGAGCCAATGCGGGCCCGGGAGTGAATGCAGCTCAGGGCGGAAGGGAGCGTCCCCGGCGCACGGTGACGGGCGGTGACCCCATGTGCCCGAAGAGGAACCGTTCGTGTTGTGACACAGCTATGACGTGGCTGGGCGGTCCTTGGGCTTACGGCAGGGGGCCGATGGGCGATTACTCTGTCTTTCCGGCCCTGCCACGACTCCACGGAACGCGAGATTCATGACCGTCAACGACGATGTCCTGCTTGTCCACGGCGGCACCCCGCTGGAGGGCGAGATCCGTGTCCGCGGTGCGAAGAACCTCGTACCGAAGGCCATGGTCGCCGCCCTGCTGGGCAGTGCGCCCAGCCGGCTGCGCAACGTTCCGGACATCCGTGACGTGCGGGTCGTCCGCGGCCTGCTGCAGCTGCACGGGGTGACGGTACGTCCGGGCGAGGAGCCGGGCGAGCTGGTGCTGGACCCGACGTACGTGGAGAGCGCGAACGTCGCCGACATCGATGCCCACGCGGGGTCGAGCCGGATCCCGATCCTGTTCTGCGGGCCGCTGCTGCACCGCCTCGGGCACGCGTTCATCCCCGGTCTCGGCGGCTGCGACATCGGCGGCCGGCCGATCGACTTCCACTTCGACGTGCTGCGGCAGTTCGGCGCGACCATCGAGAAGCGCGCGGACGGCCAGTACCTGGAGGCCCCCAAGGGGCTGCGCGGCACGAAGATCCGGCTGCCGTACCCGTCGGTCGGCGCGACCGAGCAGGTGCTGCTGACGGCCGTGATGGCCGACGGAGTCACGGAGTTGTCCAACGCGGCCGTCGAGCCGGAGATCGAGGACCTCATCTGCGTGCTGCAGAAGATGGGCGCGATCATCGCGATCGACACGGACCGCACGATCCGCATCACCGGTGTGGAGAAGCTCGGCGGCTACACCCACCGCGCCCTGTCGGACCGTCTGGAGGCCGCGTCCTGGGCCTCGGCGGCGCTGGCGACCGAGGGGAACATCTACGTCCGGGGCGCCCAGCAGCGCTCGATGATGACGTTCCTGAACACCTACCGGAAGGTGGGCGGTGCCTTCGAGATCGACGACGAGGGCATCCGCTTCTGGCACCCCGGCGGCCAGCTGAAGTCCATCGCGCTGGAGACGGACGTGCACCCCGGCTTCCAGACCGACTGGCAGCAGCCGCTGGTGGTCGCCCTGACCCAGGCCACGGGCCTGTCGATCGTGCACGAGACGGTCTACGAGTCCCGCCTCGGCTTCACCTCCGCGCTCAACCAGATGGGTGCTCACATCCAGCTGTACCGCGAGTGCCTGGGCGGCTCGGCCTGCCGCTTCGGCCAGCGCAACTTCCTGCACTCCGCGGTCGTCTCCGGCCCCACCAAGCTCCAGGGCGCCGACCTCGTCATCCCCGACCTCCGCGGCGGCTTCTCCTACCTCATCGCCGCCCTCGCGGCCCAGGGCACCTCCCGCGTCCACGGCATCGACCTCATCAACCGCGGCTACGAGAACTTCATGGAGAAGCTCGTCGAGCTCGGCGCGAAGGTGGAACTGCCGGGCAAGGCGCTGGGCTGACCGCGATCTCCCGGCCAGGGGCAGCGCCCTCCGGCTGGGGGTCCGGGGGCCCGCGGCGGAGCCGCTGATGTCACAGCCCCCGGGTAGACACAGCATGGAGAAGCTCGTGGAGCTGGGCGCGAAGGTGGAACTGCCGGGCAAGGCGCTGGGGTAGCGCCTGACGGAAGCGGTACGACGATGGGGCGGCCCCTGGTGGAGGGGCCGCCCCATCGTCGTGTTACGGGCCGCAGGCCGTCCCGTGGCCTGCGGACTGCAAGGTCACTTGCCCTTGGCGGCTTCCTTGAGCTTCGAGCCCGCGGAGACCTTCACGCTGTAGCCGGCGGGGATGTTGATCGGCTCGCCGGTCTGCGGGTTGCGCGCGGTACGAGCGGCACGGTGGGTGCGCTCGAAGGTCAGGAAGCCGGGGATGGTGACCTTCTCGTCGCCCTTGGAGACGATGTCGCCGACGACATCGGCGAACGCGGCCAGCACGGCGTCGGCGTCCTTGCGAGTCACCTCGGCACGGTCGGCCAGCGCGGCCACCAGCTCACTGCGGTTCATGTTGTTACTCCCGTGTTCTTCTTGCCATTGAGGCGTGCCACGCGGCGGAGCCGCATGTTGGGCCGGGACGCATCCTGCCCCCACCTGCGGCGGGAACGCCAATCCGGGTGCCGCCCATACCCTACGGGTGGGCCGAAGGAGGGGTTTCACGACGCGCCGGATGGATGGCGTGGCATGTTTCACAAACGTTTGCCCCGGTTGGGTTTCGGCGGACGGCCGGTGGGGGGTTCCTCGCGCAGTTCCCCGCGCCCCTGAAAACCCTCAGGCGCCCTTCGCCGCTTCCCGCACCGCGCCCGCCACCGCGCCCGCGACCTTCTCGTTGAAGACGCTGGGGATGATGTAGTTGGGGTTCAGCTCGTCCTCGGTCACGACGTCGGCGAGGGCCTTCGCGGCCGCGAGCATCATGTCGGTGTTGACGGTGCGGGACTGCGCGTCCAGGAGGCCGCGGAAGACGCCCGGGAAGACCAGCACGTTGTTGATCTGGTTGGGGAAGTCGGAGCGCCCGGTGGCCACCACGGCGGCCGTCTGGCGGGCGACCGCCGGCTCCACCTCGGGGTCGGGGTTCGCGAGTGCGAACACGATCGCACCCTCGGCCATGGCGGCCACGTCGTCGCCGTCGAGGACGTTCGGGGCGGAGACGCCGATGAAGACGTCGGCGCCGCGCACGGCTTCCTTCAGGGTCCCGGTGAGGTTCTCCGGGTTGGTGTTGTCGGCGATCCAGCGCAGCGGCGAGTCGGCGGAGGCGCCCACCAGGTCCTCGCGGGCGGAGTGCACGACCCCGTGGATGTCGGCGACGACGGCGTTCTTCACGCCGGCCGCGAGCAGCAGCTTGAGGATGGCCGTACCGGCCGCGCCGGCCCCGGACATGACGACCCGGATGTTCTCGATCGCCTTGCCGGTGACGCGAAGCGCGTTGGTCAGGGCGGCGAGGACGACGATCGCGGTGCCGTGCTGGTCGTCGTGGAAGACGGGGATGTCGAGGGCCTCGCGCAGCCGCGCCTCGATCTCGAAGCAGCGGGGGGCGGAGATGTCCTCCAGGTTGATGCCCGCGAAGCCCGGGGCGATCGCCTTGACGATCTCGACGATCGCGTCGGTGTCCTGGGTGTCGAGGCAGAGCGGCCAGGCGTCGATGCCGGCGAACCGCTTGAAGAGGGCCGCCTTGCCCTCCATGACCGGGAGAGCGGCCTTGGGGCCGATGTTGCCGAGGCCGAGGACCGCGGAGCCGTCCGTCACGACCGCAACGGAGTTGCGCTTGATGGTGAGGCGGCGCGCGTCCTCGGGGTTCTCCGCGATCGCCATGCACACGCGGGCCACGCCCGGGGTGTAGATCATGGAGAGGTCGTCACGGTTGCGGATGGGGTGCTTGGCCTGCATCTCGATCTTGCCGCCGAGGTGCATCAGGAACGTACGGTCGGAGACCTTGCCGAGGGTGACGCCCTCGATGCCGCGCAGCTGCTCGACGATCTGGTCGGCGTGCGCGGTCGAGCTGGCCGCGATGGTGACGTCGATACGGAGCTTCTCGTGACCGGACGCGGTGACGTCGAGGCCGGTGACCGAGCCCCCGGAGGACTCCACGGCGGTGGTGAGCTGCGAGACGGCGGTTCCGCTCGCGGGCACCTCCAGCCGGATGGTCATCGAGTAGGAGACGCTGGGCGCCGTTGCCATGGCCGACTTCCTTCGTTGTTTCACCGTGTCGCTGGTTTTGCCGTCCGATCGTCGCACCTACCGCCGGGTAGGCGTTAGCCGGGCCTTATTACGTGCGTATTGTTCGCGCAAAAAAGAGGCCCACGTCACACGGTGACGTGGGCCTCTTCTCCGTTGATGACACCGACCCGCCATGCTCGCCTCGCGGCAAGTGGTCGCTCGTAGCGACGAAGGTTGGGCCCGGGGGCTTGGATCGGGCCGGTGTCACGACAAGGCTAACAAACGGATCCCGTACGGCCATTCCCGTCCGGGGACTTCACAGGAAACCTCCAGCCGAACGGGCCTGTGGTCCCCCTCCGCTCAGTCCCGGAGCAGGTCCGGCACCCCGGCCGCGTCCGGTTCGTCCCGCTCGCCGGAGACCACCGTCAGCTGCTGGGTCGCCCGGGTGAGGGCCACGTACAGCACGCGCAGCCCGGCCGGGGACTCGTCGGCGATCTCCGCGGGCGAGACGACGACCGTTGCGTCGTACTCCAGGCCCTTGGCCTCCAGGCTGCCGAGGGCCACCACCCGGTCGCCGAGCCCGGCGAGCCAGCGGGCGGCCTCGGCGCGCCGGTCCATGGCGACGACCACGCCGACCGTGCCGTCCACCAGGTCGAGCAGGTGCTCGGCCGCCGCGCGCACGGTCTTCTCCAGCGAGTCGCGCACGGTGGCGAACCGGGGTTGGACACCGGTGGAGCGGACGGCCGAGGGGGACGTGGAGCCGGGCATGGCGAGGGCCAGCACCTTGGCGGCGAGGTCGGCGATCTCCGCGGGGTTGCGGTAGTTCACGGTGAGCTCGAAGCGGCGGCGCGGGCGGGAGCCGAGCGCCTCGTCGCGGGCCTCGGCGGCCTCGTCGGGGTCGGACCAGGAGGACTGGGCGGGGTCGCCGACGACCGTCCAGGTGGCGTGCCGGCCGCGGCGGCCGACCATGCGCCACTGCATCGGGGTGAGGTCCTGGGCCTCGTCGACGATGACATGGGCGTACTCGACCCGTTCGGCCGCCAGCCGTTCGGCGCGCTCGCGCTGGGTCTCCTCGCGCACCGGCATCAGCTCCTCCAGGCCGGTGAGCTGGTCCAGCGGGTCCGCCTCGCGCTTCCTGCGGGGGCGGACGGGGGCGCCGAGGATGGCCTGGAGCTCGTCGAGCATGGCGATGTCGTGCACGGTGTGGCCGTCCCGCTTCAGGGAGCGGGCGACCCGGCGGACCTCGCCGGGGTTGAGGATGCGGCGGGCCCAGCGGCCGAGCCGGCGTTCGTCGGTCATGGCCGTGAGGACGGTCCGCGGGGTGAGCTCGGGCCACCAGGCGTCGAGGAACTCGATGAAGGAGTCCTCGGTGACGATGTCCTCGTCGAAGGAGGCGCGCAGTTCGGCGGCGAGTTCCGGGTCGCTGTGCCGGCCGGCCGCGCCGGAGCGGGCCCAGAGGGCGTCCAGCAGGAGCTTGCGGGCGCGCGGGCGCAGGAGGTTGACCGGGGCCGTGCCGCCCAGCGCGTTGTGTCTGACGCGCTCCAGTTCCTCGGCCTCCAGCTCCAGCCGGCGGTTGAAGGCGACGACTCTGAGCCGGGTCGGTGAATCGTTCAGCTCCAGGGCTCCGCGGGCGGCCTTGCGCAGCACCCGGAGCATCCGGGAGGAGCCCTTGGCGCGGGCGGTGGCCGGCGTGTCGTAGAGGGTGGCCTCGGCGCCGTCGACGAGGGAGCCGATGGCGCGGATGGCGACCTGGCCCTCCTCGCCGAGGGACGGCAGGACCCCTTCGGTGTACGCCACGAGGAGCGGGGTCGGGGAGACGATCAGGATGCCGCCCGCGTAGCGGCGCCGGTCCTGGTAGAGCAGGTAGGCGGCGCGGTGCAGGGCGACGGCGGTCTTGCCGGTGCCGGGGCCGCCCTCGACGTAGGTGACGGAGGCGGCGGGGGCGCGGATGACCAGGTCCTGCTCGGCCTGGATGGAGGCGACGATGTCCCGCATGGTGTGGGTGCGGGCCTGGCCGAGGGCGGCCATCAGGGCGCCGTCGCCGATCACGGGCAGTTCGCGGCCGTCGAGGCGGGCGGTGAGCTCGGGGCGCATCAGGTCGTCCTCGACACCGAGGACCTTGCGGCCCTTGGAGCGGATCACCCGGCGTCGTACGACACGCCCGGGATCCACCGGAGTGGACCTGTAGAAGGGAGCCGCGGCGGGTGCCCGCCAGTCGATGACCAGGGGGGCGTAGTCCTGGTCGAGGACGCCGATGCGGCCGATGTGCAGGGTCTCGGCGATGTCGGCGGTGTTGTCGGCGCGGACCGCGCCCTCGGCCGGTTCCACGGCGGTGTAGGCGCCGTCGGGCCCCTTCTTGCCGTCCTTGCCGAGGAGCAGGTCGATCCGGCCGAAGAGGAAGTCCTCGAACTCGTTGTTGAGCCGGTTGAGGTGGACGCCCGCCCGGAATACCTGGGCGTCCCGCTCCGCGAGTGCGCCGGGCGTACCTACCTGACCGCGCTTGGCCGCGTCGTTCATCAGGAACTCCGCCTCGTGGATCTTCTCCTCAAGGCGCCGGTACACCCGGTCGAGGTGTTCCTGTTCGACGCTGATCTCACGGTCCCGAACGGAGTCCTGGAGCGAGTCCTGGACGGCATCCTGTTCGGGGCCGTGCGAGCCGACCGCGGATTGCTGAGCCTGAGCGGCCACCGGGCCCCCTTCTGACGTGCTGGGCAGCCGTCAACCGTACGCGAAGGGGGCCCGCTGAAGCCAGGGCCTGTCCGGCGGACCACGCCGCAGACGCGGGGCTCACCGGTGTCGACAGCCACCGCCGGTTTGCTGCGACTTGGCCCGCCGGACAGGCCCTACGCGCTGACCGAGACCAGCTTCTTGCCGTCGAAGGTCATGACCTCGAAGTGGTCGATCTGGCTGGGGGTGAAGGCGGCGCCGCCGTGGACGTAGAGAGGCTCCTTGGCCTTCGCGGTCTTGGCGTCCGTGATGCCGTAGCCCCAGTTCGGGACGGACCAGGAGGTCACCGTCTCGCGCTCGCCGTTCTTGCCGACGGCGATCAGCGAGCACTTCTTCGGGCCGGTGACGTTCTTGAGCTGGAGGACCGCGTGGGTGCCCCAGTCCTTCTTCTCGACGGCGACGGTCGCGGTGACGTGCGTCGTCGGGTCCGTGGCCGTCTTCTTGTCGGACATCGTCTGGAAGGCCTGCTGGGCCGGGCCCATGGCGATGTCGCCGCCGCTGCCGCTGTCCGAGCCGCTCAGCGCCACGCCGGCCGCCGCGCCGCCGGCGATCAGCACGACCGAGGCGGCCAGGCCGAAGAGGCTGCGCCGGCTGCGGACCTTCCGCTTCTCGGCGACCTCGACGACGAGCTTCTCCACCATCCGCGGGCTGGGCCTGGCGGACAGCGACTCACCGATGGACGGTGTCGATCCGGAGCCCGGCAGATCGGCCAGGGCGGCCAGCATGGGCTCCATTCCGGCCAGCTCGTCGAGCTGCTGGGCGCACCACTCACATCCGGCCAGATGGGCTTCGAAAGCGGTTGCCTCGGCATCGTCGAGAATCCCCAGCGCATACGCGCCGACCGTCTCGTGCTCATTGGGCACCGGAGATTCCTGCATAGCACCAGACATACCCGAACCACCTGTGCCGAACCCGCCGTGCCCCCCGTACACACTCATCACGCCGTCACCCCCCGCTCCTCCAGAGCCAGCTTCATCGACCTGAGGGCATAGAAGACCCGCGAACGGACGGTGCCGCTGGGTATACCCAGCGTTTCGGCCGCCTCGTTGACGGTACGCCCCTTGAAGTACGTCTCGACGAGCACCTCCCGGTGGGCCGGGGTCAGGTCGTCGAGCGCGTCAGACAGCGTCATCAGCCACAGCGCCTTGTCGATCTCGTCCTCCGCGGGGATGACCTCCAGCGGCGACGGATCGACCTCCTGCGGCCGGGCCTGCCGGCTGCGGTGACCGTCGATGACGATGCGGCGAGCGACCGTCACCAGCCAGGGGCGTACCGATCCGGTCGCTCGATTGAGCTGGCCGGCGTTCTTCCAGGCACGGATGAGTGTCTCTTGCACGACGTCCTCGGCGCGTTGCCGATCACCGGCGACCAGCCGAAGGACATACGCAAGGAGTGGTCCGGCGTGCTCTCGGTAGAGGGCACGCATCAGCTCCTCATCAGGCTCCGAGGGCTGGGACATGCGATGTCGGGCCCTCGATCCACGTTCATTGGCCACGGCCGCATCCTTGCGCACGCCCACCTCCGGTGTCCGGGGGTTCCCCCAGTCGGTCGCTCCCCCACCGGTACGGAAGTGGCATGCGGGGTGTTCAACAAGACCCCACATTTTTCAGCGGGGTGACATGACGAGCGGGACATGACCGCACATTCCCACCGCGTGATCTTTACATTTCCGACACAACGTCGACGGCGGTCGAGCTGCCCGTACGCGCCCGTCATCAAACGGAGTGTTGTCGAAATCACTTTGAAGAAGCTTCGATGAAGATCCGACAGAAGCCGTGAAAGGGACAGGAGTTGTGGAGATCCCGTCCGGGTCAGGCGCGGGCGAGCGCGGCGCGCCGCCGGTGCCGGGCCACCCGCTCGCGGTTGCCGCAGACCTCGCTGGAGCACCAGCGGCGCCTGCGCCCCCGGGACGTGTCCAGGTACACGAGGGGGCAGTTGTCGCCCTCGCACTCCCTGATCGCCGCCCGCGCGACGGGGTCGGTGAGCAGCTCCACGGTGTCCCGGGCGACGGCCGCGAGCAGGGCCGCGCACTCGGCCGGGCCCGCCAACTCCCGCACCAGGACCCCGCCCTCGCCCGGCACCGCGCGCGGGGCCGGGGGCGCGGCGGCGCGGGCGAGGTCGTTGACGCGGGCGAGCGCGAGATCGTACGACCGTGCGCTGCCGTTGTTCCGGACGGTGTTCCGGTCGCGCACCAACCGCTCCACCTGGGCGCGCAGTTCGCGAAAGCCCACGAGCCAGCCGGTGTCGGCGTGCGGCAGCGGCGTGCCCGGCGGGACGAGTCCCGATCCGGTGATCCAGGCCCGCAACGGCCCGAGCGCGTCCAGCCGTTCGCCGGGGTGCATGGTCGCCAGCAGGTCCAGGCAGACCCGCCCGGCGTCGAAGCGCAGCTCGTAGGGGGCCGCGGCCGTACCCAGTGCCATGTGCCTGCCACCGCCTTAGGACAGGGAACCGTGTTCCTTCACAGTGCCCGGCGCGGCGGGCGGCCGGAAGCCCTCGTACCGGTGTTCCACGAGGTTCCCGTCCGACCCGCACCCGGCGGGGACACCGGAGCACGGCGTACGGGTCGTCCCCGTTCGGTCCGGGGACCCCGGCAGGCCTCGCCGCGCCCGCCGGCGACCGTGACGCTGTCTCCTGCGAAAGCACAGCGAGCCGCCCCAGGGGGGACCCCGCCGGGGGACGGCGGTTCAGAAAGGACACGTTCATGAGCATGCGCACCCGGGTCGTCGCGCTGGCGACGGCCGTACTGCTGGGGGCCGGTGGCCTGGCCCTGGCACCCGCCGCGAGCGCCGCCCCGTACCACGGGATAGACGGCGGCGGCTCCGTCCTCGACGACTGGCAGGACGAGGAGAACCTCGGCGTCGACGACTACGCGAGCAGCAACGCGACGGCCCTGTGGGAGACCGTCCTGTGGGCGGACGGCGCCCAGTGGCAGGACGACGACGGCGACTCGCACCCGTTCACCAAGAGCCTGATCGACGGCTCGTTCGGCCCCGAGACCGAATCGGCCACCCAGTGGTGGCAGGACCACTTCAACCTGTCGGACAACGACGGCGTCGTCACCGACCAGACCTGGACCTTCGCCCAGCAGCGGCTCACCGGCCCGGCCGCCGGCGGCATCGTCACCTACAACGGCACCGCGCGGAAGGCCACCTTCAAGCGGGTCAGCAACAAGTACCGGGTGCGGATCAAGGGCACCGGGTCCTGGCGGATCGCGTACTACGACCAGCTCGGCTGAGCGCGTCCCCGGGGCGGCCGGCCGGCCGGTCGCCCGCCCTGCGGGGCAGCGCCCACAGCAGCCCGGCGGCCAGCAGCGCGGCGAGGGCGGACGCGGCGAGCGCGGCGGTCCGCCACCGCCGCCCTCCCGCGGCCGGCTCGGATGCCGCTCCCGTGGCCGGCTCGGGTGCCGCTTCCGCGGGCGGCTCCGCCGCGCCCTGCGGCCAGGCCTGTTCGGCCAGTTCCCACAGCGCCAGCAGCCGCGTCCGGTCCCCGCCGCCGAGCCGGCACAGCACCTGGGCGGCATCCCTCGGCGGCAGTCTGTCCCCGCTCAGATAGCGCTGCCAGGACGACTTGCTGTACGCGGTGCGCCGGGCCAGTTCGGCGAGGCTCAGTCCGGTGCGGCCCTTCAGGACGCGCAGATGCTCGACCAGGTGCCGGGCCTCCCCCGGCAGTGCGGCCGGCAAGGGCTGCCAGCGTGTCATTCCGTCCCCCCGTGTGCCGTGTCGGCGCCAGCCTGGCGCCCGGGCGGCAAGATCCGGCAGAGCGCATGCGCGCGGTCCCGGGGCACGCGCGGTCGCACACGCGCGTCCGCACGGGACGGCCCGGCTCACACGGGCAGGAACGGACCCGAGTGGTGCCCCGGGGACCGCCCGCTACGGCCCGTGGCCGGGAGGCGGTCCCCACAACGTCGTACGACGGTCAGCCGGTCCGCCCATCCCGGTGGCGAAAAACGCACCGCACCCCGCGCCCCCGGACCACTCCACGGCCGGGTCGCCGGCGGCCGGTCTCACGCGTCGGCGTACTTGGCGTCCGCCGCCGGGTCGAGTGCGAGCCGGTAGCCGCGCTTGACCACCGTCTGGATCAGCTTCGGGGCACCCAGGGCCGTGCGCAGGCGGGCCATCGCCGTCTCCACCGCGTGCTCGTCGCGGCCGGCGCCCGGCAGCGCGCGCAGCAGTTCGGCGCGGGCCACCACCCAGCCCGGCCGCCGGGCCAGCGCCCGCAGCAGGGACATCCCGGCCGGCGGCACCGGCTTGAGCGCGCCGTCGACGAGGACGGCGTGCCCGCGGATCTCCACCCGGTGTCCGGCGACCGGCAACGCCCGCGCCCGGGACGGCAGTTCCTGGCAGAGCAGCTGGACGAGCGGACCGAGCCGGAAGCGTTCCGGCTGGACCGTGTCGATGCCGAGCGCCTGCAGCGGCAGCGCGGTGACCGGTCCGACGCAGGCCGGTACGACGTCGTGGCCGAGGGCGGCGAGCAGTTCGGCCCGCAGCCCCCGGTCCTCGGCGCGCGAGAGCAGCGAGGCCGCGGCGGGCGCGCTGGTGAACGTGATGGCGTCGACGGAGCGGGAGACGACGGCGTCCAGGAGCCGGTCCACCGGCCCGAGGTCCTCCGGCGGCATCCACCGGTACACCGGCACCGGCACCACCTCCGCGCCCGCCGCCCGCAGCGACTCCACGAACCCGGGCAGCGGCTCCCCGTGCAGCTGTACGGCGATCCGGCGGCCGTCGACGCCCTCCTCCAGGAGCCGGTCGAGCACCTCGGCCATCGACTCGGAGGACGGCGACCACTCCTCGGTCAGCCCGGCGGCCCGGATCGCCCCCTTCACCTTGGGCCCGCGGGCCAGCAGCTCCACGTCCCGCAGCCGCCCGAGCAGCTGCTCGCCGACGCCCCAGCCGTCGGCGGCCTCGACCCAGCCGCGGAACCCGATCGCGGTGGTCGCCACCACGATGTCCGGTACCTGGTCGATGATCTCCTTCGTGGCGGCGAGCAGTTCGCCGTCGTCGGCCAGCGGCACGATGCGCAGGGCGGGGGCGTGCAGGACGGCGGCACCGCGCCGCTGGAGCAGTGCCCCGAGCTCGTCGGCGCGGCGCGCGGCCGTGACCCCCACGGTGAATCCCGCGAGGGGACCGTGCTGACCGCCGCCGTCGCCCGACCGCTGCTGTTCCTCGTACATGGCTGCTCTCCTAGCTGACCCGCATGCCGAACGAGCCTGTCAACGGTCCGTGACAGGCTCGGTTCGACTTGATGTCACCAGTGTTACGTCACACCTCGGCGTAGCTGAGCTGCGCCTTTGTCTCGGTGGCGGCCGCCGCCTGCCCCTGGGCTGCGGGCCGGCGAAGGTATACGGCCCAGGTGACCGCGAAGCACAGGCCGTAGAAGGCCAGGAAGGCGACGAAGGCCCCGGTGCCGCTGCCGTAGGAGAGGTACGACTGCCGGAAGGCGAGGTTGATGCCGACGCCGCCGAGCGCGCCGACGGCCCCGATGAGCCCCATGGAGGCCCCGGACAGCCGCCGCCCGTAGGCCGCGGCCTCGTCACCGGCGAGCCCCTTGGCGAACGCCTTGGCCTGGAAGATGCCGGGGATCATCTTGTACGTGGACCCGTTCCCCAGCCCGCTGAGCACGAACAGCACGACGAAGACGGTGACGAAGAACGGCAGCGACTTCTCGATGCTGGCGATGACGAGGAGGCCGGTGGCGGTGGCCATGCCGACGTAGTTCCACAGGGTGATCTTCGCGCCGCCGTACTTGTCGGCGAGCCAGCCGCCGACGGGCCGGATCAGGGAGCCGAGCAGCGGGCCGACGAAGGTGAGGTAGGCGGCCTGCAGCGGGGTGCGCCCGAACTGGACCTGCAGCACCTGCCCGAAGGCGAAGGCGTACCCGATGAACGACCCGAACGTCCCGACGTAGAGGAAGGACATGATCCAGGTGTGGGCGTCCTTGGCGGCGTCGATCGCGGCGCCGGTGTCGTTCTTCACGGTGGCGAGGTTGTCCATGAAGAGCGCGGCCAGCACGGCGGCGACGAGGATCAGCGGAATGTAGATCCCGAGCAGCACGCGCGGCCCGCCGCTCGCCCCGATGATCGCGAGGGCGACCAGCTGGATGACCGGCACGCCGATGTTGCCGCCACCCGCGTTGAGCCCCAGCGCCCACCCCTTCTTCCGCAGCGGGAAGAAGGCGTTGATGTTGGTCATGCTGCTCGCGAAGTTGCCGCCGCCGATGCCGGCCAGCAGCCCGACGAGCAGGAACGTGTTGAACGACGTCCCCGGCTTCATCACCGCGAAGGCGGCGACGGTGGGGACGAGCAGCAGTCCGGCGCTGATGATCGTCCAGTTCCGGCCGCCGAAGAGCGCGACGGCGAAGGTGTACGGCACCCGGACGACCGCGCCGACCAGGGTGACCATCGACGTCAGCAGGAACTTGTCGGCCGGGGTGAGCCCGTACTCGGGGCCCATGAACAGCACCAGCACGGACCACATGGTCCAGATCGAGAACCCGATGTGCTCGGAGAGAACCGAGAAGATCAGGTTCCGGCGTGCGACCTTCTCGCCGGTCGCGTTCCAGAACGCCTCGTCCTCCGGATCCCACTCCTGGATCCAGCGACTACGGGAAGTAGGGGCTGGGGCTGTCATGACGCCTCCACGGTGCTCCGCGTGCTCGGGCTGCTACGAGTGACTAGGCCCGAAGGTAGGGACGCGTCGTTTCCACCCTGTACCTACGAGTGACCGGAAAGGAACGTTGCTCTCACCCTGGGAGGAGGACGGGTGAGAGGTCGGGGTGGGAGGGGGTGAGGTAGGGCGGCTCAGGAAGGGCTGCGGGTGGGCGCGGCCGGGAGCGTACGAGCCCATGGACGGCTCCGTAGGGTTCGGCCTGATGCCGGGGCGGCTGGCACCGCTGCCGATACTGAGGCCGCTGGACCGGAGCCGCCGAGTCGCGGGACTTCATCCATAGCCTCGTCCGGGACAGGTGAGGCAGCCAGCGCGCCCGCAGTCATCTGCATCCACGGCTCCGAGAACGCCACCCCATCCCATCTCACCGTCGCCCCTCCACTTGGGCCGGCTCCCCCTTCCCTTACGCGGCCGAGACCGCTGGCCCGGCAGGCATGGCAGATCCCAGGTGCGGAGAGGGCATCAGTCGTATCCACCATTGCGAGGATGAGGGCGCATCATGGCGAAAGGAGCAGTGGCGATCGCACCACCCAACGTAAGCACGGATGTGTCGACCACTTCAAAGATCGTAGCAATGGCGAGGTCAACGGGATCGGCGACACCGACAACCTTCCCAGAGCGCAAGGAAGTGTCTCGCGGAGATTCCGCCGAACCCGGACTGATGGTGATTTCGAGCCCGTCTCTGACCAGTTGAACTGGCTTCGCGAAGCCAAACGAGGTGTAGGTGTACGACCGCTCCCGGTAGCTCAGCTTCAGCGCACGTGAACTCCGCTTGATGGCCCGCATGTTGTAGGAGAGCTGTACCTCCTCTCCGCCGACCGTCAAAATTCCCTCGGCCAGTCCCGGATATCCGGAGCCAAGGCCGGAGTACTCCGTAAATGGCAGCAGCCCACCGAACAACTCGGCAAATCCGCGGTAGGCGCCAGACGCGCCCCCCTTGCGTTGAACGGTCACATGGCCGAAGTCCCCCAGGACTCCACGCCAGCCGGTCAAAAAGGAGTCCCTGAAGCCTTCCAGTCTGAATGTCGCGTTTTCCATGAAATTCAGCCGATCCTCGCTTTATGCACTTCAGAAGATACCACGCGTACCGTCAAAACCAGCTCATCGGATTGACCGCGTGAGCCAATCCTTTCCCTTCGGTCAGGTTGTCAACCTGCTTGCCTACCCATTCATCTGCACTCTTCGCCGTACTCTTGACGTCGTCCCAATGTTCCACAACTTTTGCGCCGACATAGGTCGTACCGAATACCGCAGCGGCTCCGATCGTGTACTGGTTAGGGCATACAGTCGCAGCAGTCAAAGACGCGTTGAATCCGAATTCCGCCACATCCGCGACGTAACTCGCTCCCTCTTCACGGCTGCCGAAGTGTTTGGTTGGGTTGCCCTCGGTATAGAGATTGTATCCGCTGTATATCGTGGAACCCAGACCGCCCACGACTCCGAGGGTTCGCAAACCCCCGGATACGCGAAAAGCATTTTCCAGA
Source organism: Streptomyces sp. NPDC048288 (assembly GCF_043201555.1). Classification (NCBI taxonomy): domain Bacteria; kingdom Bacillati; phylum Actinomycetota; class Actinomycetes; order Kitasatosporales; family Streptomycetaceae; genus Streptomyces; species Streptomyces sp. NPDC048288. The sequence continues at coordinate 353,825 of NZ_JBICZD010000011.1, forward strand.
CCCTCCATAAACGAAGCAGCCCGACCCGCTTCCGCAACGCGGGCAGCCGTGAAGGTGTTCTTCGCCACTTGATAAAGGCTGGCCTGACCTGCGCGCGCGACCGGCTGACCCGAGTGGGTGAGTCCACCGAAAATATGCGCGAGGGTATCGTTACCCACCACCGTCGTGACAAGCCGGTTTGCGCTCCACCCGCGGAAAGTGGCCGTGACTGCGCTACTTGACAGCACCTCGTCCCAGGCAATGCCCAGGTATCTGGAGACTTGATGCCGAACGACCGGAAAGCGATAGGCGTTCCGGAAGAGGGAGTTCCCCGATGCCAGTCTGGATATCTGATTCGGGAGCCAGGTCCCCGGAGCCGAAAGTGATGCAATAACGGGACGGGCGTCTCTGATACTCGTCGCCCACAACTCTGCCTGAGCGAGGGGAATCCGTGCAACCAAGTTGTCGGCAGACCAGTTCTTCAGAGCCATTCCCCAGCCCCGAGCGAACGAGTTACCAGCAATTACTCTGGTGATATTCGTGCCCAACAGAACGGCCCGGGCTCCGAAATCGACAGCACTCGTGGCGTCACCGTACAAGCCGATCAAGTTCTTGATCTGATTCTCGTACGGCCGTAGAGCAGGAATCTGCGCAATGGCGTGAGCTCGGACGCGGTCGGCCCAGTCGTGCGCAGATTCATTGCGGCGACGACGGAAAAAATCGGCCTTCGGGTCCCTGCTCACCGCCATGGCAAATGCAACGATCAGGGGCTCAGGTGACAAGAGTCCAGCGCCCGCCTCGGAAATCTCCTTCGGGCTGAAGCCCGCCCAGCGGAGTCCCGCTGCGCGATCGCCGTTTTCAAGTCGCGCGAAGGTTGCACGACGCCTCAAGTCGCGAGCAGTGTCCCCGCTCCATGCCCCCATGGGCCTGAGGTGGGCAAGATGGCTGGACACGCCGAGCCTCGACGCCCGGGTGAAGGCCTCATCGAGGTTGTCCCTGACACCGCCCCGCCCGTCCAGAAGCACGGCAAGCCGATCCAAATCGTCCGGGTTGACGGTTCTCACGCTCTGGCCCCCCATCATCCCGGCTGCAACGGGACCTGACCACTCACCCTTGCATCACCTGGCCAGGTCCCCGCGCCGTCGACGCCACCACAACTCACCTGTTGACGGACTGGATCTCCTGCACGATGACATCCTGCGACCGGCCGAAGGAGCCGGGGTCCAGGTCGTGGGTGCCGCCGCCGTCGCTGCCGGTCCAGCTGATGTTCCAGGTGATGGTGGCCTTGAGCTGGTAGGAGCCGTTGCCGGACGAGCGGAGGTACTTCACTCCACAGGGTGGCGTCTTGTCGGCGTCGCCCGCGGTGTACTTCTCCCCGACACTGCCGTTGTCGAACTCGCAGACCCCGGAGGCCGGGTAGGTGACGGCGTCGGAGGTGCCCGGCTCGATCTTGAGGGAGACGGGTGTGGCGGTGGTCGTGGCCCACATGCCCAGGGCGTCGATGCGTGCGGTGACCGACACCGGCCTGAACGTCGCCTGGTCCAGCCACGCCCACGTGGGGAGGTTGACCTTCGTGGTGCCGGCGGGAGCCAGGCTCACGTCCTTGGAGGGCACCCGGATCTCGTTGTAGGCGAGTTGGGCGAGGATCTCCGGTGTGACGGCGTTCTTGATGTTGGCCGGCGGCGCGTCACCGGTGTCCACCCAGAAGTAGGGCTCCTTGCATTGGTCCCAGCCGGGCGGGAACGACTCGTTGACGTACGAGTCCCACCAGTACCCCTTGCCGGTCTTGTCCTTGTTGAAGTCCTTGTAGGGGTGGCCGTTGACGTACCGGTCGCGCTGGGTCGCGTCCCACTCGTATCCCGTCGAGTCCTGCGCCCAGATGTTCTCCAGATACGCCTGGAGTGCGGCCGGGGTGTATTTCGGCGCATACCAACAGGCCGGAGGGGTCCAGGACGTCGTGGAGGTGATGGAGCCCACGGAAGACCCTGAGCCGTTCTTGGACCGGTCGTAGACGATCAAGCCCACCGAGGAATTGATCTTGTCCCCATCGGCACCGCCCGACTCGTTCCCTCCTGTGGTGGGGGGAGTCTTCGCGCCTCCGCCCACGTCGGTGTTGGCCAGGGCAGGTCCCGCGCCTGCCAGAGTCGAGCCGACCAACAGCAGAGCGATCAGCGGTCTTGCGCCTGGCCTCAAGGCTGGCACTTGGAACTCCCCCTCACAGACATGAGCTTTTCGACGGCCCAAACACCCTTGTCGTTCTTGTGCAACTGGGTGCTGTACAGCACGTAACTGTCCTTGGAAACAGGCGTCTTGTTGACCTTCTTCGTCTTCAGATAGAGGTCGTAGGCCTTGCCTTGGTCCTCGCAGTACACGAGTGAGGCCTGATTCGAACTGCTGACGTTCACTACCGGGTCGTAGTAGCGGAAGTGCCCCGTCGTCCGCGCCTTGGCCTTCACATACGCCTTGACGTACGTCTCGATCTGCGCAGCGGCCTCGCCCTCGAAGTAGTACTGGTAGGCCTTGTCCAGCGGATCCTGGTTCGCGATGGCGAGGTCGACGGACTGGATGTTCTGCTCGCTGTCCGCCAGCACGGCATCCTTGACTGCATCACCCGACTTGGGCCATTCAAAGGTGTACGTCAGATCCGAGGGCAGTTCGATCTTCGGGCGCCCCGACGTCGCCGTCGAAGCCGACGCGCTCGGTGAAGCCGAGGACGATGTGTCGGTGTCCGCGCCCGCGATCTTGTCGTTCGACTTGGAGTTGTCTCCTCCTCCGCCGCAGCCGGCGAGCAGAAGGGCCGTCGCCGTGCCGGCGGTGAGAGTCGTGAGCAGGCGGAGACGGCGGGTCACGGTGGGCTCCTGACGGGGCGGGTGATGTCGAAGAAAGCAGCCGATACGGTAGCCGGGAGGACGCCGACGGCACCAGAGCGAATGGTCGCGTCCGCTTCGCGCGAAGCGGCAAGAAGCGGGGCATTGAGGGGTCAACCGGGGTGCCGGCGGCGGCCATTGGTGCGTTCCTGTGACATTGCGGCAGCGGTCCGTGGCCGGGCTGTTGGCCGCTGCAAAGGGTCCGAAGGGGTCGTCAGGTCCGGCGGCGGGAGCCGGAACCGGAGGGGCGCGGGGTTCCGGACGGCCAGAGTCGGGGGGTGCGGCCCGCCGCCGCGTCCTCGATCCAGCCGAACGCGAGGAGGGCGAGCGCGATGAGCGGCCAGACGACGAGGAACATCCAGAGGCTGTAGGTCGAGTCCAGCCAGGCTGCCGCGCGGTCGGACTCCAGGAAGGGGAGGTTGTAGGCCTGGTCGATGATGGGGACCGTGGCCATGATGAGCATGTTGTGCCAGAGGTAGATCGTCACCGCGCGGTTGTTGGAGAGGGTGACGAGCCGGTCCCAGCGGCGCAGGCGGCCGGGCAACTCCGGCCAGGACGGGGCGTACTGGAGCAGCAGCACGACCGCGCCGAAGGACCAGCAGGCCTGGGCCAGGGGGATGTCGTTGAGGTCCCAGCCGTCGGGGCCCTGGTGGCCCGACGCCCACCACAGGCCGACCGCCATCACCAGGCAGGAGAGCGAGACCGCCGCGTAGCGCGGGACCTTCGCCAGGACGCCTTCCTGGTGGGCGAAGCCCAGGAGCCAGCAGCCGCCGTAGACCGCGAAGTCCGTGACCGCGTTGCCGGTTTCGCCGGGGATCGTGACCAGGCCCGTGCCGACGACCGCGGTCAGGGCGAGGGGGGCCAGGACCGTCGGCAGCGGCGCCCGGCGGAACGCCCGGAGCAGCAGCGGGGAGAGCAGGACGAACCAGAGGTAGGCGCGCAGGTACCACAGCGGGCCCGCCGCCTGTTCCGCCCAGGTGTCGTCCAGCAGGCCCGACGCCGAGCCCAGGTGTTCGGGGTAGGGCGGGGCGCCGACCGGGACGACGTAGTCGAGCAACTGCCCCCAGCCGGTCCAGCCGCCGCCCAGGTCGGGATCGCGCAGCGGGTTCCAGCCCGCCGCCACCATCAGGGTCAGCAGCACCGCGCCGAACAGCCACAGCGGCGGCAGCAGCCTCCGCAGCCGTCCCCGGATCACGCTCGCCGCCGGGCGGTTCAGGCTGCGGGCCATCAGCGCGCCCGCCAGCGCGAACATCACGCCCATGGAGGGGAAGAGGACGGTCAGCCAGGGCCAGCCGAAGAGGTGGTAGACCACCACGCGGAGCAGGGCGAGGGAGCGGAGGAGGTCGAGGTAGCGGTCCCGGCCCGGCCGGTGCTCCGCGGCAGCGGTCGTCGTGGCCTCTGTCTGTGTCATGCCGCCCGCCTCCCCTGACCGGCCGCCGTCCCGCCCGCCGTCCCGCCCGGTGCCTCGACCACACCCGTGCGCCGCAGCTTCTGCCAGCGCAGCCGGCCGCCGGTGAGGGCCGTGATCCAGGACTGGAGGAGGACGACGTACATGAGCTGGCGGTAGAGGATCTGCTGGAGCGGGAGGGAGATGAGGTGGGTCATGCGTTCGCGGTCCAGCCGGAAGGCGTAGGCCGCGCAGACCGCCTGGACGGCCAGCACGCCCAGCCAGGCCCCGATCGTCTGCCGGGTGGGGCCGAAGAGGATGCCGTAGAGGAGGAACGCGTCGATCAGGGGTGCCAGCAGTGGGGCGACCACCATGAACAGCGAGACCAGCGGCAGGCCCACCCTGCCGAAGCGGCCCGACGGGCCCCGGTCCAGCAGCGCCCCGCGGTGTTTCCAGATCGCCTGCATCGTGCCGTACGACCAGCGGTAGCGCTGGGACCAGAGCTGGGAGACGGACTCCGGGGCCTCGGTCCAGGCCTTGGCCCGCTCGGCGTACACCACCCGCCAGCCGTGCCGGTGGATCGCCATCGTGATGTCCGTGTCCTCGGCGAGGGTGTCCTCGCTCATCCCGCCGACCTGTTCGAGGGCGCTGCGGCGGAACGCGCCGACCGCGCCGGGGATGGTGGGCATGCAGCGCAGCACGTCGTACATCCGGCGGTCCAGGTTGAAGCCCATCACGTACTCGATGTGCTGCCAGGCGCCGATCAGCGAGTCCCGGTTGCCGACCTTCGCGTTGCCGGCCACCGCGCCCACCCGCGGGTCGCCGAAGGGCTGGACCAGCTCCCGTACGGTGGCCGGTTCGAAGACCGTGTCGCCGTCCATCATCACGACGATGTCGTGACGGGCGTTCAGCAGGCCCCGGTTGAGGGCGGCGGGCTTGCCCGCGTTCACCTGGCGGATCACCCGTACGTCCGGCAGGCCGAGGTCCTCCACGATCCGGGCGGTGCCGTCCGTCGAACCGTCGTCGACGACGAGGATCTCGATCGGGTGCTCGCCCGCGCTCAGTGAACGGACCGTGTTCTCTATGCACTTGGCCTCGTTGTACGCGGGGACGAGCACCGAGACCGGTTCGGTCACCGGCGGGCCCCAGCGGAAGTCCTTGCGGCGGACCCGGCGGGTGTGCGCGAAGGAGAGCAGCAGCATCAGGGCGAACCGGGCGAGCACCGACGCGCCGATCACCGCGAGGGCGACCACCAGCACGTCGGTGACGCCGTCCGCCGCCTGGACCAGGAGGATCCAGGCCCGGCCCTGCCACAGGTCGGAGCCGGTGACCGGGGTGTGCGCGCTCGGTGCGTTCAGGGCCTCGGTGAGGTTGTCGAAGGTGTAGCCCTGCCGCTCCAGCCGGGGCAGGAACGCGTCCAGGGCCCGGACCGTCTGGTGGCGGTCGCCGCCCGAGTCGTGCATCAGCACGATCGCGCCCTTGCCGCCGTGCGGGGTCGCGTTGCGGATGATCTGCCCGACGCCGGGCTTGCGCCAGTCCTCGCTGTCCGTGTCGTTGACGACGGTGATGTAGCCGCGGCTGCCGATGTACTCGGTCACCGGCCAGGAACGGTCGTCCATCGCGTCGGCGAAGGAGGAGTACGGCGGCCGGAAGAGGGAGGTACGGATGCCGGCCGCGCCGGTGATCGCCAGCTGGGTCTGGGACAGCTCCCAGTCGATGCGCTTCTTCGACTGGTACGACAGGTCGGGGTGGCTGAAGGTGTGCACCCCGACCTCGTGGCCCTCGGCCACCATGCGCCGGACCAGCTGCGGATAGCGGGAGGTCATGGTGCCGGTGACGAAGAAGACGGCGTGCGCGTGGTGCTTCTTCAGGACGTCCAGGACCTTCGGGGTCCAGGTCGGGTCGGGGCCGTCGTCGAAGGTGAGGACCAGGTGGCGGTCGGGGATGCGCAGTGACGTCGTACGGCCGCCCCGCGTGTCGATGACCGGACCGCCGTCGAGGATCTTCTCGGGGACCTTGTCGGTGGCGGCCTCGGGGCGGACGCGGTGGTCGGCGAGGATCTCGCTGTGCACGTAGCCGCGCAGCATCAGCATCGCCATCACGGCGACGAGCACCAGGACGGGCAGGGCCAGCCGCATCGGGAGGCGCGTCGGGAGGCCTGTCGGGAGGCCCGTCGGAAGGCGCACGGGCAGGCGGCGGCGCCGGGAACCGCCGGGGCGGGCCGGGGCGGCGGGTCCCTGGCGGTGGGAGCGGGGCGCCATCACAGGACGGGGGCGGCGGACGGGCCGGCGCCGGCCGCGGTGCGCGGGGCCGCGCCCTCCGCGACCGGGCCGCCGGTCGGGGCGGCCGACTCGCTGGGCGAGGCCGGGGGCGAGGACGCGGGCGAGGCCGGGGGGTCCGGGGAGGGCGCCGCCGAGGACGGCGGGGCGGACCCGGACGACGACCCCGGCTGCGGCGAGGCCACGGCGCCCGCGGTGCCCCCGGCGGACGGCGTCGGCCGCACGTCCGAGGAGGGGCTCGGCCGGACCGCCGGCCCTCCGGTGCCCGTCGCCCGGGAGGAGACGCCGGCCGTCGGGGTCGTACCGGCACCGGCGACCGGGCCGGCCACCGAGGAGCCGTCGTCCGCGGACCGGCCGGACCGCCCGGGCCGCGGGGAGTCGTGGACCTGGCCGGCCGGCTGGTCGGCGTCCTGCCCTGGCACCGGCAGCCACGGCGCGTCGGAACTCCCGGACAGCAGGGTGACGACGATGACGACCGCGTACACCGCGCAGGCGAGGGCGACGGCCATCCCGAGCCGGCGGAACCGGCGGCTACGGCGCCCGGACGCGTCGACGAACACCGGCGCGTCGGAGCCGTCCGCCGCACCGGGCCGGATCCGCACCGCCCCGACCTCGTTCTGGACGGTCACCTCGGCGGGGTCGTGCGGAGCGGCCGGAGTCCCGTCGTGCACGGAGGCCGGAGTCCCGTCGCGCGGAGCGGCCGGAGTCCCACCGGGATCCTGCGCGGGAGCCTCGACCGGCTCACCGCCACGGCCCCTGGCTCCACGGCCACCGGCACCACCGCCGCCGGCATCACGGCCCCTGGCTCCACCGCCGCCAGCACCACGGCCCCTGGCTCCGCCGTCACCGGCTCCGCCCCCGCCGCTGTCACCGCCGCCCCCGCCACCCCACGGGTCCCGTAACAAGCCGACCGGCAGCAGCTCGGTCGGCTCGGCGCCGTCAGGGTCCGGAGCGGGTGGCTCCGGGTCGTCTCCCCCGGCCATCGGCACATCCCGGGCGTCCAGGACCACCTGGGGCAATTCCGGTTGGGTTTCTTCTCGCCAACTTTTCACGCGCGTACATCCCCCCACGGGACTGTTCCGGGCGCGTTGACGAACCCGAGCACACGCCGTCGGAACCAGGCCCCCACCCGGGTCCGAGCGCCCCCTTCCAGCTCTCCGTGCTCGGGGCCATGAAGCTAGCGCACGCGGGGATGCCGTGTTCTCGATGTGTCATTTGCGGTCGTCCATCACCTCTTGATCAGTGGCCGGAATCCATCCGTCGGCCGGCCGCTGAAGCCACCCTTCCGCCCGCCCGAGTTCGGCGGCCGCCCGCCGCAACGCGTCCACTCCCGGATGGACCAGCCCCTTTCGCCACACGAGCGACACGGGCGACAACGGCACCGGAGCGATCAGCGGCCGCGAGACCGTCCCAGGTATGGCCGGAAAACCCACTACCGCGAGGATCGGATTCCGGGTCTTGGCCATGAGTCGCTGGAACTCCTCCTCCCCGACGGCCAGCGGCGCCGGTGGCGCGACCGCGATGCCTCGCCCTTCGAACAGGTGAAAGGCCAGGTCAGTCCATTCCAGGGTGCGTTCGTTCCCGGCACCGGCGTAGACCGTCTCGCCCGCCAGCGCGGCCAGCGGCACCGATTCGAGCGCCGCCAGCCGATGATCGGAGGGGAGAATTACGGCCATGGGTTCGAATCGCACGGGCTGGTGTTCGAGCCCGGAGCGCAGTGCCGGATCCAGTCCCGCGAACCGTCCGAAGGAGGCGTCGAGCCGCCCGGCGAGCAGTTCGGCGGCCGCTCCGGTGAGCCCGCTCTCGTAGCGGGCCATCAGCTCGCCGTCGGGGGCTAGTTCGCGGGCGCGGTACAGCACCCGGCGGCCGGTCTCCAGGCCCGGCGAGTTGAGGTCCACCAGCAGCGGCCGGGCCTGCCCGAACGCGGCGAGCAGCGCGTCCTGGGCGGCCAGCACCCGGCGGGCGTACGGGAGCAGCCGGGCGCCGTCGGCGGTCAGGGCGACCTGCCGGGTGGTGCGGACGAACAGCTCGGCGCCCAGCTCCCGTTCCAGCCGCCGTATGTCACGGCTCAGCGCCTGCTGGGCGGCATACAGCCGGGCAGCGGCACGGGTGAAGTGCAGTTCCTCGGCGACGGTCACGAAGACACGGAGCAGCCGAGGGTCCAGGTGAACGGGGGCAGCGGGCATCGGGCGAACCTACCGGTACCCGACGGCACCCGAGACTTCCCCCGGGCCGCTGGGCGGCCTGCTCGACGACCCGCCTGACAACAATGCGACAACACGGTCGGCCCGGATCCATATCCGACACCAGTACTATCGGCGCCCTGGCGCCGCCGGAGGCGTTCGCCACCGCCTTCCGGAAGGACGCGAGAACAGTGCAGTCCCCGCTGCCCCGGCGGCCGAAGGGTCCGTCGGCCATCGCCGCCGCGTCCGCCTCCCACACCGCGGCGGGCTCCGGCCCCGAGGACGCTTCCGCACCCGAGGCCCGACCCGACGCCACCAGGGTGCCCATGTCCGCGGCGGCGGCCGCGTTCGCGACCGAGAGCGCGCCGAGCCGCGAGGCCACCGGTACGCGGCCGGACCGGACGGACACGGGAACGGCGGACCCGAGTACGACAGGCACGCGTACGACAGGCGCCCGGTTACCCCGGTCGGCGCTCCTGGCCGGAGCCGCGGTGGTCGTGGCCGCGCTGGTCGCAGGCGCCTTCCTCGTCGGCCGCGCCGGAGGCGACGACACGCGGCGGTCGAGTGCGCAGCCCGATGCCGTGTCGGGCACAGCGGGCACCGCCGGACCGTACGACAGCACGCCGAGCCTGCTCGGTCCGCCCCCGCCGTCCATGTCGCCGTCCGCCTCTCGGTCCGCGTCACCGTCCACGGATGCCACCGGCGGGTCGTCACGGTCGACGGCCACCGGATCGGCCAAGGACGGCCAGGCCACCACACGGGCCACGCCGTCCACCGCCTCGGCCAAGGACACCGGCACGGCACGGACCGGGTCGGGCGGCGACAGCGGCGACGGCGGCGACGGCTCCTCCTGCGTCTCCGCCAAGGGTTCGGGCGCCCTCACCGACTACAGCGTCTGCGTGTCGTCGGGGACCCTCACCCTCCGCGTCACGTTCCACCGTTCGCAGCCCTTCTACCACGCCTTCTTCAACACCGACGGCGACACCACGACCGGCTACCGGCTCCCGTATCCGTCGCCCTCGGCCCTCGGCGCCGACTACATGATCGAGAACGGCAGCCTCTACCGGAGCCGGGCGACCGACTGGAGCTGGACCGAGACCGCGCCCCGCCCGAAGTACACGGTCAGCGGCTCGACGCAGACCTGGACGCTGCCGCTCGGCGGAATCGGCGCACCGACGGGCACCCAACAGCTGGAGTTCAACGCCGGATCCGACTACACCCCGGTGCTCACCTTCAGCCCGAAGTAGCCGGTGACCGCATACCGCGTGACCCGGAACCGCGTGCCCGATACCGCGTACCCCGACACCGCGCGACCCGACACCGCGCGACCCGACACCGCGCGACCGACACCGCGTACCCCGACACCGCGCGACCCGACACCGCGCGACCCGACACCGCGCGACCCGACACCGCGCGACCGACAGAACCGGCCCCGCGTCTCGGCGAACTCACAACCGGAGTGCGTGAATCGGTGCCGAGCAGGTGTTGGACCCCTTGATCGCCCCCGGGCGACGGTGGTGTCCATGCCGCAACCGACCGGACACTCCCCTCAGAAGATCCACACGGTCACCGCCGACTCACTGGTCACCGTCGACTTCGGCCCCCGCTTCCGCCGATCGCCCGGCTCGGGCCGCCGCCCGCCCGGCCCCTACCGCCGTCTCTTCGCCCTCCCCGGCACCCGTGCCTTCACCGCCGGGAACCTGCTGGCCCGGCTCCCCATGGGCATGTTCAGCATCAGCGCGGTCGTGATGATCGCCGGTGCGCGGGGCTCGTACGCCCTCGCCGGCGCGGTCACCGCGACCGGACTCGCGGCCACGGGGGTGGCCGGGCCGTGGATCGCGCGGCTCGTCGACCGGTACGGGCAGGCCAGGGTGGCCGTGCCCGCCACGCTCGCCGCCGTGCTCGGCAGCCTCGCCCTGCTGCTGTGCGTGCGCTACGACACCCCGGACTGGACCCTGTTCGCCGCCTACGCGGCCACCGCCTCCACCCCCAACCTCGGCGGGATGTCCCGGGCCCGCTGGGCCCACCTGCTGCGCGAGGACCCGGACGCCCTGCACACCGCGAACTCCTTCGAACAGGCCGCCGACGAGCTGTGCTTCATGCTCGGCCCGGTCCTGGCGTCCTTCCTGACCGGCACGTTCTTCCCGGAGGCCGGCACCCTGGCCGGCGCGGTCCTGCTGCTCGCCGGCATGCTGCTGTTCACCGCCCAGCGGGCCACCGAGCCCCCGCCCGGGACGGCGACGGGCACCGCGAGAACACCGCTGCGCGTCCCCTCCCTGCTGCCCCTGCTCGCCTGCTTCGTCGCGACCGGCGCGGTGTTCGGCTCGATGGAGGTCGTCACGATCGCCTACGCCGACGCGCAGGGCCACCGCTCGGCGGCGGGTGCCGTCCTCGCCCTGCAGGCGGCCGGCTCCTGCGCGGCGGGGCTGGTGTACGGCGCCCTCAGGCCGGCGGGACCGGCCGAACGTCGGCTGCCGGTCTGCCTGCTGGCGATGGCCGCCCTGATGTCCCTCCCCCTGGTCGCCGCCCGCACCCTCGACAGCCTCTGGGCCCTCGCCCCCGCGCTGCTCGCGGCCGGGATGGCGACCGCCCCGACCATGGTGACCGCGATGACGCTGGTCCAGGACCGCACCCCCGCGGACCGGCTCAACGAGGGGATGAGCCTGGTCGTGACCGCCCTGCTGACCGGCATCGCCTGCGGCTCGGCGTTCGGCGGCTGGGCGGCCGAGCACCTCTCGCCGACGGCCGCGTTCAGCACGCCGGTCGCGGCGGCCTGCACCGCCCTTCTGGTCGGCACCCTCAGTCGAATCGCTTCCGGCAATTCCCCCCGGACCCATTGACGATCTCACAGCCCGCACCTACCTTCCTGCGTCGAAGCGCTTCGACGTCCGGCATCGAACCCATTCGACGCCGGACGAGCACCATCCATCCGACTCCCTGGGAGGCACTGGATGTTGACGGCACGAAGGCGAACGGCGACCGCGGCGGTGATCCTCGCCGGATCACTGCTCCTCACCTCCTGCGGCGGCTCGGGCGGCAGCACGTCCGACGCGAAGACGCTGCGGCTGTGGCACTACGAGGGCCCCACCAGTGCGATGGGCATCGCCTGGAACGAGGCCATCAAGGAGTTCGAGGCGACCCATCCGGGCGTCAAGGTGAAGTACGAGGAGAAGAGCTTCGAGCAGATCCAGAAGACCGCGCAGATGGTCCTCAACTCCTCCGACGCCCCGGACCTCATGGAGTACAACAAGGGCAACGCGACGGCGGGCCTCCTCTCCAAGCAGGGACTCCTCACCGATCTGACCGCCGAGGCGACCCGGCGCGGCTGGGACAAGAAGCTCAGCGCGGGCGTGCGCACCACCAGCCAGTACGACGCCGACGGCGTGATGGGCTCCGGGAAATGGTACGGAGTGCCCAACTACGCCGAATACACGATGGTCTACTACAACAAGGACCTGTTCAAGAAGTACGGGATCGCCGAGCCGAAGACGTTCGACGACCTCACCGCGGCGATGGACACGTTCGTCGAGCACAAGGTCACACCGCTGGCGAACGCGGGCTCCGAGTACCTGGCCCAGCAGTACCTGTACCAGCTCGCGCTCTCCAAGGCCGACCGCTCGTGGGTCGACAAGTACGAGCTGTACCAGGGCAAGGTCGACTTCCACGACAGCGCCTGGACCTACGCGGCCGACACCTTCGCCGACTGGGTGAAGAAGGGCTACCTCGCGAAGACGTCCTCCGGTACGACCGCCGAGCAGGCCGGGGTCTCCTTCATCCAGGGCAAGGCGCCGATCCTGTTCTCCGGCAGCTGGTGGTACGGCCGCTTCCAGTCGGAGGCGAAGTCCGACTGGGGCAGCTTCCTGTGGCCGGGCTCGGACCTCACCCTCGGCTCCGGCGGCAACCTCTGGGTCGTACCGAAGAACTCCAAGAACAAGGACCTCGCCTACGACTTCATCGACATCACCATGTCGAAAAAGATCCAGAACCTGCTCGGCAACAAGGGCGGAGTCCCGGTCGCCGCCGACCCGGCCGCCGTCACCGACCCCAAGTCCAAGAAGCTGATCGCCGACTTCAACACCCTCAGCGCCCGCGACGGCCTGGCCTTCTACCCGGACTGGCCGGTCGCCGGCTTCTACGACACCCTCGTCTCCGAGACCCAGAAGCTGATCACCGGCAGCGAGAAGCCGGACGCCTACCTGAGCAACCTCCAGACGGCATACGACAAGGGCACCAAGTGAGGGTGCGCCGGGACTCGTACGCCCTCTTCCTCCTCCCCGGCGCCCTCGCCTTCCTCGCGGTCGTGATCGTCCCGTTCCTGATGAACACGGGTGTGAGCCTCACCGACTGGCAGGGCGTGGGGAGCCCGCACTGGACCGGGCTCGCCAACTACCGGGAGCTGCTGCACGACACGGAGTTCTGGGCGTCGTTCCGGCACAGCCTCTTCATGGTCGTCGCGATGGCGGTGCTGCCGACCGCGCTCGGACTGGTGCTGGCCGCGGCCCTGTTCGACTACGTCGGCAAGCACTTCGGCACCCGGATCGCGGCCGTCCTGCGCGCCTGCTTCTACCTCCCCCAGGTGCTGCCGGTCGCGGTCGCCGGCATCGTCTGGAGCTGGATCCTCGCCCCGGACGACGGCTCCCTCAACGCCCTGCTGAAGGCGATCGGTCTCGGCTCCTGGCAGCAGGACTGGCTCGGCGACCCGGACCTCGCCCTCTACACGGTCATGGGCGTCCTCGTCTGGGTCCAGCTCGGCTTCCCGCTGGTCGTCTTCATGGCCGGCCTCGGCCGCGTCGACCCCCAGCTGTACGAGGCGGCCGAGCTGGACGGCGCCGGCTGGTGGCGCCGCTTCCGGCACATCACGCTGCCGCAGCTCCGCCCCGAGGTGTACGTCGTCCTGACCTGGTGCACGATCGCCGCGCTGAAGGTCTTCGGGGCGGTGTACGTGCTGACCAAGGGCGGCCCGGGCGGCGCCACCGACGTCCCCTCCTACTTCTCCTTCACCACGTTCTTCGAGAAGACCCAGGTCGGCTACGGCTCCGCGATCTCCACCGTCCTCACCGTGATCATCCTGGCCCTGGCCGTGCTGGGCCTGAGGCTGCAGAGCCGCACGGAGGACGCATGACCACCGCCCTGCGCCGCTACCCCGTCCTCGTGGCCCTCTGCCTCGCCGCCCTCTTCATGATCGTGCCGTTCCTGATCGTGACGGTGAACGCGGTCAAGTCCCCGTCGGAGTACTCCCGGCACGGCCCGCTGAGCCTCCCCCACGGCCTCTACCTGGACGGCCTCAAGGACTTCTGGCAACGCGTCGACTACACCCAGAAGCTGATCAACTCCACCCTCATCAGCGGCTCGGTGGCCCTGCTCGCCACCGCCCTGTCCGTCCTCAACGCCTACGCGATCGGCATCGGCCGGATCCGGGGCCGCACCTGGGTGCTGGCCTTCTTCGTGCTCGCCAACATGGTGCCGCAGGAGGCGCTCGTCTACCCGCTCTACTACCTGAGCAAGCAGGCCGGCCTCTACGACACCCGGCTCAGCGTGATCATCGTGTTCACGGTGATCCAGTCGGCGTTCGGCACCTATCTGCTCTCCTCGGTCCTCGGGCAGTTCCCGCGCGAGATCGTCGAGGCGGCCCGGATCGACGGCGCGAACAAGTGGCAGATCCTGGTCCGGATCGTCGTCCCGGTCAGCCGCCCGACCCTCGGCGTGCTCCTGGTCTTCTTCTTCATCTGGACCTGGAACGAGTTCCTGCTCCCGCTGGTCATGCTCGTCTCGAACGACAACCAGACGGTGTCCGTCGCCCTCGGCGTCCTCCAGGGCCAGCGCCTGATGGACGCCACGATGACCAACGCGGCCGCCCTGCTCGGCGTCCTCCCGGCCATCGTCTTCTTCCTCGTCTTCCAGCGCACGCTCACCCGGGGCATCGCCGTGGGCGCCGTCAAATAGGAGGTTCGTGCGTGAAGTTCACCGACGGCTACTGGCTGCTGCGCGAGGGCGTCACCGCGGCCCACCCGGTCGAGGTCCTCGACGTCACGGCCACGGAAGGCGCCCTGGAGATCCACGCGCCGACCCAGCCCATCCGCCACCGCGGCGACCTGCTGAAGGGACCGGTCCTGACGATCAGCGCGCACACCCCGATGCCCGACGTCATCGGCGTCACCTTCACCCACTTCGCGGGCGAGCAGCCGCGCGGCCCGCACTTCGGGCTCACGAAGGAGGACCTCGCCTCCCAGGTGTCGTACGACGACGAGTACGCGACCCTGACCTCCGGCTCGCTGACCCTGCGGCTGAGCCGTACCGCCCCCTGGCGGCTGGACTTCCTCGCCGGCGGCCGCACCCTCACCTCCAGCGGCCCCAAGGGCATGGGCATCATGCGGGACGCGGCGACGGGCGCCCACTATCTGCGGGAGCAGCTGGGCCTCGGGGTCGGCACGTCCGTCTACGGCCTCGGCGAACGCTTCGGCCCGCTGGTCAAGAACGGCCAGGTCGTCGACATCTGGAACGCCGACGGCGGCACGGCCACCGAACAGGCCTACAAGAACGTCCCCTTCTACCTCACGGACGCGGGCTACGGCGTCTTCGTCGACCACCCGGGGAAGGTGTCGTTCGAGGTCGGCTCGGAGGCGGTGTCGCGGGTCCAGTTCAGCGTGGAGTCGCAGCAGCTGACGTACTACGTCATCCACGGCCCCACTCCGAAGGACATCCTGCGCAAGTACACGGCCCTGACCGGCCGCCCGGCCCTCCCGCCCGCCTGGTCCTTCGGCCTGTGGCTCTCCACGTCCTTCACCACCTCCTACGACGAGAAGACGGTCACGTCCTTCATCGACGGCATGCGGGAGCGCGAACTCCCGCTCTCCGTCTTCCACTTCGACTGCTTCTGGATGCGGGAGTTCAACTGGTGCGACTTCCGCTGGGACCCGCGGGTGTTCCCGGACCCGGAGGGGATGCTGGGGCGGCTGCACGAGCGCGGGCTGCGGGTGTGCGTGTGGATCAACCCGTACATCGCGCAGCGGTCGCCGCTGTTCGCCGAGGGGAAGGAGCTGGGACACCTGCTGCGGCGACCGGACGGGAGCGTGTGGCAGTGGGACCTGTGGCAGCCGGGGATGGCGCTGGTGGACTTCACGTCCCCGGCGGCGCGCGACTGGTACGCGGCCAAGCTGGAGGCACTGCTCGCCCAGGGCGTCGACTGCTTCAAGACCGACTTCGGGGAGCGCGTTCCGGTGGACGTGGCCTGGTCCGACGGCTCGGACCCGGAGCGGATGCACAACTACTACACGTACCTGTACAACCGGACCGTCTTCGAGGTGCTGCGCAAGCACCGGGGGGAGGCGGAGGCGGTCGTCTTCGCGCGGTCGGCGACGGCCGGGAGCCAGAAGTTCCCCGTGCACTGGGGCGGCGACTGCGAGGCCACCTACGAGTCCATGGCCGAGTCACTGCGCGGCGGGCTCTCGCTCGGCCTGTCCGGCTTCGGCCACTGGAGCCATGACATCGGCGGCTTCGAGGGCACCCCGTCACCGGCGCTGTTCAAGCGGTGGCTGGCCTTCGGGCTGCTGTCCTCGCACAGCAGGCTGCACGGGTCTTCGTCGTACCGCGTGCCGTGGCTGTTCGACGAGGAGGCCGTGGACGTGCTGCGGCACTTCACGCGGCTGAAGCTGAGCCTGATGCCCTACCTGTACGAGGCCGCGCGCACCGCCTCGGCGGAGGGGGTGCCGGTGATGCGGGCGATGGTGCTGGAGTTCCCGGACGATCCGGGGTGCGCGCATGTGGAGCGGCAGTACATGTTGGGGGCGGATGTGCTGGTGGCGCCGGTGTTCGATGACGGGGGGTATGTCACATATTACTGTCCGCGAGGCACCTGGACCCACTTCCTGACCGGCCGGACCGTCACCGGCCCCGGCTGGGTCCGCGAGCAGCACGACTTCCTCAGCGTGCCGCTCCTGGTCCGTCCCGGCGCGGTGATCCCGGTCGGCGCGGTGGCCGACCGCCCCGACTACGACCACGCCGACGGGGTGACCCTGCGGGCGTTCGGTCTCGACCGCGGCGCGCAGGTCACGGTCCCGGTCGGGGACGTCACCTTCACCGTCGTACGCGAAGGGGACACCCTGCGGGCCTCGTGCAGCGACCCGGCGGCGCCCTGGGCGCTGGCGGCCGGGGAGCGAACGGCGCGGGCCGCGGCCGGCACCGGGTTCCTCTCCCTGGAGCTGGGCTGATGGTGAAGATCACCGACGTGGCCCGGCACGCCGGGGTCTCCCCCAGCACCGTCTCCTACGCGCTCAGCGGCAAGCGCCCCATCTCCGACGAGACCCGGCGCCGTATCCAGGCGTCCATCCGCGAACTGGGCTACCGCCCGCACGCCGGCGCCCGCGCCCTGGCCAGCAGCCGCTCCAACGTCCTCGCCCTGGTGATCCCGCTGCGCACCGGCATCCACGTCCCGGTGGTGATGCAGTTCGCGGTGTCCGTGGTGACCACGGCCCGCCGCTACGACCACGACGTGCTCCTCCTGACCCAGGAGGAGGGCGAGGAGGGCCTGCACCGGGTCGCCGACACGGCACTCGTCGACGCCCTCATCGTGATGGACGTCCAGCTCCACGACCCCCGCCTCCCCCTCCTGCGTGCCCTGGAACGACCGTCGGTACTGATCGGTTTCCCCTCTGACGCGGAGGGCCTGACCTGCGTCGACCTGGACTTCAAGGCGGCCGGTGAGCTGTGCGTGGAACGGCTGGCGGGACTCGGACACCGGGTGGTCGCACTGGTCGGTTCGCCGCCCGAGGTGTACGTCCGGGAGACCGCCTTCGCCCAGCGCGTCGTCCAGGGCTTCACGGCCGCCGCCCACCGCAACGGCATGGCGTCCTCCGTCCACCCCTGCGCGGCGACCCCGGCGGGAGCGCGCCGGATCGCCGAGCAACTCCTGCGTGAGCAACCGGCGTTGACGGGAGTCGTCGTCCACAACGAGGCCGCTCTGGAGCCCCTGATCGACGCCTTCGAGCACCTCGGCCTCCGCGTCCCCACCGACCTGTCCATCACCGCGATCTGCCCGGACGAACTGGCGGCGGGCCTGCGCGTCCCGGTCACCTCGGTGGCCCTCCCGGCCACGGAACTCGGCGAGCGGGCGGCGGAGTTGCTGATGCGGAAGCTGGACGGGGACGCGGACGTACCGGAGGCGACACTGCTGGCACCCCGCCTGACCGAACGCGCGAGCACGGCTCCGCGGTTCGCGTGACGGGGACCATGCCAGAAGACTGCTGCGCTGCGTCAGGGGGTCTGAGGCCCAACCGTGTAAGGCCAACGCCGCACGGGCGGCAAGCGTATGGCGAACACGTCGCATCGCGGCTCTGGTTCGAACGCCGGTGTTGCCTGTTGCCAGTTGTACCGGAAACAGGCAACACCGGCGCTCTCGATGCCGCCGTACGGGCCGGTTGGCACAATGACGCAGGACTTGAGTGGTCGGTCAGGACGTGTGACTCCCGGAGTCCTTCTTCCCGTCACTCGGCGCAGTGAGACATACGACGAGAAAGAGAATCAGCAGACCGCTCCGCGGCCCCGCCGGATCGCACAGCTGGCCGATTATTCTGTCTGGCATCAGCCCTTCAAACAGGACGGGCAGCACCAGCCTCGACGCCGAATGGAATATCTTGTTCCGCACGGTTCGCTCCCTCTCCGTTCCAGTCTGCCTCGCGCTTTGGCCCAACGCCCCCCGATCTGTAGGGTGTTGGCCTCCACTCGGAACGGGCTCCACGATGCCTACCTTCGTGGCGCACTCGACAGGCGTTTCCCGTCGCCTCCACATGAAGGCGCCAGGAAACATCGGGAAACCCCAAAGGGGATCGGCCATGATGTTCGGAGAAGAGCTTCGACGGCGGCGTATCGCGGCGAATATGTCGCTGGCCACCCTGGCCAAGAATGTGCACTATTCGAAAGGCCATCTCAGCAAGATCGAGAACGGTGCGAAAATACCCGCCCCGGGCCTGGCCCGGAGATGTGACACCGTATTCGACGCGGGGGGAGAGCTGGCCGCGTTGGCCCCCGACCGCACCCGCCCCGAAGCTCCGACGGAAAAGAGTTTCGACGACGAGGGCGAGGTATGGTCGATGGTTCTGCTGCCCGACGGTACGAGTTCGTTTCAGCCCATGGCGCGGCGAGAAGCCGTGCTGGCGGGTGCGGTGTCCCTCCTGGGCCTGAGCGCCCGGCCCCGCAGCGCGGCTGCGCAGGCACGCATGGAGAACACCCTCCCCCACTACAGCGCTCTCTTCGACCACACCCGCCACATGGGCCAGTTGCTCAGCCCGGGCACCCTGCTACCGACCCTGATCACACAGGCGCACTCCCTCTCCGGGATCGCCAAGCACAGCCGCGGACCGCTCCGCGACGACATGCTGCGACTCTCCTCCCGGTATGCCGAATACGCCGGCTGGATGGCCCAGGAAGCCGGAAACGACCGAGCCGCGCTGTGGTGGACGGGCAAGGCCGTCGAGTTCGCGGAAGAAGGCGGCGACCCTCACCTGCAGGCCTACGCGATGGTCCGCCGCGCGCTGATCACCCTGTACCGGGACGACTCCGTACAGACCATCGAACTGGCGCGACGAGCACAGGCCGATCCAGCCACCCCCGCCCGCATTCGCGGCCTGGCCGCTCAACGCGAGGCTCAGGGGCATGCGCTCGCGGGGGACTACGACAGCTGCCGACGTGCCCTCGACCGTGCCGCCGAACTGCTCTCCACCACCCCGGGCGGTGGAGCATCGCCCACCGCGGGGCCGGTGATCGGTACGGCGACCCTGTCCGATCCGGCGGCGATGGTCACCGGCTGGTGCCTGCATGAGCTGGGCCACTTCGACGAGGCCATCCGCATTCTCAGCCGCGAAATCGCCAAGATCCCGCGTGACGCCGTTCGTTCCCGCACCCGCTACGGCGCACGGCTGGCACTCACCTATGCGGAGGCCGGAGAGATCGAAAAGGCGTGCGAGTTGACGGAGGGGCTCCTCGCCGACGCCGACGTGGTCGAATCCGCCACCATCACCTCCGATCTGCGGCGCATCGCCAGGGCTCTGGCGCGTCGGCGTCGTCATCCTCATGTGCGCCAGATCTACCCCCAACTCACATCGTCTCTCCAGACCATGGACATCTGACGGATGGGCAGGAACCGTGCCGAGCATTTTCATCAATTACCGGACCGCCGACTCGTTGCCGACCGCGACATTGATCGACCGTGACTTGTGCGCCCGCTTCGGTGCCGAGGAGGTATTCCGGGCGGGCAGGTCCATCAAAGGCGGAACAAGGTTTTCCGAAGAAATCCGCAGAGCGCTCCGGAAATGCGACGTCCTGCTCGCTCTCATAGGAGCAAAATGGCTCGACGCTCGTACCCCTGACGGCCGACGGGCACTCGACGACGAGACGGACTGGGTACGCAGCGAAATCATGGAGGCTTTCGGATACGGCCTCACGGTCATTCCCGTGCTCCTCGACCAGACTCCGCGATTGCGTAAGGGCGATGTGCCCGACGCCCTCGACGAGTTGCTCGCACGACAGACGTTCTCGCTGAACCACCGGGATCCCGACCATGATCTCGACCGCATCGCCCAGCGCATCGTCGAGGAGGTGCCCGCACTGGGCGGCCGGCGGATCCTCTCAGGGCGCCGCGGGAACGGACCGGCGGCGCCCGAAACCCTTCGGGGGAACCTGTTCCTCGGCAGGACCACTGTCGAAGGGGACGCCGTCGGCGGCGACAAGCACGTCTGGGGGACGGGTGAGCGACATGAATGACGAGAACGACCCGGGCCCCCCGCGGTCGCTCGGCCCGGAACACGACGGCACCACGGATGAACAGGACGGGGCGGACCGGGACTCCCCGCAGGACACGATTCCGACGGACGACCTCGGCAGCCGCCTGAAGGACGAAGCGCGTGCCCGGGACCTGGGTGACTTCGGTACATCACTGGAACAGGCACTGGCACCGTTCCTGTCGTCCAATCCTCTGTCGGTGAGCGGGAACTTCTTTCTGGGCGAGGCCCGGTTCCAGGACGCGGTGGCCGGCGACAAGTACAGCGCCGCCCAGTCGCTGGCCTTCTCCGGCCGGGTCGACAGCGGCCGCGTCCCGGACCGGGTCCTGCACGAGATCCGCGCCACCTTTGTGGAACCCCCGGGGCACCGGGAACTGGAGAATCAGGTCGCCACGGCCGCCGTGGTCCTCTGCCGTGCCCCCTCCGGTCGGGGGTCCAGTACCAGCGCCCTGCGCATCCTGGACCGTCTGAGCAAAGGGCACGTGTGGAAACTGAATCCCGAAGTGCAGCTGAGTTCCCTGCGCGTGGAGCACATAGAGGAGGGAGGCGGCTACCTCGTCGAATCGCTGGAGCCCGAACAGGCAGCCGCACTGCGCCCGTTCCATCTGGAGCAGTTGTCGGCCGCACTCAAGGAACGACACTGCCACCTGATCATCAGGGCCGGTTCCGTCGCCCCTCTCCTGGAACGCGAAACACTCGGTGAGTGGCTGTCCGACGCCGACTCCGCGCCGCCGGACGCCTGGGAACTCGTACGACGCCACGTCGCCTGGCACATGGACGTCGACCGCGACGACGCCGGGCTGGAGTTCCTGGAGTGGGCCGAGATCCGTGAACTGGTCGATGGGGCTGTCGACGACCAGTTACCGGTCCGACGGATGGCGGACCTGTCCGCACTCCTCACTCTGGTCGGCCGCGGGCAGGCGAAGGTCTCCGATGTCCGGGACCGTTTCTCCCCGGAAAGCGATGACCTGTTCCGTAACTGGTTCGACGAGCAGCTCAAGACCGGTCGGCTGCCCCTCGCGCTCTCGCTCGCTGTCCTGGACGGACTGCCGGAAAGCGCCGTCGACAGGGCCGGGCGGATGCTGGCGGGCAGGGTCCGGGCCGAAGGGCGTACGGACGACGCCGAGCCCCTCCAGGTCTTCGGTGAGTCGCGCCGCACCCGGCTCACGGCTGTCCGGGCCGAGTCGTACGACACCGTGGTCATGACGCCGTACGGACCGAGCCTCACGCGTGCCCTGCGCTTCCTCGACAGTCGCTACCCCCTGCGCGTACTCCAGCATGTCTGGCAGGAATACGACGAGCCACGGCAGCTCGTGGTGGGCTGGCTCAAGGACCTCGCAGCCGATCCCGCACGGATCGTACGGTTCCGGGCGGGCGGCGCCCTGGGCCTCCTCAGCCTCCACGACTTCGAGCACATCCGCCGTGACGTCCTCACCGACTGGGCCCGTGCCGGGAACGTACGGCTGCGGGAAGTACTCCTCGTCGCGCTGCGGGTTCCCGCGCGTGACCCCGGGCTCGCCCCGCTCATCAGCCGCATGGTGGAGGACTGGAGCAGGTCCTCGCAGCCCGATCCCCTCCGATGGACGGCAGCCCGCGCGCTCGGCACCAGCGTCGGGCGCACCATCGCGGGCCGCGCGCTGCGGTTGCTCAGGCGGCTCGCGGCCGAGCCGGAGGGCAAGCTGGTGGCTGCCGTCGGCGACAGTGTCACCGAGCTGTTCATGGATCCCGAGAAGGACCTCACCGGGCTGGTCCTCGACCACCTGCTTCGCTGGACGGACGGCGACGAGGACACCACGACGGTGGAGCTGCGGGACGCGGGCATCGCCTGCTTCCTCCAGCTCTGCTATCGGGTACGGGTCGAGGTGCCCGAAGGGAACGCCCCGTGGCCGACGATGCTCTGGCTCACCTTCGACGAAAGGCATCGCACTCGGGTGGCGACCCTGTTGCAGCGGACGCTGGACGCCCCCCGGCTGTTCCGCCTGGGCTATGAGCTGCTGCACCGGTGGGTCCGGATCACCCGTCACGAAGAACGGCTGAGAGACCCTCTGGGCGCGCTCCTGTCGGCCGTCGCACAGACCTCACAGGACGCCGACCTCCTGCGCGAACACCTCATGGAATGGCGTGCCGACGACGGCACTCTCACGGAAACGGTCGGTGTTCTCCTCGCATCCCTCGACGAACGGGGCAGGCCGGGCGGACCCGATGGAAAGGAAGGCCCCGATTGAGCCCCGACGACAGGACCGGAATCGTCCGTCGGTACGACGTGGACCGCGGCTCCCTCAGACGGGATCAGCGCGTGACGGAGGGGAACACCGCCATCGTCTACGTCGACCGGCGGGGACGCATGTTCGTGGCGGAACACGCACTGACCGCCGCGGAGATCTGGATCGACAACCCGCGCGTGATGTTCGAGGTCGACATGGGCATCCACCATGACACCTTCGCCCTCGACCTGCCCTCTTCGGAGGAGGCGTTCTCCTTCCACGCCGACATTTCGGTGTCTTGGCAGGTCCAGGATGCGAAAAAGGCCGTCGAGGAACCGCCCGACGATCCCAGGGCGGTCTACCGGCCCTTGATCCGGCAGGAACTGCGGCGCATCAGCAGACGCTTCGACGTCGAGAACAGCGCCCGGGCCGAGGACGCCATCCGGACCGAACTCGTCTGCGAGCGGCTCCGGTTGCCGCACGCCATGGCCCTGCTCACCTGTTCCGTCGCCCTCAGCCTCGACAGCGGGACCCAGCAGCACATCGCGGAACGGATCTTGACGGAGCGAGCCAAGGAGAACCGCGAGCGGGAGCACAACACAAAGCTCGATGAAGCGGCCTATACCGCACTGGAGGAGAATGCCGCGCACCAGGTCGCGAAGATCCGCGCGGAACAGGAACAGGGACTGGAGAAGATGCGGGAGGAGCATCGCATCGCCCTGCAGGTCATGCGTATGGAGTTCTATGACCAGGCACTCCAGGACGAGAAGTACGGGCTGATCAAGCTGCGCCTGGAAAAGGCACCGGACGACATCGATGGCGTCGTCGAACTGGTCGCCCGTCACCGGCAACTCCCCTGGGAGGAAGCGCGGGCGTTCCTCGCGACCGCAATCGACGGCGGACTCGTGGGCCAGAAGCATGTGGCGGGACTCGTCTACCAGGCAGCGGAGACCCTCACCGAAGGGATGCGTACCGGGGCCCTGCGCCCGGAGAACCGTCGGGAGATCCCGCGCCCCGCCACACCCGCCGACCAATCGCGTGAGCGGGGGCACGACTCGGAAGGGAAGGACGGCGCCGGCGCCGGTTCACAGCCGGAGGTCCGTGTCGAGCGGATCAAGCCGGAGGACGGGGAGAAGGGCGACGTGGATGAGTACCCCGTCTGACGCTCTGTCGCCGGGCGGGCCCGGCGACGGCGCGCTCACCAGTGTGCCCTTCCTGGGACCGGTGATCGGTTGGCTCGATTCGGTCCTCGACGACTTCGGCTGGCCGTCGGCGCTCAACCAGGCCATCGAGTTCGCCCTGCTCGGGGGCGCGCTCTACTCCGCGATCTATCTGTTCCTCCGCCACGCCGTCCCCTTGCTGACCCGGATACTCGAAAAGCCTGTCAACGGCCTCGTCAACGGGCTACGGATGGTCTTCCTCCTGCCCGACTTCGCCATCGCAAGGACAGCTCAGCTGGCGAATGCCCGGCCGCCCGCGCTTCTGTACTCGTACGGCAACGCCGTGCTCGACACCGCCGACCATGTCCAGTCCGCCGTGCACAAGGGTCTGCCGACCCTGGCCACCGTTGGTCGCTGGTCGGGCAGAGTCACCTGCGCCCTGCTGGTCGTGGTCTTCCTGTACTGGAACACCACCCACTGCACGGGACAGCCGGACAGGAACAGCTGCAAGAGCCCGACGGAGCAGTGGGTGTCCTCCGTCAAAACAATGTTCGACGATCAGGGTGACGCCAAGGACAAGAAGCACACGACGACGAAGACGAAGAGCAAGAAGGGTGAGAAGAACAAGTAGATGCCGCGTGCGGTCGTACGGGGACGACCGCACAATCTCCGCTCCTCGTGGGCCCGCCCTTCGGGCATGACAAAGGCCCCGGTGCTCCGCCGAGGAGCGCCGGGGCCTTTGCCCACATGGGATGAGTGGAGATGGCGGGAATCGAACCCGCGTCCAACGGTGCGGAATCAGGGCTTCTCCGTGTGCAGTTCGCTGTGATTTTCTCGGCCCCGGCAATCACGCGAACAAGTCGCCGACGGGCCCAGTCACTGTTTGATTTCCCACCCGACCCCGTGACCGGGCCGGATGGTTTAGTCCCCTAGATTATGCCAGGGTCCGGGTCGGGAACATCCCCGGTCTGACACCCGTTAGGGCCTTCACTCACTGCTTATTAGGCAGCGAGGGCGAAGGCGCGGGAATCGCTCTTGGAATTGGCGATTATTGGTTGCGACATATGGTTAACGAGATCATTGCCGCTTCCTCGACACGCTTCCCCTGCTTCGACAGCCGCTGTCGAAACCGATCATCCCCATGTTGTTTTTTCAAACCCCTCCGAGGAGGGTGCGCACCCGCTGTGAGGTGCAGTGCCATCGTACGTGAACAACGAGCGACGTGGCCACCGTATTCCGGCGGTGTTCCGCCCTACGCGCCCCGCTGCCTGCGCTTGGCCGCCGCGATCGCGCGGTCCGACTCCCGCCGGTCCTGCTGCTCCCGCAGGGTCTGCCGCTTGTCGTACTCCTTCTTGCCTCGCGCGAGCGCGATCTCGGCCTTGGCGCGGCCGTCCTTGAAGTACAGCGCGAGCGGCACGATCGTGTGGCCGGTCTCCTGGGACTTGACCTCCAGCTTGTCGATCTCCTCCCGGTGCAGCAGCAGCTTGCGCTTGCGGCGCGCGGAGTGGTTGGTCCAGCTGCCCTGGTGGTACTCGGGGATGTGGGCGTTGTGCAGCCACGCCTCACCCCGGTCGATCTGGACGAAGCCGTCGGTCAGCGAGCTCCGTCCCTCACGCAGCGACTTCACCTCGGTGCCGAACAGCACGATGCCGGCCTCGTAGGTGTCGACGATCGCGTAGTCGTGCCGCGCCTTCTTGTTCTGCGCGACGATCTTGCGCTTGCCGCCCTTCTCGCCGTCCCTGGCTTTGGCGGCCGTCCCCTGCTGCTTCTGCTGGGACTCTTTCGGTACGTACATTCCCTTGGCCATAGTGCCCTCCATTTTCGCACTACGGAGGGGGTGCGGGGGAAGCGGATTAGCGGCGGGTTCCGCGGCCGCCCCTACGACGGATCGCCCAGGCCGCTCAGGACCGTCTCCGCCCGCTCCAGCGCCCCGGAGGACACGTCCAGATCGGGGGTGATGCCCCGGCCGTCGACGGTGTGGCCCGAGGGGGTGCGGTAGTGGCCGACGGTGAGCTCGGCGACCGAGCCGTCGGGGAGGCGGGTCGGCATCTGGATGGAGCCCTTGCCGAAGGTGCGGGAGCCGAGGACGACCGCGCGGCCGCGGTCCTGGAGGGCGCCGGTGAGCATCTCGGCCGCGCTCATCGTGCCGCCGTCGACCAGCGCGACCAGGGGTCTCGCGGTGTCGCCGCCGGGCTCGGCGTGCAGGGAGCGCTGGGCGCCGTCGACGTCGTAGGTGGCGACCAGGCCGCCGTCGAGGAAGGCGGAGGCGGCGGTGACGGCCTCGCTGACCAGGCCGCCGGAGTTGCCGCGCAGGTCGAGGACGATGCCGGCGTCGACGGGCGCCTGCCGTACGGCGGTGCGGACGAGTTCCCCGGAGCCCCGGGTGAAGGCGGAGATCCTGATGACGGTGATACCGGCGGCCAGCTTGCGCACGCTCACCGAGTCGGTGGACAGCAGCGCCCGGCGCAGGGTCTCGCTCCACGCGCGCGTGCCGCGTTCGAGACCGAGGGTGACGGTCGTACCGGCGCGGGCGTCGGTGGCGTCACCGCGCAGTAACGAGACGACGTCGGTGACGGGCCGCCCGTCGACGTCCTCCCCGTCGACGCTGCGCAGCCGGTCGCCCTTCCTGATCCCCGCCTCGGCCGCCGGCGACCCGGTCTGCACCTTGGTCACCTCGATCCGCCCGTCCGCCGTCCGCCGGGCCCACAGCCCCACGCCCGTGTACTGGCCGTCGAGCGCTTCCTCGAACTCCTGGTACTCGCCCTCGGAGTAGACCGCGGCCCACCGGTCCCCGCTGCGGCTCACGGCCCGTTCGGCGGCCTCCATGGGGGACTTGCCGTCGGCCATGGCGTCGGCCGCGGCCTTGGCGACGTCCTCGTGCCCGTCGGCCGAACGCGCGGCTCCGGTGGGCGTCTTCCGGTCGGACTGCCCGGGGTCGGGAAACGCCCCGGTGGCCGCGCCGGTCACCAACAGCCCTGCGAACACCAACGTCAGAGCCGCCCCCCGGCGAACCCGGCGGGGCTGACAGAACAGCTCTCGGCCTGACATGCCGGTGAGTCTAGGACAAGGCAAGAGGGCCGTACGGGCGGTTGCCCGTACGGCCCTCTTGGCATGCGTCACACCTTCAGGTACTTGCGCAGCGCGAAGAACGCCGCAAGCGCGGGCATCAGCAGGCTCGTTGCGAGGATGAGCGGGAGCTTGGTCAGCACCGCGTCCCAGCCGATGAAGTTGATCAGATTCAGCTTGTGGGACAGGTCCAGGCCGTGGTCGATGATGAAGTAGCGGGCGACCACCAGGAATCCGCAGGCGACCGTGCCGCCGATCAGGCCGGCGACGGCGGCCTCCGCGATGAACGGGGCCTGGATGTAGAAACCGGAGGCGCCGACCAGGCGCATGATGCCGGTCTCGCGCCTACGGCTGAACGCGGAGACGCGCACGGTGTTGACGATCAGCATCAGCGCGACCACCAGCATGAGCGCCATGACCATGCGGGCCGCCCAGTTCATGCCGTTGAGCAGGCCGAAGAGGTTGTCGAGGATGCCCTTCTGGTCCTGGACGGACTGGACGCCGTCCCGGCCGTCGAAGGCGGTCGCCACGACCTGGTACTTCTCCGGGTCCTTGAGCTTGATCCGGTACGACTCCTGCATCTGGTCCGGCGTGAGGGAGTCGGCGAGCGGCGAGTCGCCGAACTGCTCCTTGTAGTGCTTGTACGCCTCGTCCTGGGACTCGTACGTGACCTTCTCGACCACCGACATCTTGCCGAGGTCGGCCTGGATCTGCTTCTTCTGGTCGTCGGTCACCGCGCCCTTGGCGCAGTTGGGGTCCGACTCGGCGTCGCTCTTGTTGCAGAGGAAGATCGAGACGTTGACCTTGTCGTACCAGTAGCCCTTCATGGTGTTGACCTGGTCGCTCATGAGGAGCGAGCCGCCGAAGAGCGCCAGGGACAGCGCGACCGAGACGACGACCGCGAAGGTCATCGTCAGATTGCGGCGGAGACCGACTCCGATCTCCGACATTACGAACGAGGCACGCATGGCGTCGGGTTATGCCTTTCCGTCAGTGCTGGTAGCCGTAGACGCCGCGGGCCTGGTCGCGGACGAGTCGGCCCTTCTCCAGCTCGATGACGCGCTTGCGCATCTGGTCGACGATGTTCTGGTCGTGGGTGGCCATGATCACGGTGGTGCCGGTCCGGTTGATGCGGTCCAGCAGCTTCATGATGCCGACCGAGGTCTGCGGGTCGAGGTTGCCGGTGGGCTCGTCCGCGATCAGCAGCTTGGGCCGGTTCACGAAGGCGCGCGCGATGGCCACGCGCTGCTGCTCACCGCCGGAGAGCTCGCCGGGCCTGCGGTCCTCCTTGCCGCCGAGCCCGACGAGGTCGAGCACCTGGGGCACGGACTTGCGGATCTCGCCCTTCGACTTGCCGATGACCTCCTGCGCGAAGGCCACGTTCTCGGCGACCGTCTTGTTGGGCAGCAGGCGGAAGTCCTGGAAGACCGTCCCGAGCTGGCGGCGCATCTGCGGCACCTTCCAGTTGGAGAGACGGGCGAGGTCCTTGCCGAGGACGTGCACCTGGCCGTGGCTGCACCGCTCCTCGCGGAGGACCAGCCGCAGGAAGGTGGACTTGCCGGAGCCGGAGGACCCCACGAGGAAGACGAACTCACCCTTCTCCACTTCCAGGGAGACATCCCTGAGTGCGGGGTGGGTCTGCTTGGGGTAGACCTTGGAGACATTGTCGAATCGGATCACGGATGCACCACGGGTCGCCGGGGGTAGATGAGCGTGACCATACGCGAGTCCGGTGAGGAAGCGCAGGCGCCGGTCACGGTTGGGTGAGGCTTGTGCGCTTTTGTTCCGAGGTTGCGCCCGCGGAGTGCCGGGGCGAGGTCGGTGGACGGCCGCGCTCTTTCCGGGGGAACCTGGCACAGTGGGAGGGGAACGTTCTCGTTCCGCAGAGCGTTGTCTCGGTAGTGGCCGGTGCAAGGAGGGCGAGCGCATGACGTACGACCGGTTGGTGTGCGCGAACTGCGCGGCGCCTGTGAACGAGGGCCGGTGCCCTGTGTGCCGGGCCAACCGCGAGCGCCTTCAGCAGGAGAACTTCCTGGGCGGCCTGAACCCGATGGCGCTGATCGCGCTGCTGGCGGTGCTGATCGCCGCGGTGGCGCTGCTGGCGGCGCACCAGACGGCGTAGGAAGCACGCAAGAGCGAGAAGAAGGGCCCGGAGCGAAAGCTCCGGGCCCTTCTTCCATGCTGCGCACACGCTCCGTGGGCGGGCGGCTACCGTCAGGCGGCAGCGCCGCCGCGGCCGCTCATGAGGCGCGGCAGGATGCGGAAGCCGATGCCACCGGCGATCATGGTGGCGGCGCCGACGATCAGGAAGGTCGTCTGCGCGGCACCGGTCTCGGCGAGCTGGTCGCCGCCGCCCTGGGCCTCGGTGTTCGAGCCGGTGTCGGTGAGGGAGGAGGAGCCCTCCTCCTGCGCCGAGGTGCCGGAGTTGCCGTCGGTGCCGGTGTTGTTGTTGCCACCGGTGGTGCCGCTGCCGCTGGTGCTGCCGTCGGTCGGGGTGTCGCTGGTGGGCTCGTCCGTGGGCTCGGTGGGCTCATCGGTCGGCTGGGTGGGCTCGTCGCTCGGCTCGCTCGACTCCGAGGGCTCCTGAGTCGGCTCGCCGGTCGCCGTCTCGGTCGGCTCGGCCGAGGTCGTCGGGATCTCGGTCGGGTCGTCCGTCGGGTCATCGGCGGTGCTGACGGTCGCGGTGAGGCCGCTCTCGTCGGCCTCGACGCCGATGGAGAGGGCGGAGGCCGCACCCGCGGCCGTCAGCGAAGCACCGGCGGCGATCACGACGCCGGCGGCTATCCGCGCGACCCGGATCCGCGTCTTCTTGGTCATCTGGTTGCTACCCCCAGTAGCTGAATGTCAGGTTGGCGGCGCTGGGGCCGTGCTCGACGGAGACAGCTGCGAATGCGGAGGGCCCCCGGTTCACATGCGCCCCAGAGATACGCATGCCACGCTTCACCCTTCCCATTTTTCAAAGCAACGTCAAGGCCGTTGCGTACGCGATGTCCAGTTGCGCACCCAATGCGCGGAGTTGAAGCGTGTGAGTGTGATGTAAAACCCAGACAACTGCCGTACACGGCACGGGAAAAAAGAGAACTGCCGCCACGGGGGCGGCAGTTCGGAGTCGTCCGACTCACCATGGGCAAGTCGACAAATTTACTTCTCCTGCTGCTTGCGCCAGCGAATTCCGGCCTCCAGGAACCCGTCGATCTCGCCGTTGAACACGGCCTCGGGGTTGCCCACCTCGTACTCGGTCCGCAGGTCCTTGACCATCTGGTACGGGTGCAGGACGTAGGAACGCATCTGGTTGCCCCAGGAGTTGCCGCCGTCGCCCTTGAGGGCGTCCATCTTGGCCTGCTCCTCCTGCCGGCGCCGCTCAAGGAGCTTGGCCTGGAGGACGTTCATCGCGGTGGCCTTGTTCTGGATCTGCGACCGCTCGTTCTGGCAGGAGACGACGATGCCGGTGGGGATGTGGGTCAGGCGCACCGCGGAGTCCGTGGTGTTCACGCCCTGGCCGCCGGGGCCGGACGACCGGTACACGTCCACGCGCAGCTCGGACTCGTCGATCTCGATGTGGTCGGTCTGCTCGACCACGGGGAGCACCTCGACACCGGCGAAGGAGGTCTGGCGGCGGCCCTGGTTGTCGTAGGGCGAGATCCGCACCAGCCGGTGCGTGCCCTGCTCCACCGAGAGGGTTCCGTAGGCGTACGGCACCTGCACGGCGAAGGTGGTCGACTTGATGCCGGCCTCTTCCGCGTACGACGTCTCGATGAGCTCGGTCTTGTAGCCCTTCTGCTCCGCCCACCGCAGGTACATCCGCTGCAGCTTCTCGGCGAAGTCGGCGGCGTCGACACCGCCCGCCTCGGCGCGGATGTTCACGAGCGCCTCGCGGGAGTCGTACTCCCCGCTGAGCAGGGTGCGGACCTCCATCTCGTCCAGCGCCTTCTTGACGGTGGCGAGCTCGGACTCGGCCTCGGCACGGGTGTCCGGGTCGTCCTCCTCGTCGGCCATCTCGAAGAGCACGACGAGATCGTCGATCCGCCCGCGCAGCGCCTCGGCCTTCCTGACCTCGGCCTGCAGGTGGCTCAGCTTGCTGGTGATCTTCTGCGCCTCGTCCGGGTTGTCCCACAGGGACGGCGCGGCCGCCTGCTCCTCGAGCACGGCGATGTCTGCCCTCAGCTTGTCGAGGTCCAGAACGGCCTCGATCGACTCCATGGTCGAGGAGAGGGACTTGAGCTCTTCGGATACATCGACGACTGCCACGCCTCCAGCGTAACGGCTCCGCCAACCGAGGATGGCCTACGGGCCTCGCCCGCCCTTTCGCCTGCTCCTCGGGGTACCGGGGCGGAGCCCCGTGGCGGCTCCCCTGTCACGGCGTCGACGTGCTGTGCGTCTCCTGCGAAGGCGAGTCGTCGGAACCGGACGACGACGCCAGCCAGGCCCCGCCCCCGACCACCGCCGCGACCACCACCCCCGCCACCGCGAACGTCACCTTGCGTCGCCGCGCGGCGACCCGGTGCCGGGCCGACCCCGGCCGCGGCGCCCCCGAGGCCCTCGGCGCACGGGCGGTGCCCCGGGCGCCGCCGGCCAGCTCGTCCGCCCCGGGCACCCGCATCGACGTGTGCGTGTCCCGGTTGGAGTCCGGCTTCGCGCCCGGCACCAGGGGGACCGCCCCCCGGCGTCGTACCCGCTGCTCGTCCGCGGCCGGTGCGGCGGCCGCCGTCTCCTCGGCCTCTTCCGGCGTCTCCGTCTCCGGCTCGTCGACGTCCAGCGGCGGCATCCCCGCCAGCGTCGGCAGCTGCTCCCGCAGCCGCGCGGCCAGCTCGGACGCCCGCAGCCGGGAGGCCGGCGCCTTCGCCAGGCACTGCACGAGCAGCTGCCAGAGCTCCTCGGGGATGCCGGGGAGGGGGACGACCGTCTCGGTGACGTGGCGGCGCAGGACCGCGCCCGGGTGTCCGCCGCCGAAGGGGGTGAAGCCCGCGAGGAGCTCGTACAGGACGGTCGCGAGGGCGTAGATGTCCACCGAGGCGCGCGGCGGCAGGCCCTCGACGATCTCGGGGGCCAGGTAGTCCGGCGTGCCGATGATCTTCGTCGCGCGGGTGCGCTTCGGGGAGTCGATCAGCTTCGCGACGCCGAAGTCGGTCAGCAGCGCCGGGTGGGAGCCGCCGGGGCCCAGCGGGCCCTGCATGTCGAGGAGGACGTTCTCGGGCTTCACGTCCCGGTGGACCACGCCCGCCGCGTGCGCCGCCGCCAGCCCGTCCGCGACGTCGGCGACGATGGCGACGGCCGCCTCGGGGGCGAGCCGCCGCTCCCGCTCCAGGCGGGTGCGCAGGTCCGTGCCGCGGACCAGGTCCATGACGAGGGCCAGGTCGTTGCCGTCGACGACCAGGTCACGGACGGACACGACATGGGGGTGCTCCAGGCCCAGCAGCGCCGTGCGCTCCTGTACGAAGCGGCCCACCAGCTCCTCGTCGGACGCGAGATCCTCGCGCAGCAGCTTGATGGCGACGGGCCCCTCGGGTCCCTCGCCCAGCCACACCGTGCCGGCGCTGCCCCGCCCAAGGATCTGGTTCGCGGTGTACCGGCTGCCGATCTTCCGTGCCAAGACTGCTCCTACCGACGCGTGTTGCCGATAAAAGTACGCGTCCGAAGAGCCAACCTTCACCACGGAGGCGGAAATCACCCGCCAGGTGTCGACAAATCCCCAAACTCGCGATCAGTTGCCGGAGCCGTTGCCCAGATCGCCGATCCAGCTGCTGACCGTGCCCGCCCAGTCGCTCAGCTGGTTCCAGTAGCCGCGGCCCTGTCCGACCCAGGTGTGCACCGGGGTCAGGTCCCAGATCAGCCAGCCCGCGACGAACAGGACGACGACCATGAACAGACAGCCCTTGAGGCAGCCCAGGCCGGGGATCTTCATCGGGTTGGCGCTGCGCTGCCGCGGCTCGCGCGGGGCGCGCTGCGGTTCGGCCGGGGGCGCGTAACGCTGCTGCGGCTGCTGCGGCGGGGCGTACTGCTGCGGCTGGTGGCCGTATCCGCCGGGCTGCTGCTGGCCGTAACCGGCGGGCTGCTGCCCGTACCCGCCCTGTCCGCCCGGTCCGCCCTGCCCGCGCGGCTGCGGCCGGCGTACCGGCTGCTGCTGCGGGGCCTGGCGCTGCGGCTGCTGCTGCGGCCGGGCCACCTGCCGCTGCGGGCGGCGGCGCAGCGGGTCGTCGTTCGGGTCGAGGTACTGGACCTGCGTCTGCTCGTTGCGGTCGCGGGCCGCGCGGAGCTGGGTCTGCCAGGGGTGCGGCTGTTCCGGCTGCTGCTGGCCGTCCGGCCGGCCCTGGGGCATCGGCGGCAGCACGGCCGTCGGGTCGGCGGCACCGGTGTTCGGCAGGACGGCGGTCGGGTCGGCGGCGCCCATCGGGCCGCCGGTGTGCGGCAGCACGCTGGTCGCGGCGTTCGGGTCGTACGACCCCGCGCCGACGCCCGTGTTCGGCAGCACCTGGGTGGGATCGGCCGCGCCCGGCACGGCGGCCGGCGCCGGGTCGGGGGCGAGCAGCGCGCCGACGCCCTCGGCCGCCGCGATCTGCGCGGAGTTCGCGTGCACGCCGACGCCTTCGGCGACGACCCGAAGGCCGCGCGCGAGGTTCTCGGCGCTGGGCCGGTCGTCGGGGTTCTTGCGCAGGCAGCGCTCTATGACCGTCCACAGCGGGTCGGGGACGGTCGAGGGGCGGCGGGGTTCGGCGCTGAGGTGCTGGTGGAGGACCTCCAGGGCGCTGCCGCCGGAGAACGGCGGGCGGCCGGTGACCAGCTCGTACAGCAGGATGCCGGCGCCGTAGATGTCGACGGCGGAGGTCTGCGGACGGCCCTCGGCGGACTCCGGCGCGATGTACGCGGGCGTGCCGACGAACTCGTGGGTGCGGGTCAGTCCCGGGGAGTCGGCGAGGCGCGCGATGCCGAAGTCGGTCAGCATCGGGTGCATCTGGCCGTTGTACTGCTGGAGCAGCACGTTGGCGGGCTTCAGGTCGCGGTGCACGACGCCGTCGGCGTGGCTGGCGGCGAGCGCGTCGGCGACCTGGGCGGTGAGCAGCGCGGCGGCGACGGGGGTGAAGGGGCCGTTCTCCCGCAGGTAGCGGTGCAGGTCGGGGCCGTCGACGAGGTCCATGACCAGGGCGAGGAGATCGCCCTCGACGACGAGGTCGCGGACCCGGACGATGTTCGGGTGGGTCAGCCGGAGCAGGACGGAACGCTCCCGCAGGAAGCGCATCACGATGTCGGGGTCGTTCGCGAGCTCTTCCTTGAGGACCTTGATCGCGACGGTCTCACCGGGCTGGCCGGGCACGGCCGCCTCGGCGCCCGCGGTCTCCCGCTGGCGGGCACGCCAGACGGTACCGGTGGCGCCGCGTCCTAGCGGCTCCTCCAGGAGGTACTTGCTGCCTACCGGCCGCACGTCATCCGCTCCCTGCTGCTTGCTGGTCTGTCCGAACCCTGTGTCCAACCTCGTGTCCGACCCACTGTAGTGCCGTGCCGCCCGGCACCGGGCTGTCGTCCGGCTGTGCTTTCCCCCGCTCCGTAGGCGGCCGGTAAGCGTTCCGGACGTATCCCCATACGTAGACGTTCCCGCACGTGTTCGATGGTTCGATGGAAAGACGCTCGCTTCGCTCCGGTGGTTGCCGAGGCCGGACGTGACCGATCTCAAGTGATCGTCCGCGCGGTATTGGTCAGGCACTTTTGGGGGCAGAGCTGACCAATCAAGATCACTTACCATCGGGTCGTGGGCGTGTTGTCAGTGGCAGGTGCGAGGATGCGTGCGACAGCAGAACTGGCCGACGCGCTAGTGGTGGTGGGGGGAAGTCCGCGCCCGCGCAGAAGGGACCGCTGACGGCGATGCAGATCCGGCTGACCGTCGTAGACCCGCTGGGCCCTGCCGCGCAGCGGGGCCGGGCCGTGAGCCGCGACGTGCTGGTGACGGCCCCGGCGGGCACGGACCTGGCTGCGGTGGCGTCGGCGCTGGCCGCTGCCGTCACCGGGGACGGCAGCCTGGGCGGCCGTGAGCCGAGCGGCGCCCCGGTCGTGCTGTACGCCGGGGTGGAGCGGCTGGACGCCCGCCGCCGCATCCTGGGCGAGCCCCCGCTGGTCGACGGCGCCGTGCTGTCCCTGGGCGCGCCCGCCGCCCCCGAGCCGCATCCCGAGCTGGACGACGCCCCGACCCAGCTGCACGTGATCGCCGGTCCCGACGCGGGCGGTGTCCATCTGCTGCACGGCGGCCAGATCACCATCGGCCGCTCCGCCGACGCCGACGTCCCGCTCGACGACCCGGACGTCTCCCGGCTGCACTGCGCGGTCACCGTCGCCGCCGACGGCCGGGTCTCGGTCGCCGACCTGAACTCCACCAACGGCACCGCCCTGGACGGCACCCGCGTCACCGACCGCCCGGTCCGCCTCACCGCGGGAGCGCTCCTGCGCATCGGGGAATCGGCCCTGCGGCTTACCCCGTCCGGGGGACCGGGGGTCCGGGTGGGCACGGCGCCCGACGGCGAGGGCTGCGTACGGGTGCTCACGGGCGCCGAAGGACTGGACGGTGACGGCTCCGCCACCGACGCCGCCGCGACGGCACCAGCGGGCCGCACCCATCACGCCTACGGCACGGCGGCGGCGAGCTGGGGTGCCGCGGGCGGAGCGGCCGGCGGCCAGGGATACGGCCCCGCCGAGCCGACGGTCGTGCCCGCGCAGGGCGAGGCGCCGCGCATCGAGAGCCGGGGCGGGCTGCCGTCCGACGGACGCGGTGGCGCGGTGCCGTCCGACGGACGCGGCGGCGGGCTGCCGCAGGCCGGGCACGGTGGCGGGGTGCCGCAGGCCGGGCACGGCGGCGCGGTGCCGCAGGCCGGGCACGGCGGCGCAGTGCCGCAGGCCGGGCATGGTGGCGCAGTGCCGCAGGCCGGGCGTGGTGGCGCAGTGCCGCAGGCCGGGCGCGGCGGCGGACCTGTGACCGGGAGCGGTGTCGGGTCGTCGCGCGCCGGGTACTCGGACGGATTCCCGGCGGCCGGGCGCGCGGACGCGTCGTCGGCGGCCGGCGAGGCGGCCGGGAGCCACGGCGGGCTGCCCGGCCCGCGCGTCGGCTCCGGCCCCACACACGGATACGGCGACACCCACGCCGGCCACGCCGGAGTCCTCGGCGGCCCGGGCCCCCGCTCCACGACGACCACCGGTGCCACGGGCGCCCCAGGGTCCACCGGAC
This sequence comes from Streptomyces sp. NPDC048288, assembly GCF_043201555.1. Classification (NCBI taxonomy): domain Bacteria; kingdom Bacillati; phylum Actinomycetota; class Actinomycetes; order Kitasatosporales; family Streptomycetaceae; genus Streptomyces; species Streptomyces sp. NPDC048288. The sequence goes on from NZ_JBICZD010000011.1 coordinate 389,926, forward strand.
CCACGGCCTCCGCCCCGGCGGCCGGACACCGGTCGGGCAGCGCCTCCTCGGCCGGACACCCGACCGACAGCGCCGCCGCCACCGGACACCCGGCCGACGACGCGGCCGCCGACGGCCCCGCCCACTCCGGCCGGCGCAAAGGCACCCCCCTCCGCGGCACCGACGCCCCCGCCCTGCCCGGCGCCCGCAGGCGCGGCAGCCTCGGGGCCTGGGCGCGGCGGCTGGCCGGCGGTCGCGGCGAGCCCCCGTCGGCCGCCGACGGCGAGACCACGGCCGCCGAGGACACGGCCGCGTCCCCCGAGACCCCGGCCGCCCAGCCCGACACCTGGCCCGACCCCGCCGCACTCCTGCTGACCGTGCTCGGCCCCGGCCCCCGGCTCTGGGAGCGCGGCCCCGCCCACCCCGAGGCGCTCACGGTCCGGCTCGGCACGGCCGACCGCCCGACACCCGACGGCTCGGGACTGCTGCCCGCCGTACCGGTCACCGCCGACCTGCGCGAAGCCGGAGCGCTCGGCCTCGCGGGCCCGCGCACCCGCCTCGCCGGCCTCACCCGCGCGGTGCTGGCCCAGCTCACCGCGCTGCACTCGCCCGACCTGCTGGAGATCGTCCTGATCAGCGCGGACCGGGCCCGCCCCCTGGAGGAGCGCACCGCCGAGTGGTCCTGGCTCGGCTGGCTCCCGCACGTCCGTCCGGGCCACGGCCAGGACTGCCGTCTGCTGCTGGCCTACGACCGTGAACAGGCGGCGGCCCGGGTGGAGGAGCTGCTGCGGCGGGTGGAGGACCTGTCCGCCCCCCGTCGGCCGGCCACCCCGTCCGACCGCCCCGACCTGTCCGGTACGGCGGCGGACGCCCCGCCCGCCGACACCGCCCACCGCCCGTCCTGGGCCCGCGACGCCCTCGCCGAGGACGGCACGGGCGGCTTCCCGGGGCCGTACACGATCGTCGTCGTGGACGGCGATCCCGGCGGCTCGGCCCTGCGCGACGCGGTGGCGCGGCTGACGGTCGCCGGACCGCGCGCCGGGGTGCATGTGCTCTGTCTGGCGGAGACGGCACCCGCCTCGCCCACCTCCCCGGTCGACCGGACCTACGAGGAGGCGTGCGCGGTGACGCCGACGTTCCGGGAGTGCGGGGCCGTGGCCCTGCTCAGCGGGGACGTGGCGACGGCACTGCACCTCATGCGGGTCTCCGGCGGCCCCGTCGGCCCCGGCACCCTCGCCGCGGTGGACGCGGTCTCCCCCGCCTGGGCGGAGCGGTTCGCGAGGGCGCTGGCACCGCTGCGCCCCGACGGCCCGGCAGGTGACCGGCACGCGCGCGTGGCCGCCCCGCTCCCCCAGTCCGCCCGGCTGCTGGACGAGCTGGGGCTGGCCCGGGCCACCCCGGCCTCGCTGATGGCCCGCTGGGCGGACGCGGCCGACGACACCGAGTCGCTGGGCGGCCGGGCCCGCGCGGTGCTCGGCGCCGGTCCGCGCGGCCCGCTCACCGCCGACCTGGTCACCGAGGGACCGCATCTGCTGATCGAGGGGCCGTCCGGCAGCGGCCGTACGGAGCTGCTGCGGGCGCTGGTCGCCTCGCTGGCCGCCGCCGAACGCCCCGACCGGCTCGGGATCGTCCTGATCGACGGCCGCGACGGCGTCGGCACCAGCGCCGGGCACGGCGAGGGCCTGCGGGTCTGCACGGACATACCGCATGTCACCACCCACCTCACCGCCAACGACCCGGTGCGGATGCGGGAGCTCGCGCAGTCGCTGAGCGCCGAGCTGAAGCGGCGGGCCGAGCTGCTGGGCCGCTCCGACTTCGCCGACTGGCACGGGCACCGGGAGATCTCGGGCCGTATCGTCCCCCAGCGCACGCGCGGCACCGCCGCGGGCGCCGGGGACATAGAAGCCCCGCCCAGTTCGACGCTCCGGCTGCGCCCCTCGGCCGGTGCCGCCGCCCGGCAGCGCACCGAGGCGCCGCCGCCGCTGCCCCGGCTGGTGGTCGTGGTCGACGACCTGGACGCCCTGGTCTCCCCCGCCCTCGGTTCCCCGGGCCGCCCGGCCGCCGGTTCCGTGATGCGGGCGCTGGAGGCGGTGGCGAAGGAGGGCGACCGGCTGGGCGTCCACCTGATCGCGGCGTCCGGCACGGGCGGCCGTACGGCGGAGACGGAACCGGCGCGGCAGGCCACCCTGCGGGTCACCCTGGACCCACCGGCCGCCGGACCCGACGAACCGGCCCCCGGCCGCGGCCGTCTGACCACCCCCGACGGCCGCACCACCGCGTTCCAGGCGGGCCGCGTCACCGGCCGTATCCCCCGCACGGCGACCCAGCGCCCCACCGTCGTGCCCCTCGACTGGCAGCGCATGGGCGACCCGCCGGCCCGCCGCCCGGTCCGGGAGCTGGGCAACGGACCGACCGACCTGGCGCTGCTGGCGAGCGCGGTGGAGCGGGCGGCGAAGGAGGTTTCCGCGGCGGAGGTTCCTTCGCTTTTGTGAGCGGGGTCACTGATCACAACGCGATCACGATCCCCCGCCCTCACCCGTAGGCACCCTTGCCGCGCAGGCGGCCCCCGCGTAGACCGGAGCGCACGGGACAGAGTTCTGACGTTCAACGAGGAACGACGAACGGGGAAGTGATGCGCGGTAACAGCAGCACCATCCGGACAGGCAGGGCCGTCACCACACTCGCCGCGCTTCTCGCGGGAGCCCTCGCGCTCAGTGCGTGCGGAAGCAACGACAAGAAGGACGACAACGGCGCGACGAGCAGCGCCAGTACCCCTGGTGCCACCCTCGCCCTCCCGAAACTCGACGGCACCACCCTTGAGGTGGCCGCCGTGTGGACCGGGCAGGAGCAGAAGAACTTCAAGCAGGTGCTCGCGGAGTTCGAGAAGCGCACCGGTGCGAAGGTCACCTTCGTGCCCGCGCAGGACCCGATCATCAACTTCCTCGGCTCGAAGATCGCGGGCGGCCAGCCGCCGGACCTCGCGCTGCTGCCGCAGCCGGGCGCGATCAAGCAGGCCGTGCAGAAGGGCTGGGCGAAGCCGCTGAGCGCCGACACGCTCACGGAAGTGCAGAAGAACTACTCGCAGGGCTGGCAGGACATCGGCAAGGTCGGCGGCAAGCAGTACGGCGTCTACTACAAGGCCGCCAACAAGTCGCTGATCTGGTACAACGCCAAGGTCTTCGAGAACGCGGGCGCCCAGGAGCCCAAGACCTGGCAGGACCTGCTGACGACGGCGCAGGCGGTGTACGACTCGGGTGTCACCCCGTTCTCGGTGGGCGGCGCGGACGGCTGGACGCTGACCGACTGGTTCGAGAACGTGTACCTCTCCCAGGCGGGCCCGGAGAAGTACGACCAGCTCGCCCAGCACAAGATCAAGTGGACGGACCCGAGCGTCAAGCAGGCGCTGACCACGCTCGCCCAGGTCTGGGGCAAGAAGGGGTACCTCGCGGGCGGCGCGTCCGGCGCGCTGCAGACGGAGTTCCCGGCCTCGGTCACCCAGACCTTCACCGGCGGCGACCAGCCGAAGGCGGCGATGGTCTACGAGGGCGACTTCGTGCAGGTCAACATCGGTGAGACCAAGGCGAAGGTGGGCACGGACGCCAAGGTGTTCCCGTTCCCGACGGTGGGCTCGACGGCGCCGGTGGTCTCCGGCGGTGACGCGGCGGTGATCTTCAAGGACTCCAAGGGCGCCCAGGCGCTGGCGAAGTTCCTGGCCTCCCCGGACGCGGCGACGATCCAGGCGAAGCTCGGCGGCTATCTCTCGCCGAACAAGAACGTGCCGAACTCGGCGTACCCGAACGAGGTGCAGCGCACGATCGCCAAGTCCCTGATCGCGTCCGGCGACGACTTCCGCTTCGACATGTCCGACCAGGCCCCGCAGGCGTTCGGCGGCACCCCGGGCAAGGGCGAGTGGAAGGACCTCCAGGACTTCCTGCAGAACCCGAAGGACGTGGCGGGCACCCAGGCGAAGCTGGAGAAGGACGCGGCGGCCGCCTACGGCAGCGGAAGCTGACCCGGCGATGGCCGCACCCACGACGACGGCCCCCGCTCCACCGGGCCGCCGCAGGAGCGTGACCGGCACCCGCAGAACCGTGGCGGCTCTCTTTCTCCTCCCCGCCCTGGTGCTGCTCGGCGCGCTCGTGGTCTACCCGATCGGGTACTCGCTGATCCGCAGTTTCTACAACGCGAGCGGCGACGGTTTCGCCGGCTTCGACAACTACAAGGCGATCTTCACGGACGACGGGATCCGCACCGCCCTGAAGAACAACGTCATCTGGGTGGTGTTCGCGCCGACGGTCTCCACCGCCCTCGGCCTGATCTTCGCGGTGCTGACCGAACGGGTGCGCTGGGGAACGGCGTTCAAGCTGGTCGTCTTCATGCCGATGGCGATCTCGATGCTGGCCGCCGGCATCATCTTCCGGCTGGTCTACGACCAGGACCCGGACAAGGGCGTCGCCAACGCGGTCTGGGTCGGCGTCCACGACACCTTCGCCCAGTCCTCGGCGTTCCCGAACGCCCACCCGGGCCGCGAGTCGCCCCTGAAGGCGGACGGCGGCGGCTTCATCACCACGGCCACCGTCCACACCGGCCGGACCGTCGCCCTCCCGCTCGTCGGAGTCGCCCCCGACCAGATGCCCGACGGCGCCAAGAAGGCCGTGGCGGCGCGGGCCGAGCCCGGGAAGATCACCGGAACCGCCTGGCAGGACTTCACCCGCGGCAAGGGCGTCGGGAGACTCGGCGCCCCCGACCCGTCCGAGCTCGGCTACTCCGGTATGCGCGTCGAGGCGGTCAAGGACGGCAAGGTGGTGGCCACGGCGAAGGCGGCGGGCGACGGCACCTTCACGCTCCCGGCCGCCGCCGACGGGGCCCAGCTCAGGCTCCCGGCGAGCAACTTCAAGCAGCCCTACAACGGGGTCGACTGGCTCGGCCCCTCCCTCGTCACGCCCGCCGTCATCGGGTCGTACATCTGGATGTGGGCGGGCTTCGCGATGGTGCTGATCGCGGCCGGGCTGGCGGGTGTCCCCCGCGAGCTCCTGGAGGCGGCGCGCGTCGACGGGGCCACCGAGTGGCAGGTGTTCCGCAAGGTCACCGTGCCGCTGCTGGCACCGGTCCTCGCGGTCGTCACCGTCACCCTGATGATCAATGTGCTGAAGGTCTTCGACCTCGTGTACATCATCGCGCCGGGCTCCTCGCAGGACGACGCGAACGTGCTCGCCCTGGAGCTGTACCGCAAGGGCTTCTCGGAGGGCCAGCCGGGCATCGCCAGCGCCATCGCGGTGTTCCTGCTCCTCCTGGTGATCCCGGTGATGTGGTTCAACGTGCGCAGGCTGCGGCGGGAGGAGCGGCGATGAGCTGGGTGCTGGAGAAGCTCAACAGCGGTCTGGTCCGGGTCTTCCTCATCGTCGTCGCCCTGTTCTGGCTGGTCCCGACGATCGGTCTGCTCGCCTCCTCCCTGCGCTCCCCGGAGGACATGAGCGCGAGCGGCTGGTGGACCGTCTTCAGCAAGCCGTCCCAACTCACGTTCGACAGCTACCAGAAGCTCCTCGAAAACCCCGACATCACCAGCTCCCTCTGGAACACCGTCCTGATCACCGTCCCGGCGACGATCCTGGTGGTGGTCATCGGGGCGCTGGCCGGATACGCGTTCGCGTGGATGGAGTTCCCGGGCCGGGACTGGTGGTTCCTGATCGTGGTCAGTCTGCTGGTGGTGCCCGTGCAGGTGGCGCTGATCCCGATCGCGGAACTCTTCGGCAGGATCGGCCTGTTCGGGACGATCCTCGGGGTGGTCCTGTTCCATGTCGGCTTCGGGCTGCCGTTCGCGGTGTTCCTGCTGCGGAACTTCTTCGCGGAGATCCCGCGCGAGCTGCTGGAGGCGGCCCGGCTGGACGGCGCCGGCGAACTGCGGCTGTTCGCACGGGTCGTGATGCCCCTCGGCGGACCGGCGATCGCCAGCCTGGGCATCTTCCAGTTCCTGTGGGTGTGGAACGACATGCTGGTCGCGCTGGTGTTCACCAAGTCCGGGACGCAGCCGATCACGGTCGCGCTGCAGACCCAGGTCCGCCAGTTCGGCAACAACGTGGACGTCCTGGCCCCCGGCGCCTTCATCTCGATGGTGATCCCGCTGGCCGTGTTCTTCGCGTTCCAGCGGCAGTTCGTGACCGGGGTGATGGCGGGCGCGGTCAAATAACTCTCCGGAGCTACTCACATGGAGTCACTCACATGACGTAACGAACCGTAACCGAATCACTCCATTGGCCGTTCCCGGGCAGAACGCCCGCGCCGACCGACCCATGGATGCCCCTTGCCCAGGTTCAGTGTCATCGTCCCCGCGTACCAGGTCCAGGCGTATCTGCCCGAGTGCCTGGACTCGGTGCTCTCGCAGTCGTACCCCGATCTCGAACTGATCGCCGTGGACGACCGCTCGCCGGACGCCTGCGGCACGATCATCGACGAGTACGCGGCCCGCGACGCGCGCGTGCGGCCCGTGCACCTGCCGGAGAACCAGGGCCTGGGCGGCGCCCGCAACGCCGGGACCGCGCAGGCGCGCGGCGACTACCTGCTCTTCCTGGACGGCGACGACACCCTGACCCCCGACGCGTTGCGGGCGATCGCCGACCGGATCAAGGAGACCGGCGAGCCGGACGTCCTCGTGTACGACTACGCGCGGACGTTCTGGACCGGCCGCGCGGAGCGCAACAAGCTCGCGTCGCAGCTGGCCGAGCAGGGTCCGGCGCCCTTCCGGCTGGAGGACCGGCCGGGTCTGCTCCGGGTGCTGATGGTGGCCTGGAACAAGGCGTACCGGCGGGAGTTCGTCGAGAAGCACGGCTTCCGCTTCCCGCCCGGCTACTACGAGGACACCCCCTGGACCTACCCGGTCCTGATGACCGCCGGGACGATCGCCACCCTCGACCGGGTGTGCGTCCACTACCGGCAGCGGCGGGGCAGCATCCTCGGCACGACCAGCCGCCGGCACTTCGACATCTTCGAACAGTACGACCGGGTCTTCGCGTTCCTCGACGAGCGGCCCGAACTCGCGCTCTGGCGGCCGGTGTTGTTCCGCCGCATGATCGACCACTTCTCGACGGTGTTCACCCGCCGGGACCGGCTCCCGAAGGGCGCCCGCGCCGAGTTCCTGCGCACGGCCCGCGCCCACTGCCGCCGCCACCGGACCAAGGGCGCCCCGGTCCCCTTCCGCACCCGCATCCGCCACGCCCTCGTCCACCACGGTCTGCACCGCACCTACCGCGCCCTCCAGCTGGCGATGTCCGTCCGCCGCCGCGCGGTCAAGGCGGGCGTCAAGTCCCTCCGCGGCCTGCGCTCGGCCCTCCTCCAACTGCACTACCGGGTCCAGCTGCGCCTTCCGCTGCGCGCCGACCGCGCGGTGTTCGCCGCCTACTGGAACCGCGGCCACGGCTGCAACCCGGGCGCGCTGGAGGCCGCGTTCCGCAGCCACGCCCCGCACATCCGCACCGCCTGGATCGCCCGCCCCGAGCACCAGCACACGGTCCCGCCGGGCCCGCGCCGGCTGCGCCCGGGCAGCTTCGCCTACTGGACGGCGCTGGCCCGCTCCAAGTACCTGGTGAACAACGTCAACTTCGACCGCCGGCTGAAGAAGCGCCCCGGCCAGGTGTTCGTGCAGACCCAGCACGGCACCCCGCTCAAGCACATGGGCCTTGACCTCCAGGAACACCCGGCGGCCGCCGCCGACCTGGACTTCGAGGAACTCCTGCGGGGCGTCGACAAGTGGGACTACCTGCTCTCCGCCAACCGCCACACCACCCTGACCTGGGAGCGGGTCTACCCCGGCCGTTACACCACCCTCGAATACGGCTATCCCCGCAACGACGTCTTCCAGCGGGCCACCTCGGCCGACGTGGCCCGGATCCGGGAGTCGCTGGGCGTCCCCGAGGGCGCCGTCGCCCTCCTCTACGCGCCCACCCACCGCGACTACCGGCGCACCCAGCGCCCCGCCCTCGACCTGGACCGGATCACACGCCGGCTCGGCCCGCGCTTCGTGGTCCTGGCCCGCGCCCACTACTGGCACGGCGGCCCCCTCGGGTCCGGGGGCCGGGTGATCGACGTCAGCGGCCACCCCGGCGTGGAGTCCCTCTGCCTGGCCTCCGACGCGCTGATCACCGACTACTCCTCCCTCATGTTCGACTACGCCAACCTGGACCGGCCGATCGTCGTGCACACCGAGGACTGGGACGCCTACCACGCGGCCCGCGGCACCTACTTCGACCTGCGCTCCGGCCCGCCCGGCGCGGTCGCCCGCACCGAGGACGAGCTGATCGACATCTTCGCCAGCGGCCACTGGCGCGGCTCCCGCTCGGCCCAGCTGCGGGCCGCCTTCCGCGAGCGGTTCTGCCGGTACGACGACGGACGCGCCGCCGAACGGGTCGTACGGCATGTGGTGCTCGGCGAGACGGCCGGGCTGCCGGAGTTCATCCCGCTCGCCGAACGCCACCCCGTCCCCTCGGCCGCCTCCGGGCTCGCACACTCCCCGCTGGCCACCGTTCCGCAACCTTCCGGCCATCTGCCCGTCACCGAGGGCCGCTGAACACCGTTTGCCTTCCAGGGAGTCTCCTCATGCCCCCCAACACCTCGCGGCCCACTCCGTCCCGGCCGTCCACCTGGCGACCCGCGGGGAGGCCGGGCCGCATGGACACCTGAGAAAGAGCAGCATGCCCCGCTTCAGCATCATCGTCCCGTCCCACGGGGTCGCCGGCCGGCTGTCCCAGGCACTGGACTCGGTCCTCGCCCAGTCCTTCGGCGACCTGGAGCTGATCCCGGTCTGCGACGCGCCCGACGCCCCGGCCGCCTCGGTCGCCGCCGGTTACGCCGAGCGCGACTCCCGGGTGGCCCCGGTGCACTCACCGCCGTCCGCCGGGCTGAGCGGGGCCCGCAACACGGGACTGCGGGCGGCGAACGGCACGTATCTGCTCTTCCTCGACGGCGACGACACGCTGGTCCCGGGTGCCCTGGCGGCGCTCGACGCACGGCTCGCCGAGACCGGCGACGTGGACGTCCTGTACTTCGAGCACGAGCGGACGCCCTGGTGGGAGGGCGAGCCGACCAACCCGGCGGCGCCGCTGCTGGCGGTCACCCCGCCGGGCGGATTCGCCCCGGACCGGGCGCCGGCGCTGACCGGCGTGGCGCTGCCGGCGTGGAGCGCGGCCTACCGCCGGGCGTTCCTCACGGACCAGCGGCTGCTCTTCCCCGACGGCCACTTCACGGACCTCGGCTGGGGCGGGCTGACCGGCATCGCCGCCTCCCGTCTCGCGGTGCTGCGCTCGGTCGTCGTACGGCACCGGCCGCGCCGGCAGGGCAGCCGGCTGAATCTGCCGGGGCCGCACCAGCGGGACCTCCTCGACCAGGTGGAGCTGGTGCTGGAGCGGGCCGCCGCGCTGCCCGGCGAGCGGGCGCGGCCGCTGTTCGAGCAGCTCTTCGGGGTGGTGCTGAAGACGGCCGCGCGGCCGGACCGGCTGCCGTCCGGGCACCGCGCCTTCTTCCGGCGGGCGGGTCGGCTGCACCGCAGGCACCGGCCGGCCGGGTTCCGGATGCCCGCCGGGAGCCTCGGGATCCAGCACCGGCTCCTCGCGGCGGGCGCGTACACGGCGTTCCGGGCGCTGCGCGGCGCCAACCGGGCGGCGGCCCGGGCGGCCGAGCGGCTGCCCCGCCCGCGGCTGCCGCTCACCCGGCTGCGCTACGCCCTCGACCTGCGCCGCCCGCTGGATGCCAACCTCGCCGTGTACTGCGCGTACTGGGGGCGCGGCTATGTCTGCAACCCGGCCGCGATCCACGCCGTGGCCCGCGTGCTCGCCCCGCACATCCGCTCCGTGTTCCTGGTCGAGGCCGGCCAGGAACACACCGTGCCCGAGGACGTCGAGTACGCGGTGATCGGCAGCCGCCGCTACTGGCAGGTGCTGGCCCGCGCCAAGTACCTGGTGAACAACGCCAACTTCGCCGAGGGGGTCGTCAAGCGGCCGGGCAGCGTGCACCTGCAGACGCAGCACGGCACCCCGCTGAAACGGATGGGCGTCGACCAGTCCACGTACCCGGTGGTCGCCGCGCAGACCGGCAGCTTCGGCAAGCTGCTCGGCCGGGTCGACCGCTGGGACTTCAACCTCTCCGCCAACCGCCACTCCACCCAGACCTGGGAGCGCGCCTTCCCCGGCTCGTACCGGACGCTGGAGTACGGCTATCCGCGCAACGACGTCTACTACACGGCCACCGCCCACGACGTGGTCCGCGTCCGGCGCGCGCTGGGCGTCCCGGACGGGAAGACAGCCGTCCTGTACGCCCCCACCCACCGCGACCACCACACCGGCTTCGAACCGGGCCTGGACCTGGAGGCGTTCTGCGCGGCGGCCGGCGAGAACGTCGTCGTCCTGCTGCGCGCGCACTACTTCTACGACCGGGGGCGGCGGGCGGGCGGCGGCCGGGTCATCGACGTCACCGCGCACCGCTCGGCCGAGGAGGTGTGCCTCGCGGCGGACGCGCTGATCACCGACTACTCCTCCATCATGTTCGACTACGCCAACCTGGACCGGCCGATCGTCGTGTACGCCGACGACTGGGAGGTCTACCGGCAGACCCGGGGCGTCTGCTTCGACCTGATGGCCGAGCCGCCGGGCCCGGTCGCCCGCACCCCGGAGGAACTGGCCCGGATCTTCCGCGACGGCTCCTGGGCGGGCCCGGAGTCCAAGCGGCTGCGGGCCGAGTTCCGCACCCGCTTCTGCCAGTTCGACGACGGGCTGGCCGCCGAGCGGGTGGTACGGCGGGTGTTCCTGGGCCGGCCGCCGGAGACGGTCCCGGCGGTGATCCCGCTCGCCGAACGCCTGCCCGCCCCGGCCGCGACCCTCGTCAGGAGCTGACCGTGCCCCGACTCAGTCTGATCGTCCCCTGTTTCCAGGTGCAGGGCTTCCTGCGCGAGTGCCTCGACTCGGTCCTGGAGCAGTCCTTCCACGACATCGAGGTGATCGCCGTCGACGACCGCTCCCCGGACGGCTGCGGCGCGATCCTCGACGAGTACGCGGCCCGCGACCCTCGGGTGCAGGTCCTGCACCTGCCGGAGAACGTCGGCCTCGGCCGCGCCCGCAACGCCGGACTGCCCTACGCCACCGGGGACTTCGTCTTCTTCCTCGACAGCGACGACACCCTCACGCCGGGCGCGCTGGGCGCGATCGCCGACCGGCTGGCGGAGACCGGCGACCCGGACGTGCTGGTCTTCGACTACGCCCGCACCTACTGGTGGGGCGGCACGCGCCGCAACGCGCTCGCGGAGGTCCTCGGCGCGACCTCGGAGGTCTTCACGGCGGCCGGACACCCCGCGATCCTCGACCTGTTGATGGTGGTGTGGAACAAGGTCTACCGGCGGGACTTCGTCGAGGAGAACGGCTTCCGCTTCCCGCCGGGCTACTACGAGGACACCCCCTGGACCTTCCCGGTCCTGCTCAGCGCCGCCCGCATCGCCACCCTCGACCGGATCTGCCTGAACTACCGCCAGCGCCGCCAGGGCAACATCCTCTCCACCACCAGCCGCAAGCACTTCGACGTCCTCGACCAGTACCGACGGGTCTTCGCCTTCCTCGACTCCCGCCCCGAACTGGACCACTGGCGGCCCTATCTGCACCGGAAGATGGGCGAGCACTGCCTGGACATCCTCGCCAAGCCGGACCGGCTGCCGCCCGCCGCCAAGGCCGAGTTCTTCCGGCGAACGGCGGAGCTGTACCGGGCGCTGCGGCCCGAGGGAACCGACCTGGGGGTGCTGGGCGGCACGTACCCGGCGTACCTGCTGCGGCAGCGGGCCGGGCGGCTCGGCCGGGAGGGCGGCCGGCAGGCGCAGCGGGTACGGCGGACGGCGGGGGCTCCGGCCCGGCGCGCGCTCACCGGACTGCGCGGCCTGCGCGCCCTGGACGAGGACCTGGTCCTGTACTCGGCGTCCTCGCACCGGGGCCTGCTGGGCGACCCGGCGGCCGTGTACCGCACGGCCCGGGAGATCGCCCCGCATCTGCGCGGGGTGTGGGTGGTGAAGGACGCGGAGGTGGCGGCGGGGCTGCCGGCGGACGTGGAGCACGTACTGCTGGACTCCCCGGACTACCGCCGGCTCACCGCCCGGGCGAAGTTCTTCGTCAACGACGTCAACTGGCCGGGCGCGCTGGTCAAACGCCCCGGCAGTGTGCACGTCCACACCCACCGGGGCACCCCGCTGAAGTACCTGGGCGCCGACCTGCTGGGCAAGCCCGGCGCCCGGCTCGGCCTCGACGTGCCGCAGATGCTGCGCCGGGCCGACCGCTGGGACCACAGCCTGGTCGCCAACCGCCACTCGGAGCTGGTCTGGGAGCGGGCCTACCCCTGCCACTTCGCCTCGGCCCGCACCGGCAGCCCGCGCAACGACGTGCTGGTCAGAGGCGGCCGGTCGGACTTCCGGGACCGGCACGGCATCCCCGCCGACCACACGGTCGTGCTGTACGCCCCGACCCGCCGCGACTACATCCGGGGCGGGCACGTCGACCGGATCGACCTGACCCGGTTCGCGGCCGACCTCGGCGCGGGCCGCACCCTCGTGGTCCGGCTGCATCCGTCCCTGGTGACCGGTCCCGCGCGCGGACTGGGCCTGGCCGAGCTGCACCGGCGCGGGATCGTGGTCGACGCGACCGCCGAACCGCACGCGGCGGAGGTCATGCTGGCCGCGGACGTCCTGGTCACCGACTACTCGTCCCTCATGTTCGACTACGCCACCCTGGACCGCCCGATCGTGGTGCACGCCGACGACTGGGCCACCTTCACCGCCAGCCGGGGCGCCTATCTCGATGTCACCGCCGAGGCACCGGGCCATGTGTCCCACTCCTACCGGGAGTTGGCGTGGCTGTTCGCCTCGGGCGGCTGGCGGGACGAGGAGTCCGCGCGACTGCGGGCCGACTTCCGGTCCCGGTTCTGCGAGTTCGACGACGGACGGGCCGCCGAACGGGTCGTCCGGACGCTGCTGCTCGGCGAGCCGATGCCCATCAGTGGCGTACGGCTGCCGGAACCGGCCTCGGGCCACCGCCTGCCGGCGTCGACATGAGGCCGCGCATGAGGCCGTACTTGGGGCCGCGCGCCTGGGTTTTGCTGCTGGCGGCCGTGTTCGCGCTGTGCCAGCTCGCCGACGTGACCGGCCGGGACACGCCCGACTCCAAGAACTACGTGTCGTACGCGCTGGCCCTGGGCGGGGCGGGCGAACGGCGGGCGGCTGCCGAGACGGTCGACTGGGTGTGCGCCGGCGAGGCGTCGGCGGCGGCCCGCGCGCAGCGCGTGGACGTGGTGCGCTTCCATGCGCCGAGCCCGGCGGGACGGGTGTTCGCGGACTGCTGGGACAGTGAACTGCGGCGCGTGGACCGGCGGCTGGACGCCGGGCGGACGGACGGGCACATCGTGCCCTTCGTCGGCCCCCGGCTGCGGGCCATCTTCGAGGTGCGCCCCGGCTATCCGGTGTTCCTGCTGCCGTTCGTCACCGTGCTCGGGGTGACCTGGGGGGTGTGGCTGGCGAGTGTGCTGGTCACGGTGGCGGGCGGGGTGCTGGTCTTCCGGGTCCTGCGGACGGTGTCGGTGCCGGTGCCGCTCGCGCTGACCGGGCAGGCCCTGTACTTCGTCCTGCCGGTCGGCACGACCGCGATGCGGCCGATGACCGAGGGCCTGCTGCTGGCGCTGACCCTGACCGCCCTGTGGGGGTGCGCGCTGGCCCTCACCGGGCGGATCCGGGCGGGCACGGCACTGGTGGCGGGCGCCCTGCTCGCCCTGTTCGCGGTGAAGCACTCGCAGGCGCTGTTCCTCGGGGTGTGCCTGGCCGGGGCCGGTGCGGCGGTCGCGCTGTGGCGGCGCCGGCACGGCCGGCCGCCCGGGCGCGGGGTGACGGCGATCGCGGCGGCGGGCTGCGCGGCGGTCGCGGGCACGCTGCTGCTGGTACGGCTGCTGCGCTACCCCTCCGAGGCGGAGAGCGTGCAGGACCTGCTGACCAGCCACTACACCCATCCGGACCGGGTCCACCCGTGGCGGGAGTTCCTCCATCTGGAGTGGGACTTCTGGGTGGAGTGGCTGCGCCGGCAGCTGACCGTGCCGCTGTTCCTCGTCGCACTGGCGGCCGGGGCGCGGGGTGCGCGGCGGCGGCCGGCCTTCGGGGTCTTCCTGCTGGCGGCGGCGGGCACCGGGATCCTCACCCAGGCCGCCCATCCCGACATCACCATCGGCGGCGACCGGCTGATCGTGCTGGCCTGGCTGCTGCCGGTGGTGGGGGTACCGCTGCTGCTCGAACCGCTGGTGCGGCGCGGGGCGGCGGTGCCGGCGCAGGGCGCTCCCCGGGCCGTCGGCATCACCCGATGACCGCTTCACCCGATGACCGGCGTCACCCAATCAGGTGAAGGTCGGCAAAGCCTGCGGGGCGGGCGGGAAGACTCGGCAAATGGTCCGACCTGTCCGTTCCCTCCGGTGAGCACCGGCGCCCTGGTCCGGCGCGCCACCGGCGGCTCCACCGCCCTGCGGGGCGGCCGGGTCCGCAGACTCACCCCGTACCAGGTCTTCGGCCTGCTGTTCTGGCTGCTGATGACGCTGGCGTACTGGCGGGTGCCGCCGTGCTGCGAGGCCGGTCAGCACGCGGCGGCGGTGGAACGGCTGCGGGCCGGTCTCACGGACGCCGCGGTGTCGCCGTACGTGCTCGCCCAGGGCGCGCTCGCCCGGCTGACCGGACTGACGGGGTGGCAGCTGCTGCGTGTCTGCGGCCCGGTCCATCTGCTGGTGCTGCTGACGGGCCTGGGCCGCCTGGTTCGGGTGCTCACCCCGCGCCCCTGGGCACCGGTGCTGGCCCTCGCCTTCCTGGCCGTGCTGTGCGGTACGGAACCGGCCCCCGGCGCCGGCTCGCTGGCTCTGCTGCCGCTGACCGGGAGCCTCGGCTATCCGTCCGCGCTCGCCCTCGGCCTCACGTTCTGGGCCTGGGCCCTGACCGGCGCCCGCTCCCGCGACCTGCGCCGGGTGCGCTACGTCGGCCCGAGCGGGCTGCGCAGCCTCTCCGGATACGCGGTGCTCGGGGCGCTGTACGGGACGGTCGCGCTGATCGACCCGGTCACCGGCGTCGGCGCGGGGGCCGGGGCGGTGGCCTTCGCGGCGGGGTGGCAGCGGGGGTGGCGGGGCGCGGTGCGGTGGCGGTGGGGGGTGCTGGGCGGGGTGGCGGCCGGGGTGGTCGTCCTGGGGATGCATGCGGGTGTGCTGGCGCGGGCTTACGGGGCGTACGGGTCGTACGGGTCGTATGAGGGGGCGATCCCCCAGTGGTGGCTGGCGCTGATCGGGGTGCCGGCGCTGTGGCTGCGGGCGCGGCGGGCGGCCGGGCGGGGGATCCGGGGGCGGGCGGCGAGGGAGCGGGCGGTGCGACGGCGGGCTGCGTGGCTTGCGGCTTGGCGCGATCCGCTCGTACTGCTGTTCGCGCTGGAGTCTCTGCTCGCGGGATACGGCCGACACGGCCTGGGCGAGCTGCTCGGGCCGGCGCTGCTGGCGCCGCAGTGCGCGCTCGCGGTGGAGCTGGCGGCGGAACGCCCCTGGCCGGGGTGGCGGCGGGCGCTCGGCTGGGCCGCGGCCGGCGGGGCCTGCCTGGGCTTCCTGGCCGCGCAGGCCGGGGCGGTCGTGCCGCGTTCGGTGGACCCGGTCGGCTTCGTCCAGCCGCCGCGCTGGCCGTCGTACGACTGGGCGGCCCGGCACATCGGGCCCGGCGAACCGGTGCGCACGGACGCCTACCACGCCGTCCGGCTGCTCCCCGGGTACGGCATCGAACTGGACGACGGCCACGACCACCGCCCCCGGGTGCGCTGGCTGCTGCTGACGCGGCAGGAGCGGCTGCCCGCGGGGGCGGTGGTCGTGGACTGGAGCCGGCGTACCGGGGAGGTGCTCGCGCGGCTCACCCGTACGAGGGAGGTACCGGTGTCCGCTCGGCCGACTACTCGACGATGAGCTCGACCGGGATGTTGCCCTTGGTGGCCTTGGAGTAGGGGCAGAACTCGTGGGCCTGGTGGACCAGCTTCTCGCCGGTCTCGTTGGCGAGCTCCTCGGGAAGCTCGACGCGCAGGGTGACCTTGAGCGCGAAGCCGCCGTCGGACTCGTCCTTGCCGATACCGACCTCGGCGGTCACGGAGATCTCGCCGGTGTCGACCTTGGCCTGGCGGCCGATGGCGCCCAGGGCGCTGGCGAAACAGGCGGCGTAACCGGCGGCGAAGAGCTGCTCGGGGTTGGTGCCCTGGCCGTTGCCGCCGAGCGCCGGCGGGAACGCCAGCGCGAGGTCCAGCTGCCCGTCCGAGCTGACCGCCCGTCCCTCCCGGCCGGTGGCGGTGGCGGCTGCGGTGTAGAGCGCGTCCATGGAAGACCATCCCTCTCGAAATTCGCTGGTTCGGTGGTCCGGCGGCCCTGGTCCGGCCGCCCTCACGACCACAAGTAGAGCACACAACTAAGTTGTGCACAACTGAATGGCTCGCAAGAGCTACGATTGAGCCATGACCGCGACGACCCCGACCCCAGCCCCCACCCCCGCGTCCGCCCCCGAGTCGGAGTGGCTCCGTCTGGACCGCCAGATCTGCTTCTCCCTGCACGCCGCGTCCCGCGCGTTCAACGGCGTCTACCGCGTGATCCTCAAGGACCTCGGGCTCACCTATCCCCAGTACCTGGTGATGCTGGTGCTGTGGGAGCAGGGCGACCTGCCGGTCAAGAAGCTCGGCGAACACCTGCGGCTGGACTCCGGCACCCTCTCCCCGCTGCTCAAGCGCCTGGAGACAGCGGGCCTGGTCCACCGGGAGCGCAGCGCCCGCGACGAGCGCTCGGTGGAGATACGGCTCACGGAGGCGGGCGCCGCGCTGCGCGAGCGGGCACTGGAGGTACCGCGCCGGATCGTGTCGGCGACGGGCTTCGACGTCGACGAGATCCGCGATCTGAAGGCCCGCCTGGACCAACTGACGGGGACGCTGGACGCGGCGGCAGCGGAGGAGGGCACACGCTCAAGCGCCCCGCACTGAAGCGCCCCGCCAGGGGCGCGGGGCCGTATCGATGTGCGGCTACCGCCGCGTGGGCGCGACCAGCCCCCACCGGCCCGCACGTCACACCCGACCTTCCTCCCCCCGAATCGGCCGCACATACAACCGCAGCGCGACCCGATCCACCACGATCTCCTCCCGCAACACGAACTGCTGGTTCAGCACGGCCACTTTCGCCCGCTCCGTCGACAACCGCGGCCGATACCCGCTCACCAGCGCGTACTTCTCCACCACCGCCCACACCTGATCCACCCCGGCCAACCGCCGCCGCAGCGTCCCGGCCCCCACCTCGTGCCCGTACAACGTCCCCGAATCCGGCCCCGGCTCGGCCAGGGCGACGTCCCACGTGGTTCCGAAGTCGGCCGGATAGGCGAGCTGCGTCCCGCGCGCGTGCGCCGGCAGGTACAGCACCGGGTCGCCCGGCCGCAGCGCCCGCGCCGCCGCCTCCGCGACCGCGCCGAGGTCGTCGGGCCGGGTGCCCGCGATCCGGTCGTGTCGCAGCAGCGGAAGCTGGTGGGTGAAGGCGAGGACGAGTGCCAGCACCCCGGCCAGGGTGAACGCGGGCGACCGGGACACCGTCGCCGTGCCGTGCGTCCAGAACCGGCCCAGGAGCCCGGCCACCCGGTCCGCGCCCAGCGCCACCAGCAGGGGCGCACCGGCGAGCGCGTACAGCACATACCGGTCGACGTACAGCGGTGTGAGCTGCGAGGCCAGCATCAGCACCACCGGCGGCAGCACCGCGAGCGGCAGCGCGACCGCCGCGAGGGTCAGCTCACCGCGCCGGCCCACCAGCCGGGTCAGCCCGAGCAGCCCCAGCGCCAGGCACGCCCAGTACACCCCGTCGGTCGGTCCGAGGTACTGGCGCAGCAGTTCCTGCGCGGTCTCCACGTCCGGCTCCCGCAACCACGCGACCTGGGCCGACTGCCTGTGCGAGACGACGACCATCGGCAGCAGCGACAGCGCCACGCCCCCGGCCGCGCAGCCCCAGCCCCGCCACACCCTTCCCGACGAACGGGCCAGCGCCAGAGTTCCCGCGTGCGCGAGCAGCAGCAGGACGGCGAACTCGTGCAGCCAGCAGGTCAGTCCGAGGACGGCGCCGTACCAGCACCAGGCCCGCCGCCCGTCCCGTTCCGCCGCCCGTACGAGGAGCAGCGTCGCGCCGGTCGCGCCCGCGGCGACCAGGGCGTACGAGCGGCCCTCCTGCGCGTAGTGGCCGACCAGCGGGGTGAGCGCGTACATCAGCCCGGCCCACAGGCCGACGCGCGGCCGGGCCAGGCGGGTGCCGAGGGCGGCCACCAGGCCCGCGGTGACGGCGGCCGCGCACACCGAGGGCAGCCGGAGGTCGACCTCGCCCGGGCGGCCGGGGGCGGCGCCGAGGACGATGTGCATCAGCAGGTAGTAGAGGCCGTGCACGGCGTCGACCTCGTGCAGCAGCCGCCAGATCTGCGGCACCGTGCGCCGGGCGACCTGGTAGGTGACGGCCTCGTCGCGCCACATCCCGCCGCGGTGCAGCCCCCAGAGTCCGACCGCGAGCATCACCGCGGCCGGAGCGGCCACGGCCGCTCCGCGGCGGCCGCGGCCGGGGCCGGGGCGCCCGCGCGGTGATCCGCCCAACGGGTTCGGCCGACTCGATGGAGTCGGCCGTCCGGTGTCCGTCGTTCGCGAGGTCCGCGGATGTGCTTTTACGAGAGGCCCGATACTCACCACGGCCCGATCTTTTGCGATTAGCCAACCTTTGCCGGGTATTGACGGCGTATCGGCATGGATACACCATCCGCGCGGCTTACGCTCACGGTTGATGAATCGCCGCTCGTACTTCCCGCTCCCCCGCGCCCCGTTCGCCTCGGCTGTTCGACTCCCGGGTCTCCCACGGCCCGTCCGGCTCCCCGCTCTCCTCTGCCTCACCGCCTTCTGGATCGCCACGCGCGCGCTGATGCTGTGGCTTCTCGCCCACAACAACGAGCGAGTGCTGGGACACGGAGCGGTCGCGCGGGAAGTGCGGCGGCTCTACTTCCACTGGTACGGCGTTCTGTCACACGGCGCGTTCCCGGCGCACGACACGTTGTGGCAGTACCCGCCGGGCGCCGGCGCGGTGCTGCTCGCGCCGGGGCTGGTGCCCGGGCTCAGCTACTTCCAGGCGTTCGTGGCGCTCACCCTGGCCACCGACGCGCTGATCACGGCGGCGCTCGTCCGCGCGGGCACGCGCCCCGGCCGCACCCTGCTCGGCGCGGCCCTGTGGACCGGCGGCCTCCCCCTCCTGCTGCACCTCCCGCTCGCCCGCTACGACATGGTGGTCACCGCCCTCGCCGTGCTCTCCCTGCTCACGCTGTCGCGCTCCACGCGCGCGTGCGGGGTGCTCGCGGCCCTGGGCGCGCTGGTGAAGGTGTGGCCGGCGCTGGTGCTGCTGGGCGTCGAGCGCGGACGCCCCACCCGTACGTCATGGAGCTGGGCGGCCGTCACCGGAGGCGTGACGCTCGCCTTCTTCGTGCTTTCGTTCCGCAACCCCCTCGCCTTCCTCCGTCAACAGGGCGGCCGGGGCGTGCAGATCGAGTCCCTCGGCGGCACCGCGCTCAGCCTCGCGCGGCACGCCGGCTGGCCCGGCAGGGTCCGCTACCAGTACGGCGCGATGGAGCTGGTCGGCCCGCACGTACACGCCGTCGCGACCGCCTCCCTCGTGCTCACCGCGGTCGCTTTCACGCTCCTGCTGCTGTGGCGCGTCCGGGCCCGGCGCTGGACCGAGGCCACCCCCTACGACGCGGCGCTGAGCGCCGTGCTCCTCTTCACCGTCACCAGCCGGGTGATCAGTCCGCAGTACATGATCTGGCTGCTCGGACTGGCCGCCGTGTGCCTGACCTCCCGGCACACCACCCAGCGCCCGGTCGCCGCGCTGGTCGTGACGGCGACCGCGCTCAGCTCCGTCGCCTACCCCGCCTTCTACTCGGAGGTCGTCGGCTGCACCTGGACGGGCTGTCTGCTGATGCTGGCCCGCAACGGGCTGCTGGCCGCGGCGGCCGTCCTCTCCCTCACCCGCCTGTGGCGCGCCACCCGCCGCCGTACGAACACGGTGGTCGACCCCGTGATCGCCGGCAGCCGTCCCGGCCGTCCCCGGATGTCCGTCGCAGCTGCTTCACTGGGAGAGGACCGCGGCTGAAGCAGACCACTGACGGAGGGGACCGCCACACATGACCTGGCTGATCACCGGCGGCGCCGGCTACATCGGGGCGCATGTCGTCCGCGCGATGACCGAGGCGGGCGAGCGGACGGTCGTGTACGACGACCTGTCCACCGGCATCGCCGAGCGCGTGCCGGAGGACGTGCCCCTGGTGGTCGGCTCCACCCTGGACGGCGAGAGGGTCGCGCACGCCCTGGCCGAGCACGAGGTGACCGGGGTCGTCCATCTGGCGGCGAAGAAGCAGGTGGGCGAGTCGGTGGACCGTCCCCTGCACTACTACCACGAGAACGTCGAGGGCCTGCGCGTCCTCCTGGAGGCCGTGACGGAGGCCCGGGTCCCGTCCTTCGTGTTCTCCTCCTCGGCCGCCGTCTACGGCATGCCGGACGTCGACCTGGTGACGGAGGAGACGCCCTGCGTGCCGATGTCGCCGTACGGCGAGACGAAGCTCGCGGGCGAGTGGCTGGTCCGCGCGACGGGCCGGGCGACCGGCCTGTCGACCGCGTCGCTGCGCTACTTCAACGTGGCGGGCGCGGCGAGCCCCGAACTCGCCGACGTGGGCGTCTACAACCTCATCCCGATGGTCTTCGAGAAGCTCACGGAGAACGCGCCGCCGCGCGTCTTCGGCGACGACTACCCCACCCCGGACGGCACCTGCGTCCGCGACTACATCCACGTGGTGGACCTCGCCGAGGCCCACGTGGCCGCGGCCCGCGCCCTCCAGGCCGACCCCGGCCGCGCACTCACCCTCAACATCGGCCGCGGCGAAGGCGTCTCCGTCCGCGAGATGATCGACCGCATCAACACCGTCACCGGCTACGACCGCCCCCCGGCCGTCACCCCCCGCCGCCCCGGCGACCCCGCCCGCGTCGTCGCCTCCGCGGACCGCATCACCACCGAACTCGGCTGGAAAGCCAAACACGACGTCCACGACATGATCACCTCAGCCTGGCACGGCTGGACCCGCCTCCACCCGGAAACGCCCCGGGGCTGAGCCGCGGCGGTTCGTGAGCTGTCGTCAGTCGCGCTCCCGGCGGGCCTGTTTGAGCTCTTCGGAGAGGGTCCAGGCGTCGGCGACGGGGCCGAGGTGGGCGAGTTTGTCGGGGTTGAGGACGAGGCGGATGGTGTGGACGCGGCCGTCGAGGATGTCGAGGGAGAAGGTCTGGAGGGTTCTGCCGTCGCGGTCGCGGAAGACCGCGCCGGGCTGACCGTTGACCTCATGGGGTTCGCAGGTCACCTGGACCCGGGCCAGTACGGGGAAGACGGCGGCGAGGAGGCGGGCCACGTTCTGGGCGCCGGCGACCGCGCGGGCCAGCTGCGGGGCCTTGCCGCCGCCGTCGCCGACCAGGGAGACGTCGGCGGCGAGCAGGTCCTGGAGGGCGGCGACATCGCCCTCGTGGAGGGCCTCGAAGAAGCGTGCGGCCAGTTCGTCGCGTTCCCGGCGGTCCGCCTCGAAGCGGGGGCGGCCCTCCGCCATGTGGCGGCGGGCCCGCGTCGCAAGCTGACGGCAGGCCGGCTCCGAGCGGCCCACGGCCGCCGCGACCTCGGGGAAGCCGAAGTCGAACACCTCGCGGAGGACGAAGACGGCGCGCTCCAGGGGGCTGAGGCGTTCGAGGAGCAGCAGGGCCGCCATCGAGAGCGAGTCGGCCAGTTCCGCCGACCGCTCCGGGTCCTCGTAGGGGTCGGCGAGCAGCGGCTCGGGGAACCACGGGCCGACGTACGCCTCGCGCCGGACGCGGGCCGAGCGCAGTACGTCGATGGAGATCCGGGTCACCGCGGCCGACAGGAAGGCCTTGGGCGACCTGACCTCCGTCGGTGAGGTCTCGAAGCGCAGCCAGGTCTCCTGGACCGCGTCCTCCGCCTCGCTCACGCTGCCCAGGATCCGGTACGCGATCGAGAACAGCAGCGGCCGCAGCTCCTGGAACTCCTCGGTCCTGTTCATGTCCCGCTTCCTCCCCCTTCGGTCGTCCGGCACTTCGGCATCAGAACGCGCCGGGGCCGAACCGGCCCACCGCGACGGCCAGCGCGATCACGAGATAGACCAGGTTCAACGCGACGAACGCCCGTTCGCCGCGCCGGCCGTGGGTGATCATCGCGCCGATCATCAGCAGGGTCCAGGCGGTGGCGGTCACCGGCACCAGGACCGGTGCGATACCGGTGGCGGCCGGCAGGACCAGGCCCGCCGCGGCCAGGAGTTCGAGGACCCCCAGGGTCTTCACGAAGCCGTCCCCGACGGCACCGGTCCAGCCGCCGCCGTGGGCCGCGGCCAGCTTCTCCCGCGGCACGAACGTCTTGCTGACGCCACCGGTCAGGGCCACCGCGGCGAGCAGTCCGGCGGCGATCCACAGGGCGAGGTTCATCGTCCACTCCCAGGTCGAGGATGTCTGCGCCCCCTACGACGAGACGGCCGACCCGCCTGTGACATCCCCGGCCGAGTGGTTCACAGCGCCTTGAGCGCCTCCGTGGTCCCGCGGGCCAGCGCCCCCAGATAACCCTTCGGCAGCTTCGGGGTGCGGATCACCACCGAGCGCCAGTACAGCGGGCCGGAGATCAGGTCCATGGCCAGGTCGTCGTCGAGGTCGGCGGCGAGTTCACCGCGCCGCTGCGCCGACTCGATGATCTTGCTGGCGACGCCTTCCTGGCCCTCGCGCAGCGTCTTCTGCATGGCCTCGGCGATCTCGGGGTTGCGGGCCGCCTCGGCCTGGAGGTCCGGGATGATCTGCGAGGCGACGGGGTGGCGCAGCGCACGGGACGTGACCTCGTACAGGAGCCGCAGGTCGCCCTCCAGGGAGCCGGTGTCGGGCACCGGCAGGCCCAGCACGGCGAGCGCGGAGACGACGTCGAGGACGAGGTGCAGTTTGGAGCGCCAGCGGCGGTAGACGGCGGTCTTGCCGACGCCCGCGCGGCGCGCGATGCCCTCGATGGACATCCGGGCGTAGCCGACCGCCGCGAGTTCCTCGAAGACGGCGGCCCGGATGGCCTCGGTCACGTCCTCGCGGAGGACGGCCGCCCCGGCGGGGGCTCGTCGGCGCGGACGCGTCTGGGACTCCTCGGCGTTCGTCGTCATGCCACCCAGCATAGGGGCGTAACGACGAAACGGTTGCGTCCCGACGGGTCACCCATACCGGGCCGCCACCCGATCGCCGCAACGCGGTCGCGCTGAACACCCCGCAGCTCACCGCCGTACCCGAACACGCGCTCCACCCTCTCGCACAACGAATCGGTCGCGCCCCGACCTCGGAAGTGTCACGGCACACACGCACCCGTGACGACGAAACGGTTGCGTTCCGACGCCAACTCGGCCTACGCTCCCGTTGCGACGATACGGTCCCGTCCCGACGTAAGAAAACGTGAAGAGAAGCGTAAGGAAACTTCGGATGACGGGCCCGGCGCCCAGCCGGACGCCGCAGCACCCCCACCCCCCGAGTGAAAGCAGCGGATGTGACCCAGGTTCTCCACACACCGCCCCCGACTCCGGTCATGGCCGAGGACGACCTCGCGGCGCTCGCCGCCCGGCACGGCCTCACGGTCAGCGGCGCCCGGCCCACCCTGCCCCAGTACATCCGGCAGCTGTGGGCCCGACGGCACTTCATCGTCGCGTTCGCCACCGCCAAGCTCACCGCCCAGTACGCCCAGGCGAAGCTCGGCCAGGTCTGGCAAGTCATGACCCCGCTGCTGAACGCCACGGTGTACTACTTCATCTTCGGCATTCTGCTGGAGTCCAAGAAGGGCGTGCCGGACTACATCCCGTTCCTGGTCACGGGCGTGTTCATCTGGACGTTCACGTCGAGCTCGATCATGACCGGCACCCGCGCCATCGCCGGCAACCTCGGTCTCGTCCGCGCCCTGCACTTCCCGCGGGCCGCGCTCCCGATCTCCTTCTGCCTCCAGCAGCTGCAGCAGCTGCTGTTCTCCATGTGCGCCCTGATCGTCATCCTGCTCTGCTTCGGCGTGCCGGTGGCGGCCTCCTGGGTGCTGGCCATCCCGGCGCTGCTCCTGCAGTTCATGTTCAACACCGGCATGTCGCTGATCATGGCCCGCTGGGGCGCCAAGACCCCGGACATCTCCCAGCTGATGCCGTTCGTGCTGCGCACCTGGATGTACATCTCGGGCGTCATGTGGAGCATCGACAAGCTGACCGGCAAGCACAAGGGCATGCCGGACTGGGTGGGTCCGGTACTCAAGGACAACCCGGCCGCCGTCTACATCGACCTGATGCGCTACTCCCTGATCGACAGCTTCCACGGCAGCCAGCTGCCGCCCCACGTATGGCTCGTCGCGACCGGCTGGGCCCTCGTCGTCGGCGTCGGCGGGTTCATCTACTTCTGGAAGGCTGAGGAGACGTACGGCCGTGGCTGAGAACGTGAACGACACCCCCAGCGTGGACGAGACACCCATCGAGCGTGAGCCCCGCACCGTGAGCGACATCCCCACCGTCGTCTGCGACGGCGTCGACATCGTCTACCGGGTCAACGGCACCGGAGCCGGACGCGGCTCCGCCACCGCCGCCCTCAACCGCATCCTGCGCGGCAAGAAGAAGGCCGAGAACGCGGCGGGCGTCCGCAAGGTGCACGCGGTCAAGAACGTCTCCTTCGTCGCCTACAAGGGCGAGGCGATCGGCCTCATCGGCAGCAACGGCTCCGGCAAGTCGACCCTGCTCAAGGCCGTCGCCGGCCTGCTCCCGGTGGAGAACGGCGCCATCTACACCGACGGCCAGCCCTCCCTCCTCGGCGTCAACGCGGCCCTGATGGGCGACCTGACCGGCGAGAAGAACGTCTACCTCGGCGGCCTCGCCATGGGCATGTCCCGCGAGGAGATCAAGGAGCGCTACCAGGACATCGTCGACTTCTCCGGCATCAACGAGAAGGGTGACTTCATCACCCTCCCGATGCGGACCTACTCCTCCGGCATGGGCGCCCGGCTGCGCTTCTCCATCGCCGCCGCCAAGGACCACGACGTCCTGCTCATCGACGAGGCCCTGGCCACCGGTGACGCGTCCTTCCGGATGCGGTCCGAGGAGCGCATCCGCGAGCTGCGCCAGCACGCGGGCACGGTGTTCCTGGTCAGCCACAACAACAAGTCCATCCGTGACACCTGCGAGCGGGTGCTGTGGCTGGAGCGCGGGGTGCTGCGTATGGACGGCCCCACCGAGGACGTCCTCGCCGAGTACGAGGCCTTCACCGGCGACAAGTCCGACAAGACCAAGCCGAAGCCCAAGCCCAAGCCGAAGCCCAAGGTCGCCCCGTCTCCTTCCTGACCGGGACCTACGACAGGAAAGGCGCCCCCGGCCGTCATGGCCGGGGGCGCCTTTCCTGTCACTGCCTACTGCTCGTACTACCGCGTTGTACGGCTACGAGTGCGTGCGCAGCAGCGTCCGCATCGTCCGCATGGCCACCGACAGGTTGGCCAGGTCGAAGGAGTCCGAGCTGCGGATCTCCTCCAGGGTGGCCCGGGCCCGGCCCAGGATCGCCGAGTTCTTCTGCTCCCAGGCCGCGTAGCGCTGCTCGGGCGTCGAGGTGCCGTTGCCCACGGCGAGCACGTCGGCGGTGAGCATCGCGTGGGCCGCGTACAGGTCCTCGCGGATGGAGGCGCGGGCCATCGACTGCCAGCGGTCGGCGCGCGGGAGCTCGATGATGCGGTCCATCAGCTGGGTGACGCCGAGCCGGTCGGCGAGGTCGTAGTAGACCTCGGCGACATCCAGCGGTTCCCTGCCCATGCGGTC
This sequence comes from Streptomyces sp. NPDC048288, assembly GCF_043201555.1. Taxonomy (NCBI): domain Bacteria; kingdom Bacillati; phylum Actinomycetota; class Actinomycetes; order Kitasatosporales; family Streptomycetaceae; genus Streptomyces; species Streptomyces sp. NPDC048288. The sequence goes on from NZ_JBICZD010000011.1 coordinate 415,841, forward strand.
GGCCACCGAGACGATGTCCAGCGCCGGGAAGGCGGAGGAGAAGCCGGCCACCCGGGTCGCCAGCTCGTCCGGGACACCGGACGCGGACAGCTCGTCGTACACGTGCTGGTACCACTCCGCGTCCGCGCCGCGCAGCAGCTTGGGCAGCTGCTGCCAGACCTGTTCGACCCGCTCGGAGAAGAAGTCGACGGTCTCGGCGAGCTCCAGCGGCTGCGGGCGGTTGTTGAGCAGCCAGCGGGTGCCGCGCTCGACCAGACGGCGCGAGTGCAGCCGGATCCGGGTCTGGACGGCCGCGTCGACCCTGTTGTCCAGTTCCTCGACGCCGTCCCACACCGGGGCGGAGCGGAAGATCGCGCGGGCCGCGGTCTGCGCCCGGACGATCTCCTCCAGGGAGGCCCCGGTCTCCTCGCGGAGCCGGTGCAGATACGTCGTACCACCGGTGTTGACCGTGTCGTTGACCAGGACCGTGGTCGTGATCTCGCGGCGCAGCGGGTGGCTGATGAGCGCGGCGGCGAACTGCTCGCGCAGCGCGGTCGGGAAGTAGGCGTGCAGCAGGCTGCTCAGATACGGGTCGTCCGGCAGCGAGGTCGCCAGCAGCTCGTCGGCGACCGTGATCTTCGTGTACGCCAGCAGGACGGCCGTCTCCGGGCCGGTCAGGCCCTGGCCGGTGCCGATGCGCTCGCGGATCTGGCGGTCCGTGGGCAGGAACTCCAGGGCGCGGTCGAGGTGGCCCTCGCGCACCAGGTGGCGCAGGAAGCGCTGCTGGGCGTGGAGCATGTCCCCGGACTGGGCCAGCGCGTTGGCGATCGCCACGTTCTGCGCGTAGTTGTTGCGCAGCACCAGGGCGCCGACCTCGTCGGTCATCTCGGCCAGCAGCTTGTTGCGCTGCTTGACCGTCATGTCGCCGTCCGCGACCACGCCGTTGAGCAGGATCTTGATGTTCACCTCGTGGTCCGAGGTGTCCACGCCCGCGCTGTTGTCGATGGCGTCGGTGTTGATCTTGCCGCCCTGGCGGGCGAACTCGATCCGGCCGAGCTGGGTCAGGCCCAGGTTGCCGCCCTCGCCGACGACCTTGACGCGCAGGTCGGCGCCGTCGACGCGGATGGCGTCGTTGGCCTTGTCGCCGACGTCCGCGTTCGACTCGGTGGACGCCTTGACGTAGGTGCCGATGCCGCCGTTCCACAGCAGGTCGACCGGTGCCGCCAGGATCGCCTTCATCAGCTCGGCCGGGGTCACCTTGGCGACCTTGTCCTCGATGCCGAGGGCCTCGCGGATGTGGCCGTTGACCGGGATGGCCTTGGCGCTGCGCGGGAAGATCCCGCCGCCCGCCGAGAGCAGGTCGGTGTTGTAGTCGCCCCAGCTGGAGCGGGGCAGCTCGAACAGGCGGCGGCGCTCGGCGTAGGAGGTGGCCGCGTCCGGGTTCGGGTCGATGAAGATGTGCCGGTGGTCGAAGGCGGCGACCAGGCGGATGTGCTCGCTGAGCAGCATGCCGTTGCCGAACACGTCACCGGACATGTCACCGATGCCGACGACCGTGAAGTCCTCGCTCTGGGTGTCGACGCCCAGCTCCCGGAAGTGCCGCTTCACGGACTCCCAGGCGCCGCGCGCGGTGATGCCCATGCCCTTGTGGTCGTAGCCCGCGGAGCCGCCGGAGGCGAAGGCGTCGCCGAGCCAGAAGTTGTAGCTGCCGGCGACCTCGTTGGCGATGTCGGAGAACGTCGCCGTGCCCTTGTCGGCCGCGACCACCAGATAGGTGTCGTCCTCGTCGTGCCGGACCACGTCCTGCGGGGGCACGATCTCGCCGGCCACCATGTTGTCGGTGATGTCGAGCAGCGCCGAGATGAACGTCTTGTAGCTGGCGATGCCCTCCGCGAGCCACGCGTCCCGGTCCTTGCCCGGGTCCGGCAGCTGCTTGGCGACGAAGCCGCCCTTGGCGCCGACCGGCACGATGACGGTGTTCTTCACCATCTGCGCCTTGACCAGGCCGAGGATCTCGGTGCGGAAGTCCTCACGCCGGTCGGACCAGCGCAGACCGCCGCGCGCGACCTTGCCGAACCGCAGGTGCACGCCCTCGACACGCGGCGAGTACACCCAGATCTCGTACGCCGGGCGGGGCGCCGGGAGGTCGGGGATGGCCTGCGGGTCGAACTTCATGGAGACGTAGGAGTGCGGCCTGCCCTCGGCCGTCTCCTGGAAGAAGTTGGTGCGCAGCGTCGCCTTGATGACGGTCAGGAAGGAACGCAGGATGCGGTCCTCGTCGAGACTCGCCACCTGGTCGAGGGCCGCGTCCAGCTCCTCCAGGAGGGCGTCGGTGATCTCCAGGCCGGCCTTCTGCCGGTCCGGCGACATCCGCGCCTCGAAGAGGGAGACCAGCAGCCGGGTGGTGTGGACGTTGTGGCGGAGCGTGGTCTCCATGTAGTCCTGGCTGAACGTGGAGCCGGCCTGCCGCAGGTACTTGGCGTACGCCCGCAGCACCATCGCCTGCCGCCAGCTCAGCCCGGCACTCAGCACCAGCGCGTTGAAGCCGTCGTTCTCCGCCTGGCCGGTCCAGGTCGCCGCGAAGGCGTCCTGGAACCGCTCACGGCCGTCCTCGCCGAGGTAGTCGCCGTTCGCGCTGCCCTGGACCTTCGGCACCCGCAGGCCGAAGTCGTAGATCCAGGCGGTCGTCCGGTCCGCGCAGCGCAGTTCGTACGGCCGCTCGTCGATCACCTCGACGCCGATCCGGTTGAGCACCGGCAGCACGGCCGACAGGGAGATCGCCGCGCCCTTGCGGTAGATCTTGAAGCGGCGCTCGTCGGGGGCGGCGCCCACCGGCTCGTAGAGGCTGAGCGCGAAGTCGTTGCCCTCCTCCTCGGTGAGCCGCTCCAGGTGCACGAGGTCGGCGACCGCCGCGCGCGGGGTGTGGTCGGCCTTGTAGCCCTCGGGGAAGGAGTTGGTGTACTTGCGCAGCAGCTCGGCCGCGCGCTCCTCGCCGCACTCGGCGTTGAGCGCCTCGCCGAAGGCGTCGGCCCAGGAGCGGGCCGCCTCGACCAGGCGGGCCTCGATGCGGTCCTTGTCGGTGTCGGACAGCTCGGGCAGCTCGGTGCCCTGCGGGACACGGACGACGAAGTGCAGCCGGGAGAGGATCGACTCGGTGTTCCAGGCCGTGAAGTCGACGCTGGTGCCGCCGAGCTCCTCCTTCAGGATGTCGATGATCCGCAGCCGGACGCCGGTGGTGTACCGGTCCCGGGGGAGGTAGACGAGGGCCGAGTAGTAGCGGCCGTACTCGTCCTGGCGCAGGTACAGCCGCAGCCGGCGGCGTTCCTGCAGGTAGAGGACGCTGGTGACGATCGACTCCAGCTCGGGGACCGGGGTCTGGAACAGCTCGTCGCGCGGGTAGGTCTCCATGATCTGGAGCAGGTCGCGGCCGTCGTGGCTGTTGGGCGAGAAGCCGGCCCGGTCCAGCACCGCGTCGACCTTGCGGCGGATGACGGGCACCCGGCGCACCGACTCGGTGTAGGCGGCGGACGAGAACAGACCCAGGAAGCGCCGCTCGCCGACCACGTTGCCGTCCGCGTCGAACTTCTTGACGCCGACGTAGTCCAGGTACGACGGCCGGTGCACGGTCGACCGGCTGTTCGCCTTGGTCAGCACCAGCAGCTTGTGCTCGCGGGCCTTGGCACGCGCGTCGGCCGGGAGCCGCTCGAAGGAGGGGCTGACCGGGTGGCCCTCCTCACCCGCGTGCTGCGGGTCGGAGCGCAGGATGCCGAGGCCGGTGCCGGGCACGGCGGCCAGGGAGTCGTCCTCGCGGAGCTGGTACTCGCGGAAGCCGAGGAAGGTGAAGTGGTCGGCGGCCAGCCAGCGCAGCAGCTCGCGGGCCTCCTCGACCTCGGGGCGCGGCAGGTCGCCGGGCACGGGCTCGTCACCGAGTTCCTCGGCGATGCGGGCGGCGGCCTCCCGCATCTTCTCCCAGTCCTCGACGGCCTCCCGGACGTCGGAGAGCACGCGCAGCAGGTCGGCGGTGATCTGCTTGAGGTCGGAGCGGTCGGTCTCGCGGTCGATCTCGACGTGGATCCAGGACTCGATGTGCGCGTCGTGCGGCAGTTCCCCGTCCGTGGCCGGGGTCGGCAGCACCTCGATCAGCTTGCCGGTGAGGTCGCGGCGGACGACGAACTGGGGGTGGATGACGACGTGAATGCCCCGCCCCTGCCGGGTCAGCTCATTGGTGACCGAGTCGACGAGGAACGGCATGTCGTCGGTGACGACCTCCACCACGGTGTGGCTGCAGGTCCACCCGTTCTCCTCGACGGTCGGGGTGTGGACCCGGACGTTGGCGGTGCCCTGCGGCCGGGTCTCGGCAAGACGGTAGTGCGAGACGGCGGCGCCGAAGACGTCGACCGGGTCGCGGTCGGCGAGGTCCTCCGGTGCGGTGTGCAGGTAGTAGCGCTGGAGGAACGCGAACACGGACTCCTGGTCCGCCTCTCCCGTCGTCCCAGTCGGTAGGTGCCCCCCTGCCGGGCTGTTCTCAGCTACCCGGGCGGCCCGATCGAGCAGCTCGGCCTTGGCTTCGTCCAGCTTGGTCTGCATTGTCCTCTGGCTCCTGTCGCGCGCCATTGCGTGACGTAGAAGGAAGTACGGGCTCTTCCCCCTGCGGCTCGACGCCACGGCCGGGGTGTCCGGTCTGCTCCGACGCTATGCCGCAAGGTGAGATGAGCGGGGGGTATTGAGCCATATTTGAGCTGCTCCGCAGGTGTGATGCTGCTCTCGGCAGCGCCCCTGCCAGGGCCGCTTTCGGCGCCCTCCGCCCGGGAAGACCAGCGACCGCCGCCCGGTCACGGAGGTGTTCCGTGCTCACCGGGCGCAGGGCAGGGGCGGTGACGCCCCCGCGAACTATCGCGCTGATCACGCCACCAGGCTATCGCTCCCCACCCGGGGCCCGTCATGAGCCGTATGTGTACAAAACAGGGGGGCGAACTTTGACACTCTGCACAGGGACGGCGGCCCCGAGGAGGCTCACGCCACCATCCGCTCCGCTTCCTCGACCGCCTCCGCCAGCGAGTCCACCACCGGGACCCCGACCTCCTCCAGGCTCGCCCGGCCGTGCGACCCCCCGGTGTACAGCACCGCCTTCGCGCCCACGGCGTGCGCCGCCACCGCGTCGTCCGCCGCGTCCCCGATCACCACGGTCCGCCCCGGCTCCACGTCCCCCAGCTGCCGCAGATGCCGGACCATGTGCTCGGCCTTGCTGCCCCCGGACGGCCCGACCCGGCCCTCCACCCGTACGAAGTGCGGCTCGATCCCGAACCCCCGCACCAGCGGTACGAGTTCGTCGTGCACGTACATGCTCAGCAGCGACTGGCTGCGCCCGGCCGAACGCCAGCCGGCCAGCAGCTCGGCCGCCCCGTCGGTCAGCCCGCACAGACCGCGGTGCTCGGCGTAGTAGCGGTGGAAGATCACGTCCATGACCTCCCACTCGGTGTCCGTCGGCAGCCGCCCCATCAGCCGCTCGTAGAACCTCGGCACCGGCACGCAGTACAGCGCCCGGTACTGCTCCAGTGTGATCGGCGCCAGGCCCAGCTCGGCCGAGGCCGCGTTCGTCGCCCCGATGATCGCGTCGTTGTCGTGGAACAGCGTGCCGTTCCAGTCCCAGACAATGTGTGCGCTGTCGTGCTTCCCCATGCCAAAAACGCTACCCGCCGCCACTGACAATCAAGACCGCGGATGCGTCACCGCAGGTCACACACGCCTCGTCGGCTCAGCCGAGCCCCATCAGGTTCGGGATCTCCTGCGTGGCGTACCAGAGCAGCTCGTGGTCCTCGGCCCCGTCCACGACGAACTGGGCGTCGTCGTCCCCGCCGTCGGCCGCCGCCAGCGCCCCGGCCGCGGCGGTCACGTCCTCCTCCGCGTCGTCGGAGTCGACGTGCACCGCGGCCGCCTTGGCCAGCGCGACCGTCCCGGTCACCCGCACCTCGCCCAGCGCCGCCGGGTCGAGCCCGCGGTCCGGGTCGGCCGTCGCCGTGCCGTCGGGGACGTCCACGGCCACCACGACCCGGCGCCGCGCCGCACCCGGCTCGGCGGCCAGCAGCCGCAGCGAGGCCAGGGCGGCCCGGTTGAGCGCCGCGTACTCCAGCTCCTCCATGTCGTCGGAGAGGTACCACTCCCGCAGCGCCGGCGTGACGGCGTAGGCGACGAACGGACCGGTCCCCAGCTCGCCCGTCTTGTGCGCCTCGGCAAGCCCGGGGAGGGTCAGGGGGACATAGACGCGCATGCTGGCCGCTCTTTTCTCGACTCTTCGACTCCGCGGGTCCCCCGGAGGTCCTGACGCCTCCCGGAGGGCCTTCAGGATACGTGCGGGCGTCCCCTTTCGGGTCCCGGGCGGTGACGCCGGGAGCGTCCACCCGGCACCCTCCGATTCACCCGGTACCGGCCGCCGCCCGACCGGGTCCGGGCGCCCCGGATCACTCGGATAGGTGAACATTCCCGGGCCTCCGACACGGGCCGCAGGCGCCTTGCTGCCGCCGTCCCGGCCCCCGTACAAGATCCCCGACCGCAAGTTACCGCCCGGTACTCCGGGCCTGCCGAACGGGGATCCCCATGAACAAGGTCATGACCAGGACCGCCCAGCTCCGCCCGGGCACCCGCCCGCCCGGCCGCCGGGACTCCCGCCGCCCCGGAACGCCCTCGTCCCGCAGGCCGCTCACCCCTCCGGCGACCCCGCCGAGCCCCCGCCCCACGGACCTCTTCGCGGAGCGCCTGCTCGCCGTCCTCAGCGGCCGCCGACCGGTCCACTGGATGCTCCGGCACACCGCCGGTCCCGCCTACGACGATCTGGCCCGCCTCGCCGAACGCGGCCCCCTGCGCACCCGCGGCGCCGACCCCGTCGTCCGCGACATCGGCTACTACGTCCCCCGCGCCGGCGCCCTTGAGGTCTTCGCCCGCATCGCCGCCGGCGACCAGCTCCGCGCCATGGCCTTCCGCCTCGAACAGGGCCCCGACCTCCGCTGGCGCTGCACAGCCGTAGAACTGGGCGGACCCCGAGCACCGCGCGCCAGCTAGGGGGCTGGGCCGGTCCTGAGGGCCCGGTCCCGGGGGGTGGTCCTGGGGGGTCCTGGGAGGGGGCTCGGCCAGTCCAGGGGGCTGGGCCGGTCCCAGGGGAGGCTGGGCCAGCCTCCTAGGGGGCTGAGCCTTGGGCCGGTCCAGAAGGGAGGCTGGGCCTGTCTGGCAGGCGCGAGAGGGCCTTGTGGCAAGCCTGGGAGGGCTCGGCGTGGCCAGAAGCCCGGAGGGGCCTGGGCAAGCCCCAGAAGGCCCGCCGGGCACACCGAAGGGCCGGGCACGCCGAAGGGCCGGCCCCCTTGTGGGGTGGCCGGCCCCTCGGCGTGGTGGTGTCGGCGTCACTTCCTGCGGCGGCGGCTGCCCTTCGCCTGCTTGCGGCGCTCCGCGCGGGTCAGGCCGTCCGCCTCGGAGCGGGCCGGCTCCTCGTCGTCGTAGGTGAAGTCGCCCTCGACGAGGCCGCCCTCTCCGTCCACGGTGGCCGCGGAGAAGTGCATGCCCCGGCGCTGCGGTGCCTCCAGGCCCTTGGCGCGGATCTCGGGACGGGAGCCCGCCTGGGCCGGCACCGCGTCCTGGACGCTGTCGGAAACCGCCTCGGTGTCCTCGACCGGGACCTCCTCGACCTGCTGCTCGACCTGGACCTCCAGGTTGAACAGGTAGCCGACGGACTCCTCCTTGATGCCGTCCATCATGGCCGTGAACATGTCGAAGCCCTCGCGCTGGTACTCGACCAGGGGGTCCTTCTGGGCCATCGCGCGCAGGCCGATGCCCTCCTGGAGGTAGTCCATCTCGTAGAGGTGCTCGCGCCACTTGCGGTCCAGGACCGACAGCACGACGCGGCGCTCCAGCTCCCGCATGATCTCGGAGCCGAGCTGCGACTCGCGCGACTCGTACTGCTCGTGGACGTCGTCCTTGATGGACTCGGAGATGTACTCGGCGGTCAGGCCCGCGCGGTCGCCGGCCGCCTCCTCCAGCTCGTCGACGGTGACCTTCACCGGGTAGAGCTGCTTGAAGGCGCCCCACAGCCGGTCGAGGTCCCAGTCCTCCGGGAAGCCCTCGGCGGTCTCCGCGCCGACGTACGCGTCGATGGTGTCGTCCATGAAGTGGTGGATCTGCTCCTGCAGGTCCTCGCCCTCCAGGACGCGGCGGCGCTCGCCGTAGATGACCTCGCGCTGCCGGTTGAGCACCTCGTCGTACTTCAGGACGTTCTTACGGGTCTCGAAGTTCTGCTGCTCGACCTGCGACTGCGCGGACGCGATCGCGCGGGTCACCATCTTGTTCTCGATCGGCACGTCGTCCGGCACGTTCGCCATGGACATCACGCGCTCGACCATCTGGGCCTTGAACAGGCGCATCAGGTCGTCGCCGAGGGAGAGGTAGAAGCGGGACTCACCGGGGTCGCCCTGACGGCCGGAACGACCGCGCAGCTGGTTGTCGATCCGGCGCGACTCGTGCCGCTCGGTACCGAGGACGTAGAGCCCGCCGAGCTCCTTGACCTCCTCGAACTCGGCCTTGACCGCCTGCTCGGCCTTCTCCAGGGCGGCGGGCAGCGCCTGCGCCCACTCCTCGATGTGCTCCTCGGGGTCGAGGCCGCGCTGGCGCAGCTCCGCATCGGCAAGGTCCTCGGGGTTGCCGCCGAGCTTGATGTCGGTACCACGGCCGGCCATGTTGGTGGCCACCGTGACGGCGCCCCGGCGGCCGGCCTGGGCGACGATCGTCGCCTCACGCTCGTGGTGCTTGGCGTTCAGCACCTCGTGCTGGATGCCGCGCTTGGAGAGCTGCTGCGAGAGGTACTCCGACTTCTCGACGGAGGTCGTGCCGACCAGGATCGGCTGGCCCTTCTCGTGCTTCTCCGCGATGTCGTCGACGACCGCCTCGAACTTGGCGACCTCGGTGCGGTAGATCAGGTCCGACTGGTCCTTGCGGACCATCGGCCGGTTCGTCGGGATCGGCACCACGCCGAGCTTGTAGATCTGGTGGAACTCGGCGGCCTCGGTCATGGCCGTACCGGTCATGCCGGACAGGCCGGGCTGTTCCTTGCCGTTGTGGTCGTGGCGCTTGTAGAGGCGGAAGAAGTTCTGCAGGGTGATCGTGGCGAGCGTCTGGTTCTCGTCCTTGATGTCCACCCCTTCCTTCGCCTCGATCGCCTGGTGCATGCCCTCGTTGTAGCGGCGGCCGGCGAGGATACGGCCGGTGTGCTCGTCGACGATCATGACCTCGCCGTCGAGGACGACGTAGTCCTTGTCCTTCTTGAAGAGCTCCTTCGCCTTGATGGCGTTGTTCAGGTAGCCCACCAGAGGGGTGTTCACCGACTCGTAGAGGTTGTCGATGCCCAGCCAGTCCTCGACCTTGGAGACGCCGGACTCGTGGATGGCGACCGTGCGCTTCTTCTCGTCGACGTCGTAGTCGCCGGTCTCCTCCTCGCCCTTGAGCGGGTTGCCCGCCTCGCCCTTCTTCAGGCGCAGGACCAGCTTGGCGAAGTCGCCGTACCACTTGGTGGCCTGGTCGGCCGGGCCGGAGATGATCAGCGGCGTACGGGCCTCGTCGACCAGGATGGAGTCGACCTCGTCGACGATGGCGAAGTTGTGGCCGCGCTGGACGAGCTCGTCCTGGGCCCACGCCATGTTGTCGCGCAGGTAGTCGAAACCGAACTCGTTGTTCGTGCCGTACGTGATGTCGGCGGCGTACTGCTCGCGACGCTGGGCCGGGGTCATGTTGGCGAGGATGCAGCCGACCTCGAGGCCCAGGAACTTGTGGACGCGGCCCATCATCTCGGAGTCGCGCTCGGCCAGGTAGTCGTTGACCGTGATGAGGTGCACGCCCTTGCCCGACAGCGCGTTGAGGTACGCGGGCAGGGTGCCGACGAGGGTCTTGCCCTCACCGGTCTTCATCTCGGCCACGTAGCCGAGGTGAAGGGCCGCTCCGCCCATGATCTGCACGTCGTAGTGACGCTGGCCGAGGGCGCGCTTGGCGGCCTCACGGACGGTCGCGAACGCCTCGGGAAGCAGGTCGTCGAGGCTCTCGCCGTCTTCGTAGCGCTGCTTGTACTCATCGGTGAGGGCCCGCAGCTCGGCGTCGGAGAGGTCGACGAAGTCCTCTTCGATGGAGTTGACCTGGTCCGCGATGCGGTGCAGCTTGCGCAGGATCTTGCCTTCGCCTGCACGCATGATCTTCGAGAGGACGGACACGGGGGTTTGTCTCCTTGCCGGTCGGGCCTGGGACGGTCGGTTTCCATTGGACGTACTGAGCAACGGCCATCGTATGCGAGGACCCGGGCGCGCCGGGAGGCCTGTCGGCCCGACGACCGCCCACCGCTTCCCTGAGGGCCCTGTGAGCCCGTTTCGTATGACCGGTCCGGGTGGTCGCAGGTTGTCTGCCGCTTCACAGGGGACAACGGCCGGGCCCCGCGGATAGTGCCGCGCCGGGGCGAGGAATTGCGCGAAATGTGATCACGCGCTCACAGACCGCGAAACACATGGCGCCCCGGACGCCCGGGCGAGCAGAATCGGCCGATGGAACCCGTCACGCTCACCACCCCGCGTCTGCTGCTGCGCACGGTCGGCCCGCAGGACACCGACGCGGTGTACGCGGCTGTCCAGGACCCCGACATCCAGCGCTGGACGACGATCCCCTCGCCCTATCTCCCGGAGCATGCCCGCAGCTTCACGGAGCAGATGGTCCCCGACGGCTGGACCGAGGGTTCGATGTTCACCTTCGGTGTCTTCCTGCCGGCCGGGGAGCTGGCCGGGATGCTCGCCCTGACCATGCGCTCCCTGGGCGCGGCCGAGGTGGGCTTCTGGACCGCCAAGGAGCACCGCGGCCACGGCTACACCACCGAGGCCACCCGCGCGGCCGCCCACTGGGCCTTCACGCGGATGGCGATCGACCGGGTCGAGTGGCGTGCCGAGGTAGGCAACCACGGCTCCCGCGCGGTCGCGGAGCGCGCCGGATTCACCATCGAGGGCACACTGCGCTCCTCCCTCAACAACAAGGGCGTACGACGCGACTGCTGGGTGGGCTCCCTGTTGCCCTCGGACCTGGGTCTGCCCTCGGCCGCGCCCTACCTGCCGGCCCCTTCGCAGGGCTGAGGTCCGAGCCATAGTCCCAGCTCACGCCGTACTGTCAGTGCCACCCTCTATCGTCCGGCCCATGACGACCCTCCCGCGCCCCACCGCCGCCCTCTCGGCGGACGAAGCCCGCCGTGTCGCCCTGAGGGCGCAAGGCTTCCTCGGCGCTCCCGACCGCCGCTCGGGCGTCCGGGGCGTGCTCCGCCACCTCGGCGCGGTCCAGCTCGACACCATCTCGGTCCTCGCCCGCTCCCACGAGCTCATCCCGTACGCCCGTCTCGGCTCCGTCGGCCGCAGAACGGTCGAGGCCGCCTACTGGACGACCGGATCCGCCGGCGCGTCTCCGACGCGACCCCACGCCTTCGAGTACTGGTCGCACGCGGCCTGCATCCTGCCCATCGAGGAGTGGCCGCACTTCGCCTTCCGCCGCCGCGCCTACCGCGACCGCCCGCACTGGGGGCACGAGCTCCCCGACGGCGTGTACGACCAGGTCATCAAGCAGCTGCGCACCGAGGGCCCGCTGACCGCCACGGAACTGGGCGGCGCGAAGAAGACCAGCGAGTGGTGGGACTGGTCCGGCACCAAGGTCGCCGTGGAGCGCGCGCTGATGTACGGCGAGGTGGTGTGCGTCGAGCGGCGCGGCTGGAAGCGGGTGTACGACCTCGCCGAGCGCGCGGTCCCTGAGTCGCTGCTCCACGACGAGCTGGACGACACCGAGTGCCTGCGCCGCCTGGTCCGGCTGGCCGGGCAGTCGCTGGGCGTGGGCACGCGTGCGGACATCGCCGACTACCACCGCCTCAAGGGCGAGCAGGTCGACGCGGTGATCGCCGACTCGGGTCTGGTCCCGGTGGAGGTGGAGGGCTGGTCCAAGGCCGCGTGGGCGGATCCGGCGGCCCTGGCCGCGCCCCCGCGCGGCCGACACCGCACCACCCTGCTCTCCCCGTTCGACTCCCTGATCTGGGACCGGGCGCGTACCGAGCGGATCTTCGGCTTCACCCACCGCCTGGAGGCCTACGTCCCGAAGCCCAAGCGGGTGCACGGCTACTACGCGATGCCGGTGCTGGCGGGCGGCCGTCTCGTGGGCCGTGTGGACCCGGCGCGCGAGGGCAGCGACACCCTGGTGGCCCGCCAGGTCACGCTGGACGGCCCGAAGGCGGTCCCGGCGGTGGCGGAGGCGCTGGTCGAGGCGGCGAGCTGGGTGGGCTGCACGACGGTCCGCGTGGAGCGGGTGGACGCCCCCGAGCTGCGCGAGCCCCTCCTGCGGGAGGTGACCCGCGCGCTGATCGCCGCGCTGCGCTGACCGGCGCCGGCGGTCTCAGCGGATCTCGAGGATCTTCTCCCGCATCGCGTAGACCACGGCCTCCATCCTGGAGTGCAGCTGCAGCTTCTCCAGGATGTTGCGCACATGGTTCTTCACGGTGTTCTCGGAGATGAACAACTCCTTCGCGATATCGCGGTTGTTCATCCCCGTGGCGACGAGCTTGAGCACCTCGAGTTCCCGGTCGGTGAGCCGCGGCGCCGGCACCAGCCGGCGCTCGTCGGTGCGCTGGATCATCGACTTGAACTCGGTGAGGAGTTTCGACGCCATGGACGGGCTGATCTGCGACTGTCCGTCGGCCACCGCGCGAATGGCGGTGGCCACCTCGTCGGTGGAGATCTCCTTGAGGAGATATCCGGTCGCGCCCGCCTTGATCGCGTCGTAGAGATCGGCCTCTTCGTCGCTGATCGTCAGCATGATGATCTTCGCGCTGGGCGCGACCTCCTTGATGGAGGTGCAGGCCTCGATTCCGCCGCGCTTGGGCATCCGGACGTCCATCAGCACGATGTCGGGCAGCAGATCGGCGGCCTTGTCGACGGCCTCCGCGCCGTCACCCGCCTCGCCGACGACCTGGATGTCCTCCTCGGCGGCGAGCACGATCTCCAGCCCCCGGCGGAAGAGGGCGTGGTCATCCACCACAAGGACTCTGATCGGCTCCTTGCGTGGAGTACCGCCCGCGTCCGGGCCCATGCCGACGACGCCGTCGTCGGCATCCCCGTCCCGCATCGGTCCGAAGCTGTCCGCCATCGTTCCTCCCCCTGAAGGCTGTGGCCTGTGGTGCTGTGCCATCGCCAACCCAAGGCAGCGGCCCACCGGTTGGGCCGTTGTGGCCATGATTCCATGCCCGGGTGACAACGCGGTGACCGAGCGGGGCGCGAAGTGGTCGCACACCGGTGCCCCTGGGGCGCACACGCGCTTCCAGGGGCACAGGCTCACCTGCCGGCCGAGCCGGTCAGCCGCCCAGCGTGCCTCCCGCCGCGGGCGGTTGCGCCTGGGCGACCATCGGGTCCGTGTTGAGGTGGATGACGCCGTAGTCGTACGCGTGCCGCCGGTAGACGACACTCGGCTCCTTGGTCTCGGAGTCGACGAACAGGTAGAAGTCGTGTCCGACCAGTTCCATCTCGTAGAGAGCCTGGTCGAGGGTCATCGGGGCGGCGACATGCGTCTTCTCGCGGACGATGAGGGGGCCTTCGCCCTGCACCTCGAGGGAGCCCATCTTCGTGGTGGGCACTCCGTCCGTGTCCCCGGAGTGGACGGGGCTGCCGTTCCCGTTGAGCGTCGCCGCGCCCGGGACGTGGTCGGGGACCTCGGCGGCCGGGATCCGCCGTGCGCCGCGGCGCGAGAACCGCTTGTCGTGCTGCTTGCGCAGGCGTGCGTCCAGCTTCTCCGCCGCCAGGTCGAGCGCCGCGTACGGGTCACTGGCCGCTGCCTCCGCCCGGATCACCGGACCGCGGGAGCGGAGCGTAATCTCCACTCGGTCGCAACGGTCGGCCTGTCGGGGGTTGGGCTCCTTGGACACCTCGACGTCGAGGCTGATCACCTTGCCGTCGAGCTTCTGGATCTTCTCCAGCTTCAGCTTCTCGGCCACGTGCTTGCGGAACCGCTCGGGCACCTCGGTCTTGCGGCCCTTGACGACGATGTCCACGCAGAACTCCGTTCCCGGATCGCTCCGCTCCACTGGCGGAGCATCTCCCTTTTGCACCCAACTCCGGTGAACCCCGGAGCCTCGGACTCGGCGACTTCACCTCCTCCTCCCCCATGGGCAAGATCTGCACCCCAGCACCGCGATGATTACGGAAAACCCGCGGCACGGCATTCGGATACGGGAGGTATGGCCTGCGGCTTTCTCCCTCACAACCGAACATATCTCGCCCGGACGGATGTCGTCACCCTCTACTGATGCGTACCTCCATTCAGGTGAATTGGTCCGGTCACTAACTGCAACGATGCACGTTCACAGTCAGTTCCGGTTCTTTTCGAAAGAATCCGGTGCGGCCGCGACCACAGCCGCACGGAGCGGCCACGTGGGGGCGTTCCCCTGGGCCATTCCCGGTGCGTCCCGTGTCCACCTCGTTCGTACTTCCCTCGGTCCGGCCGTCCGTTCCTCCCTTCCTTCCCAGGCCGCGCGCCGATACACAGCCGCTGTGCCCTCTCCTGCCCCGCCGGGCCCCGTCGCCTCCCGCACCGCACGCGCCGCCTCCGCGAGCGTGGCGCCGGTCGTGACGAGGTCGTCGACGAGGACGACCCGGCCGCCCGCGAGCAGCCTCCCGCCGCCCGCCGTCACCTCCAGCGCACCGGCGAGATTCGCCCGCCGCTGCCGGGAGTTGAGCCCCGACTGGTCGGCCACGGCCCGCCGCTGCCCCAGCACCGGGGCCACCCGGGCCGAGGTCCCTCCGCGCCGCAGCTCCGCCGCCGCCGCGAGCGCGATCCGGCGCACCGGATCGTGTCCCCGCGCCCGCACGGCCCACGGCGCGGAGGGCACCGGGACCAGCAGCACGGGCCCGGGCGCCGGGGCACCCTCCGGATCCGCCAGGTCGCTCCACGAGCCGACGACACGCACGGTCCGGTGTTCCCGGAGCCCCGCCCGCACCGCTCCCGCCAGCGCCGCGCCCAGGGCACCCGCGAGCGCCAGCGCGCCCCGTTCCTTGTGGGCGAGGAGGGCCGCCCGCACCTCGTCCGCGTAAGGCGCCGCCGCGTACACCGCCGGCAGCCCGGGCGGTTCCGACGCCGGACGCACCCGGCCCGGTACGGCCCCGCTCAGGGCGGCACGGCACTCGGGGCAGAGCACCGTGCGAGGCGTCCCACAGCCTCCGCACTCGGCCGGTAGCACCAGGTCGGTGAGGTCCTGCCACCACCCCCGCATGTGCCCACTGTGCCAACACCCGGCCGGACCGGCCACCCCTGTGGACAACCGCCTGTGGACAACTCCACGCGACCCGCACACCACGTCACCCACAGGAGTGAGAAGACCGGCGCTCCAGCCGGGAGAGGCAGCCTTGGGCACCCACAACGGTTGCCCGAAGCACACGCCCCGACGTACACGACAAAGCGGCCGCCCCGCCGGCTCGGTGCCGGACCGGGACGGCCGCTCACGCCGCTCTCCGCGCTCAGCCCGGATAGACCGGAGCCGACCCGTCCTTGAGGAGTTTCTGCCACTGGTCCCCGGTCGGCAGCCGGACGATCCCGTCGTCCTGCGAGTCGGCCACCAGCGGCACCCGGTCGTCCTCGGACGCGGCGATCGCCAGGACACCCGTGAGGGCGGCGGGCGCCGGACCGTCCGGTGTGGAGCCGTCGACCTGGACGTACCGCGTCTGCTGCACTCCGCCCTGCTCACGACCGACCACCACGAGGGTGCTGTCCCCGGCCCAGGACATCGCGGTGACCTCCTCGGACCCGGGCGTGGCGGAGCGCAGTTCGAGGACCGAAACCTCCTGCTGGTCATCGGACTTGGTGCGCTCGATCCGCCCGACGAGCAGCGACTGCTTGCCGTCCTTCTCCACGACGAGCGCGATCCGCACCCCGTCGGCGGCGACCCGCACGTCCTCGATACGGCCGTTCAGCTCGGGGACCTGCACGGTCAGCGGCTGGCCCACACCCTGCGCCAGCATGTACAGCTGCGGCTTGTCGGGATCCCGGTCGGCCACCCACAGGTCGCCCCGGGCGTCCCAGCTGGGCGCCGTCAGCCGGTCGTCCTCGGTCGCGCCGTGGCTGGTCAGCACGGCGTCCCCGAGCGAACCCGCGGAGGCGAGCGAGGTGACGTACAGCGACCTGCCGTCGCTGGTGACCCCGGCCGCGGTCCGCTCGTCGCGGGCGACCGCCACCGACCGCAGCGGCTTGGTGCCCGCGCCGAACGGTCCCGGTACCGCGACCGCGCTGGTACCCGTACCGCCGGTCGTCATCCGCACCAGCCGGTGCTTGCTGTCGAGGAGGTACAGGTAGTCGGGCCGCTTGGTGGACGGACGCCAGGCGGTGGTCTCGGCCTGCTCCTCGCCGACATCGCACATATGACCGCCGTTGACGGACTGCAGCGCGACCGTGTCCACGGTGGGCGTCAGGTTCCGCAGCGTGAACAGCAACTGGGTCGCCATCTCGGTGCACTTGGCCGTGCCGATCCGGGACGCCTTGACATTGAGCGGCACGGTGAGCCGGTTCTGGTCGTCCGGTACCAGCCCGGAGACGCCCTTCTTCAGCGCCGTACCGGTCGGGAAACTCGACCACACCACCGGGCCGAGCCAGCTGGTGGGCCCGTTGAGCAGCGAACGCACCAGCTGGGTGGTCGGATCCACCCGGGTGCGCACGAAGACGGGATCGGCGACCGCCACCGGCTGCCCGGTCCCCGCGGCCGAGGTGTCCGACGCGAAGTAGTACTTGTTGACGGACGTGTAGTTGCGCTGGAAGTCCGACTTGCCCATCACGACACCCTGCGGCAGCGTGTCGATCCGCCACTGCCCGCTCTTGGCGTCCTTCGTCAGATGCACCGTCTTGCGGTACGACCCGTCGGCGGGCGAGTAGGCCTGCTGCGCGTCGACGGTCGCCACCCGGCTGCCCTGCAGCGCGTAGGTGATGCTGTCCTCGTCCTCCCGGCCGACCGGGCGCGCGGCGGCCTGGATGCTGGGCCCGTTCGTCAGCACCGTGGCCCGCAGCTCCGGCCGCCAGGTCTTCGCGGCGGCCGTGGTCAGATACTTGCGCGCCGTGTCGTAGCGCGGGTCGTCGCTGGTCAGGGCCTCCAGGAAGCCCTGGAGGATCTCGGTGGAGGAGGCGTCCTGCTGCGGCGGCATGGCGAAGACCCGCACCTGCGTGTCCTGCCGTGGCGTGGACTCGACATCCCGCAGGTCGCCGCTGTCCGGCATGGAGGCGCAGCCGGCCAGCAGTACGGCCCCACAGGCGGCGTACACCACCGCGCGCACCGGTCCTCCGGGCCGGCCGCTCCCCTCGCGGTCAGCGCCCACGAAATGCCTCCCCTGGCTTGTTCGACTGCTCCGGCCCGGCGACGCTCCCGTCGTCGGCGGCACCGGTCTCGGACGTGCCCTCCTGGCGCCGCGCGCCCCCGGTGGGCCGGGGCACCACGCGCGCGCCGTTGCCGGGCAGCGCGGTCGGGTCGGCGGTGGGGGCCGCGGTGGCCAGCCGCTGCGTCATGGGGGCCAGCGGCGACGGCTGGCCGCCGCCGGGCTGCACCGGCACGGTCGCCCGCTTGTCGCCGCCGCCGCTCGGCAGACCGGCGTCGTCGAGTCCGCGGTTGCGCCGTGAGTCCTTGGGCTCCAGGGGTATCGGCGAGCCCCGCAGCGGCTCGTCCGCGGTGCGCGGCAGCGTCAGGCGGAACTGCGAGCCGCCGCCCGGCTCCCCCCACGCCTGCAGCCAGCCGCCGTGCAGCCGCGCGTCCTCCAGGGCGATCGACAGCCCCAGGCCCGTACCGCCGGTGGTACGCGCGCGTGCCGGGTCCGCCCGCCAGAAGCGGCTGAAGACCCGGGTCGCCTCACCGGGCTTGAGCCCGACGCCGTAGTCGCGCACCGCGACCGCGACCGCGCCGCCGGCCGCGGCCAGCTTGACCACGACGTCCTTGCCCTCGCCGTGCTCCACGGCGTTGACGACGAGATTGCGCAGCACCCGCTCCACCCGCCGGGCGTCCGCCTCGGCCACCACCGGCTGCAGATCGCCGACCACGCGTATGTGCGTGCCCTTGCGCTCCGCGAGCGGAGCCGCCCCGCTGACCACCCGCCGCACGACCTCCCTGAGGTCTATCGGCTCGGCCTCCAGCGCCGCCGCGCCCGCGTCGAAGCGGCTGATCTCCAGCAGGTCGGCGAGCAGCGACTCGAACCGGTCCAGCTGGTCGGCGAGCAGTTCCGCGGACCGCGCGGTCACCGGGTCGAAGTCCTCGCGCGCCTCGTGGATGACGTCGGCCGCCATCCGCACCGTCGTCAGCGGGGTGCGCAGCTCGTGCGACACGTCCGACACGAACCGGCGCTGCATCCGCGACAGGTCCTCCAGCTGCTGGATCTTCAGCTGGAGGTTCTGCGCCATCTTGTTGAAGGCCTCGCCGAGCCGGGCGATGTCGTCCTCGCCGGTGACCTTCATCCGCTCCTGCAGCCGCCCCGCCGACAGCCGCTCGGCAATCCCGGCCGCCATCCGCACCGGCGTGACGACCTGGCGCACGACAAGCCAGGCGATCGCCCCGAGCAGGACGACGACGAACAGCCCGGCGGTCGCCAGCGTGCCCTTGACCAGGCTGAGGGACTTCTCCTCCTGGGTGAGCGGGAAGAGGTAGTACAGCTCGTACGGATCGTTGTTCGGATCGCTGACCTGCTTGCCGATGACCAGCGCGGGCTGCGACTCCTTGTCGTCCGTGTAGATGATCCGGGTATAGCTCTGCGCGGCCGTCGCGTTGCCGTTGATCCGCGCGCGCAGGTCGTCGGGCACGCTGGCCGTCGGATCGACCTGCCCGGAGGCACGCGTGCGCCCGCCGCCGCTGTTGTTGTCGCCCGCGGGCAGGGTGACCACGTCGAAGGCGCCCTGACCACCGCTGGAGAGGGACTCGACGAGGTCGCTCATCCACGAGGTGACGTTCTGCGACTGCCGGCCGTCCGCCGACACCGCGGTGTCACCGGTGCCGGTCGCCGCCTCGTCGGCCTTCTGTTTGGCCACCGCGAAACCACCGGTGGCCTGGCTCTGCGACGCCTTCACCTTGGCGTCCAGCAGGCCGTTGCGCACCTGCCCGATGACCACGAAGCCGAGCAGCAGGACGACGCCCAGTGACATCAGCAGGGTCGTGACGACGACCTTGAGCTGGATGTTGCGCCGCCACAGCCGCATGACCGGCAGCAGCGGCCGACGCACCCAGCGCATGAAAAGGCGCAGGACCGGACTGCCCTGGACACCGCCCTGGAGCAGTCCGCCCTCGAAGAGCAGCCGCCAGCGCGAGCCGGGCCTCTTTCCGCCGACAGGCCGCCCCGGACGGTCCCCGGACCGGCCGGGGGCCGAAGCGGCACTGTCCCCGGACATGTCAGCTGGGTCCCGCCTTGTATCCGACGCCACGGACGGTCACCACGATCTCCGGCCGCTCCGGGTCCTTCTCGACCTTGGAGCGCAGCCGCTGGACGTGAACGTTGACAAGACGGGTGTCCGCCGCGTGCCGGTAGCCCCAGACCTGCTCCAGGAGCACCTCACGCGTGAACACCTGCCACGGCTTGCGGGCGAGCGCGACCAGCAGGTCGAACTCCAGCGGGGTCAGCGCGATCGACTGCCCGTCCCGCTTCACCGAATGCCCCGCCACGTCGATGACCAGGTCACCTATGGCGAGCTGCTCCGGCGCCGGCTCCTCCGACCTCCGCAGCCTGGCCCGGATCCGGGCCACCAGCTCCTTCGGCTTGAACGGCTTCACGATGTAGTCGTCCGCGCCCGACTCCAGGCCCACGACCACATCGACCGTGTCGCTCTTCGCCGTGAGCATCACGATCGGCACCCCGGACTCCGCCCTGATCAGACGGCACACCTCGATACCGTCCCGCCCGGGCAGCATCAGGTCCAGCAGCACCAGATCGGGCTTGGTCTCACGGAAAGCGGCCAGCGCCTTGTCGCCGTCGGCTACGAAAGACGGCTCAAAACCTTCACCACGCAGCACGATGCCGAGCATCTCGGCCAGTGCGGTGTCGTCGTCGACGACAAGGACTCGTCCCTTCATAAACGACATCATCCCATTCTCATAACAGTGAAGGTTGCGCAGGTGATCAGGGTCACCGGCCAGTGACCATAGTCGCAGGGGACCGTCACTGTCTGCCCCCGTCCGCAGACCTCGATACCGGCAACGGGTCTCCGTCCTCGGGCCGGGACCGTTCGCGGTACGACCTGCCCACAGCTGGTGGCCAGCAATACGCTACGCCCATGCCCCCGGGAGACACGGGGCGTGAGCTTCTCGCCGTGGGACCCGGTGGCCTGTCGGCTTCTCACCGAACGCACCGGGATCTTCCGCGCGACCGCCGTCCACCGGGTCGGCCGACCGTCACCTGGCGCACAGCTCGGCGAGGGCCTCGGCCGTCACGGGCGAGACGGCGCCTTCCTCGGTGACGATCGCCGTCACCAGCTCCGGCGGGGTCACGTCGAACGCCGGGTTGTAGGCCTGGGTGCCCAGAGGTGCCACCGGAATCCCGCCGCCCGCTCCCACCACCGGCATCTGCGGTGCTGTGAGCTCGGTCACCTCATATCCCGGGCGCTGTTCGACCTCGATGGCCGCCCCGTCCGGCGTCTCCGGATCCACCGTCGTCACCGGCGCCACCACAATGAACGGCACATGGTGGTACCGCGCGAGCACCGCGAGCGGATAACTCCCCACCTTGTTCGCCACCGAACCGTCGGCCGCGATCCGGTCCGCCCCGATCAGCACCGCGTCCACCTCCCCCGCCGCGAACAGCGAACCGGCCGCGTTGTCGGTGAGCAAGGTGTACGCCATACCGCTGCGCGCCGCCTCGTACGCCGTCAGGCGAGCGCCCTGCAGCAACGGGCGCGTCTCGTCCACCCAGAGCCGCCTGAGCCGCCCCGCCCGGTGGGCCCGCAGGGCCACCGCGAACGCCGTGCCCTCCCCTCCCGACACCAGCGAACCGGTGTTGCAGTGGGTGAGGATCCGGTGCCCTCCGCCCGGCAACAGCTCGTCCAGCAGCGCGAGCCCGTGCTCGGCCATCCGCGCGCTGGCCTCGGCATCCTCCCGGTGCAGCGCCCGCGCCGCACCCAGCGCCGCCGCGGCCGCCGTCCTGTCGTCACCACCGCCGGCCAGAGCGGACCGGTACGCCGCCACCGCCCTGCGCACCCCGACGGACAGGTTCACGGCGGTGGGCCGCGCGCTCGACAGCGCCATCGCGGCCTCGTCCACGTCGAAGCCCCGCACGGCAGCGAGCGCGACGCCGTACGCCCCCGCGATCCCGAGCAACGGAGCTCCGCGCACCGCGAGCGAACGGATCGCCTCCACCAGCGCCGGCGCGTCCGTACACACCAGCTCGACCTCCTCGGCCGGGAGTCTGGTCTGGTCGAGAAGGACCACGACGGGACCTTCGGGCGGCTCCTCCCATCGGATCACCGGTATCCCCGTCGGCCGCTTGTCCTCGCCGGTTTGCGCGTACTGATCAGCCATGCGGTCAGTCTGCCCCGTATCCGGCAGACAATTGAAGGTACGCAGCCTCTACCGCGGCCGGTCACTGGGCGACATCCCCATGGCACGATGGCAGCCAACCTGCCACCGCGACCGCGGACGGGCACCGTGAAGGAGCTTCGATGAACGACACTCCGGGCTGGGCCTCGCCCGGATCCGCCCCGTCCGACGGGCGGGAACCCGGCGCGTCCGCCCCTGCCGACCGCCCCGTTCCCGCAGGGCCTGCCGATCAGCCGGGTACGGACCCACAGGGCTCCGACTCGAAGTGGTCCAAGGAGCAACCCCCGCCCGGCCAGTGGTCCGCGCCCACGGGCCCCCCGGCACCAGGCCAGGCACCGCCGCCCCCACCCCCCGGCCCCGGCTGGGGCGGTCAGCCCCCCGGCGGCGGATACGGAGGCTACGGCGGCCCCGTTGGTCCCGGTGGCTACGGTCCCCCTGGCGGATACGGCCCGCCCGGTGGATACGGAGCCTGGGGCGGCGGCTGGGGCGGCCCCCCGCCCGCCGCCAAGCCCGGCGTGATCCCGCTGCGCCCGCTCGGCGTCGGCGAGATCCTCGACGGCGCCGTCTCCACCATGCGCACCTACTGGCGCACGGTCCTCGGCATCTCCCTGACGGTCGCCGTCGTCACCGAGGTCGCGGTGATCCTCCTTCAGGGCCTCGTCCTGAACGACACCGAGACCACCGACGCCCTCAACGACCCGAGCGCCTCCCTCAGCGAGGTGTCCCGCGCCGCGGGCGAGGTCATGCTCAGCTCGGGCGCCGTCCTGCTGATCTCCCTGGTCGGCACCATCATCGCGACCGCCCTGCTGACGACCGTCACCAGCCGCGCCGTGCTCGGCAAGTCCGTGACCACCGGTGAAGCCTGGCGCGACGCCCGCCCGCAGGTCATGAAGCTGTTCGGCCTCATCGTGCTGACCGGACTCATCGCGGTCGGCGTCCTGCTCGTCGGCGCGCTGCCCGGCATCGTCGTCGCGATCGCCGGCGGCCCGGGCGACGCCATCGCCGCCCTGCTCGTCCTCGGCATCCTCGCCGGCGTCGTCGTCACCGTGTGGCTGATGATCCGCTTCTCGCTGGCCTCGCCCGCGCTGATGCTGGAGAAGCAGGGCATCGTCAAGTCGCTGGGCCGCTCCGCGAAGCTGGTCCGGGGCTCCTGGTGGCGGGTGTTCGGCATCCAGCTGCTCGCCACGATCATCGCCAACATCGTGTCGTCGCTCGCCGTGATCCCCTTCACCGTGCTCGCCGCCTTCCTCAGCGGCGACGGCTTCTCCGGCTTCCTCGAGGGCACCAACGACAACTACGGCTGGACGTTCCTCGTCATCAGCGGAATCGGCTCGGTGATCGGCTCCATGCTCACCTTCCCGATCAACGCGGGCGTCACCGTGCTCCTCTACATCGACCAGCGCATCCGCCGCGAGGCCCTCGACCTCGAACTGGCCCGCGCCGCCGGCGTCGAGGAATACGGCACCGCCACCCCAGGCACCGTCGCGGGGAGCTGATGCGGTGAGCCTGACGGGGGGAGTCCTCACGGTGGTACCGGCAGCCCTGCCACGCGCCGCCGACGAGTCGCTACGTGGCCTGCTGCGAGCCCGGGACACGGCCTTGCTGTCGCTGACCGGCTCGGGCGACGAGCCGCCGGTGACCATTCCGCGCGACCCCGCGCGGGAGGCGGCGCGCCGTGAGCTGTCCAAGCGGATGTACCACGAGAACGATCCCGGACTGTTCCAGCGTGCCGTGAACGCCATCCTGGACTGGGTCGACCGCCTGCTCTCCGCGGCCGCGTCCGCGACGCCCGGCGGCGCGCTGGGCCTCGTCGTAGTGGTCCTGGCCGTCGTCGCCGTCGTGGGCGCCCTGTGGTGGCGGCTGGGCACCCCGCACCGCCAACCCACCTCCACCGCCGCCCTGTTCGACGACCGCCTCCGCAGCGCCGCCGAACACCGCGCGGCCGCCGAGGCCCATGCCGCCCAGGGCCACTGGAACCAGGCCCTCCAGGAACGCATGCGCGCCGTCGTCCGCGCCCTGGAGGAACGCGCCCTGCTCGACGTCCGCCCCGGCCGCACCGCCGACGAAGCCGCCGCCGAAGCCGGCCGCGCCCTGCCCGCCCACACGGACCGGCTGCGCGCCGCCGCCCGGGAGTTCGACGACGTCACATACGGCGGCCGCAGGGCGACCCAGGCGTCGTACGAGCGCATCGCCGAACTCGACCGCGACCTGGAACGCACCAAGCCGATGCTCGTCAGCAGCACCCACAGCACGGCCCACAACACCCGCCAGGGAGCCGCCGAATGACCCTCGGCACAGCCCTCCCGGCCACCACCTCCACCGCGCCCACCACCCGCCAGGTGTGGACCCGCACCCGAGGCATCGTCCTCGCCGTCGTGCTCCTGCTCGCCGGGGCCGTCGGCATCGCCGTCATCCGCTCCGACAGCAGACACGGCGATCTCGACCCGCGCTCCGCCGACACCTACGGCAGCCGCGCCGTCGCCGAACTCCTCGCCGACCGGGGCGTCGACACCCGTGTGGTCACCACCCTGGCCGACGCTCAGGCCGCCGCCGGCCGCGACACCACCCTCCTCATCGCCGTCCCCGACCTGCTGACCCCGCGTCAGCAGTCCCGGCTGAGGGCGTCGACCGCGGGATCGGGCGGCCGCACCGTCCTGGTCGCCGCCGGAAGTACGTCCGTCGAACGGCTCGCCCCCGGCGTCACCGCCGATCCCGCCACCAGCCTGAAGTCCACGCTGAACCCCCACTGCGACCTCGCCGCGGCCCGGCGGGCGGGCAGCGCCGACACCGGCGGCATCCGCTACACCACCACACACCTCGACGCCGACTCCTGCTACCCCAGCCAGCGCCTGGCCACCCTGATCCGCGTCCCCGCGGCCTCCGGAGGCGGCGACACCGTAGTCCTCGGCGCGCCCGACATCCTCCTCAACGACCGGCTCGACGAGCAGGGCAACGCCTCGCTCGCCCTGCAACTCCTCGGCTCACGCCCGCATCTGGTCTGGTACCTCCCCTCGCTCTCCGACTCCTCGGCCACCGGCACCGGCGAACAGAAGAGCCTCTTCGACCTGCTCCCCTCCGGCTGGCTCTGGGGCACACTCCAACTCTTCATCGCCGCAGGTCTCGCCGCCTTCTGGCGGGCACGCCGACTCGGCCCCCTCGTGCCCGAAAGACTTCCCGTGGCGATCCGCGCCTCCGAAACCGTCGAAGGCCGCTCCCGCCTCTACCGCAAGGCCAACGCCCGCGACCGCGCGGCCGCCGCTCTTCGCTCCACCACCCGCACCCGCCTCGCCCCCCTCGTAGGCGTCCCGGTCTCCCAGGCGCACGCGCCCGAAGCCCTGCTCCCCGCCCTGTCCGCCCACCTCCACGGCGACGGACAGACCCTGCACTCCCTCCTCTTCGGACCGCCGCCCGGCGACGACGAGGCTCTGATCGCACTCACCGACCAGCTCGACGCCCTCGAAAGAGAGGTACGCCGTCCATGATGGACCCGACCACTGACAACGCCGGGACCAGCAGGAACCCGGCCGACGCCCGGGCCTCCCTGGAAGCCCTGCGCGCCGAGATCGCCAAAGCCGTGGTCGGCCAGGACCCCGCCGTGACCGGCCTCGTCGTCGCTCTCCTCTGCCGCGGACACGTACTCCTTGAAGGAGTCCCCGGAGTCGCCAAAACGTTGCTCGTCCGCGCCCTCGCGTCCGCACTCGAACTGGACACCAAGCGAGTCCAGTTCACCCCCGACCTCATGCCGAGCGACATCACGGGCTCCCTCGTCTACGACACCCGCACCGCCGAGTTCTCCTTCCAGCCCGGCCCGGTCTTCACCAACCTCCTCCTCGCGGACGAAATCAACCGCACCCCGCCCAAGACCCAGTCGTCCCTCCTCGAGGCCATGGAGGAGCGCCAGGTCACGGTCGACGGCACACCCCGACCGCTCCCCGACCCGTTCCTGGTCGCCGCGACCCAGAACCCCGTCGAGTACGAGGGCACGTACCCCCTCCCCGAGGCCCAACTCGACCGCTTCCTCCTCAAGCTGACGATCCCCCTCCCCTCCCGGGAGGACGAGATCAACGTCCTCACCAGGCACGCCGAGGGCTTCAACCCGCGCGACCTGCGCGCCGCCGGCGTACGCCCCGTGGCAGGCCCCGCCCACCTCGAAGCCGCCCGCGCCGCGGTCGCCAAGACGACCGTCTCCCCGGAGATCACCGCCTACGTCGTCGACATCTGCCGCGCCACCCGCGAGTCGCCGTCCCTCACCCTCGGCGTCTCTCCGCGCGGCGCCACCGCCCTGCTGGCCACCTCACGCGCATGGGCCTGGCTGACCGGCCGCGACTACGTCATCCCCGACGACGTCAAGGCCCTCGCCCTGCCCACCCTCCGCCACCGCGTCCAACTCCGCCCCGAGGCCGAGATGGAGGGCGTGACCGCCGACTCCGTCATCAACGCGATCCTCGCCCACGTCCCGGTCCCCCGCTGATGCCCCTCACCGGCCGCGCCGCCCTCCTCGCGGCAATCGGATCGATCCCCATCGGCCTGTGGGGACCCAGCTGGACAGGCATCCTCGCGGTCGACGGCCCACTGGCCCTGGCCTGCGCCTGCGACTTCGCCCTGGCGGCACCGGTACGACGCCTCGTGCTGACCCGCTCCGGCGACACGTCCGCGCGCCTCGGCGAGACCGCGGACGTCACCCTGACGGTCACCAATCCGTCCGGACGACCGCTCCGAGCCCGCCTCAGGGACGGCTGGCCGCCCAGCAGTTGGCACTCCGGCACGGAGGTCGAGGCCTCGCGCCACCGTCTCACCGTCCCGCCCGGCGAACGCCGACGCGTCACGACCCGTCTGCGCCCCACCCGCCGCGGCGACCGTCAGGCGGACCTCGTCACGATCCGTTCCTACGGTCCTCTCGGGCTGTTCTCCCGCCAGAGCGGCCACAAAGTGCCCTGGACTGTACGGGTTCTGCCCCCGTTCACCAGCCGGAAGCATCTGCCGTCGAAACTCGCTCGATTGCGTGAACTCGACGGCCGCACCAGCGTTCTGACGCGAGGTGAGGGCACCGAGTTCGACAGCCTGCGCGAGTACGTCCCCGGTGACGACACCCGTTCCATCGACTGGCGCGCAACGGCACGGCAGTCCACGGTCGCCGTACGCACCTGGCGTCCCGAACGCGACCGGCACATCCTCCTGGTCCTCGACACCGGCCGTACCTCCGCCGGCCGGGTCGGCGACGCCCCGCGCCTGGACGCCTCCATGGACGCGGCACTCCTCCTCGCCGCCCTCGCCTCACGCGCCGGCGACCGCGTGGACCTGCTCGCCTACGACCGCCGCGTCCGCGCCCTCGTCCAGGGCCGCTCGGCGGGCGACGTACTTCCGTCCCTGGTCAACGCGATGGCCACGCTGGAGCCCGAACTCGTCGAAACGGACGCACGCGGCCTCACCGCCACAGCACTCCGTACGGCTCCACGCCGTTCCCTGCTCGTCCTTCTGACGACGCTCGACGCAGCCCCCGTCGAACAGGGCCTGCTTCCGGTGCTCTCCCAGCTGACCCAACGCCACACCGTTCTGATCGCTTCAGTGGCCGACCCACACATCGCCCGTATGGCAACGGCTCGCGGAGACGTCGACGCGGTCTACGAAGCAGCGGCCGCGGCACAGGCACAGAGCGAACGGCACCGGACCGCGGAGCAACTCCGTCGGCACGGAGTGACGGTTGTGGACGCCACGCCTGATGATCTCGCTCCGGCACTGGCGGATGCGTATCTGGCGTTGAAGGCGGCCGGTCGACTCTGAACCGCTAATGGGCGGGCCTGTCGCCGGACGGGCCTACCGATTACCCCCAAGCGCCAAGCCCATAAATACAGAAAGGCCCACGCCATACGGCGTGGGCCTTTCCCAATATTTGTTCGGCGGCGTCCTACTCTCCCACAGGGTCCCCCCTGCAGTACCATCGGCG
>NZ_JBICZD010000012.1:0-334201 GCF_043201555.1 Streptomyces sp. NPDC048288
CCGCTACGAGCGCAAGCCGGAACACTTCCTCGCCTTCACCGCCATCGCCGCGACCCTCATATGTCACCGCCGACTCACCAAATGAAATGGCGTCTAAACGCAGGGAAACCTGACGCGAGTGGGCCGACGCAACCGGGACACTGCCGAGCGGCCGGTGGGACCGTACGGGAAGCTGCGGGTCAGTTCCGCGCGGCCGGGCGAGGCCGGAAGTACTGGTAGAGCACCGCGCAGGCGTCGACCGCCTTCCCCCTTCAGCGTCAGCGGGTCGAACGCGAAGAGGGTCGAGTACGCCGGCCAGTCGAAGCTGTCCCGGACGCTGGTGATCGAGCATGTTTCCCGCCGACGAGGGGCCGTCTCAGGCAGCCCGGGCCGTCATGGGCGTGACCGGCGGCCCGGTGCATCGCGGAGATGGCTTTCCGGGTCCGCGGCTCGCTGGACGGCATGGGATGCGAGCAGGCCCGGAGGGTGAACCCGCCGGTCAGCCTCACGGCCGCGGCAATTCCCGGGGTGCAGCCGGTCCGCCGGGGCCTGTGGGTCATGGGTGGACGTTCGTCACCGTCAGTGGCAGACGAACCGCGGGTGGCAGTGGGGGCATGGCCGGCTCGGCCCGCATGCCCTGGATCAGCAGGGCGGCGAAGCGTCGTGCGGCGGCCACGGCAAGGTCCTGCGTGGTGGTTCGGATACCGCTGTTGGCCATGAGCACCATGATCAGGTCGTCCAGGACGAAGTCCGGGCGCAGCCTGCCTGTCGCGCCGGCCCGGCGGGCGAGTTCGGCGACCTTGCCCAGCGCCCGCTCCCGTTGCGCGGCGAAGTCGAGCGCGCGGGGGAAGGCCGAGACGAACGCCGCGGTGAAGCCCCGGTTCCGCGCGTGCAGTTCACACACCTGCTCGATCATCCGGCAGAAGCCCCGCCACGGATCCGGATCGGCCAGCCCCTCGTCGACGATGGCCGTGCAGGCTGCCATCTCCTCGGTGAAGACCTCGGTGACCAGTGCCTCCTTGGTCGGGAAGTGCCGGTAGAGGGTTGCCGGGCCCACCTCGGCACGCCGGGCGATCTCCCGCATCGGCACATCCAGGCCCTGCGCGGCGAACAGCGCCCGGGTCACGGCGAGGATGCGTTCACGGTTGTCCCGGGCGTCCGAGCGCAGGGAGTGAGGCAAACGGTTCGTCACCGCTCTCACTTTAATCAAACGGACGGGGTGTTCCGTTAGCGTCCGGCTGCATGAGAGCACTGACCTTCTCCGTATACGGTCCCGCGAGTGTCCTTGAGGTGACTGACGTGCCGGAACCTCACGCCGGGCCGGGCCGTGTCCGGGTGTCCGTAAGGGCCTCCGGCGTCACTCCCGCCGACTGCAGGCTCCGCGCGGGCCAGTTGCGCACGATGATGCCGGTGGCGCTGCCCCATGTGCTCGGCGTGGACGCCGCGGGTGTGGTCGACGAGGTCGGTCCGGGCGTCACCGGTGTCCAGGTGGGAGACGCGGTGTTCGGCATCGTCGATCTCGCCGAGCTCGGCGGTGCGAACGCCGAGTACGCGGTCCTGGCGGTGTGGGCGCCCAAGCCCGACGCGTTGACCTGGGAACAGGCCGCGGCGGCGGCGAACATCGAGACCGCCGCCCGCGCGCTCGACCGGCTGAAGGCCGACACCGGCACGGTCCTGCTGATCGAGGGCGCGGCCGGCGGGGTCGGCACGGTCGCCGTCCAGTTGGCGGCGGCTCGCGGCGCCACCGTCATCGGTACGGCGAGCTCCCGTAATCACGCGTTCGTAGCGGAGTTGGGGGCGATACCGATCGCCTACGGGCCCGGCACGGCCGAGCGGGTCGGCGCCCTGGGACTGGGCGGAGTCGACGCCGTCCTGGACTGCGCCGGTTCGGGTTCGCTGCCCGACCTGGTCGACCTCGTCGAAAGCCCGGACCGGGTGGTGACCATCGCCGACCTGAACGCGGCCAGGTACGGGGTCCACCTGTCCCGCTCGGCCGGCCCCGGCGCGGACCCGCAGGCCGTCGACGGGCTCGCCGAGGCCGCCGGCCTCGCGCAGCAGGGCCGCTTCACCGTGCCCCTGGCCGCCGCCTTCGCCCTTGAAGACGCGGCAGCGGCCCATCTGTTGAGCGAGACCGGGCATGCGCGGGGAAAGATCGTACTCACCCCGTAGGGCCTGTCCGGCGGATCTTCACGGGCGGGGTCTCCTCCGGCTGGACCGGTCCGCAAGGGCAACCGGGTCAGCGGGCGTCTGCCGGGCCGCTGCGGGCCGGATCGTCGGCAGTGCTGGAGCGGGTGAGGGTGCCGTTCAGCCAGGCGGCGGCGAGTTCCGCCCGGGAGCGGCAGCCGGTGCGCTGGAACAGGCGTGTCAGGCGCTGTTCCACGGTCTTGTGGCTGCAGGCGAGTTCATCGCCATTTGGCGATCAATTCACCGAAGCTGGATTTGTCCATACGCCCACTCCGGGACATCGAGGTCAACCACCCCTCAAGTAGAAAGTCCGGAAATTGAAGTTGGTCACGCTCAAGGTGTATGGGTCGGACGGGAATTCGGTTCCGGGGCGTTTCGTGTGTCGCGGATGGGGCGCCGCCCTCGCCCTCGGTCTGTCCATGGCGTTCTCTTTCGCCAACACCAGTTCCGCTTCCGCCCTGACGCTCGGTGACGTAATCGGGACGAATTTCCTCCGCAACTGGGCGACCGGCCGCTGTCTGGACAGCGACGCTTCTGGCAATGTTTACACCAATCCCTGCCAGCAGGGAAACAGCTACCAAACCTGGACCCTGACATTTCGCGGTCACATTGACTACGACATTGTCGAGGTCAAGAACCAGGCAACCGGTCGCTGCCTTTTCTGGGGGAACCTGGCCGGTGGGCGGTATCCCTACACCAGCGACTGCCACCCGGGTGCGGCTTCCGACGCTCTCATGACGTGGTGGGGAGTTGGGTCGGGCTGGGATCAAGTGCAGTTCAAGACCCGCCAAGAAGGTTTGTGCCTGGACAGCAACAGCAGTGGAAGCGCCTACATGCTCGGCTGCAACGGCGGCGGAAACCAACTCTGGAAGCTGGGTTACTGAGCCCTCGACGAAGCGGTTGAACGAGTGCCCGTTGCACGGGGCCGGGGTGCGTCCTCATTACCTGGTCGGGCGGCGTCTCGGACGAGTGCTTGCTGTGACGACGGGATCGGACTGGTGTCGTGGAGTCTGCCGCTACTCCACAACCGCCAGGTCGTCATTGCCTCCGACAGCCGGGCTCGGGAGGAATCCGGAGCGATGGATATCCGGGCACGGGGCTCGGCTGTCGGCGTGGCTGAGCCAGGGGTGCGGAGTGATGCACGCCTGGTTGGCGAGGGTGGCGGCGGCGTCGCAGACCGCCACCGTCATCGCGCGCGTGTGCGTCTCGTCCGGCTCGCCCTCGTGCTGCTGGCCTGCGCCTCCGCCTGGCTTCTGGCGGACGGACCGATCGGCCCGTCGGTGGCGACGACCGGCGCGCTCCTGATCGCGGCGGCCAAGGGGCGATGGGTGATTGTCCACTTCATGGAGCGGCGCGAGGCCCTGACGATGTACACGGCGACTTTCCGAGGTGCTGTCTTCCTTCGCTCACACCGACTGGCCGGCCAGGTTCAGCACCGCGGCGACGAGTTCGGCGTTGTCCCGGGCGGTCGTGCCGTCCGGGAGGAGGGTGCCGTCCTCGAAGCCGATGCGGACCTGGTGGCCGTCGGCGAGTGCGGCGCGCAGTACCGGCCAGGTGGTGGCCGCCTCGCCGTGGTAGAGGAGCGGAGTGGTGACACCCGCGGAGCGGATCATCGCGGCCATCGCGCGCGCGTGGTCGACGGCCGTGTCCGGGTCCTCGTCCATCGGCTCGATCAGGATCCGCACATTGTCCGCGAGGGTCGGCGACGCCAGGAGCGCGGGCACGTCGTCCACGCTCCACACCGCGCTCTCCAGCACCATGCCCCGGGCCACGACCAGTGCGGCCGTCTCGGTCGCACCCTCCTCGCAGAACGCCACCGACGCGAAGTCCGGCAGGATCTCCCAGGACTTGACCAGGTCGTAGCGCTCCTCGGGGCCCGAGCAGGTCCACAGCCCGGTGGTCGTCCCGACGACCGCGCCCGGCGCCGTGGAACGGACCGCGCGCAGCACTTCCGCGAGCGCGTCGGGGGCGATGGTCTGCCCGCCGTCGGGGGTGCGGACATGCAGGTGGACGATGTCGGCGCCGGCCGCGAGGACGGCCGCGGTGTCGACGGCGATCTCCTCGGCCGTCACGGGGACCGCCGGGTGCTCGGCTCGGGTCCGGCCACCGTTGATGGCTGCCTTGAGGAACATGGGTGTGTTTCCTTGGGGGTTGGGTGTACGGGGCCCGGTACGGGCCCGGATCACGCGGAGGTGGGGGAAGGGGTCCGGAGGTCCGCGAGGGTGCGCGTGGCTCCGGTGAGCGTGCCCAGGGGGTGGCCCCGGTGCAGCTCGGCGATGAGGTCGGGTTCCTCGGCGTCGTCGGCCAGCGCCTCGTCCACGACGGCGGCGAGGGCCGCGGCCGGGGCGATGAGCAGGCCGTTCTCGTCACCGAGGACCAGGTCGCCGACGCGCACCGGAACGCCCCCGCAGTGCACGGGCGCGCCCAGGGAGCCGTCGGCGATGCCGTGCAGCTTGGTGGTCAGCAGCGAGGTGCCGTACGCGTACACCGGCAGCCCCACCGCGCGCAGGGCGCCGATGTCGGTGCACACGCCGTCCACCACGGCTCCGGCCGCGCCCCGGGCGGCCAGCGCGTGCACGACGACCTCGCCGAGCGGCGCGTGCCGGCGGTCGCCGCCGCAGTCGACGACGACCACGTCACCGGGGCCGACGAGGCCCGCCGCGTGGTGCAGCATCGTCGAGTCGGTGGCGGTGATCCGTACGGTCACGGCCCGGCCGACCAGCCGCCCCGCGCCGGCCACCCGGCGCAGCGCCGGATCGCAGAACCCCTCCTCCAGGTAGTGGCCGAGGGTGGGGAAGTCCACCCTGGCCAGGCGGGCCGCCAACTCCTCGTCGAGGGCGGGTACTTCGGTCAGGTCACGAATGTCCAGGGGCATGACGGGTCACCTCGGGCCGATGATGATGCGACGGTTGCGGAGCACGGGCAGCACCGTGCGGGCGCGGTCGGTACGGTGCTTGTCCGCGTCGACGACGAACAGCGACCGCTCCTCCTCGCCGAGCGCGGCACGCACCACGCCCAGCGGGTCGACGGCCATGCTCATCCCGATACAGTCGGGCGTGGTCAGCGAGGCCGCCACCACCCAGCAGGTGTTCTCGATCGCCCGGCTGCGCAGCAGGGTCGTCCAGTGGTCCTCCTTGAGCGGACCGCGCACCCACGCCGCCGACACCGACAGCAGATCGGCGCCCATCTCGACCAGCGCCCGGGTGAACTCGGGGAAGCGCAGGTCGTAGCAGTTGACCAGGCCGACGTTGAACTCGCCGATGCGGACCACGACCGGCCCCTCGTCACCGCGCTGCACCTCGCTGGACTCGCGGTAGTCGAAGGCGTCGTACAGGTGCATCTTGCGGTAGCGGCCGAGGAGTTCACCCTCCGCGGAGACGGCCGCGATGGTGTTGTACGGCAGTGAACCACCGCTCGGCTCGTAGCCGCCGGCGATGACGGCGACGCCGTGTTCGGCGGCGATCCGGGACAGCCCGGCGAGGAAGCCGGGCCAGTGGGCCTCGGCGGTGGCGTGCAGCGGCTTGCCCGCGGCCTCGGCGGGGATCATCGCCTCCTCGGGGAAGACGACGAGTTCCGCCCCCGAGGCCGCAGCCTCAGCGGTCATCGACGCGACGACCTCCAGATTGGCGCCGACGTCGGCGGTGGGGGCGTACTGGGCGGCGGCGACCTTCACGGTCGTATCTCCTTGCTGGAATGGGTCGGTGCGGGATGCGGGTGCCGGGCGGGCGCCGTGCGGGGCGCCCGCCCCGGAGCGGGGACGGTCAATCGGCCAGGACCCGGGAGGCCTCCGGCCGCCAGTGCGCCCAGGCGGGGCCGCCCGCGGACAGGCCGGCCGTGCCGGAGGAGGAGGTCTCGGCGACGAAGGTCGAGCCGTCGGCCAGCGTGAGGTGGTGGCGTACGGCGCTGCCGAGGTAGACGGACTGCTGGAGGGTGCCCCTGAGGACGGCCTGACCGGACGGCAGCAGGTTCTCGTCGGCGCACAGCCCGACGTTCTCCGGGCGCACCGACAGATGCGCCTGCCCGGTGACGTCGGTCTCGGGGACCGGCAGCGCGCCCAGCCCGCCCACATCGACCACCCGGCCGTCGCACGTGCCGGTGAGGAAGTTGGAGGTGCCGATGAAGGAGGCGACGAACCGGCTGGCCGGCCGCTCGTAGACGCCTTCCGGAGTGTCGACCTGCACGACCCGGCCGCCGTTCATCACGGCGATCCGGTCGGACATGGTCAGCGCCTCCTCCTGGTCGTGGGTGACCGTCACGAAGGTCACCCCGACCTCGCGCTGGATCTTCTTCAGCTCCAGCTGCATCTCGGCGCGCAGCTTCTTGTCCAGGGCCCCCAGCGGCTCGTCGAGCAGCAGCAGCGAGGGCCGGGCGATGAGCGCGCGGGCGATGGCCACCCGCTGCCGCTGGCCGCCGGAGAGCTGGGAGACGGCCCGGTCGCCGTACCCCTCAAGCCGGACCAGGGCGAGCGCCTCGGTGACCGCGCCCTTGATCTCGGCCTTCGGGCGCAGCTTGCGGACCTTCAGCTCGAAGGCGACGTTGTCGGCGACGCTCAGGTGCGGGAAGAGGGCGTAGCTCTGGAAGAGCATGTTCAGGTCCCGCTTGTGCGCCGGCACGCCGGTCGCCGGGACACCGCCGAGTTCGACCGTGCCCTCGGACGGCTCCTCGAAGCCGGTGATCATGCGCATCAGGGTGGTCTTGCCGCAGCCGGAAGGGCCGAGGATCGAGAAGAACTCGTTCTGCCGGATGTCGAGGGTGACGTCCCGCACCGCGTGCTGGGCTCCGAAGACCTTTCCGACGCCGGAGAGCCGGACGGCGGGAACCGTTGGGCTGGTGCTCATGTCAGGACGCCTTCACCTTGGTCCAGCCCTGCTGGAAGTACTGCATCGCGGTGCCCGGGTCGAGCAGGAAGTCGGCCTTGGCGATCGAGGAGTCGGGAGCGTAGATCGCCGGGTTGCTCAGCGCGGCCGTGTCCTTGATGTACTTGCGGGCGGCCTGGTTGGCGCTGGCGGAGGAGCCGTCGTCGGTGGCCTTCGCGGCGACCTCGGGACGCAGCAGGTAGTTGATGAACTTGTACGCCGACGTCAGGTTCTTGGCGCCCTTCGGGATCGCCAGACCGTCGGTCCAGATCGAGCCGCCCTCCTCGGGGATGACGTAGTGGACGTGCTTGTTGGACTGCACGACCTTCGCCATCGCCGTCCCGCTCCACGCCTCCGCCGCGCACGCCTGACCGGTCGACAGCAGCTGCGGGTAGTTGGTCGAGTTGTAGCCGGCGAGGATCTTCTTCTGCTTCTGCAGGGCCGCCGTCGCCTCGGCGATCTGGTCCTTGTCGGTGCTGGTGGCGCGGTGCCCGGTGACCTGGAGGCCCGCGATGTAGGCGGCCAGCATGTTGTCGAGCATGTACAGCTTGCCCTTGTACGCGCTGTCGAACAGGGTCTTCCAGCTGGTCGCCGACTTGATGCAGGTGTCGTTGTAGGCGAAGCCGGTGGTGCCCCAGATCCACGGCACGCTGTACTTGTTGCCCTTGTCGTAGGACGCGGTGCGGAACTTCTCGGCGAGGTTGCCCAGCCCCTCGATCTCGCTGTGGTCCAGCGGCTCGATGAGCTGCTGCCCGATCAGCTGCTGCACGGTGTACTGGCTGGGCTCGACCAGGTCGTAGCCCGAGGAGCCCGAGCTGAGCTTGGCCGTCATGGTCTCGTTGCTGTCGAAGGTGTCGACGGTGACCTTGATGCCGGTCTCCTTCTCGAACCCCTTGACCACGGAGTCGGGGATCTCCCCGGCCCAGGCGTAGAGGTGGAGCTCCTTGCCGCCGCCGGAGGAGGCGGCCGTGGTGGAGCCGGAGCCGCCGCAGGCGGTGGCGACCAGCGCGGTGACGGTCAGGACGGAGGTGCCCACGAGCGTTCTCGAAACTGTGGTACGGGACATGGCGAGGCCTTTCAGGGACGTACCGGAGCAGGCAGGACGGACGTACGGCGCGACGGTGCGGGTGCGGGTGCGGGAGAAGGGGACGCGCGGCCGGTGGTTCAGTCGCGGCCGTCGCCGGTCAGGACACGGCGCGTCTGCCGCAGGCCGGCGCCCAGGATGATCACGAAGGTGAAGAGCACGAGCAGGGTGCCCAGTGCGTTGATCTCCGGGGTCAGCCCGGTCTTCAGCAGCGAGTACACGCGCAGCGGGAGGGTGGTGGTACCGACCCCGCTGGTGAAGGTGGACATCACGATGTTGCCGAAGGAGATCGTGAAGCACAGCAGCCAGGAGGCGAGCAGCGCCTGTTTCAGCAGGGGCACCGTCACCAGCCGGAACCGTTGCCAGGCACCGCAGCCCAGGTCGGTGGCGGCCTCGTCGAGAGCCGGGTCGAGCGCCCGGTGCGCACCGAGCACGATCAGCGCCGCGTAGGGAAGGGTGACCACCAGGTGGCCGAGGACCAGTGTGGTCAGGCCCAGGGTCGCCTTGAGGGTGCCGAACACCGACAGCAGGGCCACGCCCAGCACGATCTCCGGGATCACCAGCGGCAGGAACAGCCCGCCGGAGAACAGCGCCCGGCCGCGCGGACCCAGCCGGGCCATGCCCATCGCCGCGAACAGCCCGCCCGCCGTCGCCAGCGTCGCGGAGATCACGCCGGCCTCGGCGCTCACCCGCAGCGCGGAGAGCAGATCGGTGTCCTGGGCGAGCACCCCGTACCAGCGGGTGCTGAACCCCGCCCACTTGTAGGTGACATCCGAGTCGTTGAACGACAGGACGACCACGACCACGATCGGGATGTAGAGGAAGACGATGACACCGCGGGCCAGCCAGGCGGTCACCGTGTCGGGGAGCCGGGTGCGGGCGCTCATGACGTCCTCCTCCGCAGCCGGTTCGCCGCGGTGCCCAGCACCGCCACCGACGCGATCATCAGAACCAGCAGCAGCACGGAGGCCGCGGCTCCCATCGGCTGGTTGCGGAACTCGGTGTACAGCGTGACGATCAGGTTCCCGACCAGCTGGTTCTTGCCACCGCCGAGCAGTACGGGGATCACGAACACGCCGAGCGTCGGGATGAACGTGAGCAGCGCGGCGGCGAGCAGCCCCGGCCGCGCCAACGGCAGCAGCACCCGGGTGTGCACCCGCCACCAGCCGCAGCCCAGGTCCCGGGCCGCCTCACCGAGCGAGGGGTCGACCCCGCGCAGCGTCGCGTAGATCGGGAAGATCGCCGTCGGCAGGAAGGCGTAGACGAGGCCCACGAAGGAGGCACCCTGGCTCGGGATCCACTGCGTCCGCCCGTCGGTCAGACCGATGGCGTCGGTGAGCGCGTTCACCGGACCGCCGGGGCTGAGCAGGTTGATCCAGGCGAAGGTCCGCACCAGGAAGTCGGTCCAGAACGGCACGATGATCAGCAGCAGAAGCAGGCCCTGGCGCCGCGGCGGCCGGCCCGCCAGGTAGTACGACACCACGTAGCCGAGCACCAGACAGACGGCGGTGTTGAGGGCCGCCATGCCGAGGCTGTAGCCGAAGACCTTCAGATAGACCGGGTCGAACAGCTCGGTGTAGTTCGAGAGGGTGAACCCGCCGCGGATGCCACCGTAGGGGTCCGCCGTCGCGAAGCTGTTGCGCACCACGAGGGCCAGGGGCACGAGCACCAGCGCCACGACCGTCAGCCCCGCGGGGGCCAGCAGGGCGAAGGTGATCGCGCGGTGCCGCAGCCGGGTGGCGCGCGCCGCGGGCCGCGCCGTGACGGTCGACGGCGGCGGTGCGGCGGTGACGGTCACCGCGGCCTCCGGCCGGCGGGCGGTGGCGGTGCGTGCATGTGCGGGGCCTCCCTCGGATCGTCTGCGCACGTCCGGAAGATCGTCCGTTCGTGCCGTGGCCCTTAGCATCCGTTGGGGAGCAACCGCCTGAACAGGGTTGTTGAAATCGAATCCAGTGGAAACAGGGACCGAATTCCACGCATCTCGCAACAGGCGCGAAAAGACGCCGGGCGATGATGGGGGGAGCGGGACAGAAGGAGGTGCCGGCGTGATCGACGACCTGGACCGGCAGATCATCGACCAGCTGAGGGTGGACGGCCGGAAGTCGTTCGGTGAGATCGGCCGGGCCATCGGCCTGTCGGAGGCCTCGGTGCGCTCCCGCTTCCAGCGGCTGAGGCGGCGCGGCGCGATCCAGGTGGTGGGCATGACCGACGCGGTGCGGGTGGGCGAGATGGAGGTGCACCTCGCCGTACGGGTGCACCACGTCCCGGTGGTCCTGGTCGCCCGCGAGCTGTCCCGGATGCCGGAGGTGCGCTACGTGGCGTCCTGTGTCGGCCCGTACGACCTCATCCTCGACGTGCGCTGCCGGGATCTGGCCCACCTCTCGGAGCTGCTCACCGAGCGGGTCCGCCGGGTCAACGGCGTGGCGCACGCGGAGGCGCTCACCGTCCTGGAAGTAGTCAAGGACAGCTACCTGTGGGCGGGCTTCCGGGACGTGCCGGCCGGGCCGGACCAGCGCATCCTGCCCCGGTGAAGCGCCGGGAAGGACCGTGAGGCGCCGAAGGCCGGTCAGCCGTCCGCGACCGCCTGCCCGACCGAGCTGTTGAGGCCGTTCCAGGAGTAGTCCTTGAACAGCTCCAGAAGCAGCAGCACCTGGACCCGGGACACCCCCGGCAGCATCCGGATCTCGTCCAGCAGCTGCACGAGCTGCGGCTGGTCCCGGCAGGTGCCCTCCAGGAAGATGTCCTGGCTGCCCGCGACCAGCGCCACATGGTTGATCATCGGCATGTCGGCCAGGCTCTTGGCGACCGCGCGGGGCGTCAGGTCCCGGACCCGGATCATCAGCCGCACCGACTGGTGGCCCAGGGTGAGGGGGTTGCACAGGGCCACGATGCGCAGCGCGCCGCTCTCCTGCAGCCTCGCCACCCGCTGCCGTACGGTCGCCTCGGACACCGCGAGGTCACGGGCGAGCGTGGTGTACGGGGTGCGTCCGTCGCGGGCGAGGGCGCTCATGATGCCGCGGTCCAGATCGTCGATCAACACCTGCCTCCTCCCCTCCGACCGTACGTGACGCACGGAAGTCACCACAATCGCGCTGCCATCACATCCGGACCGGTGTTCCGTGGCGGGACGTGCCCGTCGAATACCGGCCGCGAGGGTGCGATCACGTGGGACCTGAGCGTCGATTCCACGTTCGCGTGGCGGGTTCACCACCAAGCTGCGTCTGGCCGTCGGGCAGGGTCAGAAACCCATGCCGATCGTGGTGACCGCTGGGCAGCGCGGAGACTCACCGCACCGTGGACAGCATCCAGCCGATCCGGCCCTGGTCGATACCGAAGGCGGACCCCGACGAACGCGACGGACAGCGCGAGCGCCGCGAGGACGTGTACGCGGTGGAACGGCGTGTCCTCTAACCGCCCTTCCCCGGTCCCCGCCTTCTTTCCTCCACGGCACTCGTGCGCCGTCCTCCTCGGTTCGAGACCAGCCGGACACTCCCCTCCTGGTGGAGGTGGCGGCACTGTGGACAGCGGTGACGACGCGGCCGTGTGCGCTGCGTCCACTCGGCGCCTCCACCTTTGTGCCGGACGGCCGGAACCTGCCCAGGCGATCGGGCGGCTGCTTCGCGTCGCGAACGGGACGACTCGGGAAAAGCCACGGCGTGGGCGGCGGCGATCTTTCGTCTGTAGCATCCGGCGCATGGACGTGGCGACGGGGGCACTGCCCCGGGGGCTCGGGCTGGTGGAGCGGGTGGTGCGCGGGGAGCTCGACAGCCGAGGCGGGCCCGGTGTGGTCCGGCTGGCGGAGGAGAGCGGGCTGGACAAGGGACAGGCGTCGCGGTTGCTGCGAGATCTGGTCGGCACCGGGACCCTCGCCCGGGACGGGCACGAGTTCCGCGCCGGGGCAGATCTGCTGGCCGTCGCGGCCGGGGCCGGTCCGTGGGGGGTGGAGAGCCGGGCGCTGTTGCGGGGGCTGGTGGTCCGGTTCGGTGCGTGCGCGTACGTCGACGTGCTCTGTGGGGCGATGGTGCTCTCGGTGCGGGCCGAGCTGGCGGCCTGGGCCGAGTTCTCCTGGGCGCGGGCGGGGCGGCTGACGCCGGTCTGGTGCACCGGGGCGGGGCGGGCGCTGCTCTTCGACCACTCGCGGGAAGAGGTCACGCGGCTCCTCGGCGGCGAGGACTTCATCGGGGCGGGCGGCCCCTACGCGCCGCGGACCGTGGACGATCTGCTGGCGCGGGTCACGACGGACGCCGGGCGCGGGGTCGCGGTCTGCGAGAGCGAGTACGACGAGGACGTGCTGGAGGTGTCCGCGCCGGTGCGGGATCCGCACGGGGACGTCGTGGCGGCGGTCAGCGCGGTCGTACCGCACGCGGCGGCCAGGGACGACCGGGACGAGATCATCACCGCGATCAGTGACGCGGCGGCCCAACTGGCCTCGCTCCTCGGCTGAGCCTCGACGGGCCCCGGCGAACCCCGAGGGGTCCCAGCGGATCTCGGCGGGTCGCGCTGGATACCGGTGGATCCCGGCGGGCCTCGGCGGGTGCCGACGGGTGCCGGTGGATCCCGGTGAACCTCGGCGGGTGCCGGTGGATCCTGGCGGGCCTCGGCGGGTGCCGACGGGTGCCGGTGGACCCCGGCGAACCTCGGCGAACCTCGGCGGGCCTCGGCAGTGCCAGCGGACTCCGCCGGGGCCGGCTGAACCAGGGACGCTCAGTCCTGGTCCGTCTCCGTGTCCCTCTCCGTCTCAGCCTTCATGTCCCTCTCCGCCTCCGCCTCCGCCTCCGTCGAGCACAGCGCCGCGGTCAGCCAGGTGCTCCAGCGGACCACCGAGTCCGCGCAGGCGGCTGTCGTGGGCTCCAGGCGGTGGCGGGGGCCGACGACCTGTACGGCGGCGACGATCTCCCCGCGGAAGTCTCTGACCGGAGCGGCGAGCGAGTAGAGGCCGGGCTCGGCCTCCTGGTCGACGATCGAGTAGCCGCGCTCGCGGGCCGCGGCGAGCCGGGTCAGGAAGTCGGTGAGGTCGGCCGGGGTGTTGGGGCCGTGCCGGACGAAGGCGGTGCGGGCGAGGACGGACGCGACCTCCGTGTCGTCGGCGTCGAACAGCAGGACCTGGCCGGCGTCGCTGCAGTAGGCGGGATAGGCGCGGCCCACCCAGGAGACGAACGAGGACAGCGCGGGCGGCATCGACTCCAGGATCGTCACGGAACTGGCACCGCGCAGGACGCCCAGGTAGGCGCACTCCCCCGTGTCGGCGGCGACCCCCTCCAGTGCGGTGCGGCCGTCCCGGCGCAGCCGTGCCTCGGTGATCTGCTGGACGCGGGCGTACAGCTCCCAGGCGACGGTGTAGCGCAGCGACGCGGGATCCCGGCGCAGGAACCGGGCCGTCTCCAGGCTCCGCAGGATGCGGGAGACCTGGCTGCGTTCGCGGCCCAGGAGCACGGCGACCTCGGCGGCGGTGTGGCCGCGCGGGTCCTGCGACGGGTGCTCGGCGAAGAGTCGGAGCACGGCCAGGCCGCGTTTGAGGCTGCTGTCGGTGGTCATCGCGGGCCGAGCATAGCGCCGGGCCGTGGCACCGCCGCGCGCCCTCGTTGCGCGCACATTGCAGGTTCATTGCAAGGCGCGTGCATGATGAGCAACTGGACTTGCCTATTACGCATCGCCGGGTAGTCTCCAGCCATCCCTCGCATATCAGGCTCATCTGGAGTTCGTCTTGTCCGCTCTGCGCCCGCTAGTACTCCTCGGTTCCGCGACGCTGCTTCTTGCGGGCTGCGCCGACCCCTCCGAGCCGACCGACGCCTCCGCCGGCACCCCGTCCGGCGCCTCGTCCTCGGCCGCCCCGATCGCGAGGAACGCCACGCTCGCCGCCAAGGTCCCGGCCGCGCTGAAGGCGGGCGGGATCACGGTCGCCAGTGACGTCAGCTACCCGCCGATGGACTTCTTCGCCGCCGACAACAAGACGGTCGTCGGTGCCGAGGCCGACCTCGACAAGGCTCTCGGCACGGTCCTCGGCGTCAAGGTCACCATCGTGAACGTGCCCTTCGACTCGATCCTGCCGGGCCTGCAGTCGGGCAAGTACCAGCTCGGTGTCTCCTCCTTCACGGACACCGCCGAGCGGGAGAAGGTGGTCGACTTCGTCACCTACTTCGACGCGGGTACGTCCCTGATCGTCCCGGCCGGCAATCCGAAGGCGCTCAAGCCCGGGGGCGACTCGCTGTGCGGCCGTACCGTCGCCGTGGCCAAGGGGTCCACGCAGGCCCTCGTGGACCTGCCGGCCCGCGCCAAGACCTGCAAGACGCCGATCAAGGTCAGCACCTTCCCGGACGGCACCGGGGTGAACCTCGCCGTCACCAGCGGCCGTGCCGACGCCGCCCTGGCCGACTCGCCGGTCGCCGCCTACGCCGCCAAGCGGTCCGGCGGCAAGCTGGAGGTCACCGGCGACTCCTACGGCAACGCGCCCTTCGGCATCGCCGTACCGAAGAACAGCGAGCTGACCGGGCTGCTCAAGTCGGCGCTGGAAGACCTCAAGGCGAGCGGCGGTTACGAGCAGATCCTCGCCAAGTGGGGCCTGGAGTCCGGCGCCCTGGACGCGTTCGAGATCAACGCGGCCTCATGAGCGAGGAGTTGCCGGTCTACCGGCGCCGCAGGCCGGGCCGGTGGGTGCTGACGCTCGTCGTCGTGGTCCTGGCCGCGAGCCTGGTCCAGTCGCTGATCACCAACCGGCGCTTCGGCTGGGACACGGTCGGCGCCTGGCTGTTCAGCCGGACCGTGATGACCGGCCTGCTGACCACGCTGGAACTCACCGCCGCCGCCATGGCGATCGGGCTCGTGCTCGGTATCGCGCTGGCGCTCATGCGGCTGTCGGACAACCCCGTGGCTCGGAGCGTCAGTTGGGCGTACATCTGGCTCTTCCGGGGCACCCCGCTCCTCGTCCAGCTGCTGTTCTGGGGGTTCATCTCCGCGCTGTACCCGACGCTGTCGCTGCACCTGCCCCTCCTGCCGGCGATCGGCAGCGTCCCGGCGAACTCCGTCATCACGACCTTCGCCGCGGCCCTGCTCGGCCTCGGTCTCAACGAGGCGGCCTATCTCGCCGAGATCATCCGGGCCGGGATCGTCTCGGTCGACCACGGGCAGACGGAGGCGGCGGACGCGCTGGGCCTGTCCCGGGCCCGGACCCTGCGCCGGATCGTCCTGCCGCAGGCGATGCGGGTGATCATCCCGCCGGTCGGCAACGAGACCATCTCCATGCTCAAGACGACCTCCCTGGTGAGCGTGCTGGCCTACGCCGAACTCCTGTACTCCGTGCAGATCGTGTACGCCCGCACCTACCAGACGATCCCGCTGCTGATCGTCGCCAGCATCTGGTACCTGGCCGTCACGACCCTGCTCAACGTCGGCCAGCACTACCTCGAACGTCACTTCGCGAAGGGCGGCAGCCGATGATGATCGAGGCCACCGGGGTCCGCAAGTCCTTCGCCGGACAAGAGGTGCTGCGCGGGATCGACCTGTCCGTGCCGCGCGGGACGGTCACCTGCGTGATCGGACCCTCCGGGTCGGGCAAGTCCACCTTCCTGCGGTGCGTGAACCATCTGGAGCGGCCCGACGGCGGCCGGATCCTGGTGGACGGCGCGCCGATCGGGTACGAGCCGTACCGGGACGGGCTGCGCGCACTGC
The DNA here is from genome assembly GCF_043201555.1 of Streptomyces sp. NPDC048288. Taxonomy (NCBI): domain Bacteria; kingdom Bacillati; phylum Actinomycetota; class Actinomycetes; order Kitasatosporales; family Streptomycetaceae; genus Streptomyces; species Streptomyces sp. NPDC048288. The sequence goes on from NZ_JBICZD010000012.1 coordinate 15,769, forward strand.
GCCGCCGTGACCTCGCCCGGCAGCGCCGTGACATCGGCATGGTCTTCCAGCGCTTCCATCTCTTCCCGCACCTGACCGCACTCGCCAACGTCGTCGAGGGACCGGTCGGCGCGGGCCGCCCCCGCGCCGAGGCGACGGAGGAGGCGCTGGCGCTCCTCGACCGGGTCGGTCTGGCCGACCGGCGCGACGCCTACCCCGCCCAGCTCTCCGGCGGCCAGCAGCAACGGGTCGCCATCGCCCGCGCGCTGGCCATGCGGCCCAAGCTCATGCTGTTCGACGAGCCGACCTCGGCGCTCGACCCGGAACTGGTCGGGGAGGTGCTGGACGTCATGCGGGGCCTCGCCGCCGACGGCATGACGATGCTCGTCGTCACCCACGAACTGGGCTTCGCCCGCGAGGTCGCCGACGAGGTCGTCTTCTTCGACGACGGCCGGATCCTGGAGTCCGGACCGCCCGCCCGCGTCCTGTCGGCCCCCGACCACCCCCGAACCCGCGACTTCGTGACGAAAGTGCTGTGAGTGCTGTGAGTGCTGTGCCGGCTGCGACCACCTTTCGCGACGCCCTGTCCGCCGGCCCCCTCGTACTGGACGGCGGTATGTCCAACGAGCTGGAGGCCCAGGGCCACGACCTGAGCGGCGCCCTCTGGTCCGCCCGCCTGCTGCGCGACGACCCGGACGCGATCACGGCCGTCCACCGGGCCTACTTCGCCGCGGGCGCGCAGGTCGCCATCACGGCCTCCTACCAGGCCACCTACGAGGGTTTCGCCCGGCTGGGCATCTCCCGCACCGAGACCACAACCCTGCTGCGGCGCAGCGTGCGCCTGGCCCGCGAGGCCGCCGAGAACGCCGAGAACGCCGCCGGACCGGTCTGGGTCGCGGCGTCCGTGGGCCCGTACGGCGCGATGCTGGCCGACGGCTCGGAATACCGCGGCGGGTACGGCCTCACCGTGGCCGAGCTGACCCGCTTCCACCGCCCCCGGCTGGAGGCACTCGCGGAGGCCGCCCCCGACGTCTTCGCCATCGAGACCATTCCCGACCTCCGGGAGGCGGAGGCCGTACTCACCGCCCTGGACGGCCTGGGTATCCCCGCCTGGCTCTCGTACAGCATCCGCGGGACGACCACCAGCGCGGGCCAGCCGCTGACCGAGGCCTTCGCGCTGGCCCGCGGCAGCGACGCCGTCGTCGCCACGGGGGTGAACTGCGCCCCCGCCGCCGACACGGCCGCCGCGCTGACCCTGAACACCGCGCTGCCCGGCGTCGTCTACCCGAACGGCGGCGGCGTCTGGGACCCCGGGACCCGGAGCTGGCGGGGCGCCCAGGACGAGATCGCGGATCTGGCACCCTCCTGGCTGCGCGCCGGCGCGGTGCTCGTCGGCGGCTGCTGCCGGGTCGGCCCGGCCGAGATCAGGGAGCTGGCCAACCGCCTCGCCGCCGCCGCGGCAGACGGCTGAGCTGCCACGGCAGACCGCCGAGCTGCCACGGCAGTCCGCTGAGGGGCCGTCGCGAGACCGACCGCCGGGCCGCCCCTCCCCCGTACCCGCACCACGCGCAAGGAACGCCACCCATGCCCCAGCCCACCGCCCTCCCGGTGATCGACCTCTCCGCCCCCGACCGTGAGGCGCTCCACCGGGCCGCCCGTGACGTCGGCTTCTTCCAGCTGGTCGGGCACGGCATCACCCCCGCCGAACAGGCCCGGCTGCTCGCTACCGCCCAGGACTTCTTCGCCCTGCCCGAGGCCGAGCGGCACGCGCTCGACAACCTCAACTCGCCGCACTTCCGCGGCTACACGCGGATCGGCAACGAGCACACCCAGGGCCGTCGGGACTGGCGCGACCAACTCGACATCAGCAACGAGCTGCCCCCTCACGTGCCGGCCCCGGGCGAGCCGCCGTACTGGTGGCTGGAGGGGCCGAACCAGTGGCCCGAGTCCCTGCCCGCGCTGCGGGAGGTCGCGCTGGAGTGGATGGCCCGGACGGGCGCGGTCGCCCATCGGCTGCTGCACGAGCTGCTCGCGGCCGTCGGCGGTCCCGGGGACTTCTACGACGACGCCTTCGCCGGCCGCCCGCGCAACCATCTGAAACTGGTCCGCTACCCGGGGCGGGCCCCGGTGGGCGACGACCAGGGTGTCGGGGTGCACAAGGACTACGGCTTCCTGACCCTGCTGCTCACGGACGAGGTGCCCGGACTCCAGGTGGAGACACCGGACGGGCAGGGCTTCATCGACGTGCCGTATCTGCCGGGGGCGTTCGTGGTGAACCTGGGCGAGCTGCTGGAGGTCGCGACGAACGGCTACCTGAAGGCGACCAACCACCGCGTGGTCTCCCCGCCGGGAGCACGCGAGCGCTTCTCCGCACCGTTCTTCTACAACCCCCGGCTCGACGCCCGGATCGCCCCGCTCCCCTTCCCCGGCGCGTCGGACGCGGCCGGTGTGACGGACGACCCGGACAACCCGCTGTTCGCGGAGTTCGGCTGGAACGAACTCAAGGGCTGGGTCCGCGCCCACCCCGCAGTGGTGAGCAGGCACCATCCGGAGCTGACGATCGCCTGACGGTCAGCACGGCGCCGAGGGCCGGTCACTGGCGCTACTGGCTCCGGAGTGGGTTCTGTGGCAGTCCCGGGTGGTCGGCGACCGGCGCGGCATCCACGGAACCGGGGCCCGCTCCTGACCCGGTGTCGGGTTCGGCCGTGAGGTGCTTCTCGAACGGGAGCGGGCCGATGGTTTCCGGGTCGGCCTCCGTGTCGAACAGGGGGGTGTAGCCGGTGGCGAGGTAGAGGCCGCGGGCCTCCGGCTGGCGCGGCCCGGTGGTCAGGTAGATCCGCCGGTAGCCGCGGCGGCCCGCCTCGCTCTCCAGTTCCGCGACGACACGGCCGGCCAGACCCCGCCGCCGGTGTGCGGAGTGCGTCCAGATCCGCTTGAGTTCGGCCGTGGCCTCGTCGTACCGGCGGAACGCGCCGCCCGCGACCGGCTCACCGCCTTCGAGCAGCAGGAGCAGGAGGCCGCCGTAGGGCGTCGTGAACTCCTCGCTGGGGTACCGGGCGAGTTCGGCACGGGCTTCGCTGCCGTAGCGGGCGGCGTACTCCTCGCCCAGCTCGCGCAGCAGTGGTTCCACCCGTGGGTCGGCGACGGTGACGTGAACGACCGTCGGCTCGGTCGCGGCCGGTGGTACGACCGAGGTCATCCGTCCACCGCCGCGAGATCGCGCGTGGCGTCGGCGGCGCGCCCGGCGTCACGCTTGGCGACCTCCTCGCGGACGAGCGGGATCACGTACCGGCCGAAGTCGATCGCGTCGTCCAGCAGGTCGTAGCCGCGGGCGGAGAGGATGTCGACGCCCAGGTCGTAGTAGTCGAGGAGCGCCCGGGCCACGGTCTCCGGGGTGCCGACCAGGGCGTTGGAGTTGCCCGCGCCGCCGGTGGCCGCGGCGGTCGGGGTCCACAGGGCGCGGTCGTAGCGCTCGCCCGCCTCGGCGATGGCGATCAGCCGCTGCGAGCCCGTGTTCTGCGGCTGGGCGTGCCCGTTGTGGCGCTTGCCGACCGCCTCGCCCTTCTCCTTGCGGGCCTTGATCGCGCCCACCGTGCGGTGGGCCTTCTCCCAGGCCAGTTCCTCCGTGGGGGCGATGATCGGCCGGAACGCCACCTGGAAGCGCGGTACGTCGGTGCGGCCCGCCGCCTTCGCCGCGGCCCGCACGGCCTCGATCTGCTCGGCGGTCCTCGCCAGCGGCTCGCCCCACAGGCAGTAGATGTCGGCCTCGGCGCCCCCGGCCGCGTTGGCGGCCGGTGACGAACCGCCGAACGAGACGCCGGGGCACGGCTGTTGGACAGGGAAGACGTCGCTGACGAAGTCGTGGAAGCGGTAGTGCTCGCCCTCGTGGTCGAAGGGCTCGCGGGTGGTCCAGATCTTCTTGACGATCCGGATGTACTCCAGGGTGCGGGCGTAGCGCTCGTCCTTGGTCAGGGTGTCACCCTCGCGGCCCTGCTCGTGGTCGTTCCCGCCGGTGATGAAGTGCACCGTCAGCCGGCCCTCGCTGATCTGGTCGAGGGTGGCGAAGGTCTTGGCGGCGAAGGTGGGGTAGGAGACGTTCGGCCGGTGGGCGAGGAGGATCTGGAGGCGGTCCAACCGGCTCGCGATGTACGCGGCGGCCGGTGCGGGATCCGGGGATCCGGAGCCGTAGGCGAACAGCACCCGGTCCCAGCCGTGGTCCTCGTGCGCGCGTGCGAGGCGGAGCGTGTACTCCTTGTCGAAGGCGGCGCCGGAGCGGGGGGTGGTTTCCGAGCCGTCGTTGGTGGCGGCGATGCCGAGGAATTCCACGGGCACGGGAGTGGCCTTTCACGGGAGACCGCACGCGGGGCAGGGCAAGGGGACCGTGCGCGCGGGACGGGTGGGTGACGGGTTCGCCGCACGGACGGGTCGGTGCGGGCAGGGCGGCGACAGCGCACGAAGCGGGAACGCGGCCCGCGCGGGGGGCCGCTGGAGGGTGGGGCCGGTCAGCCGGCCCGTCGCCGAGTCAGACGCAACACGCCGCGGACCACACCCGACCGAGGTCGATGTGGGGGCGCGAGACCAAGCGCTGCTGGGCGTTCATGCGACCAATTCAGCAGTCGGTCGCGCTGTTCGTCAAGCAGCGCCCGGATGCCGGACCGCCGCCCTGGCTCCCCGGGCCACCGGTCGGTCAAGCCCTTTGGGCCGGGCGCCTCGTGAACCGGCGTGACAAAGGTCATTGACAACCGGAATCCGGCAAGGTTGTCATGAGCACATGAAAGCACGTCCTGGAGACCACCGGGCAGAGGGTGTGCGGCTGCCGCGGGAGCGCGGTCGCTGACCTTGCGCACCGAACTGCTCGCCGCCGCCCGGGCCGAGTTGCGGACCCGGCCGGGAGTCCTCCTCCACGGTCCCGCCGGGATCGGCAAGTCCACGCTGGTGGCGGCCCTGACCGGCGACGCGACCGGCACCGTGCTGCGCTGCTCGCCCGCCGACGAGGACACCCGGCTCCCGTTCGCCGGACTCGTCGACCTGTTCTCACGGGTCCCGGACAGCCGCCTCGACGCCCTGGCACCCGAGCCCAGGGCGGCGCTGCGGGCCGCCCTGCTGCGCGGCGCGGAACCGGAGGACGGCCGGGGCCTGCTCGCGGTGCGGCTCGCCGTCCTGGACGTGCTGCGCGCGCTGGCCGCCGCCGGTCCGCTCCTGCTCGTCGTCGACGGGCTCCAGGCGCTCGACGACCCGACCGCCGAGGCCCTCGCCTTCGCCCTGCGCCGCCTGGACGGTCCGGACGTCCGGACGGTGGCCTCCGAACGGGTGGCCGACGGCGAGCAGCCGCAGCGGCTGCGCAGCTGCCCGCCGGGCACCGTCGAGCTGCCGGTGCCGCCGCTGACGGACGCCGAGGTGGCCCGGCTCGTGCGCACCGGCGTCGACGCCGGCCTGCCGCCCGCGGTCCTCCGTGCGATCCAGCAGACCGCTGCCGGAAACCCGCTGTACGCACTGGAGTTGGCCCGAGCCGCCCTGCTCGGCCCGCCGTCGCCGGACTCCGGCCGCGCACTGCGCATACCCCGGAGACTGCGCGCCCTGCTGCTGGACCGGGCCCGCGCGCTGCCCGAGCCGGTCCGGCACACCCTCCTCGTCGCGAGCGCCGCCGACCGCCCCACGCTCACCCTGCTGCGCGCCGCGGGTCTCCCCGACCCGGCCGCGCACCTCGCGGAGGCCGAACGGCTCGGTGTCGCGACGGCCGACACCACCGGGACCGTACGCTTCCGGCATCCGCTCATCCGGGCCGCCGTCCACGCCGACGCCCCCGAGAGCGGCCGCCGGCAGGCGCACGCCCTGCTGGCCCGCGTGGTCACCGAACCCGTGGAACGGGCCCGTCATCTCGCCCACGCCCGTCCGCACGAGGACGAGGAGACGGCCCGCACCCTGATGTCCGCGGCGGAGTCCGCGCGCCGCGACGGCGCCCTCGCGGCCGCCGGTGAACTGGCCGGGCTCGCCGCCCGCCGCACCCCCGGCGACCGGCCCGCGGACCGTGCCGAACGACTGCTGGTGGCGGCCGAGTACGCATGTGACGCCGGGCAGTCGGCGGAGGCGGGCGAGGCCGCCGCGACCGTCCTCGCGAAGTCGGACTCGGCGCGCCGACGGGTGCGGGCCCGGCTGGTCCTGCTGCGGAACGCGGGGCAGGCGCTGGAGGGCACCCGGGCCCTGATCGAGGACGGACTGCGGGACGCCGACGGCGATCCGGAGGCCGAGGCGTGGCTGCACCACTGGGCGGCCGTACGCGGCCTGCTGTGCGGGGAGTTGGAGGAGGCGGCGCGGCGGGCCCGGCGGGCCGCCCGGCAGGCGGCGGTGGCGGGTGACACGGAGACCCGGATCGGGGCGCTCGCCACGCTCGCCCGGGTGCGGTCCCTGGCGGGCGAACCGGTCGACGCCGACGCCGCGTTGGAGGAGGCGCTCGCCCTGGCCGGCGGCGCGGGCGGCGGTCCGCAGAGCTGGCGGCTGATCCGGATGCGGGCGATCCTCGCCCTGGACGCCGACCGGGTGACCGAGGCCCACCAGCAAACCGCTGAACTCCTGTCCGCCATCGGGGAGTTCGCCGGGGTCGAGGAGCTGCTGGCGACCCTGGTGTCACTGACCCGCATCCAGGTGCGCGCCGGGCTGTGCCGCGAGGCCCTGCGCACCGCGGCCCGCTGCTCGCACACGATGGCCGAGTCGGCGCCGGCGCTGTACGCGGCGGCGCTCGCGGCGACCGCGGGCGGTACCGCCGAGGAGGCCCGGCGCCTGGCCGGGCAGGCGGTACGCGCCTCGGAGGCCGACGGCGACCGGCTGTTCCTGCTGCGCGCGCTGGCGGTGCTCGGGCAGGCGGAGCTGCTGGGCGGCGACCGGCGCGGCGCGGCGGCCGCCGTCGAGGCGCTGCGGCGGGTCAGGGAGCTGGGCACGGCCATGTGCGCCGCCGATCCGCCCGTGCTGCACTGGTACGCCGACCTGGCGGAGGCCCTCGTCGTGCTGGGCGAGACGGACGAGGCGGAGGTGGTACTCCGCGAGGCCCGTGACCGGGTGTCCCGTGACACGCCGGGCGGCGCGGTGGCGGCTCTGGAGCGGGCGCAGGGGCTGCTGGAGGCAGGGGCGGGCCGGGCGAAGGAGGGGGCGGAGCGGCTCCGGGCGGCCGTCGACCGGCTCCGCCGACTCCCCCTCCCCGTCGATCTGTCGCGCACCCTCATCGCGCTCGGCACGGTCGAGCGGCGCTCCCGTCGCCGGAGCGCGGCCCGCACGGTCCTCGGCGAGGCGCTGGAGACGGCCACCCGGATCGGTGCCGCTCCCCTGGCGGCGCGGGCGCGGGACGAACTCGCCCGGCTCGACGCCGGCAGCGGCGAGGCGGGGCCCGAACTCACCCCGGCCGAGGCCAGGATCGCCGAGCTGGTCGGCGGCGGGGCCACCAACCGGGAGGTCGCGGCCGAGCTGTTCATCAGCGTGAAGACGGTGGAGGGCACCCTGTCGCGGGTCTACCGCAAGATCGGCGTCCGCTCCCGCACCGCGCTCGCGCACGCGATGGCGGTCGCCGTCATCGCCTCCGGGGCGGCCGTCGACTCCGGCGACGACGGCCAGGGCAAGGCACCGGAGCAGGCGGTGGCCGTCGCTCCGGCCGGCCGTACGCAGAGCCGTCGCGCTCTCGACATACGGCGTTGACGAGTCATCAGCCGTTAACACGTGACGCAAGGGTTCCCCCGCTTATGGGGGTGGGGCCGGAGTTCCTACGGTGAAGCCGTCCCGTTTCCGGGACAACTCCCCACCCCCCACGGTCCGGAGGACCTCAGTGAAGTCACGCCTGAAGCTGCTCGGCCTGGTCGCCGTGCCGGCCCTGATCACGGCGGCCGTGCCCGCCGCCTATGCGTCCGACGCCCCGCACACCGCGCGCGCCGCGATCGCCGGAGACGTCCTGCCCAGCCTGAAGCAGTCCGCGGCCCGCACCGGCAAGGTCGCGGCCGGCAAGCGCATAGCGGTGGCGATCAGCCTCACCCCCAGGGGCGGTTCGGCACTCGACACCTTCGTCGCGAAGGTGAGCGACCCGCACTCGGCCTCCTACGGCCACTACCTGACGAAGAGCCAGTTCGCGGCACGGTTCGGCCGGACCGACGCGGAGGTGAAGCGGCTCAAGGACTACCTGCGCGCGCAGGGCCTCACCGTCGGCAAGGTCCACTCGGGCAACCTGCTGATCGACGCCGGCGGTACCGCCGCACAGCTGGAGAAGGCCTTCGGCACCAAGCTGTCGACCTGGAAGGACACCGCGTCGGGCCGCTCCTTCTACGCCAACGACAGCGCGCCGACGCTGCCGGCCGCCCTCGCCTCCCTGGTCAGCGACGTGGCCGGCCTCAACAACCGGGTCCAGCTGCACCACCAGGCCGTCTCCCGGACCGTCTCCCCGCACAACGGCCCCGGCGGCGGCTACACCCCGGCCCAGCTCAAGGGCGGTTACAACGTCTCCGGCACGTACACCGGCAGCGGCCAGAAGATCGCGCTGCTGGAGTTCGACGGATTCCAGCAGTCGAACATCACCAAGTACGACACCAACTACAGCCTGGGCTCGCCCACCCCGACCGTGCAGAAGGTCGACGGCGGTTCCGGCTCGCTCGGTGACGGCCAGGTCGAGGTGGAGCTGGACATCGAGGTCCTGCACGCGATCGCCCCGAAGGCGAACGTGACCGTCTTCGAGGGCCCGAACTCCGACGCCGGCGAGGTCGACACCTACCAGGCCATCGTCGACAGCGGCATCCCGACGACCTCGATCAGCTGGGGTGCCGCCGAGAGCGCCCGCACCACCTCCAACATCAACGCGGTGGACGCCGTCTTCAAGGCGGGCGCGGCCCAGGGCCTCGGCTTCTACGCGGCGTCCGGCGACGACGGCTCCGACGACGCGGGCGACGGCGGCACCTCCGTCGACTACCCGGCCAGCGACCCGTACGTGACCGGCGTCGGCGGCACCAAGCTGACCGTCACCTCCGCGAACGCCTTCAGCAAGGAGGTGGCCTGGTCCGGCGGCGGTGGCGGCAAGTCCTCCGTCTTCAAGATCCCGAGCTGGCAGACCGCGGTCCAGAAGAGCACCGGCGGCGGCTACCGCCAGGTCCCGGACGTCTCGGCGCACGCCAACCCCAGCCCCGGCGTCTCCATCTACTCGCAGGGCTCATGGTCCTCGGTGGGCGGCACCAGCGCCGCCGCGCCCGAGTGGGCGGCGTTCGCGGCCCTCTACAACCAGCAGGCCGCGGCGGCCGGCAAGGCCAACCTCGGCTTCGCCGACCCCGCCCTCTACACGGCCTCGGGCACCGGCTTCCACGACATCACCAGTGGCAGCAACGGCGCCTACTCCGCGGCCACCGGCTGGGACTTCACCACCGGCTGGGGCTCGTACAACGCCGCAACCCTCGCGAGCAAGCTGCTCGGCTGACGCCCATCCACACAGCGCGGGCCGGGAACAGCCCCGGCCCGCGCTGCCGCGCCCGTCCGGCCCCCCGCATGGACAGACTGCCCTGACACCACCTTCGTGATCCCCGCGCACGATTGATCGTCGGGCCGCGCGACGACAACTGTCAGGGGGCACACGCACCATGACCACCAGCCGCGGGAGCCGGCGACGGTACGCCGCCGCGTACCGGAACGGCAGGCTCGGCGTCGAGCGGCGGCCCGTAAACCCGTTCGTACGCCGCACCGTCGTCGCCGAGGACCTCGGGACCGGCGGGCAGACCGTGACCGGCCAGGACGGTGTCGTACGACGGGTCGACGGCGAGCTCGTCCACGGCCTTGGCCGTCATGCCTGTCCCTGCGGGTACCAGTAACGGCGGGATCTGGAACCGGGCGGTCGCGCAGGGTGATCCTGCGGTCATGGCACATGTACTCGTTACTGGTGGGACCGGCTTCCTGGGCTCCCACACGATCGCGCGGCTCCTGGCGTCGGGACACAAGGTCACGACCACGCTGCGCTCGTCGAAGCGGCAGCCTGACGTCGAGAGGATGCTCTCCGTGGCCGAGGCGCCGGGGTGGGAGGGGGTCTCCTACGTCGAGGCGGACCTGGCCTCCGACGCCGGCTGGGACCGGGCCGCGGCGGGGGCCGACTATGTTCTGCACATCGCCTCGCCGTTCCCCGGCTCCCGTCCGAAGGACGAGAACGAACTGATCGTCCCGGCCCGCGACGGCACGCTGCGGGTGCTGCGGGCCGCGCGGGACGCCGACGTCAGGCGGGTGGTCCTGACGTCCTCGTTCGCCGCGGTCGGCTACGGCCACGGCCCGACGGACCGCGTCTTCACGGAAGCCGACTGGACGAACCCGGACGGGCCCGGCGTGACCCCGTACGTCAAGTCGAAGGCTGTCGCCGAGCGCGCGGCGTGGGATTTCGTCGCCGCCGAGGGCAACGGTCTGGAACTCACCACGGTCAACCCGGTCGGGATCTTCGGTCCGGTACTCGGCTCCGACTACTCCAGTTCGATCCGCGTCATCCACGCGATGCTCACCGGTGCCATGCGCGCCGCGCCGCCGATCTGGACCAACACCGTCGACGTCCGGGACGTCGCCGATCTGCACATCAAGGCGATGACCTCGCCGGCTGCCGCCGGGCAGCGGTACCTGGCGCTGGCAGGCGAGCCGGTCTCCTTCGGGCAGATCGCGCTAGCCCTCCGCTCCGAGCTGGGCGAAGCGGCTGCGAAGGCCCCCACCCGGTCGGCCCCCGCCTGGCTGCTGCGGCTGCTGTCCACCGTCAGCCCGCAGCTGCGCGAGACGGTGCCGCAGCTGGGCGTGGTCCGCCGGGCCGACAACGCCAAGGCCCGTGCGCAGCTGGGCTGGGCACCGCGCTCGAACGAGGAGAGTGTGGTCGCGAGTGCACACAGTCTGGTGCGGCTCGGCCTGCTCGCCGACTAACGTCGAGGGGTGAACGACGTGGCGGACACCCTCGGTGACTTCCTGCGGGCCCGGCGGGAGCGGCTCAGCCCCCAGGAGGCCGGCCTGCCCGCCGGCGAGCGCCGCCGTGTCCCGGGGCTGCGCCGGGAGGAGGTGGCCCACCTCGCAGGCATCAGCCCCGAGTACTACCTGCGGCTGGAGCAGGGCCGCAACCAGCATCCCTCCGACCAGATCCTCGAAAGCCTGGCCGCGGCGCTGCAACTCGACGACGACGCCGTCGCCTACCTGCACCGCCTCGCCCATCCCACGCCCCCGGCCCGGCGCCGCCGTCCCCGCTCCCCGGCGGGCCAGCCCGACCTCCAGCCCCTGCTCGACGGCTGGCCCCTCACGCCCGCCTACGCCCAGGGGACAGCCGGCCGCGTCGTCGCCGCCAACCGCCTGGCCGTGGCCCTGTGTCCGTTCTTCGCCGTGGGGAGCAACCCCCTGCGGGCCGTGTTCCTCGAACCCGAGATGCGCGGCCTCTATCCCGAGTGGGACGACGTGACCGCCAAGGCCGTCTCCGGACTTCGCTCGACCCTCGGCATCGACGACGCCGATCCCGAACTCCTGGAGACGATCGGCGAGTTGACGGTCGCCAGCGAACGCTTCCGCACGCTGTGGGCCAGACGGGAGGTGCGCCGCCGCGCCGCCGGCTACACGCGGTTCGACCATCCCGTGGTCGGGCGGCTGGAGCTGCGCTACGAGAAGTTCCTCAGGCCGGAGGCACAGCAACTCCTCGTCGTCTACCACGCCGACCAGGGCTCACCCAGCGCCGAGCGCCTGCACCTGCTCGGCAGCCTCTGAACCCGGGCACTGACGCCTCGCCGACCGGTTCACGCCGCGTCCGGTCAGGTGCGGGCGATGTTGCCGACCGCGGTGCGCAGGTCGCCCTCCTCGGGAACCACCGGAGGGAGCGTGGTCGCGTTGGCGGGATTGAGGGAGTCGAAGAGCAGGGCGGTGAAGCGGGCCCGCAGCGCGGGCGTGGAGCCGGGGATCGCGAGCCCGGCGACCGCCATGACGAGGAAGCGCGGGATGTCGTCCTGGGTGAGGTCGCGGCGGACCTCACCCTGCTCCTGCGCGCGCAGGAGCAGGGGGTGCAACGACTCGCTGAAGCGCTGGAGGATGTCCACCGCCACGTCGGCGAAGTTGCTGGCGAAGGTGACCAGCCCTTTCTCCTCGGCGATCAGGTCGAGCAGGCGGGTGGCGACGCCATGGAGGGACTGCCGGGGATGCGGGGAGTCGGCGGCGCGCTCGATGAGCGGAAGGAGATCGGTTTCGAGGATGTCCTCCAGGACGGCGCGAACGATCGCCTCCCGGTTGGGAAAGTGCCGGTAGAGCGTGGCGATGCCCACCCCGGCCTCGGCCGCGATCTGCTCCAGTGACCCCTCGCCCGCACCGAGGACGACCCGCCCGGCGACGGTGATGCGCTCCGCGGTGGAGCGAGCGTCGACCCTGCGCCTCGGAGCGCGGCCTTCTGTTGCTCGCATCTACGGCTCCTTCCTGCCCTGACCGAAGGCTATCCGCCTCCGCGTCCGTCGGTAGCACCCCCTCGCTTTGATAGTTACCTATCGCTTTGATAGTACCCTCTCAACACACTCCGCGGCTTCACCGAGGCCGTCCGGGAGACGTGTGGATGGGAGAGACGCATGTCCGTGCTGCTATACCGGCTGGGAAGGCTCGCCTACGGCAGGCCCTGGTACTTCGTCGGGGGCTGGCTGACGGTGCTCGCCGTGGTCCTGGGGGTGCTCGCGACCAGCCCGGTCCGACTGAGCAACGACGTACGCATCGACGGCACCCCGGCCCAGAAGGTCATCGACGATCTGGCCAGGTCCCTGCCGGAAGCGTCCGGGGGCCAGGGAATGCTGGTCTTCGAGTCCACCGACGGCGCCCGGATCGACGACCGCCGCGCCCAGGCCGCCCTCCTGGCGGCCGTGGACGCCGTCTACCGCCATGACCATGTGATCGACGTCCGGAAGGCTCTCGCGGCGGAGGCGGCCAAGGGCGCGAAAAGCCCTCTCCTGCGGGCCCAGCGGGCAGTGGCCGGGGCGGCGGGTGGGCCGGCGTCCGGCAAGACCCCCGCACCTCTGACCGTGCAGGGTCGGGCAGTGCCCGGAGTCGCCGTCTCCGCGGACGGAAGGACGGCCCTGATGCAGTTCCAGTTCGACGAACAGACCTACGAACTGCCCTCCGGGACCATCGACAGCACCGTCGCGGCCGCCGAGCGACAGGCCGCGCGCGGTGGTCTGCGGGTCCTGCCGTCGGCTTCGATGATGGAGATCCCGGAGATCATCGGGGCCGGAGAGATCGTCGGCGTCGGCGTCGCCGCCGTCGTCCTGCTCATCACCCTCGGGTCGATCGCCGCGGCGGGCCTGCCCCTGGTCATAGCCCTGATCGGGGTCGTGGTGGGCGTCGGCGGCGCCTTCACCCTCTCCACCGTCTTCGAGATCCACTCGCTCGCCGCGGTCCTCGCACTGATGCTGGGACTGGCCGTCGGCATCGACTACGCCCTGTTCATCATCAGCCGGGAGCGCAGGCTCATCCTCGAACACGGCCTGGATCCGCACGAAGCGACCGGCCGCGCCATCGGCACCGCGGGCAGCGCGGTGTTCTTCGCCGGCAGCACCGTCATCATCGCCCTCGCCGGACTTCTGGTGGTCGGGATCACCCTGCTCAGCACGATGGCGATCGTCGCGGCCGCCACCATCGCGGTCGCCGTCCTGTTGGTCCTGACCCTGCTCCCGGCGCTGTTGGGGCTGGTCAAGGGACGTATCTGCCCCTCCCGGGTACGACGCCGGGCACAGCGGCGATCGTCCGAGGAAGCAGCCGACGCCGGCCGTCGGACCCGGACGGCCCGCTGGGGAGCACGTCTGGTCCGCCACCGGTGGCCGGCGCTGGCGGCGGCGTTCCTCGTCCCCGCGGTCCTGGCGGTCCCCGCCGCCGACATGAGGATGGGGCTGCCCTCCGGGGCCAGCTACAACACCGGCACCGCCCAGCGCCAGAGCTACGAGCTCGTCAGTGACGCGTTCGGCCCCGGCTACAACGGCCCGCTCATGATCGCCGTCGACTCCTCCGCCGAGGGGCGCCCGCTGTCTCCGGGCACGCTCGCCACGATCACCTCCGCGCTGCTCGACACCGACGGCGCGACCTCGGTGTCACTCGCCGGGATGAACGGCTCCGGCACCACGGCCGTCCTCACGCTCGTCCCGCGCAGCGGTCCGAACGACGAAGCGACCAAGGCCCTCGTCACGGCCGTACGGGACAAGAGCGCCCGGATCGGCGAGAGCACCGGGACGGTTCTGGGCATCACCGGCTTCACCGCGCTCGCGATCGACGTCTCCGACCGGCTGGCCGACGTCCTGCCCCTCTACGTGGCGACCGTCCTGGGGCTCTCCCTGATCGTCCTGCTCCTGGTCTTCCGCTCCCTCCTGGTCCCCGTGACGGCCACGCTCGGCTTCCTGCTGACCATCGGCGCCACCTTCGGCCTCACCACGGCCGTCTTCCAGTGGGGCCGGCTGCAGAGCCTGATCGGACTGGACGCCACCGCACCCGTCGTCAGCCTGCTGCCGATCATCGTGACCGGCGTTCTGTACGGGCTCGCCATGGACTACCAGATGTTCCTGGTCACCTCGATGCGCGAGGCACACCTCCACGGGGCCACGCCGTCCGACGCCACCGTCACCGGCTTCGCGCGGGCCGGAACCGTGGTCGTCGCCGCGGCCACCATCATGGTCTCGGTCTTCGCCGGGTTCGTCTTCAACGCCCAGCCCATGATCAAGCAGGCCGGATTCGCCCTGGCCGCGGGCATCCTCATCGACGCCTTCGTCATCCGCATGACCTTCATCCCGGCCACGATGGCCCTCGCCGGAGAGAGGGCCTGGTGGATCCCCGGCCCGCTCGATCGGCTGCTGCCCGACCTGGACGTCGAGGGCGACAAGCTCGCCCAGAAGATCCCGTACCCCGAACCGCCCGCGCGGGCGGCACATCCCACGGCTCAGGAGGTCGACATGACCGGCTGACGCCAGGGCGGGGCGGGCTTCTAACAAAATTATCATCCAAATTGTTAACAATCATCGGGCGCCTTGCCTACAGTCGGGGACTCGGACGAGCCGCACAGCCGGACCTGCCCCCGGCACCGCCCGGGCGGTGCGCGGGCACGGCTGTGATCCACGCAACCCGCCCCACAAGGAGGTCCACGGGTGGACATCAACCGCAGAACCGTTGTCCGAGGCGCCGCGGCCATAGCCGCGTTCGGCATCGCCGAGGGCACGGCAGGCGCGGCCTTCGCCGACACCGCGTCGTCGAGCAGTTCGTCGAGCGCGTCCTCGGCGTACTCGCTGGAGTTCGATTCCACCGCCTGGTCGTACGACGCGACCAACGACGTGTACTACCAGATCGGGAAGGTGTACGTCACCGCCCCGGCCGCGACGGACATCGAGAGCCTGTCGATCTACGTGCCGGGCGCGTACCTGAGGGCCACGGCGAACAGTGACGGGACCACGTACACCGCGACGGTCGACCCGAAGGGCACCGTCGGCGAGTACTCGGGACGCACGGCACCGATCGTGATCCCCGTCAACACCCCCGGCTACGCCGCGCAGAAGCCCGCCACGTCGTACAACTACAGCAGCGTGTCGCAGTATCTGCAGGCCGGGCACATCTACGTGTGGCCGGGCCTGCGCGGCCGGGACACCTCGACCAGCACCCGCTCCGACGCGGCACCCTGGGGTGTGACCGACCTCAAGGCCGCGGTCCGCTTCCTCCGGTACAACCGGAGCGTGCTGCCCGGAAGCACGGACGACATCGTCCTGTTCGGCATGAGCGGCGGCGGCGCCCAGGACACCGTGGCGGGCGCGTCCGGCGACAGCCCCCTGTACCACCCCTACCTGCGCACGATCGGCGCGGCGATGGAGGACGCCGAGGGCCGCCCCCTCAGCGACGCGGTCGCCGGCGTCATGGCGTGGTGCCCGATCACCAGCCTGCACGAGGCCAACCTGTCCTACGAGTGGAACATGGGCCAGTTCGCCTCGACCGGCACGCGCGCGTCCGGCACCTGGACCAGTGCCTACTCCACGGACCTCGCGAAGGCCTGGCCCAAGTACGTCAACCGGCTGGGGCTGCGCGACGAGCACGGCAGGCGCCTGGAGCTGACCGGGTCCGACGACGGCATCCACCTGGCCGGCGGTTACTACGACCACCTGATCGAGGTGATCACCACCTCGCTGAACAACTTCCTGTCCGACAACACCTTCCCGTACACCATCACCACGATGGGCGGCCCGCCCGGATCGGGCCAGACGGGGTCCTCCACCACGTACCAGACGGTCGACGACTACATCGCCTACCTCAACACCGACAGCACCTGGGTCACCTACGACGCCACGACCAACACCGCCACGGTGTCCGGTCTGGCGGGCTTCGCCAAGAGCCAGAAGAACGCGAACAAGCCGGTCGGCGCGTTCGACGGGTACTCCCGCGGGCAGACCGAGAACGGCGTCTTCGCCATGGGGCTGAACGCCCCGGCGCACTTCGCGCCGCTCACCCGTGACGTCATCAAGGCGAACGAGTCGACGTACGCCACGTACTCCGACTGGGACTCCGGCTACGGCTCCTCGGCGTACGACAGCGACTTCGCCAAGAAGGACAGCGTCGGCAAGGACATGGCCTGGCGGGCCGACGCGTACAACCCCCTGTACTTCCTCTCGCCCGCCTTCGACGGTTACCGCCGCTCGCGGCCGGCGCGCCACTGGCGCATCCGCACCGGCATCATGCAGGGCGACACCGCCAACACCACCGAGATCAACATCGCGCTGGCCCTGCGGAACTACGGCATCCGCGACGTCGACTTCGCCACCGTCTGGGCCCAGGGCCACACCCAGGCCGAGCGCACCGGCGACTCGACGACCAACTTCATCAGCTGGGTGGCGACCGTCACCAAGAAGTAGCCCCCACCCGTCCACTCGCCGCCGGGCGCCTGACCGACAAACCCCGATCAGGCGCCCGGCCTCGCCATGCTCCGGCTGTTCTCACGTCGTTGAGCCACTTTCGGCCGCCGATGAGTTTCGGTGTGCCGGACGGTCCGAGTCGGCACACCGGACCAAGGGAGAAGCCGATGGACAAGACACGCTCGCACTCGACGCCTCACATCGCCCGTCGCATGTTCGAGCTCCTGGAGCCGATCTGCCTGGTCACGTTCTTCGCCGACGAGTGCAACGAGGAACTGGCCGCGCTCGGCCACCGCACCTACTGGGACGGCTACTTCGCCAGCCGTGCCGCGCCGCTGGGGCGGGTACCGGCGCAGGTCGTGCACGCGGCCTTCTACAACTTCGCCGACGGGGAAGCCGCACGGCACATTCCCAGCGCCTGGGAGACGATCCCGCCCGAGGCCTCCGTCGCCGCGCGGGAGCGGGGCAGCGCGGCCTCCCTGCGGCGCATCCTCGGCGCCGAACTGGCCGGCTCCCCGGGCCTGGTGCGCGCCGCCGACCTGACCACCAAGGCCGCGACGAGCGCCCCCACCGAAGGCCGGGTGATGTACGCGGGGATGCGCACCCTCGCGGTGCCGGGCGACCCGGTCGCCCGGCTGTGGCATTCCGCCACCATGCTCCGCGAGCACCGCGGCGACGGGCACATCGCGGCCCTCGTCGGCGCGCGGATCGGCGGCACCGAGGCCCACGTGCTCTCCGCGCTGGGGCAGGGCATCCACCCGCCGGAGTCGTTCGGACGCATCCATCACCTGCCGAAAGAGCGCCTCGCCGCGGTCATGGACGGCATGCGCGAACGCGGACTCGTCGACGCCGAAGGCCACTTCACCGATGCCGGCCGCGCGACCGGACAACGCGTCGAAACCCTCACCGACGAACTCGCCACCGCGCCCTACGACGCCCTGTCCCCCGCCGAACTCGACGAACTGATCACCGAACTCGAACCCATCACCGCGACCCTGGTGGCCACCGGCTCGCGGTGACAGCCGGAAACGGCCGCAGATCGCGTGCCGTCGGTGCGCCGCGGCCGTCAGTCCAGCCAGGCTCCGTCGCGCATGATGACTCTCCCGCGCAGCTCCGGCTCGCCGCGCCATGCGCGCACGGTGCTCGGGAGCACGCGTACGTAGACGAAGGAGCCCTCCTCCGCGCGCGGGTCCCAGCCGAACTTGTCGGCGAAGGCCTCCGCCGCGGCCGCGGGGACCTCCTGGTCGGGAAAGCACTCGGCCTCGCCCTGGAGGAGCACCACGTCGAAGGTGTCCGGGAGGGCCAGGCGCACCCGCGGCTCCTTGCGGATGTTCCGCGCCGTCACGGACGTGGCGCCGGTGCACAGCCACACCGCCCGCCCGTCCCAGAGGAACCACAGCGGCACCTGGTGCGGCCCGTGATCCGGGTGGGCCGTCGACAGCCATACGTCCCGCTCGGTGACGAGCCGCTCCAGTGCGTCGCGTATCCGTTCCGCCGCCGGGCGACGGACGATTCCCGTGGTCTCCATGACGACCGACCCTAGCCAGGCGGCACGCGGTGCGCCTGGGGCGCGGGACCTACTCCGGAGGACCGACGAACCCGTCGGCTCCCCCGCCGACGGCTCAGCTCGGGAGTTTCCAGTTCTGGGCCGCCGTGCCGTTGCAGGTGTAGAGCTGGAGCTGGGTGCCGTTGGTGGTGGAGGAGTTGGGGTCGTCGAGGCACAGGTTCGACTGGGGGTTGACCAGGGACCCGTTGGCGCCGGCGGTCCACTGCTGGGCGCCGGTGCCGTTGCAGGTCCACAGCTGGATCAGCGTGCCGTTGGTGGTTCCGCTGTGGTCGGCGTCCAGGCATTTGCCGAGGGCGCGGATCGTTCCGTCGCCGGCGACGATCCAGTCCTGGGCGTAGGTGTTGTTGCAGCCCCAGATCTGGACATGGGTGCCGTCGGCGGTGCCGGAGGACGCGTCGTCGGCGCACAGGGTGGAGGAGACCGCTGAGGTGAGCGGACCGATCCGGGGCGAGGCCGGTGCCGTGGTGTCCCCCGCGTACGAGGGCGGTGCGGCGGTGGCCGCCGTCGCCCATGAGGTGTTGGCGGTGGTGCCCAGGGTGAAGTCCAGTGTGCCGCCGGCCGTGATCGCTGTCGTGGGGGCGTAGGCGTTGTTCCACGCCGTGCCGTTCCACGCCGCGGACTGGACGTAGGGGGCGTTGTCGGCGGCGCCGTCGCCGTTGACCGTGAGTGTCCTGCCCGAGGGGAGGGTGACCACGGCCTGGGTGAACAGCGGTGAGCCGAGGGCGAGATCGGAGGTTCCGGGTGTCTCGGGGAACATGCCGAGCGCCGACCACACGTACCAGGCGCTCATCGCGCCGAGGTCGTCGTTGCCGTCGGCCAGGCCGCCCGGGGTGTTCGACCAGATCTGGTCCTGGATCGCCCGGACGGTGCCCTGCGTCTTGTCGGGCCGGCCCGTGTAGTCGTACTCCCAGGGCAGTTCGATGCTCGGTTCGTTGCCGACCCAGGCGTAGCCGTTCGCGCCGGTGTAGCTGCGCAGCACGGTGTCCAGGTAGTGGTTCATCGCGGTGTTGCCGCCCTTGGCGTGCGCCAGGCCGCCGATGTCGAAGGGGACCATCCCGGTGTAGATCCACGAGTCGGCCTCGACCATGTCGGTGCCGCTGGTGGGGTCGAAGCCGCCGGTCCATGAGCCGTTGGCATTGCGGGGCTCGACGAAACCGGAGGCGGGGTTGAGCACGTTGCGCCAGTCCTGTGCGCGGTGGGCGTAGGTCTTCTGGTTCGCGGTGTCGCCGAGCGCTCCGGCCAGCGCGGAGATCGCGAAGTCGGCCGTGTCGTACTCCAGGGTGGTGGCCACCGGGCCGTAGAAGTTGCAGCAGCCGTAGCTGCCGTCGTGCGGCATGTATCCCGGTGAGTCGAGGTAGGCGAGGCCGGGGCGGTCGTTGTTGGCGGTGCTCGCCTGCCTGACCATGTCGGCCAGGGCGGTCGTGGTGTCGAAGTCGCGGGCGCCGAAGGCGTAGTAGTCGGCGAGGATGGCGTCCGCCGGGTCGCCGACCATGACGTACGACTCGCCGTTGTTCTCGGACCACTTGGGGAAGATCCCGGTCTGCGTGTAGTCGTCGACCATCGACTGCGCGGTGTCCGAGGCGACCTGGGGGGCGACCAGGGCTTCGAGCTGGGCCTGCGAGCGGTAGATGTCCCAGCCGGAGTAGTTCGCGTAGACGGCGCTGTGGCCGGCGTCCACGGTGTGCGTCCTGCCGTCGAAGCCGTAGTACTGGCCGTTGGTGTCGCTGATCACGTTCGGGTGCAGCAGCGAGTGGTAGAGCGCGGTGTAGAAGGTCTGCTGCTGGGCGGCCGTCCCGCCGGCGATCTGCACCTTGCCGAGCGCGCTGTTCCACGCGTTCTGCGCGGCGGTGCGGGTCGCGTCGAAGTCCCAACCGGTGTTCTCCGCGGTCCGGTTGGCGACGGCGCCCGCGACCGAGACGTAGGAGATGCCGACCTTGGCCTGCACGACCGGGTTGGACGTGGTGTCGAAGGTGACGTAGCCGTTCGAGGCGGCGGCAGCCGGGGCGGCGGAGGCGCTGGGGCTCCTGCCGTGCAGCACCGGCGCGTTGGACTTCTCGGCGGCGTTCTTCGACGCCTTGGCCGACGGCGGGGAGCCGGCGCTCGACGCCTTGGCGACCGAGCTGCCCTGCGAGGCGAACGGCTGGTCGAAGACCATGTCGAAGTAGACGGTGTAGGTGTTCGCGGCGCCGCAGAAGCGGCCGCTGGTCACCTGTCCGCTCACCTCGGTGCTCGACAACTTGGTGAACTGCGTGGAACTGGCGCCGTTCTGACTGCCCGTCAACTTGAAGATCAGGTTGGCCTGGCTGGTCGAGGGGAAGGTGAAGCGGGCCATGCCGCTGCGCGTCGTGGCGGTCAGCTCGGTGGTCACCTGGGTGTTCAGCGCGACCTTGTACGACCCCGCGGACGCGGACTCGGCGGCGTGCGAGAACGCGTCCGTGGCGCCGGTGTTCACGGTTCCCACCGTGGGCAGCACCGGTATGTCACCGGCCGCGCCGCAGCCGGGTCCGGCGATGTGGGTCAGGCTGAAACCGGTGATCGACGAGTCGTTGTACTCATAGCCCCCGCCGTCGGGACGCGACGGTGTGTCCGGGCTCCACTGCACCATGCCGAACGGGACATCGGCGCCCGGGAAGTCGTCGGCCTGGTTCGACGTGCCGATGAACGGATTGACCAGCGTGGCCGGTGAGGTGACGAGCGCGGCCTTCCCGGCCGCCCAGGCGGGTGTGCACAGCCCGGCCGCGGCGAGCGCCGCGGCGGCGAGGAGACCGATCGCCATGGTTCCGGGCGGTCTCGACAGTCGTGTGATCACGGGGTTTGCTCCTCTACTCGGAAGTGGAGGTCCGACAACGTTGTCCCGGCGTCGGGAACGAGAACCCGGGTGAGGGACGACGCGCCCGGATGTCTTGATCACCAAAGACTGACAACGTTGTCCAACCATGGAGACGAGGTGCCTGAGATACGAACGCTTCGATGGGACCCCGGGCCGCTGACGTCCGGGGAGCAGAGCGGGAACTGTGGGTGAAGCTAGCCACAGGGCAGGGGCATGTCAACGACTGCCGCAACCTCGCCCGCGGTACAGATGTGAGCGACAACCCACGGTGGCGCACCCGGCGCCGAAGGAGGCAGCACATGATCGATGTCGTCTTCGGAGTTGACGTCGGCACCTCCAGCACCAAGGGCGTGGTGGTGGACACCGCCGGCCGCATCCTGGGCGAGGCCGTACGCGGTCACGTGGTCGACCGTCCCCGGCCGGGGCACGTGGAGATGGACGCGCGGGTGTGGTGGGACGAGTTCGTCTCGCTCGCGGCCGAACTGCTCGACCGTGAGGACATCGCCGTCCGGGCCGTCGGCGTCAGCGGGATGGGCCCGTGCACCCTTCTGGTCGACGACGCGGGAGATCCGGTGCGTCCGGCGGTGCTGTACGGCGTGGACACCCGCGCCGAGGGGCAGATCGCGCGGCTGAACCGGGAGTTGGGACCGGAGACGATCTTCCGCAGGTGCGGGTCGGCCCTGTCGTCGCAGGCCGTCGGGCCGAAACTCGCCTGGATCCGCGAGCGGGAGCCCGAGGCGTGGGCCCGCGCCCGCCGCCTCCTCATGCCCGCCTCCTGGCTCGCCCACCGGCTGACCGGCGCCTATGCGCTGGACCTGCATTCCGCCAGCCAGTGCACCCCGCTGTTCGACATCCACGAGCAGCGCTGGATCCCCGAATGGGCCGAGCGCGTCGCCCCCGGCATCGAACTCCCCCCGCTGCGCTGGCCGGGCGAGGAGGCCGGGCGGGTGAACACGCCCGTCGCGGGCGTCCCGGCCGGGACGCCGGTCATCGTGGGGACGATCGACGCCTGGAGCGAGGCCATCAGCGTCGGCGGCCACGGCGTCGGCGACCTGATGCTGATGTACGGCACCACGATGTTCCTGGTGAACACCGTCGACCGGCTGGTGACCAGCCCCTCGATGTGGGCCACGGTCGGCGCCCTGCCCGGCACCCGCTGCCTGGCCGGAGGCATGGCCACCTCCGGGGCCGTTACCGACTGGCTGGGCCGTCTCTTCGGCGGCGTCGACCCCGGCACGCTGTTCGACGAGGCGGCCGGCTCGCCTCCGGGTGCGAACGGCCTGGTGATGCTGCCGTACTTCGCCGGGGAGCGCACCCCCGTCCTGGACCCGGACGCCCGAGGGGTGATCGCCGGCCTGACGCTGGGTCACACCCGGGGCGATCTGATGCGGGCGGCGCTGGAGGCCACCGCCCACGGTGTCCGGCACAACGTCGAGACGATGCTGGCGGCCGGTGCCGACATCCGGCGGATCGTCGCGGTCGGCGGCGGCACCCGGGGCGGGCTGTGGCCCCAGATCGTCAGCGATGTCACCGGTCTCGAACAGATCGTCGCCCGCACGACGATCGGCGCCAGCTACGGTGCCGCCTTCCTCGCCGCCGGACTGATCGGCCGGCCGGACATCACGGTCTGGAATCCGGCCGAATCCGTGGTCCGGCCGGACCCCGCCACCTCGGCAGTCCACGACCGCCGGTTCACCCAGTACCGGGACCTGTACGAGAGCACCGCGGCGGTCACCCACGCCCTGGCCCACGACCAGCGCACCGGCCCCGCGGAAGGCTCCCCGTGACATCGCCCCGCATCTGGAACTCCTCGTCTAGAACTCCTCGACGAAGTAGGGCTCGACGGTCATCCAGCCGTTGCCCGAGGCCCCGTTCAGCCGGCCCGAGGAGTTCCGGGCGAGGGTGTACCAGGACTCCACGTAGTCGGGGTCGTCGGTGAACCAGCTGTCGGGGATCGCGCTCAGGACCGCGTTCACCAGCGGGATGTAGGCACCCTGGTCGGTCACGGTGAGCAGCGCCGTGGTGATCGCCTGCGCCAGCGCACGGTAGTTGGTGCCGTCGTCGTCCTCCATCATGACGACGTCGGCCAGGTTGTACTTGTAGTTCGACCAGTTGACCAGGATCTGGTTCGGGTAGTAGACGGTCCCGTCGTAGTCCAGGTAGGGCATGTCCACCGAGTCGACGCGCGCCGTGCCGTCCTGGCCGAAGCCGGTCACCAGGGAGAACATCTCGGCGGCGCCCTTGAACCAGGGCTCCTGGTCGTCGTTGACCTCGACGGCCGTGACCTTGGTCGCCCACCAGCCCGCGCCACTCGCAGAGTTCACAAGCGGGGTCAGCCCCTTGTCGGCGAAGGTCTTCCGCAGCACCTTCAGACCGGCCCGGTGCGCCTTGCTGACGTCGATGTCCAGGATGTACAGCGGGCGGTCGGGGACACGGGCGGTGTCGACGGAGTGGGCGCGGCCCTGACGGTCGTACGCCGTGATGCTGCCGGCGTCGTCGTCGGCCGCGGCGACGGCGATCCAGGGGGTGACGTCGGCGTTCAGGTGCAACCGCATGGACGGGGCGGCCAGCCGTACGCGCAGCAGCGATCCGGTCGAGGCGGGCAGGCCCTTGAGGCCCGCGATACGGCGGTCCGCGGCCGAGACGGAGGCGAACAGGTTCCTGCCCTGCGCGGCGGCGGTGCTGCCCGTCAGCGCCTGGAGGTCGACGTCCTCGGTGCCGAGCGCGGCGGCGCGGACCTGCTCGCGCCACCCCGGGTCGGCCAGCGAGGCGGACAGCGCCCGCGCGATCTCCTGCTCGGCCGACCGCACCGGGGACCGCCCGAACGGTGTGGCCCGGTCCCCCGCGTCCCGTACGGGCGCGGCGATCGCGGGCTGGACGGTGCCGCCGACGACCGCCGACAGCATCACGCCGATGAGGAGGCCGCGTCTCTTCCTGGATCTGCTCACCATGCTCCTTGTGTTCGACACTGAGGATTGACATAGCCATGACAAGAAAGGAATCGGGTCGAGGGTGCCGGGAAGCCCCGCTACCGGGAGCTGTCGGCGGCCCGCCGCCCGCGCGGACGGCCCAGCGAACCGAGCATGATCTTCTCGGTGCCGGCCAGGTACGTCTCCGCCGCGCGCCGCGCCGCCTCGGCGTCCTTGTCGACGACGGCGCGTACCACCGGCGCGAGCCGGTCCGCCGCGTGCGCCGCGTCCTCGAACGGCGCGCGCAGTGCGGCCCGTACCGGAAGGTAGGCGTTGAACAGCGTGTTCGTGAGGAGCAGATAGACCCGGTTCCCGGTGGCCCGCGCCAGTTCGCGATGCACTTCCACGTCGGCGAGCTGGACGGCGTCCGCGTCCGGGCCGTCCGCGACCTGGCGCAGCAGGTGTTCCAGCCGTCGGGCCTGGCGTTGCGTGCGCCGGTCGGCCGCGCGGCCGGCGATCAGGGTGCCGATCTGGCGCCGTACCTCGAAGACCTCCCGCAGCCACGTGGGGTCCTGTGCGGCCAGCATCGGGAGCAGGTCGGCGCCGCCGACCCGCAGGTAGTCCAGGATGCGGGTGCCGATGCCGTGCCGGGTGCTGAGCAGTCCCGCCTGCTCCAGCCGGGTCAGCGCGTGCTTCAACGTCGTGCGGGTGACCCCGTACCCGGCGGCCAGTTCCCGCTCGGGGGGCAGCAGGGATCCGGGTTCGTGCGTGCCGCTCAGGATGTCGTCACGCAGGCGTGCTTCCAGAAGGTCGACCACGGTTCGGCGCGGAATGCTCTCGACGGCCACGGAGGATCTCCCAGGCTTCGGTGAGTGGTTCGGCTGCTTCACTGGTCCAGTGGCTGAGCCACCGGACCAGTGAAGCAGTCCCCGACCATCGCGTCAATTGCCCGATGAAGCCGCGCAGTTGGGCCTGGATGTGTGCGCGGGCGTGCCGGGCTACTCCTTGACGGCCCCGGCGTTGGCGCCCTGGACGAAGTAGCGCTGGAAGCAGAAGAAGAGTGCGGCGACGGGGAGGGTCGCCAGCAGGGCCGCCGCCAGTTTGAGGGGGTACTGGGTGCCGCCGCCGAGGCCGCCGGAGACGAGGCGGGCGAGGCCCGTGGTGAGGGTTTCGTACTGGCTCGACTGGGTGGCCACGAGGAAGTGGGTGAACTCGTTCCACGAGCCCTGGAAGGACAGGATGGTCAGGGTGAGCAGGGCGGGCCGGGCCATGGGCAGGACGACGGACCAGAAGGTGCGCAGGACGCCGGCGCCGTCGACGCGTGCGGCCTCCTCCACTTCCCGGGGGATGGACTCGAAGAACTGTTTCATGATGAAGATGCCGGCCGCGTCCACCATGAGCGGCAGGATCATGCCGGTGTAGGTGTCGAAGAGCCCGAAGGTGTTGAGCACCAGGAAGCGCGGGATCAGCAGCGCCACGTTCGGCACCGCCAGCACGGCGAGGACGAAGCCGAACAGCAGGGTGCGGCCGGGGAAGCGGAGCCGGGCCAGCGCGTAGCCGGCCATCGAGTCGAACAGGACGCGTCCGGCGGTGACCACGACGGCGACGAAGGCGGAGTTGCCGAGCCAGCGCAGGAAGGGGACGCCGTCGTCCGCCCGGCCGAGGCCGAACAGGCGTTGGTAGGCGGCTGTCGTGGGGGTGGTGGGGAGCAGGCCGAGGGGGTGGGCGGCCGCGTCCGGGTCGGTTTTGAAGCCGGTGACCAGCTGGATCAGGAACGGCACGAGGTACAGGAGGCCGAGCGCGGCCACGGCCGTGTAGCCGAGGACGCGCAGCGGCAGGGCGAAACGGCCGAGCACGGGGCGCCCCTGCGCCCGGGCGGCGGCCTGGGTGTCGGCGCTCATCGGGTCCTCCGGGTGCGGGGGCCGCGCTCCCGGAAGAGGAAGCGTTGTACGGCGGTCATGGTCAGGATCAGCGTGAGCAGGATGAAGGCGATGGCCGCGCCCTGCCCGAAGTCGGCGTCGCCGAAGGCGGAGGAGTAGGAGAGGAAGGCCGGGGTGAGGGTGGTGTTGCCGGGGGCACCCTGGCTCATGACGTAGACCTGGTCGAAGACCTGCCAGGTGCCGATCAGGCCGAGGGTGAGGACGAGGAAGAGCACCGGCCGCAGCGCGGGCAGGGTCACATGACGGAGCATCTGGAAGCGGCTGACGCCCTCGATGGCGGCGGCTTCCTCCAGCTCGCGCGGGATGTCCTGGAGGGCGGCGAGAAAGATCAGCATGAAGGTGCCGGAGGTGGTCCACACGGCGAGCAGGATGATCGTGCACATCGCGACGGACGGTCCGGACAGCCACTCGAACCAGGACAGCCCCATGAAGGAGTGGTCGGCGAGGGCGCCCGTGGGGTGGTTCGTGTCGACGACACCGAGGCCGCCGAGGACGAGGGAGAGCACGCCCCGGGAGTCGTTGAACCAGTTCGGGCCCTTGACCCCGATCCAGGAGAGCGCGGTGTTGACGGCGCCGCTGCCCTGGAACAGGAAGAGGAAGACCGTGGAGACCGCGATCGAGCTGGTGACCGAGGGGAAGAAGAACGCGGTGCGCAGGGCGCCGCGGCCGCGCAGCATCCGCTGGTTGACGATGAGCGCCAGGGTCAGCGCGAGGACCGTCTGCAGCGGCACGGTCAGCAGGACGTAGTAGAGGTTGTTGCGCAAGGAGGTGGCGAAGAGGGTGCGGTCGAGGCCGGGGCGGGTGAGCAGGGCGCGGTAGTTGTCGAGTCCGACGAAGTCCGCCTGGCCGCCGAAGGGGTTGGACTGGCCGTCCCAGTGCAGCAGGCTCACCCACAGCGCCATCAGGGTCGGCAGCACCAGGAACAGCCCGAGGATGATCACCATGGGGCTGACGAAGAGCCAGCCCCAGGCTCCTTCGGCGCGGCGCCCCACGCGCGGGGCGTGCGGGGTGCGGGGCGCCGCGGCCGGGGCCGCCCCGCCGGGCGTGTCAGGTTCGCCCGGCGGGACGGCCGTTCGGGGACCCCCGCCCGCGCGGGAGCGCGCGGCCGGGCGGGGGGTCGGTGAGGTGCGGGGGAACATGGCGGCTCAGTCGCCCTTCGTGAGGGCCTGTTCGCCGTTGCTCTGCAGGTCGGCGAGGATCTTCTTCGGGTCGCCGGTGGCCAGTGCGGCGAGGTCGGTGTTGAACTGGGTGAGCACCTTGTCGAATCCGGCGACGGTCACCGGGCCCTGCGCGTAACCGGTGGCGTCGGCCCAGGCCTTGGCGGACGGGTACTTCTTCGCGTACTCGGCGAGGGCGCTGGTGCGGGAGGGCATCACGCCGAAGGCGTCCGCGTTCTTCAGCATCTGCGTGCCGGTGGTGAGGTACTTGACCAGGTCGACGGCCGCCTCGCGGTGGGCGCTGTCCTGGGCGACGCCCCAGCACTGGCTGAAGGCGAGGGTGCCCTGGCCGGCCGGTCCGGCGGGCAGCGGGACCACGGTGTACTTCACGTCCGGGTAGTCGGCCTTCATGCCGCCGGTGAGCCAGTTGCCCTCGATCGTCATGGCGGCCTTGCCCTTGCCGAGGGCCTCGCCGCCCCAGTTGGTGTCGACCTGGTTGGCGTACTTGAGGGAGCCGGCCTTCAGCAGCGACCGCACGTACTCCAGGGCCTCGGTGTTCTGCGTGCTGTCGGCGGTCATTTTGCTCTGGGCGCTGTCGGTGATCCAGCCGCCGGCCTCTCTCATGAAGGCCCCGAGGCGCGCGTACTCGCCGTTGACGACCAGCCCGGTGACGTCGCCCTTGGTCAGCCTGGCGGCGACGGTCTTCAGCTGGGCCCAGGTGGTCGGGTAGTCCCGCGCGGTCAGCCCGGCCTTCTTCCACAGGTCCGCGTTGACGGCCAGGGCCAGGGTGGAGGTGTCCTTGGGCAGGCACACCAGCTTCCCGTCCCGGGTGAAGGAGGCGCGCAGCTGGGCGGAGAAGTCGTCGGCGTCCTCGATCTGGTCGCCGTAGGGGTAGAGGGAGCCGCCCTGGGCGTAGTTGGCGAACTGGCTGGAGTCGACGTAGAAGGCGTCCGGCGGCTTGTGCCCGGCGAAGGACTGGGCGAGCTGCTGGTTGATGTCCTTGGCGACGTCCACGGTGACCGTGTTGCCGGACTGCTCGGCATACGCGGCCGCCGCCTCCTTCACGGCCTTGGTCTCCGCGTCCCCCGAGGAGGCTATGAGCACCGTGAGGTGCTGCCGGGAGCTGGTG
This sequence comes from Streptomyces sp. NPDC048288, assembly GCF_043201555.1. Classification (NCBI taxonomy): domain Bacteria; kingdom Bacillati; phylum Actinomycetota; class Actinomycetes; order Kitasatosporales; family Streptomycetaceae; genus Streptomyces; species Streptomyces sp. NPDC048288. The sequence goes on from NZ_JBICZD010000012.1 coordinate 44,139, forward strand.
TCCTGCGCGGTCTTCTTGTCGCTGTCGAAGCTCGACGAGCAGCCTGTGGCGGCCAGCAGCGCCGCACAGGTGGCGAGGGCCGCGACGGCCGAACGGTTGGGCATTGCTTCCTCCGAGGGTTACGGGGTGGTACCTGCGGCTCCTCCCTGGCGCACGAAGGCGTGGGCCAGGGGTGTGGGGGTGGAGGAGAAGAAACGTTTCGGAAGGTGGCACCGGCCGGGCGGCGGAACGGCACGGCCCGCCGGACGGGTTCTGCGCGCCGGCCTTTACCGACCCGGCCCTACGGACCTGGTCTGCGCACCGGCTCTACGCGCCGGCCGGCGGAGCGGCCGTGGCGCTGTCGCGCACGATCAGGGACGGCTCCAGCAGGAGCCGCTCGGGCGGTGCCTCGGGAGCGGCGATGCGCGCCAGCAGCAGCCGTACGCACTCCCGGCCGACGTCCTCCAGCGGCTGGGCGACGGAGGTCAGCGCGGGCGAGAGGATCTCGGCGGTCGGCGAGTCGTCGAAGCCGACGACAGCCATGTCACGGCCGGGTACGGCGCCGCGTTCGCGCAGTGTCTGGTAGCAGCCGAGCGCCAGCATGTCGCTCGCCGCCACCACCGCGGTCGGGCCCCCGTCCAGGAGCGGTTTCACGGCGGCCCGGGCCGCGTCGATCTCGTTCACGCTCTGCGCGCGGCGCCCGCGGGTCGGCAGTCCGTGCCGGCGCATGGCCCGCGACCATCCCTCGGCGCGGTCGTCGCCGGCCCCGGAGGTACCGCGTCCCCAGCCCAGGAAGGCGATCTTCCGGTGCCCGAGGGCGACCAGGTGCTCGACCGCGGCGTCCGTGCCCGAGGCGCCGTCGACGTCGACCCAGTCCCCGACGGGCCGCCCGGACCACATCCGGCCGAACCCGACGAACGGCACGCCCCGTTGGGCCAGCCACGCCTGTCGCGGGTCACCCCGCTCGGTGCCGCTGAGCACGAAGCCGTCGACCTCGTGCTGGGCCAGCAGTTCCTCGTAGCCCTCCAGGCTCGGGCCGCCGGTCGGGGAGGCGAACAGCAGGATCCGGTAGCCGGCCTCGTCGGCCGCGTCGGACAGCGCGTGCAGGAACCGGTCCATGACCGCGCCCGCGGTGCCGGGCGGGGTGGGCTGGATGCCGTAGCCGATCAGCTTGCTGGATCCGCTGCGCAGTGTCTGTGCGGCGCGGCTGGGCCGGTAGCCCATCTCGTCGATCACGCGGCGGACCCGCTCCAGGGTCTCGGGCCGCAGCATGCCGGGCGAGTTGAGGGCGTTCGACACGGTCTGCGACGAGACGCCGGCCCGCCGGGCGACCATCGCGAGGGTCACCGGGCCGCCCTTGGCCGAGGGGGTGTTGCTGGAGCGGGGCATGCGGCTCTCCGACAGGACGAGGACGTGAGGACTTCGTTTTAGCGTTCCAAAACCCATTGCCATGACCCTGAAGAGTCACTTAGCTTTTTTGGAACGCTAAAACACTGAGAGGTTCTACTTCCTTGGACGCCACTGTCAAGACCCAGGACACCGACGGCCCGGTCACGGCACCCACATCCCCGGCCGCGGGGCTGCAGCCGTTCCTGCAGGACGCGGTCGTCACGCTGCACGCGCCGAGCCTCGTCATCTCGCGGGCGAGCGGGCAGGTCGCCGAGGGTGCGGACGGCTTCTATCACGGCGACCGCAGGGCACTGTCCCGGCTCGACGTCAGCGTCGAGGGCATCCAGTTGGCGCCCGTCGCCGGAGGCTTCCGGGGCGCGGATCGCGCGGAGTTCCGGTCCGTCCTGCGCGGCCTCGGCGAGCTGACCCCCGATCCGGCCGTCGCCCTGCACCGCCGCCGGGGCACGGCGGCCGGCCGGTACGAGGAGGTCCTGGAGGTCACCAACGCGGGCGGCGAGCACGTCCGTTGCCGGCTGACGGTGACCGCCGCCACGGACCTGGCCACCATGGAACAGGTCAAGTCGGGGCAGGCCCTGGCGGCGACCCCGCCCCAAGCCGCCGACGCCGACGCCGACGGCACCGGGCTGTCCTGGACCGGGGACGACTTCACCGTCCGGCTGGCCGGCGAGCCCGCGCCGGACACGCTCGAAGCACCGGCCGGCCGGCTGTCGTACGACATCGACCTCCCGCCCGGTACGTCGTGGAGCGTGACGCTGACCTGCACGGCCCGCTACGCGGACGGCGACCAGTTCCCCGCTCCGCCCGCCGGCCGGCTGCCCTGGCGCGTCCCCGCGCTGCGCAGCACGGACCGCGGTTTCGACGCATGGCTGACCCAGTCCCTCGAAGACCTGGACCGGCTGCGCCTGGCGGACCCGCGGTCACCGCGCGCGGACCGGCCGGACCAGTTCCTGGCCGCCGGCGCCCCCTGGTTCCTCACCCTGTTCGGCCGGGACTCGCTGTGGGCCGCCCGGATGCTCCTCCCGCTCGGCACCGACCTGGCCGCCGGCACCCTGCGCACGCTCGCGCGCCGCCAGGGCACCGGCACCGATCCCGCGACCGAGGAACAGCCGGGCAAGATCCTGCACGAAGTCCGCCGCGGCACCCTCCAGCTCTCGGACCGGCGCTCGCTGCCGCCGGTGTACTACGGCACGGTGGACGCCACCGCCCTGTGGATCACGCTGCTCCACGACGCCTGGCGCTGGGGACTCGACCCGGCGCGGGTAGAAGAGTTGCTGCCGCACGCCGAGGCGGCCCTCGGCTGGCTCGGCGCCCAGGCGGAGGCCGGGGGCGACGGCTTCCTCAAGTACGTCGACCGGACCGGACAGGGCCTGACGAACCAGGGCTGGAAGGACTCCGACGACTCCATCCGCTACCGCGACGGCAGCCGCGCCCACGCGCCGATCGCGCTGTGCGAGGTCCAGGCGTACGCCTACGAGGCCGCCCGGGGCGGAGCGGCCCTGCTGCGCGCCTTCGGCCGGCCGGGCGCGGACGCCTGGGAGGAGTGGGCGGAGCGGCTGGCCACCCGCTTCCGCGACCGCTTCTGGGTGAGCGACGACCGGGGCCCGTACCCGGCGGTCGCGCTGGACGGCGACGGCAAGCCGGTCGACTCGGTCACCTCCGGCTTCGGCCACCTGCTGGGCACCGGTCTGCTGGACGCGCGGGAGAGCGCGCTGCTGGCGGCCCGGCTCGCGGCACCGGACCTCGACGCGGGCCACGGGCTGCGGACGCTGAGCAGCGACGCGGTGGGCTTCAACCCGTACGGGTACCACGTGGGCTCCATCTGGCCGCACGACACGGCGATCGCCGTGCACGGCCTGGTCAGGGCCGGTTTCCCGGACGTCGCCGGGTCGCTGGCGAACGGGCTGCTGACCGCGTCGGTGGCCTTCGACGCCCGGCTCCCCGAACTCTTCGCCGGCCACGGCAGCGAGGCCGGACCCGGGCCCGCCCCCTACCCGGCCTCCTGCCGCCCCCAGGCATGGGCCGCCGCCGCCTCGGTCCTCGTGCTCCAGGCCGCCCTCGGCCTGGACGCGGACGTCCCCGCGGGCACCGTCACCGTGGCCCCCGCCTTCGCGGCCCGGTATGCCCCGCTCACCGTGGCAGGGCTCCAAGTCGCCGGAGAGCGGCTGGACATCGCGCTCGCCGCCGACGGAACGGTGAACGTGACCGCGCCTGAGGGGCTGACCGTGATCACGCACTGACGGCGTCGGAGTCGCTCGGCATCGTCCGCACCGGCCGCGGCCGGCGACGTCCGCATCGGCCGGGACCCCGGGCCGCCGGCGTCCGCGTCGGCCGGGTCCCGGATCCTGCGCTCCGGGGCCGGTCCGCCTGCCCGCGCTCGCCGTACCCCTCCGGGTACTCCCCCGGCGCCCTCGGGTCTGGGTCGGCCTCCGGCTCGTACCACCCTCCCCCCCGTGGCCCCGGTCGGGCAGCCGCGCCCTGCGGGGGACTTGCCGCCGACGGCCGCGCGGCTGTCGGCGGCCCGCCACGGTGCGGTTCCCGGCCGGTGGTTCCCGGCCGGTGGTTCCCGGCCGGTGGTTCCCGGCCGGTGGTTCCCGGCCGGTGGTTCCCGGCCGGTAGTTCCCGGCCGGTAGTTCCCGGCCGGTAGTTCCCGGCCGGTAGTTCCCGGCCGGTAGTTCCCGGCCGGTAGTTCCCGACCCGCCGGTCCGCCGGTCCTCGGCCAGGGAGGTCCGGCCGCAGCCGACGCGGGCCGTCGGTCCTCCGGGCGCGCCCTGATCATGCGGGCGCGCTTCGACGGCGTTCCCGGGCGGCCTCAGAGGAACGGCGTCCCGGCGTCCAGTCCCGACAGCACCCTGCCGTAGAGCTCCAGGTTGGCGGTGGGGTTGACGAACGAGTGCAGGCTCAGGGCGTTCAGGTCCCGCACGATCCGCTGGACGGGCACCTCACGGTGCAGGGAGGAGGCGCCCGAGGCGGACCCGATCAGGTCGGCGGCCTCCTTGCACAGCCGTGCCAGATAGCCGCACTGCGCCCTGATCCGGGCGCGTTCCCGCGCCGTGTACGGCGTTCCGTCGGCCGCCCTGGCCTCGATCAGCTCCACGAAGTCGGCGGTGAGCAGTTCCGCGGAGGAGACCTTCATCTCGGCCTCGGCGTACTGGAGATGGGTCACCGGCGCCTCGTGCTGGCGCTCGTAGAAGGTGTACGTGATGCCCCGCCGGTGGATGCGCTCGCCGAACTCGGTCAGGGCCGCCCGGGCCAGACCGAGGGCGTTGGCGGCCGTCCAGACGCAGAAGAGCAGCAGCACCGGCATCCGGTAGAAGGGGTCGGCGCTGTTGCGCCGGGACGGGAAGGCACCCGCCAGCAACGGCCCCAGCGGCAGCACGCGATGGGCGGGCACATGCACGTCCTGGGCGACGACGGTGTTGCTGCCGCTCCCGGCCAGGCCGGTGACGTTCCAGTCGTCCAGCACCTTCAGATCGCTCATGGGGACGGCCAGCCAGAGCATCTCCGGCGGGCCTCCCCCGGTGTCCCCGGCGTCTCCGGTGTCGGACAGCGCCGTCAGCAGATGCCAGTCGGCGTCCTGACACCCGGTCGCGAAGGGGGAGTTGCCGCTCACCACGTACCCGCCGTCCGCCGCGACGGCCTTCGCGCCCGGGATGAGCGTGCCGCCGACCCGGACGTCGGGACCGGTGAAGATCTCGTCCTGGGCCTCGTCGGGGAACAGGGCCGCGATGAACGCGCATCCGGCCTGGATCAACGCCATGAACCCGGCCGAGCCGCACGCGGCGGAGACCTCGCTCAGCACGTCGACCTGGGTCCGTAACGAACTCTGGTAACCCCCGTAGTGGCGGGGGACGTTCATGCGGTAGAGGCCGGCGCCGGCGAGGGCCTCGACGACCTCACCCGTCACCCGGCGTCCCTGCTCCGCGCGCAGGGCGTGCGAGCGGATGAGCGGCTGGAGTTCACGTACCCGTGCGACGAGGTCGCTGTCCGGACGAGGTGCTGACGAACCGGCCAAGGGGCGACCTCCGGTCTCGGGCCACGGCGGAACCCTCACCGTCGCGCCGATCCGGAGGACTGTCAACGGCCCCTCGCCCCTCGTACGACCGGTGGGTCGTAGCATTCGCTCTCAGCTCATTGCAATGAAGTAGGAGGGTGTGCGTTGCATTAGATTCACACTCGTCGCAACGAATTTCCGCACTCCACCTGCAGAGACGATGATTTGACGCAGCGAATCAATTGCCCAATCAGCGAACGCAACGTAGCGTTTCCAATGTAAGAAACAAGAAGACGAAGGAGCGCACCATGCAGAAGTTCGACACGCCCACCCCGGTCTCCGCGGTCCTCGACATCCCCGCGGGGCACATCCGGCTCATCGCCGCCGACCGGGCCGACACCACGGTCGAGGTCCTGCCCTCGGACGCGGCCCGGAGCCGTGATGTGAAGGCGGCGGAGCGGATCGAGGTCGTCTACGGGGACGGCGTCCTGCGGATCACGGCCCCGGAGGCGAAGAACCGGATCCTCGGCGACTCCGGCTCCGTGGAGGTGACGGTCCAGTTGCCCGCCGGGTCCCGGGTCGAGGCGAAGGCGGCCCTCGCGGAACTCCGGGGTGTCGGCCGGCTCGGCGAGGTCGCCTTCGAGGGCGCGCAGGCCACCGTCAAGCTCGACGAGACCGCCGGTGCCCGTCTCACCGTCCAGGCCGGCGACATCACGGTGGGCCGCCTCGGCGGCGCCGCGGAGATCAGCACCCTGAAGGGCGACCTCACCGTCACCGAGGCCGTCCGGGGCACCGTCGCGCTGGACACCCGGCACGGTGACATCTCCGTCGGCGCCGCCCGCGGTGTCTCGGCCGCGCTGGACGCCGGTACCGGCCACGGCCGTATCGACAACGGCCTCAAGAACGCCGACGGCGCCGACGCGCCCCTGCGTATCACCGCGACCACCTCCTACGGCGACATCACCGCCCGCAGTCTGTGACGCGCGCGGCCGGGCAGGGGGCCGGGGTGCGGCCGGGCCGGAGCGGCCAGTATGTGGATGGGAAAATCCAGTTCATCAGTCCGCAAATCGATCACTGGATCGGTGGAATCTGCACGGATGCCGGACGGAAAAGCGATCTAGCTTCAAAGGGCACGGGGCCGCACGTACCAGAAAGGCATCGAGGCACTCATGCCCATCCCGCATACCGACGTCATGACCGCTGTCGAGTTCGACATCCCGACCCCTCCTCCCGGGCCCGACCGCCCGCCCGCCGACGATCTCCTGCTGCCGGTCGACGAACTCCCCGAGTCCTCGTCACCGCCTGAACAGGTCAGCCGCCGCGTGCGCGACGAGCTGATGCTCGACGGCAACGCACGGCTCAACCTCGCCACCTTCGTGACCACGTGGATGGAGCCGCAGGCACGGCAGTTGATGGCGGAGACCGCCGAGAAGAACCTCGCGGACCGCGCCGAGTACCCGCAGATCACCGCGATGGAGGAGCGCTGTGTGCGGATGCTCGCGCGGCTCTGGCACGCGCCGTACCCGGAGCAGGTCCGCGGCTGCTCCACCACCGGGTCGAGCGAGGCGGCCATGCTCGGCGGCCTCGCGCTCAAGCGCCGCTGGCAGGAGCGCCGGCGGGCCCAGGGCAAGGACACCGCGCGCCCCAACCTCGTGATGGGGGCGAACGTCCAGGTGTGCTGGAAGAAGTTCGCCAACTACTTCGAGGTGGAGCCGCGTTACATCCCGATGGAGCCCGGGCGCTACCACCTCACGCCGGACACGCTCACCGCCTACTGCGACGACAACACGATCGGGGTCGTGACCGTCCTGGGGTCCACGTTCGACGGCTCCTACGAGCCCGTCGCCGACATCTGCCTGGCCCTGGACGGCTACCAGGCCGCCACCGGCACCGACATCCCCGTGCATGTCGACGGCGCGTCCGGCGCCCTGGTGGCCCCGTTCCTCGACCCGGGCCTGCTCTGGGACTTCCAGCTCGAACGCGTCGCCTCCATCAACACCTCGGGCCACAAGTACGGCCATGTCTTCCCCGGGCTCGGCTGGGCCCTGTGGCGCGACGCCGCGGCCCTCCCCGACGACCTGGTCTTCGAGGTCGACTACCTCGGCGGCCGCTCCCCCAGCTTCACCCTCAACTTCTCCCGGCCGGGCGCCCATGTCGTCGCGCAGTACTACAGCTTCCTGCGGTACGGCTTCGACGGGCTGCGGGACCTGGCGGCCCAGAGCCGTACGACGGCCCGTGCGCTGGCCACCCGCATCCAGCGCATCGCGCCCTGGGAGCTGGTCACGGACGGCTCCGAACTGCCCGCCTTCGCCTTCCGGTTGGCACCCGGCACCGAGGGCCCGACGGTCTTCGACGTCTCCCAGGCCATGCGCGCCCGCGGCTGGCACCTGCCCGCGTACACCTTCCCCGCGCCCTGCCAGGACGTGTCGGTCCTGCGTCTCGTCGTCCGCACCGGGTTCACGGCCGAACTCGCGGGGATGTTCATCGCCGACCTGACCGAGGTCACCCGCCGGATGTACACCGCCCGGCCGACACCCCCACCGCCGCTCGCCGCGCTCAACACCCCCTGATCCGGGACGCGTTCGGGGCCGTGCCGGGCCCGCGGCCGTCCGGGGGCGGCCCGCGCCCGGCGCGGGGGCTCTTTACAGCACTCTCACACAACCCACCCTACGCTTGATGTTTCAAGTGTTACGCTCACGGCCATTCCCCCCACCCTGGCTCAGGAGTATCGCTGTGCGGGACGGCAATGTAGTGGTGATAGGCGGCGGTTACGCGGGCATACGGCTGGCGAAGAAGCTGGACGAGACGGCCCATGTCACGCTCGTGGACCGCAAGGAGGTCTTCTTCCACCGCATCGCGTCCCTGCGGGCGGGAGTGCGCCCGGAGTGGACGGGGGCCCCGTTCATCCCCTACGACAGGCTGCTCACCAACGGCCGGGTCGCCGTGGGCAAGGCGGTCCGCGTCGACACCGTCGAGCGCCAGGCCGTCCTGGCCACGGGCGAACGGCTGCCGTACGACGTGGTGGTGATCGCCACCGGCGCCGACTACCCCGAACCGGCCCGCTTCGTCGGCGCCAGCCCCGACGAGGCCGCCAAGGCCTTCGCCGAGCACCAGCACAACATCGCCGTCGCCGAGCACATCCTCGTCGTCGGCGGCGGCCCCTCCGGTGTCGAGCTGAGCGCCGAGATCCGGCTGGCCCGGCCGGACGCCCGGGTGACCCTCGCGCACTCCGGACAGGAGCTGCTGCACTCCACGGGCAGCGCCCGGGCCGGCCGCAAGGCCCGGGCCTGGCTGGAGTCCCACGAGGTGGCGGTACGGCTGGACTCCTTCATGTCCCCCGGCCACGACTTCGGCACCTACCGGGACGCCCACGGCACCGTCCTCGCCGCCGACCTCTCCTTCTGGGCGACCGGCACCACCCCCAACACCCTGTGGCTGCGGCTGGCCGGCCACGGCGACTGGCTGACCGGGTCGGGGCACGTGAAGGTCGACCGGACGCTCCGGGTCGAGGGCCGCCCGGACGTGTTCGCGGTCGGCGACGTGAACGACGTCAGCGAGCTCAAGGTCACCCCCGCCGCGCTCGCCCAGGCCGAGGTCGCCGCCCACAACATCACGTCCTACCTGCGCAGTTCGGGACGGCACAGCAAGAAGCCGCGCTCCTACCGAGCCGTCCACCGCACCCCGCTCATCGTGCCCTTCGGACCGGCCGACGGCGTGACCGTGCTGCCGGTACCGCTCGGCGAGAGCGCGGTGCTGGGCACCCGGACCACCGCCATCGCCAAGGCCAAGACCCTCATGACCCCCTACATGAGACGCCAGCTCGGGTACAGCGCTGCCTGACTCCGTCCCCTCCTGCCCCCTCCCGCCTCTCCCCCTGCCTGCGCGCGGCTCCGTGTCACGTGACACTTGAGGGAAGCGACCGGCGAGGACCATGGAGGCGAGGGCGGTGATCGCCGTCAATCCGACGGACAGCGCCTCACTGCTCGCTGCCTTCGGGGCGCTGGCCGTCCTGGTGGTGATCTTCGCCGAGTCGGGCCTGCTGGTCGTCGGCTTCTTCCTGCCGGGTGACACCCTGCTCTTCCCGGCCGGTGTGCTGTGCGCGGCGAACGCGGACCGCGCACCCCGGCTGGAGCTGTGGCAGGTGCTGGTGTGCGCGGCCGTCGGTGCCGTCGTGGGCGCGCAGGTGGGCTATCTCATCGGACGGCACGGCGGCCGTCCGCTGCTGGCCCGGACCACCCGGCCACGGGTGCGCGCGGCGGCCGTCCGGGCGGAGCTGCTGCTGGCCCGCTACGGATACGGCAAGGCACTGGTGATCGGCCGCTTCGTACCGCTGCTGCGGACGGTGCTGCACCCGGCGGCCGGGGCGCTCGGGGTGCCCGTGCGGACGTTCACCCTGTGGCAGATCGTGGGCGGGGTGCTCTGGTCCCAGAGCTTCGTCCTCGCGGGGTACGCCCTGGGGTCGTCGTTCTCCGGCATCGACCACTACCTGCTGCCGCTGGTCGGCGTGATCGTCGTCCTCTCCCTGCTGCCCCTGCTGGCACAGGCGCGCCGTCGGCGCTGACCCCGCCCGCGCCCTCGCCTCAGGGTTCCCAGTGCGCCAGGCGGTGCAGGGCCGCGGAGGTCTCGGTGAAGCCGTCGGCGCCCAGCAGGGCACGCAGTTCGGCGTTGAACCGGTCGATCTCGGGGCGGGCCAGGGCGAGTACGCCGACCCCGTGCTCGGTCAGTTCCAGGACGACCGCGCGGTGCTCGTCCGGGTGCCTGCGCCGGGTGACGAGACCGGCCTCCGAGAGCCGCCGCACCAGCGCGGTGATACCGGACTCGCGCTGCTGGAGGGCCTGTGCCAGCCGTTGCTGGGTGATCCCGGGCTCGTCGGCGAGCGCCAGCAGGGCGCCGAGCTGGGCCGTGGTGATCCCGGCGACGGACAGCAGACGCCGGTCCGCGGTGGTGCGCATCTGGTGCGCCGCGCGTTGCAGCAGGAAGAAAAGACGCTGGTCGGGCTCGGACATGGGCGGAATCTTGACAGACTCCACGGCCGCGCGCCATTCTCACTTCACTAGTGAATTCAATAATGAACCGAATACTCGGTGGGGTGGCGAGTGTGAACGACACGCCCGATGACGACATGCCCGACATGGCCTTCGCGCAGCGGATCCTGGCGGCCCAGCCCTTCAGCGCCCTGGTGGGTACGCGGCTGACGGCCTTCGGCGGCGGCGAGGCGACGCTGGAGCTGGTGAACCGGCCGGAGCTGCGCCAGCATTACGGATCCGTCCACGGCGGGGTCATCGCCTATGTGGCGGAGAACGCGATGGCCTTCGCCTCCGGTACCGAGCCCGGCGACCGGCCCCTCACGGCCGGGTTCACCATCGACTACGTCCGCCCGGCGGGCGCCGAACTCCTGCGGGCCCGGGCCCGGGTGGTCCGGCGCGGCCGGGCGCTCGCCGTCTGCCGCTGCGAGGTGTCCAACGTCGGCGCGGACGGCACCGAGAGCGTGTGCGCGGTCGCCCAGGGCACCATCTCCTTCGCGCCGCCCGTGGCATCCGGCCGGGCCTGACGCGGGCGGCACGGCCGCCGCTGCCGGCGGTGGTGCTCAGTCGAGCTTCTCGACCACCGCTTCGAGCTGCCGCACCAGGGCCGGCACCGACCGCCCGTCGAGCAGGTCCACGACCCGCCCGCGGGCGCTCGCCAGGTGTACGGGGTACGCGTCCTGAAGGCGCTTCAGCCCTTCCGGGGTGAGCGTCGCCACGTTGCCGCGGGCGTCGCCCTCGTAGCGCCGCTTGACGACCTGACCGCGGCTCTGCAGCGCGTCCACGACGCGGGTGATGCGGCTCGCGGACAGGGCGGTGGCCGAGGCGAGTTCCGCCATGCGGAGTTCCTGGTTCTCGGCCTCGGAGAGGTTCATCAGGACGACGTACTCGGTGAGCGTCAGCCCCGTGGACCGCAGCAGATCGTCGTCCAGCGACCGCGGCAGCGCGACGATCAGACGCATCAGGGCGCGCCAGAGGCGTTGCTCCTGGGCGGTCAACGGATCCTCGGCGGTCATCCCACGAGATTAGCGTGCTCAAGCAATTCCGGCGGGTTCCCCCGGTCCGTCGCGGTCGGCGTGGACTCCGCCTAGAGGCTAGAGGGGCGTCACCGGCACCAGCCGACCCCGGGAGATGAGGGAGACCGCCTTCTTGAGGGGGCGGACCCGCATGCTGACGCTGTAGGCGTCGATGCCCGGGGTGGCGGCGACACGGGTGGTCAGATAGCGGTAGAAGTCGTCGGGGTCGCGGGTGACGACGCTGACCATCACGTTGTACTCGCCGGTGACGGCCCCGGCGAACGGCACCTCCTCATGGCCGGCGAACTCCTCGCCGACCCGCTCCAGCAGGGCGGGGGCCACCCGCAGCCAGAGGGTGGCGTTGAGGGGGTGGCCCAGGTTCTCGGGGAGCAGTTCCACCTCGTATTCGAGGGTGCCGGAGCTCTCCAGCGACTCCAGCCTGCGCGCCACCCGGGACAGCGACCAGCCGGTGAGTTCGGCGAGCCGGGTGTGGGTGGCACGGCCGTCCTGGGCGAGGGCGTCGAGCAGCGGGGCGTCCTCGGGCGTGGGGGCCGGCGGGGGTGTGGCGGCGGGCGAGGGCCGTTCCGCCGTGAGCCGCCGTACCTGCTCGGCGTCGAGGCTGTCGCCGTAGCCGGTCCACTCGGCGGTGCCGGGAGCGCCGTACTCGTGGAGCAGCAGATCGATGCTCACGTCCAGCACCGAGCCCGACCTGGGCAGCTGCCGGAACAGGAAGTCGTCGCGCTCCGTGTCGAGCGGCGCGCGGATCACGCAGAAGATCTCGGAGCCGGCCGAGGCCAGATGGGCGTAGGCGATGTCGGGGTGGCGGGCCAGGGCGTCGGCGAGCGGGCCGACCCGGTCGGGGCGGCAGCGGATCCGGGCCACCCACTGCGCGGAGCCGTACACCCGCGGGTTGACCAGTCCCAGCACGCGCAGGGTGCCGCTGCGGCGCAGGGCCTGGTAGCGGCGGGCCGCGGTCTGCTCGGAGACGCCGGCCACCTCGCCGATCCTGCGGAAGGGCAGCCGGGGAGCGCACTGCAGGGCACGGAGGATCTTTCTGTCCACGTGGTCGAACATGGCGGAAGTGTGTCACGGACGGCGGGTGTATTTGGAGGCTTTTGCAGGCCGAGGGGCACTTGGTTGGCGGTTGCGGGCGGGCAGGCCGGATGCTGTGGCGGCGGGTTTCCCCTCGGCGGCCCGTACGACACAGGCCACCGGGTTCTCCGGGGGCCTCGACCGCGGTGCGGTGCGCCGCGAAGGAGAATCTCCGTGAACGTGACGACACCGGCGAGCGCGCCGGTCGAGCGGCGGGCGGCCACCATCGTCATGGCCTGCCTGGGCGTCTTCGTCGCCTATCTTCCTGTCACCACCGTCTCCGTGAGCCTGCCCGCCCTGCAGGCGGCGCTGAACGCCTCGACGGCGCAACTGTCGTGGGTGCAGGACGCGTTCGTGCTGCCCATGGCCGCGTTCATCCTGACCGCCGGCGTCTTCGGCGACGTCCACGGGCGCAAGAAGGTCTTCCAGGCCGGGCTGCTGTTCTCGGCGGCGGGCGCGGTCACCGCCCTGTGCGCGCACTCGATCGAGGTCGTCTGGGCCGGCCAGGCGCTGGCCGGGATCGGCGCGGCCGCGCTGCTGCCCACGACCCTGGCGCTGATCAGCCACGCGGTGCCGGACCACCGGGAGCGCGGCAAGTACATCGGCATATGGGCCACCTGCCTGATGGCGGCCCTGGCGGTCGGGCCGATGATCGCCGGGGTGGTCGTCGCGCACTTCTCCTGGCGCTGGATCTATCTGCCGTCCGTCCCCGTCGCGCTGCTCGCCGTCGCCGTCGCGGCCAGGCGGCTGACCGACTCCCGGGCTCCGCACGGCCGCCGGCTGGACTGGCCGGGCCAGCTCACCGCCACGCTCGCGGTCACCGCGCTGGTGTACGGCGTGATCGAGGGCGGCGCGGACTCGTTCACCGGCGTCAAGGTGATGGTGGCGCTGTTCACGGCCGTGGTCGCGGGTGTCGCCTTCGTGCTGGTGGAGCGGCGCAGCGACAGCCCGATGCTGGACCTGAGCCTGTTCCGCAGCCCGGCCTTCACCGCCACCACGCTGGTCGCGATGATCAGCTTCCTGGCGATGATCGGGTTCTTCTTCGTGCTCAGCCTCTACTTCGGCATGGTGCAGCGGCTGGACACCCTGGAGGCCGGGTGGCGGCTGCTGACCGTCACCGGGGCGGCCCTGCTGGTCGGCGGCCCCGCCGGACGCCTGATGCACCGGATCTCCGCGCGGGTGATGATCACCGGCGGTCTGCTGCTCGTCGCCGCCTCCCAGTTCGCGCTGACCGGCCTTGCCGCCGACACCTCCTTCGCCTCGGCGGCCTGGCGGCTGGCTCTGCTCGGCCTGGGCATGGGCTTCGTGATGACGCCCATGACGGCGACCGCGGTGGCCTCCGTGCCGTACCAGCTGGCCGGCATGGCGGCGGCCGGCAACAACGCCTTCCGGCAGGTCGGCGGCGCCCTCGGCCCGGCCGTGCTGGGCGCGCTGCTCAGCACCCGGGCGATCGACGCGCTCCCCGGTCACCTCACCGAGGCGGGTGTCACCGGCGCGACCCAGGACCGTATCGTCACGACCGCGCAGTCGGACGGCCTCGGCGCGGTCGCGGACCTGAACCTGGGGGCCCGTACCGGCCAGGCGATGGGCGCGCTGGGCGACTCCTTCCTCGACGGCATGCGGCTGTGCCTGGTCACGGCGGGCAGCCTCACCCTGCTGGCCGCCCTGGTCGCGGCGGTCCTGCTGCGCGCTCCCCGGCAGACGCCGACCCTCAGGGCGGCGGGACACACCACCCAGGAGAAGGCCCCGGCCGTACAGGACGCCTGACGGCGCCGGCCGTCGGCCCGGCGGCTCACCGCACCAGGCAGGGCCGCTTGGCGTCGAAGCTCCAGCCCTCCACGAGGTACCGCATCGCGGCCGCGTCGTCCCGGCCCGCGCCGAGACCGAGTTCCTCGTGGACGGCGTGGGCGGCGAGCAGCCGGTCCCGGTCGAGGCGGAGGCCGAGCCCGGGGGCGTCGGTGACGGCGACCTCGCCGCCGACGATCCTCGGGGGCTCCGCGGTGAGCCGCTCCCGGCCCTCCTGCCAGATCCAGTGGGTGTCCAGGGCGTTGTACTCGCCGGGGGCGGCGGCCCCGCAGTGGGCCATCATGGCCAGCGAGATGTCGAAGTGGTTGTTGGAGTGGCAGCCCCAGGTCAGCCCCGTCTCGTGGCAGAGCTGGGCCACCCGCACCGATCCGCTCAGGGTCCAGAAGTGCGGGTCCGCGAGCGGGATCGACACCGACTGCAGGGCGAGCGCGTGGGTGAGCTGCCGCCAGTCGGTGGCGATCATGTTGGTCGCGGTGGGCAGCCCGGTGGCCCGGCGGAACTCGGCGAGGATCTCCCGCCCGGAGTAGCCGTCCTCGGCACCGCAGGGGTCCTCGGCGTAGGCGAGCGTGCCGAGCAGCGGCCGGCACAGCTCGACGGCCTCCCGCAGCGACCAGGCGCCGTTCGGGTCGAGGGTGATCCGGGCCTCAGGGAACCGCTCCTTCAGCGCCTGTACGGCCTTGACCTCCTCGGCGCCGGCCAGGACCCCGCCCTTGAGCTTGAAGTCCCGGAAGCCGTAGTGGTCGTAGGCCGCCTCCGCCTGCCGGACGATCGCCTCCGGGGTGAGCGCCTCCTCGTGGCGGATCCGGTACCACTCCACGTCGGCGCCGGGTTCGCGCGGGTAGTCCAGGTCGGTGCGGTCGGGGTCGCCGACGTAGAAGAGATAGCCGAGGACGCGGACCGAGTCGCGCTGCTTGCCGTCGCCGAGCAGGGCGGCGACGGGCACCTCCAGATGCTGCCCGAGCAGGTCGAGCAGGGCGGACTCGACGGCGGTGACGGCGTGCACGGTGGTGCGCAGGTCGAAGGTCTGCTCGCCGCGTCCGCCCGCGTCCCGGCCGCCGAACGCCTCGCCCATCGCCCGCAGCACCCGCTTGTGGTCGCCCGGTCGCGCACCGAGCACCAGGGGCTCCGCGTCCCGCAGGGTGCGCGTGATCGCCTCCCCGCCCGGCACCTCACCGAGCCCCGTCCGCCCCTCGGAGTCCTCGACGACCACCACATTGCGGGTGAAGTACGGGGCGTGGGCGCCGGAGAGGTTGAGCAGCATGGAGTCCCGGCCCGCCACCGGGTACACGGAGAAGCGGGTGACGACGGGCTGGCTCATGGGCGAACGTCCTTACCGGAGAGGGGAGACGGGGCTTACACGCCGAGGGCGTCGAGGATCTGTTCCATGAGCAGGACACCGCCCAGGCCCAGGACCGCGAGCACGGTCGTGTAGGTCGTACGGGCCTTGATGGCGTCCAGGACCGACAGGTTGAAGTACTCCTTGAACATCCAGAAGCCCGGGTCGTTGACGTGGGAGAAGGCGATCGAGCCGCAGGAGACGGCGAGGACCATGAGTTCAGGATGGACCCCGCTGCCCGCGAGCAGCGGCAGGACGACACCGGAGGCGGTGACCACGGCGACGGTGGCCGAACCGAGCGCGACCCGCAGAATGGCGGCGATCAGCCAGGCCAGGATGATCGGCGATATGGACCAGCCGTCGGTGAAGTCCTTGATGTAGTCGGAGATCCCGCCGTCGACGAGCACCTGCTTGAACGCGCCGCCGGCCCCGATGACCAGCAGGATCATCGCCATCGCCGCCGCGGCCTCGCGGCAGGAGCGGGCGACCTCCTCCATGGTGCGTCCGACGCGCGGCCCGAACGCCCACAGGGAGACGAGCAGGGTGAGCAGCAGGGCGACCGGGGCGGAGCCCACGAAGTCGACGAGGTGGATCGCCGGGGTGTCGGCGGAGGTGGCGAGGTCGGTGATCGCCGCTCCCGCGATCAGGACGACGGGCAGCAGCGCGATCGCCAGTGACCAGCCGGTGCCGGGCATCTCCTCGTCCTCGAAGACGCGCTCGCTCACCAGCCCCTTGGGCACCTCGGGGTTCATCGCCCGCACGAACGGCAGCCGGGGCCACACCAGGGCGATCAGCGCGCCGACCGGGACGGCGATGAACAGGCCGTAGAACAGGGTGAGTCCGGCGGAGGCGTGGAAGGCGGCCGCGACCGCGGTCGGGCCCGGGTGCGGGGGCAGGAAGCTGTGCATGGTGGAGAGGGCGATGGACATCGGCAGGCCGACCCAGAGCAGGTTCGACCGGGTGACCCGGACGAGGGTGAAGGCGACCGGGACGATGATGACGAACGCGGCCTCGTAGAACATCGTGACACCGATGATCATGGCCGTGACCACCATGGCCACCTGCACCCCGCGCGGGCCGCTGATCGCCAGCAGCCTGCCGGCGATGCGCTGGGCCGCGCCGGAGTCGCCCATCACCCGGCCGAGCATGGCGCCGAGGCCGATGGTGAGCATCGTGTCACCGATCTGCCCGCCGATGCCCTCCGAGAGGGTGTCCGGGATCTTCTCCAGCGGGATCCCCCGGACCACGGCCACCCCGACGGCGACGACCAGCAGCGCGACGAAGCCGTTCAGCCGGAGCTTCGTCATCAGGAAGAGCAGGACCAGGACGCTGATCCCTACGACGACCAGAGGCAAGCCAGTTCTCCTTTGAACTGGGCGTCACGTCCATATGCCTGAATGACGCCTGCATACAGAGACTGCATCTACGTATGGAGACGGAGGCTAGGGATCCGGACATGCTCAGGTCAATGGGTGTGCGGGAGGAATCCGAGGTCACCCGGAGACCGGCGGCTCCACCAGGAACACGGTGAGCCATTCGGCGTCCGCCGCGTGGTAGCCCAGCTCGGTCAGCGTGCGGGACGCGGCCCGCATGTGCTCGGCGCCGTAGACGACGCCGACGGTGAAGCCTCCGGACCGCTCGTCCCAGGCCCGGTGGGCGTCGGTCAGGGCCCGGGTGAGCAGCCGGTCCCTGCGGCGCACCACCAGATCGTCCAGGCCGGGCAGGGCGTCCTGCGCCGCCTCCTCGGCATCGGTCAGCAGATCCTCGGTCGTCAGATGGCGGGCGAGATAGCGGCGGGTGCCGAACATCCGCATGCCCGCCACCATCGCGGGCACCACCGCGGCCAGCATCACCCGCTCCTGCAACGGCAGCCGCCGGAAGCCGTGTTCGAACTCCGCCCCGCTCATGTCGGGGTTGATCACGGGCACCCCGAGGGAGTCGAAGTCGATGTCCTGCACAACGAGCCCGAGCCGCTCGTGCCCGTCCAGCCGGGCGTACGAGGCCACCAGCGCGTCCGCGCCCGGCGACCCCTCCCCCACCCCCTCCGCGACCACCAGGTCGCAGCGCTCCCGCAGCCGGGAGGTGACCTCGCGGTAGAACCGGGCCTCGCCCAGATGGATCATCGGGAAGAGCAGGAACTCCAGCCCCGAGCCCGGCCGCCGGAACCGGATGACGGCGGAGCGCACCCCCGCCAGCCCGGTCACCTCGATGAACTGCATCCGGCACCGCCCCCGTCCCCCGGTCCCAGGGTAGGGGCGCGAGCCGCGATCCCGTCCCGTCCGGGAAGCAACTCCCCGCCCCGCCCTCAGCCGTCGGCGCCACACGGTCCCCGTGGACGGCCGGATCCGCGGTGAGGACGACGAGCAGCGGAGTGCTCGCCGAAGGCATCGCGGCCACGGGCCCGTTCGGCCGCCGAGCTGCTGCCGGGCGGCCCGCGCAGCGCCTCGGCCCGGCGCTGCTCCGCCTCCGCCGGCCGGACCCGGCTCTCGGCCGCCCGCACCTTCCGGCTCCGCAGTCCGACGGTGACCACCACCAGCGGGGTTCGACACCGAAGGGGGTGTGCGGGACCCCGGGTCCGTACGGCCGACGGCGCCGTGCACGGAGTGGATCAACGACCGCTGCTGGACGGGCCGGTGACGAGGCGTGAGACTGAGGGGATCGCATGCCCCGGCCCCCAGGACGGTGACCATGGACGACAGGACGGCGCCTCCACGCGTCGAGCTGACCCCGCAGGCGGCCGAACTGGTGCGCCGGCTGCACGACGAGCACGGCCCGCTGATGTTCCATCAGTCCGGCGGCTGCTGCGACGGCAGCGCGCCCATGTGCTACCCGGACGGCGAGTTCCGTACCGGCGGCTCGGACGTGCTGCTGGCCGAACTCGCGGTGGACGGGGTCGCGGAGCCGGTCACCTTCTGGATGTCCCGCAGCCAGTACGAGGTCTGGAGCCACACCCGGCTGATCGTGGACGTGGTCCCCGGACGAGGGAGCGGTTTCTCGCTGGAGGCACCCGAGGGGGTGCGTTTTCTCACCCGTTCTCGCGTAGTAGACGTCTAGCAGACCTGTAGGTCACTCACGTCTGCTGCACTGCCCCCTGATATCCGCGGAAGTCGACGAGACATCAGGGGGTGCGGTGACGCATCGTCAGAGACGATTTGCAGCGACGACCCGAACTCTGTTCAAGATCGCCACGACGTCCGGCGTGCTGGCCGGTGCGGCCCTCGCGGGGGCGGCACCGGCCGGCGCCGCGTCGGGCGCCGGCCGGATCTCGTCCGGTGTCAGCTACCGGCAGTTCGACGTCCCGGCGGCCAAGGGCACGGTCCACGCCCATCTGCTGACCGTGGACCTGACCAACCCGCACGTCCGCGTGGACCTGCTCCACCCGGACGCGGTGGCCGCCCGGGCCCAGGTGTCGGCGATGGCGGACGCGGCGGGCGCGGTCGCCGGTGTGAACGGCGACTTCTTCAACATCACCGAGACCCAGCACCCTGGGGTCGCGGCGACCGGTGCGAGCGTCGGCCCGGCGATCGCCCAGGGCCGGCTGCTCAAGGCGGCGGTGCCGACGGCCCAGCGGTTCGGGCCCTCCCTGCCGCCCGGCACGGACACCACCGACGTCCTCGGCGTCGGCGTGGACCGCCGGGCCCGGCTGGACCGGCTGACCCTCGTCGGCACGGTCCGCACCCCCGACGGGAACCTCGCGCTGCGCGGCCTCAACCAGTACGCGCTGGCGCAGGACTCCATCGGCGCCTACACCCCCGCCTGGGGCACCGTCTCCCGCAAGCGCGCCACCTGCGGCTCGGACACCAGCCGGGCGGCCGGCTGCAGCACGGACACCTACGAGGTGCGGATCCGCGACGGGAAGGTCGTCGCCACGTCCGCCACCCCGGGCAGCGGCGCCATCGCGGCCGGTACGACCGTCCTGCTGGGCCGGGAGGCGGGCGCGGACAAGCTGCGCACGCTCACCAAGGGCGAGCGGGTCACGGTACGGAAGTGGATGATGACGTCGGCCTCCAGGATCCCCTACCGCTTCGCGGTCGGCGGCTACCCGGTGCTGCGCGACGGACAGCCGCTGGCCGGCCTGAACAACACCACCTCGGCCGTGCGCACCGCCGCCGGCTACACGACCGGCGGCCACCAGCTCCTGCTCCTCGCCCTGGACGGCGCGGCCGCCTACCGCAGCGGCATGACCATCGCCGAAGTGGCCGACGAGATGCGGGAGTTGGGCGCGTCCGACGCGTTCAGCCTGGACGGCGGCGGCTCCACGACACTGGTGGCCCGCACCGCGGGGGCGAAGACGGTGAGCGTGCTCAACCACCCGACCGACAGCCCGGAGCGCGCCGTGGCCAACGGGATCGGGGTCTTCTGGAAACCCTGACCGCCCGGCTCACGGCCGCAGACTGCCGACCAGGTCGGCGGTCGCCGTCAGCCCGCTGCTGATGGTGGGCGCCATGCTGGTACTGGCCAGATAGAAGCCGAGCAGCATGCAGACCAGGGCGTGCGAGATCTTCAGCGCGCCCTGGCGCATGAAGAGCACCGCCAGAAACAGGAGCAGCAGCACCACAGAGATGGAAACGGCCATCGCGAACCTCCTCCGCCACGCCCATTTCGAGGCGTTCGGCCGCAAGTGTGGCGTAGCGGAGGGTTGGTCCGTGCGGTTGACACGTCCCCCGATCGAGTGGTGTTACGACCCCTGGTGGGCGTCCAGGAAGGCCTCCAGGCCCGCCAGGTCGTCGGTGTTGAAGTAGTCGACACCGGCGACGAGCAGTTCACCCCACAGCGCGTCGCGCGCCGGTCCGGCGACGTCCGGGGTGGCCCAGAACCGCACCTTCTGCCCGTTCGCGTGCGCCTCGGCGATGATCCCGCGCAGCTTCTGCCGCTCGGCCTCGGGGAACTCGCCCTCGCCCAGCCAGGTGAAGTTGAGGGTCCAGTTGTCGCTGATCAGCGGGACGAAGGAGGCGGGCGCCGAGGTGCCGAGGTCGGTGAGCCGGCCGTCGTAGAAGGCCCGGCGCACGGTCTGCGCCTCCATCGGCGTACGCGCCGCCCGGTCACCGGAGATGACGTTGGTGACGGCACCGGGGACGACCCGGCCGTGCGCGTACGTCGTGAACAGGTGCTTGTAGCGCCGCAGATGACGGTCGAGTTCCAGATACGTCGAGGAGCCCTCGGTCTTGATGTCGATCAGCAGCTGCAGCGGCTGCCGCCACCCCCGGTACACCGAACCGTGGTTGGCCTTCACGAGCGCGGCCAGCGGGTCGAGGTAGAGGGATTCGAGGGTGCGGCTCGGGTCGAGGTCGTCCACGGTGTGGCCGATGAGCAGCTGGTCGCCGACGAGGAAGATGTCGGCCTCGACGCTGCCGAAGCGGTGGCCGAGGGCGTCGAAGAGGGGGTGGGTGTGCTCGTAGTCGTTGTGGGCGTGCGCACGCCACAGCGGCCGCGGGCCGCGGTGACCGCCGCCCGCCCAGGCCTGCCCGGGCAGCACGACGGCACCGGCGAGCGCGGCGCCGAGGGTGGTGAGGGCTCTGCGACGGGTGGTGAGGGCCATGATGCTCTGCCTCCCTTGTAGGGCCATGAGGAACCAAAGGGAGTATCTGTTCGAGCAAGGCCCAATGGGCCCATCTGCGCAGGGAGTTGGCTGGACTGCCACCCCCGGTTCACTTCATACGCCCCCCGACAGCAGCGCCCCGAAGGGGCGCGGGGAACTGCGCGACCAGCCCCCACGCACCCGCGGCCGAAAACCGTTACATCACGGCATCTGAAGATCGACCAGAGCGGCCAGGGCTTCCCGATGCGCCCCCGCCGTACCGAAAGCGATCGAATCCGCCTTCGCCCGCTTCAGATACAGATGGATCGGGTGCTCCCAGGTCATGCCGATGCCCGCATGCAACTGCAGCGCCTCCTCAGCCGCCCGCACGGCAACCGGCGCCGCGTACGCCTGCGCAACGGCGACCAGAACATCCGCATCTACGCCGGAGGCAAGTGCATCGGCGGCCCCCCGCGCGGCGGCCCGCAGATTGACGACCTCCAGCCACAGCTGCGCCAGCCGGTGCTTGAGCGCCTGGAACCCGCCCACCGGCCGGTTGAACTGCTTGCGCTCCTTGAGGTAGCGCACGGTCTCGGTCAACGCCCACTCGGCGACACCGAACTGCTCGGAGGCCAGCAGCCCGGCCCCGGCCCGCAGCGCACGCCGTACCGCGGGCCCGGCATCGCCCACGCGCCGCCCCGCCGCCCCGTCGAGGGTGACCGCGGCGAGCGGCCGGGTGAGATCGAAGGCGATCTGCGGGGTCACGCTCACCGCGTCCGCGGCGACCGCGTACAGCCCGCCGTCGTCCCCCGGCACCAGCAGCACATCCGCGGCGACGGCGTCCGCGATCCCGGTCAGCTCACCGGTCAGCCGCCCGTCCTCGACCCGTACGGCCTGGAACGCGGCCCCCGGGGCGACCTGCAGCCCCACCGCCAGTACCCCGATCGTCCGCCCGGACGCCAGCTTCCCGAGCAGCTCCTCGTCACCGCACTCCAGCAGCGCCTCCGTCGCCACCACCGCACTGGTCAGATAGGGCACGGGCGCCACGGCCCGCCCCAACTCCTCCAGGACGACGGCGACTTCGCGGTGCGAGGCGCCCTGGCCGCCCAGCTCCTCCGGGACCAGCAGCCCGGCGAGCCCCATGCCGTCCGCGAGGGCCTTCCAGGCCGCGAGGTCGTGCGGGGCGTCCGACTCGGTGCGGGCGATGACGCCCGGCGCGTCGCAGTGGTCGGCGAGCAGGTCCCGTACGGCCGCCCGCAGCGCCTCTTCCTCCTCCGCATACAGCAGGTCGGTCATCGGGAGAGGTCCTTCCATGCGACGTCCTTGTCGGTGCGCGGCTCCGAGGGCAGGCCCAGGACGCGTTCGGCGACGATGTTCAGCAGGACCTCGCTGGTCCCGCCCTCGATGCTGTTGCCCTTGGCGCGGAGGTAGCGGTAGCCCGCGTCCCGGCCCACGAAGTCGACGAGTTCGGGCCGGCGCAGGGTCCAGTCGTCGTACAACAGGCCTTCCTCGCCCCGGAGTTCGACCTCCAGGCCGCTGATCTCCTGGTTGAGGCGGGCGAAGGCGAGTTTCATGCCGGCGCCCTCGGGTCCTGGCTGTCCGGCGACCAGCTGCTGGCGCAGCCGTTCGGCGGTGAGCCGGGCGACCTCGGACTCGACCCAGAGCTTCAGCAGCCGCTGGTGCAGGTCGTGGGTGCGCAGTTCGGGGCGTTCGCGCCAGGTCTTCGCGACCGGGCCGATCATGCCGCCCTCGCGGGGCAGCCGCATGCCGCCGATGGCGACGCGCTCGTTGTTGAGCGTGGTCTGGGCGACCCGCCAGCCGTCGCCGATCTCGCCGAGGCGGTGGGCGTCGGGGACGCGGACGTCGGTGAGGAAGACCTCGTTGAACTCGGCCTCGCCGGTGATCTGCCGCAGCGGGCGGACGTCCACGCCCGGGTCGGTCATGTCGCAGACGAAGTAGGTGATGCCCGCGTGCTTGGGCACGCTCGGGTCGGTGCGGGCGATGAGGATGGCCCAGCGGGCGTTGTGGGCGCCGGACGTCCACACCTTCTGCCCGTTGACGACCCAGTCGTCGCCCTCACGCACCGCCCGGGTGCCGAGCGCGGCCAGGTCGGAGCCGGCGCCGGGCTCGCTGAACAG
Source organism: Streptomyces sp. NPDC048288 (assembly GCF_043201555.1). Taxonomy (NCBI): domain Bacteria; kingdom Bacillati; phylum Actinomycetota; class Actinomycetes; order Kitasatosporales; family Streptomycetaceae; genus Streptomyces; species Streptomyces sp. NPDC048288. Next base: position 67,449 of record NZ_JBICZD010000012.1, read on the forward strand.
CTGGCACCAGACCTCCTCGCCGATCCACAGCGGCCGCAGGAAGCGCCGCTTCTGCTCCTCCGTGCCGTACTTGAGGATGGTCGGCGCGGCCATGCCGAGCCCGATGCCGTTGCGGCGGGAGTCGTTGTCGGGGGCGCCGGCGGCCTCCAGTTCGGCGTCCACGACGGCCTGGAGGGAGCGGGGCGCGCCGAGGCCGCCGAGGCCCTCCGGGTAGTGCACCCAGGCGAGTCCCGCGTCGAAGCGGGCCTTGAGGAAGTCGAGCCGATCGGTGGTCTCCACCGGATACGCGGCCAGCAACTCGGCGGTGCGGCGCTGGAGTTCGGCGGCGTCGGTCATGCTGCGGCTCCGTTCGGTACGACGGTGACCCGGCCGGTGGTGACACCGTCGCCGACCCGCTGCACGGCAGCCGCGGCCTCGGTCAGCGGCACCCGCTCGCTCACCAGCGGCTTGATGGCGCCGCTCGCGGCCAGTTCGGTGAGCTGCTCGTGGCAGTGCAGGATCAGCTTGGGGTTCTTGGTGGCGTACAGGCCCCAGTGCAGGCCCAGGATGGAGTAGTTCTTCACCAGGGCGTGGTTGAGCGCCGGGCTCGGGATGGTGCCGCTGGCGAAGCCGACGACCACGATCCGGCCCTCGAAGGCGACGACCTTGGTGGACTGGGTGTAGGCCTCGCCGCCGACCGGGTCGTAGATCACGTCCGCGCCCCGCCCGCCGGTGGCCGCCTTCACGGCGGCGACGACGTCCTCGGAGCGCCGGTCGATGACGACGTCACAGCCCTGCTCGCGGGCGACGGCGGCCTTGTCGGCCCCGCCGACGACACCGATCACCGTCGCCCCGGCGGCCTTGCCGAGCTGCACGGCCGCGCTGCCGACCCCGCCGGCGGCGGCGTGCACCAGGAGCGTCTCGCCGGCCTGGAGCGCCGCCCGGCGGTGCAGGGCGAACCAGCCCGTCTGGTAGCCGACGTGGAGCGCGGCGGTCTCGGCGTCGTCCAGCGCGTCCGGCGCGGGCAGCAGGGCCGCGGCGTCCGCGACCGCGTACTCGGCGAAACCGCCGTGCGGCAGCACGGGGTTGGCGATCACGCGGCGCCCGTCCTCGGTCTCGCCGCAGATCTCCACGCCGGGGGTGAACGGCAGCGGCGGGCGCACCTGGTAGTGGCCCCGGCACATCAGCACGTCCGGGAAGTTGATGTTGGCGGCACGCACCTTGAGCAGCACCTGGCCGTCGCCGGGCGTGGGCCGCTCCACCTCCTGGAGCCGCATCACCTCGCTCGGCTCGCCGTTCTCGTGCACTTGCCATGCCTGCATGCGGTGCCTCCACGGGACTGCGTCGACTGCGTCGTCTGACCGGGGTCCACCGCATACTAAGCGGTCGCTTGCCATCGAGGGAACCGTGTCCGAGGTAACAGCGGATCCGTCACGCCTGCTTCGGCCGCGCCCGCACATGCATCCGCTCCCCCTGCGGCCCGAACAGGCTGAGGAACTCCACCGGCCCCTCTCCCGTCGACCCGAACCAGTGCGGCACCCGGGTGTCGAACTCCGCCGCCTCCCCCGCCGCGAGGACGACGTCGTGGTCGCCCAGCACCAGGCGCAGCTTCCCCGACAGCACGTACAACCACTCGTAGCCCTCGTGGGTTCGGGGCTCGGGGTCGAGTTTCCGCTTCGGTTCCACGACCTTGAAGGCCTGCAGTCCGCCCGGCTGCCGGGTCAGCGGCCAGAAGGTGCGGCCGTAGCGCTCCATGGGCTTGGCCCGCACCCGGGGGTCGCCGACCGACGGGGCGCCGACCAGTTCGTCCAGGGGCACCTGGTGGGCCTGCGCGATCGGCAGCAGCAGTTCCAGGCTGGGCTTGCGCAGCCCCGCCTCCAGCCGGGAGAGGGTGCTGACCGAGATGCCGGTGGTCTCGGAGAGGGCGGCCAGGGTGACCTCTCGCTCCTTCCGGATCCGGCGCAGCCGGGGGCCCACCCCCGCGAGAACGTCGTCCGTCGTCATGACCGTATTGCAGTTTCGGCAAAGACGTTTGTCAATCCGGCAGGCGGTGCGCGACCGTCGGCCCCGGAGGTGGTCACCGTGACCGATACGTACGAGGTGGTCGTCGTCGGAGGCAGCGCGGCCGGGCTGTCCGCCGCGCTGGTGCTGGGCCGGGCCCGGCGCCGCACCCTGGTGGTCGACGCGGGCGAGCCGCGCAACGCCCCCGCCGCCCATATGCAGGGCTTCCTGACCCGGGACGGCATGCCGCCCGGGGAGTTCCTGGCCCTGGGCCGGGAGGAGATCGCCCGGTACGGGGTGGAGCTGGTCCGGGACCGGGCGGTGGACGCCACCGGAGTCGACGACGGTTTCACCGTGTCGCTGGCCGGTGGCCGTACGGTCCGGGCCCGGCAGCTGGTCGTGGCCACCGGCCTGAAGGACGAGCTGCCGCCGGTGCCCGGGGTCGCCGAGCGGTTCGGCCGGGATGTGCTGCACTGCCCGTACTGCCACGGGTGGGAGGTCCGCGACCAGGCGTTCGGTGTGCTCGCCGCGACGGCGATGAGCGTGCACCAGGCGCTGATGGTCACCCAGTGGTCCAAGGACGTGACCCTCTTCCTGCACCAGGTCCGGGAGGCCGAGCTGACCGACGACGATCTGCGCCGGCTGGCCGTGGCCGGGGTGCGCGTGGTGCCCGGCGAGGTGGCGGGACTGCGGATCGAGGACGACCGGCTCACGGGCGTACGGCTGGCGGAAGGCAGCGTGCACGCGCGGGAGGCCCTCTTCGTCGCCCCGCGACCGGTACCGCGCAACGACCTGCTCAGGGCGCTGGGCGCGGAGATGACGGAGACCCCCTTCGGCGCCTACCCCGTGATCGACGAGCGCGGTCTGACGACCGTGCCGGGGCTGTGGGCGGCGGGCAACGCGAGCGGGTTCGCCGAGCAGGTGGTCAACGCGGCGAGCCGGGGCTACCGCGCCGGCGCGGCGATCAACGGCGAGCTGCTCTTCACCGACCTGGACGCGGCCGTGCGGGTGTAGGCGGGTGTGGTTCGGCCACACCCGTTGCACCATGGCTGCATGCTGCTGACCCGGCTCGCCGAAGTGTCCCGGGAGGTGGCCGCCACCGCGGCCCGGTCCCGCAAGACCGCGCTGCTCGCCGAACTCTTCCGGGAGACGGCCCCGGACGACGTACCGATCGTCATCCCCTACCTGGCCGGACGGCTCCCGCAGGGCCGGCTCGGCGTCGGCTGGAAGGTGCTGGGCCGGCCGGTCCCGCCGGCCGCCGAACCCTCCCTCACCGTGCGTGAGGTCGACGCCCTGCTGACCGGGCTGGGCAAGGTCTCCGGTCCGGGCTCGCAGGCCGAGCGCGCCCGGATCGTGGGCGAGTTGCTGGGCGCGGCGACCGCGGACGAGCAGCGCTTCCTGCTGGGGCTGATCGGCGGCGAGGTGCGGCAGGGCGCCCTGGACGCGGTGGCCGTGGAGGGGCTCGCGCGGGCGACCGGCGCGGACCCGGCGGACGTCCGCCGGGCGGTGATGCTCGCCGGGTCCCTGCAGACGGTGGCCGGGGCGCTGCTGGCGGAAGGGCCGCCGGCCCTCGCCCGGTTCCGGCTCACCGTGGGCCGCCCGGTGCTGCCCATGCTGGCGCACACCGCGTCCTCGGTGACGGAGGCGGTGGCGAAGCTGGGCGCCTGCGCGGTCGAGGAGAAGCTGGACGGCATCCGGGTCCAGGTCCACCGGGACGGCGACACCGTCCGCGTCTTCACCCGCACCCTGGACGACATCACCGACCGCCTCCCCGAGGTGACGGCCGCCGCCCGGGAGCTGGCGGGCGACCGGTTCGTGCTGGACGGCGAGGTGATCTCCCTCGACTCCGACGGCCGCCCCCGTTCCTTCCAGGAGACGGCGGGCCGGGTCGGCTCCCGGACGGACGTGGCGAAGGCGGCCCGGGAGGTACCGGTCTCCCCCGTCTTCTTCGACGCGCTCTCGGTCGACGACCACGACCTCCTCGACCTCCCCTTCGCCGAACGGCACGCGCGGCTGGCCCGCCTGGTCCCCGAGCCGATGCGGGTGCGCCGGGCGCTGGTGCCGGGGCCCGGGGACACGACGGCCGCGGCGGACACCGCGGCGGCCGAGGACTTCCTCGCGGCGACCCTGGCCCGCGGCCACGAGGGCGTGGTCGTCAAGGCGCTCGACTCCCCCTACAGCGCGGGCCGCCGGGGCGCCTCCTGGCTGAAGGTCAAGCCGGTGCACACGCTCGACCTGGTCGTCCTGGCCGCCGAGTGGGGGCACGGACGGCGCACCGGCAGGCTCTCCAACCTCCACCTCGGCGCCCGCACCCCGGACGGCTCCTTCGCCATGCTCGGCAAGACCTTCAAGGGCCTCACCGACGCCCTGCTGGAATGGCAGACCGCCCGCCTCAAGGAACTGGAGGTCTCGGACGACGGCTGGGTGGTGACCGTACGCCCCGAACTCGTGGTCGAGATCGCCTACGACGGCCTGCAGCGGTCCACCCGCTACCCCGCCGGGGTCACCCTGCGCTTCGCCCGCGTCGTCCGCTACCGCGAGGACAAGCGGCCCCAGGAGGCCGATACCGTGGAGACCCTGCTGGCCGCCCACCCGGAGGTACGGCCGTGACGGAACCGAGGCGAAGCGCCGGACTGCTGTTGTTCCGGCATAGCGACAACGGCCTTGAGGTGTTGCTCGGCCATATGGGCGGCCCGTTCTTCGCGAAGAAGGACGCCGGTGCGTGGACCGTCCCCAAGGGCGAGTACGAGCCCGACGAGCCCGCCTGGGACGCGGCCCGCCGCGAGTTCCAGGAGGAGCTGGGCCTGCGGCCGCCGGACGGCGAGGCGATCGGACTCGGCGAGGTCCGCCAGACCAACGGCAAGATCGTCACGGCGTGGGCGATCGAGGCCGACCTGGACCCGGCCGCGATCGCCCCCGGCACCTTCGTGATGGAGTGGCCACCGCGCTCGGGCCGCATCCAGGAGTTCCCCGAACTCGACCGGGTGGCCTGGCTCACCCCCGACCGCGCCCGTGAGCTGATCGTCAAGGCCCAGTCCGCCTTCCTCGACCGCCTGGCGCAGCACACCCGCTGAACAGCGCCCCCTACGTTGCGATCGGCCCGGCCGCGCGGGAAGGTCGAGGGGGTGTCCGGCGGATCAGGTCGGCTGAAAGAAACGGTGCCGTCCGGCCGGGCCGAGCGGCGCACCAGACCCCGCGACGCCGGCATGATCCGCCGGACACCCCCTAGCAAGCCCGCTCCCAGGGAGGTCAGCCATGCCCATCGCCACGGTCAATCCGGCGAACGGCGAGACGCTCGAAATGTTCGAGGCCATGGACGAGGACGAGCTCGAACGCCGGCTCGAACTCGCGGAGGCCACGTTCCGCACGTACCGCACGAGCGCCTTCGCGGAGCGCGCCCGGCTGCTGCACCGGGCCGCCGACCTGCTGGACGCGGACCAGGAGGACATCGCGCGCACGATGACCACGGAGATGGGCAAGCCGGTCAAGCAGGCCCGCGCGGAGGCCGCGAAGTGCGCGAAGGCGATGCGCTGGTACGCCGACCACGCGGAGGAGCTGCTGGCCGACGAGGAGCCGGCCGAGACGGACGTGAAGGACTCCGGCGCGTCCCGGGTCCGGGTGCGGTACCGGCCCATCGGCCCGGTGCTCGCCGTGATGCCGTGGAACTTCCCGCTCTGGCAGGTCGTCCGCTTCGCCGCGCCCGCGCTGATGGCGGGCAACGTGGGCCTGCTCAAGCACGCGTCGAACGTCCCGCGGACCGCCCTGTACCTGGAGGACCTGTTCCACCGGGCGGGCTTCCCCGAGGGCTGCTTCCAGACCCTGCTGATCGGCGCCGGGGCGGTCGACGACGTCCTGCGCGACGAGCGGGTGCGGGCGGCGACGCTCACCGGCAGCGAGCCCGCGGGCCGCGCGGTCGCCGCCACCGCCGGGGAGATGATCAAGAAGACGGTGCTGGAGCTGGGCGGCAGCGACCCCTACGTGGTGATGCCCTCGGCGGACATCGACCGCGCCGCACGGATCGCGGTCACCGCGCGCGTGCAGAACAACGGGCAGTCCTGCATCGCCGCGAAGCGGTTCATCGTGCACACGGCCGTCTACGACGCGTTCGCCGAGCGGTTCGTGGCGGCCATGGCGGCGCTGCGCACGGGCGATCCGATGGACGAGGGCACGGACGTCGGGCCGCTGGCGAGCGAGCAGGGGCGCAAGGACCTGGAGGAACTGGTCGAGGACGCCAGGCGGTCGGGTGCCGAGGTGCTGTGCGGCGGGCAGCGGCCGGACGGGCCCGGCTGGTACTACCCGCCGACCGTCCTCGCCGGGATCCACCGCGACATGCGCATCCACCGCGAGGAGGCGTTCGGGCCGGTGGCCACGCTGTACCGGGCCGGAGACCTGAACGAGGCGGTGCTCATCGCGAACGACTCGCCCTTCGGGCTGAGTTCGAACGTGTGGACGCGGGACGAGGCCGAGGTGGACCGGTTCGTCCGGGACCTGGAGGCCGGCGGCGTGTTCGTCAACGGCATGACCGCCTCCCACCCGGCGTTCCCCTTCGGCGGCGTGAAGCGGTCCGGATACGGCCGTGAGCTGTCCGGGCACGGAATCCGGGAGTTCTGCAACATCACCACCGTTTGGCAGGGTGCGTGAGGGTCGCGCGACTACGATCCCCGGTGTGAACCGCGAAGTGACTCTGCCTCTGATCGTCGACGACAGCGGTACCTTGCAGGTGGCCGCGGCCGATGTGAGTAAGTTGTTGCGGACCATGGGCGGGCGGTGGCTGCGTCTGGTGGAGGCCGGGGAGAGCGGGCTGGACGAGGACACGGTGGCGGCGCTGACGATCGAGCTGGCGAAGCTCGCGGATCGGATCGACGTGGCTTGTATCGCCCACAGCAGTGGGGAGTGAGGGTCGTTCGGCGGGTGCGGGTGGTTCGTGGTTGCTCGCGCAGTTCCCCGCGCCCCTAAAAGCGGGTTTGTCCAGCCAGCGACGTCCAGAACATCTGCTCGTACGACTGGAGCAGGCGGCCGTAGGCGTAGACGCGCCCCTCGTCCAATTGACCGGTGTCCAGTCCCGCCTGAACCGCTGCCTCTGCCTGCCGGTCCAGCGCCGGGGCCGGTGCCGCGAAGAAGTCGAAGAAGCCGCATGCCCCGTCGGTGAAGCCGTAGTGGGTGCGCAGGGCCTGCGCGATGGTCGCGCAATAGGTGCCCCACGTAGCGAAGTTGGCCGTGATGGCCAGGACGGCGTCCGTCGGGGCCGCGTTCAGGGCGAGCCAGGAGATGTACGCCGGGTACGCCTGGCAGCCCGGTAGGGGCTCGTACGCTTGCATGCGCCGCTCATCCACTTCGCACGCCACCATGAACGCGCCCAGCCGCTCTGCCGCCAGTTCCTCGCCCTCGGCCAGCATGGTGAAGAACCCGGCGGCCGCGGGCTCCTCGGCGGCGCGCTGCGCCAGATGCACGAACGCGCGCCGGTCGGCGGGAATCACGTGGTGTTGTTCCAGGGCCAGGACGGCGAGTGTCTCCAGACTCGCCCGGCCACTGGCGACGGGGGGAACAAATGGATTCGCGTTGGGGTCCGGGGCCAGCTCTGACCTGGTCGTTTTCAGCAGTTCCGCAGCCGTGCGGGGCATCGCACCCTCCTCGTCGGGATTCATCGGCGCTGCTCCGACCCTGACACGGGGTCACCGGTTCGGAGTAGTCCGGCGAGAGATCATCGCCCTCACGGGTGATCGTGAGAAAACCACCTCCTGAGGTGAACCACCTTCTGGCCGGCGGGGTCAAAACCCGCCGGAAGGCTGAAAGCAGGCACGGTTCATGGCGACTTTGTGCAAGCCCTCAGTGTCGGTCCCGGAGTACGTGATCACGATGGAGGAGACGCTGGAACTGGCGCGCTCCCACCACGAGAACCACCCGCAGCTGCCGTTGGCGCTGAGACTGATCGAGAACACGGGCGTTCGCACCCGGCACATCGTGCAGCCGATCGAGGAAACCCTCAAGCACCCCGGCTTCGAGGAGCGCAACAAGCTCTACGAGGTCGAGGCGAAGGCCCGGGTCCCCGCAGTCATCCAGCGGGCACTCGACGACGCCGAACTGCTCACCAGCGACATCGACGTGATCATCTACGTCTCGTGCACGGGCTTCATGATGCCCTCGCTCACGGCGTGGCTGATCAACGAGATGGACTTCGACTCCACCACCCGCCAGATCCCCATCGCCCAGCTGGGGTGCGCGGCCGGCGGAGCGGCCATCAACCGGGCGCACGACTTCTGCTCGGCGTACCCGGACGCCAACGCGCTCATCGTGGCCTGCGAGTTCTGCTCGCTGTGCTACCAGCCGACCGACCTCGGCATCGGCTCGCTCCTGTCCAACGGCCTCTTCGGTGACGGCATCGCCGCCGCCGTGGTCCGCGGCAAGGGCGGCAACGGCGTCGAGCTCGAACGCAACGGCTCGTACCTGATCCCGAAGACCGAAGAGTGGATCATGTACGACGTCCGGGCCACCGGGTTCCACTTCCTGCTGGACAAGCGGGTCCCGGCGACCATGGAGCCGCTCGCTCCGGCCCTGCAGGACCTCGCGGGACTGCACGGCTGGGACGCCTCCGACCTGGACTTCTACATAGTCCACGCCGGCGGGCCGCGGATCCTGGACGACCTGAGCAAGTTCCTCCAGGTCGATCCGCACGCGTTCCGGTTCAGCCGGGCCACGCTCACCGAGTACGGCAACATCGCCAGCGCCGTCGTCCTGGACGCACTGCGCCGGATGTTCGACGAGGGCGGTGCCGAGCACCGGGCGCGCGGCCTGCTCGCCGGGTTCGGTCCCGGCATCACCGCGGAAATGTCGCTGGGTCGCTGGCGGCGTTCGGACGAAGAGGCGGCATAACCGAGATGACGCTCACCGAACCGCTCGACCCCGCGGACGAGGCCGACGGCGAGGTCACCTGTCCGGTCCGGCACTGGGAGGTGCCGGACCTGGCGGGGGTGGACTTCGACCCCACCCTGGCCGAGCTGATGCGGGAGGGACCGGTGACCCGGATCCAGCTCCCCAACGGCGAGGGCTGGGCGTGGCTGGTCACCCGGTACGACGACGTACGGATGGTGGCCAACGACCCCCGGTTCAGCCGTGAGGCCGTGATGGAGCAGCCGGTCACCCGGCTCGCCCCGCACTTCATCCCGGACCGCGGCGCGGTCGGCTTCCTGGACCCGCCCGACCACACGCGGCTGCGCCGCTCGGTGGCCTCCGCGCTCACCACCAAGGGCGTGGAGCGGGTCCGGGAGAAGGCCCGTCTGATGCTGGACGAGCTCGTCGACGAGCTGGTCCAGGACGGGCCGCCCGCCGATCTCACGGCGACGGTCCTGAGCCCGTTCCCCATCGCGGTGATCTGCGAGGTGATGGGCGTGCCGGCCGCCGACCGGCACACCATGCACATCTGGACCCAGCTGATCCTCTCCTCCTCGCACGGCAAGGAGGTCAGCGAGAAGGCCAAGCGCGAGATGGGCGCCTACTTCGCCGACCTGATCGGGCTGCGGGAGACCAGCACGGGCGAGGACGTGTGCTCGCTGCTGGGCCCCGCGGTGGCCCGGGGCGAGGTCACCCTGGAGGAGGCCGTCGGTCTGGCCGTCCTCCTCCAGATCGGCGGCGAGGCGGTCACCAACAACAGCGGGCAGATGTTCTACCTGCTGCTGACCCGCCCCGACCTCCTCGACCGGCTGCGCACCGACCCGGCGATCCGCCCCCGGGCGATCGACGAGCTGCTGCGCTACATCCCGCACCGCAGCGCGGTCGGGCTCTCCCGGATCGCCCTGCGGGACGTGGAGATCAAGGGCGTACGGATCCGCGCGGGCGATCCGATCTACGTCTCGTACCTGGCCGCCAACCGCGACCCGGACGTCTTCCCGGACCCCGAGACGATCGACCTCACCCGCAGTCCCAACCCGCATGTGTCCTTCGGGTTCGGCCCGCACTACTGTCCCGGCGGCCAGCTCGGCAGGCTGGAGGAGGAACTCCTCGTCGACGCCCTGCTGGACCGGCTGCCCGGGCTGCGGCTCGCCGTGCCCCCGGAGCAGGTGCCCTTCAGAAAGGGCGCGCTGATCCGGGGACCCGAGGCCCTTCCGGTGACCTGGTGAGTGGCCCATGACCACGACCGAGGGACTCCTCGTACCACCCGGACACGGGCGCGTGGTCCACACGCCGGCCCAGCGGGTCACCTTCAAGGTGACCGGCACGCACTCGCGGATGGCCTCCACCTTCGAGGTGGAGGTCCCCCCGGGCTTCGACGTGGGCGCCCATGTGCACACCCGCAGCGAGGAGTTGTTCTACGTCCTCGAAGGCGAGCTGGACGTCCTCGCCTTCGAGCCCCGCATCCGCACCCCCGACAACTGGCAGCGCTGGGAGTCCGGTTCGGGCACCAGGGTGGTCCGGGCCACCCCGGGCACGGTGATCGTCGTACCACCGGGATGCCCCCACGCCTTCGCCAACCCCACGGAGACCCCGGCGAGGATGTTCTTCCAGGCCTCGCCACCACCCGACCACGAGCGCTACTTCGAGGAACTCCTGGAAATCCTCGACAGCGAAGGCCCTCCGAACCACGAGGCCATCGAGCAACTCCGCAAGCGCTACGACATCGAACAGCTCACCCCTCTGAAGCACCGGTGACTGTGCCAACCTGTTTGGGGGCGCGGGGCGTTATCGATATGCGGCTCCGCCGCGTGGGCGCGACCAGCCACTGACGGCCGTCAGTCCGCAGCGCACCGCACCCCCTACGGCGCTACCGGATCGGCATCCCCGAAAGCGTCCGGGCGATCACCAGCCGCTGGATCTCACTCGTCCCCTCGAAGATCGTGTAGATCGCCGCGTCCCGGTGCATCCGCTCCACCGGATACTCCCGCGTGTACCCGTTGCCGCCCAGGATCTGGATCGCCTGGGCGGTCACCTTCTTCGCCGTCTCGCTCGCGAACAGCTTCGACATCGAACCCTCGGCCGCGGTGAACGGCTTGCCGTTGATCGCCATCCAGGACGCCCGCCACACCAGCAGCCGGGCCGCGTCGATGGACGTCCGCATGTCCGCGAGCTGGAAGGCGATCCCCTGGTTGTCGATGATCGGCCGCCCGAACTGCTCACGGGTCATGGCGTAGTCGAGGGCGACCTCGTACGCGGCGCGGGCGGTGCCGACCGCCATCGCGCCGACGGCCGGCCGCGAGGCCTCGAACGTGGCCATCGCCGCGTTCTTGACGCGTTCGCCGCCCGACTTCGCCCGCTCCCGGGCCCGGGCCAGGCGCTCGTCCAGCTTCTCCTTGCCGCCGAGCAGGCAGGAACCGGGCACCCGGACGTTGTCCAGGACGACCTCGGCGGTGTGCGAGGCACGGATGCCGTGCTTCTTGAACTTCTGGCCCTGGGCGAGCCCGGGGGTGCCCGGCGGGACGATGAAGGACGCGTGGCCCTTGGAGCCCAGCTCGGCGTCGACGACCGCGACGACCACGTGGACGTTGGCGATGCCGCCGTTGGTCGCCCAGGTCTTCGTGCCGTTGATCACCCACTCGTCCTTGGCCTCGTCGTAGACGGCCCGGGTGCGCATGGAGCCCACGTCGGAGCCGGCGTCGGGCTCGGAGGAGCAGAACGCGGCGACCTTGACGTCGTTGGGGTCGCCGTACATCTGGGGGATCCAGGTGCCGATCTGCTCCTCGGTGCCGTTGGCGAGGACGCCGACGGCGGCCAGACCCGTGCCCACGATGGACAGGGCGATGCCCGCGTCGCCCCAGAAGAGTTCCTCCATGGCCATCGGGATGCCGAGACCGGTGGCGTCGAAGTACTGCTGGGCGTAGAAATCCAGGGAGTAGATGCCGACCTTCGCGGCCTCCTGGATGACCGGCCAGGGAGTCTCCTCACGCTCGTCCCATTCGGCGGCCGCGGGGCGGATGACGTCGGCGGCGAAGCCGTGCAGCCAGTCCCGGACCTCCTTCTGTTCGTCGTTGAGTTCCATGGTGAACTCGGCCATGACCCCTCCAGCGGCGGCGCATAATGTGTTACTAGCGGTAACCCGAGTCTGTTACTCGTCGGTAGGAAAAGTCAACTCCCAAGGTCACCTCGGCAGCCAGTTCGAGATGGTGTGGCCGCCAGGTGTTAGTTTGCGCAGGCAGTACCGAAACAGCACGGGGTGGGGAGAGCACATGGACACCACACGGACCGAACAGCAGAGGTCCGCCGACCGCCGGCGGCGCGAGCTGCTGGAGGCCGCCGACCGGGTGGTGCTGCGCGACGGCCCACAAGCCTCGATGAACGCGATCGCGGCGGAGGCCGGCATCACCAAACCTATCCTCTACCGCCATTTCGGCGACAAGGGCGGACTGTACGCGGCGCTCGCCAAGCGGCACACGGACGCGCTGCTCAACTCCCTGCGGGCCGCGCTGGACGCTCCCGCGGAGCGCCGTGAGCGGGTCGAGGCGACCCTGGACACGTACCTCGCGGCGATCGAGGCGCGGCCCCAGGTGTACCGGTTCCTGATGCATCCCGCCGAGGGCAGCACGGGGACCGACCAGGGGTTCGACGTGGGAAAGCACTCGGCTCCGTTGCTCCGGCGGATGGGCGAGGAACTGGCCCAGGTCATCGAGGACCGGCTGGACCTGGGGCCCAGCAGCCAGCAGCTGGCCAGGGTGTGGGGACACGGCATCGTCGGCATGATGCACGCCGCCGGGGACTGGTGGCTGGGGGAACGGCCGTGTTCTCGTGCGGAGTTGGTGAAGAGTCTGGCCGACCTGCTGTGGGGCCGGCTGGCGGCCGCGGGAGACAGGGTGGGCGGTCCGGGGTTCTGAGGGTCACCGGTGCCAGGAGGACTTCGCCACCTGCCGCATCAGCCTGCGCTTGCGCAGGCCCGTGACGTGGTCGGCGTAGACACGGCCCTCCAGGTGGTCGGTCTCGTGCTGCAGGCACCTCGCGAAGAAGCCCGTGCCGTGGATCGTGACCGGGTCGCCCTGCGCGGTGAAGCCCTCCACGACCGCGTGGTCGTACCGCTCCGTGCCCGCCTCCAGGCCCGGCAGGGACAGGCAGCCCTCCGGGCCGCGGAGCGTCACCCCGTCCGCCGCCACCAGCCGCGGGTTCACCACATGGCCCAGGTGGCGGACCTCCTCGTCGTCGGGGCAGTCGTACACGAACACCCGCAGCGACTCCCCCACCTGGTTGGCCGCGAGGCCCACGCCCTCGGCCGCGTACATCGTGGCGAACAAGTCCTCCACCAACCGGGACAGTTCGGGGCCGAACTCGGTGACCTCCGCGCAGCGGGCGTGCAGCACCGGGTCGCCGAGCAGGGTGAGGGGCCGGACCCGCCCGTGGGCGCCCGGAATGGAACCTTGTCGCATGGCCGCAAGGGTACGGTTCGATTCGGCCCCTGCCCGCCGCGCAGGCATGGGCCGGAATTCGGGCGTGCGAACGGATCTCGATAGGCTGAGGTGCACACCACGTTGCCGGATGACTCAGGCGCGGCGCGTACGGCTAGGAGGATCGAGAACTGATGGCAGGCAACTCGGACCCGCTCACGCCGCGGGCCAAGCTGGCCGTGACCGCGGGCAAGGCGGTCGCGGCGGCGTCCCGTGCGGCGGGACGCGGCAGCGGATCCGTGATCGGTGGCAAGGTCGCGCTCAAACTCGACCCCGATCTCCTCGCCCGGCTCGCCACCCACCTGGACGTCACGCTCGTCTCGGCGACCAACGGCAAGACGACCACCACCAGGCTCATCGCCGAGGCGCTGAAGGCCGCGGGCCCGGTCGTGTCGAACGCGCTCGGCGCCAACATGCCCGCCGGCATCACCTCGGCGCTGGCCGGCGGCTCGGACGCCAAGTTCGGTGTCATCGAGGTCGACGAGAAGTACCTGGCCGGAGTGGCCCGGGACACCGCGCCGAAGTGCATCGCCCTGCTCAACCTCTCCCGCGACCAGCTCGACCGCGCCGCCGAGACCCGGATGCTCGCCGAGAACTGGCGCGAGGGCCTCGCCGGGTCCAAGGCCGTCATCGTGGCGAACTGCGACGACCCGCTGGTGGTCTGGGCCGCGTCCTCCTCCCCCAACGTGGTCTGGGTCGCCGCCGGGCAGATGTGGAAGGACGACGCCTGGTCCTGCCCGTCCTGCGGTGGCGTGATGCAGCGCCCGGGCGACGACTGGTTCTGCGGCGAGTGCGGCTTCCGGCGGCCGACGCCGAGCTGGGTGCTCTCCGGGGACCACGTCCTCGACCCGCACGGGTCCGCCTGGCCGATCCACCTGCAGCTGCCGGGCCGCGCCAACAAGGCCAACGCCGCCTCCTCGGCCGCCGTCGCCGCGGTCTTCGGGGTGCCGCCGCAGGTCGCCCTGGAGCGGATGTACCAGGTGCAGGCGGTCGCGGGACGCTACGACGTCGTGCAGTTCCAGGGGCGTGACCTGCGGCTGCTCCTCGCCAAGAACCCGGCCGGCTGGCTGGAGACGTTCTCGCTGATCGACCCGCCGCCGGCGCCGGTGATCCTCTCGGTGAACGCGCGCGGCGCGGACGGCACCGACACCTCCTGGCTGTGGGACGTGGACTACACCCGGCTCACCGGCCACCCGATCTTCGTACTCGGTGACCGCAAGCTGGACCTCGCGGTGCGGCTGGAGGTCGCGGGCCAGCACTTCCAGGTCTGCGACAGCCTGGACCAGGCCGTGCAGATGTGCCCGCCCGGCCGGATCGAGGTCATCGCGAACTACACCGCGTTCCAGGACCTGCGCCGCCGCGTCGGCAACTGACCACGAAGGACAGAGACTTCATGAGCGACAACCAACTGCGGCTGGTGTGGATCTACCCGGACCTGCTCAGCACCTACGGCGACCAGGGCAACGCGCTCGTCGTGGAGCGCCGGGCCCGGCAGCGCGGTCTCGACGTGGCCCGGCTGGACGTGCGCAGCGACCAGCCGATCCCGACCTCCGGCGACATCTACCTGATCGGCGGCGGCGAGGACCGCCCGCAGCGGCTCGCGGCCGAGCGGCTGCGCCGGGACGGGCACCTGTACCGGGCGGTGGAGAACGGCGCGATCGTGTTCTCGGTGTGCGCCGGCTACCAGATCCTCGGGCACGAGTTCATCAACGACCTCGGGCAGCGCGAGCCCGGCCTCGGGCTGCTGGACGTGACGACCGTGCGCGGCACCGGCGAGCGGTGTGTCGGTGACGTCCTCGCCGACATCGACCCGCGCCTCGGGCTGCCCCAGCTCACCGGGTTCGAGAACCACCAGGGCATCACCCAGCTCGGCCCCACCGCCCGCCCCTTCGCCCGGGTCCAGCTGGGCCGGGGCAACGGCACCGGGGACGGCACGGAGGGCGCGTACAACGAGACCGTCTTCGGTACGTACATGCACGGGCCGGTCCTCGCCCGCAACCCGCTCATCGCCGACCTGCTGCTGAAGCTGGCGCTCGACGTCAACGCGCTGCCGCCGATCGACGACCGCTGGTACGAGGCGCTGCGGGGCGAGCGGATCGCGGCCGCCCAGCAGCCCGCCTGAGCTGTACCGGAGAGGTGGATTCCGGGCCCGCCTGACAGGGTGTCCGCTCACATGTGCGGGCACGTCCAGCAGGCGGACGCCCGGTACGGAATGACCCCCTTGCGCCGGTAGGGTGGCCGCGATGTCAGCCGGACAGCGTGGTCCGGTCTCCGGCCCACGTGGAGAAGGTTGTTTCGGGCTATGCGCATTGGTGTCCTCACGTCCGGCGGCGACTGCCCCGGCCTGAACGCCGTCATCCGGTCCGTCGTGCACCGTGCCGTCGCCGACCACGGCGACGAGGTCATCGGCTTCCGGGACGGCTGGAAGGGCCTCCTGGAGTGCGACTACCTCAAGCTCGACCTCGACGCCGTGGCCGGCATCCTGGCCCGCGGCGGCACCATCCTCGGCTCGTCCCGGGTCCAGCCCTCGCACCTGCGGGACGGCGTGGAGCGGGCCAGGGGCCATGTCGCCGAGCTCGGCCTGGACGCGATCATCCCGATCGGCGGTGAGGGCACGCTGAAGGCGGCCCGGCTGATGTCCGACGCCGGTCTGCCGATCGTCGGCGTCCCGAAGACCATCGACAACGACATCGCTGTCACCGACGTCACCTTCGGCTTCGACACGGCCGTGGGCGTGGCCACCGAGGCGCTCGACCGGCTGAAGACCACCGCCGAGTCCCACCAGCGGGTGCTCGTCGTCGAGGTCATGGGGCGGCACACCGGCTGGATCGCCCTGCACTCCGGCATGGCGGCCGGCGCGCACGCCATCGTCGTACCGGAACGGCCCTTCGACATCGAGGAGTTGGCCCGCCGGGTCGGCGAGCGGTTCGAGGCGGGCAAGCGGTTCGCGATCGTCGTCGCGGCGGAGGGGGCCAAGCCGAGGGCGGGCTCCATGGACTTCGACGAGGGCGGCAAGGACATCTACGGCCACGAGCGGTTCGCCGGGATCGCCCGGCAGCTCTCCATCGAGCTGGAGCAGCGGCTCGGCAAGGAGGCGCGGCCGGTCATCCTCGGGCATGTGCAGCGGGGTGGCACGCCGACGGCGTACGACCGGGTGCTGGCGACGCGGTTCGGGTGGCACGCGGTGGAGGCGGTGCACCGGGGGGAGTTCGGCCGGATGACCGCGCTGCGGGGGACGGACATCGTGATGGTGCCGTTGGCGGAGGCCGTGGAGACGTTGAAGACGGTTCCTTCGGAGCGGTACGAGGAAGCGGAGACCGTGCTTTAAGGGTGCGGTTGTGTGTTGTCTGCCGGTGAGCTGTGGCTGGTCGCGCAGTTCCCCGCGCCCCTTTAGGTAGGGATCGTGCACCCCGCTCACAAGCTGGGTTGGCCGCGGTTCTAATGTGGGGTCGATAGAAACACCCCCCACGAATCAGGAGCCGCCGGATGGATCACAGCGGGCACGGCATGATGATGGATCTGCCGCCGTTCACGCTGGGGCGGGGGCTGGAGTGGTCGGCGGATCCGTTCTTTCTGGTCGCGTGTGTCGCGGGGCTCGCCCTGTACGGGTGGGGGCTGGTGCGGCTGCGGCGGCGGGGGGACGCGTGGTCGGTGGGGCGGACGGTGTCGTTCGTCGTGGGTGTGCTGACGATCATGCTCGTGATGTGCACCAAGCTGAACGACTACGGGATGGTCATGTTCAGCGTGCACATGGTGCAGCACATGATCATCAGCATGCTGTCGCCGATCCTGATCCTGCTGGGCGCCCCGGTGACCCTGGCGCTGCGGGCGCTGCCGGTCGCCGCGCGGGGGCGCAAGGGGCCGCGTGAGCTGCTGCTGGCGCTGCTGCACAGCCGGTACATGCGGATCATCACCCACCCCGCCTTCACCATTCCGCTCTTCATCGCGAGCCTGTACGCCCTCTACTTCACCCCGCTGTTCGACTTCCTGATGGGGTCGAAGGCCGGGCACATCGCGATGATGGTGCACTTCCTCGCCGTCGGCGTGGTCTTCTTCTGGCCGATCATCGGGATCGATCCGGGTCCGCACCGGCCGGGATACCTCATGCGCATGCTGGAGCTGTTCGCGGGCATGCCGTTCCACGCCTTCTTCGGTATCGCGTTGATGATGGCGTCCGAGCCGATGGTGGAGACGTTCAAGAACCCGCCGGCCTCGCTCGGGATCGACGCGCTCGCCGACCAGAACGCGGCGGGCGGGATCGCCTGGGCGTTCAGCGAGGTGCCGTCCGTGCTGGTACTGATCGCCCTGCTGTTCCAGTGGTACGGCTCCGAGCAGCGCCAGGCCCGCCGCACGGACCGGGCCGCGGACCGGGACGGCGACAAGGAGCTGGAGGCGTACAACGCCTATCTGGCCTCGCTGCACGCGCGCAAGGGCTGAGAAGCCTTTCCGTCTCTCCGTATCCCGTGGACGCCGAACCCGGGGCACCATGGAGGGAGACGGACCATGAGGAGGGTGTCCTGATGCCCGGTTCTGCGAACGGTTCGAACGGTTCCACCAAGGCGATGGGGGTCCTCACCGTAGGGGGACTCGTGGTGGTGACCGCCTACACGGTGGCGCTCGGCAGCAACGGCTGGCTGTGGTTCGGGTGGGTGGTGCTGGGGCTGCTGACGCTCGCGATGGTCGTCACCCAGAGCAGCGGCTGACCGTTCAGTCCGGGGTGAGGCGGGCGGCCTGGTGCACCCCGGGCTGGTATTTCGGCAGCCTGGCGGTGATCTTCATGCCCGCTCCGACCGCGGTCTCGATGACGAGGCCGCGGTCGTCGCCGTACACCTGGCGGAGCCGGTCGTCGACGTTGGACAGGCCGATGCCGCCGGAGGGGCTGAGCTCGCCGGCGAGGATCCGGCGCAGCAGGACGGGGTCCATGCCGGCGCCGTCGTCCTCGATGACGACCAGCGCCTCGGCGCCCTCGTCCTGGGCGGTGATCTGGATGTGGCAGGTGCCGGTCTTGCCCTCCAGGCCGTGTTTGACGGCGTTCTCGACGAGCGGCTGCAGGCAGAGGAAGGGCAGGGTGACGGGGAGCACCTCGGGGGCGATCTGCAGGGTGACGGTGAGGCGGTCGCCGAAGCGGGCCCGGACCAGTGCCAGGTAGTGGTCGATGGCGTGGAGCTCGTCGGCGAGGGTGGTGAAGTCGCCGTGCCTGCGGAACGAGTAGCGGGTGAAGTCGGCGAACTCCAGGAGCAGTTCGCGGGCGCGCTCGGGGTCGGTGCGGACGAACGAGGCGATCACCGCGAGCGAGTTGAAGATGAAGTGCGGGGAGATCTGGGCGCGCAGGGCGCGGATCTCGGCCTCGATCAGGCGGGTGCGGGAGCGGTCGAGGTCGGCCAGCTCCAGCTGGACGCTGACCCAGCGGGCGACCTCGCCGGCCGCGCGGACCAGTACGGCGGACTCGCGCGGGGCGCAGGCGACCAGGGTGCCGTGGACGCGGTCGTCGACGGTGAGGGGGGCGATCACGGCCCAGCGCAGGGGGCAGTCGGGCTCCTCGCAGTGCAGCCGGAAGGCCTCGCCGCGGCCGGACTCCAGCGGTCCGGCGAGGCGTTCCATGATCTCGGTGCGGTGGTGGCCGCCGACGCCGTCCCAGACCAGCAGGTTCTCGTGGTCGGTGAGGCAGAGCGCGTCGGTGCCGAGCAGGGTGCGCAGCCGGCGGGCGGAGCGGCGGGCGGTCTCCTCGGTGAGGCCGGCGCGCAGCGGGGGCGCGGCGAGGGACGCGGTGTGCAGGGTCTCGAAGGTGGCGTGTTCGACCGGGGTGCCGAGGCCGCCGCCGAGGCGCTCGGGGCGGGCGGTGCGGCGGCCGAGCCAGAAGCCGGCGGCGAGCAGCGGGAGCACGGCCACCAGGAGACCGGCGAGGAAGCCGGTCACAGCCGCGCCTCGCGGGGTCCGGTGGTCTCCGCGCGCAGCTCTTCCGGCAGGTGGAAGCGGGCGAGGACGGCGGCCGTGCCGGGCGGGACCCGGCCCGGGGTCGCCAGGGACACCAGGATCATGGTGAGGAAGCCGAGCGGGACCGACCAGAGCGCGGGCCAGGCGAGCAGCGCGTGCAGGGAGCCGGTGCCCGGGAAGTCGGCCATGGTCGCGGCCACCGCGCAGAAGGCCGAGCCGCCGCCTGTCAGCATCCCGGCCGCGGCGCCGGGCGGGGTCAGCCGCCGCCACCAGATGCCGAGGACCAGCAGCGGGCAGAAGGAGGAGGCCGACACGGCGAAGGCCAGCCCGACGGCGTCGGCCACCGGCAGTCCCCCGACGAGCGCACTGGCGGCGAGCGGCACGGCCATGGCGAGCACGGTGCCGAGCCGGAAGTGGCGCACACCGCGGGACGGCAGGACGTCCTGGGTGAGGACTCCGGCGACCGCCATGGTCAGTCCGGAGGCGGTGGAGAGGAACGCGGCGAAGGCGCCGCCCGCCACCAGCGCGCCGAGGAGATCGCCGCCGAGGCCGCCGATGACCCGGTCGGGCAGCAGCAGGACGGCCGCGTCCGCGTTGCCGGTGAGGGTGAGTTCGGGGGTGTAGAGGCGGCCGAGGGCGCCGTACACGGGCGGCAGGAGGTAGAAGAGGCCGATCAGGGCGAGGACGGCGACCGTGGTGCGGCGGGCGGCGACGCCGTGCGGGCTGGTGTAGAAGCGGACGACGACGTGCGGCAGGCCCATGGTGCCGAGGAAGGTGGCGAGGATCAGGCCGTACGTGGCGTACAGCGGGCGTTCCTCGCGGCTCTCGGCGAGCGAGGTGGACATGCCGCCGTTGGTGCCCCGGTCGGTGGCGGGGACCCGGGTGCCCTTGGCGAAGGTCAGGCGGGTGCCGGCGGCGATGCGGTGGGTGCCCTCGGGGAGGGTGAGCCGTGTGTCGTCGTGCGGGCGGCCGTCGACCGTGCCGGTGACGGTGACCGTGAGGGGGCGGTCGAGCTTGAGGGCGAGGGTGTTCCGGACGTCGACGGTGCGCCGGTCGCGGAAGGCGGCCGGTTCGTCGAAGGCGTGGGTGGGGGCGCCGGCCCCCTGCCAGGCGAGGACCAGGAAGAGGGCGGGGACCAGCAGGGCGGTGAGTTTCAGCCAGTATTGGAAGGCCTGGACGAAGGTGATGCTGCGCATGCCGCCGGCGGCCACGGTGGCCACCACGACCACGGCCACGATGAGTCCGCCGAGCGCGCCGGGCGCGCCGGTGAGGACCGTCAACGTCAGCCCCGCGCCCTGGAGTTGGGGCAGCAGGTAGAGCCAGCCGACGCCCACCACGAACGCCCCGGCCAGCCGTCGTACCGGCTGCGAGGCGAGCCGGGCCTCGGCGAAGTCGGGGAGGGTGTAGGCGCCGGAGCGGCGCAGCGGGGCGGCGACGAAGAGCAGCAGGACCAGGTAGCCGGCGGTGTAGCCGACCGGGTACCAGAGCATGTCGGGGCCCTGGACCAGGACCAGGCCCGCGATGCCCAGGAAGGAGGCGGCGGAGAGGTACTCGCCGCTGATCGCGGCCGCGTTGAGGCGGGGGCCGACGGTGCGGGAGGCGACGTAGAAGTCGGAGGTGGTCCGGGAGATGCGCAGGCCGAAGGCGCCGACGAGGACGGTCGCGACGACGACCAGGGCGACGGCGGGGACGGCGTAGCTGGAGTTCATCTGTCCTCGTCGCGGCGGGAGTTCATCGGTCCTCGACGAGGCGGACGAAGTCCTCCTCGTTGCGTTCGGCGCGGCGCACGTACCAGCGGGCCAGCAGGATCAGCGGGGCGTAGAGGCAGAAGCCGAGCACCAGCCATTCCAGGCGGCGGGCGTCGGGGGCGGCGGCGAAGACCAGCGGCAGCGGGCCGACCAGGAGGACCAGGACCGCGAACACGACCAGGGCGGCGCGGAGTTGGGTGCGCATGAGGGAGCGGACATAGGTGTGGCCGAGGGTGGTCTGCTCGTCGATCTCGGTGCGCGGCCGGTAGTAGCCGGAGGTGTGGCGGCTGCGCCGGGGCGGGCCGGTGACGACCACCCGGCGTTCGGCGGGGTCCGCGGGCATCGTCAGGCCCTCCTCATCAGCAGGTCCCGCAGTTCGCGCGCGTGGCGCCGGCTGACCTGGAGTTCCTCGCCGCCGACCAGGACGCTCACCGTGCCCGCGTCCAGGCGGAGTTCGCCGATGTGGCGGAGGGCGACGAGGTGGCGGCGGTGGATGCGGACGAAACCGCGGGAGCGCCAGCGGTCCTCCAGGGTGGAGAGGGGGATGCGCACGAGGTGGCTGCCGCGGTCGGTGTGCAGGCGGGCGTAGTCGCCCTGGGCCTCGACATGGGTGATGTCGTCGACGGCCACGAACCGGGTGACACCGCCGAGTTCGACGGGTATGTGGTCGGGGTCGGGTTCGTGCACCGGTATCCGCGGTGCGGCGCCGCGCAGTTCGGCGACCCGGCGTACGGCCTCCGCGAGGCGTTCCTTGCGTACCGGCTTCAGGACGTAGTCGACGGCCTTGAGATCGAAGGCCCTTACCGCGAAGTCCTCGTGGGCGGTGACGAACACGACCAGCGGCGGACGGGCGAAGCCGGCGAGGAGGCGGGCCATCTCCAGACCGTCCAGGCCGGGCATCTGCACGTCGAGGAAGACGACGTCGACGGCGTCCGCGCCCAGGGGGCCGGACTCCAGGGCGCGGGTGATGCGGCGCAGCGCCTCGGTGGCGTCCCCGGCGCCCTCGACGCTTCCGATGCGCGGGTCGGCGTTGAGCAGATACAGGAGCTCCTCCAGCGAGGGGCGTTCGTCGTCGACGGCGAGGGCGCGCAGCATGAACGGAGTGTAGGCGGCGGGGTGGGGCGCTGGACATGTACCGGACGTGGACGTTCGCGCCGGATGAAGTGGCGTCCCCGCCCGGCCCGTCCCGTGGATACAGTGCGCTCATGAACAGCGGCACCGCCCCTTTCGACGACCTCGACCGGAAGATCACCACCGCGCTGATGGCGAACGCGCGGACCAGTTTCGCCGAGATCGGCGCGGCCATCGGGCTCTCCGCCACCGCGGTGAAGCGGCGGGTGGACCGGCTGCGCGAGACCGGGGTGATCACCGGGTTCACGGCCACCGTGACACCGGCGGCGCTCGGCTGGCGGACGGAGGCGTACGTCGAGGTGTACTGCGAGGGCGCGGCCCCGCCGAGGCGGCTCGCGGAGGTGGTGCGCAACCATCCGGAGATCACCGCGGCGATGACGGTGACCGGCGGGGCGGACGCGCTGCTGCATGTCCGGGCCCGGGACGTGGGGCACTTCGAGGAGGTGCTGGAGCGGATCCGGGTGGAGCCGTTCATCCGGAAGACGATCAGTGTGATGGTGCTGTCCCATCTGCTCCCGGAGAGCCCGGAGGCGGGCGCCACCCAGCCGGTTCCCGAGTAAACGCACCGACGCTGCGTTTGTATGACCGGAGACGCAGCATTCCTGCGCAGACGCGCAATATTTATTCCTTGTCGTCCGGATCAGTCGCTTTCTACCGTGGTGTCAACCCTCAGTCGACACCGCAGGAAAGCGGAGGAACACCTCTGTGTCCGATAGCCGTGTGCCGCGCGTCCGGCGCTTCCTCGTCTGCGAACCCAGACACTTCGCCGTGCAGTACGCGATCAATCCCTGGATGAACCCCGACACCAGGGTCGACGTCGACCTGGCCCGGGAGCAGTGGACCGCGCTGATCAGCGCCTACCGCACCCATGGCCACAGCGTCGACCGGCTGGAGCCGGTCCCCGGTCTGCCCGACATGGTCTTCGCCGCGAACTCGGCGGTCGTCGTCGGCGGCCGGGTCTTCGGCTCGCTCTTCCACGCGCCCGAGCGGCGCCCCGAGTCCACCCACTACGACCTCTGGTTCAAGACGGCGGGCTACGACGTGCACCGCCCCGGCTCGGTGGTCGAGGGCGAGGGCGACCTGGTCTGGACGGGCCGGTACCTGCTCGCCGGCACCGGCTTCCGCACCAGCCGCGAGGCGCACCGGGAGGCGCAGGAGTTCTTCGGCCACCCGGTGATCAGCCTGACCCTGGTGGATCCGTACTTCTACCACCTGGACACCGCGCTGTTCGTCCTCGACGAAGACAACATCGTGTACTACCCGGAGGCCTTCTCCGCCGGCAGCCGCGAGGTGCTGCGCCGGCTGTACCCGGACGCGGTGCTCGCCACCCGCGACGACGCCATGGCCTGGGGGCTGAACTCCGTCTCCGACGGCCGCCATGTCTTCATCGCCCCGCAGGCCGAGGCGCTCGCCGGCCGCCTCGCCGACCAGGGCTACGAGCCCGTCCCCGTCGACCTGTCGGAGTTCCACAAGGCCGGCGGCGGCATCAAGTGCTGCACCCAGGAAATCCGCTGAGGACCAGGAGATCCCCCTGATGACCGCACCCGCGTCCACACGCTCCGCCGCGCGTTCCTCCGCCGAACTGATCAAGGCGGAGGAGCCGGTCCTCGCGCACAACTACCATCCGCTGCCCGTGGTCGTCGCCCGCGCCGAGGGCGCCTGGGTGGAGGACGTCGAGGGCCGCCGCTACCTCGACATGCTGGCCGGCTACTCGGCCCTCAACTTCGGCCACCGCCACCCGGCCCTGATCGAGGCCGCGCACCGCCAGCTCGATCTGCTGACCCTGACCTCCCGCGCCTTCCACAACGACCGGCTCGCCGAATTCGCCGAGCGGCTCGCGGAGTTGACCGGTCTGGACATGGTGCTGCCGATGAACACCGGCGCCGAGGCGGTGGAGAGCGGCATCAAGGTGGCCCGCAAATGGGCCTACGACGTGAAGGGCGTCCCCGCCGACCGGGCCACGATCGTCGTCGCGGCGGACAACTTCCACGGCCGTACGACGACCATCGTCAGCTTCTCCACGGACGAGACGGCCCGCGCGGGCTTCGGCCCGTTCACCCCGGGCTTCCGGATCGTGCCGTACAACGATCTCGCGGCGCTGGAGGCGGCGGTCGACGAGACGACGGCGGCCGTGCTGATCGAGCCGATCCAGGGCGAGGCCGGGGTCCTGATCCCGGACGACGGCTATCTGACCGGGGTGCGCGAGCTGACCCGGCGCAAGGGCTGCCTCTTCGTCGCGGACGAGATCCAGTCGGGTCTCGGCCGCACCGGCCGCACCCTCGCCGTGGACCACGAGGACGTCGTGCCGGACGTGCTGCTGCTCGGCAAGGCGCTGGGCGGCGGGATCGTGCCGGTGTCGGCGGTGGTGGCCCGGCGTGAGGTGCTGGGCGTGCTGCGGCCGGGCGAGCACGGCTCCACGTTCGGCGGCAACCCGCTCGCGGCGGCCGTCGGGACGGCCGTGGTGGAACTGCTGGAGAGCGGCGCGTTCCAGCGCAGGGCGGCCGAGCTGGGCCTGGTCCTGCGGGACGGGCTGGCCGCGCTGGTGGGCAAGGGCGTGGTGGGCTTCCGCTCGCGCGGGCTCTGGGCGGGCGTCGACGTGGACCCGGCGATCGGCACCGGGCGGGAGATCAGCGAACGTCTGATGCGCGAGGGCGTCCTGGTCAAGGACACCCACGGCTCCACGATCCGGCTGGCCCCGCCGCTGACCGTCACGGCGGAGGAACTGCGTTCGGCGCTCGGATCGTTGGAGAAGGTCCTGACGGCCTGAGCGGGCGGCGGCCCGAGCGGGCGGCGGTCGCGCCGGTGGGCGCGGCCGCCGCCTTGTGCTCAGCCCTTGCCGAGGAGCTTGTTCATCTCCTTGATCTCGGCGTTCTGGGTGGTGACGATGGCGTCGGCCATGCTCGTGGCCGGGGCGTAGTCGCCCTTGGACTTCTCCGTGCCGGCCATCTCGACCGCGCCCTGGTGGTGCTGGACCATCATGGTCAGGAACATCGTGTCGAAGTCCGTCCCCTGGGCCTTCTTCAGCGCGGTCATGTCCTTGTCGGACATCATCCCGGCCATGCCGGCGTGCCCGCCGTGGTCCATGCCGGCCATGGGCACGTCCTCGCCCCAGGCCTTCAGCCAGCCGGTCATGGTGTTGATCTCCGGGTCCTGCGCCTTCTCGATCCGGGCGGCGAGGTCCTTGACCTGGGCCGAGGAGGCGCGGTCGGCGGCGAGCTGCGCCATCTCCAGGGCCTGCTGGTGGTGCGGGATCATGCCCTGCGCGAAGGACACGTCCTGGGCGTTGTGCGCGCCGGCGGTGGCGGTGGCCGGGGCGGACGTCGCGGCGGGTGCGCCGTTCGTGGTGTCGTCGTTGCCGCCGCACGCGGTGAGGGCGAGGGCGGCGGTCGCGGTCAGCGCGACGAGGACGGCACGGGTACGCGTGGTGGTCATGCTGGATCTCCTGCGATAGGGGTGAGTGAGCACGCGGGAGCACGACCGTGGCGGGGCGCGCACGGCCGGCTCGGATGCCTCTAGATCCGCAGGAGTTGGAGTTCGGCCAGGTCGGGGGGCGCACGGGCGCCGTCCGGTGCCGTGGCCCGGCGGGAGGTGGCCGCGCACCCGGCGGCGAGGGCGGGGACCGGGTCCGGGACGAGCGCGGGCAGCGACGGTCCGCCGCTCACCGCGCCCGAGGCGCAGGTCGCGTCGGCGTGGTGCACATGGCCGCCGCCGCAGTGACCGTCGTCGCCGGAGCAGCCGTCGTACGCCGTGGCCATGACCGTCGCGTGCGCGACCCGCTCGTGCCCGCCGTGTCCCATGGCGCCACCGGGGGCCAGCGCGTGCATGCCGAGCAGTCCGGCCAGCAGCCCCAGCACGAGCACGGCTCGCCACCGCCGGTGGGGCGGTCGCGGGGCGGGGGGCTCGGTGGGGCGCATCGGGACTCATCCTATGCATGCCCTGAGAGCGGTCGGGCACCGGCACGATCTCGAACCCACCGCCAGGTCACGCCTCTTGGGTCATATCACCGGATCACCTCCCTGAGTTGCACCGCTATAAAAGTGCAGCGGTTGCACTTATTGAGTCGGTGTGCTTTTCTGGGGTGGCGGCCGCAGCCGTGCCCGGTCCCCCTGACGAAGACCGGCCCACCCACCTCGCACGAACGGAGCACCACCATGAACACCACCCGCACCCCGCGCATCGCCATCATCGGCGCCGGCCCCGGCGGCCTCACCTGTGCCCGCATCCTGCAGCGGCACGGCATCAGCGCCACCGTCCACGACCACGAGGCCGGCCCCGACCGGCGCGACCAGGGCGGCACCCTCGACCTGCACGAGGACAACGGCCAGATCGCCCTGCGCGAAGCCGGACTGCTGGAGGACTTCTTCCGGCTCTCCCGCCCCGAGGGCCAGGAGATGCGCCAGATGGACCCCGCGGGCACCCTGCTGCTCCACCACACCCCCGAGGAAGGCGAGCGCTTCAAGCCGGAGATCGACCGCGGACAGCTGCGCGACCTCCTCCTGGACTCCCTCGAACCCGGCACCGTGCACTGGAGCCACACACTCAGCTCCGTCGAAGGCCCCGCCGCCGGACCCCGGCAGCTGCGCTTCGCCGACGGCACCACCGTCGAGGCCGACCTCGTCATCGGCGCCGACGGAGCCTGGTCCAGGGTCCGCCGCGCCGTCTCCGACGCCACCCCCCGGTACACCGGCGTCAGCTTCCTCGAAGCCTGGTTCCACGACGTCGAGAACAAGCACCCCGAGATCGCCGGACTCGTCGGCCGGGGCAGCGCCACGGCGGCCGACGGCGACCGCGCCCTGTTCGCCCAGCGCAGCAGCGGCGACCACATCCGCGTCTACGCCATCCAGCGCGTGCCCGCCGACTGGATCGCCGCCGCCGGCCTGACCATCCAGGACACCGAGGGCATCCGCGCCCTCCTCCTGGACCGCTACCGCGACTGGTCACCGGCCCTGCGCCGCCAGCTCACCGACAACGAGGGCCGCTACGTCGACCGTCCCATCCACGCCCTGCCCGTCCCCCACACCTGGCAGCACAACCCCACGGTCACCCTGCTGGGAGACGCCGCCCACCTCATGCCCCCGCTCGGCGTGGGCGTCAACCTCGCCATGCTGGACGCCTGCGAACTCGCCCTCGCCCTCGCGCACCACACCACCGTCGACGACGCCCTCCTCGCCTACGAGAAGACCATGCTGCCCCGCTCCGCCCAGATGCAGCAGCTCCTCGACAACGGCGCCGAGGGCCTGCTCGGCACCGAACTGCCCGACTTCGCCGACGACAACGACCGCTGACACCCCAATAAGTGCAGCGAGGCAACTTTCGAAGCCGCACAACCAGCGGAGTAGGGTCATGACATGACCGATATCCACGCCTCCACGGCACCGGCACCCACGGGCCGCCGCGAACGCAAGAAGGCCGCGACCCGGCAGGCCATCGCCGACGCCGCGCTGCGCCTGTTCCTGGAGCGTGGCTACGACGACGTGGGCATCCGCGAGATCGCGGACGCCGCGGACGTCTCCACCACCACCCTGTTCAAGCACTTCCCGGTCAAGGAGGCACTCGTCTTCGACCTGGACGCCGACAAGGAGGCGCTGCTCCTGGCCTCCGTACGCGAACGGCCGCAGGGGCAGTCGATCCCCCAGGCGCTCCGCGAGCACGCGCTGCACCACCGCGTCCGTGCGGCGCGCCGGGACCCCGCCTTCCAGGCCTTCTTCGAGCTGGTGAACACCACCCCGGCGCTGCGCGACTACCAGCAGGCCATGTGGCTGCGCCACTCGTCCGCGCTGGCCGGCGTCATCGCCGAGGAGAGCGGCCTGCCCGCCGACGATCCCGCGTGCGCGGCGCTGGCCCACTTCGCCCTCGAAATCCCCCGCGTGGCCCTCGACCAGGCCGACTTCAGCCAGGCCGTCACCCGCGCCTTCGAACTGCTGGAGAACGGCTGGAGCACGCTAGCCTCCCCCGACCGGTAGACCCGACCAGGTAGACCCGACCAGGTAGACCCGGCCGAGCTGTCGGCAGCCCCATCGGGGGCATACGCGGTCATCGTGCTCTTCGGGGCGGGGTGAAGGCGTAGAGGTCGAGGATGTCGGGGCAGGGCGCGACGCCGGGCCCGCCGGCCCGCACCCAGGCGGTGATGTCCTCGGTGGCGTCGGGGTCGTTGACGAGGCCGAGCCAGACCGGGCGGGCGCCCGCGGCGCGGGCGGCGGCGGACGGCTGGACGACGATCACGTTGGCGTGTTCGCACACGTCGAGACAGTCCGAGACCCGGACGGGGACGCTCTCGGCCAGGCGCGCGAGCTGCTCGTCGTGATCCACGCCGGGGACTTTCCCGGTTCCGCAGCAGCAGTCGCGGCAGACCACGACACGACACGGTGCCGGTTGGGCGGTGGCGCTCTCGGTGGCTACGTCCTCAGCCTGCCGTCGGGGCATCGCTCGTCGTGCTCCTCTCGTACGGGGCTCCGTCCCGAGGCGCGGGACGGAGGAAGCGGATGACGGGGTGGCCGGGGTCGTGGGTGACCTCGGTGCGGACGCCGTAGACCTGTTCGATGCGGGCGGGGGTCAGGACCTCGGCGGGGGTGCCCTCCGTGACCGCGCGGCCGTCGCGCAGGACGAGCAGGCGGTCGCAGTACATCGCGGCGAGGTTGAGGTCGTGCAGGGCGATCACCGTGGTGACCGGCAGGCTCACGACGAGTTCCAGCAGGTCGAGCTGGTGCTGGATGTCGAGATGGTTGGTGGGTTCGTCGAGGAGGAGTTCGCGGGGTTCCTGGGCGAGGGCGCGGGCGATCTGGGTGCGCTGGCGTTCGCCGCCGGAGAGGGTGTGCCAGGACTGGCCGGCCCGGTCGGTCAGTCCGGTGCGCCGCAGCGCCTCGGTGACGGCTGCCGCGTCGGCCGCCGTCGGGGGTGTCCAGGCGCGGCGGTGCGGGATCCGGCCGAGGGCGACGACGTCCCGGACGGTCAGTTCGGTCTGGGTGTGGGTGTGCTGTTCGACGGTGGCGACCCGGCGGGCGGTGGCGCGGCGGCCGACCTCGGCGAGCGGGCGCCCGTCCAGGGTCACGACGCCGGCGGTGGGCGCGAGGACCCCGGCCAGCAGTCTCAGCAGGGTGGACTTCCCCGAGCCGTTGGGGCCGAGCAGGCCGACGGTCTCGCCGGGGCGCAGGGTCAGGGTTACGTCGTCGACCACGACCCGGTCGCCGACGCGCCGTCCGACGCGGTCCGCGTCCAGGCCGGTCATGCCCTGCTCCGTCCGCGATGGAGCACGGCCACGAACGCCGGCACGCCGATCAGGGACGTCACCACGCCCACCGGGACCTCCTGGGGGTCGAGGACGGTTCGGGCCAGGGTGTCCGCCCACACCAGGAACACGGCTCCGGTCAGTGCCGTCACCGGCAGGAGCCGGGCGTGCCCGGAGCCGGTGAGGGCGCGGGTGGCGTGCGGCAGGACCAGGCCGACGAAGCCGATCGCCCCGGCGCAGCTGACCAGGGCGGCGGTGAGCAGCGCGGTCGCGCAGAGCAGGACCAGGCGGGTACGGGCGACCCGGACCCCGAGTCCGGCGGCGGCCTCCTCGCCGAAGGCGAACGCGTCGAGCGTACGGGCGTACCCGAGGCAGACGACGAGCACCACCGCCAGGGCGACGGTGCAGAGCAGTACCTGTCCCCAGTCGGCGCCGGTGAGCGAGCCGAGCAGCCAGAACAGCACGCCCCGGGTGGTCTCCGCGTCCGCCGAGGTGAGCACGGTGAAGGAGGTCAGCGCGGAGAACAGCTGCATCGCCGCGACCCCGGACAGGACGACCCGGTCGGTGCTGCCGCCGAGGGAATGGCTGAGCAGCAGCACCAGGCCGAAGGAGAGCAGCGCGCCGAGGAAGGCACCGGCCGACAGGGACACCGCTCCTCCGCCCACGCCCAGCACGACCACGGCGACCGCCCCCGTGGACGCGCCGGAGGAGACCCCGAGCACGAAGGGGTCGGCGAGCGGGTTGCGCAGCAGCGACTGCAGGACCGCGCCGCACACGGCGAGTCCGGCCCCGCACACGGCGGCGAGCAGCGTGCGGGGCATCCGCAGGTTCCACACGATGCTGTCCCGCAGCGGCGCCAACGTGCCCTCGCCGAGGCCGAGATGGGCCGCGACGGACGCCCAGACGTCACCGGTGGAGATGTCGGCGGGACCGATCGTCACCGCCACGGCGATCGACACCAGCAGGGCGGCCAGTCCCCCGCCGGTCAACAACAGGGCACGGACGCTCACTTGGCGAACCCGAAGTCACGCAGACCGGCTGCGACCTCCTCGATCCCCTCGACCGTGCGGATGGACGGGTTCATGGCCTGCCCGCTCAGCAGGACGTACCGCTTCTTCTTCACGGCGGTCAGGTTGCGGGTGGCGGGGTTGGTCTCCAGGAAGCGGATCTTGGCCGCGGCGGTCTCGGCGGTCTGCTGCTTGCGGGTCAGGTCGCCGATGACGATGACGTCGGGGTCGCGGTCGGCGACGGTCTCCCAGCTGATCTGGGGCCATTCGTCGTGGGTGTCGGCGAACGCGTTCTTCGCGCCGACCGCGCGGGTGATGGCGCCGGGCGCGCCGCAGCAGCCGGCGAGGTACGGGGACTGGGAGTTGGCGAACCAGTACATGAGGGACACGTCCGAGGCGTGCAGTCCGGCGGTGGCCGTGCGCACCCGCTTCTTCAGCGAAGCGACGAGCGTCTCACCCCGCTCCTCGACGCCGAACGCGCGGGCCAGGTCGCGTATTTCGCCGTACACGGCATCGAGGGTGAGGGGTGTGGAGCGCGAACCGTCGCCGCCGCTGTCGTTGTCCTTGCCCTCGGAGCAGTCGGACGGCGAGACGTACGTGGGCACGCCCAGCTTCTCGAACTGCCCGCGGGTGGCGACCCCGCCCTTTCCGAGGGTGGAGACGAACGAGGCGGTGACGAAGTCGGGTTCGGCGTCCAGGACCTTCTCGAAGGAGGGGTTGTCGTCGGCGAGGCGCGGCACGGACGCGTTGGCCTTCTCCAGGCCCTTCATCACCGGGTCGGTCCAGGTGGCCGTGCCGGCCATGCGGTCGGCGAGGCCGAGGGAGAGCAGGATCTCCGTGGTGCCCTGGTTGAGGGAGACGGCCCGCTTCGGCGGTGACTTCAGGGCGACCGTGTGGCCGCAGTTGGTGAGGGTGACCGGACGGCCGGCGGCGGCCGTCGCCGTGTCGGCGCCGCCGCTCCCGGTGCCACCGCAGGCGGTGAGCAGGAGGGCGGACACGAGAAGAAGAGCGGGGGTGCGGAGCACGGGCATGCCTCGGGGGTCGGGGCTCGTACGCGGAGCCTGGCCTACGGACGTCCCTCCGCGCCGGGGCGCGAAGGTGCCAGCAGGTCTTCGGACTCGGGTTCGTCCGGCCGGGGCGCCTTCCCGGTCTCCCAGTGGCTGGCGTGCCCCGCCCGTCCCCCTCACCGCTGCGCGTCAGTTCCGGATTCGCACCGGATTCCCTGGCCTCGGGTGTGGCTCGACTGGCCTGATGAGGCTATCAAGTCAGTCATACGGCCAGATCATCCGATCAGGTGGCGCGGCTCGTCCCTGCACCGGGGCAGGCTTCGACTACGGTGGCGATCGCAACGGCCCGGACCCCCTTCAGCCGATCTGCCCTGGGGAAATACCGGTTCCAGCGGGAACCGGCAGGGCGGGGCGGCGCCCTGGACCGCTCGGTGCGCTGGGTGCTCCCCCTGCTGCTCGGCTCCGCCTGAACCGGGGGCGACCCGCACCAGCGCAGTCCACGAAGGCGCCAACTCCCCGGACAGCGGCGAACTCCTCCTCACCGATGGCTTCAGGCTCCGGGACGCGTCCGAGCAAATCCGCTGCCGTTACGGCACTCCCTTCCGGGCCATCCAGAATGCCTTCCGCGCGGTATTCGAGACGGGGGCCACGATCGCCGGGGACCACGATCGGCGTGGGCCACGCGGCCCGTGCCACTCTCGAACTCGCGCCGACCGTGCCGTCCGCCGAACCCACTGGGGAGGCCGCCCACCCCATTGACCTGGTCCGAGCCCCGGAAGTGCACCTGCGCCACGGCCGCGTAGAGTCCCTCCTCGGCCTGGAGATCGACGACCCTGACCTGCTCGGCGAATCGCTCGCCCGCTGCCTGCGCCCACCGTGCGGTGCGGGGTCGGGGTGCGGCGGTGGTCGGCGGGCCGCGCGCGGTCGTACGGCGGCCCGGCAGGTGTACCGCTCAGGGGGCCACCGACCGCCAGATCCGCTCCGGCAGCAGCTCCGCCGCCTCGTCGAGGTCGACGTCGTCGACGCCGGACAGCCAGCGGCGGGCCACGCCGATCACCGGGCCAAGGACCAGCACCTCGATCAGTCCCGGCGGCAGCGGGGCGAGTTCACCGGCGTCCACATACCCCCGCGCCCATTGCGCGAGTGGGGACAGCCGGGCCTCCTGGGCGTCCCTCAGACCCTTGCCGTCGCGCATGCCCCGGCGGTCGGCGTCGGCGGAGTGCAGCAGCAGGGCGGCGGCGTGATGGTCGCGTACGAAGCCCAGATAGGCGGTGACGATCGCACGGATACCGGTCCGGGCGGACCGGGTGCCCTCCAGGGAGGTGAGCGTCGCCTCCAGCAACCGGCCGAGCCAGCGCATCAGCAGTGCGTCCAACAGGCCGTCGATGCTGCCGAAGTGGTGGTAGAGGCTGCCCAGGCTCACCCCGCTCGCCTTGGTCACAGCACCGACGGTCAGCCCCTGGTCGCCCGACTCCGCGTACACGCGCAAGGCAGCGTCCAGCAACTGCTCGTAGGTGGCCTCACCCCGCTGCTGTTTGCGTCTCACCGCTCCATATTGTCATCCGTCCTCCCGTGAATTTCTCATCCCGTGCTGCCCACGGCCCGCCAGATCCGGTCCGGCAGTACCCGTGCCGCCTCCTCCAGGTCCACGTCGTCGCGGCCGGAGAGCCAGCGCCGGGCCACGCCGATCATCGGACCGAGCACCAGGGCATCGATCAACGGCGCGGGGAGCGGCGCGAGTTCGCCGCAGCGGATCTGCGCCTCGGCCCACCGGAGGAACGGGCTCAGGTCGGCCGACGGCGAGTGGATCAGCAGGGCCGCGTCCCGGTGGTCCCGGATGAACGCGAGGTAGGCCCCGACGGCGGCCCCGATCCCGTCCCGTGCCGTCCGCGCGTCCGCCAGCGCCGCCGTCATCTCCGCCAGCAGCCGCTCCAGCCAGCGCAGCGTCACCGCCGAGGTCAGCCCTTCGATGCTGCCGAAGTGGTGGTAGAGGCTGCCGGGACTGACCCCGCAGGCCTCGGTGACCGCGTGCACGGTCAGCCCTCGCTCACCCTCGGCCGCGAGCACGCGCAGCGCCGCGTCGAGAAGCGCCTCGGCGGTCGCCGTACCGCGCTGCTGCCTGGGGGTCATGGCGCGGCAGCCTAGTAGATGATTTTTCTAGAAAGGGTTTCTAGAAAAAAATTCGACACGGAAGTACTCTGCCTCTCGTGACCAACAACGGGGGCGACGGGGGCAGCGGGGTGGGCGTCGAGCCGCTGGAGGACGACGATCCTCGGCGGATCGGGCCCATCCCGCTGGTCGGCCGGCTCGGGGCCGGCGGCATGGGGCGGGTCTATCTCGGCGTGCACGAGGGCCGCTACGCGGCGGTCAAACAGGTGCTGCCGTCGGTGGTCGCCGAGGACCAGGACTT
This sequence comes from Streptomyces sp. NPDC048288, assembly GCF_043201555.1. Taxonomy (NCBI): domain Bacteria; kingdom Bacillati; phylum Actinomycetota; class Actinomycetes; order Kitasatosporales; family Streptomycetaceae; genus Streptomyces; species Streptomyces sp. NPDC048288. The sequence goes on from NZ_JBICZD010000012.1 coordinate 101,248, forward strand.
CGTACGGCGCTTCGGACACGAACTCGACAATCTCGCCCGGCTGCCCGCCGGGGCCAGCGCGCCGCTGCTGGCCGGTGACCGCGACGCCCGGCCGCCGTGGTTCGCCACCGCGTACGTGCCCGGGCTGACCCTGCGCGAGGCGCTCGAGGTCTACGGCGGTCCGCTCCCCGCCGAGTCGCTGTGGCTGCTGCTGCGCGAGGCGGCGGCCGGGCTGGCGGCCGTCCACGAACGGGACATGGTCCACCGGGACATCAAGCCGTCCAACGTCATGCTGACGTCTCAGGGGCTGACGCTCATCGACTTCGGGGTGGCACGGGCCGCCGAGCAGAGCCAGCTGACGCGGACCGGGATGGTGGTCGGCACGCCCGCCTACATGTCTCCCGAACAGGCCTCGGGGGCACGGCGGTTGACCGGGGCCGTAGACGTGTTCGCACTCGGTTCGGTGGTGGCGTTCGCGGGCTCGGGGCGGCCGCCGTTCGGGGACGAGTCCGGGCACGGGGTGCTGTACCGGATCGTCCACGAGCAGCCGGACCTCCATGAACTGCGCGACGCCGACCCGGAGTTGGCCGAGGTGGTCGGCTCCTGCCTGGACAAGGACCCCGAGGGCCGTCCCACCGCCGCCGAACTCCTCGAACTGACGGCGGGACGCGGCCCGTCCGGGCCCCCGCTGTGGCCCGAGCCGATCAACGGGCGCCTCGCGGAACGGGCCGCCTTCGCGGCGGACGTGCCGGAGGTGACGGCGGCCGAGCCCGAGGTGGTCGTCGTGCCGCCCGAGCGAGAACCCGAGCGTCGGCCCGGACGTCGCCGCACCCGCGTCCTTGCGGTCGCCGTGCCGGTCGTGATCGTGGCGACCGTCACCTTCCAGTTGCTCCCGTACGCGACGGGCTCGCGCCACGACCACGACGGCGGTACGGCGGGCACCCCGGCCGCCTCCGTCTCCGCGTCCGACTCCCCCTCAGGTCAGCCCTCTTCCCCTCACACCTCCGCGAGCCCGACCGGCACGCCTTCGCCCACGGCCTCGGGAAGGGGCAAGGGCAGTGCCAAGGGTGAGGACAAGAGCGGGAAGACCTCCGCCGGCGGCACAGGAAAAACCGGCAAGTCCGGCTCGGCATCGACAAGCTCCGGCGGCTCGTCCACCACGGGCTCCTCGTCCGGGTCCTCCGGGTCGTCAGGTTCCTCCGGGTCCTCCGGGTCCTCCGGCGGATCGGCATCCGGCGGTTCCTCCGGCGGCACCACGGTCACCACCACCCCCAGCACGTCCGGGAGTTCGAGCACCTTCACGCTGAAGAACGGCGAGAACGGCAAGTGCCTGATCCAGGTCTACGGCTCCTCCGGTCTCGGATCCTGCTCGGACTCCACGGCCGAGTGGACCTTTCGCAGCGCCTCGGGCAGCAGCGTCAAGGTCGTCAACGTCTCGACCGGCGCCTGCCTCAGCGCGAACGGCAACGGACAGGCCGTCTTCGTCGGCGACTGCTCGCTCAGCAGCACCGCCCGGCTCTGGAAGACCGGCGCCAGCAACACCCTCGCCACGGTCTACGACGGCGGCTGCCTCGCCCTCGCCTTCGGCGGCGGAGTCGCCGAGGCCACCTGCGACCCCGGCACGGCCTCCCAGAGTTGGGTGCGCGGCTAGGCCGTGTGGGGGAACGTGCCGACGTGCCGGTCGGGGCGGCCGATCAGCATCAACAGCGCACCCTGTTTCCGCAGATGCGCTGGAACATCACCCGTTCCCTGTCGCCGCGTCGGCTGAGAAGTGCTCGCCCGCGGGTCTCCTCGCCCAGGCGCCCTGGCGGTGAGTGAATGGGAGCGGCGGGAGGTGTCGCCGAGTGGCCGGTCTCTGCTCACGAGGCAGGCGACGCCTCACCGTCCAACATAATGAAATCCGACGAGACGATGTTCAATCCGCTGCGTCGCCGCTAAGGATGCCCACAGGCATGCCCGAAGGCCAGCGGGCTCGTCCGCCCGCTTCCGGTCGGACCTGACGAACCATCAGGTAACTCGGCAAGAGGTCAGCGTGGAGGCGACCGAACATGGCTACAGCTGACCACAGATGCACATCATCCCGGATCCTCCACAGGGCATCCGATCCGGGAAAACACCAGTTCCATCGGGAACCGGTAAAGTGAGGAGAGAGCCGTGTTCTACTACCTGCTCAAGTACGTGTTGCTGGGGCCGCTGTTGCGCGTGGTGTTCCGGCCCCGCATCGAGGGTCTGGAACACGTGCCGGAGTCGGGGCCGGCCATCGTCGCCGGGAACCACCTCTCCTTCTCCGACCACTTCCTGATGCCGGCCGTCCTGAAGCGGCGCATCACCTTTCTCGCCAAGGCCGAGTACTTCACGGGCCCCGGTGTACGGGGGCGGCTGACCGCGTTCTTCTTCCGCAGCGCGGGGCAGATCCCGGTCGACCGCTCCGGCAAGGAGGCGGGCCAGGCCGCGATCCGCGAGGGGCTCGGAGTGCTGAGCAAGGGCGAGCTGCTCGGGATCTATCCGGAGGGCACCCGCTCGCACGACGGCCGCCTCTACAAGGGCAAGGTCGGGGTGGCGGTGATGGCCCTGCGGGCCGGTGTCCCGGTGATCCCCTGCGCGATGATCGGCACCTTCGAGGCGCAGCCGCCCGGCGCGGTGATCCCGAGGATCCACCCGGTGGTGATCCGCTTCGGCAAGCCCCTCGAATTCTCCCGCTACGCCGGGATGGAGAGCGAGAAGGCGATCCTGCGCGCCATCACCGACGAGATCATGTACGCCATCCTGACCCTCTCCGAGCAGGAGTACGTCGACGAGTACGCGGCGGTCGCCAAGGCCGGGCAGGCGGTGGCGAAGGGCGAGAAGGAGCGCAAGTTCCCTCGGGCACCGCTGAGTTGAGGGCGTTGCCGCGACGCGCACGGATGAGGGGCGGCGGGAGTGGATCCCGCCGCCCCTCGTACTGCCGGAAGCCGTGCCGGAAGGGTTACGGCTGCGGGGTGGCGTGCGGCGCGCAGGTGACGTCCGCGCCGTCCAGCTTGCCGGTGAGCAGGTAGGTGTCGACGCGGTCGTTGATGCACGGGTTGACCAGGCCGGTCACCCCGTGCGAGCCGGCGCCCTGCTCGGTGATGAGGCGGGAGCCCTTGAAGCGCTTGTGCAGTTCGACGGCGCCCGGGTACGGGGTGGCGGCGTCACGCGTGGACTGGACGATCAGCACCGGCGGCAGGCCCTTGTGGGTGGTGACGTCCACCGGCGTCCGCTGCTTGACCGGCCAGGTGGCGCAGGGCAGGTTCATCCATGCGTTGGCCCAGGTCATGAACGGGTACTGCTTGTTGAGCTCGGTGTTGTCGCGGTCCCACTTCTTCCAACTGGTCGGCCACTTCGCGTCGGTGCACTCCACGGCGGTGTAGACGGCGTTGCCGTTCTCCGACGTGATGTTGCCGGCGGTGTCGCTGAGGTCCGGGGCGGCCGCGTCGACCAGCGCCTGGGTGTCACCGGCGACGTACTTGCTGAACACGGTCGCGACCGGGACCCACGAGGAGTCGTAGTACGGCGCGCTCTGGAAGAAGGAGATCAGCTCGGCCGGTCCGACGACCCCGCCGATCGGGTTCGCCTTGGCGGTGGCGCGCAGCTGGAGCCACTTGGCCTGGACGGCGTCCCGCGTGGTGCCGAGGTGGAAGGCGGAGTCGTGCGCGGCGACCCAGTCCTCCCAGTCCTTCCAGCGGCCCTCGAAGGCGATGTCCTGCTCCAGGTTGGCCTGGTACCAGATGTTCTCGCGCGAGGGGTTGACCACGCTGTCGACGATCATCCGGCGCACATGGCCCGGGAACAGCGTCCCGTACACCGCGCCGAGGTAGGTGCCGTAGGAGACGCCCAGGTAGTTGAGCTTCTTCTCGCCGAGCGCGGCCCGGATGACGTCCAGGTCGCGGGCGGTGTTCGGGGTGGTCATCTGCTGGAGCATCGCCCGGCCGGTGCGCGCGGCGCAGCCGTCCGCGTACTGCTTGGCGAGCCTGCGCTGGGCGGTCTTGTCGGCCTCGGTGTCGGGCACCGGGTCGGCCTTCGGCGCCTTCACGAACTCCTGCGGGTCGATGCAGGAGATGGGCGCGGAGTGGCCGACACCGCGCGGGTCGAAGCCCACGAAGTCGTACGCCTTCGCGGTGTTGACCCACAGCGGGCTCTTCGTCGTGACCCGGCGCGGGAAACGCATCCCGGAGCCGCCCGGTCCGCCGGGGTTGTAGACGAGCGCGCCCTGGCGCTCCGCCTTCGTCCCGGTGTTGCCTATTCGGTCGACGGCCAGCTTGATCTGCTTGCCGTACGGCTTCGTGTAGTCGAGCGGCACGCTGACCCAGCCGCACTGGATGGGCTTCTCCAGGCCCCAGTCGGACGGACAGTCCGCCCAGGCGATCCCGGCCTTGGCGGCGGCCGCGGCGGCGACCGCGGCACCCCACTGCGCGCGGTCCTGGCCGCCCTTGTGCGCCTCGGCACCGGAGGCGGGCGCCGCGAGCGCACCGGTGAGCAGGGTGGCGGTGACGAGCGCTCCCGCCGAACCGAGCGCCAGCACACGGCTCTTCGATCTGAAGTTGTCCCTCAAGAGGGCCCCTCCCCGTACATGGTTACGAATGGTCAGGGGGGATCCTTCCGGCTGTGAACCTCCTGAGGACAGGGTGTGACCGCCGTCTTTACCAATCCGATAACCGGACGATCACGTCCCGCTGAGCGGATCAGCCGCCGAGCAGGTCCAACGCCTCGTCCAGTACCCACCGCAGCCGCAGCGCATCACCGGCCACCGCACTCACCAGAACGGCGGGCCCGGCGAGCGGAGTGAGCGCGGCACACTCCCCCAGCATCCGGGCCGCCTCCGGCTCGGCGTCGAACTCGGGTCGTACGACGAGGAGTTGGCCCACGGCCCGATGTCCCGCCAGCACGGCGGGCCCGTCCCAGCCGCCGGGCGCACCGGGACCGCAGGCCAGCTCCTGGTCCAGCACGGCCCGTCCGGCGACGCGCACGGTGAGCCGGCTGGTGAGCCGCCCCGGTTCCTCCCCCACCCGCCCGAGCACCTGCTCCTCACGCAGCACGAGCCGCCCGCCGGCACCGACGTCGACGCGGGTCGTGACATGCAGATCGCTGCCCTTGGCCGCGATCAACTGCTCGGGCAGCCAGCGCAGTTCACCGCCGTCGGCGACGTCGAGCCGGACGTCGTAGCGTGCCTCGCCCTTCGCCTGTCCCGGCAGCGAGATGGTGGCCGCGGCGGACCCGACGCTCAGCCGTGCCCCGCGCTCCACCGTCGCCTCGACCGCGAACCGGTCCCCGCCGAGCGGCCCGCTCATCGCGCCGACGATCATCACCCGGGCCTCGGACCCGCTGCCGCGCGTGCGCCGCAGGGCGAGCGGTCCCTCACCCTCCAGCACCGGGAGCGAGGTGCCGCCCCGCCCGTCCGCCCGGGCGACGATCCGCGCGGTCGCCCGCACCCCGGTGACGGTCACACCGTCCACGCGGCGAGCCGCTCCCGCACCCAGCGGGCCACGTCCCCGACCCCGGCCTCGCTGCGCAACGACTGGAAGACGACGGGCAGTTCGGCCCGCTGCGCTTTGGCGTCGGCGGCCATCCGCGCCAGATCCGAGCCCACATGGGGGGCGAGGTCCGTCTTGTTGACGACGAGCAGATCCGCCGTCGTGACCCCCGGCCCGCCCTTGCGCGGGATGTCGTCCCCGCCCGCCACGTCGATCACGAAGATCTGCGCGTCCACGAGCCCCTTGGAGAAGGTGGCGGTGAGATTGTCCCCGCCCGACTCGACGAGGATCAGGTCCAGTGGCCCGACCTCGTCCTCCAGGTCCTCCACGGCTTCGAGGTTGGCCGAGATGTCGTCCCGGATCGCGGTGTGCGGGCAGGCCCCCGTCTCCACCGCGGTGATCCGCTCGGGCGGCAGCACGGCCTCCCGGAGCAGGAACTCGGCGTCCTCGCGCGTGTAGATGTCATTGGTGACGACCGCGAGCGACAGCTGTTCCCGCAGCGCCCGGCAGAGCGCGGCGACGGTGGCCGTCTTCCCGGACCCGACGGGCCCGCCGAGCCCGATGCGGAGGGCCCGCCGGGACCCGTCGGGCCGATGGGCGTCGGCGCTCACGGCGACGGGGCCGTGCTGGTGTGCGTGATCGAGGTGCATGTGCGGCTCCTTGTTCGACTGGCCTTGCTTCTGGTCCGGGGCGGCAGCCCCCGGGTGCGGGGAGAGCTACGACGCGAACAACCGCACCGCCCACCCCGCGTGCCACTCCGCCCCGATCTCCAGCAGCGGCGCCGAAGCCGCCGGCAGCGCGTCGACCCCGCCCCCGGCCACCCCCCGCGCCGCCTCCACGGCCCGGTCGACCACCCGGTCCACCTCGGGCGCCAGCCGGGCCAGCGCCCCGGTCGCCTCGAACGGGTCCAGGCTCAGCAACCGCACCACCGCCGTGGCCGGCCCGCTCACGTTCTCGTACGCCGCGCAGTAGGCCGCGTCCTCGGCCGCGAGCCCCGCAGCCCTGGCCACCACGCCCAGCACCACCGGCTGATGCGCGCCTTTGGGGAACTCCCGTGCCACGGCGTCGAGTTCGGGAGAGGGCCAGGTCGCCCGCGCGGCCCGCAGCAGCTGCCGCCCGAGCCGGCGGGCGGCGCCACGGAGCGCCGGGGACGGCGTCCGCGCGTCGGCCGCCGCGTCCAACTCCCGTACGTCCGCTCCGAGTACGGCGGCCGCGGCGAGCGCGCCCGCCACCAGTCCCGCCGTGTGCAACCGCCCCCGGCAGAACTCCTCCAGACTCGCCGCCCCGGCGATCCGCCCGGCCTTGACGGCCGCCTCCGCGCCGCCGGAGTGCGCATGCCCTCCGGCGGGAAAGCGGCCGTCGGCGAGGACCAGCAACGCTGCCCGAGACATCACGTACCCCCAGCCCTCAGAAGAGGAAGTAGCGCTGGGCCATGGGCAGTTCGGCGGCCGGAGCCGCCTCGACCAGCTCCCCGTCGATGTGCACGGCGAAGCTGTCGGGGTCGACCCTCACCGTCGGACGCGCGTCGTTCTCCCGCATGTCCGCCTTGGTCACCGCACGCGTCGACTCGATGGCGACGAACCGCTTGCCGAGCCGCAGTCGCTCCGGCAGCCCGTCCTCGATCGCCAACGGGGCGACGAAGTTGAAGGAATTGGCGGCCGGTGCCCGTCCGATCGCCCCGAACATGGGACGCGGCAGGATCGGCTGGGGGGTCGGGATCGAGGCGTTGGCGTCGCCCATCTGCGCGTAGGCGATCTGCCCGCCCTTGAGGACGAGGTGCGGCTTGACCCCGAAGAACGCGGGCTCCCAGAGCACCAGGTCGGCGAGCTTCCCGGTCTCCACCGAGCCGATCTCCCGGGCCAGCCCCTGCGCGAGGGCCGGGTTGATCGTGTACTTGGCGACATACCGCCGTACCCGGTGGTTGTCGGCGCGCCCGTCCCCCGGCAGCGCCCCGCGCCGCCGCTTCATGACATGCGCGGTCTGCCAGGTCCGGAGGATGACCTCGCCGACGCGTCCCATGGCCTGGGCGTCGGAGGAGATGATCGAGATCGCGCCCAGGTCGTGCAGTATGTCCTCGGCCCCGATGGTCGACGGCCTGATCCGGGACTCGGCGAAGGCCAGGTCCTCCGGCACCGCCGCGTTGAGGTGGTGACACACCATCAGCATGTCGAGGTGTTCCTCGGCGGTGTTCACCGTGTACGGCCGGGTCGGGTTCGTGGAGCTGGGCAGGACGTGCGGCTCGGAGACGACGGTCATGATGTCCGGCGCGTGCCCGCCGCCCGCGCCCTCGGTGTGGTACGCGTGGATCCCGCGCCCCCCGATGGCGGCCAGGGTGTCCCCCACGAAACCCGCCTCGTTCAGCGTGTCCGTGTGGATCGCGACCTGCACGCCCGTGCGGTCGGCGACGGTCAGGGCGGCGTCGATGACGGCGGGGGTCGAGCCCCAGTCCTCGTGCAGTTTCAGCCCGAGTGCCCCGCCCCGGATCTGGGAGAGCATCGCCTCGTGCGAGACGGTGTTGCCCTTGCCGAGGAAGCCGATGTTGAGGGGGTACTGCTCCATCGCCTCCAGCATCCGGGCGAGATGCCAGGGGCCCGGGGTGACGGTGGTCGCCTTGGACCCCTCGGCCGGGCCCGTGCCACCGCCCACCAGGGTGGTGACCCCCGCCGACAGCGCCTCGTCGGCGATCTGCGGGCAGATGAAGTGGACGTGCGCGTCGACGCCGCCGGCGGTGAGGATCCGGCCGTTGCCGGCGATGACCTCGGTCTCGGGGCCGATCACCAGGTCCGGGTGGACCCCGTCCATGGTGTCGGGGTTGCCGGCCTTGCCGATGCCGGTGATCCGGCCGTCGCGGATGCCGACGTCGGCCTTGACGATGCCCCAGTGGTCGATGATCACCGCACCGGTGACGATCGTGTCGGGGGTGCCGTCTGCGCGCGTAGCACGCGACTGGCCCATGGATTCACGGATGACCTTGCCGCCGCCGAAGACGGCCTCGTCCCCGGCGAGCCCGGGTCCGCCGGAGCGGTCCTCCTCGATCTCGACGATCAGGTCGGTGTCGGCGAGCCGGATCCGGTCGCCGGTGGTCGGTCCGAACAGGTCCGCGTACGCGGCGCGGGAGATCTCAGGCATCGAGGGCACCTCCGGTCTCCCCGCGCAGTCCGGGCACCACACGGGCGCCGGTGAGCGGGACGAGTTCGACGTCGACGGGGATGCCGGGCTCGAAGCGGACGGCGGTGCCGGCGGCGATGTTCAGCCGTTTGCCGCGCGCCGCGTCCCGGTCGAACTCGAGGCCGGGGTTGGCCTCGGCGAAGTGGTAGTGGGAGCCGACCTGGACGGGCCGGTCGGCCGCGTTGAGGACGGTCGTCCGGGTGACCTCGCGGCCCTCGTTGTACACGATGGGCCCGTCGGCGAAGAGGAACTCTCCGGGGATCATCGGCGGCCTCCTCAGACGATCGGGTCGTGGACGGTGACGAGCTTGGTGCCGTCCGGGAAGGTCGCCTCGACCTGGACGTCATGGATCATCTCGGGGATGCCCTCCATCACGTCGTCCCTGGTGAGCAGCTTGCGGCCGGAGGCCATCAGCTCGGCGACGGTACGGCCGTCCCGCGCGCCTTCGAGGATGTGCGACGTGATGAGGGCGACCGCCTCGGGGTGGTTGAGCCGGAGCCCACGGGCCCGGCGCTTCTCGGCCACGTCGGCCGCCACATGGATCAGCAGCCTCTCTTGCTCGTGCGGGGTCAGTTGCACGTCCCACCTCACAGTCCTCGCTCCGGACCGTGCGGGGCCCGGTTGCCGCAGCCACCCGTCCGGACACAAAACCGCTGGTGGCGTGGATGGGCAGGCTAGTTCGCCGGAGTTTCAACGACGTTAACCGGGCTGTGATCGCGAGGAGCGGCCGTCGTGACGGCGTTCAGCGCCCCGCACGGACCACCGGTTCCGCCCGTCGCCGTCCCGCCGCCTCCGTCCAGGGGCGCGTGGTCGGGGAGCAGGCGGTACCGGAGCACGCCGTTCGGGTGAACGCGGTGACGCCGGGGGCCGTGGACACCGTGCCGGGCGGGTGGGGAGCGCCGAGGATGTCGCCGTCGCCTGACGACACCCCGTGACACCCGATCGGCCCTCTCCGGGCGCTCCGGAGGGGGCCGATGCCATGGCGGCGGTCCGTACCTGCGGTCAGGAGCCCGCGGCTCCCCGGTGCTCGGCCGCGATGCCGAAACGGCGGCCGCGTTCGGGGCGGACGGAGGCGGTCTCGCGCACCGTGGAGACCGAGCTGACCACGTGCTCCTCGGAGGATTCGGGGAGCTCTTCGAGGCGCTCGAGGTCGGCGGCGGAGACAAGGGCGACCAGCGGCTTGCCGTGACGGGTCACGACGACGCGCTCGCCGCCGTACACCACCCGGTTGATCAGTTCGGCGAGCTCAGCCCTGGCTTGCGTCACCGGAATCTCGTAGGCCATGAACCCAGCTTACGGGGCACCTCGGACAACACCTCTTGTTCGGCGACAGCGGAATCCCCCTCCAGCACTACGTACGTCCTGTACATTTTTTACAGAGAGTCCGGCCGCCGAGACACCGCCTCGGCCGCGAGGAGGGGTATGCCATGACCCGACCGTCCGCCCGCTATGTCCTGCCCGAGTTCACCGAACGCACCAGCTCCGGGCAGCGCACCCTGGATCCGTACTCGAAGCTGCTGGAGGAGCGGATCGTCTTCCTGGGCACGCCGGTGGACGAGACCTCCGCCAACGATGTGATGGCGCAGCTGATGTATCTGGAACACGCGGCTCCGGAGCGGGACATCTCGCTGTACATCAACTCTCCGGGCGGGTCGTTCAGCGCGATGGCCGCGATCTACGACACGGTCCAGTACGTCACCTGTGACGTGGAGACGATCTGCCTGGGGCAGGCCGGGGCGTCCGCCGCCGTGCTGCTCGCGGCCGGCGCGCCGGGCAAGCGGTCCGTGCTGCCGGGCGCCCGTGTCGTGCTCCAGCAGCCGTCGCTGCCCGAGCCGGTACAGGGCCAGCCGAGTGATCTGGTCATCCGGGCGGCGGAGTTGGAGCGGGTCCGCACGATGCTCGAAACGATGCTGGTCCGGCACACCGGGCGCACCCCCGAGCAGATCCACCAGGACCTGGAGCGGGACCTGGTGCTGGACGCGCGGGAGGCGCTGGCGTACGGGCTGGTGGACCGGGTCGTGCCCACCCACCGGACCTCGCGCGGCCTGCCGGACGCGGGGTGATCCGGCGATGCTGCCACCGGAGCTGCCGCCGCTGCCCGCGCTGACCCGCGCCGAGGGCGAGTTGATCGACCGTTACCTGGACGTGGTCGACCTGCTGGGCCGGATCAACCCGGCGCAGAACGAGGACACCTACCGCGGGCTGCGCGCCGCGCAGGCGCTGGTGCGCGCCGCGTCCGAGCTGCGTGACGCGCTGGCGCTGATGCACGGGCGGGGCGAGACGGAGCTGCACGGGGACACGCTGGCACGGGCGTTGCGGGTGCTCGACGGCGAGCGCCGGACCGCTCGCGTCGTACTCCCGCCGGACTGCGTACGGTGACCGCCGCAGAGGCCGGGCGGGGCACGTCGACGCCCTGTCCGCGCCGGAGTTGAAACGGCCCAACGGGGTTACCCCCGTTCGGCGGAGCGTGGCGTGGTTTTACCTGACCGACAGGGCCGCTCGGTACGCCCGTTCGAGAGTGCCCGCCGAGTGCTTCTCCGCAGGTCCGGGGCTACGCAGGGCAGTTGACGAAGAATCGAACACAGTACTGTCCACCCGAACGGGTGGGTGGTGAGTAACCCCACAAATCCCCGATTCCATTGGGATTTTCGGACACGTGTGAGTGAAGATCCCTGTCTGACGACAAGCCCCCGCCACAGCGGCGGGGCGGTCCGGGCGGACGCCGAGTCCTGCCGCCGCCCGGATTGACCCGTCGACAGAAGTGCATCGGCAGGAGTGGAGGACCCAAGCACGACGGGTCGCCGGGACGGTCACACCATGACCGGGCCGAGCAGCCCTTGGGGTGAAGCCGTGGTGACACGGCCGGGCAACTTCGCCAGCCCGAATCCGACAGGTCATCCTTCACAGGCGGCTGACGAAGGGTTGCGCATGACCGCGCTCAATCGCGTTCCGTCGCTCATGGTCCGGGCCGGTACGGCCTCGGCGCTGACGATCGCCGCCGTGGGCGGCTCGATCGTGATCCCGGGGGTCGCCTCCGACGCCTCGGCCGCCACGATGGGGACCAAGGCGCTTCAGGTCGCCGCGTCCAAGAAGGGCAAGCCCTACAGGTGGGGCGCCACCGGACCGAACCGGTTCGACTGCTCCGGGCTGACGCTGTACTCGTTCAAGAAGGCGGGCAAGAAGCTGCCTCGTACGGCGGCCCAGCAGTACAACAAGACCCGTCACATCTCGGCCGGCAACCGCAAGGCCGGGGACCTGGTCTTCTTCCACTCGGGTTCCAGCGTCTACCACGTCGGCATCTACGCCGGGAAGGGAAAGATCTGGCACGCCCCGAAGACCGGGGACGTGGTCAAGCTCCAGAAGATCTGGACGAAGAGCGTCTGGTACGGCCGCGTCAGCTGACGCACCCACCGGCCGGCCGGCAGGAACTCGGGGCTACGGTTCCTGCTGGCCGGCGGTGGTGACGGTGCCGGCCGGGACGGTCCAGGGGAGTTCGATGGAGACGGTCTTGCCGCCTTCGCGGGTGGGGCGTACGCGGAGTTTGCCGCCGCATTCGGCGGTCAGCCAGCGGATGATGACCATGCCGCGGCCGTTGTCCTGCTGGACCGCGGCGGGAAGTCTCTTGGGGAACCGCGGATGACTGTCCGTGACGCCGATGCGCAGGTGTTCGTCGCGGTCGAGGATCATGTCCACCGTGAAGGTGGGTGACTGTCCGAAGGTGTGCTGTACGGCGTTGGTGGCGAGTTCGGAGACGATGAGGCGGATGGTGTCCGCGGTCTCCGTCTCCGGTGGCAGTCCCCACTCCGCGAGGACGTCGAGCACGTAGGAGCGGGCCGTGGAGACCGAGGCGGGATCGCTCGGCAGAGTGACGGATGCTTCCAGGTGGTCTGCCATGGCGAGGTCGTCCCTTTCCTCGGGACCGGAGTCCGACACGGTGCGGAAGGTTCGAGTACGGTCCCGGACTGGTGCTTCTTCGTCAGACTGCCATTACCGGGCCGGTCAGGGGAGCGATCCACCAAGATATGCATATATCTGTCGCTCAAAGCGGTGAACTCTGCGACCTCAGACCGTATTTGGGCGGCTCGGAAGGAGTAAGGAGTAGCCCATGCAGAACGGTCCCGCGGTACGCCGCCGGAAACTGGGCGCCGAACTGCGCATGCTGCGCACCGGTGCGGGTCTCACGAGCGGTGAGGCCGCCCGTCTGGTGGGCTGGCATCAGTCGAAGGTGAGCCGGATCGAGACCGGCGCCAGCGGTGTGAAACCGGCCGATGTGCGGTTACTCCTCGACGCCTACGGAGTCGTCGAAGGACAACTGCGGGAGTTGCTGCTGGTGTTGGCGGGGTCCGAGGACACGGCCGGGCGGCACCACTGGTGGCACGCCTATCGGGGGGTGCTGCCGCCCGCCTACCGGGATTTCATCAGCCTGGAATCGCAGGCCGGGGCGATGCGCACCCTGGAGACCCTGGTCGTCCCGGGGCTGCTGCAGACCCCCGAGTACGCGCGTGCCGTGACCCGGGTGGCCGCCGACGGGCTCGACGACGAGGCCCTGGACGCCCTGGTGGAGGTACGTCTGGCCAGGCAGGACGTGCTGCGCAACGATCCGCCGCTGGAGCTCAGCGCGGTGCTCGACGAGGCGGTGCTGCGCCGGGAGGTCGGCGGCCCGGGGGTGATGACACGGCAGCTGGCGCGGCTGGTGGAGGCGGCCCGGCTGCCCCAGGTACGGCTCCAGGTGCTGCCGTTCGCGGCCGGCGCGCATATCGGCATCACCGGGCCTTTCGTAATCTTCTCATTTCCGAGCACTTCTGATCTGGATGTGGTTGTTCTCGACCAGTTGACGAGTAGCCTCTACCTGGAGCGGAAAGAAGACCTCCAGGCCTACGCGGAGGCCTTCAACACCCTTCAGATCCACGCCCTTTCGCCCGAGGACTCGTTGGATTACATCGCCGGGATACAGGACGGCGCGTAAGGAGGCACCATGACTGCACTGCCTCGGAACGTACCTTCAAGTGCTGATCTGCACGGATTGCGGTGGCTGCGCAGCAGCTACAGCACCGGTGCGAACAACTGCGTGGAGACGGCACGGCCGCACTCCGGCCCACCGGCCGGACTGCTCGCCGTACGCGACTCCAAGAACCCGGCCGGGCCCGCGCTGCTCTTCTCCCCCGAGAGCTGGGCGGGTTTCGTGGCCGCGGTCAGCGACTGATCGGCGCTCCCCGCTGATCAGGTTGCGAACAAAACTGATCAGTACGCAACTGAATCCGTAATCGACTCCGTATCCGCATCCGAGCGCAGCCCGGCCGTGTCACGCCGACTCATGGTCGTGTTTCGCCGATCACACGTACAGCGCGTTCGATCTCGGCCCCGGAGAGGTCCGCGCGGGCGGTCAGCCGCAGCCGTGAGATGCCGTCCGGCACGGAAGGCGGACGGAAGCAGCCCACGGCCAGGCCTGCCGTACGGCAGTCGGCCGCCCAACGCACGGCCCCCTCCGGGGACGGTGCCCGCACGGAGACCACCGCGGCGTCCGGCCGTACCGCTTCCAGGCCCGCGGCGGTCAGCCGTGCGTGCAGGTCGGCGGCCACCTCGCGGGCCCGGGCCGCCCGCCCGGGCTCGCGTCGCAGCAGCCGCAGGGCCGCGAGGGCCGCTCCCGCCGCGGCGGGGGCCAGGCCGGTGTCGAAGATGAAGGTGCGGGCCGCGTTGACCAGGTGGTCGATCACCCGGGCCGGTCCGAACACGACCCCGCCCTGGCTGCCCAGCGACTTGGAGAGGGTCGCCGTGACCACCACGTCGTCGGCGCCGGAGAGCCCGGCCGCGTACGCGGCGCCCCGCCCGCCGTCCCCGAGGACCCCGAGCCCGTGCGCGTCGTCGACGAGCAGCCCGGCGCCGCGCTCCCGGCACGCCGCGGCCAGCCCGGCCAGCGGCGCCGCGTCCCCGTCCACCGAGAACACCGTGTCGGAGACGACCACCGCGGGTCCCTCGTGGGTGCCGAGCGCCTTGCGCACGGCGTCCGGGTCGGCGTGTCCGACGACCTGGGTGGTGCCCCGGGCCAGCCGGCAGCCGTCGATCAGGGAGGCGTGGTTGAGCGCGTCGGAGACGATCAGGGAGCCGTGCGGGCCGAGCGCGGTGACGGCCGCCAGGTTGGCTGCGTAGCCGGAGGAGAAGACCAGGGCCGCCTCGAACCCGCTGAATTCGGCCAGCTCGCGCTCCAGCTCGGTGTGGAGCTCGGTGGTGCCGGTCACCAGCCGGGAGCCGGTGGAGCCGCCGCCCCAGGTCCGGGCCGCCTCGGCGGCGCCCGCGGCGATCTCCGGGTGGTGGGCGAGACCCAGGTAGTCGTTGCTCGCCAGGTCCAGCAGCGGCGAGTCGGCGGGGCGGGGGCGCAGGGTCCGGACGAGTCCGGCGCGGCGGCGCTGTTCCGCCTGTCCGTCGATCCAGCCGAACGCCATGACCCCTCCGGTGATTTTGTAGGCAGTGGACAGACCCTAGCGGGACGACCGGTCACCCACTGTGTGGCAATACCCACACGTCGAACTGACAGGGTTGTGCAAACTCTCCTTGGCCCGGAGCAGCCTCGTAGTACAGGATCGGCTCTCATGGACCTGCTGAACACGCTGGTGGACAAGGGGCTTCGGCGCGAGCTGCCGACCCGCGAGGAAGCGCTCGCCGTTCTGGCGACCTCCGACGACGACGTGCTCGATGTGGTGGCCGCGGCCGGCAAGGTGCGCCGGCAGTGGTTCGGCCGGCGCGTGAAACTCAACTACCTGGTCAACCTCAAGTCCGGTCTGTGCCCGGAGGACTGCTCCTACTGCTCGCAGCGCCTCGGCTCCACGACCGGGATCCTGAAGTACTCCTGGCTGAAACCCGACGAGGCCTCCAAGGCGGCCGCCGCGGGCCTCGCCGGGGGCGCCAAGCGGGTCTGCCTGGTGGCGTCCGGGCGCGGTCCGACCGACCGGGACGTGGACCGGGTCGCCGGCACCATCAAGGCCATCAAGGAGCAGAACGAGGGCGTCGAGGTCTGTGCCTGCCTCGGCCTGCTCTCCGACGGCCAGGCGGAGCGGCTGCGCGAGGCGGGCGCCGACGCCTACAACCACAACCTCAACACGTCCGAGGGGACGTACGGGGACATCACGACCACCCACACGTACGCCGATCGGGTGGACACGGTCAACAAGGCGCACGCGGCCGGCCTGTCCGCCTGCTCCGGTCTGATCGCCGGTATGGGCGAGAGCGACGAGGACCTGGTCGACGTGGTCTTCTCGCTGCGCGAGCTGGACCCGGACTCGGTGCCGGTCAACTTCCTGATCCCGGTCGAGGGCACCCCGCTGGCCAAGGAGTGGAACCTCACCCCGCAGCGCTGCCTGCGCATCCTCGCGATGGTGCGGTTCGTCTGCCCCGACGTGGAGGTCCGCATCGCGGGCGGCCGCGAGGTCCATCTGCGCACCATGCAGCCGCTCGCGCTGCACCTGGCCAACTCGATCTTCCTCGGCGACTACCTGACCACCGAGGGCCAGGCCGGGCAGGCCGACCTGGAGATGATCGCGGACGCCGGGTTCACCGTGGAGGGCGCCGACGAGGTGACGCTGCCCCAGCACCGGGCCGAGGTCCAGGGTGCCGGCTGCGGATCGCACGCCGGGCAGGCCGACGCCGGATGCGGATCGGGCGGCTGCGGCTCCCACGAGGACGTCTGCGGTACGGCTCCGGTCAACGAGCCGCGCACCGACCTGGTCGCCGTCCGCCGCCGGGGTGCCGGAACGGATCTCGCGCCCAATGCCTGACCTGAGCGTCCCCGAGCTGCTGGACCTGGACCGCCGGCACGTCTGGCACCCGTACGGTCCGATGCCCGGCCGGGCCGAACCGCTCGTCGTGGAGTCGGCGAGCGGGGTCCGGCTGCGGCTCGCGGACGGCTCGGGCGACCTGGTCGACGGCATGTCGTCCTGGTGGTCGGCGATCCACGGCTACAACCACCCGGTGCTCAACGAGGCCGCGCGCGAGCAGCTCGGCCGGATGAGTCATGTGATGTTCGGCGGGCTCACCCACGAGCCCGCCGTCCGGCTGGCGAAGCTCCTTGTCGACATGTCGCCGGACGGACTCGAACACGTCTTCCTCGCCGACTCCGGTTCGGTGTCGGTCGAGGTCGCCGTGAAGATGTGCCTGCAGTACTGGCGCTCCCTCGGCCGCCCCGCGAAGCAGCGCCTGCTGACCTGGCGCGGCGGCTACCACGGCGACACCTGGCAGCCGATGTCGGTGTGCGACCCCGAGGGCGGGATGCACGACCTGTGGTCCGGGGTACTGCCGCGCCAGGTCTTCGCGGACGCGCCGCCGGCGGAGTACGAGGAGTCGTACGCGGACCACCTGCGCTCCGTGATCGAGCGGCACGCGCACGAACTGGCCGCGGTGATCGTGGAGCCGGTGGTGCAGGGCGCGGGCGGGATGCGGTTCCACTCCCCCGCCTATCTGCGGGTGCTGCGCGAGGCCTGCCACGCGCACGACGTGCTGCTGGTGTTCGACGAGATCGCGACCGGCTTCGGGCGCACGGGTGCGCTGTTCGCGGCGGACCACGCGGCCGTCACCCCGGACGTGATGTGCGTGGGCAAGGCGCTGACCGGCGGTTATCTGACGATGGCGGCGACGCTGTGCACGCCCCGGGTGGCCGAGGGCATCTCGCGGGGCGAGGTGCCGGTGCTGGCCCACGGGCCGACGTTCATGGGCAACCCCCTTGCGGCCTCCGTGGCCTGCGCCTCGCTCGGGCTGCTGCTCGGCCAGGACTGGCTCGGCGAGGTCAAGCGGATCGAGTCCGGCCTGCGCGACGGACTCGCGCCCGCGCGGGACCTGCCCGGCGTCCGGGACGTCCGGGTCCTCGGCGCCATCGGGGTCGTCCAGCTCGACCACGAGGTCGACATGAAGTCCGCGACGGACGCGGCGGTGCGCGAGGGCGTGTGGCTGCGGCCCTTCCGCGACCTGGTCTACACGATGCCGCCGTACGTCACGGGTGACGCGGACGTGGCACGGATCGCGCGCGCGGTGTGCGCCGCGGCGCGGGAGGGATGAGCATGCCGATCCTGGTGATCACGGGGACGGGCACGGAGGTCGGCAAGACGGTCACCACGGCCGCGGTCGCCGCCGCGGCGGTCGCGGCGGGCCGCTCGGTCGCGGTCCTCAAGGCCGCGCAGACCGGGGTACGACCGGACGAGCGCGGGGACGCCGACGAGGTCGCGCGGCTCGCGGGTGCCGTGACGGCGGCCGAAGTCGCCCGTTTCCCCGAGCCGTTGGCGCCGGGCACGGCGGCCCGTCGGGCGGGCATGCCCCCCGTGCGTCCGCAGGACGTGGCGGAGGCGGCCGCCAAGCTGGCCACCGAGCACGATCTGGTGCTGGTGGAGGGCGCCGGCGGACTGCTCGTCCGCTTCGACGCGACGGGCGGCACCCTGGCGGACGTGGCGCGGCTGCTGAACGCGCCGCTGCTGCTGGTGGCATCGGCCGGGCTGGGCACCCTGAACACGACCGAGCTGACGGCCCGTGAACTGCGCTCCCGTGACCTGGAGTTGCTGGGTGTGGTGATCGGCAGCTGGCCGCACTCCCCCGACCTGGCCTCGCGGTGCAATGTGGCCGACCTCCCGGAGGTGGCGGGGGCACCGCTGCTCGGTGCGCTGCCCGCCGGGGCCGGGGCGCTGGCCCCCGCCGAATTCCGTGCGGTGGCGCCGAGTTGGCTGTCGGCACGGCTGGACGGCGACTGGGACGCGGAGGCGTTCCGGATGCGGGTGGTGGCCTAGCCGTCGTCGGGTGCGGCTGTGTGGGGGCTGGTCGCGCAGTTCCCCGCGCCCCCAAAAAGGGACGTCGGTGGAGCGCCCCTTCAGGGGCGCGGGGAACTGCGCGACCAGCCACGACGGTGCCGCACCCGACCGACGACCTGCCGCGTCACGACTCACCGAGCAGCCGTACCAGTTCGATCCGGGACCGGATCCCCAACCGGCTGAAGACGCCCCGCAGATGGTGGTCGATCGTGCGCGGGCTGAGGTTCAGCCGGTCGGCGATCTCCCGGTTGGTGGCGCCGTCGGCGGCCATCCGGGCGACCATGTGCTGCTGGGCGGTGAGGACGGCCGCCGGGTCCGCGCCGGAGTTCGGGGTGGACGGCGTGCCGAGGGCACGGAGTTCGGCGCGGGCCTGGGCGGCGCAGTGCGGGGCGTCGAAGGACTCGAAGGCCTCCAGGGCGCTGTGCAGCCGGTCCCGGGCCTCGGTGCGGTGCCGCAGCCGGCGCAGGGCGCCGGCGAACAGCAGCTCGGTGCGGGCGCGTTCGAAGTCGCGGGTGCCCCGGGCGTGCAGGTCGAGCGCGGCACGGTAGTGCGGGACCGCCTCGGCGCCGGGGGCGAGCAGGGCCCGGCAGCGGGCGCTGAGGGCGAGGTCGTCGGTGCTGCGGACGGCGGTGGCCCAGCGGTGGTAGTCGGCGTGGGCGGCGCGGGCCACCCGGGTGTCGCCGGTGCGGACGGCGGCCTCCACATAGTGCGGGGTGGCCAGGTGCCGGATGGCCCGGTGGCCGTGTCCGGGTCCGAACCCGGCGAGGGCGCGCAGCCGGGCGGCGGCGGCCGGGAAGCGGCCGTTGGCCAGGTCGAGGAAGGCGAGCGCCCACTGGGCGAGGGCGGCGGGCAGGCCGAGCCCGTGCGCCAGGGCGTAGGAGCGGACGGCCGCCGCGCGCTCCCGGCAGGCCTCCTCGTCGCCGGTGACGGCGGCGAACATGGCGAGCGCGGCCTGGAGATGGCAGGCCCCGTTGTCCTGCCCGGTGGCGTGCGCCTGGCTCAGGGCCTCGTGGACGGCGGCCTCGGCGGCCCGGGTGCGGCCGGTCCAGAAGTCGGCGTAGGCGCGGAACTCCATGGCCTGGGCCGCCGTCGCCGGCAGGCCCCGGGCGCGGGCCGAGGCGGCTGCGCGGAGGGTGGCGGTCGCGGCGCGGGTGTGGTCGCCGAGCATCAGGGCGGCCATGCCGGAGTGGATCAGCAGCACGGGGTCGCCGCCGGGTCCGGAGCGGCCCGCGGCGCCCCTGAGGAGGACCCGGGCGTCCTCGTAGCGGCCTTCGACGGCGGCGGCGAGTCCGCCGAGGACGCCGGAGGCGGGGAGGTCCAGCCACCGGGCGAGGACATGGGCCTCCCGGCAGCGTCTGAGGTCGCCGGTGTAGACGGCGGCCTCGGTGGCGAGGGCGAGCAGTTCGGCCGCATCGGCGGAACGTTCCTGCCGGACGGCGGCGGTGAGCAGGGCGTCGAAGGCCTCGGAGGCGTTGCCGGCCCGGAGGGCGAGGACGCCGTTGAGGGCGGCGTTGTCGGTGCGGGCGGCGAGGTGTCTGGCCCGGTCGGGCTCTCCGGAGCGCCAGGCGTCGGCGGCGGCCCGGGCCAGCAGCCGGGCCTGGGCGACCGGGTCCGGGCAGAGCTGGGCGGAGCGTTCGGCGAGCGCCCGGGCCAGCGCGGGGCGGCCCTCGGCGCGGGCCCGGTCGGCGGCGACCCGGAGTTCGGCGGCGAGCCGGGCGCTGGGGCCGAGCGCGGCGGCGCCCCGGTGCCAGGAGCGGCGGGTCGTCTCGCCCTTGCCGCCGAGCACCCGGGCGAGCAGTTGGTGGGCCGCGCGCCGGTCGGCCGGGGAGGCGGTCTCGTAGGCGGCGATCCGGGTCCAGGCGTCGCGGAAGAACACCCCGCCGGCGCTGGCGTGGGCCACCCCGGCGGTCTCGGCGGCGTCCAGCGCGCGGGTGTCGATCCGGGCGGCCGTGACCGCGCGCAGGAAGGCGTGGGTGGCGACCGGGTACTGGTCGGCGGCGGCCAGGAGCAGCAGCAGCCGGGTGTCGTCGGGCAGGGCGCGGTTCTCCCGGCGCAGGGCGTGGAGCAACCGCGGTGCGAGTTCGGCCGGTTCGACGGGCAGCGGGTCGACGCCCGAGGCCTGCCGTGCGGTGAGGCGCGGCACGAGTTCGGCCGCGGCGCGCTGGTCCTCGTATACGACACGGAGCACCCGGGCGCGGACGCCCTCGGGGAGCGCCGAAGCCGGGCACGGCCCCGCGTCGGTGGTCTGCGGTGGCGAAGTGCGGTCAAGAGGTGGGGGATTCACCGGTATCACCACACCAAAGACGTTACTGGCGAGTTAGTTGACTCGTAAAGACTGGCGACTTCGCCGATGCGGCGCGCGTAGACCTGTCCCGACACTCCTGAACAACCCCACCCGTTTCAGGAGGCATCATGCAACGCGCAAAGCGTCGCATCGCAACGGCTCTGTCGGCGATAGCCGGTTCGCTCCTTCTGTCACTCCCCCTGGCCACGACTCCCGCACACGCGGCCAGCCACAACCCGATCGTGTTCGTGCACGGTCTGAGCAGCGACTCCAGCAGCTGGGACGACTGGATCGCGGACTTCAAGGCCGACGGGTACACCTCGTCGGAGCTGTACGCCTGGTCGTACGACTGGACGAAGTCGAATGTCACCACCGCCTCGCAGCTGTCCACCTACATCCAGTCCGTCCTCTCGACGACCGGCGCCTCGAAGGTGGACCTGGTGGTCCACTCCATGGGCGCGCTCAACAGCCGCTACTACCTCAAGAACCTCGGCGGGACCGCGTACGTGGACGACTTCGTGTCGGTCGCCGGGGTGAACCACGGGACGAGCGTCGCCTCGCTGTGCGGGTGGCTGTACACCTCCTGCAAGGAGATGACCACCGGCAGCTCCTTCCTGACCGCCCTGAACTCCGGTGACGAGACGCCCGGCAGCGTCACGTACGCGGCGTACTGGTCGAACTGCGACTCGGCGATCGACCCGGACAGCTCGGCGCTGCTGAGCGGGGCGACCAATGTCGGCGTCGGCTGCATCTCGCACACTGACATGAACAACGACTACGGCGTGTACCAGCAGGTACGCGACTTCATCGCGTAAAACCCGTCGCGGGGGTGCGACGGGCCCGTGCGGGGGACAATCACCGTAGACCTGCTTCCGTCTGGAGGTCTGGAGGTCGTCATGCGGCTGATGTCCCTCAGTTCCGGGGAACCGGTGCGGGATCCCGTCCACCACCCGCTGTTCGCCCGTTTCTACGCCCGCTGCAGCGTCGCCGCCGAGACCGGACTCGGCATGGCGGTGATCCGGGAGCGGCTGCTCTCCGGGCTGTCCGGGCGGGTGATCGAGATCGGCGCGGGCAACGGGCTCAACTTCGCGCGCTATCCCCGTGCGGTCGCGGAGGTCGTCGCGATCGAACCGGAGCGCACCCTGCGGCAGTTGGCGGCCGACGCCGCCGTGCGCGCCGAGGTCCCGGTGGACGTGGTGCCGGGCACGGCGGAGGCGCTGCCGGTGAAGAGCGAGGCCTATGACGCGGCGGTGCTCTCGCTGGTGCTGTGCAGTGTCCGGGACGTGCCGCGGGCGCTCGCGGAGGTGCGGCGGGTGCTGCGGCCGGGCGGTGAGCTGCGGTTCTTCGAGCACGGCTCGGGCGGCGGCCCGGCGATGCGGTTCACCCAGCGGGCACTGGACCGGACAGTGTGGCCACTGCTGAGCGGCGACTGCCATCTGTCCCGGGAGCCGGTCGCCGCACTGCGCGCGGCCGGGTTCGAACTCGGTCCGTACCGGCGGGTGTTGCTGCCGGAGCACGGACCCCGGCTGCCGTCCTCCTACTGTGTGCTCGGGGTCGCGCGCAAGCCCCCGGAGTCCTGATCACAGGCTCCAGCGGCGCAGCTCCTCGGCGATGTCGGCCACGCTCGCCTGGCCGTTCTTGACCAGCCGGGCCAGATCGCGGACCTGCTCGGGCGAGGTGGCGACCTTGAGGCCGCTGGCGACCAGGTAGGCGTAGGCGACCGAGGCCGCGAACAGGGCGTTCGAGCGCTCCAGGGCCGGCACATGGATGAGGAGCTGCAGCAGGGCGGCGGCGCGGGCCTGCGGGGAGTCGTAGACGGGGACGTCGAATATCTCGGCCCGGTGCCGTGCGACCGCCGCGATCAGCGCGCCCCAGTCGGTGACCTGCGGGTCCCCGGGGGTCTTCTGTTCGGCGAGCATGAGGAGCCAGGCGAGATCGATGGTCAGGTCGCTCAAGGGATCAGTGACGGCCTTCGGTCTTGTCAGACGTGTCGGTACCGTGCGTCTCGCCGAACTCCTCGGCGAAGACGGACTCGTACTGCTTCATGAAGTCGGCGGCGGCCTCGACGAACGTACGGCCCGCTTCACCCGTGTCCTGCATGACCAGTTCCTCTATGTAGCGGTTGACGCTCACACCACGCGCGAGAGCGCGCTCGCGGGCCGCCTTGGCGGTGCCCTCGTCCACGCGCACGTTCAGCTGGGTCTTCGCCATACACCGAAGCTAGCGCCGGAACGCTAGCGAGGGCAAGCGCGCATCGGAATCGAAAAGTGATACCGCCTGTGCGACGGGTCACACTACGCTCGACCCGGACAAAGAGGTCGTGCGAACGGGGAGGCAGTCGTGTCCACAGCAGCTGCGGAGGCGCCCGCCGCCGAGGGGACCGCGGCCCGCGCCCGCGGGCTGACCAAGGCGTACGGCGCGGGCGAGACGGCGGTGCTGGCGCTGGACTCGGTGGACGTGGACATCGCGCGCGGCCGCTTCACCGCGGTCATGGGCCCGTCCGGCTCCGGGAAGTCCACGTTGATGCACTGTCTGGCGGGGCTGGACACCGTGTCGGCCGGCCAGGTCTGGCTCGGCGGCACCGAGATCACCGGTCT
The DNA here is from genome assembly GCF_043201555.1 of Streptomyces sp. NPDC048288. Classification (NCBI taxonomy): domain Bacteria; kingdom Bacillati; phylum Actinomycetota; class Actinomycetes; order Kitasatosporales; family Streptomycetaceae; genus Streptomyces; species Streptomyces sp. NPDC048288. The sequence continues at coordinate 124,547 of NZ_JBICZD010000012.1, forward strand.
GAGGGAGCGCGAGCTGACGCGGCTGCGCCGGGACCGGATCGGGTTCATGTTCCAGTCGTTCAACCTGATCCCGACGCTGAACGCGGCCGAGAACATCACCCTGCCCATGGACATCGCGGGCCGCAGGCCCGACGAGAAGTGGCTGGACCAGGTCATCGACACCCTGGGGCTGCGGGACCGGCTCAAGCACCGGCCCGCCCAGCTCTCCGGCGGCCAGCAGCAGCGCGTGGCCTGCGCGCGGGCGCTGGCCTCCCGCCCCGAGCTGATCTTCGCCGACGAGCCGACCGGCAACCTGGACTCCCGGGCCGGTCTGGAGGTGCTCGGCTTCCTGCGGGACGCGGTCGACCAGCTCGGCCAGACGGTCGTCATGGTGACCCATGACCCGGGCGCCGCCGCCCACTCCGACCTGGTGCTCTTCCTCGCGGACGGCCGGATCGTGGACCGGATGGAGAGCCCGACGGCGGACGCCGTGCTGGAACGCATGAAGCGATTCGACGTGGGACGCGGGTCCGCCGGACCCGAGGAGGACTGACCCAGTGCTCAAGGCGACCCTGCGCAGCTTCCTGGCGCACAAGGGACGGCTGCTGCTGTCCGCGCTGGCCATCGTCCTGTCCGTGGCGTTCGTCGCGGGCAGCCTGATCTTCTCCGACACCGTCACCCGCACCTTCGACCGGCTGTTCGCCTCCACCTCCGCCGATGTGACGGTGGAGCCGAAGGAGGACCTCAAGTCGTCGGTGCCGACCGGCGCCGTCCAGACCGTGCCGGCCTCCCTGAAGGACCAGGTCGCCAAGGTCGACGGGGTCGCGGACACGCACGCGGACGTGTCCGTGCAGAACATCGTGGTGGTCGACAGCCACAACAAGTCGGTCGGCCCCACCACCGGCGCCCCGACCATCGCCACCGACTGGTACCTCACCCCGCGCAGCCCCGTGAGGCTGACCTCGGGGCACGCCCCGCAGGGCGCCGGCCAGGCACTGCTCGACGCGGACACCGCCGACAAGAAGCACGTGCGGATCGGCGACACGCTGACCGTGCAGGCCCAGCCCGGCACCTTCGAGGTGGAGATCGTCGGCATCGCCACCTTCACCACCACCAACCCGGGCGCCGCCCTGGTCTTCCTCGACCCGTCCGTCGCCGCGAAGGAACTGCTGGGCTCCGCGGCCAGGGCCACCAGCATCTCGGTGGACGCGGCGCAGGGGGTCACCGACGCCGAGCTCAAGAGCCGCGTCGGAGCGGCGATCGGGACCGGCACCTACGACCTGAAGACCGCCGACGAACAGGCCAAGTCCTCGGCCGCGGACCTCGGCGGCTTCCTCGACGTCATCAAGTACGTGATGCTGGGCTTCGCGGGCATCGCCACGCTCGTGGGCGTCTTCCTGATCGTCAACACCTTCTCCATGCTGATCGCCCAGCGCACCCGTGAACTGGGCCTGTTGCGGGCCCTGGGCGCCGACCGCCGGCAGGTGCGGCGGTCCGTGCTCACCGAGGCGACGCTGCTCGGGCTCGTCGGCTCGACGCTGGGTCTGGGCGCCGGGATCGGGCTGGCGTTCGGGCTGATCAAGCTGATGAGCGCGTTCGGGATGAACCTCAAGGCCACCGAGATGGTCATCGGCTGGGGCACGCCCGTCGCCGCGTACGTGGTGGGGGTCGGGGTCACCTTCGTCGCCGCGTATCTGCCCGCCCGGCGCGCGGCCACCGTCTCCCCGATGGCGGCGCTCGCGGACGCCGAGATCGCCGGTGTGGGCAAGCCGTTGAAGGTGCGGGCGATCGTCGGCGCGGTCGTCGGCGCGCTCGGGGCGGCGGCCCTGACCGGCTGTGCGACGGCCACGAAGACCGCCTCCGCCGCCTCGCTGCTGGGCCTCGGTGTCGTGCTGACCCTGATCGCGACCGTCATCGCCGGACCGCTGCTGGTCCGGCCCGTGATCCGGGTCCTCGGCGGCGCGTTCCCCGCCCTCTTCGGCTCGGTCGGCCGGATGAGCCAGCGCAACGCCCTGCGCAACCCGCGCCGTACCGGTGCCACCGCCGCCGCGCTCATGGTGGGCCTCGCCCTGGTCGGCGGGATGTCGGTGGCCAGCGCCTCCATGTCCAGGTCCTTCGACCAGCAGATCGACAAGACGCTGGGCGCCGACTTCGTCATCCAGAACAGCAACTTCCTGCCGTTCACCCAGGAGATCACCGACAAGGTGCGTGCCACCGACGGCGTGGGTCTCGTCGTACGGCAGCGGTTCGCGCCCGTGGCGGTACGGCTGCCGGACGGCAGGCGGATCACCACGACGGCCGCCGGGTACGACCCGCAGGTCGACGACGTCGCCCATGTCGCCTACAAGGGCGGTGACACCGCCGCCGCGCTGGCCGCCGGCAGCCTCGGCATGGACGCCACCTTCGCCGCGGACCACAAGGTCCGGCTGGGCAGTGTGGTCCCGGTGGAGTTCCAGGGCGGGAAGACCGCCGAGATGAAGGTGGGCGCGCTCACCGACCAGGACGGCAGCGGCGGCTTCGGCACCCAGGGCGGGCTGTTCTTCGGGATCGGCACCGTGGCGAAGTACGTCCCCGGCGGCCAGGACTCCTCGCTGTACGTCAACCGGACCGCGGGCACGAGCGCGGACCGGCTCCGCGCGAACCTGGAGCGGACCCTCGCCCCCTTCCCGCAGGTCCAGGTCCGTGACCAGGCCGACTACAAGAAGCTGGTCCACGACCAGATCGCCGTGCTGCTGTACCTCGTGTACGCGCTGCTCGGCCTCGCGATCGTGATCGCGGTGCTCGGCGTGGTCAACACCCTCGCCCTGTCGGTCGTGGAGCGCACCCGGGAGATCGGGCTGCTGCGCGCGATCGGGCTGGGCCGGCGGCAGCTGCGCCGGATGATCCGGCTGGAGTCGGTGGTGATCGCGGTGTTCGGCGCGGTGCTGGGGCTCGCGCTCGGCCTGGTGTGGGGCGTGTGCGTCCAGCAGGTCCTGGCCCTCCAGGGCATGAAGGCCCTCGCGATCCCCTGGGGCACGATCGTCGCGGTGGTGATCGGCTCGGCGGTCGTCGGCATCGTGGCGGCCCTGCTGCCGGCCCTGCGTGCATCGCGCATGAATGTGCTGGCGGCCATCGCGCACGAGTGATGGAATCCGGCGGAGGGCTCGAACCGCCGGCTGCCGAGGAGAGTTCATGCCGCGTCCGTTCCGCTTCGGGGTCAACCTGCTCACGTCCGCGCCGGCCGACGAGTGGCGCGCGAAGTGCCGGCGCGCCGAGGAACTCGGGTACGACGTGATCCTCGTCCCCGACCACCTCGGCATGCCGGCGCCCTTCCCGGCGCTGGTGGCGGCGGCCGGGGCGACCGAGCGGCCGCGCCTCGGCACGTTCGTGCTCAACGCGGGCTTCTGGAACCCGGTGCTGCTGGCCCGCGAGGTGGCGACGACCGCGGAGCTGACCGGCAGCCGTCTCGAACTCGGGCTCGGCACCGGCTATGTGCAGGCCGAGCACGACCGGGCCGGGCTGCCGTTCGGCTCGCCGCGCGAGCGGGTGGACCAGCTGCGGCGCACGGTCGAGGAACTGCGGAAGTCGGACGAGTGCCGGGTGCCCCTGCTGATCGGCGGCAACGGCGACCGGATGCTGCGGCTGACAGCCGAGCACGCGGACATCGCGGCCTTCGCCGGGGCCCGTCTGGTCCCGGGGAACACGGAGGGGCGGCTGGAGCCGGTCGCGGCGGCGGAACTCGACGAACGGGTGGCCCGCTACGCGCAGTGGGCGGCGGGCCGCGCGGAACCAGCGGAACGGAACCTGCTCCTCCAGATGGTGGCCGTCACCGACGACCCGGCGTCCGTGCTCGGCCCGCTGCTCGGCCGGCACCCCCAGCTCACCCTGGAGCGGGCCCTGGACCTGCCCGTCATCCTGGTCGGCACCCTGGAGGAGATCACCGGGCGGGTGCGGGGGCTGCGCGAGCGGTACGGCATCTCCTATCTGACCGTGCTGGAGCCGTACATGGAGGCGTTCGCCCCGGTGCTGGCCGCGCTGTCCACATGGTGAAAACGCGGGTTCCGCGCGGGCGGTCGTGATGGGATCGCCGGATGACCGACCTGCGCATACGGGCCGCGACGCCCGACGACCTGGACGCGGTGCTCGCCTTCTGGAAGGCGGCGGCCGAGGGCACCAGCATCAGCGACGACCGGGGTGGGGTGGACCGCCTGGTCGCCCGGGACCCCGGGGCCCTGCTCCTCGCCGAGCTGGACGGCGAGCTGGTGGGCACGGTGATCGCCGGCTTCGACGGCTGGCGCTGCCATCTGTACCGGCTGGCGGTGCACCCGGAGCGGCGCCGCCGGGGCATCGGGTCGGCGCTGCTGGCGGCCGCCGAGGAGCGCTTCGTACGCCTCGGCGGGCGGCGCGGGGACGCGATGGTGCTGGTGCGCAACGAGACCGCGCACCATGCCTGGCGGGCGGCGGGGTACGCGCCGGAGGAGAAGTGGCGGCGGTGGGTGAAACCGCTGCCGGAGACCGCCGAGTGACCTGCTTTGCCGATCCTTTACCATTGAGGAGTCATTCCGCATCCCGGTCTCCTCGATGAAAGGTGTGTGAGCGTCCGCCCATGGGCGAGCCTCCCAGTTCTCCGTACCGACAACACCGCGCGGTCCCGTCCGCCCTGTCCGATCATGGGACGGAGGTGACCCGATGACCGAAGTGCTCCTCCTGCTGGTGGCGATCCTGCTGTCGCTCGCCTGCGGTGCCTTCGTCGCGGCCGAGTTCTCGCTGACCACGGTCGAGCGCGGCGAGCTGGAGCGGGCCGTGGCGCGCGGCGAGCGCGGGGCGGCCGGCGCGCTCAAGGCCGTACGGAACCTCACGTTCCAGCTCTCGGGGGCCCAGCTCGGCATCACGGTCACCAACCTGGTGGTCGGCATGCTCTCCGAGCCCTCGATCGCCAAGCTGCTGGCCGGTCCGCTGGAGGCCGTGGGCCTCGGGGCGTCGGCGGCCAGCTCGCTGGCGCTGGTGCTCGGCACCGCGCTGTCCACGGTGTTCCTGATGGTCGTCGGCGAGCTGGTGCCCAAGAACTGGGCGATCTCCTCGCCGCTGGCCGTGGCCAAGCGGGTGGGCAACGCCCAGCGCTGGTTCAGCGCGGCCTTCCGGCCCTTCATCACCCATCTGAACAACACGGCGAACCGGCTGGTCCGGCGCCTGGGCATCGAGCCCGCCGAGGAGCTGGCCTCCGCGCGCGGGCCCCAGGAGCTGGCCGCGCTGGCCCGGCACTCGGCCCGGCAGGGCGCGCTGGAGCCGGACACCGCCGAGCTGTTCGTGCGCACCCTGAACCTCGCCGACCTCACCGCCGAGAACGTGATGACCCCGCGCGTCCAGGTCGTCGCCCTGGAGGTCCGGGCGACCTGCGAGGACGTGGCGAACGCCACCCGTGCGACCGGTCTGTCCCGCTTCCCGGTCTACCGGGACAGCCTGGACTCGGTCGTCGGCACCGCCCACATCAAGGACGTCCTCGCCCTGCCGACCGACGAGCGGTCCCGGACCCGGGTCGCCCAGGTGATGCGCGAGCCGCTGCTGGTGCCCGAGTCCCTCACCGTCGACCGCCTCCTGGACCGCCTCGGCGGCCGGCGCACCATGGCCGTCGTCATCGACGAGTACGGCGGTACGGCCGGGGTCGCCACCCTGGAGGACATCGTCGAGGAGGTCGTCGGCGAGGTCCGCGACGAGCACGACCCGCACGAGACCCCCGACCTCGCCCCCGCCGGCGCCGACGAGTCGGGCCGCGCGCTCTACTCGGCGGACGGCGCGGCCCGGATGGACCAGCTCGCCCGGGTGGGCCTGCGGGCGCCCGAGGGGCCGTACGAGACGCTCGCCGGGCTGGTCGCGGCCGAGCTGGGCCGGATACCCGAGACCGGGGACGGGGTCGAGGTCGCCGGATGGCGGCTGGACGTGGTGGACGCGTCGGGGCGGCGGGCGGCCCGGGTGCTGCTGCACGCACCGCTCGCCGACGAGTCGGAGCAGGAGGAGCAGCGGTGACCGCCGTACAACTGCTGATCGGGTTCGCGACGCTGGTCGTGAACGCGTTCTTCGTGGGCGCCGAGTTCGCGTTGATCTCCGTGCGCCGCTCCCAGATCGAGCCGCACGCCGAGGCGGGCGACCGGCGGGCCAAGAGCGTGCTGTGGGGGCTGGAGCACGTGTCCGCGCTGCTCGCCGCCGCCCAGCTCGGCATCACGCTGTGCACGCTGGTGCTGGGCGTGGTCGCGGAACCGGCGATCGAGCACCTGCTGGAGCCGGTGTTCCACGCGGTCGGCGTGCCCGAGAGCGCGGGCCATGTGGTGTCCTTCGTGATCGCGCTGGTCCTCGCCACCTATCTGCACATGCTGCTCGGCGAGATGGTGCCGAAGAACGTGGCGCTGGCCGAGCCGGTGCGCAGCGCGCTGCTGCTCGGCCCGCCGCTGGTGGCCCTGTCCCGGGCGCTGCGCCCGGTGATCTTCACCATCAACGCCTTCGCCAACACCCTGCTCAAGCTGCTCCGGGTGGAGACGAAGGACGAGGTCTCGGCGACCTTCACGGACACCCAGCTCGCCGAGATCGTCCGGGACGCCGGCGAGGCGGGCCTGATCGACGACCGGGCGCGGGAGCGGCTGCACGACGCCCTGGAGCTGGGCCGCCGCCCGGTACGGGACGTCGTCGTACCGCTGGAACGTGTCGTCTACGCCCGCGTGGGCGTCACCCCGGAGGAGCTGGAGCGGCTCTCGGCGGAGTCCGGCTTCTCCCGCTTCCCGGTGGTGGACGAGGGCCGGCGGATCGTCGGCTATCTCCACGTCAAGGACGCACTGGACGCCTCCCCCCGCGCCGAGGCCTTCCGGCTCCGCGACATGCGCCCCATCGCCCGCGTCCGCGCCGACACCCCGCTCGACGACGTCCTCACCGCGATGCGCGGCAGCCGGACCCACCTGGCCGGCGTACTCGGCGACGACGAGCGGCTGGCCGGGCTGGTGACGATGGAGGACGTACTGCGAGAGCTGTTCGGGCAGCACGCGTAGGCCCCGGTCCCGGGCGCGGCCGAAACCGCGCCCGGGCGGGAGCGGAGCCCTAATCGGCGGGCGAGCGGGCCGCGACCGGGCGGGAGCGGGCGGGACCGGGCCGGGCTCAGGCGGAAGCGGGGCGCGGGCGGGCCGCGCTCGCGCGCGAGCAGGGCGCGGGTGGGCCCGGTCCGGGTGGGAGGAGGGCACGAGTGAGCCCGGTCCGGGTGAGAACAGGGCCCGAGTGAGCCCGGTCCGAGTGAGAGCAGGGCCCGAGTGAGCCCGGTCCGAGTGAGAGCAGGGCCCGAGTGAGCCCGGTCCGAGTGAGAACAGGGCCCGAGTGAGCCCGGTCCGAGTGAGAACAGGGCCCGAGTGAGCCCGGTCCGAGTGAGAACAGGGCCCGAGTGAGCCCGGTCCGGGTGGGGGCAGGCTGCGCGTGGGACGGGTGCGGGGCGGAGGGGGAGCGACCGACCGGCGGGTATGAGCCTCGGGATACCATTTGCGTCGCCATGCACAAGAACCCGGTGCCTCCCGCACACTCCAGCCTGGTCGCGATCGGCGACTCCTTCACCGAGGGCATGTCGGACCTGAACCCCGACGGCTCCTACCGCGGCTGGGCCGACGTCCTCGCCGGACGGATGGCCGCCCGCACCCCCGGCTTCCGCTACGCGAACCTCGCGGTGCGCGGCAAGCTGATCGCACAGATCGTCGAGGAGCAGGTGGACGTGGCGGTCGCGATGCGGCCCGACGTGATCACACTGGTCGGCGGCCTCAACGACACGCTTCGGCCCAAGTGCGACATGGGCCGGGTCCGGGATCTGCTCACCGAGGCGGTGGAGCGGCTGACGCCGGCCTGCGAGCAGCTGGTGCTGATGCGCAGCCCCGGCCGCCAGGGCCCGGTCCTGGAGCGGTTCCGGCCGCGCATGGAGGAGCTGTTCGCCTGCGTCGACGAGCTGGCCGCACGGCACGGCGCTCTCGTGGTCGACCTGTACGGCGCGCCCTCGCTGGCCGACCCCCGGATGTGGGACGTGGACCGGCTGCACCTGACGGACGAGGGGCACCGCCGGGTCGCCGAGGCGGTCTGGCAGACCCTCGGCCACGAGGCCGAGGACCCCGAGTGGCGGACGCCGCTACCGGCCACGGCGCCGCCCGGCTGGGCCGCGCGCCGGATCGCGGACGCCCGCTTCACCAAGCAGTACCTGCTGCCGTGGATAGGCCGCCGCCTGACCGGCCGCTCCTCGGGCGACGGCCGCGCGCCGAAGCGGCCGGAGCTGCTGCCCTACGAGGCGTAGCGGCGCGGGCCGGTTCCCGGCCCAGCGCTGAGCCGGGCAAAGCCTCCTGGGTCACCCCTACGGGCGACACAGACCCCGGCTTGCACGGCCGGGCCACCGCCGAGCCGGCGGACGGCGGACGGCGGACGGCGGACGGCTGATCAGATGCTCACTGGCGGGTGACCGGTGAAGGCGGAACGGGGAGGGCCGACGTACGGAGGACGGCCGTCAGTGAGCTCACTGGATCGGGGTGTCGGGCGGGGGGAGCCGGACGGTGCGCTCCCGATCGACGGATGCGACGCCGTCGACCGCCTCCAGGCCTGGTACACGGTCCTCCGCGACGGTGCCGGAGAGCGTACCGAGGACCGGCTGCTCGCCCGTGACCGTGAGCCCGGCCTGCCGCAGGGCCGCTACCACCTCCGCGAACCGGTCGGGGTCGACCGCGAGGACGACCCCGACCGGCGCGGACCGGGCTGACTCACTCATGGGGCCTGCAGCAGGCCCGCGCCGACGTCCCGGACGGGCTGTGTCAGGGGGAACGCGCCTGATTTCAGGCTCGCCACGAGATCGGCCGCGGAAGCGTCGGGGCTGGCTTCGGCGAGCAGGGCGAGGACGCCCGCGACGTGGGGCGTGGCCATGCTCGTGCCGCTCATGGTCTGGTACCCGCCGCCCGGAGCGGCCGAGCGCACGTCCCTGCCGGGCGCGGCGATGTTGATCTCACCGCCCTGGCCGTTGATTTCGCCGTTGGAGAAGAACGACGGCGTGATCGACTTGTCGAGCGCGGCTACCGCGAGGACGGAGGGACAGTTGGCGGGTCGGCTGACCGGCAGGATGTTCGAGGGCCGGCTGCTGTCGTTGCCCGCGGCGGCGACGATCACCGTCCCGCGCTCGAGCGCGCGCTGGGCCAGAATCTCGTACGTCTGCGGGAACAGCTCACCGGGCTGGACCCGAGCGCCGAGCGACATGGAGATCACCCGCGCGCCCCGGGCGATGGCCCAGGCCATACCCGCCAGGATCTGGCCGTCGGCGCCGCTGCCCTGGTTGCTGAGGACCTTCCCGGCGAGGATCCGGGCGTCGCAGGCCACGCCGTAACGGGGTTTCTGCTGGGGGTCTTTCGGGCCGGCGACAGTACCGATGCAGTGGGTGCCATGGCCGTGGCCGTCCTCGACCGCCTCGCCGGTCACGAAGGACATCGTGTCCTCGACACACCGGACCAGGTCCGGGTGGGTGGTGTCCACGCCGGTGTCGAGGACAGCGACCTTCACACCGCGTCCGGTCAGGTGGGACAGGTTGGCCCGGATCGCCTGCAGGCCCCAGGTGAACGTCTGCTCGTCCAGGGCCGGGCCCTGGGCGGCGGCGATTTCGGCTCTGGTGTGGCGGGTGACCACGTCCTCGTCGCTGCGGTAGGCCGGGAAGAACTCGGTCGGTGCCTGCTGCGGGGCGGTGATCGGCATGGCGTACACCATGCGCTCCGGTTCCGCCGCGATGATCGACGGCTCCGCCTCGGCCGTCGTCACCAGCGTGTGGCGCAGTTCGGGCCGTACCTCGACGACGGCGACTCCGAGTTCCTCGAAGTGCACCGAGACATCGGGGCGTTCGAGGAGTTCGGCGACGTTCGCGACCTCGGTGCCCCGGACGCGTTCGACAGGCGCGATGTCGGCGGCGGACCTCAGGGCGTTCAGGCCGCTCTCCTGGTTGCTCGGGTCGAGCAGGACCACGTACCGACCGGTGTACTCCGTGCCCTGGCCCGTGACGGGGCCATTGGGCCGATCGGGTTGCCCATTGAAGACACGCCTGTCCATAGGTCCGTTCACCATTGAATTTCCCGCTCTCTGTGCGCTTCCCGGTTTGTAGGCGCGCGCGTCGGCATCCCCCTGTTTAGACCGTGGCATTGGGCATGGAGGCCCGCAACTCAGCGGTGGCGCCCGCGCCGCAACTGGAGACGCTGATAGAATGCACACAAAGGCCCCATATTGCCCTTGTCCGCGGTGCTCATCGGCAGCAGCCGTATGAAGGCGAACGCGCTCGACAGGGCCAGGTAGGGCAGTCGCACCAGCACTATCCATCTGAGAACGAGCGGGGTCGTACGGGTGGAAATGCGTGACCGCACGCACCGGAAACCCTCAATCCCGCCTCAGCAGACTCATCTTGGCAGGGCACGCCACCACGCATCCCTTGCCGGAGAGAGGAAGTCTGAGATGACAACGACGACCGTCAACATCAAGCAGGCATTGCCTCCGAGCATTCAGGCAACGATGGCGCTGGGAGACGACCACGCCATCCAGATCATCGAGTTCTTCGACGGTACGAAGGCGATCGTGGAGAGCGGCCGCGCGATCGACCAGGTTCCCGCCACTCCGGGCGAGGTCGAGGGACCGCCCGACGCCGGGAAGCAGGCGAGTGGCGAACGGGCCGGCGACGGCGATCCGTCGGTGCTCACCACGGACGAGCAGGTCTGGTTCCGGAACACGTTCTGCAACGGCGCCCAGGCGTGTCTGCAGGGTTGGGACTGGGCGACCTGCGGGACGGATCGCGCTGTGGGTTTCGGAACAGGGATCGCGATGGTGGGTCGCGAGGGGTCGCACAACGCCACCCTCTTCGTCGACATGTGGCAGTGCAACGGCCAGGAATGCTTCTGGGTCCAGAACTGGCAGGGCACGGTCGTTCCGGGACACTGGCTCTCCGTGAACACGAACGCGCCCGACCGCAAGTGGCTGCGGTGGCGGCTCGTAGGAGCCGGAGGCGACACTCAGGTCAGTCTGGCCGCCAAGTACTGACCGGGTGTCATCCCGCGCGGGCCGGTTCCCGGCTCAGTGCTGGGGGCTGTCCCCGAAGGCCGTCACCGTGAGGAAGCGGATCGGCAGGGCGACGAGGCGTTCGGGGCCGTGCGGGGCCTCGCCGTCGAACTGGAGGGCGTCGCCGGGGCGCAGGGTGTAGCTGGCCTTGCCGTGGCCGTAGACCATCTCGCCCTCCAGCATGTAGAGCAGCTCGGTGCCGCCGTGCTGGAAGAGCGGGAAGACCTCGCTCTGCTCGGTGAGGGTGACCAGCAGGGCGTCCATCCGCTTGTGGGCGCCCCGCAGCGAGCCCAGCTGAGCGTACTCGTGGCCGACGCGGCTGCCGCGCCGGACGATCCGGGCGCCGTGGCCGGCCGGCACGAAGACCGCCTCCCGGTCGTCGTCCATGCCCCGGAACAGGGCGGTGACGGGGACGTCGAGGCCGCGGGCGAGGCGCGACAGGGTGGTGAGGCTGCACGCCGTCTGGGCGTTCTCGATCTTCGACAGCATGGCCTTGGAGATCCCGACGCGCTGCGCCATCTCCCCGACCGAGACCCCCGCCGCCTGCCGGTACTCACGGGTGCGGACCGCGATGATCCGCTCCAGTGCCTTCTCGTCGAAATCGTCGCTTGCGTTGCTGTCGCCGTCGTCGCCGTCTGTGTGCTGCTCGGTCACCGGCGCATCCTAGCCCGCGCGTTCGAGCCGGAAGCGTGGCTGGGGCTCGGCCCGGCCGGTCGCCAGGTCGGCCGCCATCGCCCCGATGAGCGGGGCGAACTTCGCGCCGTGCCCGGAGCACGGCGAGACGATCACGAACGGCCCGTGCCGGTCCAGGACGAAGTCCTCGTCGGGGGTGGTGGTGTAGAGGCAGGTCGCCTCGGCGACCGGGGCGGGGTCGAGCCCCGGCAGCCGGTCACGCACGAAGCCGCTCACCCGGCTCCGGGACGCGGGGTCGACCACCCCGCTGCGGGTCCTGGCCGTCGTGGGCGTGCCCCGGTCGTGCTCGGCCACCTTCATCGCCGGGAGGAAGCCCCCGTCGCTGCCCGACGGCAGCCCGAAGACCTGCAGGTCGGCGTCCTTGGTGACCAGGATCGGCCACCGCTCGCCCGGGTCCCGCTGCCGGAAGTGGAAGACCTGCTGCTGGGTGACCGTCAACGGCGGGAGCGCCAGCGGCAGTTCGAGTTCGGGCAGCCAGGCGCCGGCCGCGATCACCACGGTGTCGGCGGTGCGTTCCCGGCCGTCGTCGGTACGCAGCAGCACCGCGCCGCCCGCGACCACCTCCAGGCCCACGACACGCGCGCCGATCACCGCGTCCGCCCCGTGCTCCACCGCCCCGCGCACACAGGCGGCGACGGTCTCGTCCGCGTCCAGCACCCCCGCACCCGGGTGGTACAGCGCCGGGCCGGTGAACCGGATCGACGGCCAGCGCTCCCGGGCGGCCTCGGCGCCGAGGAGTTCGTACGGCACTCCGGCCGCCGCAAGGACCTCGGCGAGGCCCTCCGGGTCCCGTCCCTCCCCCAGGTCGAGCCCACCGGTGGTGCGCAGCAGGGGAGTCGAGGTGTCCTCCTCCAGCACCCGCCACTCCTCCAGCGCCCGCCCGGTCAGGCGGACGTAGAAGGGGTCGGCGTAGGCATGCCGGAAGATGCGTGAACTGCCGTGGGAGCTGCCCCGCTTGTGCCCGATGTCGTATGCCTCGATCAGGGTGACCGGGTGGCCGCGCCGGGCGAGCTGCCAGGCGGTGGCCGCGCCCATCAGCCCGGCGCCGACGACCGCGATCACAGCCCGGTCCCCGGGATCCAGTCCGTGCCCGCCAGTGGGACCCGGGCCATGGCGGCGGACTCGATGGTGAGCGCGACCAGGTCCTCGGGTTCGAGGTGCAGCAGGTGGGCCTTGCCGCAGGCGCGGGCCAGGGTCTGGGCCTCCATGGTCATCACCCGCAGGAAGTTGGCGAGCCGCCGGCCGCCCTCGACCGGGTCGAGCCGGGCGGCGAGCTCCGGGTCCTGGGTGGAGATGCCGGCCGGGTCGCGGCCGTCCTGGTAGTCGTCGAAGTAGCCTGCCGCCGACCCCAGTCGCCGGTACTCCTCCTCGTACCGGGGGTGGTTGTCGCCGAGCGCGATGAGCGCCGCCGTACCGATGGCGACCGCGTCCGCCCCCAGCGCCAGCGCCTTCGCCATGTCGGCGCCGGACCGGATGCCGCCCGACACCACCAGCTGGACCTCCCGGTGCACGCCCAGCTCCTGAAGGGCCCGCACCGCCTGGGGCAGGGCGGCGAGCGTCGGGATGCCGACGTGCTCGATGAAGACGTCCTGGGTGGCCGCCGTACCGCCCTGCATGCCGTCGACCACCACGACGTCGGCGCCCGCGTGCACGGCCAGCTTCACGTCGTAGTACGTCCGGGTCGCGCCGACCTTCACATAGACCGGCTTCTCCCAGTCGGTGATCTCGCGCAGTTCGAGGATCTTGATGGCGAGGTCGTCGGGCCCGGTCCAGTCGGGATGCCTGCACGCGCTCCTCTGATCGATCCCGACCGGCAACGTCCGCATCCCCGCCACCCGTTCGGTGACCTTCTGCCCGAGCAGCATCCCCCCGCCCCCCGGCTTGGCCCCCTGCCCGAGGACGACCTCGATGGCGTCGGCGGCCCGCAGGTCGTCCGGGTTCATGCCGTACCGCGACGGCAGGTACTGGTACACGAGGTGCTTGGAGTGCCCACGCTCCTCGGGGGTCATCCCACCGTCCCCCGTGGTCGTCGACGTACCGACCTCACTCGCCCCCCGCCCCAGCGCCTCCTTGGCCTGCGCGGAGAGCGCCCCGAAACTCATGCCGGCGATGGTGACGGGCGTGGCGAGCCGCAGCGGGTTCTTGGCGTGCCGCGCACCGAGCACGACGTCCGTGTCACACCGCTCCCGGTAACCCTCCAGCGGATAACGGGACATGGAGGCACCGAGCAGCAACAGATCATCGAAGTGCGGCAGCCTGCGCTTGGCCCCCCACCCCCGGATGTCATAGATCCCGGTGTCGGCGGCACGCTGGATGGCATGGATGGTCGCACGATCAAAGGTGGCCGACTCACGCAGACCATGGGATGCGGGTTCCAAGGTTCATAACTCCAAACAGGGCTCGATGAAGCGCCCCTTCAGGGGCGCGGGGCGTTATCGATTTGCGGCTACCGCCGCGCGGGCGCGACCAGCCACACCCAGCCCGCAGCCGACAACGGCGCTAATACGCACCCAAGTTGTCGATCTTGAAGTGATACAACTCCCTCGCCGAGCCGTACCGGCGAAACTCCCCCGGCTCCTCCTCCCGCTCCGCCGCCTTCAACAACTCACCCAACTCGGCGAGATGCTCACCCCGCATCTCCTTCTCCACACAGTCCGCGCCCAGCGACTTCACCGCCCCCCGCACATAGATCCGCGCCTCGTACAGCGAGTCCCCCAGCGCCTCCCCCGCGTCCCCGCAGACCACCAACCGCCCGGCCTGCCCCATGAACGCACTCATGTGACCGACGTTTCCGCCGACCACGATGTCCACGCCCTTCATGGAGATCCCGCACCGGGCCGACGCGTCCCCGTCGATCACCAGCAGCCCTCCATGGGCCGTGGCCCCCGCCGACTGGGAGGCGCTCCCCCGCACCCGGACCGTCCCCGACATCATGTTCTCGGCGACCCCGGTCCCCGCGTTGCCGTGCACGGTGACCGTGGCGTGCTGGTTCATGCCGGCGCAGTAGTAGCCGACGTGGCCCTCGATGTCGACGGTGAGCGGTTCCCGGATGCCGCAGGCGACGGCGTGCGCCCCGCGCGGGTTCAGCACCCGCCAGTCGTCGGCCCCGGCCGCGTGCAACGCCCCGTTGAGCTCGCGCACCGGCGTCGTCGCCAGGTCGATCAGCGTCGCCATACGTACACCTCTTCCGGCTCGGGTTCGAAGATGCGGGCGTTCTCGATGCCCGGCAGGACGTCCAGCGCCCGGTACTCGGAGGCCATCGCCACCCAGTCGGCGGTCTCGGCGACCAGCGCCGGCTTGCAGGCGATGGCGTCGCGGACCACCGCGAAGGAGTCGCCGGTGGAGACCAGCAGCGTGTAGAAGCCGTCGAAGCGTTCGCACAGCAGCTTCAGCGCCTTCTCCAGGTCGGCGCCCTGGGCGAGGTGGTGCGCGACGAACCGGGCGCCGACCTCGGAGTCGTTCTCGCTGTCGAACTCGACGCCCTGGGCGCGCAGTTCACGGCGGATGGTGGCGTGGTTGGCGAAGGAGCCGTTGTGCACCAGGCACTGTCCTGGCCCCACGGAGAAGGGGTGGGCGCCCTCGGGGGTGACCGCCGACTCGGTGGCCATCCGGGTGTGCCCGACGCCCTGCCAGCCGGTGACGCCGGCGAGCCCGAAGGACTCGGCCAGCCGCACCGGGTTTCCGGTGCCCTTCAGTACGGCGCAGCCCTCGCCGGAGCCGATCACCCGGGCGTGGGGCAGGAGTTCGGCCAGCCGGGCGGGCTCCGCGTGGACGACGGTCGTGGCGTCGGCGTCGTAGGCCACCGCGCCCGGCAGTACCGTCCGGACCTCGGCGACCGAGGTGCCGAGCAGGGAGACCACGCTCTGCCCGGGCGGGGACAGCCGCGGGTCGCCGTAGACGGCGACGCCCGCCGAGTCCGGCCCGCGTTCGACGACTTGTCCCAGCATCGCGGCGAGCAGTTCGCCGAGCCGGGGTTCGAGGGCGGGCTCCCGCAGATGGAGCCCGACGATTCCGCACATACCGAGTCCCTTCAGAAGGCGGTGAGATAGCGGTCCAGCTCCCAGGGGCCGACCGTGGAGTGCCAGTCGAAGAACTCCTCGCGCTTGAGGTCGGCGAAGTAGCGGCTCACGCCCGGCCCGGCGGCGTCGAGGGTGCCGCTGATGACGTCGTCGGACTGGAGGGCCTCGACGGCGTGCAGCAGGGTCGGCGGGAGTTCCGGTCCCTTGCCCCCGGCGCCCGGCTCGCCCGGGTCGAGGCCGCGTTCGATGCCGTCGAGTCCGGCGGCCAGCGCACCGGCGGCGGCGAGGTAGGGGTTGGCGGCGCCGTCACCGCCGCGCAGTTCGACGCGGTTGCCGTCGGGGACGCGCACGAAGTGGGTGCGGTCGTTGCCGCCGTAGCCCGCGACCCGGGGCGACCAGGTGGCGCCGGAGCGGGTGGAGACGGCGCCGGTGCGCTTGTAGGAGTTGACGGTGGGCGCGATGACGGCCTGGAGGGCGCGGGCGTGCTCGACGATCCCGGCGACGAAGGAGTAGGCGAGCGGGGAGAGGCCGAGGCCGCGGGTGTCCGCCGGGTCGGGGAAGGCGGGTTCGCCGTCCCGCCACAGCGACAGGTGCAGGTGCATGCCGGTGCCGGTGCGGTCGGTGAACGGCTTCGGCATGAACGTGGCGGTCATGCCGCGCTGTTCGGCGAGGACCGACACCAGGTAGCGCATGGTGATGACCCGGTCGGCGGTGGTGAGGGCGTCGGCGTAGCGGAAGTTCTGCTCGAACTGGCCGTTGCCGTCCTCGTGGTCGTTGGCGTAGTTGCCCCAGCCGAGGCTGTTCATCGCGGTGGAGACGGCGGTGAGGTGGTCGTACATCCGGGTCAGGCCGCGGGCGTCGTAACAGGGTTGCGAGGCGGTGTCCCTGGCGTCGGCGACGCTGAGGACGCCGTGTTCGTCGCGGTTGACCAGGAAGTACTCGACCTCGGCGCCCACGGCCAGGGAGAGTCCCCGGGCGGCGGCCCGCTCAAGCAGCGAGCGCAGGATGACGCGCGGGGCGTAGGGCCAGGGTTCTCCCTCGACGTACGGGTCGCAGTGGACGAGCGCGAGGCCGGGTTTGACGAAGGGGAGCGGGGTGTACGAGGAGACGTCGGGCCGGGCGACGACGTCCGGGTCGCTGGGCTGCTGGCCGAGCGCGCCGGCCGCGTATCCGGCGAAGCCGACGCCCTCGTCCCGGAGTTCCTCGACGGCCTGGGCGGGGACGAGCTTGGCGCACGGCTTGCCGGTCAGGTCGACGAAGACGGCGAGCACGAACTCGATGCCGTCGTCCCGGACCAGTGCGGCGAGGTCGGTCGTCATGGGGGGCCTCCCGGGAGGTGTCCACTGACATGAATCACTGTTGCACACCAGTAGACAGTCGGTGCGTTACGGCGGGATTTCCGCCCGGGAAGTTCCCCGTAAGCCGAAGGGCCGGTCACCGCCTCCGAGGAGGGATGACCGGCCCTGAGGAGCCGTCAGGAGAGGTCGGCGGCGGCCTTGTCGGCGACGAGGGCCGGTGTCGGCCCGCCGTCGGCGATCCACAGCGGCTTCAGCCGGTACGTCAGCAGGTAGAGGACCATGCCCGCGCCCGCCGCGACGAACATGCTCAGGTCGCCGGCGCCGGGGAATGCCTTCGAGAACGGCCCGGTGTAGAAGCTGGACTGCCAGAACGGCACCGACGCGGCGACCCCGCCCGCCCAGGCGACGAACCCCCAGTCCAGGATCCGGCGGCGGTCGTAGAGTTCGGCGATCCGGGACGGGTCGGAGCGGCCGCCCAGGTAGAAGTCGAGCAGCAGCACGGCCGCGAACGGGGCGATGAAGTAGGCGGTGAGATTGAGGAAGACCTTGAACTTGTCCTCCGTGCCGGACTCGCCCCACAGGCTGATCGCGTAGGCCAGCAGGCAGATCGCGGTGACCGCCTGACTGCGGCTGACCGGGACCTTCAGGGTCTGTACGGAGATCGCGCCGCCGTAGACGTTGAGGAAGTTCTGCGCGAGCGCGGACAGGCCGACGGCGATCAGGGCCGGGACGGCGAACGGGCCCGCCAGTTCGTGCAGCGCGGTGATGGAGTCGGAGCTGGTGGCGCTGCCGCCGACGACCACGCCGAGGATGCCCAGCCAGCAGATGGTGACGAAGTTGCCGAGCCCGGTGTACCAGGCGGTGCGGGTGACGACCTCGGGGGTGTCGGGGAGGTAGCGCGAGTAGTCGGAGGCGAAGGGGGCCCAGGCGACCAGGAAGGAGAGGAACCAGCCGCCGAAGGTGATCCAGCCGCCGGTGGCCCCGATGTATCCGGAGGCGTGCGGGTCGGCGTGGAAGAAGCTGCCGCCGCGCACCACGGCGACCACGGTGATCAGCAGGAACAGCGGGGTCAGGACGTAGGTGAGCACCCGCTGGAGGTAGTTGATCATGTTGTAGCCGTAGATCGACACCACCAGCTCGGCCGCCGTGAGCACGGCCGCGCACAGCCAGAACGGCAGATGCGTCAGCTCGGCGAACGCCTTGCCGCCGAGGATCACGGTGACGGAGGCCCAGCCGATCCCCGCGAAGACGTTGATGTAGGCCACCGGCAGGAAGTTGCCGAAGAAGCCCAGCGGGCCGCGGGCCTGGATCTGCTGCGGCACCCCGAGCCGTACGCCCATCCGGGACATCACGGCCATCAGCAGGGAGCCGAGCGCCGCGCCGATCACGATGGCCGTTGCCGCGGCGCCGAAGCTCAGCCCGAACCAGGCCGCGCTGAAGCCGAGCAGGATGATCGGGAAGTTGAGGCCGGCCGCGAACCAGACGAAGAACTGCGAACTGGGCCTGCCGTGCCGCTCGTTGTCGGGGATGTGGTCGACGCCGAAGGGCTCGACCTTGGTGACCGCGCTGCCGTAGACCGGCGCCGGTGTTCCTTCTGTCATGCGGTGCTCCTGCTCTTGCTACGGGAGGAAGGTCACCACGGCAGCGGCGCCGTGTGCGAGATGTCGAAGAATCCGCCGCCGCTGTAGACCAGCGGGGCGAGGTCGTCGTGGCGGGCGGAGACCACCCGGCCGGTGAACACGGTGTGGCTGCCGGCCTCCAGGCG
Source organism: Streptomyces sp. NPDC048288 (assembly GCF_043201555.1). NCBI lineage: Bacteria > Bacillati > Actinomycetota > Actinomycetes > Kitasatosporales > Streptomycetaceae > Streptomyces > Streptomyces sp. NPDC048288. The sequence goes on from NZ_JBICZD010000012.1 coordinate 143,359, forward strand.
TTCCCCGATCTCCACCTCCAGCTGGGCGCAGGAGCCGTCGATCAGCGGGGCGCCGAAGGCACCGGGCGTCCAGGAGATCCGGGCGAACTTGTCGTCGCCCTTGGCGGCGAAGGTCTTCGCGACGTCGAGCTGGTCGGCGGCGAGGATGCTGATGCCGAGGTGGCTCGCCCGGTGCAGGGCGGGGTGCGTGGCGGAGCTGTGCTGGACGCAGACCAGCACCATCGGCGGGTCGAGGGAGATGCTGGAGAAGGCGTTGCAGGCCAGCCCGCGGGGGGTGCCGTCGTCGTCCGTGGTGACCACGGTGACGCCGGTGATGAACTTGCGGTGCACCCCGCGCACCAGGTCCGGGTCGACGGCGGCCTGCTGTGCGGTGGTGATGATCCCGAGCGCTTCGAGGAGCTGACGGGAGTCGAAGGTCACCCACTCCTCGGCCACGGCCGGGCCTTCGAAGCGGGCGAAGGTGGCGCCCGAGACCTCGACGGGTTTGCCGGTGGGCGGCACCCCGAGGAAGGCGCCGGTGTGGCGCCCGGTGCTGCGCCAGCGGACCGCCACCCGGTCGCCGTCCTCGACGACGTCCTCGATCTCGGTGCGCAGGTCGGGGAACGCCTCCCGCACCGCGCGGACGGAGTCCTTGAACTGGTCGCGGGTCTGGGTGGCGCCGGCGGGGCCGCGGCGGCGGACGTAGGAGGGGCTGAGCAGGTCGTCCAGGGCGTCGACCCGCCCCTGGTCCCAGGCGGCCCGCCAGGCGGAGCGGAGGAGGGAGGTGCGGTCAAGAGTGTGGGTCATGGCGGTCCCATCGGTCAGCTCTTGTATGGCAGAGGACGGTAAGTACGCCACACAACCGTGTCAACACCCCCGACGCAAAAGCTCGATCCGCCCTGGTAGACGCGTCAAATACACAGGTCATGCTTGTTTCGACGAGGTGAACCCTTGACGGGCCCGATCCGCACTCCTAGCCTCGCTTGCATGGCACAGCCGAAGTGGAAAGGACACTTGATGCGGTTCTCGATATTCCACAACCTCGGAGCGCCCGGCCGGCTCGGTGAGTACGCCCAAGTCATGGACGAGGCACGCGAGTTCGCCGTAGCGGCCGAAGAAGCGGGGTTCTGGTCCACCTGGTACACGGAGCACCACTTCGGCCACGAGGCCATCGAGATCACCCCGAACCCGGTCCTCATGGGCGCCGACATCGCCGCCCGCACCTCGCGCATCCGGATCGGCCAGGCGGCCTCCATCGCCACTTTCTGGCATCCGCTGCGCCTGGCCGAGGACATCGCGATGCTCGACCAGCTCTCCGGCGGCCGCGTCGAGGTCGGCCTCGGCCGGGGCCTGTACGGCCGCGAGGCCCTGAACCTCAACGCGCTCGCCGACCCGCGCGACCAGGAGCAGAACCGGGCGCTGTACGACGAGACGGTGGAGATCCTGCGCAAGGCGTGGAGCGGCGAGTTCTTCGCGCACCACGGCCGCTTCTACGAGTTCCCGGCCCCCGGGGTGAAGTGGAACCACCCGCTCTCCCCCGCCACGGACGACTACACCACCGATGGCGTGATCACGAAGATGCAGGTCACCCCGTTCCCGCTGCAGCGCCCGCACCCGCCCCTCTGGCAGGTCATCGACAGCCCCCGCTCCATCCAGGCCGCCGCGGCCGACGGCGTCCAGGGCATGTTCTGGCTGCCGCCGGTCTCCGCCCTGAAGGAACGTTTCGAGCTGTACCGCACCACGGCCAGCCTGGCGTCGGGCCGGGAGTACGCGCTCGGCGAGGGCATCGGCCTGGTCCGTGACGTGTACGTCGCCGACACCATGGAGCAGGCCCGCGCCGACTTCGAGGAGGCGCTGATGACGACGTACCGCTGGATCATGCACTGGCGGGGCCTGGCCAACCTGATGGAGGCCGACGAGGAGCTCACCGACGCGCACCAGCTGTCGTACGACTTCCTGCACGGCCGCAACCTGCTGGTCGGCACCCCCGAGTACGTCGCGGAGAAGATCGCCGAACTCCGCGACGAGGTCGGTCTTGAGCACCTGCTCCTGTGGACCACGCACCCGGGTCTGGAACACCGCAAGGCGATGCGCAGCCTGGAGCTGTTCGCGGACAAGGTCATGCCGGAGTTCACCGCATGACGGACATCCGCAAGGTCGTGACCGTCGTCGACGAGGTGCTGCTGGAACTGGGCCGCCCGGTGGCCGCTCCGGCACGGCGGGTCGCGGTCGCCGCGGTGATCCGCAACCCGTGGGCCGGGCGCGGCTTCGTCGCCGACCTCCAGCCCGAGGTGGAGGCGGTGGCACCGGAGTTGGCGCAGCTCCTGACCGGCAGGCTGATCGCGGAAATCGGCGGCGCCGACCACGTGGAGGCCTTCGGGAAGGCGGCCGTGGTCGGGCTCGACGGCGAGGTCGAGCACGGCGGAGCGCTCATCCACACCCCGTACTTCGGCAACGTCCTGCGGGAGCTGACGGAGGGCACCTCCATCATCGTCTTCAACGACGACCGGCTGCCGGCGGGCGAACCGCTGACCGTGCCGCTGTGGCACAAGACGGCCGCCGCGACCCGCTCGCACTACCAGACCGTGCAGATCAGGGTCCCCGACGCGCCCCGCCCCGACGAGATCGTGGTGATCGCCGCCGCCGCGTCCGGGCCCCGCCCCAACGCCCGTATCGGGGACCGCCGTACCGACCCCGTGGTCCGCCTCGCCGACCTGGAGAAACTGGAGAGCGCCCGATGAACGTCCGGAAGATCATCACGTACACGGAGGACATCCACACCGAGGGCGGCCGACCGGTCGACCCGCCCGCCCGTACGGCGGTGGTGCTCGCGGTGATCGAGAACCCGTGGGCGGGCCAGGGCTTCGTGGCCGACCTGCTGCCCGCCATCGACGAAGTCGCCCCGCAGCTCGGCGAGTTGCTGGCACCCCGGGTGGTCGCCGCGCTCGGCGCGCCGGTGGAGGCGTACGGCAAGGCGGCGATCGTCGGCCTGGACGGGGAGATCGAGCACGGCTCGGGCCTGATCCACACGCTGAAGTTCGGCGACCACTTCCGCAAGGCGGCCGACGCGACCACCCTGCTGCCCGCGGTGGAGAAGCGGGCGGCGGCCGGCACGGTCTTCGACATCCCGCTCAAGCACGTCACCGACGCGACGATCCGCTCCCACCACCAGAGCATCGAGGTCCGGGTCCCGGACGGCCCCCGCGCCGACGAGATCGTCATCGGCCTCGCGGCGGCGGCCCAGGGCAGGCCCCAGGCACGGCTGGCTCCGCTGGCCACGGAACAGTGACATGACGGCGGCGGCCTTGAGCCACGAGATCCACGGCGACGGTACGGATCTCGTGCTGCTGCACGGTGTCGGGCTCGACCGGAGCATGTGGGCGCGCTGTCTGCCGTCGCTGGCGGCACGGCACCGGGTGACCCTGGTCGACCTGCGCGGGCACGGCGACTCCCCACCGGCGGCCCCGGGCGTGTCACTGGCGGACCTGGCCGAGGACGTGGCCGAACTCCTGGACGGGCCGACCCATCTGGTGGGCTTCTCGCTGGGCGCCCTGGTGGCCCAGCAACTGGCCGTCACACGAGCCGAGTTGACGGCCACCCTCACCTTGGTCAGCTCGGTCGCCGGGCGGTCGGAGGAGGAGCGGACGGCGGTGGCCGGGAGGCGGGAGCGGGCGCGGGCGGATTTCGAGGGGTCGGCGCGGGCGGCGGTGGACCGCTGGTTCTCCCCTCAATGGCGGTCGCGTGAGCCGGAGTCGGCGGACCGGGTACTCGCCACACTGCTGGCGAACGACCGGACTTCGTACCTGGCCTGCTACGACGTGTTCGCGACGGCGGACGGCCCGCTGTGGCCCCGGTTGCCCGAGATCAAAGCACCGACACTCGCGGTGACCGGTGCGGACGATCCCGGTTCGACCCCGGAGATGACCCGCCGACTGGCCGACCGAATTCCAGGTGCCCATGCGGAAGTCCTGCCCGGAGCACGCCATCTGCTGCCGCTGGAACGCCCTGAGGAGCTGACCGAGGTGATCCTGAAACACACGGCACCCTGGGCGCCCCTTTAGGGGCGCGGGGAACTGCGCGAGCAACCACACTCAACCCGCACCCGAGGAGCCCACCGCATGCCCCCACTCCCCCGCCACGACCACTACATCGCCGGAGAATGGACCGCACCGGCCTCCGGCGAGTACTTCCCCAGCCTCAACCCCACCACGGCCCAGCCCTGGTACGAGGCCGCGAGCGGCACCGCCGAAGACGTCGACCGCGCCGTCCGCGCCGCCCGCACCGCCTTCGAGGACCCCCGCTGGCGCGACCTCAGCCAGACCCGCCGGGGCCGCCTGCTGCGCAACCTCGCCGACCTCATCGGCGAGCACGCCGAGGAACTCGCCCGCACCGAAACCCTCGACAACGGCAAGCTCCTGCGCGAGATGCGCGCCCAACTCGCCGGTCTCCCCGAGTACTTCCACTACTACGCCGGCCTGGCCGACAAGATCCACGGCGAGGTCATCCCCGGCGCGAGCCGTGACCTGCTCAACTACACGCTGCGCGAACCCGTCGGCGTGGTCGGCGCGATCACCCCCTGGAACTCCCCCCTCCTCCTCACCGCGACCAAGCTCGCCCCGGCCCTCGCCGCGGGCAACACCGTGGTCGTCAAGCCGTCCGAGCACACCTCGGCCTCCCTCCTCGCCCTCGCCCCGCTCTTCGAGGAGGCCGGCTTCCCGCCGGGTGTCGTCAACGTGGTCACCGGCTTCGGCCCGACCGCGGGCGGCCCCCTCACCGAGCACCCGGACGTCGCCAAGGTGACCTTCACGGGTTCCACCGAGACCGGCCGCCGTATCGCCCGCACCTGCGCCGACCGGTTCGTCCGCTGCACGCTCGAACTCGGCGGGAAGTCACCGAACATCGTCTTCCCGGACGCCGACCTGGCGTCGGCGTCGATGGGCGTGATCGCGGGCGTCTTCGCGGCGGCGGGCCAGACCTGTGTGGCCGGCAGCCGGGTCCTGGTGCATGAGGACGTGTACGACGAGGTCCTGGAGCGGGTGACCGCGCGGGCCGCCACCATCCGGATCGGCGACCCGCTGGAGGACTCCACCGAACTCGGCCCGCTGGCCCTCGCCGACCAGCTGGCCAAGGTCGAGTCGTACGTCGCACTCGGGCTGGCCGAGGGCGGCAAGGTGGTCTGCGGCGGGGCCCGGCCCGACACCGGTCTCGACGGCTGGTTCTACTCCCCCACGGTCTTCACCGGTACCGACAACGCGATGCGGATCTGCCGGGAGGAGATCTTCGGCCCGGTCGCCACCGTCCTGCCGTTCGCGTCCGAGGAGGAGGCCCTGGCCATCGCCAACGACTCGGCGTACGGCCTGGCCGCGGGCGTGTGGACCCGGGACGTGAACCGGGTGCACCGGATGGCGGCGCGGCTGGAGGCGGGCACCGTGTGGGCCAACACCTACCGGTCGATGTCGCCGATGTCCCCGCGGTCCGGCTTCAAGAGCAGCGGCACGGGTGTCGAGCACAGCACGGAGGTGATCCGGGAGTACACGCGGCTAAAGAGCGTGTGGGTCAACACGAGCGAGGAACCGGCCGGTGACCCGTTCATCCTGCGGTCATGAACGACCCTTGTATGGCAGAGCGGCCGACATCGCCACGGACTGTTGACGTCACCCGACGCCCCCGACTATGTTCACGTACCATGCAAGAACCCAGTGGCCGGGCGCGGAAGCCGCTCCAGCAGACGAGCATGCAGGCGCGCGTCGCCGAGGAGCTGCGGCAGATGATCATCACCGGTGAGCTGCCACCGCGCTCCAGCCTGTCCGAGATGGCGCTGTCGGAGACCTTCGGGGTCAGCCGTACCCCCATCCGCGAGGCCCTGAAGCAGTTGCAGATCGAGGGCCTGGTGGAGGTACGGCCGCGGGTCGGCACGTTCGTCGCGGTGCCCTCGCGGCGGGAGATCACCGAGCTGTTCCAGATGAAGGAGCTGCTGGAGGGCGCGGCGGCCCGGCTACTGGCCTTCCGGGGCAACGTGCCCGAGGTGACCCGGCTGCGCGACAACATGCGCGAGGCCGACGAGGCGGTGCGGGCGGGTGACGCCGAGGGGTACGGGCGGCTGGTGCACGAGTTCCACGACCTGATCGTCGTCGGCGCCGACAACACCAAGCTGGAGGCGCACTACCGCACCCTGATGAACCAGCTCGCCTATGCCCGGCTGGTCCGCACCTCGCTGGCCCAGCCGGGCCGCCTGACCGAGTCGGACCACGAGCACCACCGGGTGCTGGACCTCGTCCTCGCCAAGGACGGCGACGGCGCCGAACGGGTCATGCGCGAGCACGTCCGGCGCAGCCATCAGGCGCTGCTGGCGGGGATGGACGAACGGGAGCAGGCGGAGGGGGACCCGGGCGGGGCCGGTTCCCCGAGGTGACCGTCAGGTCCCGGCCTCACCTGGGCGTCTGCTCCGTGGACGCTCCGGAGGCGGTGCCGGGCGCCGGGTAAACTCCGTGCACGTGACTTCAGCCGCACCCGCCAAGCCCCGCATCCCGAACGTCCTCGCCGGACGCTACGCCTCCGCCGAGCTCGCCACGCTCTGGTCGCCCGAGCAGAAGGTGAAGCTGGAGCGGCAGCTCTGGCTCGCCGTACTGCGGGCCCAGAAGGACCTCGGGATCGAGGTGCCGGACGCGGCGATCGCCGACTACGAGCGGGTCCTCGACACCGTCGACCTGGCCTCCATCGCCGAGCGCGAGAAGGTCACCCGGCACGACGTGAAGGCGCGGATCGAGGAGTTCAACGACCTCGCCGGGCACGAGCACGTGCACAAGGGCATGACCTCCCGTGACCTGACGGAGAACGTCGAGCAGCTGCAGATCCGGCTCTCGCTGGAGCTGGTGCGCGACCGTACGGTGGCCGTCCTGGCGCGTCTGGGCAAGCTGGCCGGCGAGTACGCCGAGCTGGTGATGGCGGGCCGCTCGCACAACGTGGCCGCGCAGGCCACCACCCTCGGCAAGCGCTTCGCGACCGCCGCCGACGAGCTGCTCGTGGCGTACGGCCGCGTGGAGGAGCTGCTCGGCCGCTACCCGCTGCGCGGCATCAAGGGCCCGGTCGGCACCGCCCAGGACATGCTGGACCTGCTGGGCGGGGACGCGGCGAAGCTGGCCGAGCTGGAGGACCGGATCGCCGGGCACCTCGGCTTCTCGCAGGCGTTCACCTCGGTCGGCCAGGTGTACCCGCGCTCGCTGGACTACGAGGTGGTGACCGCGCTCGTACAGTTGGCCGCCGCGCCCTCCTCCCTGGCCAAGACGATCCGGCTGATGGCCGGGCACGAGCTGGTGACCGAGGGCTTCAAGCCGGGCCAGGTCGGCTCCTCGGCGATGCCGCACAAGATGAACACGCGGTCCTGCGAGCGCGTCAACGGCCTGATGGTCATCCTGCGCGGCTACGCCTCGATGACCGGCGAGCTGGCGGGCGACCAGTGGAACGAGGGCGACGTGTCCTGCTCGGTGGTGCGCCGGGTGGCCCTGCCGGACGCCTTCTTCGCGCTCGACGGCCTCCTGGAGACCTTCCTGACGGTCCTCGACGAGTTCGGTGCCTTCCCCGCCGTCGTCGCCCGCGAGCTGGACCGCTACCTCCCCTTCCTCGCCACCACCAAGGTGCTGATGGGCGCGGTGCGGGCGGGCGTCGGCCGTGAGGTCGCGCACGAGGCGATCAAGGAGAACGCCGTCGCCACCGCACTCGCCATGCGCGAGCAGGGCGCCGAGCGCAACGACCTGCTGGACAAGCTGGCGGCCGACGAGCGGCTGCCGCTCGACCGCGAGCAGCTCGCCGCGCTGATGGCCGACAAGCTGTCCTTCACGGGTGCGGCGGCCGCCCAGGTCGGTGTCGTCGTCGGCCGGATCGAGGAGATCGCCAAGCAGCACCCGGAGGCGGCCGGCTACACGCCCGGAGCGATCCTCTGACCCGCTTCACGGCGGCGGAGCTGGAGGCCGCCCGCGACCGTCTCGTCCCGGACGTGATCGCGGACGGCCTGCACGTCCTGTTCTGCGGGATCAACCCCGGCCTGATGACGGCGGCCACCGGGCACCACTTCGCCCGCCCCGGCAACCGCTTCTGGCCGGTGCTGCACCTGTCCGGCTTCACACCGAGGCTGCTCAAGCCCGCGGAACAGGGTGAGCTGCCGTCGTACGGGCTCGGCATCACCAACGTGGTGGCGCGGGCGACCGCGCGGGCCGACGAGCTGACGGCCGCCGAGTACACCGAGGGCGGACGCCTGCTGACGGCGAAGGTGGAGCGGGTCCGGCCGCGATGGCTGGCCGTCGTGGGCATCACGGCCTACCGGGCCGCCTTCGACGACCGCAAGGCCCGGATGGGACCGCAGGAGCGGACCATCGGCGACACCCGGGTGTGGGTGCTGCCGAACCCCAGCGGGCTGAACGCACACTGGACGGCGGCCACGATGGCGGAGGAGTTCGGGCGGTTGCGGGAGGCGGCGCGGGGCTGACCGGCGGAGGGGGCCGCGTCCCGTCGGGGGGTGGTCAGGCGTCCCGTCGGTGCAGGCTCCGGGCGCCGGCGAGCAGTGCGGCCGCCGTCCACAGTGCGGTGACCGCGAGTCCGGTCCACGGGCCGAGGGAGCCGTGCCGGGTGCTGTGCAGCGCCACCTGGCCGGCGCGGTCGGGCAGCAGGTCGGCGATGCCTCCGGAGAGGTCGCCGATCACGAAGGACACGGTCAGCAGGAACGGGATCAGGACGGACAGCGTCGCGGTGCCGCTGCGCAGTACGGCGGTGAGTCCCGCCGCGAACAGGGCCATCAGCGTCAGGTAGACACCGCAGGCCACCGCTCCGCGCAGTCCCTCTGCCCACGTGGGACGGGCCGCTCCGAGCAGGTACTTCCCCAGCGCCAGCGTGGCGAGGCCGGTGACCAGGCCCACAGCGAGCACTGGCAGGGCGATCGCCGTGGCCTTGGCGGCGAACCACCGGCGCCGGTCGGGTACGGCGGACAGGGCCAGCCGCAGCGCGCCGCCGCGGAGGTCGGACGAGACGGCGGTGGCGCCGAAGGCGATCGCCGCGATCTGCCCGAAGGAGACGCCGAAGAACACCGTGAAGAGCGGGTCGGAGCCGTCGTCGGTGCCGGCCGCCACGAGCCCGGAGAAGGCGACGGTGACGGCCAGGAGCGCGCCCAGGCCGCCGACGAGCGGGCGCAGGGTCCGTATCTTGATCCACTCGGCGTGCAGGACGGGCAGGACGGGCTGGACGGGCACGGTCAGGCCTCCTGGTGGTGGTGTGCGGTGAACTCGGCTTCCGCCGACGTCAGATCGAGGTAGGCCTGCTCCAGGGTGGCCTCCTCCTGGGCGAGTTCGAGGACGGGGACGCCGGCGTCGGCCAGGACGCGCCCAATGTCCTCCACGCGCGCGTGGAGCACGGTCCAGGCGCCGTCCGCGCGGCGCCGCGCTTCGTATCCGTGCCGGGTGAGCAGTCGGTCGAGTTGCCCGTCGTCGGTGGTGCGGACCCTGGTCGCGGGCCGCACGCGCGCGTGGATGAAGTCCCGGACCGGGGTGTCGGCCAGCAGGCGGCCGCGGCCCAGGACGATCAGGTGGTCCGCGAAGGAGGCCGTCTCGTTCATCAGATGGCTGGAGACCAGTACCGTGCGGCCCTCCGCCGCCAGCCGGCGCAGCAACCGGCGGATCCAGACGATGCCTTCGGGGTCGAGGCCGTTGGCGGGCTCGTCGAGGAGGACCACCTCGGGGTCGCCGAGGAGGGCGGCGGCGATGCCGAGCCGCTGGCGCATGCCCAGGGAGTACGTCCGTACCCGGCGCCGGGCGGCGGGGGCGAGGCCCGTCTCCTCCAGCACCTCGTCGACCCGGCGGTCCGGGACGCGGTTGCTCGCGGCGAGGGCGCGCAGGTGGTCGCGTCCGGTGCGGGAGCCGTGCGCGGCGTCGGCGTCGAGCAGGGCGCCCACCCGGCGCAGGGGCTCGTGGAGTTCGGGGTACGGGCGGCCGCCGACCGTGGCGGTTCCGGAGGTGGGGCGGTCCAGGCCGAGGACGAGGCGCAGGGTGGTGGACTTGCCGGCGCCGTTGGGGCCGAGGAAGCCGGTGACCCGGCCGGGGTGGACGGTGAAGGTGAGGTGGTCCACGGCCCGTCGGCCGCCGTACTCCTTGGTGAGGTCGTGCACGTCGAGGCTGGTCATGGCCAACACTCTGGCCGGTGGGGCGGGTTGGGCTCCTCCCCCGCCGGTGGAGATCGTCTCCCCCGCCCGGGGGAGGTCCGTTGTCAGTGGTGCCTGTCACGATGTCCGCATGGCCCGGTTTCTGCGCCCGCTGCTGCGGGGGACGACGTACACACGACTGGTGCACCTGTGGGTGCCGTTGCTCGTCGTGGGCCTCTGGCTGTTCGTCGACCCGTCGACGCCGTGGGTGCCGGCCCTGGTGCTGGTCCCGGTCGGGCTGATCCCCGCCGTGCGGCGGGGCGAGGGCGTGCAGGCGCGGCTGCTGCTCACGCCGGGCGAGGCGGACTCGGGGATCTCGGAGACGCCGTCGGCGACCTGGCGGGACCGGGGGCGCACGGTGCTGTGGCTGGAGGCGCGGATGGTCCTCGGCTCGGCGGGTGCGATGGTCTCGGTGTGGCTGCCGGCGATCGCGTTCGACCTCGCCCGGCTCGCGGCGGGCCAGGTGCCCGACGGCCTCCCCCTGCTGGACGCGGCCCGGCCGCACTGGGCGTACGCCCTGCTGGTCCCGCTACCGTTGATCGCGCTCTACGGCGCGGTCGTCGGTTTCGGGGAGCTGATCACGGCGATCGCCCGGCGGCTGCTCGGCCCGTCCGCCGCCGAACGGCTCGCGGCCCTGGAGGAGCGCACCGAGCAACTGCTGGAACGCACCCGGATCGCGCGCGAGTTGCACGACTCCATCGGGCACGCGCTGACGGTGGCGGTGGTGCAGGCGGGCGCGGCCCGGGCGGCGGGTGATCCGGAGTTCACCGACCGGGCGCTGGCCGCCGTCGAGGAGACCGGCCGTAGGGCGCTGGAGGACCTGGAGCGGGTGCTGGGCGTGCTGCGCGAGGAGCGGCGGCCGGTGAGCGGGCGGCCCACGCTCACCGACGCCGACCGGCTCCTGGAGTCGGCGCGGGCCTCGGGGGCGAAGGTGGACTCGGAGGTCACCGGCGCGCTGGAGACGGTGCCGGGCCCGGTCTCCCGGGAGGGCTACCGGATCCTCCAGGAGGCGCTGACCAATGTGCTGCGGCACGCGGGGCCGGTGCCGGTACGGGTCCGGGTGACCGTGTCCGGCGGGGTGCTCGGTCTGGAGGTCCGCAATCCGCTCCCCGGTCCGATACCCGGGCCCGGGCGGGGCAGCGGGCTGCGCGGGATACGCGAGCGCGCGGCCCTGCTCGGGGGCAGCGCGCGGACCGGACCGGACGGGGGCGACTGGCAGGTGCACGCCGAGTTGCCGGTGCGCTGATCTACGCTGGCCGGATGCCGGTCACCGTTCTCCTCGTCGACGACGAACCTCTCGTACGCGCCGGTCTGCGGGCCGTGCTGGAGGCTCAGCCCGACATCGAGGTGGTCGGCGAGGCGGCGGACGGGGCGGCGGTGATCCCGCTGGTGCGGCAGCTGCGGCCGGACGTGGTCGCGATGGACGTGCGGATGCCGTTGCTGGACGGGATCGAGGCCACGCGCGCGGTGCTGCGCACGGTCGCCGAGCCGCCGAAGATCCTCGTGGTGACGACGTTCGAGGACGACGAGTACGTGTACGAGGCGCTGCGCGCCGGTGCCGACGGGTTTCTGCTGAAGCGGGCCCGGCCCGCCGAGATCGTGCACGCGGTACGGCTGGTCGCCGAGGGCGAGTCGCTGCTCTTCCCCGCCTCGGTACGGCAGCTCGCCGCCCGGTACGGCGAGGGCGGCGGGCGGGACGGGCTGGAGTGGGCGCGGCTGACCGGGCGGGAGGCCGAGGTGCTGCGGCTCATGGCACAGGGGCTGTCCAACGCCGAGATCGCCGTCCGGCTGGTCGTCGGGACCGAGACCGTGAAGTCCCATGTGGGAGCGGTGCTGGCGAAACTCGGCGCGCGGGACCGCACCCAGGCGGTGATCGCGGCGTACGAGTCGGGGTTCGTCGCGCCCCGCTGACCGGGAATCCCCGGCAGGTAGGGGGCGCCGGACACTCGCCGGGGTCGTCGGTGGGGAAGTACGATCCGGCCAACACGCTCGGCAAGCTGGGAGGACGGACGTTGGCGGGGCTGACCGGCGGTGATCCGTCGCTGTTGCGGAGGATCAACTCCGCGGTGGTGCTGCACGCGCTGCGTGCCACGGACTGCGCGACGCTCACGGAGATCACCCGGGTGACGGGGCTGTCCCGGCCGACGGTCGAGGGGGTCGTCGAAGGGCTCATCGAGGGGGGTCTGGTCGTCGAGACGGCGGCCGAGGAGGGCGCGGCCCGGCGGCAGGGGCGGCCGGCCCGGCGGTTCCGGTTCCGGGCCGAGGCCGGGCATCTGCTGGGCCTGGAGATCGGCCCGCACCGCGTCGCCGCGCTGCTGTCCGATCTGGACGGCCGGATGCTGGGGGCGCAGGCCAAGGACGTCGACGAGACGGCGGACGCGGACGAGCGGCTGGAGCGGCTGCGGACCGCGGTCGCCGAACTGCTGCGCCGGGCCGGGGTGGCGCGCAGTTCGCTGCGCGCCGTCGGGGTCGGGACGCCGGGCATCGTCGAGGCGGACGGCACGGTACGGCTGGGCACCGCGCTGCCCGAGTGGACGGGGCTGCGCCTCGGCGAGCGGCTGAGCCGGTCCTTCAAGTGCCCGGTGCTGGTGGAGAACGACGCCAACGCGGCGGCCGTGGCCGAGCACTGGAAGGGGGCCGCGACCGAGTCCGACGACGTGGTGATGGTGCTGGCCGGACTCAGTCCGGGCGCCGGTTCGCTGATCGGCGGGCGGCTGCACCGGGGCTACGGCGGGGCGGCCGGGGAGATCGGCGCGCTGCATCTGTTGGGCCGCGAGGTGACGCCGGAGACGCTGCTGTCCACGACCGACGAGCCGCTGCACCCGCTGGACGAGCAGGCGGTCGCCGAGGTGTTCGCGCTGGCCCGCAAGGGCGACGCGCGGGCGCGGGCCGCCGTCGACCGGTTCATCCAGCGGCTGGTCCACGACGTGGCCGCGCTGGTGCTGGCCCTGGACCCGGAGCTGGTGGTGATCGGCGGCTGGGCGGCCGGCCTCGACGGCGTCCTGGAGCCGCTCCGCCGCGAACTGGCCCGTTACTGTCTGCGTCCGCCCCGGGTCGCCCTGTCGCTCCTCGGCGAGGCGGCGGTGGCGACGGGCGCCCTGCGGCTCGCCCTCGACCATGTGGAGGAGCAGCTGTTCGCGGTGGACGGCACGGTCACCGCGCGCCGCTGAGCGGCCGGGGCGAGAAACGCGTCGCAGTGGACGGCACGGTCACCGCACGGCGCTGAGCGGCCGGGGCGGGAGACGCGTCGCGCCCCGGAGGGGGTTCGGGGCGCGATTCGGTCCGGTGCGGTGGCTACGAGGCCTGTTGCTCGGGGCCGTGGTGGATCTCGACGCCGCCGGAGTCGCCGAAGGTCAGGCGGCAGGTGTCGGCGCGGTAGGTGGCGCTGGAGAGCGCGGCGACGCGGCCGGCGGCGAGGAAGCGGGTGGTGACGACCAGGACCGGGGCGCCGGGGAGGCGATCGAGTTCCTTGGCGTCGTCCGCGCGGGCCGAGCCGAGTTCCACGGCGCGGTTCTGGCCGTCCAGCTCCAGGCGCTGCAGCTCGCGCAGCACCGCACGCGCGCGTGCCGCCGCGGACGGCGCGTCGATCGCCGTCAGGTCCGGGACCGAGGCGGCCGGGACGTAGAGCAGCTCGGCGGCGACGGGCTGGCCGTGCGAGACACGGGAGCGGCGCACGATGTGCACGGGCTCCTCCGCGCCGGTCTCCAGGGCGGCCGCGACCGCGGCGGGCGGCACCGCGAGAGTGCAGTCGACGGGCTGCCAGGCGTCCTCGGGGGCGCCGGGCCAGGCGTGCTGGTCGCTGCCCACGGCCACGCCCATGCGCGGGGGCGCCACCGTCGTACCGACACCGCGGCGGCGCTGCAGGCGGCCTTCCAGTTCAAGCTGTTCGAGGGCCTGACGGAGCGTGGCGCGGGCCACCCCGAAGCGGGCGGCGAGGTCGCGCTCGTTGGGCAGGATCTCGCCGACCGAGAACTCCGAGTCGAGTGCCTCACTGAGCACGGTCTTGAGATGCCAGTACTTCGGTTCCGGCACCGATTCCAGCTGCGTGGTCCCCACCCTGTCCTCCGCAATCGCCGTGGTCCGGCGGCGTTTTAGCGCCCTTGTTTATTAAAGGTTGTTGTACTTATCTGCGACCATAGGGCGGCGCACACCCTTGGTCAAGACCAATCCTCGATCCCTGGGGCAACGCATAGAAAGCGGTGCCATGCACCGTTCATGAGGCGTTCGCGCGGGGGCGTTTTCGTGACATGGCGGCAAAGCTCCCGTCGCGGTGCGGGAGCCGCCGGTCGCGGGGGGTCAGAGGCCGGAGAGGGACCGCAGTTTGTCGGGGTTGCGGATGATGTAGACGGCCCGGACGGCGCTCCCGTCGACGTCCAGCTGGAACACGCTGTCGGGCCGGCCGTCGGCGAGCAGGAGCACCGCCGGGCCGCCGTTGAGCTCCAGGAAGCGGAAGGACGTCCCGGCGCCCTCCTTGCGGGCGACGCCGAGCAGGAACCGGTCGACCTTGCCGGGGGTGACGATGACGCGCAGCGCCGCCGACGCCTTGCCGCCGCCGTCGCTCACCAGGCGCACGTCGGGGGCGAGCAGGGCCATCAGCCCCTCCAGGTCGCCGCCGGCCGCGGCGGCGAGGAACCGTTCGGTCAGGTCCCTGCGCCGGGCCGGGTCGACCTCGTAGCGGGTGCGCCGCTCGTCGACGTGCCGGCGGGCGCGCCCGGCCAGCTGCCGCACCGCGGCCTCACCCCGGTCGAGCATGGCGGCGATCTCGGCGTGCGGGTACCCGAAGGCCTCGCGCAGCACGAACACGGCGCGTTCCAGAGGCGACAGCGACTCCAGGACGACGAGGACGGCGAGCGAGACGGAGTCGGCCAGTTCGGCGCGCTCGGCGCCGTTGGGGGCAGTGGTGGTGGCCGTGGCGGTGGTGCCGAAGTCGGTGACGTACGGCTCGGGGAGCCAAGGGCCGACGTAGGTCTCGCCGCGGGCCCGGATCTGGCGGAGCCGGTCGATGGCGAGCCGGGTGGTGACGCGCACCAGGTAGCCGCGCGGTTCGCGGACGTCGCCGCGGTCCGCGCCGGACCAGCGCAGCCAGGCGTCCTGGACCACGTCCTCCGCGTCGGCCACGCGGCCGAGCATGCGGTAGGCGACCCCCATGAGCGCGGGACGGTGTTCCTCGAAGACGTCGGTGAGGGTGTCGGCGGTCACGGCCCCATCCCATCCGACACGTTTCCCCGTGTCCAGGCGGAATTGCTCCCTCCCCCGTGCGCCCGGCCCAGAATGATCGGCGGACCGCCGGTGGCCGGCGGCGGACAGGGGAGGTGGCCGATGCGGTACGCGGTACTGGGCACGGGCGAGGTGGGCCGCACGCTGGGCGGGAAGCTGGTGGAGCTGGGGCACGAGGTGACGCTCGGCTCGCGCACCGAGGGCAGTCCGGCCGCTCTGGAGTGGGCCCGGGCGACCGGCGGGCGCGCCGGTACGTTCTCGGACGCCGCGGCCGCCGCCGAGGTGGTCGTCAACGCGGTGGGCGGCCGGGTGGCGCTCGCGGCGCTGGAGGCGGCGGGCGCGGAGCATCTCGCCGGGAAGGTCCTCATCGACGTCTCCAATCCGCTGGCGGTCGAGGACGGCGGAATACGGCTGGATCCTGTCGGGTCGGACAGTGTGGGCGAGCAGATCCAGCGGGCGTTCCCGCACGCGCGCGTGGTGAAGACGCTGAACACGGTCAACTGCCGGGTGATGGTGGATCCGGGGCGGGTGCCCGGTGCGCACAACCTGTTCGTGTGCGGCGCGGACGCCGCTGCCAAGGCCCAGGTGACCTCGCTGCTCGGGGAGTTCGGCTGGCCCGCCGAGCGGGTGCTGGACCTGGGCGGGATCGAGGCCTCGCGGGCGGTGGAGATGTGGCTGCCGCTGTGGGTCTCCCTCATGCGGCGCTTCGGGCACCCCGATTTCAACCTGGAGCTGCGCGGGGCGCGTTGACGGCCCGCGCGGGGCGGCGCACGACACACCCCGCCGGGGACTACCCGTGAGTAGCAATTGCTGACAAGCTGTCTACGGCACGGCGTCCGCCGAGGTCCCAGGCATCCCGCCGCAGTCCCAGACGAGGAGCCCCATGTCCGCCACCGTCTCCTTCAAGGTCCCGGCCGCGCACGGGCAGCAGGACGTGACCGTCTCCTACGCGCGCGTGGGCCGCGGCGAGCCGCTGGTCCTGATCCACGGCATAGGGCATCACCGGCAGGCCTGGGACCCCGTGGTGGACATCCTCGCGACCGAGCGGGATGTGATCGCCGTGGACCTGCCCGGCTTCGGCGCCTCCCCCGGTCTGCCCGCGGGCCTCGCCTACGACCTCCCGACGACCAACGCCGTGCTCGCCGCCCTGTTCGAGACGCTGGAGTTGGACCGGCCGCATGTGGCGGGCAACTCGCTCGGCGGGCTGCTGGCGCTGGAACTGGGCCGCGAGAAGCTCGTCCGGTCCGTCACCGCCCTCTCCCCGGCCGGGTTCTGGTCGCAGGCCGAACGGCGCTACGCCTTCGGCGTGCTCATCACCATGCGGCGAATCGCCGAACGGCTGCCGCTGCCGCTGGTCGAGCGGCTGTCCCGGTCGGCCGCCGGGCGGACGGCCCTGACGAGCACCATCTACGCCCGCCCGGCGCGCCGTTCACCCGAGGCCGTGGTCGCCGAGACGCTCGCGCTCGCGCAGGCCACCGGCTTCGCGGACACCCTGCGGGCGGGCGCCGCCGTCCAGTTCAGCGACGACCTCCCCGGCATCCCCGTCACCGTGGGCTGGGGCACCCGGGACATGCTGCTCGTACGCCGCCAGGGCGTCCGCGCCAAGCAGATCATCCCCAAGGCCCGCCTGGTCCGCCTCCCCGGCTGCGGCCACTGCCCGATGAACGACGACCCCGCCCTCGTCGCCCGCGTCATCCTCGACGGCAGCCGCTGACCTCCGACCGGCACGCCCCACGGCTCCGGCAGCCGCCGACCGGGGGCTCGGAGAGGCCGAGCTCCCCGTGGGGGCCGATCGACGGGTGCGGCGGGGCCCGGCTCCCGCCGCCGACCGACGACCGGGGCGACCCGGAACTCCCGCGACCGCCGGCCGGTGAGCAGGACGGCACCCGGCGCCCGCGACCACCGACCGGTCGCGCGGACGGCGCCACAGATCCGCGGCCACCGCCCACGGGCGAAAGCGGCGCGCGGCTCCCGGACCCGCCCACCGGTCGCCCAGGCGCGGCAGCGTTCCCGTGCCCAGGGCGACGCCCGCGCCCACCAGGACGCTGCCGACGGCCTGGGCGGGGCCGTAGGTGCCGGTGCCGACGAGGGGTGCGGTGCAGACGGCGGCGAGGGGGACGAGGCCGGTGAAGAGGGTGGCGCGTTCCGTGCCGATCCGCTGGACGCCCATGTACCAGCAGACGAAGCCGACGACGGTGACGACCGCGGCCTGCCACAGCAGCGCGGCCGTCTCGGTGGCGTCGGGCCGGCGCAGCCACGCCCCGCCGTCGAGGACCACCCCGGCCACCGCCGCCTCGGCCGCGGCGAGGGCGCACACCGTGGCGGTCAGCAGCCGTGGCCCGAGCGCCCGCAGCACCGGCCCCGCCAGCACCGCGAACCCGACCTCACCGGCGAGCGCGCAGAGCGAGAAGGCGATGCCGCGCGCGTCCGTCCGTCCCCAGCCCTGGACGGCGAAGGCGCCGATGGCGACCAGCAACGCCCCGCGGAACACCTGACGTTGGGGCCGGCGCCCGTCGAGGAGCGGGACCAGGACCGCGACCACCACCGGCGCGCAGCCCACGAAGACCCCCGGCACCGCCGGTTCCGCGGTGCGCTCGGCGGCGAGGATCGCCAGGTTGAAGCCGACCATTCCCACGGCGGCGAGGAGGGACAGCCGGAGCCAGGCGCGCGCCCCCAGGCCGCGCAGCCGCTCCGCCGCGCCCCGCCCGACGAACGGCAGGAGCAGCAGACAGGCCAGTGCGTAGCGGACGAACTGGCCGCCCACGTAGGGATAGCGGCCCAGCACGCTGTTGGCGGTGAAGGAACCTCCGACGAGGACGTAGGCGAGCGCGGTCAGTGCGGCGCCGCGTGTGGTGGTCGCGTTCATGAGGACGACGCTAGGAACGCGGGCGGTCCGGTTTAAGGTCCACTTCCATGACGTCATCGGGGACCAATCCGGACGGCCTGCCCGGCTCCGCCGCGTGGGAACTGCTGCTGCCTGCCGCCTCGGCACCGGCACGCGCGCGTGGCCGTTCCCTCCAGGCGGCGCTGCGCGAGGCGATCCGCGCGGGACGGCTCGCGCCCGGCACCCGGCTGCCGTCGAGCCGCGACCTCGCGCGAGACCTCGGCGTGTCCCGGGGGCTGGTCACGGAGGCGTACGAGCAGTTGACGGCGGAGGGCTATCTGCGCAGCGACCGGGGTGCGGGCACCTGGGTGGGCGGTGCCGTTCGGGCGGCGTCGCCCCGCGCGCGGGACCTCGCACCGCGTCCGGCGGGCGTACGCGTGGACTTCGTACCGGGGTCGCCGGACCTGTCGCTGTTCCCGCGCGCCGCGTGGGCCGCAGCCCAGCGCGAGGTGCTGGCGGAACTCCCGCACCGCGACCTCGGCTACCCGGACCCGCGCGGGCTGCCCCGGCTGCGCTCGGCCCTGGCCGAACTGCTTGCCCGGCGCCGGGGCGTGGCCGCCGACCCGGAGCGGATCGTGGTCGTCTCCGGAGTGGCGCAGGCGGCGGCCCTGCTCGGATCCGTGCTGCACGCGCGCGGGCTGCGCGAGATCGGGGTGGAGGACCCCGGCAGCCCGCAGCACGACGGTCTCTACGAGGCGGCCGGGACCCGGGCCGTGCCGCTGCCCCTGGACGACGAGGGCCTCGCCCTGCGCCCGCTGCGCGCGTCGGGCGTCCGCGCGGTGGTGACGACGCCCGCCCACCAGTACCCGACCGGGATCGCCTACTCCGCCGACCGCCGCGCCCAGTTGCTCGACTGGGCCCGTTCGGTGGACGGCCTGCTGCTGGAGGACGACTACGACGGCGACTTCCGCTACGACCGCGCCCCGGTCGGCGCCCTGCAGGGCCTCGACCCGGAACGCGTGGCCTACGCGGGATCGGTCAGCAAGTCCCTCGCCCCCGGCCTGCGGCTGGGCTGGCTGCTGGTGCCGGAGTCCCTGGCGGACGAGGTCGTCGACCGCAAGCGGACCATGGACCTCGGTCATCCCTCCCTCGACCAGGCGGTGTTCGCCCGGTTCGTGGCACGCGGCGACTACGACCGGCAGCTGCGCCGCTGCCAGCGCGCCTACCGCGAGCGGCGGGACGCCCTGGTCGCCGCGCTGGCCGAGCACTTCCCGCACGCGCGCGTGTCGGGGATCGCGGCGGGGCTGCACGCGATCGCCGAACTGCCGGAGCGCTACGGGCCGGAGAGAAGTTTCGTACGGCGGGTGGCGGCCTCGGGGGTGGCGGTGCGGCCGCTCGGGGAGTGCGCGCACGCGCGGGGCGACGAGTCCGCCGTACGGCTGGTGCTCGGGTACGCACATCTGCCGTCGGCACGGATCCGGGAGGGTGTGCGGCTGATGGCGCAAGCGGTTGCCGGGTGACCTTCCCGGCCCGGTCCGTTGTTCACTTGCGGTTTCCGTGCGCGCTGCGGCGCCCCAGTAGTTGTGGCGGTGCACAACTGGCCGGATCCCCGCCCTGGAGGCCCTTCCATGTCCCTTTCGCTCCCCGGCCGCCGCAGCGTGCTGCGCGGCTCGCTCGCCGCGTCGGCGGCCCTGACCCTGCCCACGGCGCTCGGTTCGGCGCCGGCGTTCGCACTGTCCGGGCGCCCCCGCGCGGACTGGGGCGTACAGGCGGGCGACGTGACCGCCGGCTCCGGCCTGGTGTGGGTCCGTTCGGACCGGCCGGCCCGGATGATCGTGGAGACCTCGGCCACCGAGTCGTTCCGCAACGCCCGCAGGTGGCACGGTCCGCTGCTCGGTTCCGGCAGCGACTTCACCGGCACCACCCGGCTGCACGGGCTCCCGTCCGGCGAGCAGATCCACTACCGCGTGCTGCTCGCCGACCCCGACGACCCGCGCCGCACCGGCGAGCCGGTCGGCGGAACCTTCCGGACGGCCTCCGCGCGCCGCCGTCAGGGCGTGAAGTTCGTGTGGTCGGGCGACCTGGCCGGACAGGGCTGGGGCATCAACGAGTCCATCGGCGGCTACCGCATCTTCGACGCGATGGCGAAGCTGGACCCCGACTTCTTCCTGTGCAGCGGTGACAACATCTACGCCGACGGCGTCATCTCGGCGACCCAGGCGCTGCCCGACGGCAGCCTGTACCGCAACGTGACCAGCGAGGAGAAGTCGCACGTCGCGGTCACGCTGGACGACTTCCGCGGCAACTTCCGCTACAACCTGCTGGACCAGGCGCTGCGCCGGTTCAACGCCCAGGTGCCGAACGTCATCCAGTGGGACGACCACGAGGTCCGCAACAACTGGTATCCGGGCGAGGTCATCGGCTCCGGCACCGCCTACCCGGCCGGCACCAAGCTGGACGACATGGCGCTGCGGTCCCGGCAGGCGTTCTCCGAGTACTTCCCGATCTCCACGATCAGCGGCCGTCCCGACGGCCGGATCTACCGCGTCCACCACCACGGCCCGCTCCTCGACGTGTTCGTCCTGGACATGCGGACCTACCGCAACGCCAACTCCCCCGACGACCAGACGACCGACCCGCAGGGCATCCTCGGCGCCGAGCAGCTGGAGTGGCTCAAGCGCGAGCTGTCCCGGTCGCGGGCGGTGTGGAAGGTGATCGCCGCGGACATGCCGCTCGGCCTGGTGGTGCCCGACCCGGTGGAGGGCAAGGCGAACTTCGAGGCCGTCGCCCAGGGCGACCCGGGCGCGCCGCTCGGCCGTGAGCTGCAGATCGCGGAGCTGCTGCGGTACATCAAGCACCGGAAGGTCACCGGCACGGTGTGGCTGACGGCCGACGTCCACCACACCTCGGCCCAGCACTACGACCCGTCGCGGGCCGCGTTCAAGGACTTCGCGCCGTTCTGGGAGTTCGTCTCCGGCCCGCTGAACGCCGGCGCCTTCCCGGCCAACGCGCTGGACGGCACGTTCGGCCCCGACCGGGTGTTCGTCAAGGCGCCGACCGCCTCGAACGTGTCACCCGCGGAGGGCTACCAGTTCTTCGGCGAGGTCGACATCGACGGCGACAGCGGCGAACTGACGGTGCGTCTGCGCGAGTACGACGGCACCGTGCTGTTCACCCAGACCCTGCAGCCGGGCCGGGTCGGCCAGTAACTCCCGTACGCTCTGCACAGGGCCGCGCCCCGGCGTCATCCCCCGGTGCGCGGCCCTGCCGCATCCCCCGAACTCACCCTGAAGCAGGGCGTTTTCGCAGGTCAGGGCCGATTGTCAGTGGGCGCCTCTACGGTTTTTCCCATGACGCGATCTTCACAGGCCGTGGCCTATCGCCAACCCTCCGTGCTGCGCTCGGGCGCCGACGGACGCCGTCTCGGTCTTGAGACCTCCCGGGGTGCGACACCCACCGGGACGGCGGACCATCCGCGCTTCTTCGCGGGCTTTCTGACCTCGCCCCAGGTGGCCGCCGCCGGGCTGCTCGCGGTGGCCGACGTGGCGGCCGCGCGCTACTACCAGCCGCAGTCGCGCGCCTCGCTGGACCCGGTGGTGACGGGCAACGGCGACCGGCTGCGCTTCGAGTCCTTCTCCGGCTGCGGCGGGGTGTACGCCCGGCTGGACGTCCTCCGTGCGGGCCTGGACGGCGGCGAGGTGGGGCACGGCACGACGAACGTCGACGTCAACAACCCGCTGCGGGAGGCGCTTTCCCGGCTCGGCACGGACGACCCGCTGCATCTGCGGGTCGGGCCGGAGGAGTTGGCGGTCACCACGCTGGACGGACCGGTGGTGGAGAAGAAGGTGCCGCTCCCGGACCGCTGGCTGCGCGGCTTCGCGGAGGCACAGGTCATAGCGGCCGGGTTCGACCTGCGCGCCGAACTCCCGGCGGACGAGGCGGTGCGCTTCCTGCGCTCACTCCCCCGCGGCGGCACGGGGCGCCGGGGCACGGCCGGTCCGCGCTGGGTGGTGCCGGCGGGCCGGGCGCTGCGTCCGACGACCCGCCCGGTGCCGGGCGCGGTGTGCCTGCCGGGGCCGGAGCGGCTCGCGGCCCTGCAGCGGGTCCTGCGCCATGCGACGGCGTTGCGGGTGTACGGCCCGCAGGGCGCCCTCTCCGCCTCCGGAACGGCCGCCGCCTGGGAGGTCGTGCTGCCGGGGATGCGGCTCACCCTGACGCTGTCGCCGGACGCGGCCCGCGGGTTCTCCGGCGAGGGCGGTGTGCTGGACGCGCTCGCCACCGACGAGGCCGCCGAGGACGCGGAGCTGATCGCGGTGCTGCTGGCCTGGGAGCCTCGCGTGGACGTCGCCGACCTGGCCGCCTCCTCGGGCCTCGCCCCGGAGCGGGTCCGCGCGGCCCTGGTCCGCCTCGGCACCTCGGGACGGGTCGGGTACGACACGGCCGAGGCCGCCTACTTCCACCGCGAACTGCCCTACGACGCGGGGCGCGTGGAGCGGCACAACCCGCGGCTGCGCTCGGCCCGGGCACTGGTGGCCGCGGGCGCGGTGGCCGTGGACGGCGATCTGGGGACGGTGACGGCCGAGGACGGCCATGTGCACCGGGTGCGGGACGCGGCGGGGGTGCTGAGCTGCAGCTGCCTGTGGTGGGCGAAGTACCGGGGCGGGCGCGGGCCGTGCAAGCACGCGCTGGCGGTGCGGATGGTACGGCGGGGCGCCACGGCGGCGCGGGACGCGGGACAGGACATCGGACAGGACATGGCGGAGATCGGCGGGGGTGCGCGATGAGCGAGGTGCTGGAAGCGGTGCGGGCGGGTCGGACGGGACTGACCGAGCTCCTGCTGAAGAGGATGACGGATGCCGAACGGCGCAAGCTGCTGCCGGAGTTGCAGAACCTGCGCAAGGAGCTGCGGGCCACGCCCTGGACCGAGCGGAACGACCGGGTGTACCCGGCCCTCCAGGTGGCCGGCGCGATGTGCCACTCGGGGGCCGCGGCCGCCGCGACCTGGATCGCCGGTGCGGACATGCGCTGGCGGCGGACTCCGGCGGAGACGCTGCTGAAGGCGCTGGCGGACCGGGACACCGGCTGGCTGGCGGATGTGGCCCGGCGGCTGGCCGCCCGGCCGGTCTCGGCGGACGTGCCGTTCGGACTGATGGCGGGGCTGGTACACGCCTCGGGGTGTGAGGTGCCGGTGACGGACGCCTATGTGGTCGGCTGGGTCAGGCACATCGGCCGCAGCTGGGGGCAGGTCCCGCTCGTCGACCGGCTGCGCGCCGAGCCGGACCTCGCGCCGCTGGTGAACGGCCTGTTCGAACTCTCCGATCTCGGCGAGGTCCGCTGGCTGTTCGGCGACGGTCCCGGTTCCTGGCAGAGCGCCCTCGCGGAGCTGGCCCGCACCGGTGAGCTGGACCGCGCGGCCGTGACCGATGCCTGTGTCGCCCGGCTGCTGCGCGGCGGCGGCCCGACCGACCACCGGACCTTCCTGCCGCTGCTGGGCCTGCTCGCCCTCACCCGGGACGAGGAGCGCGCGCGGATCGCCGACTGGACGGCCCTGGCCCGGGACGCCGCCTCCCCCGTCGCCGCCCACGCCCAGTCGGTCCTCGCCGCCCTCGCCCTCGACGGCGACCTCACCCCGCGGCAGCTGGCCGAGGCCTCCGAAGGACTGCTGTTCCGCACCGAGAAGAAGCTGGTGCGCGCCCAACTGGTGCTGCTGGGCAAGGCGCTGACCCGCGAGCCGGCCGCGTCGGCGGAGCTGCTGCCGGCCGTGGCCCAGGCGTTCGGGCACGAGGACACCCAGGTGCAGGAGCGGGCGCTGAAGCTGGTCGAGCGGCATGCGAAGCGGCTCGACGACGCGGCGGTCCGGGCCGGGATCGCCGCCGCCACCGAGGGACTGAGCCCGGCCCTGCGCGCCCGGGCGGCGGACGCGCTGGGGATCGCGCACGAGCCGGCGACCGAGGTGTACGAGGAGGTGCTGCCACCGGCTCCGGAGCCGTTCCGGCTGGCACCGGCGCCGGAGTCGGCGGTGGAACTCGCCGAGGAGATCGGCGCCCTGCTGGCGTCCGACGGGGACGTGGCCGCGTTCGAGCGGGCACTGGACGGGCTGGCCCGGCACGCCCACCGCGACCAGGAGGCGCTGCGCGAAGCGCTCGAACCGGTGGCCGCGACCCGCTGGTGGAAGCAGCCCGAGGCGCACCGCTGGTGGCACACCGACGAGTACTTCGGCAACTCCCGCTACGGCCTCCTCGGTGCCCGGGACGGCCTGGAACTGCTCGTGGCCGCGCTGTTCGGGGTCGTGAGCACGGACACCCTGCTCGCCGCCCTCCGGCGCGGACCGGCCGACCACGAGTGCGCGCACACCGGTTTCTCCCGGGTGTTCGACGTACGGCTGCGTGAACTGGCCCACCGGATACGGACGGATCCGCAGCCGTTGCTGCTGGCCACGCCGACCTGGAGCACCGGGCTGCTCGAACCGGGCGAACTGGTCGACCGGCTCGACGCCTACCACCGCCTGGGCGCCCGGGTCGGTGCCGCCGACTTCGCGCAGGCGCTGTTCCGGGTGCGCCGCGAGGACCGTACGGCCGCTCTGGCGGCGGCCGGGCGGGCAGCCGCGCTCGGCACTCCGGAGGGCGAGCGGCTCGCGCGCTGGCTGTCCGCCGAGGAGCCCGCCCAGCCCATGTCCCGCCGTCGTACCTCGGGCGTGCGGATCCTGGTCGAGACGGGTGAGGTCCTCGAACTCCAGGCGGACTTCCCCGAGGAGTTCCGGCGCCTAGGCCGGCCGGTCACCCCGTTCAGTGGCCGCCGGTACTGCTACCACTGGAGCCAGGAGAGCCACCGGCACTGGCTGGCGACGCTCCCGGAACGGCGCGAGCTGGTCGCCGTGCGGCTGCTGCACAACCTGTCCCAGGCCGCCGTGGACGACCAGCGAGGCACGGCCGCCGCTCTCCCCCTGCTCGCCGAGTCCGGCGGCCCGGCGGGCGAGAGCACGCATCTGTGTCTGGCGTACGGACTGGGTGCCCGGCATCCGGAGGACCGGCTGGCCGCGGTGGACGCGCTGCTGGTGCTCGCCGCGCGCGGACAGCTCGACGCGGAGCGGCTCGGTGCCGACCTGGGCCAGCTGGTCCGGCGGGGTGCGGTGAAGCCGCTGCGGCTGGCCGAGTCGGCGCGGACGGCGGCGGCCACCGGGGCGAACACGACGATATGGGAGATGCTCCGGCACACCCTGCCGGTGCAGCTCGCCGACCTCGCGACGGCGGGCACGGCCGTGCCGGCCTCCGCGCGCGGGCTCGGGGAGCTGCTCTCCGTCGCCGCCGAGTGCGCCGAGCGGTCCGGGGCCCGCGGTGTGCTGCCCCATCTCTCCCAGGCGGCGGCCCGGCGCGGCTCCTCCCGGCTGGTGGTCCAGGCCCGTCGGCTCAGGGAGGCACTGACCGAGGAGAGGGCCGCCTGACAAGGAGCGGCAAAAAAGTACGCAAAAAGAACATAAGCATGCTTTACCCATCGGTCACAGAGCGTTCGTGATCACGCAACACCCTTCCTTCACAGTGGATGCATGACTCGAGACATGTCTGATGTGACACGCGCACGGCACGGACGGCCCGTGCACCACTGGCGGCGGGACGTCGTCGAACTCGCCGCCCTGTTCACGGCCGTCGCGGTGGCGGACGCGGTGGCGAACCTGATCGGCCACGGACCCGACGGTCCGGCCCTGCTGGTGATCTCGGCGCTGGTGCTGGCGGCGACCGCGGGCTTTCACGTCTGGTGGGCGAGGCGCCCAGGTCACGCACCGCCGGTGACGGATACCGATACCGGCACCCGGCCGGCCGTCTCCGCGACGGGACAGGCCGGGGCCGGTGGGGACACCACGCTGTGGCGGCTGCGGACGACGGTGCGGGACGAGCCGGGATCGCTGGCCGCCCTGTGCACCGGGCTCGCCGGGCACCTGGTGGACATCCTCAGCCTGCAGACGCATCCGCTGGGCGACGGCACGGTGGACGAGTTCCTGCTGCGGGCCCCCGGTGAGCTGACCGCCGCCGAGATCACCCGGGCGGTCGCGCTGGCCGGGGGCACGGACACCTGGATCGAGCGGGCCGACGCGCACGATCTGGTGGACGCCCCGACCAGGGTCCTCGGGCTGGCGACCCGTACCGCGCTGGACGCGGCGGAACTTCCGCTGGCCCTCCGGCAGTTGTTGGGACGGTGCACCATCCGTTCACTCCCCGCCCATCCGGTCGGCGGGGCCCGGAGCCCCGAGACGGTACCCGTCGAAGGGGCCCTGGAGGACACCGTGATGCGGCTGCGCGCACCGGAAGGCGGTGTGATCACCGTGGAGCGGCCGTATCTGCCGTTCACGCCCACCGAGTTCGCGCGGGCGCGGGCGCTGGTGGAGCTGGACGCCCGGCTCGGCCCGCGCATCCCGCGCAGCCAGGACGTGCTGACGCTGCCCGAGGGCAACTCGATCACCGTGCGCCGGGCCGACACCGCTGACCTGGAGGCGGCCAAGGCCATGCACGAGCGGTGCTCGACGCGCACGCTCGGGCTGCGCTACCACGGGCCGGTCGGGGACGCGGACCGTTATCTGAACCACCTGCTCAGCCCGCGGTTCGGCCGGACCCTGGCGGTGCAGACCGCGTCGGGCCGGATCGTCGGCCTCGGTCACCTGCTGTGGGACGGCGACGAGACGGAGGTCGCGCTGCTCGTCGAGGACGACTGGCAGCGGCGGGGTATCGGCGGTGAACTGCTGGGCCGGCTGGTCGGGATGGCGGTCGAGGCGGGCTGCGAGAGCGTGTACGCGGTGACGCAGGCGTCCAACACCGGGATGGTGGCGGCGATGCGGGCGCTGGGGCTGCCGCTCGACT
This sequence comes from Streptomyces sp. NPDC048288, assembly GCF_043201555.1. Classification (NCBI taxonomy): domain Bacteria; kingdom Bacillati; phylum Actinomycetota; class Actinomycetes; order Kitasatosporales; family Streptomycetaceae; genus Streptomyces; species Streptomyces sp. NPDC048288. Next base: position 170,411 of record NZ_JBICZD010000012.1, read on the forward strand.
ATCAGATCGAGGAGGGGACGCTGGTCATCACCGCGCGCCTGGACGCCGTGGGAGTTACGGGGCTCTCTCGTGCGGGTGAGGCGGAGAGGGCCGAAGCTCCATAGGGGTGCGGACCGCGCGGCGGCTGCGGGTGCGTTGTGGCTTGTCGCGCCCGCGCGGCGGTAGCCGCACATGAATACAGCCCCGCGCCCCCGAGGGGCGCGCTAGAGCGCCCCTAGTGCCCAGTCCAGGTCCGCCCACAGATCGTCCACGTCCTCAAGACCCACCGACAGCCGCAGCAGCCGGTCGCTCACGCCGGCGTCGCGGCGGTCGTCGGCGTCGACGATGCGGTGGCTGATGGACGCCGGGTGCTGGATGAGGGTGTCGACGCTGCCGAGGCTGACGGCGGGGGTGATCAGCCGTACCCGGGAGACGACCTCGTGCGGGTCGTCGTACACCTCGAAGGCGATCATCGCGCCGCCCAGGCCGGGGTAGCGGACGCGGGCGACGCGTGGGTCGGCGGTGAGGCGGCGGGCGAGTTCGGCGGCGGTGGCGGAGGCGGCGCGGACCCGGACGGGGAGGGTGGCCAGGCCGCGCAGCAGGAGGTAGCCGGCCAGCGGGTGCAGGACGCCGCCGGTCGCGAACCGTATCTTCCGGAGCTGCCCGGCGAACTCCTCGTCGCAGGCGACCACTCCGGCCAGGACGTCGCCGTGGCCGCCGAGGTATTTGGTGGCGCTGTGCAGGACGAGGCGTGCGCCGTGTGCGGCCGGGCGTTGCAGCACGGGCGTGGCGAAGGTGTTGTCGGCGAGCAGCGGGACCGTGCCGCAGGCGTGGGCGACGGCCCGCAGGTCGAGTTCGGCGAGGGTCGGGTTGGCCGGGGACTCGACCAGTACCAGGCCGGTGTCGGGGCGCAGCGCGTCGGTGATGCCGGCCGGGTCGGTCCAGGTGACCTCGGTGCCGAGGAGACCGGCGGTGAGCAGGTGGTCGCTGCAGCCGTACAGGGGCCGTACGGCGACGACATGGCGCAGGCCGGTCGCGGCGCGGGCGAGGAGGACGGCGGACAGGGCGGCCATGCCGCTGGCGAAGGCGACGGCGGACCCGGTGCCTTCGAGGCGGGCCAGGGCGGTCTCGAAGCGGGCGACCGTCGGGTTGCCGAGCCGGCCGTAGACCGGGGGTCCCGTGGGGTCCGCGCCGTCGGCGGCGAAGGCGTCGATGCGGGCGGCCTCGGCGCGGCTGTCGTACGAGGGGTAGGTGGTCGACAGGTCGATCGGCGGGGTGTGCAGGCCCTGGCCGGCGAGGTCGTCGCGGCCGGCGTGCACGGCCTCGGTGGCCAGGGCGCGCGGGGCGCCGGATACGTGGTCACGGATGCTCACGGAGTCCATGGCGGAAGGGTGAACATCGGGCGGGCCGTGCGGGCGATACAGCGTGTTACGTTCGGGCCATGGCCGATTCCGTCGTACTGGATCCGGTGGATCTGCATCTGCTGCGGCTGCTGCAGAACGACGCCCGGAGCACCTACCGCGAGCTCGCCGCCCAGGTGGGCGTGGCGCCGTCGACGTGTCTGGACCGGGTGACCCGGCTGCGGCGGTCCGGGGTGATCCTCGGGCACCGCCTGGAGCTGGATCCGGCCAAGCTCGGGCGGGGCCTGGAGGCGCTGCTCTCGGTGCAGGTGCGGCCGCACCGGCGGGAGTTGGTGGGGCCGTTCGTGGAGCGGATCCGGGCGCTGCCGGAGTCGCGGACGGTGTTCCATCTGACCGGTCCCGACGACTACCTGGTGCACGTGGCCGTGGCGGACATGACGGACCTGCAGCGGCTGGTTCTGGACGAGTTCACCTCGCGGCGCGAGGTGGCCCGGGTGGAGACCCGGCTGATCTTCCAGCAGTGGGAGTGCGGACCGCTGCTCCCGCCCGTGTCGTCGGCTCAATCCCCGTGACGCGCGGCGGTCCGTCGTACGAGGATGGACCGCATGTCACAGACCAGTAACCCGCTGCCCCGTCAGGTCGCCGACGCCTTCGTCGACGAACTCATCGCCCTCGATCCGATCACCGGTACGTTCCTCGGCGTCAAAGAGAGTGCGAGCCGGCTGCCCGACACCTCGCCGGCGGGTGACGAAGCGGTCGCCCGGCTCCAGCGCGACACGCTCGCCAAGCTGGCGGAGGCCGAGCGGCAGCCCGGCGCCGACAGTGACATCGAGCGGCGCTGCGCGCGCCTGCTGCGCGAGCGGCTCACCGCCTCCCTCGCCGTGCACGAGGCGGACGAGAGCCTGCGGTCCGTCAGCAACCTGAGCTCGGTCGCGCACGCCGTGCGCCAGGTGTTCACGGTGACGCCCACCGCCACCGAGGAGGACTGGGCGGCGGTCGTCGAGCGGCTGCGCGCGGTACCGGCCGCGCTGGAGGGCTACCGGCAGTCCCTCGAACTCGGCCTGGACCGGAAGCTGTACGCGGGCCCGCGGGCCACCGCCACCTTCGTGGGACAGCTCGGCGAGTGGGCCGACACCGGCGACGGCAAGGGCTGGTTCGAGCAGTTCGCGGCGGCCGGGCCCGAGGCGCTGCGCACCGGTCTTGACGAGGCGGCCGGAGCGGCCACCGAGGCCGTGGTCGCGCTGCGCGACTGGATGCGGGACGTGTACGCGCCGGCCATCGGGGGCGCGCCGGACGTGGTCGGGCGCGAGCGGTACGCCCGCTGGGTCCGCTACTTCAACGGCACCGACCTCGACCTGGACGAGGCGTACGCGTACGGCTGGTCCGAGTACCACCGGCTGCTCGGCGAGATGAGGACCGAGGCCGAGAAGATCCTGCCCGGCGCCGAGACCCCGTGGGTGGCGCTGGCGCACCTGGACGAGCACGGCACCCACATCGAGGGCGTCGACGAGGTGCGGAACTGGCTGCAGTCCGTGATGGACGAGGCCATCGAGAAGCTCGACGGCACCCACTTCGACCTGGCCGAGCGGGTCCGCCGGGTGGAGTCCCGGATCGCGCCGCCCGGCAGCGCGGCGGCGCCGTACTACACGCCCCCGTCGGACGACTTCTCGCGCCCCGGCATCACCTGGCTGCCGACCATGGGCCAGACCCGGTTCCCGGTCTACGACCTGGTCTCGACCTGGTACCACGAGGGCGTGCCCGGCCACCACCTCCAGCTGGCGCAGTGGAAGCACATCGCCGAGAACCTCTCCCGCTACCAGGCGAGCGTGGGCATGGTCAGCGCCAACGCCGAGGGCTGGGCGCTGTACGCGGAGCGGCTGATGGACGAACTGGGCTTCCTCACCGACCCGGAGCGCCGCCTGGGCTACCTGGACGCGCAGATGATGCGGGCCGCGCGGGTCATCATCGACATCGGCATGCACCTGGAGCTGACGATCCCGGACGACTCGCCCTTCCACCCCGGGGAGCGCTGGACGCCGGAGCTGGCGCAGGAGTTCTTCGGCGCGCACAGCAGCCGTCCCGCGGACTTCGTGGAGAGCGAGCTGACCCGCTACCTGTCCATGCCGGGCCAGGCGATCGGCTACAAGCTGGGCGAGCGGGCCTGGCTGCTGGGCCGGGAGCAGGCCCGGGAGCGGCGGGGCGCCGGCTTCGACCTCAAGGCCTGGCACATGGCGGCCCTGTCCCAGGGTTCGCTGGGCCTGGACGACCTGGTGGCGGAGCTGGCCCAGCTCTGACGGGCCGACGGCACGCCGGAGCCGCAGGCCTCCTTCCGGGTCAGTGCCTAAAGCCGCCCTCGGAGTTGACGACCTGCCCGGTGACCCAGCGCCCCTCGTCCGTGGCCAGCCACGCGATGAGCCGCGCCGGGTCGTCGGGCCGGCCCCAGTGCCCGCCCGGGAAGCGCGCCGCGACGGCCGCGTGGACCTCGCCGGTCGCGTAACCGGTGTCCACGGGACCGGGGTTGACCGTGTTCACCGTGACCCCGCGGTCGGCGAGCCCGGTGGCGAGGGACCGGGTGACGGAGGCGAGGGCGCCCTTCTGGAGGGCGTACGCGAGCTCGCCCGGCATCCCGTCGCCCTGGTCCTGCCCCGAGGTCATCATCACGATCCGCCCGCCGGGCCGGGCCTGCCGGGCGTACGCCTGCACGAGCAGCAGCACCGAGCGGGTGTCCACCGCCCAGTGGGCGTCCAGCATGGCCGCGTCGATCGCGTCGAGGGTGCCGTCGGAGCCGCTGAGGGCGTGGTTGGCGACCAGGATGTCGAGACCGCCGAACTCCCGGACCGCCCGCTCCACCAGCCGGGCGGGTTCGGCCGGATCGGCCAGGTCGCCGGGGCCCGCCACGACCCGCGCGCCGGGGTCGCCGAGCGCCTCGCGCACGGAGGCGACGACGTCCTCGACGCGGTCGGCGCCCCAGGGCATGGCGGAGTCGTGCGGGACGTGGTGGTGCAGATAGACGCTCGCCCCGTACGCGGCGAGCCGCCGGGCGACGGCATGCCCGATACCGGCCCGACGGCTCGCGCCGGTGACGAGGGCGCTGCGGCCGCGCAGGGGCAGGGGGTCACGGCGGAGCTGCTCTTCGGACGGCATGGCGGATCATGCTAGGGAGGCCGTGGTCCGGGCGGCGACCCAATAAATCCGATGGACCGAAGGAGACGACCGCCCGGCGAGGTGCCGTCTGCCGTTCGGGTCTGTTCCGGTGGCGGGGGCCGGGTGCAGACGGCTTGCTGGTGGCGGGGGCCACCGGAGACAGGAAGCGAGCCGCGGATGCAGACCTCTACGCCGGCACGGCAGCCGTTGCAGACCCCACGGGCCGCCGGGGTGGCCGGGATCGTCTTCGCGCTGCTGCTCGCCGCCGCCATAGTGCTGATCCGGCTGGGGATCCCGCAGGGCGCCGACGCGGTCACCGCCCAGGTGCCGGATCCCACCCGGCGCAGCGCCGTGCACGCGGCCCTCACCCTGGTGCCGTTCGCCGGCATCTTCTTCCTGTGGTTCATCGGCGCCGTCCGCTCGCACGTCGGCGACGCCGAGGACCGGTTCATGGCCACCGTGTTCCTCGGCAGCGGCCTGGTCTTCACGGCCACGATGTTCGGCGGCGCGGCGGCGGCCGCGGCCGTGCTCGACACCGCGCATCCGGCGGGTACCTCGCCCTCACGGCCCGCCTGGGACTTCGGTCAGCACCTGGCGTACACGCTGATGATCGGGTACGCGATGCGGATGGCGGCCGTGTTCACCTGCTCCGCGTCGGTGATCGGGCACCGGCTGGGCATCATGCCGCGCTGGCTCACGGTGCTGGGCCTGCTCGTCACCCTGGTCCTGCTGTTCGTCTCGCCCGGTGTGCCCTGGTCGGAGCTGGTGTTCCCGGGCTGGTCGCTGCTGCTCAGCGTGTTCATCGTCGCGGAGAGTTTCCGCCGCCCCACCGCGGCCCCGGCGGTCTGAGGGCTGGGCGGGCTCACCCGATCGGAGGGCCTCGGCGCGCGGTGGCGGGTGCGGGCTCCCATGCTGGCGTGCGGGGAGTTCCCCGCCGTCCGGGACTGCGCTGTCGGGCCGGCGGTACGCACCGGACCTGGCCACCGGAAGGGCGGAGCCATGATGCGCCTTGTCGTCGACCTCAACAGATGTCAGGGGTACGCGCAGTGCGCGTTCCTCGCTCCGGACGTCTTCGCGATGCACGGCGAGGAATCCCTCGTCTACAACCCGCAGGCGGAGGAGGAGCAGCGGGAGCGGGTGGCCCGCGCCGTCGCCGCCTGCCCCGTGCAGGCGATCACCGCCGACGGGCTGGACGGGGTGGCGGGAGGGACGTCCGATGCCGCCCACTGACTATCTCGACTGGCTGCGGCGCGAGGGCCGGATCGTGGTCGTCGGCGCCTCGCTGGCCGGTCTGCGGGCCGCCGAGACGCTGCGCGCCGAGGGCTTCGCCGGCGAACTCACCATGATCGGCGACGAGCCGTACGAGCCGTACGACCGCCCGCCGCTGTCCAAGGCGGTGCTGCTCGGCAGGGCGGTCCCGCACCACACCGGGCTGCCGCACCGCCGGGAGATCGACGCCAAGTGGCGGCTCGGCGTGGCCGCGACCGGTCTCGACATGGAGGCGCGGCGGGTACGGCTGGCCGACGGCGACGAGGTCGAGTACGACCGGCTGCTGATCGCCACCGGGGTACGGGCCCGGCCCTGGCCCAAGGAGGACGAGGCCCGGCTGGACGGGGTGTTCACCCTGCGCACCCGGGACGACGCGGCGGCGCTGCTGCGGCGGCTGAAGGCCGGGCCGCGCCGGGTGTTCGTGATCGGCGCCGGGTTCACGGGTTCGGAGATCGCCTCGGCCTGCCGTGAGCAGGGCATCGCGGTCACCGTGGCGGAACGCGCGGGCGCGCCGCTGGTGGGTGCCCTGGGCGGGGTGATCGGCGCGGTCGCGGCGGAGATGCACCGGGAGAACGGGGTGGACCTGCGGACCGGCGTCATGGTCACGGCGCTGGAGGGCGACCCGGCCGGGCGGGTGCGGGCGGTCCACCTGTCCGACGAGTCCGTCGTCGAGGCGGACGTGGTGGTCGTGTCGCTCGGCGCGGTCCGCAACACCGACTGGCTGACCGGATCCGGGCTCGGCGCGGGTCCGCGGGGCATCGCCTGCGACGCGGGCTGCCGTGCCTTCGACTTCCGCGGCATCGTCACCGACGACATCTTCGTCGCCGGCGATGTCGCCCGGTCCCCGCACGCGCTGTTCGGCTACCAGTTCCTGTCCCTGGAGCACTGGGGCAACGCCGTCGCCCAGGCCGAGATCGCCGCGCACAACATGATCAGCCCGAGTGCCGAGCGCAAGCCGCATCTGTGGGTGCCGGCGTTCTGGTCGTCGCAGTTCGGGGTGAACATCAAGTCGGTCGGGGTGCCGCCGATGGGCGACCAGATCATGATCACGCAGGGTTCGCTGACCGAGCGCCGGTTCGTCGGGGTGTACGGCTACCAGGGCCGGACGATCGCGGCGGTGACCTTCGACAACACGCGGTGGCTGGAGTTCTACCAGCGGCAGATCGAGAAGGGCGCGCCGTTCCCGGTGGAGTTCCCGACGGTGGACCGCCGTCCCGAGGGGCGGGTGCCGGTCGGCGCCGACTTCCCCGACCCGGCCCTGCCGACGCACGACCCCATGGTGACCCTCAGCGGCTACTCGCCGACCGACCAGCAGCTGGTCTTCCACCCCGCCCGTCACTGACCGCCACCCGGCCCCGACGCTGCAAGGACCTGTCATGCCGCAGACCTCGATGTTGCACCGGATCACCGACTTCGCGAACCGCGCCAACCCGTACCCGCTGTACGAGGAACTCCGCAAGACACCGGTGCTGCACGAGGAGGAGGACGGCCCCTACCTCATCAGCACCTATCACGACATCGAGGCCCTGCTCCATGATCCGCGGATCAGCTCCGACGAGTCCAACGTGCTCTTCGGCCGGAACGACGAGCTGTCCGGCCCGGAGGCGACGGGGCTGCCGCCGAGCTTCATCCGGCTCGACCCGCCGGAGCACGACCGGCTGCGCAGGATCGCCAACAGCTCCTTCGGGCCGCCGCACCGGCCGCACCGGATCGACGACATGCGGCCGCAGCTGGAGGAGATCATCACCGGGCTGATCGACGGACTCGGGGACGCGCGGGAGTTCGACCTGGTCGACCAGGTCGCGTACCCCTTCCCGGTCACCGCGATCTGCCGGATTCTCGGCGTGCCCCGCGAGGACGAGCCGCGCTTCCGGACCTGGGTCGACCCGATCGTCGCCGGTCTGGACCCCGACCCCCGTACGGCCGACGAATCCCACCGGGCCGCGCAGGAGGCCCGGCTGCAGCTCGGCATGTACCTGAACGGGCTGGTGGAGCAGCGGGCCAGGGATTCCCGTGACGACATGCTCTCGGATCTGGTGCACAGCAGTGGTCCGGACGGCTCCATGACGAACATGGAGGTGCTCAGCACCGCGGTGATGCTGCTCATCGCCGGCCACGAGACGACCGTCAACCTCATCACCAACGGCATGCTCACCCTCCTGCGGCATCCGGAGATTCTGGAACGACTGCGCGACGACCCGGGGCTGTCGGTGCGGATCGTGGAGGAACTGCTGCGCTACGAGCCGCCGGTGCACCTCCTGCCGCAGCGCACCTGCATCGCCGACATCGAGGTGCACGGGGTGACCATTCCCAAGGGTTCGCGCATCTTTCTCATGCTGGCCGCGGGCAACCGGGATCCGCACCGGTTCACCGACCCCGACCGCTTCGACCCGGACCGCCAGGACCTCCAGCACTTCGGCTTCGGCAGCGGCATCCACAGCTGCTTCGGCGCCCCGCTGGCCCGCCTGGAGGCCCAGATCGCGCTGTCTCAGCTGGCCCGCCGGCTCGACAACCCGCGGCTCGTCGAGGATCCGCCGCCGTACCGCCCGAACGCGGTGCTGCGCGGCCCGCGCCACCTCAACATCGCGATCGACGGCCTGAAGTGACGAACAGTCAGGACGGCAGCCTGCGCAACTGCACCAGGCCCAGCCAGGTTTCCGGGCCCGGCCTGGTGTAGGCGGCGCGCACCGCGTACGTACCGGGCTCCAGCGGGACCCGCAGATGCTCCCCGCCCGCCGCCTCGCCGCCCGGCCAGGCGGAGTCGAACAGGACCACGGGGCCCGGGACCTGCCAGCGGAGCTCGTTCTCCCACACGGCGTTGTCGAGGGCGGCGGGGACCTGGGCCAGGAGCTCGGCCTCGGAGTTCGCGGCGGACCAGCGGACGAAGGTGCCGTGGTCCGGCAGGAAGGACGTCGAGGCGGGTTCGTCGCCGAGGACCAGGGCCGCGCTGTCGCCGACCGGGAGCAGTCCGACGTAGCCGTCGACCTCGCAGGCCCGGTCGTAGTCGGTGGCCAGGTCCTCGCTGTCGGCGCCGGCCCAGAACGGCAGGACCGTCTCCGGGACCGCCACCAGCGGGCCGCCGCCCGACTCCACCCACTCCAGCGCGCCTGGATCCGCGTAACGAGTCATGGGGTGAACCTACACGTACAGCGACGACACAGGTTCACCTCCGGGAATCAGCAACCGCAGTCGCCGTCGACGGGGGCGGTCAGCGGGTCCGGATCCCGGCGCTCGCGGCCCTGCCAGGTCTCGAACTCGAAGCCCTCACGCACCCAGTACTCGAATCCGCCGAGCATCTCCTTGACCCGGTAGCCGAGTTCGGCGAGCGCGAGCGCGGCGCGCGTCGCGCCGTTGCACCCGGGACCCCAGCAGTACGTCACCACGGGCACCTCCCGGTCGAGGAGTGCGGCCGCCTGCTCCGCGACGAGCGCGGTGGGGAGATGGACGGCACCGGGGATGTGGCCCTGGTCCCAGGACGCGGTGGAGCGGGAGTCCAGGACGACGAAGCCGGGGTCGCCGTCGGCCGCGAGGGCGGCGGCCACGTCGGAGACGTCGGCGTGGAAGGCGAGGCTCGCCCGGAAGTGGGCGGCGGCCTCGGCGGGGGCGGCGGGGGCGACCCGGAGCACGGGGTTGGCGGTGGTGGCGGTCATCTCGTCGGCCTTTCACTGGCTGCCGGGGCGGCGGATCTCCATGACCGGAAATCTACGGCCGGTGACCTGCCGCCCTGAAGGCGCGATCCCCGGCCCGGGTCTTGTCCGGCCGGGGATTCCCTGTTATCCATCCCCCATGACCGTGTTTTCCCCGGACGCCACCGACTGGCGCATCCTCGACGTCCTCCAGCGTGAGGGCCGGGCCAGCTTCGCCGAGCTGGCGCGCGCCGTGGCGATGTCCCCGAGCGCGGTGACCGAGCGGGTGCGGCGCCTGGAGGAGGCGGGGGTGATCCAGGGGTACGCGGCGGTGGTGGACCCGGAGCGGCTGGGCCTGCCGATCCTCGCCTTCGTCCGGCTGCGCTACCCGAACGGCAACTACAAGCCGTTCCACGACCTGGTCGCCGCCACCCCGGAGATCCTGGAGGCGCATCACGTCACGGGCGACGACTGCTTCGTCATCAAGGTCACGGCCCGCTCGATGCGCCACCTGGAGGAGGTCTCCGGCCGGATCGGCGCCCTGGGCTCGGTGACCACGAGCGTCGTCTACTCCTCGCCCCTCCCCCGCCGCGCCGTCGGCACCTAGGAACGCTGCCGCAGCGCCGAGCCCGATCTCCCCTTCACGACCTCCAGTTGGGCGTGGATCCGGCGGCGCAGGTCGGCGACATGGCTGACGATGCCGACGCTGCGGTCGCGTTCCCGGAGGGAGTCGAGGACGTCGAGGACCTCGTCCAGGGTCTGGTCGTCGAGGCTGCCGAAGCCCTCGTCGATGAAGAGGGTGTCGAGCCGGACCCCGCCGGCCTCGTCGGTGACCACGTCCGCGAGGCCCAGGGCGAGGGCGAGGGAGGCGAAGAAGGTCTCGCCGCCGGAGAGGGTGGCGGTGTCGCGTTCGCGTCCGGTCCAGGCGTCGACGACATGCAGCCCGAGGCCGCTGCGGCCGCGTCCGCTGCGGTCGTCGGAGTGGACGAGGGTGTAGCGGCCGGAGGACATGCGCCGCAGCCGTACGGTCGCGGCGGCGGCGACCTGTTCCAGCCGCGCCGCCAGCACATACGACTCCAGGCGCATCTTGCGCTCGTTGTCGGCGGAGGTGCCGGCGGTGAGTCCGGCGAGCCGGGCGACCCGGTCGTACTCCTCGCGCAGCGGGGCGAGCCGGCGTACTCCCGCGCTCGCGTGGGCGGACAGCCGGTCGAGTTCGGCGCAGGAGCGGGCGGCCCGGTCCCGGGCGGAGGCGGCGTCGCGCAGCCGCCGGTCCGCGGCGGCGGCGGTGCGCTCGGCCGTGTCGAGGTCGGCGGGCGGCTGCTGGGCGGCGGCCGCGGTGTCGGCCTCGGCCAGCACCGCGCGCACCGCGGCCTCCTCGGACTGCCAGTCGTCCAGGCGCCGTTGGAGCTCGCGGTGGGCGGTGTCGTCGAGGTGGGCGGCCGCCGCGGCCTGCGGGGTTTCGAACCCGGCCCGGTAGGCGGCGTCGGCGAGCCGGGCGTCGGCGTCCTTGAGATGCCGGGCGGTGTCCTCGGCGGCGCGCGCGGTGTCGGCGGCGTCGGTGAGCAGCGCGAGCTGCCGCTCCAGCTGCCCGGCCCGCACGGCGACGCTGGCGGCGCTCCCCCGGACCGCCGCCAACTCCTCCTCCAGGGAGGCCTGTTCGGCGTCGATGCCCTCGCGCCGGGTCAGCCGCGCGGCGGCCCGCACCTCGGCCTGCTGTCGGCCGGCCAGTCGGCGCTCGCGCTCCTGCCCGGCCAGCCGCAGCTCCTCCTGCGCCGGGTGCAGGGCGGAGGCGGCCCGCCGGACCCGTGTGTACTCCTGCTCCAACTCATCGGCCTGGGAGGCGAGTTGTGCGGTCGACGCGTCGCCCGCCTCGGCGGTGGCGGCGGCCAGGGCCTCGCGTACGGTGCCCAGGCCCCGCTCGTCCTGGGCGCGCTGTGCGTCGGCGCGCTGGAAGGCGGCTTCCGCGCGCTGTTCGGCCTCGCCGTCGATGTGACCGGCGAACTTCTCGGCGGGCGCGGGGTGTTCGGTGGCTCCGCAGACGGCGCACGGCTCGCCCGCGGTGAGCTGCGCGGCCAGCTCGGCGGCGATGCCGGTCAGCCGCTGTTCCTTGAGGTCGAGCCAGTGCTCGCGCGCGTCGGCGGCCCGGCGCGCGGAGGCGAGGGCGGTGCGCTGGGCCTCGTCCGTGTCCTGGCCGAGTTCGTCCCGGAGCCGGGCCGCCGCCAGCCGCCGCCGCGCGGGTTCGCGCTGGACGGCGAGCTGCTCGGCCCGGGTCGCGGCCTCCTGGGCGGTGTCGATACGGGACTGGAGTTCCGCCCGGGTGGCGTCCCAGTCGGCGAGCCAGCCGTCGGCCTCCCGCAGCACGTCCTCGTCGTCCCGCTCCTGCCGGTCGAGCCGGCCGCGCTCCTCGACGACCTCGGCGAGCCGCCGCTCGGCCCGGCGCGCGGACTCCAGCCCGCCCAGCTCCTCGGTGACCCGGCGGGCCGCGGTGGCGAGCCCCGCCGCACCGGCGCCCGCGAACGTCTCCGGCAGCAGCGTCCGCGCGCGTGCCTCGGCGGCGGCCGCCCTGCGGTGCCCCGCCTCGGCGGCCTCCCGCAGCTCCAGCGCCGGCGCCACCGCCGCCGCCTTCCGCCCCCGCTCCATCCGCGCCTGCGCCTCACGATGGGCGCCGGCCCGCTCCTCCAGGCGTACGGCCCGCTGCCGTGCCTCGGCGAACCGGCCCTGCAGCCGCGCCAGTTCGCGTACGCCGGCCAGCGCCCGGTCGGCGGCGAACTGGGCGGACTCGGCGGCGGTGAGGCGGCAGTGGGCGACGGTGAGGCGCTCGCGCGCGGTGCTGCGGGCGACGGCGGCGGCGCCGAGCACGGCGTCGGCCAGCCCCGGTTCGCCCGGGGTCAGTTCCGGCAGTTCCATCGCGTCGCCGGCTTCCTGCTGCATCCGGTGCGCGTCGGCCAGCAGCGCGGAGTCGCCGTCCCGCACCTGTGCCTCGGTCGTCCGGCGGCGCTCCGCGAGGCGCTTCTCGACCTCGGCGAAGCGCTGGGTGTCGAAGAGCCGGCCGAGCAGCTGGCCGCGGGCGCCGGCGTCGGCGCGCAGGAAGCGGGCGAAGTCGCCCTGGGGCAACAGGACGACCTGGCAGAACTGCTCCCGGCTCATGCCGAGCAGCTGGGTGATCTCCTCGCCGACCTCCTGGTGCGACCGGCTGAGGTCCTTCCAGACACCGGCCGTCGCGTCGTACTCGCGCAGCCAGGTCTGGGCCTTGTCGACGGTCGTACCCTGGCGCTTGCCCTTCTTGGGCCGCTCCCAGGGCGGCTGCCGGGTGATCTCCAACCGGCGTCCGGTGACGGTGAGTTCGAGGCGGATCTCGGTGCGGGCGGTCGCCTCGGCGTGGTCGCTGCGCAGGGTGAGGCCCTGGCCAGTCTGGCGGGCGCCGGGGACGGTGCCGTAGAGCGCGTAGCAGACGGCGTCCAGGACGGAGGTCTTTCCGGCGCCGGTGGGGCCGTGCAGCAGGAAGAGCCCGGCGGCGGAGAGCGCGTCGAAGTCGACGCTCTGGGTGCCGCCGAAGGGTCCGAAGGCGGTGACGTCGAGCCGGTGGAGCCTCACTGGGCGACCTCCCGCGCCGCGTCGAACGCCTCGCCCAGCACGGTCAGTTCGCGTTCGTCGGGGCCCGCGCCGCGGACATGGGCGACGAAGTCCTCGGCGATCTGCCGGTCGGTACGGCCGGCCAGTCGGCGGGCGTAGGAGAGGTCCGGGTCGTCGGGGGCGCGGTCGGGGGCGAAGACCAGGCTGAGGGTGTGCGGGAAGCGCTCGGTGAGGCGGGCCATGGGGTCGGCGGGCCGGACCGCGTCGGTGAGGGTGGCCTCGATCCAGGCGTCCTCGTGCCGGGTCAGCGCGGGGTCGGCGAGCAGGTCGTCCAGGGTGCCGCGGACGCGGGCCAGGGGGCGCGGGACCGGGCAGTCGAGGCGCTCGGCGGTGACGGTGCCGTCGGCGGCGAGGTCGACGAGCCACATGCTCTTGCGGTGGTCGGTCTCGGAGAAGGAGTACGCCAGCGGGGAGCCGGAGTAGCGGACGCGCCCGGTGATGGTCTGGCAGCCGTGCAGATGGCCCAGTGCCGTGTAGTCGACGCCGTCGAAGACACCGGCCGGGACGGCGGCCACCCCGCCGACGGTGATGTCCCGTTCGCTGTCGCTGGCCTCGCCGCCGGTGACGAAGGCGTGCGCGAGGACCACGGAGCGGGTGCCGGGGGCGCGGGCGGCGAGGTCGGCGCGGACCCGGTCCATGGCGGCGGCGAGCACCGCCTCGTGACCGGCCTTCTCGACCGCGAACTCGTCCTTCACCAGGGCGGGTTCGAGATACGGCAGGCCGTAGAAGGCCACGTCGCCGTGGGCGTCGGCGAGCACGACGGGCGTGGCGACGGCCGCCGGTTCGGTCCGCAGATGGATGCCCGCGCGGTCGATGAGCCCGGCGCCGACCCCGAGCCGACGGGCCGAGTCGTGGTTGCCGGAGATCATCACCGTGGGCACGCCCAGGTCGGCCAGCCGGTGCAGCGCGTCGTCGAAGAGCTCGACCGCGGCCAGCGGCGGTACCGCACGGTCGTACACGTCCCCCGCCACGACCACGGCGTCGACGGCGTGCTCCCGCACGGTCGTCACCAGGTGGCCGATGAACTCGCTCTGGGCGCCGAGCATGCTCACGCGGTGGAAGGCCCGGCCGAGATGCCAGTCGGAGGTGTGCAGGATTTTCATGAGATCACCCTGTCCCGCACCTTTGCCCCTATTGCACCTGTATCACCGGCACGAACCGGTCCACGGCCCGTGGTCAACGCCTGCCACGCTAACGCATTTCGCCCCCTGGACCATCACGTACCTCGGATCGTCACGCGTCCCCGTAGGCCTCCCCGCCCAGTTCGAGGTGTGCGGTGCCCGCCGTGGTGTCGGCGAGCCAGGTGCGGAAGGTGTCCACGTCGGCGTCGGGCAGGGCGATCCCGATGGTGACGGCCTCGGCGTAGCGGACGTCGCGGACCTCGCGGCCGGTGGCGCGGAGGTCGTTCTGGAGCTTGCCGGCCCGCTGGTGGTCGACGGTGACCGCGGCCAGCCGGAAGCGGCGGCGGGTGATCGTGCCGAGGGTGTCGAGGGCTTCGCCGACCGCGCCGCCGTAAGCGCGGATGAGGCCGCCGGCGCCGAGCTTGACACCGCCGTAGTAGCGGGTGACGACGGCGACGACGTAGCGCATGTCACGGCGGAGCAGCATCTGGAGCATGGGGACACCGGCCGTGCCGCCCGGTTCGCCGTCGTCGCTGGCCTTCTGGGTGGAGGCGTCGGCGCCGATGACGTAGGCCCAGCAGTTGTGGGTGGCGTCGGCGTACTCCTTGCGGATCGCCGCGACAAAGTCCTGGGCCTCCTGCTCGGTGGCCGCGGGGGCGAGGGTGCACAGGAAGCGGGAGCGGTTGACCTCGGTCTCGTGCGTGCCCGCGCGGGCGACTGTGCGGTACTCGTCCTGCATCCGCCCAGCCTATGCGCACCCGTGTACTACTCCTTCCCCCTGGGCACCGTCACCTCCGTCAGCAGCGCCGTCCCCGGGGCCAGTGCCGCCCACTCCGTCCCGTGCCAGGCCAGCACCGCGATCGCGGAGGTGGGGAACTTCCTCCGCACCTGCTCCAGGGTGTCGTCGAGGCCGTCGCCCGCCAGCTCCAGGACCAGTTCCTCAAGGCCCGGGTTGTGCCCGACCAGCAGCAGGGTCTCCACCTCGGCCGGGACCTCGTGGACGACCTCCAGCAGGTCGGGGGCATCGGCGGCGTAGACCCGCCGGTCGTGGCGGACCGGGGGCGGGGTGCCCCACTGGCCGGAGGCCAGTTCCCAGGTCTGGCGGGCGCGGACGGCGGTGGAGCAGACGGCGAGGTCGGGCAGGCAGTCGGACTCGGCGAGGGCGCGGCCGGCGGCGGGCGCGTCGCGGCGGCCCCGGGCCGCGAGCGGGCGCAGCCGGTCGGGGACATCCTCGGGCCAGGCGGACTTGGCGTGCCGCAGGACGACCAGGCGGCGCAGCGGGCCGGCGCCCGCCCGGGCGGTCACCCGAGACTCCCGAGCTCGCGGGTGAGTTCGAGGGCGAGCAGCCGGTCGGCGTGTGCGCAGGTCTCGAAGCGGGCGCCGTCGGGGATCTCGGGCTGGCTCTCCATCCAGTGCAGCACGCCGAGCACCGCGGGCACGTCGAGGTCGTCCTCCCAGGCCTCCCGCAGGCGTCCCCGCACCTTCTCGGGGACCGGCCGCGAGGGGCTGCGCGCCCAGTGGGCCACCGACCGGCGCAGCCGGACGAGCCGCCGGGCGGCCGCGTCCAGGGCTCCGGCGCCGAGGTGCACGGCCGTGCGGCGCGGGGCGTCGAGCAGGGCGAGCCGGAGCGCGGCGGGGTCGGCGAGCCGGTTGAGGACGTCGGCGTCGGGGCCGCTCGCGGGGGCGACGGCGACGGTCACCCCGGCGCCGGGCACGGTGACGCCCTCCGCCGCCACGTGGACGACCTGGGCCTCGCCCAGTCCCGAGGCGAGGTCCCGGCCGTCCTCGAAGGGGCGGATGCCGAGGGTGGTGGCGGCGGCGTGCAGCTCCGCCTGGTGGTGGGCGGCGGTGAGCAGGGGCAGGACCGGGGTGCCGCCGATCTCCAGGGCGCGCAGGAGCAGGTCGGTGGTGAGCAGGACCCGCAGCGCCGTCAGGTCGTGCCCGGAGGCGTGTGCCTCGACCCGGGTCAGGGCACGGCGGGCGGGGGCGGCGGGGACGGTCTGACCGGTCTTGGCGTCGAGGATGCGCAGCACGGGCTGAGCGTAGGCGCGCGGAGAGCCGTACGCAGGCACCTTGCGACGATTCCGGTCACCGTGGCGGGACATGCGGGACATGCGACACCTCCTGCCGCCCGGGCAGACCTGACGGTGCCGGCCGCTACGGAAGACGTGAGTCGGTCCCGAGGACGTCAGGCGTCAGAGTGACAAACAGCGGCATCTTGTACAGCGGTGGAGGCTCGCCGTCCAGCCCGAGTCGCTGCCAGGCCAGCCGCGCCGAGATCTTCAGCACCCGGCGCGCACGGATGATGAGCAGGAAGGCGAGCGGCAGTTCCACCAGCACGGCCGAGGCCGTACTTCCCCACACATCGCCTCGCCCCCAGCTCAGGGAGACGTCGAACCAGGCATCGCAGACCAGGAGCGTGGCCGCCACGAAGGACATCGGCACCAGGGCCTGCCGTTTCAACCAGACCGCGACCCCGGCACCGGCCAGCGACACGAGCAGCATGACGTCGAAGCCCACCCACACCATGGGCCAGTACCGGGCCTCGAAGCGATCGGGCAACGAAACGGCCAGGTAGACGGTCCAAGGGACGAGCACGCACACGCACAGGGCCAGTTGCCCCACGGCCCGTCGGTGGCGGCGGCGCAGCGTGGGGTTGTCCGGTGCGAATCCCTTGGCCGTGCCACCCGTCGTGGCGGTGGGGTTGCTCTGCTCGTTCATCCTTGCCTGTTCCTGATATCAGCGCCCGGCCCGGGCCGACCGCGCCGGTGACCGCACTGCTGACCGCTCTTCGATGGTACGGCGGCCTTCCGTCCCGTCCGCGGGCGGAGTGCGGGACGGCTGACCGCGGTCCTGATCACGTCGAACGCCTCGTGTCCTCAGGAGCTGTGCGTGAGCGGCATGGTGTCCCAGAGCGAACACTGGTGTTCCACGGAGAACCGGACGTCGTCGATCAGTACGCTCCTGCCCCCCGCGCGCAGCGACAGCGTCGACCCCTTGCCGCCGGCGTACGCGGGCCAGGTGGTCTGCCGGGCGACGTGCGGCCGGCCGGTCTTCGTGAAGGCGCCCCAGTACCGTGTCATCTCGCGGGCGAGCCGGCGCTCGTCGGCGTTGAACAGCGGGGCGATCGGTGTGCCGTTGTCGAAGCTGGGCCAGATGTAGGCGAGTTCCGCGGCGTGGCCGGCTCCCCAGACGTAACCGGGTATCTGCGTGAGGCCGGGCCCGGTCCGGTGGTCGAACTCGTACGAGTAGGTGGGGGTGTACCGCTCGAAGGTCCGGACGAGCGAACGTTGCCCGCATCCGCCGATCCCGCCGATCATCCCCGAGTCGGTCATGATCGCGCCGACGAGGTACGCCGCGGTGTACGCGTCGGACGTCCCGGGCCAGGGGTAGCGGGCGAGGACCTCGTCGGCGCGGTCCCCGGCGACGCCCCGGACGAAGGCGAGGTAGGCCTCCTTGCCCGCCCCCAGGTAGCCCTGGGCGAAGGTGCGGCCCTCGTCACGGTTGGCGCCGACGAGCACGGGCACGCGGGCGAACCGTCCGCTGTCCACCGCCTCGCGCACGTTGACCGGGAACGTCGGGGTCCCGTCCACGAAAGCGGCCGAGAAGGTCCGGCTCGCGTCGAGGAGTGAACCCGCCGAAGCCGACCGCAGGCAGCCGAGGACGGCCGTCCGGTCGGTGCCGTCGCAGCCCGCCTGGCGGGCGAACGCCGTTCCGGTGGCCTCGGCCGCGTCCTGCGGCTCGCTGGGGCAGGAGCCGCTCTGGATCATGGCGCGGGCGAACAGTCCGCGCGAGCCGGGCGAGACCAGATGCCCGCAGACGGACCAGCCGCCCGCGGACTCGCCGTCGATGGTGACCGCGCCGGGGTTCCCGCCGAAGGCGGCGATGTTGCGCTGCACCCAGCGCAGCGCGGCCTGCTGGTCCATGAAGCCGTAGTTGCCGGACTCGCCGCCCTCCTCGGTGAGGGCGGGCAGTCCGAGGAAGCCGAAGACACCGAGCCGGTAGTTGAGCGAGACGCCGATGACGCCCGTCTCCCGTACGAGCTTCGACTCGTCGTTCTGTGCGCCGCTGCCGTTGGTCAGGCCGCCGCCGTGGATGAAGACGTGCACGGGAAGCCGGGCGCCGGCCCGCGCTCCCGCCGGCCGCCACACGTTGATGTCGAGACAGTCCTCGGTCTCGCTGCGGGGGCCGTTGCCGCTGGGCAGTACGGGGCAGGGGTTGCCGAAGGCGGTGGCCTCCCGGACGCCGGTCCAGCGCGCCGCGGGCCGGGGCGGTTTCCAGCGCAGGGAGCCGGTGGGGGCCGCCGCGTAGGGGATGCCGACGAACCGCTCGACGCCTTGGGAGACAGCGCCGCGCACGGCGCCCCTGTCGGTGGGCACGACGGTCGGCGCACTCGCGGACGCGGCCACGGAAGCCGTCGCGTTCGCCGTCGCGGGCAGCAGCCCGACGGTGGTCATGGACAGGATCAGCGCGCCGCCCAGGGCAGTACGGATTCTGCGGGCAGTCATGGGGACCTCTCTGGCGGGATACGAGGGACCGGGCGGTCAGCGGGTGACGCCGACGCTGCCGTGCAGGGGCAGCGTCCGCGACGAGGAACCGACCCACACGTCCCGCTTCCCGGTGCCGAGCACCCAGGCACGGGCGGACGTGTTCCAGTACTTCAGCTGCTGGGCGTCGACCCGGACGCGTACGGTCTTCGACTCACCCGGGCGCAGACGCACCTTCTGGTAGCCGCCGAGCGCGCGCACCGCCTGCGGCGCGGTGGTCGCCGGGCTCGCGCCGACATAGACCTGGGCGACCTCGGCCCCGGTTCGGGTGCCGGTGTTCTTCAGGGTGAACGAGACGGTCAGCGCGCCGTGGCTCTGCCGTACCGCGAGGTCGCGGTAGGCGAAGGAGGTGTACGACAGCCCGTAGCCGAAGGGGAAGAGCGGGGCGGCCCGCTCCTTGTCGTACCAGCGGTAGCCCACGTAGATGCCCTCGGAGTAGTTCTCCTGGTCGCCCACGCCCGGGTACCTGAGCGGGTCGCCGGCCACCGGTGTCGCGGACTCGCTCGCGGGGAACGTCTGGGTGAGCTTGCCCGACGGGTTCACGTCGCCGTAGAGCAGTCCGGCGGTGGCCTCGGCGCCGTTCTCCCCGGGGTAGTACATGTCGAGCACCGCCTTGACCTTGGACAGCCACGGCATGGTGATCGACGACCCGGTGTTGAGGACGACGATCGTGTTCGGGTTGGCGTCGGCGACGGCGGAGATGAGCCCGTCCTGGTCGGCCGGCAGGGAGAGGTTCTTCCGGTCGTAGCCCTCGGTGCCGTCGTCGTAGGCGAAGACGACGGGGGTCTTCACCTGGCGGGCCAGGGCCACCGCCTGATCCCTCGCGGCCTGCGCGGCCTGCGGGGTGACCCAGCTCAGCCGGACCTTCGTCGGTCCGCCCTGGATCGCGAGGGCACCGGCCTCAAGGCTGTGCGTGCCCGCCGTGAGGTGCACCGTGGCACTGCTGGAGCCCAGGAAACCGGTGATGACGCTGTTCCCGTCGATCTTCAGCGCGCCGTACGCGGCGGGAAGGTCGAAGACGAAGGAGTAGTCGCCGTCGGTCGGCACGGTGAGGGTGCCGCTGTAGTAGAAGGAGGCGTCCGGTGTCACCGGGATGGAGCCGTCCGCGTCGATGGGCAGGGCGGGGCTGAGGGCCGAGGCGGGGATGGGGACGCCGGTGTTGTCGCCGCCGGCCGCGTAGCGCACCGTGGCGTGCCGGCCGGCTCGCGCGGTGATGGTGTCCAGGGGCGAGGCCGCGGAGTCCGGTACGACGTTGGAACTGCCGCCGCCGGTGACCTTCGGCGTCTTCGCGGTCGGGCCGATGAGTCCGATGCTGGTGTCCTCGCCGGTCAGCGGAAGCGCTTTACCGGTGTTCTTCAGCAGGACCGCGCCGGATTCGGCCACCTTCTGGGCGACTTTCGCGCCGCCTTTCGGATCGCGTGCGGGCCGCTTGGTCGCCGCACCGTCGAGGAGACCGAATTTCGCCATCTGCTGCAGAATGCGCGCGACCGAATCATTCAGCTCCGAAACCGGAATGGCGCCGTCGGTAATCGCGGTCTTCAGTTCCTCGCCCAGGTGGACACCGCTCGGCATCTCCTGGTCGAGGCCGTTCACGATGTCGGTCGTCGCGTGGGTCGCGCCCCAGTCCGACATGACCCAGCCCGTGAAGCCCCACTGCTCCTTGAGGATCGAGTCGAGCAGTTCGTCGCTGCCGCAACCGTGGCTGCCGTTGACCGAGTTGTACGAGCACATCACCGCCCCGGCGCCGGCCTCGACGGCGGCCTCGAAGGCGGGCAGCTCGATCTGGCGCAGGGTCTGCTCGTCGACGTTGACGTTCACCCCCATGCGGTTGTCTTCCTGGTTGTTCTCCGCGTAGTGCTTGACGGTGGCGATCAGGCCCTGGCTCTGGACGCCCTCGACCTCGCCGGCCACCATGCGGGAGCTGAGCAGCGGGTCCTCGCTGAAAGTCTCGAAGTTCCGCCCCGCGTACGGAACTCGGATGGTGTTCGTCATGGGCGCGAGCAGGACGTCCTGGCCGAGCGCTCGGCCGTCGCGTCCGACGGTCCGGCCGAACTCCCGGGCCAGTCGGTCGTCGAAGGACGAGGCCAGGGCGACCGGTGCCGGCATCGCGGTGGCGTGCTCGTTGACCCGGACGCCCGCCGGGCCGTCGGTGAGCCGCAGTTCGGGGATGCCGAGGCGGGGCACCCCCGGGATGTATCCGGCCTGCCCGAGCGCCTGCGGATCGGTACCGCCGTGCACGAAGGACAGCTTCTCGTCCAGCGTCATCCGGGCGACGAGGGCGGCGACGCGGGCGGACACCCTGACGGTGACACCCGAGCCGCCCGCGCCCGAGGCGGTGGGAGCCACGAGCGCGCTCCCGGCCAGGAGCGCCGCGCTCACTCCCGCGATCAGTGCCGTACGGCGTAAACGGCCGCCGTGGCGTCGTACCGATCTCCGAACGGGCTCCATGCGGACTCCTCACCACTGAAGTGCTCGACGATTTATGTCTCCGCTGGACAGAATTCGAGTCACAGCAGGTGGCTCTATAAAAGATCGAACGTCCAAGGAGGTTAAATTCGCACATTCGATGCGTCAACCCTCTGGAATTCCGTTCCTGCCCGACATAAATTGACGCCCCCATGAGGGAGGTGACACGTGTCGGCACGTGACGAGGTCCTGGCCCATGTCCGACGGCACGGGAGCGCGTCGCGCCCCGAACTGCAGACGGCGCTCGGCATCAGCCGTCCGGTCGTCGCGGCCGTCGTCCGCGACCTCCTCGCCGGGGAGCTGCTGACCGAGCACCGGGGGGAGAACACGGGCGGCCGCGGGCGCCCGGGCCGCCGCCTTCGGCCGCGCTATCCGGCGGGCGCGGTCGTCGGAGTGGACGTCGGCCACCGGCATCTCACCGTCGCCGCGGCCACCCTCGACCTGACCGTCCGGGCCGAGCGGCGGGTGGCGATCGACGTGGACACCCGGCCGACGGCGGCCCTGGACATCACGGCCGACATGATCCGGCGTACGGTCGAGGAGGTCCGGCCCATGGTCGAGGGGCCCGTGAACGCGTGCGTCGTCGGCATACCGGGGCCGCTGGACATGAGTAAACGGGCGATCGCGTCGCCCACCATCCTGTCCAGCTGGTCAGGCCTCGATCTGGCGGCCGAACTCGGCTCCCGGACGGGACTGACGGTCTCCCTCGACAACGACGCGAACCTCGGAGCCCTGGCAGAACACCGGCACGGCGCCGCCGACCACCGCGGCAACCTCATCTACGTCAAGGCGTCCGACGGCATCGGGGCGGGCCTCATCGTCCACGGGATCCCGGTCAGCGGCAGCTTCGGGGCCGCGGGCGAGATCGGGCACACCCAGGTGATCCCGGACGGGGACTGGTGCCGATGCGGCAACCGCGGCTGCCTGGAGACCATCGTCTCGGTCCGCCAGGTGCTCCAGCAGGTCCGGCACTTCTACCCGGGCGACGCCGACCTGCGGTCCCGCTTACCGGAGATCGCCCACCACCCGGTGGCCCGGAAGATCTTCGCCGAATCCGGCCGCACCCTCGGTCGCGTCCTGGCCAATCTGTGCGCACTGCTCGACCCCGCGGCCGTCGTCATCGGCGGCGAGATGGGCCAGGCGGGCGAGGCGTTCGTCGACGGCGTCCGCGACTCGATCGAACGGCTCGCCCAACCGGGCTTCGACAACCGCGTCCTGGTCGTCGCGTCCGCCCTCGGCACCCGCGCCGAGCTGATCGGGAGTCTCACGCTGGCTCGGGACATCGCCCTGCGGGACGTCCTCCGCTCCTGCCCACGTCCGCGGTGAACGGCCGCCACGCCCATGGTCGGGCGGAATCGTCACAGCCCTCCGACGGTTGAGCCGGACAAGCGTGTTCGCACCGACCACAAGGAGCCCGAGCGTGTACGGCGACGAAGCTGCAGTCCGCAAGATCCTCACCGAACTCGGCGACACCTGGGCCGTCGTCGGCCTGTCGACGAACCAACGGCGTCCGGCGTACGGCGTCGCCGCGGTCCTCCAGCGCTTCGGCAAGCGCATCGTGCCGGTGCACCCGAAGGCGGAGACGGTGCACGGCGCGGTGGGGTACCCCTCGCTCGACGCGATCCCCTTCGAAGTCGACGTGGTCGATGTCTTCGTCAACGGCGACCTCGCGGGCGCCGTCGCCGACGAGGCGCTCTCGATCGGCGCCAAGGCGGTCTGGTTCCAGCTCGGCGTGATCGACGAAGCCGCGTACGACCGCACCCGCGGCGCCGGCGTCGCCATGGTCATGGACCGCTGCCCAGCCATCGAAATTCCCCGGCTGAACCGAATTTGAGCTTTACTTGAGCTTGCCTGTCTTACCTTCTTCTCACATTTCTCAACTGAATACGGACATTCTGTGACCCTCACTGACCTGCGTAAAAGCTTTGGCCAAGACAGGAAAGATCGAGGGTCAAGTTTTGGGCAACACTCTTCAGTCCGTCCGGCACTCACCCTTAACTTGTGGCCTCTTGCTCGTTAAAGCTGCGTTCAGAAAATGAGAGGCCACTTGACATGGTGAGTGTCGAGAAAGCCGCGACGGAGGACATCACACCTTCGGGCGGTCTGAGGCGGAACGTCGGGCTGATCGGCCTGATGTGGGCCTCTGTGGGCTCGATCATCGGGTCCGGCTGGCTGTACGGCGCGCACGACGCGGTCATACAGGCAGGCCCTTCGGCGATCATCTCGTGGGTGATCGGCGCGGTGGCGATCGTGCTGCTGGCCCTGGTGCACGCCGAGCTCGGCGGCATGTTCCCGGTGGCGGGCGGTACGGCCCGCTACCCGCACTACGCGTTCGGCGGACTGGCCGGCATGTCCTTCGGCTGGTTCTCCTGGCTGCAGGCCGCGACCGTGGCGCCGATCGAGGTCGAGGCGATGATCGGCTACGCCGGCCACTGGTCGTGGGCCCGGCACTTCCAGCACGCCGACAAGACCCTGACGACCAGCGGCCTGCTGGTGGCGATCGTGCTCATGGCGGTCTTCGTCGGGGTGAACTTCTTCGGCGTACGGGCGCTCGCGCACACCAACAGCGCCGCGACCTGGTGGAAGATCGCCGTCCCGCTGGGCGCGATCTTCATCGTGGCCGCGACCGACTTCCACCCCGCCAACTTCCACTCGGAGGGCTTCGCACCGTTCGGTGCCAAGGGCGTGCTGGCCGCGATCAGTACCAGCGGCATCATCTTCGCGCTGCTCGGTTTCGAGCAGGCCATCCAGCTGGCGGGCGAGAGCCGCAACCCCAAGCGGGACCTGCCGCGCGCCACGCTCGGCTCGGTGGCGATCGGCGCCGTCATCTACGTCCTGCTCCAGGTGGTGTTCATCGCCGCGCTGCCGCACAGCTCCTTCGCGCACGGCTGGGGCCACCTGCACTACACGGGCGACGACGGCCCGTGGGCCGGTCTCGCGACCCTGGTGGGTCTCGGCTGGCTGGCGTGGGTCCTCTACCTCGACGCGATCATCTCCCCCGGCGGCACCGGCCTGATCTACACCACCGCCACCTCACGCGTCTCCTACGGCCTGGCGAAGAACGGCTACGCGCCGAAGATCTTCACGAGGACCGACGCGCGCGGTGTGCCGTGGTTCGGCCTCATCATGTCGTTCGTGACCGGCGTGATCTGCTTCCTGCCGTTCCCGAGCTGGCACAAGCTGGTCGGCTTCATCACCTCCGCGAGCGTGCTGATGTACGCGGGCGCCCCGCTGGCCTACGGCGTCTTCGCCGACAAGCTGCCCTGGCTGGAGCGCCCGTACCGGCTGCCCGGCGGCAAGGTGATCTCGCCGCTGTCGTTCGTGGTCGCCAACCTGATCATCTACTGGGCCGGGTGGGACACCCTGTGGCGGCTCGGCCTGGCGATCGTGCTCGGCTATCTGCTGCTCGGCGGCTACGCCTACTACGCCCACAGCAGGAACCTGCCGGACGCGCCCCGACTGGACTTCCGGGCCGCGCAGTGGCTGCCCGTCTACCTGCTGGGCATGGGCCTGATCTCCTGGCAGGGCGGCTTCGGCGGCCAGGGGAACCTGCCGCTGTGGTGGGACATCGCGGTCATCGCCGTCTTCTCGGTCGTCATCTACTACTGGGCGAAGGCGACCTCGTCCTCGGCCGCGGACATCGAGCGCAGCATCGACGAGGTCGTGGTCACCGACGCCCCCGCACACTGACCCGCTCCTCCCCCCTACGTCCCGTCAGCCACGTCGGCACTGCCGTGGCTGACGGGACACCGTCATAATGCGGGGGTGACTCACCCCTCCCCCCACCCCAACTCCGGGCCCGAGGAACGCAGTACGGTCGTCGTCGTGGGCGCCGGACCCGCCGGGCTGACCATCGGGAACATCCTGCGGGCCGCCACCGTCGACTGCGTGGTCCTGGAGACCGAGAGCAGGCAGTTCATCGAGACCCGGCCGCGCGCCGGGGTGATCGAGGAATGGGCGGTGCGCGGCCTGGAGCAGCGCGGGCTGGCCGAGAACCTGCTGACCCGGGCGCAGGCGCACTCCCTGTGCGAGTTCCGCTTCGCCGGCGAGCGCTTCCGCTTCGACTACCACGAACTGACGGATCATCACCATTACGTCTATCCGCAGCCGTTGCTGGTGACGGACCTGGTCCGGGAGTACGCCGACGTCCGCGGCGGGGACATCAGGTTCGGGGTGCGGGACGTCACGCTGCACGACCTGGAGAGCGACCGGCCCGCCGTGTCGTACACCGACCCCGGCACCGGCGAACGACACGTCCTGCGCTGCGAGTTCGTCGCGGGCTGCGACGGAGCGCGCGGGGTGACCCGGGACGCGATCCCCGAGGGGCGGGTCCGGGTCTCGCGGCGGGACTACGGCGTCGGGTGGCTGGCGCTGCTCGCCGAGGCGCCGCCGTCCTCGGACTGCGTGCTGTTCGGCGTCCATCCGAACGGCTTCGCCGGGCACATGGCACGCAGCCCCGAGGTCACCCGCTACTACCTGCAGTGCCCGCCGGGCGACGACCCGGAGAACTGGCCGCACGACCGGGTCTGGGCCGAGCTGCGCGCCCGCCTCGGCGCGACCGACGCACCCCCGCTGCACGAGGGGCGGCTGATCGAGAAGCGCGTGCTGGACATGCACGACTACGTGGTCGAGCCCCTGGCGTTCGGCCGCCTCCTGCTGGCCGGCGACGCCGGGCACCTGACCGCGCCGATCGCCGCCAAGGGCATGAACCTCGCCCTGCACGACGCCTTCCTGCTCGGCGACGCGCTCGTCGCGCACGTCACGAAGGGCGACGGCTCCGGACTGGACGGCTACTCCCACGCCTCGCTGCGCCGGGTCTGGGACTACCAGGAGTTCTCCCAGTTCCTGTCTGGCATCTACCACGGCACCGCCTCCGGCGATCCGTTCCTCGCGGGCACCAGCCTGGCCCGGCTGCGCAGGCTGTTCACCTCCCGCGCGGCGGCGACGGCCTTCGCCGAGCAGTACCTCGGTTCGGCCGCCGCGTTCTGACCGCTCACGCCGGCACGGCGGCCGGGGCCGCGGTGCGGGTCGCGAGGAGGGCCGTACCGGCGAGGGCGAGCAGCACGACCCCGAGGGCCATCGCCAGGTGGATACCGGCCAGGGGCGTGGCCCCGGCGGCCATCAGGGCGGTGGCGGCGGCCGAACCGAGGACCGAACCCAACTGCCGGACCGTGTTGTTGACGCCGGAAGCTCAGCTCCCTGCTTCGGTAGGCCTTTCGGCGGCGGTCTCGGTCAGCCGGTGGTCCGCCACCTTCAGCGCCTCCTCGACCAGTCGGCGCAGATGGCCGTGGCGCAGCGAGTAGACCACCCGGCGCCCCTCCTTGCGCGTGCCCACCAGGCCCGCGAGCCGCAGCCGCGCCAGGTGCTGGCTGACGGCGGGCCGCGCGGCGCCGCACACCTCGGTGAGGGTGCTGACGTCGGCCTCCCCCGCGGTCAGGGCGTGCAGCAGGGTCAGCCGGGTGCGGTCGCCGAGCAGGGCGAGGAGTTCGGCGGCGAGCGCGAACTGCTCCTCGCCCGGGGTGCGCGGATGCGCATGATGCGCAGGTGATAGGTGCATGCGTGCGCTCATACGCACATAATGGCGTGGAGGGCGTCGCATGTCCACGTCCCGCGCACGGAGAGGGGAGCCGCATGAGCGACCGGCACCATCACGAACACGCACACGCACACGCACACGCGGACGACCGGCACGGCGAGCCCGCCCACGACCACCAGCATGAACACGGACACGGGCATGAACACGGGCACGGGCACCCCCGCTCCTCGTCCGGCGGCCCGCGCCAGCGCCTCGCCCACCGCCTCGCCCACCTCCTCAAGCCCCACTCCCACGAGACCGCCGACAAGCTCGACCCCGCCCTTGAGGCCTCGGCGCGGGGCATGCGGGCGCTCTGGGTCTCGCTGGCCGTGCTGGGGGCCACGGCGCTCGTCCAGGCGGTGGTCGTGGTGCTGTCCGGCTCGGTCGCGCTGCTCGGGGACACGGTGCACAACGCGGCCGACGCGCTGACCGCCGTACCGCTGGGCATCGCCTTCGTGCTCGGGCGGCGGGCCGCCAACCGCCGCTTCACCTACGGCTACGGGCGGGCCGAGGACCTCGCCGGGATCGCGATCGTGCTGACGATCACCGCGTCGGCGCTCTTCGCCGCGTGGACGGCGGTGGACCGGCTGCTGGATCCGCGGCCCGTCAGCCACGTCCCGGCGGTCGCGGTGGCCGCGCTGGTGGGGTTCGCCGGGAACGAGTGGGTGGCCCGGTACCGGATCAGGGTGGGCCGGGAGATCGGCTCGGCCGCGCTGGTGGCCGACGGACTGCACGCCCGTACCGACGGGTTCACCTCGCTGGCCGTGCTGCTGGGGGCCGGCGGCGCGGCCCTCGGCTGGCAACTCGCCGACCCGATCGTGGGGTTGGCGATCACGGCCGCGATCGCACTGGTGCTGCGGGACGCGGCCCGCGAGGTGTTCCGGCGAGTGATGGACGCCGTGGACCCGGAGCTGGTGGACCGGGCCGAGCGGGCGCTGCGCGAGGTGCCCGGGGTGCGCGCGGTGGGCGAGCTGCGGCTGCGCTGGATCGGGCACCGGCTGCGCGCCGAGGTCGCGGTCGTGGTCGACGGCGAGGCGACCGTACGGCAGGCACACGCGATCGCCGTCGCGGCGGAACACGCGCTGCTGCACGCCGTACCGAGGCTGACGGCGGCCCTGGTGCACGCGGATCCGACACCGGCGCCGGGCGAGGCGGACCCGCACCTGGCGCTGGCGCACCACCTGGTGTCGTCCTAGACGCCCAGCCCGTCGAGCACCACCGCGCCGGGGAGCTGGGCGAACGCCTTGCCGGGCACCAGGAGTTTGCCGCGGCGGCGGCCGCTGCCGACCAGGACCCAGGGCAGGTCGACGACGGCGGGGTCGACCAACAGGGGCCAGTCGCCCGGGAGTCCGATCGGGGTGATGCCGCCGTACTCCATGCCGGTCTCGCCGGTCGCCAGGTCCATCGGTGCGAACGAGGCCTTGCGGGCGCCGAGTTGGCGGCGCACGGCGCCGTTGACGTCGACCTTGGTGGTGGAGAGGACCAGGCAGGCGGCGAGCGTGCTCTCGCCGCCGCGCTTGCCGGCCACGACCACGCAGTTCGCGGACCGCTCCAGCAGGTCGCGCCCGTAGTGCTCGACGAAGACCGCGGTGTCCGCCCACTGCGGGTCGGTCTCGACGTAGAGGATCTGGTCGGCGGGGACGGCACCGCTCCAGTGGCGCACGGCGTCGGCGACCGGGACCGTCAGCTCGTCGAGGCAGTCGGGGGCGGGGGTGGCGGTCTCGAAGTCTCCGATGGGTGCGCGCATGTCCGCACGCTAACAGCCCGGTGCGGGCGGCTCAGGGCACGGGCGGGACGGAGACGGTCATCACCATCTCCATCGGCACGTCCCCGGTGTTGCCGTACACGTGGGCCGTGTTGGCCTCGAAGGAGGCGCTGGCGCCCGTCGGCACCCGGTAGTCGGCCCCGTCGACGGTGAGGGTCAGTTCACCGGCGGTGACATGGACGATCTCCACC
Organism: Streptomyces sp. NPDC048288; assembly: GCF_043201555.1. Lineage (NCBI taxonomy): Bacteria > Bacillati > Actinomycetota > Actinomycetes > Kitasatosporales > Streptomycetaceae > Streptomyces > Streptomyces sp. NPDC048288. Next base: position 199,088 of record NZ_JBICZD010000012.1, read on the forward strand.
GTGCCGGTGGGGTGCGGCTCCGAGGGACTGCTCTCGCCCGGCATCAGGCGCCAGTCCCACATCTCCAGCGGGCCGGGCGCCTCGGTGCCGGCGAGCAGCCGGTTGAAGCTGCCGGCCTCGGTGTGCCAGAGCCGTACGGCCTTCTCGACGGGGACGATCTGGACCTTCGGGCCCTGCTCGTAGTCGAGCAGCGTGGTGATGCTGATGCCGAGCGCGTCGCCGATCTTGACGACGGTGCCGATGCTCGGGTTGGTGCGAGCCTGCTCGATCTGGATGAGCATGCCCCGGCTGACCCCGGCCCGGGCCGCGAGCACGTCGAGGGTGAAGCCGCGCACCGAGCGCCAGTGCTTGACGTTGCGGGCCAGGGACTGGGTCAGCAGGTCGAGGTCCGACACGTTCCGTCCATCGTCGAGAGCATCGCGGTCCAATATTCTGAATGACAGAGTTCAACTTGGTGAACTACGGTGGGGTGTACCTGATCGTTCACCGAACTGTACTGCGAGGCGGGCCGTGACAGCATTCTTCGCCCTGACCACCAGTCTCCTGTGGGGACTGGCCGACTTCGGCGGCGGGCTGCTGACACGACGTGCCCCGGCGCTCACGGTGGTCGTGGTGTCGCAGGGCATGGCGGCGGTGGTCCTCGGCGTGATCGTTCTCGCCACCGGCGGCTGGAGCGAGGCCGGGCCACGGCTCTGGTTCGCGTTCGCGGCGGGGCTGGTGGGGCCGGTGGCGCTGTTCTCCTTCTACAAGGCCCTCGCTCTGGGCCCGATGGGCGTGGTCTCCCCGCTGGCCACACTGAGCGTCGCGGTACCGGTCGGCGTGGGGCTGTTTCTCGGCGAGCGTCCGGGGCTGATACAGGTCGCGGGGATCGCGGTCGCCGTCAGCGGGGTCGTGCTCGCGGGCGGCCCGCAGCTGCGCGGTGCGCCCGTCCAGCGCCGGACGGTCCTGCTCACCCTGGTCTCGGCGGGCGGCTTCGGCACGGTCTTCGCACTGATCACGGAGGCGTCCACCACCGTCACCGGCCTCTTCCTGGCCCTGTTCGTCCAGCGCCTGACGAGTGTCGCGACGGGCGGCGCGGCCCTGTGGCTGTCCGTGCGCAAGGGCACGCCCGCGCTGCCGCCGGGCGGCTTCGACCGGTCCACGCTCCCCGCGCTGGGCTTCGTCGGCCTCGCCGATGTCGCGGCCAACGGCACGTACTCGGTCGCCGCCCAGCACGGGCCGGTCACCGTCGCCGCGGTGCTGGCCTCGCTCTACCCGGTGGTCACCGCGCTCGCCGCCCGGGGCTTCCTCAGCGAGCGGCTGCGGGCCGTGCAGGCGGCGGGGGCGGGGCTGGCGCTGGTGGGAACCCTGCTGCTGGCCACCGGCTGAGTCAGCCCTCGGGCTCCAGCGCGGCGAGCCTCGCCACGCTCTCCTCGTCCAGTTCCGCCAGCGCGCGGAGCTGCTCCGGTGTCGTGCCGTCCGGGATCGGCACCGGCGCGGGGGTGCGCAGCGGCGGCTGCCAGCCGGTCTCGGGAGTCCAGCGTCGTACGACCCGGGCCGGGGCGCCCGCCACCACGGCGTGGTCGGGCACCGTGCCCCGGACCACCGCACCGGCCGCCACCACCACGTTCCGGCCGATCCGCGCGCCCGGCAGGATCACCGCGCCGGTGCCGATCCAGCAGCCCGGGCCGATCTCCACGGGCTCCATGCGGGGCCACTGCCGGCCGATGGGCTCGTGCGGGTCGTCGTAGGAGTGGTTGGTGGAGGTGACGTAGACGTACGGGCCGAAGTAGCAGTCGCTGCCGATGGTGACCGTGGTGTCCGCTATGACGTGGCTGCCGCGGCCGAGGACCACGCCGTCGCCGATGCGCAGGATCGGGTCCGGGCCGAGGTCGAGGTCGGGCATCAGGCCCGCGGTGAGGGTGACCTGTTCGCCGACGATGCAGTGCGAGCCGAGGTGGATCCACGGCTCGCCGAAGACCGTGCCGAGCGGGAAGGCGAGGCGGGTGGCTTCGCCGATCGCGCCGAAACGGAGGCGGCCGGGGTGATCGGCGGTGACGGAGCCGGTGCGCTGCGCCCAGGACCAGGCCGCGTGCACCGCGCGCTGGGCGAGGCGGCGGCGCCAGGACGAGAACGTGTTCTTGGGCTTCGGCACGGGGTCACGGTACTCAGCGGGGGCCGTCGGCGAGAGGGCGGGCCGCTGTGATCTTCGCCCCAGGTGGTGGCGTAGGTTGCGGAGACTGCGGGGACATCGACGACGGCGGGAGACCGTGATGACGCACAAGGCGCTGATCGTGGGGATCGGCGGGCGTGAGCCGAGGATCGAGGACGAGGTGTTCGTGGCGCCGACCGCGTCGGTGATCGGGGACGTGACGCTGAAGGCCGGGGCGAGTGTCTGGTACGGCGCGGTGATCCGGGGGGATGTCGAGACGATCACCGTGGGGGCGCAGGCGAATGTGCAGGACAATGTGACATTGCACGCGGATCCGGGGTTCCCGGTGCGGATCGGGGAGCGGGTGTCCATCGGGCACAACGCCGTGGTGCACGGGGCGACGGTGGAGGACGACTGCCTCATCGGGATGGGGGCGACCGTGCTGAACGGGGCGGTGATCGGGGAGGGGTCGCTGGTGGCGGCGCAGGCGTTGGTGCCGCAGGGGATGGTGGTGCCGGCGGGGTCGTTGGTGGCGGGGGTGCCGGCGAAGGTGCGGCGCGAGCTCAGCGCCGAGGAACGGCAGGGGGTGACCCTCAACGGGACCTTGTATGCGGAGTTGGGCAAGGCGCATCGCGGGGTGCATGAGTAGGTGGGGGGCGGGTGCGGGTGGGTGGGGGCTTGTCGCGCAGTTCCCCGCGCCCCTAGGTGGGTCTACTCTCCGGCGCTTACAGGTTCGGCTTCCTTCTGCGTGAGCTGGACCTTCTTTGCCTTGCGGCGGACGATCAGCATGGAGGCGAGGCCGAAGAGGACCGCCGCTGCCAGGCCGAAGTACGAGAACCTCTTCAGCCAGTCCTCGGCGACGATGCCGACGTAGTAGACGACGGCTGTCGTGCCGCCGGCCCAGCAGATGCCGCCGAGGAGGTTGGCGGTGAGGAACTTCCAGTAGGGCATGTGGAGGACGCCGGCGAGGGGGCCCGCGAAGATGCGGAGGAGGGCGATGAAGCGGCCGAAGAAGACGGCCCACATGCCCCACTTCTCGAAGGAGCGCTCGGCGGTGGCGACGTGGCCCTCGCTGAAGTGTCTCGGGAACTTCGCGCCGAGCCAGGCGAGGAGGGGCCGGCCGCCCTTGCGGCCGATCGCGTAGCCGATGGAGTCGCCGATCACCGCGCCCGCGGTGGCGCAGGCGCCGAGGACGAACGGGTTGACGCCGGAGTGCTGGGAGGAGAGCAGCGCGGCGGAGACCAGGACGATCTCGCCGGGCAGCGGGATGCCCAGGCTCTCCAGTCCGATGACCAGGGCCACCACTGCGTAGACGGCGACCGCCGGTACCGAGTCGAGCCATTCCTGGACGTGCACCGCCGGTTCCTCCCCTGTCGCGTGCTCCTTCCCCAGGAAGGCTACCGGGTCGGCGGGGTACCACAGCGCCCGTGGCACCCACCCGCCCTCCCGCCTTCGGTTTTCGGACATCCGGGTGTCATACGGGACGGGAAGGCTCCCCGGCGGTCTCGCTCGCTCGTGGCTCCCCACCACGGGCCCGCTGTGGAAGGACAACGTCCCCGTGTCCTCACTGTCCTCACTGTCCCCGCCCTGCCCCGACGCGCCGCCCGTGCGCCCGCTACGGGCGCCCTCGATGGCGGGCCGGCCGCTCCGGCTCGCCCTGTGTCTGTCCCCGCTGCTCATCGCGGCGATCTGGGGGCTGACCAACCAGTCGCTGCTGTACGAGGGTGTCACCCGGCTCGCCCACGCCGAACCGGCGTGGCTGCTGGCCGCGGGTGCCTGCACCTGCCTGACCTGGGTGGTGGCCGCGTGCATGCGGCAGGGCGCCGTGTCCGACCGGCTGCCGCCCGGGCTGCTGCTGGCCTCGCAGTTCGCCGCCGGCGCCGCCAACCACGCGCTGCCCGCCGGGCTCGGCGCACACGCCGTCACCGTGCGGTTCCTGCGTACCCGGGGTGTCCCCCTGGAGCGGGCCACCGCCTCGATCGCGCTGTACTCGGTGGCCAAGTCGGGCGCGAAGGCGGTGGTGCTGATCGTGTTCCTGCTGTCCTCGTCCGCCTGGCGGCGGCTGGGCGAGCTGCTCCCGGACGGCGTGGTGCTGATCCCGGTCGCCGCGGTGCTCACCCTGGCGGGCGTGGCGATGGCCGTCGTACGACCGCTGCGGCGGCCGCTGACCGGGCTGGTGCGGTCGGCTTTCACCGACGCGCGGACGGTGCACGCGCGGCCCGCCCGGGCGCTCGCCCTGTGGGGCGGGGCCACGGCGATGCCGCTGGTGCAGGCGAGCGTGCTGGCCTGCACCGGGGAGGCGCTGGGGCTGGGCCTGTCGTGGGCGGACGTGGCGCTGGCGTATCTGGCGGCGGGCACGGCCGGGGGTGCCGTGCCGGTGCCCGGCGGGGTCGCGGTGGACGCGGCGCTGGTGTTCACGCTGGCCGCGTTCGGCTCCCCGCTGGCGGTGGCCACCGCGACCGTGATCGGCTACCGCGTGCTGACCGACTGGGTGCCGCTGCTGCCGGGCGCCCTGGTGCTGTCGGCGATGATCCGCGCGAAGGTGCTGTGAGGCCGGGCGTCAGTCGCGGCGGGCGACGATGCGGTAGGCGTTGGAGACGCGGAGGCGGTGCGAGAGGGGCCGTACCGCGAAGCGGTCCAGGAGGGTGCCGGCGATCAGGGCCGGGATGCCCCCGATGAGCAGCGTGGCGCGGAGCGTCTTCTGGAGGGTGCCGGGCGGTTCCGGCAGCCAGGGGGCGTCCTCGCGCGGGGCGGTGTGGTCCAGGGCGAGCCAGACGGCCGCCAGCAGGTCGACGGGGTCGTGGGCCTCGGCGTGCTGTTCGGCGACGACGGTGAAGCCGAGGTCGGTGAGGCGGGCGCGGAGGTTGGCGACCGGGATGAAGTGCAGGTGCTGCGGCTGGAGCCACGGGAGCCACCAGCGGCCCAGCAGGCGGGCGTAGCGGCTCTCGGGGTCCGGGACCTCGATGAGGAGGTGGCCGCCGGGGCGTACCGTCTCGTGGGCGGCGCGCAGTTCGCGGTCGGGGTCGGTGCTGTGCTCCAGGTAGTGGAACATGCTGACCACGTCGTAGCGGGCGGTGAGGTCGGGGGCGAGGTCGGGGAAGGCGCCCCGGTAGGCGTGCTCCACGCGGCCCTCGCGGGCGGCGAGTTCGACGCCGTCGGTGAAGTCGAGGCCGTCGAAGGCGGTGCCGGGCAGCACCTCGCGGGCGGCCTCGCAGAAGTGGCCGTGGCCGGTGCCGACGTCGAGCCAGTTCTTGGGGGTCGCATCGTGCGGGACCATCGACCCGGCGCGGCCCTGGTACATCTTGGTGCGGCCGCCGAAGGTGCCGCTCATCTTCTGCTCGCCGAGGCCGTCGTAGAAGTCGCGGTAGTAGAACTCCAGGCCGGCCTCGTTCAGGCGCGGGTTCTGGAAGGTGTGCCCGCAGTCCTGGCAGCGGTCGAGGGCGAAGCCGCCGGGCTTGTGCTGGAGCAGGTCGGTGGTGCGCAGGCGGGTGGTGAGCCGGTCGGAGTCGCACCAGGGGCAGGTGGTGCGCCGGGGCTCGAAGAAGCGGTCGGTTCCCTCGGCCAGGTCCCGCTGGTAGGCGGAGCGCAGCGCCTCGATCTCACTCTGCTTGCTCATCGGCTCTCCTTGCGTGCGGGTCGGCTGCGAGGGCTTCGAGGTGGGCCGCGGCGGCCGGGGCGCCGCCCGCCGCGCGGAAGGCGGTGCGGATCCGGGCCGCGGCCGTGCGGTGGGCGGGTTCGTACAGGACGGTGTCGAGGGCCTCGCCGAGGCGGTCGGCGGTGACCCGGCCGAACCTGACCCGGAGGCCCGCGCCCGCGTCGACGACCTGGCCGGCGATCACCGGCTGGTCGTCGCGGATGGGGGCGACGACCAGCGGGACGCCGTGCCACAGCGCCTCGCACACGGTGTTGTGCCCGGCGTGGCAGACGACCGCGTCGACCCGTTCCAGGAGCGGGAGCTGGGGCAGCGAGGGGAGTACGAGGACGTCCTTGTCGTCGGGTGCGGGCGGCAGGGTGGCGCCGGGGTCGGCGACCAGCGCCTGGACCCGGTCGGCCCGGTCGCGTACGGCGCTCACGCACTCGGCGAGGAACCGCGCGCCCGCGTCCGCGTTGGCGGTGCCCAGGGAGACGAGGACCCGCTCCCGGCCCGGGTCCAGCCAGTCCCAGGGGAAGGCGTCGGCGGCCGGGCGGGCGGAGATCGACGGGCCGACGTACCGGACCGCCGGACGGTCGGTGCCGCCGGCCAGTTCGGGGGTGGTGAAGGCGAGCGTCAGCCGGGGCGAGAAGCGCGGGTCGGCCGTACCCGCCGGGTCCCCGATGCGCTCGCGCAGGTCGGCGAGGCGGGCCCGGAGCCACTCGGCGACCTTGGGGATGCCGTCGTACGCCCCGCCGAACTCGGCGGACGTGGTCGCCGAGGTCGCCCAGGGCAGGCCGAGCCGCTCGGCCACCAGGGCACCGGCGAAGGCCTGCTGGTCGGCGACGACGACATCGGGGCGGAAGGCGTCGGCGGCGGCCCGGACCCCGGGTGCCATGGCGTCGGCGAGCGGCACCAGGAACCACTCCCACAGGAACCTCAGCGCCTCCGCGCCCCGCAGATCGGCGGGGCGTTCGCCCTCGACGGCGCCCGCGCACGGGAACACGGTGGCCTGCGGTCCCGCGAGCCGGTGCACCAGGCCGGCGTCCGGGCAGACCCAGGCCACCCGGTGCCCGCGCGCGGTGAGTTCGGCGGCGACGCCGACGGCCGGGTTGATGTGCCCGACCAGCGGCGGGACGACGAACAGGAAGCCGCTCACCGGACCCCGGCCGTCCGCGCCACGCCGACCGAACCGACGGAGCCGACGGAGCCGACGGAGCCGACCGAGTGGATCAGCTGCAGGATGTGGCCGCCGACCGTGCCGGACGCCTCGACCAGCACGGAGTGCTCGTGGCCGGGCAGCACCACGGACCGGTAGTCCGCCAGCAGCGCCTCCTTCAGCGGCACCACCTCCACCAGGTCCGAGTCACCGCCGTACACCCCGAGGACCGGGCAGCGTACGGCGCTGATCTGCTCCTCGGTGAGGACCCGGCTGGCGGGGATGTCCCGGCCCAGGCTGGTCTCGCGGGCGAGCCGGGCCGCCCCCTTGGCCAGGCGGGCGGTGTTGTGGCTGCGGTGGGCGGTGATCCAGGCGATCGCGTCCGACTCGTTGTGGGCGAGTTCGGTGACCACCCGGTGCAGGATGCCGCCGAGTTTCGCGGCCCAGGCGGCGGTCGCCGGTTCGGACTCGATGAGGGTCAGGCTGGCCGTGCGCGCGGGGTGGCGGGCCGCGTAGCCGAAGGCGATGGTGCCGCCGTAGGAGTTGCCGACGAGATGGACCGGGCCGGTGATCGACAGGTGGTCGAGCAGGGCCTCCAGGTCGTCGATGTTGTGGTCGAGGGTGTAGCCGCCGGGCGGACGGCCGCTGCGGCCGTGGCCCCGCAGGTCGTACATGACCACGTCGAGGCCGGAGGCGGCGAAGGCGGGGGCCACGGTGAAGTAGTAGCTGGCCAGGCTGTCGGTGAGCAGTCCGTGCACGAGGACCACAGTGGCGACGGGGACCCGGCCCTCCGCCGGGCCCATTCTCTGCACGTGCAGCCGGACGTCTCCGGTGTCGACGATCGCCATGGCTCAGCCCGCCTCCGTGGCCTTCAGGCTCCACACGACGTACTCGACGAGCCGGCCGACGGTCAGCTCGATGATCTCGTCGAACTCCATCCCGGCCAGGAACTCGGCGAAGTTGACCCGCTTGCCGTACCGCTCCTCCAGGAGCCCGGCGAGGGTCACCAGGTCGATGCTCTCCAGCTCCAGGTCGCGGTTGAAGGTGGTGCTCATGCCGATCTCGGCGTCGTCGTCGCCGTACTCCTCCAGCAGGGTGCGGAGCATCCGGCCGAGATCGGCGAGCACCGCCTCCTCGTCGGCGCGGACTTCGGGTTCGGTGGGGTTCATCGCGGGTCCTCCTCTGGGTCTGCGGCTGCCGGTCCGGTCGTCCAGGCCACGACGTAGTCGCGGTCCGGCAGTGCGGGGGGATTGCGGACCGGCGCGCAGTGCACCGGGTAGGCGCGTTCCAGCCGGCCCGAGACCAGCAGCCGGCTGCCGTCCGGGGCCGCCTCCAGGACGGCGAAGTCCCTGGGCCGGCCGTCGAACCCGGTGCCCTCCGCCTTGGCGACGGCCTCCTTGGCGGCCCAGAACCGGGTGAACCACAGCGCGGTCGAGTCGTCGGCGGAAAGGGCGTGCAGCAACCGGAGTTCGTCCGCGCCCAGCGCGGCCTCCATGGCCGCCGGGTCGCGTCCGGTGACCTCTTCGAGGTCGATGCCCGGGCCGGGTCCTGGGGTGTGCGGCCGTACGATCGCCACGGCCGCCTCGGCCCGGTGGGCGAGGGAGACGTCCAGGGCGGGCAGGATGCGGCCGTGCACGCCGACCACGTAGGGGCGGCCCGACGCGTCGTTGCGGACGCGGAGTTCGGCCGGGAAGACGGGGCCCTCGCCGTGCTGCCAGAGCCACTGCCGTACCGCGTCCTTGGCGGCGATCCGGCCGAGCAGCCACTGCCGGCGGCCGCGCGGCGCGCGTTCGGCGTACTCCGAACGCTCCGCCCCGCCCAGCGAGTTGCGCATGATCAGGTCGCGGGAGGCCAGGTCCGGCCAGCGTTCGTGGAGCAGCACCCAGCCGCCGGGCCGGGCCTCGGAGAGGGTGTTGCGCTCGGGGAAGCGCTCGACGGGACGGGTCTGCGGGTCGTTGTCGAAGCGCCGGTCCTGCCAGCCGCCGATGCTCGCCCAGATCCGGTCGTCGACGGTGAGCTCCACGTCCGCCTCCAGGACGGTGTCGGTGAGCGAGGTGATCCGCACCAGGCAGCCGACCTCGGTGCCGGGGGCCGGGTGCGGGCCGTGGAAGCGCATCTCCCGCATCTGCACCGGGAAGACGACGGTCCGCTCGGTGCGGGTGGCCATGATCCAGTAGCCGAGGATCTGGCCGACGTTGTCGAGGAGCGCGCCCGGGGCGGCGGGCGTGGTGATCACTCCGCGGACGTGCCGGTCGCCGATCGCGGTGAGCTCGGTGACGCCCTGGAACGCCGGGCCGTGGAACATCCAGCGCTCGGAGTAGAGCTGGGCGGCGGTGTGGTCGGGGGTGCGTTCGGGGGTTGGGGGGCGCTCGGGGGCGGAGGGGGGTGGCGCGTGGTCCGGGGCGAGTTCGACGACCGCGCGGGCGGTGGGGCCGAAGGTGACGGCGACCCGGCCGGGTCCCTCGGGGGTGACGGTGACCGGGACGTCGACGGCGGGGGTGGCGGTGAGCCAGCGGTCGAAGCGGGCCCGGTGCACGGCCACCGCCCGCAGGCCGGTGGCCGCCTCCGCCGCGTCCGTCATGTGCCGGACGATCGTGGTGGCGGGGACCACCGGCCAACGGTCCTCGACATCCGGCCACCCGGGGCGCTGCGGGAAGAAGCAGTGGTCGAGGAGGTGAGGCATCGTCTCCGGGGACACCCGGAGGGTGGTGGCACGGAGTGGTGGGGCTGCCGCGGCCGGGCCGTGGAGGCGGGGGCCGTGGGGCGTGGCGGGGGTGCGGGACGACGTGGCGGGCGTGCGGGACGACGTGGCGGGGGTGCGGGACGACGTGGCCGGAGACCCGGATCCCACGGCCGACGGCACGGGTGCCGTGACCGGCCGCACGGGTGCCATGTCCGGCCCCACAGTTGCCGTGACCGGCCCCACAGTTCCCATGTCCGGCCCCACAGTTGCCGTGACCGGCCCCACGCGTGCCATGTCCGGCCCCACGGTTGCCGTGTCCGGCGGCACGGCCATCGCGGCCGGCGGCACGGGAATCGCCGTCGGCGGCGCGGGAGTCCTGGCCGGAGTCGCGGATGTCGTGCGGATCGCGCCGAGTACGGCGGCCGCCGTGTCGGCGGTGTCGCGCAGGAGCGCGCTCAGTTCGGCGGCGGCCGGGATGCGTACGGCGAGGTCGTCGAGCGGGGACGGGCCAGCGGCGGCGTGCCGGGGGACGGGCGTCGCCGTGCTCAGCGCTCCGCCGCCCAGCTCGGCGCGGAGTGCGGCGAGGACCGGCCCGTCCAGGGACACCAGCGCGCCGCCGAGGTCGAGACGGACGGGCGGGCGGTGTCGTACGGCCGTGGTCGTGCCGTGCGCCGCCACCGGGACCGCCGGGGCCACCGCCGCGCCCGCCGTCCACAACGCGGTGGCCACGCGCCGGAGTTGGGCCATGCCGGAGCGGTGCGGGGAGTTGGCGGCGACGGCCAGGTGATCGCGGTCGCCGAGGATGTCACTGATGAGGGAGGCCAGTTGGCCGGGGCCGGTCTGCACGAAGGTGCGGTGCCCGGCGGTGTAGAGGGCCTCGATCAGCTGCCGGAAGCGGACGGGCTCCAGCAGGTGCCGGACGAACAGCTCCCGCACCGCCGACTCGGCCTCCGGGAAGGGCGCCGCGATGGTGCCGGACCAGACCGGGACGGTCGGCCGGTGCAGCCGGAACCGCTCGGCGGCCTCCTTGATGGGGGTCAGGTACGGCTCCAGCATCGGCGTGTGGAAGCCGGACCGGAACGGCAGCACCTGGCACAGGACGCCGTCGGCGCGGAAGGCGCGGACGAAGCCCTCCACGGCCCGGTCGGGGCCGCAGACCATGGACTGGCCCGGCGCGTTGTCGTGTGAGAGGACGATCCCGGCGTCCGCCCAGTCGTCGTCGAGTGCCGCGAGGACCCGGTCGGCGGGGGCGCCGATCGCGGCGAAGGCGAGACCGGGGACGGTGACCGCGTCGGGGTCGAACTCGCCCATGAACGAGTCGACCTGCTCGCCCGAGTAGAGCCCGGCGACCGCCATCGCCGTCCACTCGCCGACGCTGTGCCCGGCGACCGCGTCCGGGACCACGCCCATCCGGCGCAGCGCCGTGTCGAGCAGCCGCCCCACGCCGACGACACCGAACCCATGACGGCCTACGTCACCGACCCGCACGTCCTGTGCGACGGGCCCGGCGACGGTGGGGAGGCCGAAATGCGCGGCGATGTCGTCGACGCGGGGAGTGAACTCGCCTTCCAGGCCCGGGAAGACGAAGGCCAGTCCGCCGGTGCGGAGCAGCGGGGCGGGCCGGAACCACACGTCGTTGCGGCCCTGCCAGGCCCGGCCCTTGCCGACGGCGCGGCGGGCGAGGGCGAGCCGTTTGGCGGTGGGGTCGACGATGCCCAGGCGGACCGGGCCCGCCCCCGGATGCGTCCCTTCGGGGGCGAGGCCGGCGGCGAGGAGGGCGGAGTCGTCGGCGGCGAGGAGCGCGGCCAGCCGGTCGGGGGTGTCTGCGGCGAGCAGGAGGATGCGCTCGGGTTCGGAGACTTCGGTGACCTGGGCGGCGCGGGGTCCGGTGGCCTCGGTGCTGCGGGGTCCGGTGGCTTCCCCGGCGCGGGACCCGGTGCCCCCCGTGCCACGGCTGACGGCGGCCGGGCGGCGGCCGGGTGCTTCCTCCAGCACCACGTGCGCGTTGATCCCGCCGAACCCGAAGGCGTTCACCCCGGCCCTGCGGACCGGCTGTTCGGGGGTGGTCCGCCAGGGTTCGGCCCGGTCCAGGGTGCGGAAGCGGGTGGTGGCGAGGGCCGGGTGCGGGTCGTCGCAGTGCAGGGTGGGCAGCAGGGTGGCGTGGTGCAGCGCGAGGGCCGCCTTGACCAGGCCCGCGACTCCGGCGGCCGGCATGGTGTGGCCGATCATCGACTTCACGGAGCCGAGCACGGCCCGCTCACTGTCGATGCCTGGCCCGAACACCTCCGCGAGGGTGGTGAGTTCGGCCGTGTCGCCGGCCGGGGTCGCGGTGCCGTGCGCCTCCAGCAGGCCGACCGAGCGCGGTGCGGCGGGGTCGAGTCCGGCGGCCCGCCAGGCCTGGCGTACGGCGTGGGCCTGGCCGCCGGGGTCGGGGTTGACGAGCCCGGAGGTACGGCCGTCGCTGGCCACGCCGGTGCCCCGGATCACGGCGTAGACGCGGTCGCCGTCCCGTTCGGCGTCCGCGAGGCGCTTGAGGACGACGACTCCGGTGCCCTCGCCGATCAGGATGCCGTCGGCGTCGCGGTGGAAGGGGCGGATGCGCTCGCTCGGGGAGAGCGCGCGCAGCTGGGAGAACACGCTCCACAGGGTGATGTCGTGGCAGTGGTGCACTCCCCCGGCGAGCATCACGTCGCAGCGCCCGGCGGTGAGTTCGGTGACGGCCTGGTCGACGGCGACCAGCGAGGAGGCACAGGCCGCGTCCACGGTGTAGGCGGGGCCGCGCAGGTCGAGGCGGTTGGCGATCCGGGAGGCGGCGAGGTTGGGCACCAGGCCGATCGCCGACTCGGGGCTGGCCGGGCCGAGCCGCTCGGTGAACGCCTCCCGTACCCGGGCCAGTTGTCCGGGGGTGAGGTCGGGCACCAACTCGCCCAGGGTGCGCACGAGTTGTCCGGCCGTGCGGACCCGCTGGTCGAGCCGGACCAGACCGGGGGTGAGGTAGCCGCCCCGGCCCAGCACCACCCCGATCCGGTGCCGCTCGGGCAGCCGGTCCTCGCCGCCCGCGTCCGCGATCGCGGCGGCCGCCACGTCGAGGGCGATCAGCTGGTCGGGTTCGGTGCCGTCCACGGAGTTCGGCATGATCCCGTACCGGGTGACCTCGACCTCGGCGAGGTCGTCGACGAAGCCGCCGCGCCGGCAGTAGACCTGGTCGGGGACGGCGGGCCCGGCCGCCGTACCGGGCCGGTAGTAGTCGGCGTCCCAGCGCCCCTGCGGCACCTCGCCGATGGCGTCCACGCCGTCGCGCAGATTTCGCCAGTACGCGTCGAGGCCCGCGGCGCCGGGGAGCAGCACCGCCATGCCCACGATCGCGACCGGTGTCTGACGGTCGTCGGTCATGTCACCAGCCCGAGGCGGTGTAGACGACGGCCCGCGCGGACGGCTCGCCCCAGGCGAGTTCCCGCAGCAGCGCGGCGGTGCCCTCGCCGGGGTCGATCAGCCGTACCCCGCGCCGCGCGTACTCGCGCCCCAGCTCGGGGCTGACCATGCCGGTGTGGCCGCCGGTGGGCGCCCAGGGCCCCCAGTGCACGGTCAGCGCCCGGTTGCCGGTGCGCTCCGCCCAGCCGGCGCCGAGGCTCTCCAGGGCGTCGTTGGCGGCGGCGTAGTCGGCCTGGCCGCGGTTGCCGAGGACGGCCGAGATGCTGCCGAACAGCACGGCGAAACCGGGGCCGTTGGGGAGTTCCGCCAGCGCGGCGAGCAGGGTCGTGGCACCGGCCGTCTTGGTCCCGTAGACCCGTTGGAAGGACTCCGGGGTCTTCTCGGCGATCAGCCGGTCCTCGATCACCCCGGCCGCGAACACGACCCCGTCCAGGCGGCCGTGGTCGGCGTGGATCTCCTTGACGGCCTGGAGCGCGGCGTCCCGGTCGCGGAAGTCCACGGCGCGGTAGCGGGCCTCGCTGCCGAGGGCGGCGAGTTCGTCCAGGGTGGCGGTGATCTCCCGCTGGGCGAGGATCAGTTCGGCCTCGCGGCCCACCTCGGCGGGCCTTAGCCCGCCCCGGGCGGCGAGGGCCGCGCGGAGTTCGGAGGGGGTGCGGGCGGAGGCGGTGTCCGGGGCCTCGGGGCCGGTGGGCGCGGGGGTCCGGCCGAGCAGTTCGATCCGGCAGCGGCAGGCGGCGGCGAGACCGGCCGCGAACGTCGCGGTGATGCCCCGGGCCCCGCCGACCAGCAGCACCACCGAGTCCCGGTCCAGGCCGAGCGCGGCGGCCTCGGCGGCCCCCTCCCCCGCCGGACCGGCACCGCTGGTGGCCAGCGCGCCCAGCGGGACCTCGGCCAGTTCGAGCCCCTGGCGTCCGGCGGCCGTGCGCAGTACGACGGGGACCGGCTCCGGGGCCAGCAGCTCCGCGATCAGCGCGTCGGCGACGGCGTCCGGTGCCACGTCCCCGAGGGTCACCACCCGGGCGACCGTGTCCGGGTACTCCCGGGCGACGGTACGGAACAGGCCGTGCAGCCCGGCGGAGCGCGCCGCGTCCTCGCCGTCGGCGGGCCGGGCGGCCAGCAGCCAGCGCGGACCACGGGCCAGGGCCGCCCGCAGCACCGGGAAGGCCTCCGGCAGCACGGGGGTGTCACCGCCGGACAGGGCGCCCAGGTACAGCACCCCGTCCACGGTCCCGTCCGCCGCGCCGAGCGGCTGGTTCGCGTCGACGGTCACGGCCTCGGCCCCGTACCCGGCGAGCCGTTCCGCGAGCCGTGCGTGCTCCCCGAGGAGCAGGAACCGCTGCCCGGACAGCACGGCGGCGGGGTCGGCCGCCGGGTCCGGCTGGGCCAGGGCGACGGGCCGCAACTCGAAGCGCTTGGGGGCCACTCCGGTGAGAGGTTTCTCCGCCGCGACGGGGGCGGCAGCGGCCAGGGGCTCCTCCGCCGCGACCGGAGCCGCACCGGTGACGGGCTTCTCCGGTGCGGTGGCGGGCCCGCCGACCCGCGCCGTCAGCCAGCCCGTCACGGCGGCCGCCGTCCGCGCCTTGGCCAGCTCCTCCAGCTCGCTGTCGTCCAGGGTCTCCGCCCCGCCCGCGATCCCGAGCCGCTTCGCCAACTCCCCGGCGATCTCGGCCCGTTTGATCGAGTCGATGCTCAGGTCCGCCTCCAGATCGAGGTCGGGCTCGATCATGTCGACGGGGTATCCGGTGCGCTCGCTGATGATCTCCAGGACGACCCGCTCGACGTCGGTCGTCTCCTCGGGCTCGGGCCCGGCCTCCGCCACCGGGGCGGCAGGCAGCGGCTGCGGCTGCGGTACGACCGCTTCGGCCGGCGGCAGTTGCTGCAGCAGCACCGGAGCCACCGGCACCTGGGTCGCCCCGAAATAGGTGAGCAGCACATCGCGCTGGGCGGCGATCATCTCCCGGCTGGTGCGCAGGAACTCGGAGATCAACGCGTCCCGGTCGGCCGGGGCGCCGTGCGGCTGGTTCGTCACAGTCGTCGTCTCCACGACTCGTCGGGCCGGTGCCAGGGCACCGGGCAGGAGGTCACCGGCGGCGGTGCGCACGAGCTGTCCGTCGACCGTCCAGCCGGGCCGTTTCGGCGCCGGGGTCCGCAGCGCGTCCACGGCGTCGCGGCCGTGCAGCAGCCAGGCGGTGCGCACCGGCACGCCGGCCGCGGCCAGCTGGGCGAAGGCGTCGAGCCAGCCGCGCAGTCCGCCGTCGGCGCGGGGCTCGCAGGCCACGGTGGTGTGCGGGCGGTCGCCGAGGATCTGCCCGACGAGCCGGGTCAGGACGGTGCCGGGTCCGGCCTCGACGAAGACCCGGGCACCGGCCTCGTACATCGCCTCGATCTGGGCGGCGAAGGCGACGGGCGAGCCGATCTGGGCGGCGAGTTCGGCACGCACCGCCTCGGCGCCGTCGCCGTAGGGGGCGGCGGTGCGGTTGGACCACACCGGGAACTCGGGCGGTCGTACGGCCGTGTCCGCCAGGACCTCCGCAAACCGGTCGCCCGCCCCGGCCACGACCGGGCTGTGGAAGGCGCAGGCCACCGGGATCCGCTTGGCGCCGAGTCCGGCCTCGCGCAACAGCCGTACCGCTGCGGTGACTTCCTCGGTCGGGCCCGAGATCACCGTCTGTTGCGGCGAGTTGTGGTTGGCGAGGACCACGGCGTCCGGGGCGCCGGCCGCGCGCAGCGTCCGCTCGACGTCGTGCGCTCCGGCGGACACGGCGGCCATGGTGCCGGGTTCGTCGCCCGCGGCGGCCAGGATCGCGGCCGCGCGTTCGGCGCTGAGTTCCAGGAGGGTCTCGGGGGTGAGGGCGCCGGCCGCGCTCAGGGCGACGAGTTCGCCGTAGCTGTGTCCGGCGGCCATGTCGGGGCGGACGCCGGCCGCCGTGAGCAGGGCGTGCGCGGCGAGGCCGGTGATGCCGAGGGCGGGCTGGGCGGCCCGGGTGTCGGTGAGGGCGGCCCGGCGGCGTTCGCGGGTGGTGTCGTCGAAGGCGGCGGGCGGGTAGAGGGCGTCGGCGTGGGCCCGGCCGAGCTGCAGGTAGTGCTGCAGCTCGGGGAAGGCGATGAGGACGTCGGCGAGCATGCCGGGGCGCTGGCTGCCCTGGCCGGGGAAGAGGAACGCGACCTTGGCGCCCGTGTCCTGGGGCGCGTCGGCCGGGTGGATCCCGGCGCGCGGGTCCCGCTCCCCCGCCAGGACCCGCCGCAGCTGCCCGGCCAGTCCGGCCACGTCGTCCGCGACCACCGCGGCCCGTACCGGCTCGGGCGAGGCGTCCGCACGGCGGGCGGCGGCCAGCGCCAGGTCGCGCAACCGCCAGGAGCCGGACTCGGCTGCCCGCAGCAGTTCCTCGACGCCCCGGTGGGCGGCCTTCTCGTCGCGGCCCCGGAACAGGAACAGCTCGGCGGGCCAGGCGTCCAGGCCCTGTTCCGGCGGTACGGCGCCGTCGTACGCCTCCAGCACCACATGGAAGTTGGTGCCGCCGAAGCCGAACGCGCTGACCCCGGCGACCCGTTCGGCGGCCGGGGCCGCCCAGGGGCGGGCCTCGGTGTGGAAGGCGAACGGGCTGTCCGCCTCCGTCCACGCCGGGTTGGGGCGCTCCAGGTGCAGGGTGGGCGGCTTGACGCCCGTGTGCAGGGCCAGGGTGGTCTTGATCAGACCGGCGAGTCCGGCGGCGCACTTGGTGTGCCCGATCTGGGACTTCACCGAGCCCAGCGCGCAACTGGCGTTCTCCGCGCCCGCCTCCGTGAACACCTCGCTGAGGATGGTGAGTTCGGTGCGGTCGCCGACGACGGTCCCGGTGCCGTGCGCCTCGACCAGGCCCACCCGGGCCGGGGAGATGCCGGCGTTGCGGTAGGCGCGGAGCAGCGCGGCCCGCTGGCCCTCGGGGCGGGGCGCGGTCAGGCCCAGGGAGCGGCCGTCGCTGGACGAACCGAGGCCCTTGATCACGCCGTAGACGCGGTCACCGTCACGTTCGGCGTCGGCCAGCCGCTTCAGGACGACACACGCCACGCCCTCGCCCAGCGCGATGCCGTCCGCGGACCCGTCGAAGGCACGCGAACGCCCGGTCGGCGACAGCGCGTGCACCGAAGAGAACAGCACGTAGTCGTTGATGCCGTTGTGCAGGTCGGCGCCACCGCACAGGACGACATCGCTCGTCCCGGCGGTCAGCTCCTTGCAGGCCACGTCGACGGCGGCCAGCGAGGACGCACAGGCGGCGTCGACGGTGAAGTTGGCGCCGCCCAGGTCGAGGCGGTTGGCGATGCGCCCCGAGATGACGTTGGCGAGCATGCCCGGGAACGAGTCCTCGGTGAGCCGGGGCAGCTGGTCCTCCAGCCCCTCGGGCACCTTGCCGTAGTAGGAGGGCAGCACGGCCCGCAGCGTGCCCGCGTTGGAGAGGTCGCTGCCCGCCTCGGCACCGAAGACCACGGAGGTGCGTGAGCGGTCGAACCCCCGTCCCCGGTCGCCGTATCCGGCGTCGTCGAGCGCCCGTCGCGCCGCCTCCAGGGCGAGCAGCTGGACGGGTTCGATATGGCCGAGGGAGGCGGGCGGGATGCCGTAGCTCAGCGGGTCGAAGGGGATCGGCGGCAGGAAGCCGCCCCACTTGGAGGTGGTGCTGCCGTCGGCGTGGTGGACGGCCGGATCCCAGCGCTCGGGCGGGACCTCGGTGACCGCGTCGTGTCCTGCCACCACGTTCGCCCAGAAGGTGGCCAGGTCGGGAGCCTGCGGGAACATGCAGGCCATGCCGACGATCGCGATGTCCAGCGGGGCGGGCGCGGGGGGTTCCGGCCGCTGCTCCCCGGCTGACCGCTGGGCCAGGAGGTCGGCCGCGCCGTCGGTCACGGCGTGGTGCAGGGCCGCCACGGTGGTGGTCGCCGAGCGCAGCACGGCGACCTCGCCGGCCATGAACATCCCGTCGTCGAGCTGGCGTTGCTCGTCGACCCGGTCCAGTCGGCCGCTGTCCGGGTCCCGGTCGAGACCCTTGCTGGCGATGCGCAGCCGGCCGACGTTGAGCTTCTCCAGTTCCTCCCACAGCCGCCGGTCGGGCACACCGGCGGCCCGCAACTCGGCCTCCCGCTTGTGGTAGTCGAGGGAGAACGGGCTGGGCACACAGCGGGTGGCGTGGCCGGGCGCGGTCTCCAGGAGCGCGGTGGCGGTGGCCGCCCGGACCTGGCGCTGGAAGAGGGGCTGGATGGCGCCCCGGTCCACCGCCTCCTCGGTGAAGAGGTAGGCGGTGCCCATGAGCAGGCCGACGGCCGCGCCCCGGGCGGTGAGGGGCGCGGCGAGCGCGGCGACCATGGCGGCCGAGCGTTCGTCGTGGATGCCGCCGGCGAAGAACACCTCCAGGCCCTCGGCGTCCGGGAAGTCCTCCAGTACGGCGAGCTGGGCCTCCCACAGCGGGAAGCTCGCGCGCGGGCCGACGTGGCCGCCGCACTCGGAGCCCTCGAACACGAACTTCCGGGCGCCCGCCTCCAGGAACTGCCGCAGCAGGCCCGGCGAGGGCACGTGCAGGAAGGTGCTGATCCCGGCCCGCTCCAGCGCCTCGGCCTGGGCGGGCCGGCCGCCCGCGACGATCGCGTGGCTGGGCCGCAGTTCCCGTACGGCTTCGAGCTGGGCGTTCCTGAGCTCCTCGGGGGCGAAGCCGAGCACGCCGACGCCCCAGGGCCGGCCGTCGAGCGCGGCCCGGGCCTCGGTCAGCATCTCGCGGGTGCGGGTGCCGTCCGCGAGGGCCAGCGCCAGGAAGGGCAGCGCCCCGTCGTCGGCTACGGCGGCGGCGAAGGCGGCCGTGTCGCTCACCCGGGTCATCGGGCCCTGGGCGACGGGCAGCCGGGTGCCGAGGGCGCGGCTCATGGCGGAGGTCGCGGGACGCAGCGCCTCGGCGGCGCCCGGGTCCGTGCGGATCGCGGCGGTCAACTCCCGTACGGTCCGGCGCACATCACCCCATCGCTCGGCGAACCGCGCGGCGAGGAAGCCGTCCTGGCCCACCGGCAGCAGCTGGGTGCGCGGATCCTCGGCGCCGAGCAGCGCGGCGACCGCGGCCGGGTCGTCGGCGGGCGGCCGTACGGCGTCCGGGCCGCGGCGGTGCAGTACCCGGTGTCCGGCCAGGACGACGGTCTCGGAGCCGTCGAGGGTGCGCAGCGCGGCGGCCGTCGCCTCGGGCAGCCGGGACTCGGCGAGCAGGGCCAGCTGGCTGTCCAGGACGACCCCGGCCGCGCCGCCCGCCACAGCGGCAGCCGCCGTACGCGGTCCGATGCCTCCGCAGGCCCAGACCGGGACGTCCGACTCGGCTGCGTCAAGCAGCTGTTGGAGGAGGACGAAGGTGCTCAGCTCGCCGACCCGGCCGCCGCTCTCGGCGCCCCGGGCGATCAGCCCGTGCGCTCCGGCCGCGACCGCCTCGCGTGCCGCGTCCAGATCGGTGACCTCCACCAGCACCCTTGTGTGCGCGGCGAGTTGGGCGATGTCCCAGGGTGCGTCGGCGGTCAGGACCACCGTGTCGGGTGCCGGGCCCAGGTCCGCCGGGGTGAGCGCGCAGCCCGCGGCCACCCGCACGCCGTACGGTCCCGGTGCCGCCCGTTTCAGCCGGGTCAGCGCCTCCCGGGTTCTTCGGTCACCGGATCCCAGGTCGAGGACGCCGAGTCCGCCGGCGGCACAGGCCGCCGTGGCGAGCCTGGCATCGGGTTGCCCGAAAGGAGTGATGCAGATGATCAGGTCGACGGCACGCACAGGCAACGTCATGATGCTCCGAATAATCGGGAGGACAGCACGGTGGGGGATGTGTGCGGCGGAAAGCGCGGGGTGAGGCCACCGGAAACTAGCGAGTTCATTACTCGCGGGTCAATAACGGAGTGGGTCCATGACGTCCGGCAGTATTGATTCGGCCAGCCCGGGGAATTCACCGCAAGAGCCGAAAAAGCTGGCAATTCCCTTCGGATCGACGGCCGTTCGCCGCGCCCGCCACCGGCGTCACACCGACACAAGCCCGTCAAAGCACCCCGGCCATTCACCGGGCACTCACCCCGGCGCAACGCCCCGTGCGGGCGCGCCCAGCTCTGTAAATTCGGGATGACTTCGGTCCGCTGGCTCGATCCTGGCACACCGGAAAGCGGTTCCGAACGCCATGGCGCCAACCGTGACCCAAGGCTGACAGAAACCTGACGCCAACTGTATTACTTCAAATGAAACACGCAGTGGGGAAAATTCTCGTAAACCCTTGAAGTAAAGCGGCCGGAGAGCCCTCGCTCCCCGGCCGCTCATTGACAGGAATTCAGCGGTGGCCGTCGCCCACCCGCGCTCCGGCACGCAGCCGCAGGTCGCCGGACGAGGCCCCCACCCAGACGGTGCGCCGTCCGGTGCCGAGCACCCAGCGGTGCCGCCGCGCGTCCCACGACGACAGGGTGCGCACGGCGACCCGCACGGTCACCCGACGCCGCTCCCCCGCCCGCAGCACCAGCCGCCGGTAGCCGCCCAACACCCGTACGGCCTGGTCGAGACGGAGGTCGGGCGACGGTCCGACGTACACCTGCGGCACCGCGACCCCGGTCCGCCGCCCCGTGTTGCGCACGGTGAACGTCACCTCCAGGCCGTCGTGCGTCCAGCGCGTCCCGGGTTCGGAGTAGGCGAAGGAGGTGTACGACAGCCCGTGCCCGAAGGGGAACAGCGGCCGTACGCCCTGCGCGTCGTACCAGCGGTAGCCGGCGTGGATGCCCTCCGAGTACTCCTCGGTGCCGTCGACGCCGGGGTAGCGGCGCGGGTCGCCGGCGACCGGATGGTGGTCGTCGTCGGCCGGGAAGGACTGGGTGAGGCGCCCGCCCGGGTCGCTGTCGCCGAAGAGCACGGCGGCGGTGGCGGCCGCGCCCTCCTGGCCGGGGTAGTACATCTGGAGCACCGCGCCGGTCCGCGCCAGCCAGGGCATCGAGGTGGACGACGAGGTGTTGAGGACGACGGTGGTGCGCGGGTTGGCCGCGGCCACCGCCCGGATCAGCTGCTCCTGGTGGCCGGGCAGGGCGACGGTGGTGCGGTCGAGGCCCTCGGTGGCGTCCTCGTAGGCGAACAGCACGACATGGCGTGCGGCCCGGGCCGCGCTCACCGCGTCGGCGATGTCCTGGGCGCGGGTCGCACCGGTGATCCGGCGCAGCCGGAACAGCAGGCCGGCGTCCCCGCCGTCCGCCGTGATCTTCAACGTGTGGGCGCCCTTGGCGAGTTGGAGGGTCTTGCGGCGGACGCCGAGGCCGTCGGGGGCGACGGCGACCAGGCCGCCGGAGAAGTACTCGCCGTAGCCGGCCGCGAGGGGGAAGAGTTCCTCGCCGTCCAGCAGGACCTTGGGGCGGGCGGTGGCCGCGGACGAGAAGTGCAGCACGAAGGTCCACTCGTCGTCCTCGCCGACGGTGAGCGAGCCGTCGTACTCCCAGGTCTTCCCGGCCGCCACCGACTGCCCCTCGCTGTCGAAGGCCGGGCTGACGGCGGAGGCGGGGATCGCCTTGCCGAACAGGTCCTCGCCGAGGGTGTGGGTGACGGTGCCGCGGGCCCGCGCCCGGATGGCGTCGAGGGGGCTGTCGGCGTGGTCGGGGACGACATGGGCGCTGCCGCCGCCGCTGACGAAAGGGAGTTCGCCGGTCGGTCCGATCACCGCGACGGCGCCGCCGTCCAGGGGCAGGGTGCCGTGTTCGTTGCGCAGCAGGGTCGCGCCGGCCTTGGCGACCTCCAGGGCCACCGCGGCGCCCGCGGCGGCGTCGCGGTCCGGGCGGGGCGGGGCGCTGCCGTCGAGGAGGCCGAAGCGGTCCATCACCGAGAGGATGCGGCGGACCGCACGGTCGACGTAGGTCTCGGCCACGCTGCCGTTCCGCACCGCCGACTTGAGGGCCGTACCGAAGTAGGTCCCGTCGGGCATCTCCATGTCGAGGCCCGCGGTGATCGCGGCGGCGGTGCTGTGCGCGGCGAACCAGTCGGTCATCACCCAGCCCCGGTAACCCCACTGGTCGCGCAGGATGTCCGTGAGCAGGGCCGGGTTCTCGCAGGCGAAGGTGCCGTTGACCTTGTTGTACGAGCCCATGACCGCGCCGGTGCCGGCCTCCACCGCCGCCTCGAAGCCGCGCAGTTCGAGTTCGTGCATGGTCTGTTCGCCGGCCCGCACGTCGATCGAGTTGCGGTCCTTCTCCTGGTTGTTGAGGGCGAAGTGCTTGACGGTCGCGATCAGGCCCTCGCCCTGGATGCCCCGGATCTCGGCGGCGACCAGGTCGGAGGCGAGCAGCGGGTCCTCGCTGAACGTCTCGAAGTTGCGGCCCGCGTAGGGGGTGCGGATGAGGTTGACCATCGGGGAGAGCAGCACGTCCTGCCCCAGGGCGCGGCCCTCGCGGCCGATCACCTGGCCGTAGCGGCGGGCCAGTTCGGGGTCGAAGGCGGAGGCGAGGAGCACCGGGGCGGGCAGTGCGGTGGCGTGCTCGGTGATCCGGACGCCGGCCGGGCCGTCGGCGAGTCTGAGGGGCGGGATGTTCAGCCGGGGAACACCGGGCACATAACCGGCCTGGCCGAGCGAGCCGGGGTCGGTGGCCCCGTGCAGCAGGGAGATCTTCTCGTCGAGGGTGAGGCGGGCGATCAGCCGCTCGACGCGGGGGCCGGCGCCGGCCCCGGGTCTGCCGGCCGCGGCGGCGGGCGTGAGCGGGAGGAGTCCGCCGGTGGCCGCGGCGGCGACCGCGATGGCGCCGGCCGTCAGACGCAGGGCGGATCGCCGGGAGACGGTTTCGGACATGAGCCGTCACTCCTTCGGTGTGCGGGCACGACGATGTGAACCGCGAGCGCGCCCGGGCACCCGGACCGCGTTCGGCCTGTGAACGCAACACCCGCCACAGGACCTTGACGACCCGTCATGCGCACCACCGGCGCGTCGGAAACGTAGATCCGCTGGTGACTCGTGTCAACGATCTGAACAGAAAACACTCCCGAGCCGACAAGAAACGAAAACGGAGGGCCGCTTCGCACCGTGGCCCTCCGACAACCGTCATCCTCGTCCCCGACTAACCCAGCAGGCCGCCCACTTCGCCGACGAGGTCCGTCACGGTGGCGGGCAGGGCGGCCGTGACCGAGTCCTTCACGGAGCCCGTCACGGAGTTCACGGCGGCGCCGGCCGTCTCGGTGAGCGGGGCGACGGGCTCCCCCGGGTGGCCGGGACGCGCCACCGGGGCGGGTCGGCCGTGGGAGCCGACCTGGGCGATCCGGGTGCCGTACGGTTCCTGCGGCGCACCGGGCGCCTGGCCCGGGATCCCCGGAACCGGCAGGGGTGCGGGGGTGTCCGTCCGCGCGTCCCGCTTCGGCGCGGGTGCCGGTGCGGAGCCCGTGGGATTCGGCGTCGCCGGCGCTCCCCCGCCGACCGGGTCCAGGTCCCACCGTTGCCGCACCGACCCGTTCCGCCCGGCCACGACCACATGCGCGCCGTCCGCGGCCAGCGCCAGGCCCTTGTCCCAGCGCAGCAGGAGTTCGCCGCGCACCGTCAGGTCGTACGACACCTCGCCCGCGTGCACCAGACAGCCGGAGACCACGACACCGCGCGTGCCGGGGTCGGCGGCGAGGCAGAGGGTGGGGTCGAGCGCGCTGCGCAGCATGCCGTCGTCCTGGTACGACCACTGCTGGGACCCGGCGTCCGAACACAGGGCGAGCCGCAGGTCCGCGCCGTCCCGCACCCGGCCGCCGCGCACGTCCAGGCAGAGCCCGGCGTCGAGGCTGCGGAGCCGGCCGTGGGCGATCTCGACGGGCTCGCCCGCGGAGGCCGGGGACGGGGAGGCCGAGGAGGGGGCGTCGGCCGCGGGGCCGGGCCGGGTGGCACTGCCGCCGGGGGTACTGCCGCCGGGGGCTCCCCAGGTGGTGGCGCCGGGGCGCGGGACACCGTTGTCGTCCGACCAGCTCTTCGCCACGAGCACGGTGGCGAGCAGCGCGAGGGAGACCAGGCCGACGCCGGCCGCCACCGCCTTGCGCCGCCCGCTCTCGGAGACGGTGCGGTGCCGGCCGCCGGACGGCGCGGCGGCGGGATCGGGTTCGGCCGCGGACGGCCAGGCCTCGACGACCGCGCCCCGGCCGGGCCGCGAGTCGAGATAGCGGCGGGCGCCCCAGCCGAGCACGGTCTCGGCGAGCAGGACCTCCAGGCCGCCGTCGAAGTGGCTGAGCTGTTCGGCCGCGTGCCGGCAGTACCGGCACTCGGTGAGATGCCGTTGCACATCGGGGAGCAACGAGCCGCCCCGGCGTATCGGTACGTCGAGGAGCCGGTTGTAGAAGCGGCATTCCTTCGAGGGCGCGAGTTCCCGGTGGGCGCGTACCAAGCCGGACCTGAATTGCTCACGGGCCTGGTCCAGGGCAGCCGTTGCGGTATCGATATCGACACCCAACAGACCAGCTGGTATGTATATGGGTTCGGCTTCGACCTCGGTGTGCCAGAGGAGGCATTGCGAGGCTCCGGGAAGGGCCTGGAAAGCGCGCTCGGCGAGTTGCCGCCTTTCGGGCGTGCCGGGTCTGGCGGCACTGAGTCCGCGGCCTCCGGTGGTTTTGCGCAGCTCCGGGGCGACCACGGAAATGGCCTCGTCGGCGGCCCACGCGCGGACCGTCTCCCGTACGGTCACGAGCAGCTGCGGACGGAGGGCGCCGCCGACCGCGCCGCCGGCCAGCCGGCCGAGGACCCGTTCGAAGGCGGCGCTGGCCACCAACTGGGCGGTGGGGGTGGCGGAGGCGAGGCAGACCACGGCGTAGTCACAGGTGGCGCGCCAGTGCCGGGTCAGCAGCAGGGCGACGGCGTGGTGGCGCTCGGCGGGGGTTCCGGTGAGACGGGCGATGAGATCGCGGTCGGACTCCGCCGGGGTCGAACCGGGGCGGGGCGGGTAAGGCGGGCGTGGGGGGTAGGGGGAGTGCACTGAACCATTTCCTTCCGAGCCGCAGGACGGCATACGAAATGGCGCCCTGAGGAATGCAGTGCCTGATTGGTGCGTACCTTGGTGTGTACCTTTTCGAGCCCATAAGGACCGGCCTTACGGCCACACCGGCCTCTGGACCCTCCCGCGGGGAGGCTCACCTTCGCACACCGGCCTCACAGGAAACAAGAAGTTCAGGTGACCCAAGTTCAAAGTCGCGGGAATTCAGATAAGTTACCGGCGGTATCCCCGCCTCTGCGTTAATCAGCGGCGGCACAGGTTCAACTTGTGTGCGACAAGGACCTGATGGCACACGAAATCTTCAACTCCCGGACGGCCGCGGTCACGGTCGGCGGAACGCAGCGTTCCACAGCCGTCTCCCATGTTTCTCCCGGCCCGCTCCCATCCCGGTGGGCCAGCATGGGCCGCATGATCGCCCCCCACACTCCGCACGCCTCCCCCGTCCCCACGCCCCCCAGGTCCGTGCGCAAGGCCGTGGTCCCGGCCGCCGGACTCGGCACCCGGTTCCTGCCCGCCACCAAGGCGACGCCGAAGGAGATGCTGCCGGTCGTCGACAAGCCGGCCATCCAGTACGTCGTGGAGGAGGCCGCGAAGGCCGGGCTCGACGACATCCTCATGGTCACCGGCCGGCACAAGCGGGCCATCGAGGACCACTTCGACAACGCCTTCGAGCTGGAGCAGGCCCTGGCCGCCAAGGGCGACACGGTGCGGCTGGACGCCGTACGCGATCCCGCGCGGCTCGCCGACATCCACCACATCCGCCAGGGCGACCCGCTCGGCCTCGGCCACGCGGTGCTGTGCGCCAAACACCATGTGGGCGACCAGCCCTTCGCGGTGCTCCTCGGCGACGACCTGATCGACGCCCGCGAGACGCTGCTCAGCCGGATGCTCGACGTCCGCGACCGCTTCCAGGGCAGTGTCGTGGCGCTGATGGAGGTCGACCCGTCGCAGGTGCACCTGTACGGCTGCGCCGCCGTCGAGCCCTCCGACGAGGACGGTGTGGTGCGGGTGACCGGCCTCGTGGAGAAGCCGTCCCCGGAGAACGCGCCCAGCAACTACGCGGTCATCGGCCGCTACGTCCTGGACCCCGAGGTGTTCGGCGTCCTGGAGCGGACCGCGCCCGGCCGGGGCGGCGAGATCCAGCTGACCGACGCGCTGCAGGAACTGGCCGCGGGCGGCACGGTCCACGGCGTCGTCTTCGACGGCCTCCGCTACGACACCGGCGACAAGGGCGACTACCTCCGCACGGTGGTCCGCCTGGCCTGTGAACGCCCCGACCTGGGCCCCGAGTTCACGGCCTGGCTCAAGCAGTTCGTCGCGGGCCTGGACCAGAACGGGGCCGAGCGCCGGCAGAGCCGCACCGCCGCCTGACCGGCCCCCCATGAAGGATGGGGTGAGGGCCCGGCGGCCCTCACCCCATCCGGCGTTTCTTGGACGGTGGACCCGGAAACAGCCGCCTCCGGAACCGATCGGCCCCGCGGTCGGCCCTCCACTGGGAGGCGGCGCCGGCCGTCGGCCGATCGGCCGACGCGGCTTGGCGCCGACCGGCAACCGGCCGGCCCCCCCCCTCCCCCCGAGATCCCGCCTCCACCGACAGCGAGCCGGTCTCCGGACCCCCGCAAGCCGACAGCCAACCGGTCACCGGGACCCGGCATCAGCCTGCAACCGGCCGTCCACCAGGACCCGGCATCAACCGACAGCCGACCGGTCACCGGTCACCGGATCCCGGAGCAAGCCCAGAGGCCACCAGCCGCCGGGACCCACCGCCGGCCGGCGACCGATCGGCCTCCGGGCCTCCCTCGGTCGGTCAGCCGTTGGGGCGGAGGGTCCAGATCACGGTCATCTCGCCGGTGACCGCGCCGTCCTCGCGGGTGATGGCGACGGCGACCGGGAACTCGGGGCGCTTGCCCTCGTCGAGTTCGGCGACGACGTCGGCGATCGGGCGGCCGAGGGTCGCGGTGGCCTTGACCGGGCCGAGGGCGACCTTCTTGTAGGCGATCTCGGCGCTGACCGCGAGCGGCACCGCCCGGGAGAGCTGGTCACCGAAGGCGGCGAGGACGATCGCGCCGCTCGCGGACTCGGCGAGGGTGAACATCGCCCCGGCGTGCGGGCCGCCGATGTGGTTGTGGAAGTCGCCCTGGTCCGGCAGGGACAGCACGGCCCGCTCCGGAGTGGTCTCCAGGTACTCCAGGTTGAGGGTCCGCACCATCGGGACCGTGGCGGCGAGCATCTCGCCGATCGACATCTGGTCAGTGCTCATGCCGGGAATGTTACTCACGGGTAGCCGAGTCTGACCAGAGCGGTGCGAGGGTGATTGACGTCGCACGGCGCGGACGGCCACCACGGCCGCGCCCCGGCCCGGCGGCCGTTTCGGTACGCCTCCGCCGAAGCCCGGTGACCGGATCGTGTCCCCGGCGGCACTAGGGTTACGGGCCATGTGGCCAGAACAGCAGCCGCCAGGGGGCGAGCAGTACCCGCAGAACAACCCGTATCAGCAACCGGGTTACCAGCAGCCGAATCCGTACCAGCAGCCCGGCTACCAGCAGTATCCGCAGTCAGGCGGGTACGGGCAGCAGCCGCAGTGGGGGCCGCCCGGCCCGGCGGGCGCGCCGCAGGCACCGCAGGGCGGAGGCGGTGGCGGAGGCGGCGGCAACCGGACGAAACTGGTCGCGATCATCGCCGCCGCGGCCGTCGTCGTGGCGGCCGGGGTGACCGGTTTCCTGGTGCTCGGCGGCAAGAAGGACGACAAGGCGGACGGCGGGAAGGACCAGCGGTCCAGCCAGTCGCCGACTCCCTCTCCCACCGCGTCCGCCTCCGCCTCGGCGGACGACAGCACGCGCGGTGACGACGACGCCGTACAGCCGACGATCGCCGGCTGGAAGGCCGTCGTGAACCCCAAGTGGGGCACGGCCTTCGACGTGCCGGCCGACTGGGAGGTCCTCACCGCGGGCACCTCCGTCGGCTTCGAGGACAAGGACGGCAAGCCGATCATCACGATGTCGGCGCCGGCCCAGTACAAGTCGAAGTGGTGCACGAGCGACGACGACAAGGACGGCAGGACCGAGGACACCGCCCTGGCCGCGGTGGGCACCAAGGGCGAGAGCGGCGCGAAGACCCCGGGCGACGCGGCCGTCCGGGAAGTCCCCTGGTGGGTGTACGGCGGCTACACGTACCCGGACAAGAAGTCCCTCGGCTACGACAAGAAGGCCACCGCCTACACCACCGCGTCCGGCCTCAAGGGCGCCTACGCCTGGGCGCGTTCGACGAACTCCCCCGCCAAGGGGAAGTGCGCGACCGACGGCAAGGCGATCACGTTCGGCTTCGAGAACTCGGCCGGCGACCTGGTGTCGTGGGACTTCTACGGCGCCAAGGGCGTGAACGGCGAGGTCCCCACCGCGACGATCATGAAGATCCTCAGCACGGTCCGACTGCACGGCACCCCGACCGGAGGCTGACCGGGAGCGGGCCGGAGGCTGACCGGGAGCCTGCCGGAGGCTGACCGGATCGGGCGACGATATGCCCGACAATCGGTTTGGCAAGCCGGGCTCCCGGCAGGGATAGTCGGTCGGTGACCTCCACCTCCGACTCCCCCGGCACCCCCTCCCGCCTGCGCGGACCCGCCTGGGCGGGCCGCAACTACAGCCTGCTGACCGCGGCGGCGATCGTGACGAGCCTGGGCGCCAACGGCTCGCTGATCGCCGCCGCGTTCGCGGTGCTGGACGCGGGCGGCGACGGCGGGGACGTCGGACTGGTGGCCGCCGCCCGCACCCTGCCACTGGTGCTCTTCCTGCTCATCGGCGGCGCGGTGGCGGATCGTTTCCCCCGGCACCGGGTGATGGTCGCGGCCAACGCGCTCAACTTCCTCTCCCAGGGCGCCTTCGCCGTCCTCGTGCTCGCCGGCGAGCCGCGCCTGTGGCAGATGATGCTGCTCACGGCGCTGGGCGGCACCGGCCAGGCCTTCTTCAGCCCGGCGGCGGAGGGCATGCTGATGTCCTCGGTGAGCGGGGAACAGGCGGGCCGGGCCTTCGCGGTGTTCCGGATGGCGATGCAGGGCGCGGCCCTCGGCGGTGCGGCGCTGGGCGGTGCGCTGGTGGCCGCGATCGGCCCCGGCTGGGTGCTGGCGGTGGACGCGGCGGCCTTCGCGATCGCCGGGACCCTCCGCTCCTTCCTCGACGTCAGCCACATCCCGCCGCGCACCCCGGGCGACGGGCTGCTGGCCGACCTCAAGGAGGGCTGGCGCGAGTTCGCCGGGCGCCCCTGGCTCTGGGGCATCGTCGTCCAGTTCTCGATCGCGAACGCGGTGGTGGGCGCCGCCGACGCGGTCTACGGCCCGCTGGTCGCCCGCGACAGCCTCGGCGGACCGGGCCCCTGGGGTCTCGCCCTGGGTGCCTTCGGCGCGGGCACGGTGGCCGGCGCCCTGCTGATGACCCGCTGGAAACCCCGCCGTCTGCTGTTCGTGGGCACCCTGTGCATCTTCCCGCTCGCCCTGCCCTCGGCGGCGCTGGCGGTCCCCGTCCCCATCGGGGCGCTCTGCGCGGTGATGTTCGTGGCCGGCACCACCGTCGAGGTCTTCGGGGTCTCCTGGATGACCGCGTTGCACCAGGAGATCCCCGAGGAGAAGCTCTCCCGGGTCTCGGCGTACGACTGGTTCGGCTCGGTCTCCCTGCTGCCGCTGGCGACGGCCCTGGCCGGCCCCGCCGAGGACGCCTTCGGCCGGAGCCCGGCCCTGTGGGGCTGCGCGGGCCTGGTCGTCGCCGTGACCGCCGCGGTCCTCCTGGTGCCGGACGTGCGCGACCTGACCCGCCGCACGCTCCCGGTCACCGCGTCCTCGGAGTCACCCGATCCCGAACGTGCCGCCGGGGGGCTCGGGTGACGGCACGGCGTCCGCGTCCCTGACCGGCCGGGCCCCGCCGACGAACTCCCTGAGCACGCTGCCGTGTTCGACCCGCGCCGGAAAGGCGTCGGCGGCCGTACGACGGGCCAGGCCGCCCGCGTCGAGCGGCCGGTGCGAGGCGATGAGCACCGCGTTCCCGAACCGCCGCCCGCGCAGTACCCCCGGCTCGGCGATGACCGCCAGCTCCTCGAACACCACCGCGAAGGTGGCGAGTTGGGAACGCAGGAAGTCGAAGGGGGCGGAGTCCGCCAGGTTCGCGAGATAGACCCCGTCGGCGCGCAGCACCCGCTCGGCCTCCCGCGCGTAGCCCAGCGAGGTCAGATGCGCGGGGATCCTGGACCCCCCGAAGACATCGGCGATCAGCACATCGGCCGAGTCCCCGGGCGCCCCCTCCAGCCAGCCCCGGGCGTCGGCGGCATGCAGGGCGATCCCCGCACCGTCCCCCCACGGCAGGTGCTCGGTGACCAGCTCCAGCAGCCCCCGGTCGGCGTCCACGACATCCTGCCGGGACCCCGGCCGGGTCGCCGCCACATACCGGGGCAGCGTCAGCGCGCCCCCGCCGAGATGCAGCACGTCGAGCGGCACCCCGGCCTCCGCCACCGCGTCCAGCACATGCCCGAGCCGCCGGGCGTACTCGAACTCCAGATGCGTGGGCTCGTCCAGATCGACGTACGACTGCGGCGCCCCGTCGACGGTCAGCAGCCAGGCCCGTTCCCGATCGACATCGGGCATGAGCTTGGCGGTGCCGTGCTCGGTGACACGGACGACGGGTATGGATTCACTCACGACACCATTGTCGCCCTCCCCAAGAGGCGCGGCGCGCACTGTCCGACGGCGACACCAGCGCCCCGAAAGGGGCGCGGGGAACTGCGCGACCGGCCCCCACCGGCCCGCAGTCCCCCACCCACCGCGACCTCACTCCACCGCGGTCACGGTCCCCGCCCCCACGGTCCTGCCACCCTCACGGATGGCGAACCCGAGCCCCGCCTCCAGCGGCACCGCCCTCCCCAGCTCCACGGTCAGCTCCACCGTGTCCCCGGGCCGGGCGACCGCCACCTCGCCGAGGTCGACGTCCCCGACCACATCCGCCGTACGGATGTAGAACTGCGGCCGGTACCCGGTCGAGACCGGAGTCGTACGACCCCCTTCGCGCCCGGACAGCACGTACACCCGCGCCGAGAACCGCCGGGCCGGCACCACGCTCCCCGGCGCCGCCACGACATGCCCCCGCCGCACCGCGTCCCGGGGCACGCCCCGCAGCAGCAGCGCCACGTTGTCCCCGGCCTGCGCCTCGTCCATCGGCTTCCCGAAGGTCTCCAGCCCGGTGACGACGGTCTCGACGTCCGCGCCGAGCACCTCCACCCGGTCCCCGACCCGCACGGTCCCCCGCTCCACGGCCCCGGTCACGACCGTGCCCCGCCCGGTGATGGTGAGCACGTTCTCCACCGGCAGCAGGAACGGCGCGTCCAGGTACCGCTCCGGCATGGGCACGTACGTGTCCACCGCGTCCAGCAGGGCCTCGATGGACGCCGTCCACCGCGGGTCCCCCTCCAGGGCCTTGAGCCCGGAGACCCGTACGACGGGCACGGAGTCACCGCCGTACCCCTGCGCGGTCAGCAGCTCCCGGACCTCCAGCTCCACGAGGTCGGTGAGTTCCTCGTCGCCCGCGTCGGCCTTGTTGAGCGCGACCACGATGTGGTCGACGCCCACCTGCCGGGCGAGCAGCACGTGTTCGGCGGTCTGCGGCATGATCCCGTCGAGCGCGGAGACGACGAGGATCGCCCCGTCCAGCTGCGCGGCACCGGTGACCATGTTCTTGACGTAGTCGGCATGGCCCGGCATGTCCACGTGGGCGTAATGCCGGGTGTCGGTCTCGTACTCGACGTGCGCGATGTTGATGGTGATGCCGCGCAGTGCCTCCTCGGGGGCCCGGTCGATGCGGTCGAACGGCACGAACGTGCCGGTGCCGCGCTCGGCGAGGACCTTGGTGATGGCGGCGGTCAGGGTCGTCTTGCCGTGGTCGACGTGGCCCATCGTGCCGATGTTGAGATGCGGTTTGGTGCGGACGTATGCCGTCTTGGGCATGGCTCTACCTCAAAGCCTGAACTGCGGTGATGCGTCCCGTCAGGGCGGGACGCGGGGACCCCGGGTGATCCGCCGACCCTCCCCCTGCGGGGTCCGCCGGGCGATCCGGGGAGGGTCAGCTTCGGGCGCCGTCGACAGCGGCCGTGAGAACGGGGACGGCAGCCTTCGGCGCATCCGCGACTGCGGATGCTGCGACGAGGAAGGCGAACCGGAACATGACGCAGATCATTGCCGACGCGTCGCCCCACGTCGAACGGTTTTCTCCGGCGCCGGTTCGCCCAATGGACAGCATCCATACGGCGATCACACATCGGCTTCGGTTACTGTCACCGAATGCTCGATGCCAACCGCTCTGGCACCGCCACGGCCGCTCCCCCGGCCGCCGCCAAGGAGCTGCCCCTTGTCCTGCCCGCTCCGGTGAACTTCACCGCACGCTGCACCCGGGTGCTGCTGTCGCCGTGGTCGCGACTGGCCCTGCTCGTCGCCCTGCTCGCGGCGGCCGGGGCGTCGGTGCTGCTCTTCGAGCCGCAGAGACTGATGACCCGGGGCTGGCCACCGCAGGTCGAGGGCACCACCGCGGTGGTGATCTTCGCCGTGGCGTACGGCCTGATCACGGTGGCGTTCGTGCCCCGGCCGATCCTGAACCTCGCGGCCGGCGCGCTGTTCGGCTCCGCACTGGGCATGGGCGCGGCCATGGCGGGCACCCTGCTCGGCGCCTGGCTCTCCTTCGCGCTCGGCCGGATGCTCGGCCAGGAGGCGCTGCGCCCGCTGCTGCGCGGCCGGTTGCTGAAGGCCGCCGACCACCAGTTCAGCAAGCACGGCTTCCGCTCGATGCTGGCGGTACGCCTCTTCCCCGGTGTCCCCTTCTGGGCCGCCAACTACGCCGCCGCCGTCTCCCGCATGCGCTACGCCCCGTACCTGCTCGCCACGGGCCTGGGTTCGATCCCGAACGTGGCCGCCTATGTCGTCGCAGGCGCCCGAGCCTCGACACCGACGTCCCCGGTCTTCCTGATCTCCGTCGCCGCCATCGTCATCCCCGCGGTCGCCGGCGCAGTGGTCGCCTGGCGCAAACGCCACCACCTGCGAGCGAAATAGACCGCGCCTCCTGAGCATCCGCCAACCACAGCGCCCCGCCAGGGGCGCGGGGAACTGCGCGACCAGCCCCCACGGCGCAGCAGCCGCACAACAACACAACGCGGCCCCTCCTTAGGCGCACAGCACCCCCTACCGAACCGCCTCCAGAATCATCGCGTTCGCCAACCCGCCCGCCTCGCACATGGTCTGCAGCCCGTACCGCGCCCCGCGCTCCCGCAGGGCATGCACCAGCGTCGTGGTCAGCCGGGTCCCGCTCGCCCCCAGCGGATGCCCCAACGCGATCGCCCCACCGTGCACGTTCACCTTCGCCAGGTCGGCCCCCGTCTCCTGCCGCCAGGCCAGCACCACACTGGAGAACGCCTCGTTCACCTCGAAGAGGTCGATGTCTCCCACCGTGAGCCCGGCCCGCCGCAGCACCTTCTCCGTCGCCGGGATCACCCCGGTCAGCATCAGCAAGGGGTCGGAGCCGGTCACGGCGAACGCGTGCAGCCGGGCCAGCGGCCGCAGCCCGAGCCGCTCCGCGGTCTCCCCGGCCATGATCAGCACGGCGGAGGCCCCGTCGTTGACCGGGCTCGCGTTGCCCGCCGTGACGTTCCACTCGATCTGCGGGAAGCGCTCGGCGAACCCGGGGTCGTAGTAGGCGGGCCTGAGCCCGGCGAGGATCTCGGCGGTGGTCCCGGGCCGTACGGACTCGTCCCGGCTCACCCCGTCCAGCGGCGCCACCTCCGCGTCGAACCGCCCCGCCTCCCACGCGGCCGCCGCCCGCTGGTGCGAGGAGACCGCGAACGCGTCCAGCTCCGCCCGCGAGAGCGACCACTTGGCGGCGATGAGTTCGGCACTGATGCCCTGCGGCACGAGGCCCTCCGGGTAGCGCGCGGCGACTCCGGGACCGAAGGGGTCCTGGCCGGCCGGCACGTTGGACCACATGGGCACCCGGCTCATCGACTCGACCCCGCAGGCCACGACGATGTCGTAGGCGCCGGACATGACGCCCTGCGCCGCGAAGTGCACGGCCTGCTGGGAGGAGCCGCACTGCCGGTCGACGGTGGTCGCGGGCACGGTCTCCGGGAAGCCCGCCGAGAGCACGGCGTACCGGGTGGTGTTCATGGCCTGCTCGCCGACCTGGTCGACGGTGCCGCCGATGACGTCGTCGATGAGGGCCGGGTCGACGCCGGAGCGCTCGACGAGGGTGCGCAGGGTGTGGGCGAGGAGTTCGACGGGGTGGACGTGTGCCAGGGAGCCGTTCGGCTTGCCCTTCCCGACAGGAGTGCGTACGGCTTCGACGATGACTGCGTCACGCATCACGGGACCTCGATTGCCAGTGTTGACTACCGGTGAGTAGGAAATCCGAACCCACTGTAACCCGAAGGGTTGGAAAATCAAACCCATCCAGGAAAAGCCTCTAGACTGGCAGGCATGGCCGCCCCGAAGGATCCCCGACCCTGCTCGATCGCCGACGCCCTGGCACTGGTCGGGGAGAAGCACTCGCTGCTGGTGCTGCGGGAGGTGTTCCTGGGCAACGGCCGCTTCGACCAGCTGGTACGCAACATCGGCGCCCCGCGCGACATCCTGGCCACCCGGCTGCGCCGGCTCGTCGACGCCGGGATCCTCACCAGGCGCGTCTACAGCGAGCGCCCGCAGCGCTTCGAGTACCGGCCCACCCCGGCGGGCCTCGAACTGGAGCCGGTCCTGATGACCCTCATGGCCTGGGGCGACCGCCACCTCCGCCAGGAGGGCGACCGCCCCATGGTGATCGAGCACAGCTGCGGGAAGACCCTCACCCCGGTCGTCACCTGCGCGGCCTGCGGCGACCAGGTCCGCCACGCGGACCTGACGGCCCACCCGCAGTCCCCCGGCTGGACCGTCGCCGGCCCGACCGCCCCGTAACCCGGCCCTACTGCCCCTGCCGGTACACGTCGAGCCGCCCGCACATCCCGAACCGGCCCTGCTCAAAGGGCTGTTCGGCCTGTACGACGGCCTCGGCCAGGTGCGTGACATCGCCCCGTCCGAGGCGGTCGAGCTGCTCCCCCGTGGCCGCGGCGGCGGCCCGCGCGCCGCGCAGCCAGCGCTCGCGCCACTCGTCGAGCCGGGGCCGTACGAGCGCCGCGGCGGCCCGGTGGAAGGCGGCCAGCGGCTCCGGTCCGGCGGCCTCGCGCAGGGCGCGGTAGCCCTCCAGGGCGAGGTCGCGGCGGGCGCGGGCGAACCGCTCCCGCTCGGCCTCCGGCGCGTCGGCCGGGACGGTGGTCGCCGCCGCGTAGGCCGCCGGGTCGGTCAGGTACTCCGGCGGCAGCGTCAGCACGGCGTCCCCGGCCTCCGGGAGTCCGCTGTTCTGCATCAGCACGGTGATGCGCAGGTCGTCCTCGTTGACGAGGCGGTGGACGGTGCCCGGCGTGAACCAGGCGACCGTGCCGGGCACCAGGGGCGTGACCTCGTACCCGGAGGTGGTGAGCGTCTGTACCGCACCCCGGCCGCCGGTGACGACGTACGCCTCCGAACAGGCCAGGTGCAGATGGGGAGTTCCGCCGCGCACGCCGTCGGCGGCGGGCCAGTCGTACACGCACAGGCGGGAGACCGCGACCCCGCCCGGCAGGCCCGCGAACGCGAACTCCCCGCCGTTCACCACGGATGCGCCTCCAGGTACTTGGCGATGTCCGCGCGCTCCCAGGCGCCGTTCGCGAAGACCACCCGGTAGCGGCGGTGCAGGGTGTCGCCGGGGGCCAGTTCGAGTTCGTCGTGAAAGGCCCAGGAGGGGGCGATGCCGGCGAACGGGTCGTTGCGCACGAACCAGTGGGCGGGATGGGTACCGGCCGTGCCCGAGTGGTCGTTCTCCGGGGCGTGTTCGAAGACGACGGTGGCATGGCCGTCGGCGCCGTCGTGCTCGCCGGAGAGGGCCAGCCAGGGGGACTGGGAACCCATCAGCTCCGGGCCCTCCCCGTCCGGGCCGATGATCCGGCCGTCCCGGAAGGCGCGCGGGCCGCGCCAGAACAGGCCGGTGTAACCCGCCTGTTCGCGACCGGCGGTGGTCGGGCTGCCGAACAGGAGCGGCTCGCCACGGCGGTTGGTGATCGCGCTGTCCCAGGTCAGCGCCCAGGAGCCGGAGTCGGGGTCGACGTCGTGGACCTCGATGCGGCGCCGCTCGTCCGCCCACAGCGAGCCGTCGTACGGATGCCAGCTCAGCCGTTCCGCGATGACGAGCCGCCCCTGAGCCGAGGACAGTTCGTCGAAGCCGAGGTGGCGCATCGAGCCGACGCGCTCCGGGATGGCGACGTAACCCTGGCCGTGGACATAGGAGTTGCCGCCCCACAGATTGGCGCCGGACAGGTGCGAGGCGGTCAGGGAGAGGCCCTTGTGCCAGCGGTGGTCGTTGGGCCGGTAGTCGGTGACGACGTCCCCGGCGAGGGTGCGGACCGGGTGCAGGTAGGGCCGCGGCGCCTCCCAGGCCGCCTCGGGGCGGTACACGTACGTGAAGAGTTGCACCCCGGTGACCGGCTCGGTCACCGTGACCCGGTCGCCGTGGGCGTGCGTGATCCGCAGCTCGCCGCTCACGCGGACACCTCCTCGCGCTCGACCGGCGCCCAGCCCGGGGCGCCCCCGTGCAGGGCCGTGTAATAAGGATCACCCGGACCGATCCCGCCCGCGCGCACGGTCGTGTCGGTGAACGCCGACTTGTACAGCGCGGTGATCAGCTCCAGGCTGGTGCGCCCGTCGGGGCCGCTGCTGCGCGGCCGCTCCCCCGCCCGCATGCCGGCGATCAGCTCGCGCAGCTGGGCCAGGTGCGAGCTGGGCACGTCCGGGCCGAAGTCCTGCCAGGCCGCGGCCTCCTCGGCGGGGACACCGGGGGCGGGGGTGATGCGCCAGTTCTCGTTGCTGTGGCCGTAGAGGTGGGTCAGCTCGACGGTGGCGCGCTCGCAGTCGATCCGGATGCGGCTCACCTCGTCGGGGCTGAGCACGCTGTTCACGACGGTCGCCAGGGCGCCGTTCGCGAACCGGACCAGGGCGGTGGAGACGTCCTCGGTCTCCACGTCGTGCACCAGCCGGGCGGCCATGGCCCGCACCTCGCTCCACGGCCCCAGCAGGTCGAGGAGCAGATCCATCTGGTGGATGCCGTGGCCCATGGCCGGGCCGCCGCCCTCCGTCGCCCAGCGGCCCCGCCAGGGCACGGCGTAGTAAGCGGTGTCGCGGTACCAGGTGGTCTGGCAGTGGGCCACCAGCGGGCGGCCCAGCGCCCCCTCGGCGAGCAGCCGGCGCACATGGGTGGCGGCGGAGCCGAAGCGGTGCTGGAAGACGATCGAGGCGTACGGCCCGCCGTCGGTGCCCTCCTCGGCCTCGACCGCGTCGAAGTCGGCCAGCGACGGCACGGGCGGCTTCTCGCACCACACCCAGGCACCGGCCCGCAGCGCGGCCAGCGTCTGCGCCTTGTGCAGGGTGGGCGGGGTGCCGATGGTGACCAGGTCGGGCCGCTGCTCGTCGAGCATCCGGTCCAGGTCGGTGTAGGCGTGCGGAATGCCCGCCTCGGCGCAGAACTCCCCGACGGCGTCGGCATCGATGTCGACGGCGGCGACGACCTCGGTCTCGCCCTCCGCGGCCAGCCGGGCGAGCGCGGGCAGGTGCGAACCGCGGCCGATGGCGCCGGCGCCGACGACGGCGGCCCGGATGCGCCGGCCGGTGAAGGGGGCTGGGGAGCGGGGCGAGCGGGGCATGGACGTGATCAGCACTCCTCGGGGCGTGTACCGACGATGGGTGCGAACCACCGCCCGACGTGCGCCGCACACGCACCCCGATGTGCGGGAGCAAGCGCTTTCTCCTGCAGAAACGTAAGCGGCGGCACCTCAACCGGTCAACACCCCCTCGGATGTCCGGCGGATCATGGCGACCTCCCCGGCCGCTCCCCGGGCGGTCCCCACCCGCTCCCCACCCGCCCCCGACCCGCTCTCCCGCCCGCCCCTGCCCCGGGTCCGCCTGCCCAACCCCTGTGTCCGGGCTGTCATCCGGGCCCGCTACGCTGCCGTTGCACACGCATGATCACGCGCGCCGCCGCGACCTCCAGCCGCCCCCTCACCCCTGGGACGCCGTACCTTCATGTCTTGGTTTGAATCGCTGATCCTCGGACTCGTCCAGGGGCTGACCGAGTTCCTGCCCGTCTCCTCCAGCGCGCATCTGCGGCTGACCGCGGCCTTCTCCGGCTGGGAGGACCCGGGCGCGGCCTTCACGGCGATCACCCAGATCGGCACGGAGACCGCCGTCCTGATCTACTTCCGCAAGGACATCGGGCGGATCATCTCCGCCTGGTTCCGGTCGCTGTTCGACAAGGCGATGCGGTCGGACCACGACGCCCAGATGGGCTGGCTGGTGATCGTCGGCTCGATCCCGATCGGCCTGCTGGGTGTGACGCTCAAGGACCAGATCGAGGGCCCGTTCCGCGATCTGCGGATCACGGCGACGATGCTGATCGTCGTCGGCGTCGTCATCGGCATAGCCGACCGGCTCGCCGCCCGCGACGAGACGGGCGGCAAGCACCGGGCGCCCAAGCAGCGCAAGACCCTGGAGAACCTCAGTATCAAGGACGGCCTGGTCTTCGGCCTCTGCCAGGCCTGCGCCCTGATCCCCGGCGTCTCCCGCTCCGGCGCCACCATCAGCGGCGGCCTGTTCATGGGCTACAAGCGCGAGGCGGCGGCCCGCTACTCCTTCCTCCTCGCCATCCCGGCGGTGCTCGCCTCCGGCGCCTTCGAGGTCAAGGACTCGGTGGGCCAGGGGCATGTGGACTGGGGCCCGACCCTCTTCGCGACGGTGATCGCCTTCGTCTCCGGGTACGCGGTCATCGCCTGGTTCATGAAGTGGATCTCCAACAAGAGCTTCATGCCCTTCGTCTGGTACCGCGTCGCCCTCGGCATCGTCATCATCGCCCTGGTCTCGGCGGACGTGCTGAGCCCGCACGCGGCGGAGTCGGCGAGCTAGCCCGGTCGGAGCGCGTCCTTCGGCGGGTTCTCCGGCGCTCAGGCGATCTTGAGCAGCAGCTCGGTGAGCTCGGCCGGCATGGTGATCATGCTGTCGTGGCCGGTCGGGAGTTCCCACACCCGCTCTTCCGCGGGCACCGGGCGGCGGACGACGCCCTCCGGTACGGCGGCCACGCAGTGGATGTGGGTCCTGGGGATCGCGCGCACGGCCGGGTCGTCCAGCCGTACCGGCTGCTGGAGGCAGCGCACCGCGTGGTCGGTGAGCATCGTGCGCAGCCACGCCAGGTCCGCCGGATCGGTGACCCCGAACAGGCCGTACGGCGGCGGGAGTTCGGGCAGCGGCGGGACCCGCCAGCCGTCGCCGGAGGCCAGGGTGCGCTCGATCAGGGCCCGGGTCACCGGCTGGATGTCGGCGGCGCTCTCGCCGTGCTCCGGGACCATCGCGTCGAGGTAGACGAGGTGGCCGATCCGGCCGGGGACCCGGTTGGCGGCGGCCGAGACGACCAGCCCCGCGTAGCTGTGCCCCACGAGGACGACGTCGTCGAGGTCCTCGTCCGTGATCAGTCGGACGATGTCGTCCACATGGGTGTCCAGGCCGACGTCGGGCCCGAGCAGCCGGGCCTTGTCGCCGTGTCCCGTCAGGGAGGGCGCGTACACCCGGTGCCCGGCCCCGGTCAGCAGCGGGACCACCCGCTCCCAGCACTCCCCGCTGTGCCAGGCGCCGTGCACCAGCAGATACGTCGACATGATCGTGCTCCTCGGATCGTTCGCGGCTGTCGCCGACAACGCTCGCGGCCCGGCTCCGGCCGCGGCAGAGCCCCGGTGATCCTGGGGGTGACAGGACCAGGCACGGGCGCGGCGGCCCGGACTACCGTGGCGGGATGACCGACGCACCGAACCTGCTGGGCGCCTACGTACGGGCCCGCCGCGAGCTCGTCACGCCCGAGCAGGCCGGCCTCCCCGTGCTCGGGACACGGCGGGTGCCGGGCCTGCGCCGGGAGGAGGTCGCGATGCTGGCCGGGATCAGCGCCGACTACTACCTGCGCCTGGAACAGGGCCGCGACCGCAATCCGTCCGTACAGGTCCTGGAGTCCCTGGCCCGCGTGCTGCTGCTCGACGAGAACGCGACGGCGTACCTGCTCGGCCTGGCCGGTCCG
Source organism: Streptomyces sp. NPDC048288 (assembly GCF_043201555.1). NCBI lineage: Bacteria > Bacillati > Actinomycetota > Actinomycetes > Kitasatosporales > Streptomycetaceae > Streptomyces > Streptomyces sp. NPDC048288. The sequence continues at coordinate 239,255 of NZ_JBICZD010000012.1, forward strand.
GGCACCGGAAGGCCCCGGCGGCGCCGCCGTGCCCGCGGGGAGACCGTCCCGCCCGGCATCGCCCAGCTCGTCGCCACGCTGCCGCTCCCCGCCGTCGTCGAGGGCCGCTACTTCGACGTGCTCGCCGTCAACGCCCTGGCGACCGCCCTGTCACCCCGTCTCACGGTGGGCGCCAACCGGCTGCGGGACACCTTCCTCGACCCCGCCGAGCAGGCCCTGCACCCGGACTGGGAGAACGCCGGGGCGGGCATGGTCGCCGGTTTCCGCCGCTCCGTCGGGACCGACGCGGACGATCCCCGCGTCATCGACCTGATCGGTGAACTCTGCCTCGCCAGCCCAGAGTTCAGCCGCCTCTGGGCCCGTCACGACGTGGCCGCCTGCGAGGGCGCCGCCAAGTGCCTGGACCACCCTCAGGTCGGCCGGCTCCGGCTGCACCGGGAGCGGCTGGGCGTCAGCGGCACGGCCGGCCAGACGCTCGTCGTCTACCACCCGGACCCGGGCAGCGACAGCGCGGAGAAGCTGGCCCTGCTCGCCTCCGCGGCGCACACGGCGTGAGTCCGGCCCGGGCGCCGTATCTCGGCCAACCCCGAAATCCCCCCGTTCTCCCGGGCGTCGGGCCGCCGAATCGGCTCCGGCGAGAGCGAAGGCCTGCCCAGGGGCCCAGGGCCGGGTCCGTGCCGTGACCACCCGTCCGGCAAATGCCGGGGCTCGGCCGCCCGCCCGCCGTATCGCCCGTGACCAACCCCATACGGTCTGCGTAGTGGCCCGGTAGCGCACCGTCAGTTCTTGCCCCTACGCTGTTCCGTATGTCCCCCGATTCCCGAACCCCTGGTTCCGCGCGGTCTGCTGCCGAGGTCAACGAGCACATCCGGGCGCTGTGGCTGCGTGCGGGCGGAACTCTGTCGGCCCAGGAGCGGGCGGAGTACGAGCTGTTGGTGGTCGAGTGGGCCGAGGCGATCCGCGAGCGGATCATCGAGGCGGCCTGACCCGGCGCCGGGTTCAGCGCCCGCCGGAGACCCGCAGCACCGCGCCCGTCGTGTAGGAGGCCTCGGGCGACAGCAGCCAGGCGATGGCGCCGGCGATCTCCTCCGGCCTCCCGGCGCGGCCCAACGGGGTGCCGGCGCCGACCCGTTCGGCCCGGCCGGGGTCGCCCATCGCCGCGTGGATCTCCGTCTCGATCACGCCGGGCGCCACCGCGTTCACCCGCACACCGTCCGGGCCGAGTTCCTTGGCGAGGCCCACGGTGAGCGCGTCCACGGCCGCCTTGGTCGCCGCGTAGTGGACGTACTCGCCGGGGCTGCCGAGCGTGGCCGCCGCCGAGGACACGTTCACGATCGCCCCGCTCCCCCGCGCCGCCATCAGCCGCGCCGCCCGCCGCGAACACAGCAGCGTGCCCAGCAGGTTGACCTCCACGACCCGCCGCAGATCCGCGGTCCCGGCATCCACCAGCCGCCCGAACGGGCCGGTCACGGCCGCGTTGTTCACCAGCCCCGAGACCGGCCCGAGCCGCTCCTCCGCCGTGTCGAAGAGCCGCTCCACCTCGGCCTCCACGGCCGTGTCCACCGGTACGACGACACCGCGCGCCCCGGCCTTCCGCACCCCCTCCGCGACCGTCTCGGCGGCGTCGGCGTCCCGGCGGTACCCGATCACCAGATCGTGTCCGTCGGCCGCGAGCCGCAGACAGGTCGCGGCGCCGATCCCCCGGCTGCCGCCGGTGACGACCGTGACGGGACGTGTCATGCGAACCTCCTGAATGCGGACCGGACCAAGATCCTACGACCGCCGGCGCCCGAGCCCCCGGAGACGAGGAGGGCAGCCGGCTCCTCCCGGGCGTCCGCGAAAACCCGGTTCGCCTCCCCGTCCGACGATCTACTCTGCTGCTCGATGCTCCGAGCCGGGATCGCGGGCTCGCGTTCCGGAAACGAACGGGTGGGGAAACAGTGGTTCGCCGAAGACGTGCCGGCAGTGCGATGGCCATGGTCATGACCTCGCTGGCGTGGGTGCTCGCCGCTTGCGGAACGGGGCAGGACGCCCAGGAGGGCACCTCGGCCGAGCCGTTGAGCAAGGCGGCACTGGAGCGGGCGACGCTCACGGGCACGGATCTCGACGGGTACGAGGTGCGGCGGGACCTGGCGGCCACCTCCGCGTCCCGCAAGACGGCGGAGCCCGCCGAATGCGCCCCCGCCGTCCAGGCGGTGGGCGGCAGCAGCGGTTTCGCCGCCACCGCGCGTACCGCCCGGATCGTCTCCTCGACGGCGCACGGACCGAGTGCGCACCTGACCCTTTCGTCGCACGGCTCCGGAGACGCGGAGCGGGTGATCGACGCGTTGCGGACGGCCGCCGAGCGGTGCGGGACCTTCAAGGACGTCCTGGTGGACTTCGACTACGCCGAGGTCCAGGTCCGGCCCGACCCCGGCTACGGCGACGAGTCCGTGTCCCTGCGGCTGACCCAACTGGCCGCCGGCAGCGCGGACGAGGAGCCGGTGCGGGTGCCGTACGCGGTGGTGGCGGTCCGCCAGGGCGCGACGGTCGCCATGTTCACCACCTTCAACCGCCCCGGCGGGCCGGGTGGCGAGGAGTCGGCCGCCGTGCCGGAGGCGGTCATCAGGGCACAGCTGAAGAAGCTCGGCAAGGTGCCGACCGCTGCCAAGTGACCGCGGTGTGTTGTCCGCGGCCGAGATCGAACACCTCCCGAAAATCGCCCGTACCCCTTGGCTCGGCCCGCGCCGTGCCCAACACTGTGCCGATGACGCAGCGTGTGGAGCTCGCGACCGTGATGGACCGGCTGGCCGTGGACGAGGTGGTCACCCAGTACGCGGTGGCCGTGGACGACGGTGACTGGGCCGCGTACCGCGGACTGTTCGCCGCGGACGGGCGGGCCGACTACCGGTCCGCCGGCGGGATCGAGGGGGACGCGGAGCAGATCTCCGGGTGGCTCGCCGAGAACCTCGCGCTGTTCGCGATGCGCCAGCATCTGATCGTCAACCGCCGGACGCGGTTCGGGGTGCTGGAGCACGACACCGGCGACAGCGCCCAGGTCCAGGCCGACTACATCAACCCCATGCGCTTCGCCGGCGGCGACGGCGTCTCCACCGCCCCCGACTTCGTGTGCGGCGGCCGCTACTCCTTCGCGCTGCTGCGCACCCGGGACGGCTGGCGGCTGCGCCGGGTGGTCGTCGAGGAGAAGTGGCGGAAGATGACCGAGCGCACGGCCGCCCTGACCGACTGAGCCCGCTCCCGTGCCCCCTGTCGGAGATCCCGCCCGGTCCCGCACACTGGAAGGACCCGCGGGCAGGAGGCGACGCATGAGGACCGTCGAGCGCTGGCTCACCTCCCCCTGGCGGCGTTCCTGCGCCGGGGCGCTGGCGGGCGCGCTGCCGGTCCTGGCCTTCCCGGCGCCGTCGCTGTGGTGGCTGGCGTATGTCGCGCTGGTTCCCTGGCTGCTGCTGGCCCGCTCGGCGCCGACCGGGCGGCGGGCGGCCTACGACGGCTGGTGCGGCGGGTTCGGGTTCATGGTGGCGGTGCACAGCTGGCTGCTGCCGAGCCTGCACGTCTTCATCTTCCTGATCGCCGGGCTGCTGAGCCTGCTCTGGGCGCCCTGGGGCTGGCTGACGCACCGGCTGCTGGGCGGGGAGCCGTCGCCGGCCCGGGCCGCGGTCGCGGTGCTGGTGCTGCCGTCGGGCTGGCTGATGGTGGAGCTGGTGCGGTCCTGGCAGGGGCTCGGCGGGCCCTGGGGCATGCTCGGCGCGACCCAGTGGCAGGTGACGCCGGCGCTGCGGCTGGCCTCCGTCGGCGGGGTGTGGCTGCTGAGCTTCCTGGTGGTGGCCGTCAACGTGGCCGTGGCCGTGCTCGTCTCCGTGCGCGAGGCGCGGGCACCGGCGGTCGCCTCCCTGGTGGCCACGGCCGCCGCGACCTCCGCCGCCTGGGTGTGGGCACCGCGCCCGGACGTCGACGGGCACGTCCGGATCGCCGTCGTACAGCCCGGCGTCGTCGACGGCGGCGACAGCGGCGACCGGCGGTTCGACCGGGAGGAGCAGCTGACCAGGCAGCTGGCCGGACAGCATCCGGACCTGATCGTGTGGGGCGAGAGCAGCGTCGGGTACGACCTCGGGGACCGGCCCGATCTCGCACGGCGGATCGCGGTCCTCTCCCGGGAGACCGGCGCGGACATCCTGGTCAACGTCGACGCCCGGCGCTCCGACCGGCCCGGCATCTACAAGAGCTCCATCCTGGTGGGCCCGGACGGCCCGACCGGCGAGCGGTACGACAAGATGCGGCTGGTCCCGTTCGGCGAGTACATACCGGCCCGCTCGCTGTTCGGCTGGGCCACCTCGGTCGGCAAGGCGGCCGGCGAGGACCGGCGGCGCGGCACCGAGCAGGTGGTGATGAACGTCGGCCACGGGCTGCGGGTCGGCCCGCTGGTCTGCTTCGAGACGGCCTTCCCCGACATGAGCCGGCACCTCGCCCAGGACGGCGCCCAGGTGCTGATAGGCCAGTCCTCGACCTCGTCGTTCCAGCACAGCTGGGCCCCCGAGCAGCACGCCTCGCTGGCCGCGCTGCGGGCCGCCGAGACCGGCCGCACGATGGTGCACGCCACCCTGACCGGAGTCTCCGCCGTGTACGGCCCTAGCGGGGAACGGGTGGGCCCGTGGCTCGGCACGGACGCGAGCACGGCACAGGTCTACACCGTGCCGATCGCCCGCGGTGTCACGCCGTTCGTGCGCTACGGCGACTGGCCGGTGGACGGCGCGCTGCTGGTCCTTGCGGTCTACTGCCTGTCCGAGGGGCTGCGGACGGTCAGGCTGCGCCGGGGTGCTGGCGCACCTCTCGTACCACCTGCTCGCACAGCTCATGGGTCGCCAGTGCGTCCCGGGCGCTGAGCACCTTGCCGGCACGGACGGCGTCGAGGAAGGCGAGCACCGCCTGTTCGATGCCGCGCTGCCGGGCGACCGGCACCCAGTCGCCGCGCCGGCGGACCGTCGGCTGCCCCTTGTGGTCGATCACCTCGGAGAGGTTGACGACCTGGCGCTTGGTGTCCTGCCCGGAGACCTCCAGGATCTCCTCGGCCGAGCCGCTCAGCCGGTTCATCACCCCGAGCGCGGTGAAGCCGTCCCCGGACAGCTGGAGCACCACGTGGTGCAGCAGACCGTCGGCGACCCGGGCCCGGACGGTGACGTCGTCGACCGGGCCGGGGGCGAGGAAGCGCAGGGTGTCGACGACGTGGATGAAGTCGTCGAGGATCATCGTGCGCGGTTCCTCGGGCAGCCCGATGCGGTTCTTCTGCATCAGGATCAGCTCGCGCGGATGGTCGGCGCACTGGACGTAGCCGGGGGCGTGGCGCCGGTTGAAGCCGACGGCCAGCGACACGTTCCGGGCCTCGGCGAGCGTCACGAGCCGCTCGGAGTCGGCCAGCCGGTACGCGAGCGGCTTGTCGACGTACGTCGGTACGCCGGCCTCCAGCAGCCGCGTGACGATCTCGGGGTGGGCGCCGGTGGGCGCGTGCACGAAGGCGGCGTCGAGGTCCTGGGCGAGCAGGTCGTCGAGGGTGAGGTGGCGCCGGCCGGCGGGCAGGTGGAGGCTGTCGGCGACCCGGTCCAGGGTGGCCGGGGTGCGGGTCTGGAGGTGGAGTTCGAGCCCCGGCCGCGTGCCCAGGACCGGCAGATACGCCTTCTGCGCGATGTCGCCGAGTCCGATGCAGCCGACCTTCACTGGCGCTCCCCTAGCGGTTGCCTACGCGTGCCTGTCCCGAAGCATACGGCGCCGAAAATCCGTGGTGGCATCGAGCGGGCTCGGCAAGGATGCGGGGCATGACGACCGAACGCCATGCGCCCGCCATCGACGCCGACGAACGCACCATGCTGGAAGGCTGGTTGGAGTTCCACCGGCAGACCCTCGCGGTGAAGTGCGAGGGCCTGACCGACGCCCAGCTCAGGACCGCCTCCGTGGAGCCGTCCCCGCTGTCCCTGATGGGGCTGGTGCGGCACATGGCCGACGTGGAGCGGTCCTGGTACCGCAGGGTCCTCGCCGACGAGGCGGCGCCGTCGCTCCACTGGAGCGACGAGGATCCGGACGGCGACTTCCACCTCACCGAGGCGGACACCTGGCAGGAGGCGTACGCGCAGTGGCAGGCCGAGATCGAGGCCGCCCGGCGCGCCGCGGCCGGCTTCGGCCTCGACGACCTCTCCAAGGGCCGCCATCACCGCACCGGAGAGCAGTTCAACCTGCGCTGGATCCACACGCACATGATCGAGGAGTACGCCCGGCACAACGGCCACGCCGACCTGATCCGGGAGCGGATCGACGGCGCCACCGGCGACTGACGTCAGCCTGGCACCCGCCCGTCCCCCGTACGGGGCACGAGATCACCCGTGCGGGGCACCAAACTCCTGTCGGCGGTGTCAACGCCCGCGCCCAGCCAGCAGAGTTGCGCGGGTGCATCGAACGACCACCACCGCAGCGCTCCTGGTCACCGTGGCCGTCTCGGCCCTCTCCGGCTGTGTGACGGTCCAGCGTCCGGCGGCGCCGGGCCCCCCGCCGGGGACGGCGCCCTCGCTGCCGTCGGTGCCCCGTCCGGACGGCAGCGCCGAGCCGAAGGTGGTCCAGGCGCCGGTCAAGGAGGCCCTGGAGATGGTCGGCCCGTCCCGGCCCCCGACGCACCCCTCGGCCGCCCCGCCGCACACTCCCGCACCGCCCCCTCCCCCGGCCCACCACCGGCAGCCGGCCGCACGCGCCGCCACCCCGCCGCACCCTCAGCCGCACCGCACGCACACTCCGCGGACCGACCTCCCCGACGTCACCGGTTCCGTACCGAAGGCTCCGGACGTCTGTGCCCTCGGCAAGCAGTACGGCGGCTGGCGCGCGGACAGTCCGCAGGCGCGGATCTGCGAGCAGACGTACGGGCACTGAAGCCGCCGAGCCGAGGCCGTGGTGCGCCCGCCGGTCCGCCCGCTGGTTCGCCCGCTAGTTCGGGCGCTGCCGTGGCGGGCCCCAGGAGTCGCCGCCCGGGGCGTCGTTCTCGCCGAGCCGTAGCGCCAGTCTGCTGATGGCGGCCCGGACCCCGTCGCCGTAGCCGTCGTCGCCGAGGGCGTCGGACGCGCCGCGGGCCCGGCGCAGGTGGGTGCGGGCGGCCTCGGTGCGGCCGAGCTTGACGTAGTCGGCGGCGAGGTTGAGGTGCAGGGAGGGGTAGAAGCCGCGCAGCCCCGCGGCTCCCTCCGTCCCGTCCGCCGTCCCGTCCGTGGCCTCGTCCGCCGCCGACAACGCCCTCAGGTCCCAGGCGAGTTCGTCGCCCGGGTCGTCCTGGGTGTCGGCCAGGTAGTGGGCCAGGGTGCAGCGGTGCAGCGGGGCGCCGTGCTCGCCGATCTCCGCCCACAGGTCGAGGAGGCGGCGGCGGGCCTCCTCGCGGTCCCCGGCGTGGTGCAGCATCACCACCTGGCCGATCCGTGTGAGCACGGCGTCGGGTGCCGTGCGCTCCTGTCGCTCCGCCACGAGGCCCTCCGGGCTGTCGGCCGGTTGTGTGCTGCCGACGTTAGGTGGAGCCGCCTGGTTTTGTGGTCAGGCGGCGCCGTCGGGGCACAGGCCGGTGGGCGGCTGCGGGCCCGGTGGGGGCTGGTCGCGCAGTTCCCCGCGCCCCTAGGGGGTTATGCCCCCGCGGGTTGTCAGCCCAGGTTGGGGATGTGCCAGTCGATGGGCTCGTGGCCCTGGGCGGCTACCGCCTCGTTGATCTGGGTGAAGGGGTGGGAGCCGAAGAACTTCTTGGCGGAGAGGGGGGACGGGTGGGCGCCCTGGACGACGACGTGCCGGGTCTCGTCGATGAGGCGGAGCTTCTTCTGGGCGTAGCCGCCCCACAGGACGAAGACCACCGGGTCGGGGCGTTCGGCCACCGCGCGGATGACCGCGTCCGTGAACTTCTCCCAGCCCTTGTTCTTGTGGGAGTTGGCCTCACCGGCGCGGACGGTGAGGACCGCGTTGAGCAGGAGCACGCCCTGCTGGGCCCACGGCATCAGGTAGCCGTTGTCCGGCGTCTCCTCCCAGCCCAGCTCGCCCTTCATCTCCTTGTAGATGTTCCGCAGCGACGGCGGGATCTTCACGCCGGGCTGGACGGAGAAGCACAGGCCGTGGCCCTGGCCCTCGCCGTGGTACGGGTCCTGGCCGAGGACCAGGACCTTCACCCGGTCGTACGGGGTGGCGTCGAGCGCGGCGAAGACCTCCTCGCGGGGCGGGTAGACGGGGCCGTTCGCCCGCTCCTCCTCGACGAACTCGGTCAGCTCCTTGAAGTAGGGCTGCTGCAGCTCGTCACCCAGAACCCCGCGCCAGGACTCGGGCAGCATGGCGATGTCGGTCACGTCAACGTCCTCACGAATTGCGGTCACTTGCGGTTCCTGCCGATGACGAAGAACCTACAGGCGACCACTGACAACGGGTGCCGGACCGCCGGTTCACCAGCTGGTCTTGCGGTGCAGCTCCCACATCATCATGATCGTCGACGGGTCGAGCGCCTGTTCGCCGCCGGAGACGTCGTCGCTGGCCGCGACGTACTGCCGCCCCTGCCAGATCGGGATCAGCCGGGCGTCGTTGACGAGGATCTGCTGGGCTTCCTCGAAGTCCTTGACGACCTCGCCGCGGTCGCTCTCGGTGCGCGACTGGGGCAGCAGCTTGCCGGTGATCACCGGCGACGGGTAGGGCGTGCCGAGGGCGTTCTGCTCGCCGACGAACGGGGCGATGAAGTTGTCGGCGTCGGGGAAGTCGGGGAACCAGCCGCGCCCGAACACCGGGTACTCGCCCTTCTGGTAGCCGACGACGTACGTCTTCCAGGGACGGCTCTTGAGGGTGATGGTGAACAGCCCGGATTCGTCCAGTTGCTGCTTGAGCAGCTGGAACATCCTGGCGGTCTCGGAGCCGTACCGGTCGGTGGTGTACCAGAAGGTGAGCGGCACCCGCTGGGTGATGCCGGCGTCGGCGAGCATCTTGCGGGCCTTGGAGGTGCTGGGGTCGCCGTAGTCGTCGAAGAAGCCGGTGGTGTGTCCGGTGAGGCCCGCCGGGACCATGGAGTAGAGCGGGTCGACGGTGCCCTTGTACACGGTGTGGGCGATCGCGGAGCGGTCGACGAGCTGGGCGACGGCCTTGCGCACGGCGGGCAGCTTGGCCCACGGGTCCTTGGGGTTGAACACCAGGTAGCTGATGTCGGTGCCGGTGCCGTCGATCAGCTGCAGGTCCGTGTTCCGGTGCGCCTGCAGGGCGACGATGTCGGAGGCGGCGAGGCCGCGGTAGGTGACGTCGATGTCCCCGGACCGCAGGGCCTTGACCATGGTGGCCGAGTCCTGGAAGTAGCGGATGGTCACCGCGCCGTTCTGCCGGTCGGCGAAGCCCTGGTAGTTGTCGTTGCGGACCAGCTCGGCCTTCTTGCCCTCGTCGTAGGACTTGAGCGTGTACGGCCCGGAGCCGTGCACGGAGGGGTCCTTGCGCAGCGAGTGGGCCGGGTAGTCGTCGGGGTCGACGATCGACATGGCCGGGGTGGCGAGCACGAACGGGAAGGTGGCGTCGGCCTTCTTGAGGTGGAAGACCACCTCGCGGTCGCCGAGCGCCTGCACCCGGTCGAGGCTGCCGAGCAGGCCGGCCGGGCCGCTGGGCGCGTTGATGTTCCGGATCCGGTCGATGGAGTACTTGACGGCCGTGGCGTCCAGGGTGTCGCCGTCGGCGAACTTCATGCCGGAGCGCAGTTCGCAGCGGTAGGTGCGGTTGCCGGAGTCCGTGAAGGCGCACTTCGAGGCCGCGTCGGGCTGGGGGGTGGTGGCGCCGTTGGGGTAGGCGAGCAGGGTCTGGTAGATGTTCCGGAACAGCTCCCAGGAGCCGTCCCAGGAACCGGCGGGGTCCAGGGTGCTGGGAGCGCTGGTGGTGCCCACGACGATCGGCCCGCTGTCACTCGTACTGCTGCCGGAGAACACGCCGCAGCCGGCCACCAGGGATATCGACGCGACCGCAGCCGCTCTTCGCAGGCTTCGGTTCCGGTTGAACACGCGCACACTCCTCGATCCGCCGCACCAGGGGTCGGCGGCAGACCATACCGCAGCGTTGTGCGCCTGGAACCACCCCGGAAACACGGGCGTTGATCGAATGTGCTATGACGACGTTGTCATTTGGCGGTGCGGATCGGGGACAGCCGTCCGGGCGCCGTTTCGTCTTTCCTGGGACGGAATGTCTGTGACGAAAACGACGCCCGGAGGCGGGTCGGACGACCTGCGGTGTCGTCAGGCGACGCCGGCGTTGAGGAAGATGCCGCCGTCGACGACGAGCGTCTGGCCGGTGATCCAGTCGGACTGCTCCGAGGTCAGGAAGGCCGCGGCGCCGCCGATGTCGGAGGGCACGCCGAGCCGCTTGAGCGGGTAGCCCGCGGCGGCCTCCGCCTCCCGGCCCTCGTACAGGGCCTCGGCGAACTTGGTCTTGACGACGGCCGGGGCGATCGCGTTGACCCGGACGCCGGGCGCGTACTCGTGCGCCAGCTGCTGGGTCAGGTTGATCATCGCGGCCTTGCTGATGCCATACGCGCCGATGAACGGCGCGGCGGAGAGCCCGGCGACGGAGGCGATGTTGACGATGGCGCCGCCGTGCTCCTTCTGCCAGGCGTGCCAGGTCTTCTGGGCGAAGCCGAGCGCCGAGATCACGTTGGTCTCGAACACCTTGCGGGCCACGTCCAGGTCGACGTCGGCGATCGGGCCGAACACCGGGTTGGTGCCGGCGTTGTTGACCAGGTAGTCGACGCGGCCGAAGGCCTCCATGGTGCGTTCGACGACCTCGGCCTGGTGGGCGAGGTCGTGCGCCTTGCCCGCGATGCCGATGACCCGCTCGGAACCGAGGCTCTCGACGGCCTCCTTGAGGGCCTCCTCGTTGCGGCCGGTGATGGCGACCCGGTCGCCGCGGGCGATCAGCGCCTCGGCGACGCCGTAGCCGATGCCACGGCTGGCGCCGGTGACGACGGCTACCTTGCCGGACAGCTCGGGCAGTTCAGTCATGTCTGTGATCCTCGATAGTCCCGATGGGTCTCTGCTGCCCGCTAGTCGAGCGGCCCGCCGGCCACGTACAGGACCTGGCCGGAGACGAAGCCGGCCGCCTCGTTCGTGAAGAAGGCGATGGCGTTGGCGATGTCCTCGGGCTCGCCGACGCGCTGCACGGGGATCTGGGTGGCGGCGGCGGCCTTGAACTCCTCGAAGCCCATCTTGACGCGCTCGGCGGTGGCCTTGGTCATCTCGGTGGCGATGAAGCCGGGGGCGACGGCGTTGGCGGTGATGCCGAACTTGCCGAGTTCGATGGCGAGGGTCTTGGTGAAGCCCTGCAGACCGGCCTTGGCGGCGGAGTAGTTGGCCTGGCCGCGGTTGCCGAGCGCCGAGGAGGAGGACAGGTTGACCACGCGTCCCCAGCCGGCCTCGACCATGTGCTGCTGGACGGCCTTGGTCATCAGGAACGAGCCGCGCAGGTGCACGTTCAGGACCGTGTCCCAGTCCGACGCGGACATCTTGAACAGCAGGTTGTCGCGGAGCACACCGGCGTTGTTCACGAGGATCGTCGGGGCCCCGAGCTCCTCGGCGACCCGTGCGATCGCGGCCGCGACCTGGGCCTCGTCGGAGACGTCGGCGCCGACCGCGATCGCCTTGCCGCCGGCCGCGGTGATCTTCTCGACGGTGTCCTTGCAGGCGGCCTCGTCGAGGTCGACGACGGCGACCGCGCGACCCTCGGCGGCCAGGCGTACGGCGGTGGCGGCGCCGATTCCGCGCGCCGCACCGGTGACGACGGCTACCCGCTGCTCAGTGGTGGACATTCCTGTGTCTCCTCGCCCTTGAGAGAACTGATCGAGAGAGCCCGCTCGCGGAGCCCCTCCGCGGTGAGCGACCGCTTAGTACCTTCGGTAGACGTGACGCTAGAAGCCCTGGCACGCGGTGTCAACGTCACACCGCGCGGGTGTGATCCATTACCTCACCAGGAGGTCCAGCAACCGTGCCGTCTCGGCGGCCGGATCGCGGGTCAGCCCGGTGTGCACCGGCCCGGGCTGCACGACGGCCGAGCGGGGCGCGACGAGCCAGCGGAAGCGCCTGCCCGGGTCGTCCCCCGCAGCGGGTCCCGCCGCCGCCCCGCCCGCGCAGACGCCCTCGACCGCCCCGAGCGCGGCCCGCACCCCGGCGACGTCCGCGTCCGGGTCCAGGGCCAGCAGCCGGGCCTCGTCCAGATGGGTGCGCGCGCCGACGTAGGCCTTGGCCCGGCAGTACACGATCACGCCCGCGTTGATGCACTCGCCGCGCTCCACACGGGGTACGACCCGCAGCAGGGCGTACTCGAAGACGTCCCGGTCGCCGCCCTGGCCGGCCCGGGTGATGTGGCGCTCGGTCACATGCCCGGCCATGTAGATATGGGTCTCGCTCACTTGGCCCCCTCGATGCCGGTGATGCGCTCGTGGATGACGGCGGCCCTGGCGAGCAGCGGACGGGCATAGGTGCGCCGGAGGTCGTCGGGCGTGTCGAAGCCGGGCTCACCGGCCAGCCAGACGTCCGGGATCTCGGCGGTGACCTCGTCGAGCAGTTCCTCGGTGACCCGGGGCGCCAACACGGCGGCGGCCGCCCCGACATCGGGGGCGAACCGGTTCAGCGCATGGTCCGAGGCGTCGTACGGCCGGGCGGCGGAGGTCTGTGCCGACGGCCAGTTGTGCTGCCAGATCATGGTGGCGCCGTGGTCGATGAGCCACAGCTCGCCGCGGTGCACCAGCAGGTTGGGGTTGCGCCAGGAGCGGTCGACGTTGTTGATCAGCGCGTCGAACCAGACGATCCGGCCGGCCTCCTCGGGGCCCACGGAGAACGCGAGCGGGTCGAAGCCGAGGGCGCCGGAGAGGAAGTCCATGCCGAGGTTGGTGCCGCCGCTGCCCCGCAGCAGGTCCTGCACCTGCTGCTCGGGTTCGCCGAGCCCCAGTACCGGGTCGAGTTCGACGGTGACCAGCCGGGGCATCCGGAACCCGAGCCGGCGGGCGAGTTCCCCGCAGACCACCTCGGCGACCAGCGTCTTGCGCCCCTGCCCGGCACCGGTGAACTTCAGGACGTACGTCCCGAAGTCGTCGGCCTCGACGAGCCCCGGCAGCGACCCACCCTCACGCAACGGCGTGATGTAACGGGTCGCGGTGACCTCTTTCAACACTTTCCCAGGCCGCCCATCTCTTCAACCTTGCAATCCACAGCAGGCTTTGCGGAGGTGGAGCAGCGGGAATCACCCGTCAAGCAGTCCGCCGAAGGCGGTGCGCCCCTTGCTGCCGGCCTCCGGCATGAAGTGAGCATAGTAACCGAGGGTGATCGCGCGCGAGGAGTGCCGCAGCACGTGGAAGCAAGGGTATGTGGACGGCACACGTCTTCCGCCTCGCCCAGAGCCGATGCCCTCCGGAATCAGCCCGGACAGGATGCCGCGCCGGTAGTCGACCGAGGAGACTGAGAGGGAGTTGTCCAAGGTGCGGCACGACGAAGCCACGCCTTGGCACCCTGATGGGTCAGCGCCGCCTTCTCGTAGAACTGTCCTCGACCTGGAGCGAGCCCAGGACGCCGTCGTCATGACGGCCGCCGGGGTCGAGCCTGCCGTTGCCAGTGGTGTCGGCGAGGCCGTCGATCGCGCAACACCGTGTCGAGAACTCGCCTACCTGCCGTACGGTCACCACATGACTGAACTGGTGTTGCGGGGCGCCGGGTCACGGCACGCTTCACGCGGGACGCGGTGCTGTTGGAGCGGGCGCGGAGACGATCGAGAATCCGTATACCGCTCACCGCCATAGAGACGGTCCGTACGCAGGGACGTGCCGGACAGGACTCGCGAGCACGTACGACGGGTCGGCCCGAGCAGCGCGTCACCGAGATCGTCCTGACCTCCGCCTCCACGAGCACGGATCCCGTTGTCTACACCCTCAGCTCACCGAGCGCCGAGGCCGCCCAGGTCTTCGCCTCAACGGTCACTGCGGCCCTGCCGGTACGCGATGCCGCACAACCGCGCGTGAACGGCGCGGAGTTGGTGACGACAGAGCCCCGGCTCTCCGCCGAGAAGCGCAAGGACCGCTGGCTGGCAGCGGCCCAGGACCGGGCGCGCCTCCTGGCCCTGGGCGCCCTGTTCGTCCTCGGGCTCGCGCTGACTTCGGCGACCGGAGACCGGAACCTCGCCAAGCTCTGGGCCGTCCTCTTCACACCGTTCCTCGCCGGGTGCGCGGTCGCCCTGAGCGTGTACGAAACCACGGTGAACTGGTGGCTGCTTCGCCGCCGGGGAATCACGGTCGTGGCCACCTTCAAAGAGAACGTCCACGGCACCGGGCCCGACGGCGAGACCACGGTCACCAAGGTCTACACATTCACCGACGCTTCGGGCACCAGGCGAACGTACAGTGGCGGCGGCGGAAAGCTGGTCGCCACAGACCCGGCCCGCGTCGAAGTGACGTACGACCCGTACGACCAAGACCGGATCGCCGCCCGTAAGGGACCCGTAGTCCGTACCTTCTCGTTCCTCGCGTACGCCCTCCTCGGCCCGCCCGCCAGCGCGCTGACCGTCGCCTATCCGTTCGTCTTCGGCGCCGTCATTCTCATGAGCTGAACATCGCCGGAGGGCACCGGCGGGGTCGGCCGGCTATCCGCCGTATCCGCCGGCCGTGCCGCTCTCACTCCACAGAGAGCAGAAACTCACGGCGCGGGCTGCGGCCGAAGGTGACCGGATGGCACTGGTTGCGCTGGTCATCGTGCTGGTGTTCGGCGCCTACGTCCTTGGGCACGTGATCGGCCACCGCTCCGCCAAACGATCTCAGTCGGAGCCGAGCAACAGTCCGCACCCTGCGGGGACGCACCGACCAGCTGCTCGGTACGGCCGCGCGAGCACTCCCCGGCATGCGTCGCCCTCGCCAGTGCGCTCATCTGCTACCGGCGCGCCGTCCGTTGAGGGGAACGTCCCGCAGCGGGTACAAGTCCCTACGAGCCGATCACAGCCGGGGGAGGCAGCTTGGACAGTTCGGTCAGCCAGATCGTGATCGCGGTGTTGGGCATCGGCGGCACGCTCGCGGCCGCCGTCATCACACAGCGCGGCGCGGACCGCGCCAGGACCCGCGAGCTGGAGCACACCAGGCAACTCCAGCAGGACGAACGCGAGTACGCCACTCGCCAGGCCCGGCTTCAGGCACGGCGCGCGTGCTACGCCGCGCTCAGCGCCGGCACCCGCGACTTGGCCAACGTGATGACGAAGGCCCTCCACGCCCTGGAGAAGGGCGAGATGACCGGGGAACTGCGGTCGGATCTGGACCGGGCGCGCCGCGACCACCGCCTGCGCCATGCCGAGGCCCAGATGGTGCTGCCCGACACGGTCGCGGAGGCGGCCGGCACCGCGAACCGCCATCTCGGCGACTTGTACGGCCTGTTGATGCGCATCGACGGAGGCACGGCCCAGCCGGGAGAGAACGCGGAAGCCGCCCGGGAGAGCCTGAACGAGCTGTGGGATCCCCTGTGGGACATGCGCCGCGTCATGCGCGCCGACCTCGGGATTACGGCACCCGAACAGGACCGGTAGCGACACGGGCCGAGCTCAGGGCCCCGTCCTGTCGAGCGCGTTGGCCAGCAGGTCGTACGCGCTGCAGTCTCGACGATGTCGGCGACGCCATCGGAGCGTGACACGCCCACGGCATGCGAAGCCCGGACCTCCGCCGTGCGCGCCTTCGCACGCGCGGCCATGAACCGCTGTGCCCGCGGCGGGATGTTGAGGTCCTCCGTGGCCATCGGTGCCCAGGCCGGAGTGCTCTTCCAGACCGGCTCTCCCGTAGGAATGCCCTGCCAGCACAACGGGCCCGGCGATGCTCGACAGGAGGTCCTCGACGTACGCGGCATCGCTGTTCAGCCCTCGCAGCGGATCGGCCGCGGCCACCACCGGATAACCGTCCTGTCACAGCTTTTTTCGAGGACGCCGCCCCGCCCAGCGCCGCCGGGGAGAATCTGGGGCTTCGCCGCTGCCGTCACAAGGGTGCTCATTCAACACGGAGAGTAAGCAGCGCTGGGACTGAGGGGGCGGCCGGGGAAACTCGGTCGAGAAGGTCATGGTGGGCTGCGACTCCGGCCAGATGCTGTTCAAGCTGACCGGGCCCAGTTGTTCGGGCAGGACGACACTCGCCCGTTCAGCACCCGATGCGCCGCACCCTCCAACCCTCGCGGCAGTCTGATTTATCATCCTTTTAGGTCATGGTGTCGAGGACGGTGTCAGTGCCTGGTGTGATCTCGGAAGCGGGGAATCTGCCCGCCGCCTTCACCACGTTCGTGGGCCGTCGGCGGGACATCGTCGAGATCCGCCGCCTCCTCGGCTCGGCGCGGCTGCTGACGCTCACCGGGGTGGGCGGGGTGGGCAAGACGCGGCTGGCGCTGGCGGTGGCCGCGACGTGCGGCAAGGCCTTCGCGGACGGGTGCTGGCTGGTGGATCTGGCCCCGGTGCGGGAACCGTCGGCGGTCGCGAGTGCGGCGGCGACCGCGCTGGGGGTGCCGGACCTGGGCGCCAGACCCGTCCTGGACGACCTCGCGAGGCATCTGGCCGGGCGCCGGGCACTGATCGTGCTGGACAACTGCGAGTATCTGGTGGACGCCTGCGCCGAGCTGGCCGACAGGCTGCTGTCGGCCTCCGCCGAACTGCGGATCCTGGCGACGAGCCGCAAGACGCTGGGCCTCACGGGCGAGCACGTCGTCACCGTACCGCCGCTGTCCGTGCCGGACGAGGCTGTCGAGCTGCTGCGGGACCGGGCCACCGCCGTCCGGCCGGACTTCCGGATCACCGACGCGAACTGGGCCGGGGTCCGCCGGCTCTGCGCCGACCTGGAGGGCTTGCCGCTGGCGATCGAGCTGGCGGCGTCCAGGTTGCGCACGCTCACCGTCGACCAGGCGGTGGACCGACTGGAGGAGGACCGGTTCAAGCTGCTCACGGGCGGCAGCCAGGCCGCCCGTCCGCAGCAGCGCACGCTGCGCGCGCTGATCGACTGGAGCTACGACCTGTGCCGTCCCGCCGAGCGGCTGCTGTGGAACCGGCTGTCGGTCTTCGCCTCCGGTTTCGGCCTGGACGCCGCCGAAGGCGTCTGCTCGGGAGAGGGAATCGACCGGGACGAGGTGCTGGATCTGCTGGACCGGCTGGTCGCCCAGTCCGTCGTCCTGGCCACCGAGCACGAGGGCCAGCCGCGCTACCGGCTGCTGGAGACCATCCGCCGGTACGGCAGACAGCGGCTCGCCGCATCCGGCGAGGAACAGCGGTTGCTGCTGCGGCACCGCGACTTCTTCCTCGCCCTGGCCGAGCGGCTCGCCGACGGCTGGTACGGCCCCGGCCAGGAGGCGGCGCTGGCCCTGCTCCGCGCCGAGCAGGGCAACATGCGGGCCGCGCTGGACTGCGGCGGCGACCCGCAGGCGACCCTCGCGCTGGCCGCCGCGCTGCGCTTCCACTGGTGCGCCGACGCGTTCCTCGGCGAGGGTCGGCGACGGCTCGACCGGGCTCTCGCCGCCGCGCCCGAGCCCACCCCGGCCCGGGCCACGGCGCTGTGGGTCGCCGCCTGGGTGGCGCTGCTGCAGGGCGACCACCCGGCGGCCGAGCGGTGGCTGGACGAGGCGGAGGAGCTCGGCGAGCAGTCGAACGACGTGGTGGTGCGTGCGCACGTCCTGTGCTTCCGGGCCACGCTGGCCATGTTCAGGGGGCGGCGGAAGGAGGCCGAGTCGCTGTTCGAGGACGCACTCGCCACCCGGACGACGCTGGGCGACGGACCCGAGGCGGTTTTCCTGCTGTTCCAACTGGCCGCCGCCCAGACGCATCCGAAGGACCAGCGCGCGGCCGAGACCGGCCGGCGCGCGGTCGCGATCTCCCAGGCGCACGGTGAGCGGTGGGCCCGTGCGCACGCGCTGTGGGCGCTGAGCCTGGACTCCTGGCTGCACGACGATCCGGAGGCGGCCACGGCCCTGATCCGGGACGCCCTGGAGATCGAGAGGGGCTTCGGTGACTACGTCGGGACGGCGCTGATGATCGACCTGCTCGCCTGGATCACCGCCTCCCAGGGCGACCACGAGCGGGCGGCGCGGCTGCTGGGCGCGGCGCGCCCCCTGTGGCGGGACACCGGCACCACCATCCTGGCCTTCGGCCCGCTTCTGGGCGTACTGCACAGCCGATGCGAGGAGGCGGTCGTACGGGCCCTGGGTCCGGCGGCGTACGAGAAGGCGCTCGCGGAGAGCGGCCGTCGCCACGACGGCCCCGCCCGGGCGGTGGCGTATGCCCTGGGCGGCGACCACAGCGAGCACGGCGACGACGGCGGGCACGGGGGTACGGGCGGGCGCGGGGGCACGGGCGAGCGCGGTGCCGACACGGCCGCCCCGGCCGGCGCCGCCCCGCTGACCCGCCGGGAGCGGGAAGTGGCCGCGCTGGTGGCCCAGGGCATGAACAACCGGGTGATCGCCGCGATGCTCGTGCTGTCGCCCCGCACCGTCGAAGGGCACGTCGAGAACATCCGGGCCAAGCTCGGCTTCGGCGGCCGTGCCCAGATCGCGGCCTGGTGGGCGGCGAACCAGACGCCCGCCCCGTAGCGGGACCGGGGCGCCCACTTTCATGAGAAACGCATGAGAACCCCGTAGAAATACCCATGGCCCGGGGTCTGCCCCCGGGCCTTTCATGTTCGTGACAGCCATATCGAGGCGGTCGGCACCGGCCGGGTGCCCTCCCTCCAGATACGGCGACCATCCCCCACCGGCGTGCGCCGCGGTCCGTCTCCCGGATCCCGGCGATCTCACGCACGCCTGGTTCGGCGACCGGCAGCGGCCTGGGCTTCGGACGTCCGCGTCCCGCCTCCCGCATGCCGCCTACCGCTCTGAAAAGGATGATCATGCGAAGAACGAACGCGGCCGGGACAGTCCTCGCGGCCCCTCGTGTCATGGCCCCGCTGAGCCGGCTCCCGGCTGCCGCCAGGGCCGCCTTCCGAAGGCCGGGCGGCCCGAGCGCCGCCGTGCGACGGCGGATGTCCGCCGCGCTCGTGGCCGTTCTCTCCCTCCTGCTGGCGGCCGGCGGCGCGCTGACGACCGCCGTCCCCGCGCAGGCCTCGATCACCGACGGGCTGCTCCTGCGGTACAAGCTGGACGAGACGTCCGGCACGGTCGCGCACGACGCCTCCGGCCACGGGAAGGACGGCACGGTCAACGGCACCGCCGACTGGGGCGCCGCGGACGGGCTGGGCTTCAACGGCTCCAACACGTACATCAAGGTGCCGAACAACATCATGGCCGGGCTCAGTACGATCACCGTCGCGTTCGACGTGTGGATCGATCCCACCATGGGCAAGCCGTACTTCCTCTACGGGTTCGGCAACACGAGCGGCACCAGCGGCAACGGCTACCTGTTCAGCACCGGGAACCAGTTCCGGACCGGCATCACGCTGACCGACTTCCACGCCGAGCAGCAGACCCGGCCGTCGACCTCGTACGCGCTGTACCGCGGCATGTGGAAGCACGTGACGTACACGCAGACGGGCAACACCGGCGTCCTGTACGAGAACGGCGTGGAGAAGGCCCGCAACACGTCGGTGACGATCACCCCGGGCGCGATCGGCGGCGGGACGACCACCGCGGACTACATCGGACGCTCGCTGTACTCCTCCGACCTGTACTTCAAGGGCCGGATGCGGGACTTCCGCGTCTACAACCGGGCCCTGTCCGCCTCCGAGGTACAGGCAGTGGCCACCGGCGCCGAAGCCCAGTGGGAGCAACTCCAGGCGCTCGCCTCCTACAACGGCGCGATCGCGGCGTTCGACGACCCCGACGTCGGACCGGTCGTCATCTTCCCCTCCGACTACACCGGCGACATCTACGACCTGCAGAAGCCGCCGGACTGGACCGACGAGTTCGGGCAGACCCCCACCGACTGGCCCGACCCCACCCCCGGGCTCAGCCAGCAGTTCACGGTCGACCAGATCAACTCCCTCCAGGACGCGGTCACCGCACAGATACAGCCGGGCGGCGACACCACCTACCAGCTGAACGTCCACTACGACGGGATGCACGACTGGGTGGTGGCGGAGACCGACGCTCCCGCGTCGGTGACCGATCCGCTGGCCGCCCAGTACGCGGGCAAACTCGAGATCAAGGCGTACACCCTCGACAATCCGCCGCCGGCCAAGTGCACCCCGGACCAGATCGCCGTGGGCACCGTCGGGGCCACCGCCGCGGCACCCGCGTCCGGTTTCGGCGACGCCGCGACGAAACTGCAGTGGCAGCAGGTCCAGGCCCTCGCCGACTACAACTGTGCGCTCGCCGCGTTCGACGACCCGAACATCGGGCCGGTGATCATCTTCCCCTCCGACTACTCCGGCGACATCGACGACCTGCGGAAGCCGCCCGGTTGGACCTCCGAGTACGGAGAGATCCCGGCCGACTGGCCCACTCCCACCACCGCGAAGAGCCAGCAGTTCACGCTCGCCCAGATCACCGACATCCAGAACGAGGTCGTCCGGCAGGTGTCGGCGGACGGCGACACCACCGCGTACAGCGTGGCCGTGCACTACGACGGGATGAACGACCGGATCGTCGTGGACACGGACGCCCCGGCGTCGGTCACCGATCCGCTGACGACCGCGTACCCGGACCAGGTCGTGATCCACGCCTACACGGCACCCACGCCGGCCGCCACCACCGACAGCTCGGACACGGTCGGCAGCTGACCCCCGTGCACCCCTCACGCACTCCTCGCACACTTCTCACGCCGTCTTCGGCGTGGGCCAGAAAGGACACCCCATGAGGCTTCCCCTCTCCCGGGCATCCCGCGAAAGACCGCGCCGCCACCGCGGCAGCGGTGGTCTCCTGCGGACGAAGTTCATCGTGCCGCTGCTCGCCGTGGCCGTTCTCGCGAGCGCGCTCATCACCCTCGGGGCACCGCAACGCGCCGACGCGGCCGTGGAGGACTACCGGCCCGCGACCTACAACATGCAGGGCGGCGGCGGCAAGTGGTCGACCGACATCCCCCAGCTGACCAGCGCGGGCTACAACGTGATCTCCTTGCAGGAGGCCGGCCCCAACCCGCCCGGACAACTGATCTGGACATCCCGCTACCTGGGGGGCACCACGTACTGGAGCGGGTGGCGCGTACAGGAGTACCTGTGGCGGCCGCCCGGCCAGTCCCAGAACTGGCACATCTACTACACGCGCACCGACTTCGGCGGCAACCGGGTGAACCTCGCCATTCTGACCAGCTACGACGCCCCTGAGGTACACATCGCCAGGCCCGCGTTCTACGGCAGCAACGGGCTTCCGACGTCCCGGCCGGCCCTCGGTATCACCCTGGGCGGCACGCTCTTCTTCACCGTCCACGCCCTGGCGAGCGGGGGCAACGACGGCACACAGCTGCTGTCGAACATGAGCGCGATAGCGGGGACCCGCATCTGGGCCGCGATGGGCGACTGGAACCGCGCCCCGAGCACGCTCACCATCCAACGAGGTTGGCACAGGTACATCAGCCAGGCCACAACCCAGCAGAGCGGCGGGGAACTGGACTACATGGTGTCCAACGAACGGATCGCCGGCTACGGCGGCATCGTGCGCGCCATGTCGTCCGACCACTACGCCGTCGGGTTCCGCCGCCTGGCCGCGAACGCGGGCGTCCAACTGCTCAACGCCCACGACGACAACCGGTATCTGAGCGTCTCGTCGGGCACCAACGGTGTCGAGGTGCTGACGGGAGGACTCAGGGACTACAGCAGCTGGAAGTTCGTGCCCGCCGGCGGTGGTCTCTACAGCATCGTCAACCGGACCACCGGAAAGTGCTGGAGCGACAACGCCGGAAGGATCATCCAGTGGTCCTGCAACGGCGCCTCCGACCAGCTCTTCGACCCGAACTACTGGAGCGACACCGGCCAGCTCTCGATCAGGCCCAAGAACCGGAGTACGTGCGTCGGGGACGATCCCAGCTTCGGCTGGGGAACCGAGATCCTGACCACCAAGAGCTGCAGTGGTGGCGAGACCCGGATCAACTTCAAATTCGACTACGACCCCGGCCCGAACGCACCGCTCGTCGTGTTCTGACCGGCAGGAAATCCGCTCGCCGACGGCAGCATGCCGAAACCGCCCTCAGAAACGGCGGTTTCGGCATGCCGCCGCGCGAGGGCGTGACTCCACCGCAGGGCGATTTCCGGCCCTGAGGGGGAGCCGGGGGCGTCGACAGTGAACCGACAGCGCTGATTCATCGGAGCCTCATGTCGGGGTGATGACTATCTGGATGCCGTCTGAACAGGTGGTGCCCGAAGGCCGTACCCCTGGACGGATCAACGAGAAGCTCCGCGGAAGGGAACCCCTCATGACCAGCGCATCGCTCAACCCCTCAACCGGACCGGCCCGCCGTACCGTCATGGCGGCGGCCGGAGCGGCGGGGCTCGCCGCCGCGCTGACCGCCTGCGGGTCGTCGGACGACGACTCGTCGAGCACCACGAACGGCGCGGCGACCACCGGCGCCGGCTCCACCACCCAGGACAGCAACGGCTCGGGCGGTTCGACCGCGGCGGCCGGCGGTACCGCGCTCGCCAAGACCACGGACATCCCCGAGGGCGGCGGCACGATCTACAAGGACCAGGCCGTGGTGGTCACCCAGCCGACGGCGGGCACCTACAAGGCGTTCGCGACGAAGTGCCCGCACGCCGGCTGCCCGGTGACCAGCGTGGCCAACGGCGCGATCGTCTGCCCGTGTCACGGCAGCCAGTTCTCCATCGAGGACGGCAGCGTGAAGAAGGGCCCCGCCACCACGGGTCTGACGGCCGCCAACATCACCGTCTCCGGCGACCAGATCACGCTGGCCTGACACTCAGACCCGCCGGCGCGGGCGCTTGAGGCAGCCGAGCACCTCGTCCGTGGTCGCGACCGTGGCGACCAACGCGAGGGTGTTGCGGACCATCGCGGGGGTGTACTCGGAGGGCACTCCCGCGATGGCGTCGGCCGGGACGACGGCCGTGTAGCCCCGGTTCACCGCGTCGAACACGGCATTGGGGATCGCCACGTTCGCCGAGACACCGGTGACGACCAGGGTGCGGCAGCCGAGGTTGCGCAGCAGCGGGTCGACGTCGGTGCCCTGGATGGGCGACAGACCGTGCAGCCGTCGTACGACGAGGTCCTCCTCCGCGACCTCGATGGGGGGCGCCACGCGGACCGCCGCGGTGCCGGACAGCTGCTGGACGGGCAGCCGCTCGGCGGCGCGGAAGAGCCGGGCGTTGTGGTTCGCGCCGCGGCCGTCGGGACGGCGTTCGGCGATCGCGTGGATCACCTGGACACCGGTGTCGTGCGCGGCGGCGACAAGCCGGGCGATGTTGGCGAGCGCCCCCGACGCCCGTGCCTCGTGGGCGAGTTCGGGCAGTGCGCTGTCCGGGCCCAGCACACCCTGCTGGCACTCGACGGTGAGCAGGACGGTGCTCGCGGGATCGACGAGTTCCGCGAGCCGGTCGTACGACGACGGCATGACGCCCCCTTCCGCGTTGGTGCGGGGCGGGCGACACTAACCGCCATCGCGCGGGAACGGAAGAAGAGAAGAAGAGGGGGGCCGCATGACCGTCACTCAGCGCCGGGGCCGGAAGATCATGATGACGCCCGGTGAGCTGGACGAGTTCCTCACCACACAGCGCACCTGCCGGGTCGCGACCGTATCGGCGTCCGGGGCGCCGCACGTCAGCGCCCTGTGGTTCGCCTGGGACGGCACATCGCTGTGGCTGTACTCGGTGGTGCGCAGCCAGCGCTGGAAGGACCTCACCCGTGATCCGCGGGTGGCGGTCGTGGTCGACTCCGGTGAGGAGTACGACAGTCTGCGCGGGGTCGAGCTGCGCGGGTCCGTCGAGTTCGTGGGCGAGGTCCCGCGCACCGGCGAACTGGTCGCCGAACTCGACTACGTGGAGACGCTGTTCGCCCGCAAGAACTTCGGCCTGGACGAGATGCCGCACGACGGCCGGCACGCCTGGGCGCGGCTGACCCCGACGAAGACCGCGTCCTGGGACTTCCGCAAGCTGGGCGGGGCGTAGGCCGGTTCAGGCGATCGTCCCGGCCGCGCCGCGCAGGGCCTGCACCGCCGCCCGGATCGAGGGGCGGCGGTCGGCGTCGGCCCGCCAGACGACGTACACATGGCGGCGCACCCGCTGCTTCAGGGGCACCATGACCACGCCCTCGGGCACCGGGTGGCGGCCCAGCAGCGGGGCGATGCAGACCCCGAGACCGGTGGCGACCAGGTTGAGCTGGGTGTGCGTCTCGGCCGCGCGGTGTCCGACGATCGGCTCGATCCCGCGCGAGCGCAGGGTGAACATCAGCCATTCGTGGCAGAACTCGCCCTCGCCCCAGGTGATCCACTCGTCGTCGGCGAACTCGCCGAGGTCCACCTCGTCCCGGTCGGCGAGCCGGTGCCCGGCCGGCAGCGCCACGTCGGCGGGGTCGTCGAGCAGGGGCGCCTTGACCAGCCCGTCGGGCAGCGGCATCGGCTTGTTGTACCAGTCGAGGACGACGGCGAGATCGAGGTCGCCGCGGACGACTCCGGCGATGCCCCGCTCCGGTTCCAGCTCGGTGGAGCGCACGCGCAGCGCCGGGTGCCGGCCCCGCAGGTCGGCCAGCGCGGCCGGGAACAGGCCGCGGGCGGCCGTCGGGAACGCGGAGAGTCTGAGTTCGCCGACGACCTGACCCCGGTGCGCCTCCAGGTCGGACTGGGCCAGCTCCACCTGGGAGAGGATCCGGGCCGCGTGCTCGGCGAGCAGCCGTCCCGCGTCGGTGAGCCGCACCCCGCGGCCGTTCTTGGCGAGAAGCTGCTGGTCCACCTCGCGTTCCAGCTTGCCCATCTGCTGGGAGACCGCCGAGGTCGTGACATGCAGGGCCTCGGCGGCCCCGCTGACCGAGCCGTGCCGGGCGAGGGCGTCGAGGGTGCGCAGGCGCTCCAGGTTCAACATGTAAGTGATTCTACGAGGTACCGAGTGGGAAATCTCGATTGTGCTACGACGTCGGCTCCCGCATGGTGGAGGGCATGAGCACCGTCACCACGGCCACCACCACGGCCACCGCCACCGGTCGGCCGGCCCTCGGCACCGACCGTTCCCGCCCGCGCCTCGACTGGCGCCTGCGCTTCGGCGCCCTGTCGCTGATCTGGGGCTTCAGCTTCCTGTTGATCAAGGTCGGGACCCAGGGGTACGCGCCGTTCCAGGTCACCCTGGGCAGGCTGGTGTTCGGTACGGCGGTGCTGGCGGCGGCGATGGCAGTGAAGCGGGAGCGGCTGCCGCGCGGGGCCCGCGTCTGGGGCCGGCTGGCGGTCGCCGCGTTCCTGCTCAACGCGCTGCCGTTCTCCCTGTTCGCCTACGCGGAGCTGACCATCCCGTCCACGCTGGCCGGGATCTGCAACGCGACCTCGCCGCTGTGGGGAATGGCGCTGTCCCTGGTCGCCCTGTCGGAGGACCGGCCGACCCGGGTCCGCTTCGCCGGGCTCGGCCTGGGCTTCCTCGGGGTGCTGACGGTGCTGGGCGCCTGGGAGGGGTTCCACGGCCTCAATGCCACCGGGACGGTGCTGGCGCTGCTGGCGTCGCTCAGCTATCCGATCGGCTGGATCTACGTCCGGCGGACGCTGGCGGGCACGGGCGAGTCGCATCTCTCCATGACCGGGGCGCAGTTGCTGCTGGCGACCCTGCAACTGGCTGTCGTCACGCCGCTGTTCACCTCGTTCCCCGGGCAGGTCTCCTGGGTCCCGCTGCTGGCGGTCGCCGCACTGGGCGCCCTGGGCACGGGACTCGCGGTGCTGATCCAGTACGGCCTGGTGGCGGAGGTGGGGCCGACCACCGCGCAGATGGTCACCTACTTCATTCCGGTCATCGCCACGGCGGCGGGGGTCGCGGTGCTCGGCGAGTCCCTGCGGTGGAGCACCCCGGTGGGCGCGGTCGTGGTGCTGGCCGGCGCCGCGCTCACCCAGGTGCGGTCCCGGAAGAGCGGCACCGACCGGGTCCGGAAGAACCGCCCCGTCTAGGCCTGGACCCGCCCCCGCGCCGGGACCACCGCCGCCGCCACCGCGGCCGCCAGCGGACCGGCCTCCTCGGGGGTGAGCGTCGAGACCGTGACGCGGATGCCCGGCGGGGTCGCCAGCCGGTAGCGCGCGCCGGGGGCCACCGCCCAGCCCTCGTGCAGCAGCCGGGACACCACGCTCGTCTCGTCCGGGACCGGCACCCAGACGTTCATGCCGCTGCGGCCGTGGGCCTCGACACCGTGGTCCGCCAGCGCGTCGATCAGGAGGTCGCGGCGGCTCCGGTAGGCCGCCGCCACCGCCGGCCCGTCCACGGCGCCGTCCGTCCAGAGCCGCACCACGGTGCGCTGCAGCAGCCGGCTCACCCAGCCCGGCCCCAGGCGCTGCCGGCCGCTGACCCGGTCGACCGTGGTCGCGTCACCGGTGAGGGCGGCCAGCCGCAGGTCGGGGCCGTAGGCCTTGGCGACCGAGCGGACGAAGGCCCAGTGGTGGGTACCGCCCACCAGCGGGTGCAGGGGGAGGTCGACGATGCCGTGGCCGTGGTCGTCCTCGATCAGCACGGTGTGCGGGTGCTCGCGCAGGACGGCACGGAGGGCACGCGCGCGTGCGGCGCTCACCGCGGCACCGGTGGGGTTGTGCGCGCGGGCCGTGACGATGAGGGCGCGCGCCCCGGACTCCAGCGCCCGGCGCAGGCCGTCGGGGCGCGGCCCCTCGTCGTCGACGGCCACCGGGACGGTGCGCAGCCCCAGCGCCGGGACGAGATCGAGGGTGCGGCCCCAGCCGGGGTCCTCGACGGCCACCGGGTCGCCGGGCTTGAGGTGCGCCAGCAGCACGCGTTCGACGGCGTCCAGGGAGCCGGAGGTGACGGTGAACGGCCCCTCGGGCACGCCGTCGGCGGTGAACTCGGCACGCGAGACGCGCTCCAGCTCCGGCTCGACGGGGTCGGCGCCGTAGAGGACCGACACCCGATCGCCCTCGGCCGCCACGGCCGCGAGGGCCGGTGCGAGGGACGGGAGCAGCGCGGGGTCGGGGTTGCCGGAGGACAGGTCGCGCACCCCGGCGGGTACGTCGATCCGGCTCTGGTCCCGCCCGGTGGTCGCCGGTTTGGGCCGGATACGACTGCCTCGGCGGCCGGCGGTCTCGATCACCCCGCGCTCGCGCAGGGTGCGGTAGGCGGCCGCGACCGTATTGGGATTCACCCCGAGCCGGGTCGCCAACTCCCGCATGGGCGGAAGCAGTTGCCCCGGCTCCAGCTCCCCGGAACCCACCGCGCGCTCGACGCTGGCCGCAATCTCTGCTGCGCCACGCCCTTCGATCGGATATTCTCCTAGCACAAAGTAGATTATGCACTAGTGCAATGGAGATGCCAAATGGAGTCCGCCGTCCAGGGCACCGTCCCGGCCCAGCCCGCCGCCTACCCCACGACCGACCGCACCGTCCCCACCCGCTCCGCCGAACGGGCGTCGTACGACAGGGAAGCGGTGCACTCGATCCTCGACGAGGCCTACGTCTGCCACCTCGGCTTCGTCCGCGACGGCGCGCCGGTGGTGCTGCCGACGCTCTTCGCCCGGGTCGGCGAGGTGCTGTACCTGCACGGCTCGACGGGCTCGCGGCCCCTGCGGATGACCGGGCAGGCCGACCCGGGGCTCCCGGTGTGCGTGACGGTCACCCATGTCGACGGCCTGGTGCTGGCCCGCTCCGCCTTCCACCACTCGATCAACTACCGCTCGGCCGTGGTGCACGGCGTCGCCCACCAGGTCACCGACCCCGAGGAGAAGCGCCTCGCGCTGGACGCCCTGGTCGACCACGTGGTGCCGGGCCGCTCCGCCGACTCCCGCCCGGCCAACAAGAAGGAACTGGCCGCGACCGCGGTGATCCGCCTGGACCTGAACGAGGTCTCCGCCAAGACCCGCACCGGCGGCGCCAACGACGAGCCCGAGGACATGGATCTCCCCTACTGGGCGGGCGTGGTCCCGCTGCGGAAGGGCTACGACGCCCCGATCACGAACGACGACGTGGCGGCGGGCATCGCGGTCCCGTCGTACCTGAGGAGCGGCGCCTGACCGGAGTCACGGCGGCCGACCACGCTCAGACGGCCGGCTCCCGTACGACACCCTCACTCCGTGCCAAGGGCTCGGCAGAGCCCTTGGCGGGTGCCGACGACTGCGCGATGAACGCGCCGACCAGCACCACCGCCCCGCCCACCACCTGCGGCGCCGACAGGTGCTCCCCCAGCAGCACCCAGGCCAGCACCGTGGCCACCACCGCCTCAAGGCAGGCCACGACCCCCGCCACCTGCGGGGACAGCCGCCGTACCGACACCACCCCGGTGATGTAGGCGACGACCGTCGCGACCAGCACGATCCAGCCCAGCAGCGCCACCGCCGGCACCGTCGTCCCGTTCATCCGCGCGGAGCCGCCCAGCACCGACCAGTCCAGCTCCCAGGGCCGGGCGACCACGGTCAGCAGCAACGCGCCGACCAGCAGCCCGTAGGCGATCACCCCCAGGGGATCGGCCCCCTCGCCGCCGCCGTGGTCCGACAGCACGAAGTACCCCACCTGGCAGCACGCGGCCCCCAGCGCCAGCAGCAGTCCCAGCGTGTCGAACCGCAGCCCCGACCACACCTCCACGACACACGCGAGGCCGCCGGCCGCGAGGACCACACCGAGCGCGGCCGCGCGGGTGACCGGCCGCCGCTGCACGAAGCGGACCCAGCCGAGCACCAGCGCCGGGGCGAGGTACTCCACGAGCAGCGCCACCCCCACCGGTATGCGGGATATCGCGGCGAAGTAGCAGGCCTGGACGCCCGCGACGGCGAGCAGCCCGAACCCGGCGAGCAGCGCGGGCCGGCGGCGCGGCAGGTCCCGGTGGCGGACGGCCAGCGGCAGCATCACCAGCGCGGCACCCGCCACCCGCAGCCACACCACCTGCAGCGGCGTGAGTCCGGCCTCGATGAGGGGCTTGGCGGCGACGCCTGAGCCCCCGAAGGCGAGCGCCGATCCGAGGGCGAGGGAGAGTCCGAGGCCCTTGCCATGGCTGCTGTCAGTGATGTGCACCGGCACATGATGACAGGGGACGACATGAGCGTCACCCCCTATGACACCTGTCTCAGCGGCTGGACGTGCGACGCTCCGCCCCGGCGTCCCGGATCCCGCCGTCCCCGATCCCGCCGTCCCGGATCTCGCCATCCCCGTCGATCCGCACGGCGAGGGCGCGGGCGGCCACGCCGGCCCGCTCCAGCACCTCCACGGCCCGCGACTCCGGGTCGACGACCAGTCCCGCCAGCAGGTCGATGCCGCCCGCGGGGCCGTCGCCGCGGTGCCGGGCGCGGCAGCGGGCGTACTCCAGGGCGGCCGCGGCCACCGGCGACCAGGCGCCGTCGGCCCTGCCCGCGGCGTGCGGGACGGCCGGCAGCGCGCCGGAGTCCTCGACCCCGCTCTGCCAGCGCAGCCCGTAGCCGATGCTGCGTTGCACGAGGTAGCCGAGCAGGCGGGCGAGTTGCGGGGCGTCGCCGACGACGTCCCGGACCTCGGGGTCGTACTCGATCAGGGAGTGCAGCAGATGGGCGGTGTCGACCTGGCGGTCCCCGTCCCGCACGGCCCTGCGGCGGGCACCCGCCACCACCGTTGCCAGCTCGGCACCGAGCCCGGCATCGTCGTCCGCGTGGATACTGCCCTGATCCTGGGCCGGCTGGCGGGGAATACGGGGTTGCACATCCCCCACCTCATCAACCTCAGCGGCCTGAGTCATCGGCGGGGGGAAGCATTTTCGCGTCCCACGCAGAGTGGACGGCGACGGCCCAAATCTCCTCCTTACGGATGAGATCAGGCCGAGATGCCCCTTGGGGCGCGCGCCGCCTTGCCGTGCGCCCCTCGCGCAACCGTCGCGCACCGGTCGCACGTCCCTTACCGATGTGGAGAGCGCGTGCGGTTGCTGGCTGGTCGCCCTGCCGGCGGTCGACGGCAGACAGTACGTGTACAGGGTGTACGCCCCGGAGGACGCGCTGCTCGCGGACCTGTTCTGGGAGGCGTGGCACTGCCATGACGAGAGCGCGCTCCCGCGCGCGTGGGACCTGTTCGACGCGGCGGAGATACGGCGCGTGGGCTGAGCGGCCGGAGCCGGCACGGACCGGGGCCGGACCCACACATTTCCTGACGGTTCATCAGTATTGAATGTTCGAGGCCCCGGGGCTACGTTCCGCGACACCGTAGCCCGACACGAAGGGGTGGCCCGATGGCCGAAGTCAGCGCGGAGACACGCATCCAGGCACCGGCCGAGAAGGTGTGGGCACAGCTCACCGACTGGTCGGCGTACGGCGAGTGGAACGCGACCCACACCAGTTTCCCCAAGGGCGGCCCCGAGACGCTGGCGGTGGGCGGGACCTTCCAGGAGAACATGAAGCTGATGGGGTTCCCGGCCGAGGTCGAGTGGACCATCGAGGAGCTGGAGCCGGCCCGGGTGCTGGCGATCCGCGGCAAGGGCCCGATGGCGGTGACCGTCGCGACGCGCTACACCCTGACCCCGGAAGGGGACGCGACCGGGGTGCGGATCGACGGCGAGTTCACGGGCGCGGCCGTGTCGCTGATGGCGGGCAAGCTCAAGGACTCGGCGACGGCGGCCCTCAACGAGTCGCTGCGCAAGCTGGGCGGACTGGTGGCCTGAGGCCCTACGCACGAAAAGGCGCCCCCCGGAGCAATCCGGAGGGCGCCCTGTGCGCCGTGGCTCAGTCCTCGTCGGCGAGGATGAGGTACAGCTTCTTGCGGGCCTCGTTGATGACGGTCAGCGCCTTCTCGCGCTGCTCCTTGCTGCCGGTCTTCCAGACCTGGCCGAAGGCCTCCATCAGACCGAAGCCGGCCTGGCGGATCTCGTTCAGGGCCTCGAAGTCGACACCGCGGGAAGCCTCTTCCCAGGGGGCGTCCGGGCCCTCGTCGGCGGCCGTGCGGCCGCTGTCGGTGAGGGAGAACAGCTTCTTGCCGCCCTCGCTCTCGCTGGTGATCAGGCCCTCGTCCTCCAGCAGCTGCAGGGTGGGGTAGACCGAGCCGGGGCTCGGCTTCCACGCGCCGCCGCTGCGCTCGGCGATCTCCTGGATCATCTCGTAACCGTGCATCGGGCGGTCCTTCAGCAGGGCCAGGATCGAGGCCCGTACATCACCGCGCCGCGCCCTTCCCCTGGGACCGCCGCGCCCTCGCGGCCCCCAGGGCCCCGGTCCGAAACCGGGTCCCCCGGGACCGAAACCGGGGCCGCCCGGACCGAAGGGCCCGAACGCCGCACGGCGACCGTCACGTCCACCGAAACCGCCCCGGCCGTGCGGGCGGTCCTGACCATGTCCACGCTCGAATCCGTGGGAACGCATGACAACCACTCCATTCCATCGTTGATCTGTCGCGTATCGTTCGCGATGCCTCAACGATATATCGGAAGAGTTCGGATGGCAAGCCCCCCGGAAGAGCCCGGCGGGCGGCCGGCGGCGGTTCCAACAGGGACGTTGCATGACCATGCGGTCTCATGCATAATCTTCCTATGTCCAAGGTCCTCACCTCCCTTCCCGCCGGCGAGCGCGTCGGCATCGCCTTCTCCGGCGGGCTCGACACCTCGGTCGCGGTCGCGTGGATGCGCGACAAGGGCGCCGTCCCGTGCACCTACACCGCCGACATCGGCCAGTACGACGAGCCCGACATCGCCTCGGTGCCCGGCCGCGCGCACACCTACGGTGCCGAGATCGCGCGCCTGGTCGACTGCCGGGCCGCGCTGGTCGAGGAGGGCCTCGCCGCGCTCACCTGCGGTGCGTTCCACATCCGCTCGGGCGGCCGGTCGTACTTCAACACCACCCCGCTCGGCCGCGCCGTCACCGGCACGCTGCTCGTCCGGGCGATGCTGGAGGACGACGTCCAGATCTGGGGCGACGGGTCGACCTTCAAGGGCAACGACATCGAGCGGTTCTACCGGTACGGGCTGCTCGCCAACCCGCACCTGCGGATCTACAAGCCCTGGCTGGACGCGGACTTCGTGACCGAGCTCGGCGGCCGCAAGGAGATGTCCGAGTGGCTGGTGGCCCATGGGCTGCCGTACCGGGACAGCACCGAGAAGGCGTACTCCACCGACGCCAACATCTGGGGTGCCACGCACGAGGCGAAGACCCTGGAGCACCTGGACAACGGCATCGAGACCGTCGAGCCGATCATGGGCGTGCGGTTCTGGGACCCCGAGGTCGAGATCCTGCCCGAGGACGTCACGATCGGCTTCGACCAGGGCCGGCCTGTGACGATCAACGGCAAGGAGTTCGAGACCGCGGTCGAGCTGGTCATGGAGGCCAACGCGATCGGCGGCCGGCACGGGCTCGGCATGTCCGACCAGATCGAGAACCGGATCATCGAGGCGAAGAGCCGGGGCATCTACGAGGCGCCGGGCATGGCGCTGCTGCACGCGGCCTACGAGCGGCTGGTCAACGCGATCCACAACGAGGACACGGTCGCGCAGTACCACAACGAGGGCCGGCGGCTCGGGCGGCTGATGTACGAGGGCCGGTGGCTGGACCCGCAGGCGCTGATGATCCGGGAGTCGCTGCAGCGGTGGGTCGGCGCGGCGGTCACCGGCGAGGTGACGCTCCGCCTGCGGCGCGGCGAGGACTACTCGATCCTCGACACGACGGGTCCCTCCTTCAGCTACCACCCCGACAAGCTGTCGATGGAGCGGACCGAGGACGCGGCGTTCGGTCCGGTGGACCGGATCGGCCAGCTCACCATGCGGAACCTGGACATCGCCGACTCCCGCGCGAAGCTGGAGCAGTACGCCGGGCTGGGGCTGATCGGCTCCGCCAACCCGGCGATCGGTGCGGCGCAGGCGGCGGCGACCGGTCTGATCGGCACCATGCCGGAGGGCGGCGCCGAGGCGATCGCGTCCCGCGGGGAGGCTGCGCCGGACGACGACGAGCTGCTGGACCGGGCCGCGATGGAGCTGGGCACGGACTGAGCGGGGAGCTGCTGTAAGGGGCCGACTCGATACCGGGTCGGCCCTTTTCGTTGCCCGGGGGATGGTGGTTGGGCGGGAGCGCCGTGGGAGCGGGCGGTTGGACGGCCGGTGCGGCACCGCCGTGCGGTCTCGCGCAGTTCCCCGCGCCCCTGAAGGGACACGCCGTCGTGGCCTGCGGTCCAATGCCCTGTGCCGCGCCGCCGTGCGGTCTCGCGCAGTTCCCCGCACCCCTGGGGAGGGGCGCGCCGTCGTGTGATCGCGCAGCCCTCCCGGAGGGGTGCGGGGTGGGGGGTCAGGGAGGGGTCAGGGTTGTGGTGATGGTGTGGCGGGCGTTGTGGGCCATGGTGGGGTTGGTGGTGCGGTAGTAGGGGAGGGCGATGAGGGCCTGGGAGAGGGCGCGGCCTTGGGCGCGGGTCCAGGTCGGGTCGTCGGGGGACAAGGTCTCGCGGAAGGCTTTCCTGGCGGGCGGCGGGAGGAGGTTCCAGGCCGGGAACAGGTCGCAGGCCGGGTCGCCGGTGCCCGCGCAGCCGAAGTCGATCACGGCGGCCAGTCTGCCGTCGGCGTCGAGGAGGATGTTGCCCGGCATGAGGTCGGCGTGCAGCCATACCGGGGGTTCCTGCGAGGCCGGGGCCCGCAGTGCCTGCTCCCATACGGCGGTGGCGGCGTCGCAGTCGACGTTCTCGGCGGGGAGCGCGCGGAGTTGGTCGATCGCCGCCCGGGTCGCCGCGTCGAGGGAGGCGAGCGGTCCGCCCCGATAGGCGGGCGGCGCCGCCGGCAGGGTGATGCTCCGCATCGCCGTCACGAACGCGGCGAGGTCTTCGGCCAGGCCCATGGGACGGGGCAGTGCACCCGCCTCTGCGGGCCGTCCCGGCAGCCAGCGGTACACCGACCACGGCCACGGGTACCCCTCGCCCGGCTTTCCGGCGGCGAGCACCTCGGGGATGGGCACGGGCAGGTGGGGGGCCAGGCGTGGCAGCCACTCCTGCTCCGTGGACACGTCCGGCGCCCCGCTCCGGACCAGCGGCAGCCTGACGACCAGGT
Source organism: Streptomyces sp. NPDC048288 (assembly GCF_043201555.1). Classification (NCBI taxonomy): domain Bacteria; kingdom Bacillati; phylum Actinomycetota; class Actinomycetes; order Kitasatosporales; family Streptomycetaceae; genus Streptomyces; species Streptomyces sp. NPDC048288. The sequence continues at coordinate 273,261 of NZ_JBICZD010000012.1, forward strand.
CGTCGCCGAGCCGGAACATGGCGTTGACCGTGCCCCCGGACGGCCACCGCGCCACCGTCAGCCCGGCCCACCGGGGGAACTGGGCGGCGATCAGCCGTCGTACGAGGTCCTCGTCGACGGGATGCATGTCGGGGTGCATCGGTCCTGTGATCATGGGGGCCGAGTCGAGCAGGGGAGGCCGTGGGGCGTCAAACGCCTTTCCGGGCGGCCCCGCTGAGCCCATGGGGTGGAAATCGGGCCAGGACCGCGGGATTGGACCGGGCCGGGGGGCGAGTGCGGGGCCTAGCGTCTCGGGTATGCGGATTCGAATCGTCGATGCCTTCGCCGAGCGCGCCTTCTCCGGGAACCCGGCCGGTGTCGTGCTGCTGGACGCCTTTCCCGAGGACGACTGGATGCAGAACGTGGCCATGGAGGTGAACCACGCCGAGACCGCGTTCGCGCACCCCCTGCCCGAGGGCGGGGACGCCGACTGGGCGTTGCGGTGGTTCACCCCGGTCGCGGAGGTCGCGATGTGCGGGCATGCCACCCTCGCCACCGCCCATGTGCTGGCGACGACAGGGGCGTACGAGGGGCCCGTCCGGTTCGCCACGCGGAGCGGGGTGCTGATCGCCTCGCCCGGCCCGGACGGGGTGATCACCCTGGACTTCCCGACCGCCCCGCTCACCCGCGTGGACGTGCCCGACGGGGTCGCCGGGGCGCTCGGTGCCGAGCCCGTCGCCGGGTTCGACACCGGGCCGAACGTCGGTGACCTGCTCCTCGAACTCGCCGACGAGAAGACCGTGCTGGGCCTCTCCCCCGACCACCGGGCCCTCGGCGCGTACTCCACGCGCGGGATCATCGCCACCGCCCGTGCCCAGGACCCGGCCAGGGGCTACGACTACGTCTCCCGCTGCTTCTTCCCCAACGTCGGCATCGACGAGGACCCGGTGACGGGGAGCGCCCACACCGCCCTCGCCCCGCACTGGTCCGGGCGTCTCGGCAGCGACGACCTGACGGGGCTGCAAGCCTCCCGCCGCGGCGGACTGGTCCGCACCTCGCTGCGCGGCGACCGCACCCTGCTGAGCGGGCGCGCGGTCACCGTGATCGACGGGGAACTGCTCACGCCGTAGGCAGCCAGCCCACCTTGCCCGCGAGCAGCGCGTAGCCGACGAACGCGCCGATGTCGAGGAGGGAATGCGCCACCACCAGGGGACCGACCCGCCCCCACCGCCGGTACAGGTAGACGAAGACGACGCCCATCACCATGTTGCCGACGAAGCCGCCGATCCCCTGGTACAGGTGGTACGACCCGCGCAGTACGGAACTGGCCACCAGCGCCGTCCCCGCGGTCCACCCCAACTGGTCGAGGCGGCGCAGCAGATAGCCGACGACGATGACCTCTTCGAGGATCGCGTTCTGCATCGCGGAGAGGATCAGCACGGGGTACTTCCACCACACGTCGGGCAGCGCCTCCGGCACCACCGTGAGGTTGAAGCCGAGGCCCCGTGCGGCCAGGTAGAAGGCGATCCCGGTGCTGCCGATCACCGCCGCGACGCCCGCTCCGCGCCCGAGGTCGGGCCAGGGGCGGGTGCGGTCGAAGCCGAGCGTGCGCAGGCTCGCGCCCTCGCGGAGCAGGAGGTGCGCGACCAGCAGCACGGGGACGAGCGCGGACGCGATGCCGAACAGCTGCCAGGCGAGATCCAGCCAGGGGCGGCCCGGCGCGGCCGACGCGTTGAGGGTCGCCGCCTGGTCCTTCAGGCCGCCCGGTTTGGTGACCGATCCGACAAAGCTGATCAGGGCGGACACTCCGCTCGCACCGAGCGAAAGCCCCAGAACGAGCAGCGTCTCGTCCCTGAACATACGTCGCGAGGGCCGCTCCAGTGGATATGCACCGGCCACCTGATCCGCCTCCACCTGCACTCCTGCCTCCAGTTGGACAATCCCGCCCCATGCCCATCTTCGCGCCGCTAGTGTCTCGAAAGCAGTTACGAAAACCGTGCGCGCCGGGCTGTCGGGGGGACAGGGAGGGGCACCACCGTCATGGGACGTCACAGCTTGCCCGATCATCATGGGGCGGGCGCGGCCGACCCCCGTCCCCGCGCCCGCCGCCGCACGGTGGCCGTCACGACCGTCCTCGTCCTGGTCGTCGCGGGCGGCACGGCGGCGGCCGTGCGGAGCGGTCTGCTCTCCTTCGGCGCCTCCTGCCAGGAGGACCCGGTACGGGTGACGGTCGCCGCCTCCCCCGACCTGGCGCCCGCGCTGACGGCGGCGGCGAAGCAGGCGCGGGCCGAGGACGTCACCTCCGACGGGCGGTGCATCGCGGTCACGGTCAGCGCGCAGGAGTCGTACGAGGTCACCGACACGCTCCAGGCGGGCCGGAAACCGGACGCGCAGGTGTGGGTGCCGGACTCGTCGCTGTGGCTGGACCGGGTCGCGGCGGACGGTTCGGCGACCCAGGTGACCTCGGTGGGGCAGGTGGCCGAGACGCCGGTCGCGGTGGCGATGGTGCCGGCCGCCGCCAAGTCGCTGGGGTGGCCCGAGAAGACGTACAGCTGGCTGGAGCTGGTCGGGGCCGCGATGCAGGGCGACTCGCTGAAGCTGGGCGCGGCGGATCCGGCGCGCAGTGCGACGGGGCTGCTCGCGCTCACCCAGCTCGGTACGGCCGCGGCGCAGGTGAAGGGCGGGTCCACCCAGGCCGCCGCGATGATGAAGACGCTCTCGCAGCGCGTCTCCGACACGGACGCCCAGGTCGTCGACACCCTGCCGCGCGACTCCTCCGGCACGGAACAGGGCAACCCCAAACGCAACCAGGCGCTCGTCCTCACGGAACAGGCGGCGTACGCCTACAACGCGACGGCCGGCTCCGGCCGCCGCCTCGACCTCTTCTACCCGAAGGACGGCTCACCGGCCCTCGACCACCCCTACGCCCTCGTCGACGAGCCGGAGTTGAGCACCGACGAGAGCCGGGCCGCGCTGCGGTTCATGACGTACGTGCAGCAGCCGGCCCAGCGGAAGCTGCTCACGAAGGCGGGGTTCCGTACGGCCGGGGAGAGCGCGCCGGCCGCGCTGGTCGACGGCGCCGGGGGCAGCAGCCCGCAGCCGTACGCCGAACCGGCGGTGGAACCGGCCTCCGACACCGCCGTCCGGGACGCGCTCGGCACCTGGACGATCACCGTGCAGAGCGCCCGGATCACCACGGTGGTCGACGCGTCCGGGTCGATGGCCGAGCCGGTCTCCGGGGGCCGCTCCCGCATGGACGTCACCAAGGCGTCCCTCCTCCAGGCGCTCGCGACCTTCACCCCGGAGGACGAGATCGGCCTCTGGGAGTTCTCCACCAAGCTGGACGGCGACAAGGACTACCGCGTCCTGGTGCCCACGGAGCGCCTCGGCGACCGCAAGGCCGACGGCACCCAACGCGACCTCCTCTCCTCGGCGTTCAGCAACCTCCAGCCGGTGCGGGGCGGCGCGACGGGTCTCTACGACACGACACTCGCCGCCTACAAGGAAGCGACCTCCACCTACGCCAAGGGCAAGTTCAACGCCCTGGTCATCCTCACGGACGGCGAGAACCAGGACCCCGGCAGCATCTCCCGCACCGCTCTGATCGCAAACCTGCGCCGCCTCTCCGACCCGGAGAAACCGGTCCCCCTCATCGTCATCGCCGTGGGCCCCGACGCCTCCAAGGAAGAGGCCCAGCAGATCGCCGAAGCCACCGGCGGCTCCGGCCACCAGGTCGACGACCCCTCCCAGATCCACACGGTCATCCTCCAGGCGATCGTGGCAGCGGGCGCGACCGAATAGCGCCCCCGAAGGGGCGCGCCAACACTCACCCCATCAACACCGGCTCCAACAACCCCACCGGCCACGTATGCACCGGCTCCCCCGCCGCCATCAGCTCCGCATAGCGCCGCGTCATCGCGGCCAGCGCCGCCTCCCGCGACAGCCCCTGCTCCAACGCCCGGTGGAACGTCGCCACCTGCCAGGACGCCCCGTTGACCCTCCGCCGGCAGCGCTCGTCGATCACGCCCAGATAGAAGTCCCGGTCGGCCGGCTCCACGCCCCACGCGTCCAGCCCCGCCTCCGCCAGCGGCAGCAGCTCGTCGCGGACCAGGGTGACCGCGTCCACCTCCGCCGTACCGCCGCCGTACCGTGCCCGCCGCGGCCAGACCAGGCGCGCGTCGATGCCGTCCCGGCAGGCCGCGTCGAAGTTGGCCTCGGCGACGGCGAACGGCAGCCGGGTCCACACCGGCCGTGACTCCTCGGCGAGGGCGCGGACCAGGCCGTAGTAGAACGCCGCGTTGGCGATGACGTCGGTGATGGTCGGCCCGGCGGGCAGGACGCGGTTCTCGACCCGGAGATGGGGGACGCCGTCGGCGATGCCGTACACCGGGCGGTTCCAGCGGTACACCGTGCCGTTGTGCAGGACGAGTTCGGCCAGCTTCGGCACCCCGCCCGCGTCGAGGACGGCCAGCGGGTCCTCCTCGTCGCAGATCGGCAGCAGCGCCGGGAAGAAGCGCAGGTTCTCCTCGAAGAGCTCGTACGCCGAACCGATCCAGCGCTCGCCGAACCAGGTGCGCGGCCGTACCCCCTGGGCCTGGAGTTCCGGCGGGCGGGTGTCGGTGGCCTGGAGGAACAGCGGGGGGCGGGACTCCCGCCAGAGTTCGTGGCCGAAGAGGAAGGGGGAGTTGGCGCCGACGGCGATCTGCGCGGCGACCGCCGCCTGCGCCGCGTTCCACACGTCGGCGAAGCGGGCCGGGGTGACCTGGAGGTGCAGTTGCACCGAGGTGCACGCGGCTTCGGGGACGATCGACTTGGAGGTGCACACGAGGTGCTCGGCGCCCTCGATGTCCAGCTGGAAGTCCTCGCCACGGGCGGCCACGATCTGGTCGTTGAGCAGGGTGTAGCGGTCCACCTCGGAGAGGTTCGCGGAGACCAGGTCGTCCCGCTCGAGCGTGGGAAGTATGCCGATCATCACGATTCCGGCGTCCACCTCGCGCGCCTTGCGGTCGGCGTACGCCAGCGAGGTCCGCAGTTCCTCGTCGAGCCGGTCGAAAACCCGGCCGCCGAGCCGGTGGGGAGCTATGTTGACTTCCAGATTGAACATGGCGAGTTCTGTTTGGAAATCGCGGCTCGCGATGCGTTCCAGGACCTGTCCGTTCAACATTCTCGGCATACCGTCGGCACCGGCGAGATTCAATTCGATCTCGACGCCCATGAGGTTCTTGGGACGGTCGAACCGCTTCTCCACCAGCAGCCGCTCCAGTCCCGCGAGACAACTGCGGAGCTTTTCGCGGTAGCGCCGGGGATCGGACAGGTCGAACCGGCCCGCCACGACCTTCTCCCCCATCGAAGTGTCCCTCCTCGAATGGGCGGACCGAGGTTCCGGCCGCCGGTGTCCCGGGTCCACCGGGGATGATGCCCCGTCGCGGCGATCGATAACGTCGCGCGCGGGACGGGCACCCGCTACTCTGTTGGAATGTGTCCCGCGGCACATTCACGGGGCATGGAGCATCCGCATCTTCGGGTTCCCCGTTCCCGTCGTGAAAAACGCCGACGACATTCGGCCGACCGCGACAGGTTCGAATCCCGAGGTCAGCGGGGTTCCGGCAGGCGGGAAAACGGGAGGATTCCCCGCGAATCGACGGCTGAATTGCGCCTTGTTCCGTTCTGAGAAACGGCCCGGTGAAACACCGGCTGAACAGGCGTCGTATAAACTCCGCGAACAAGGCAGAAGGCTGGCGCCCACGGTCCTGGTTCCTGCCGTCTGAGTGACGTGCGGCAGGCAACGCCCGCACCCCTCTTCACCGAACCGGGCCCCCGCCTCTCTGACCCCCCGTGAGCTGACAGCGCCGTCCGCCCCTGCCCTCGCGCCACCGCGCCTGTCGAACGAGAGGCGACCCACCATGCCCCTGCACGTCCCTCCTGCCCCCGCGCCCGCACTGCGTTCCGTCCTCACCGCCCTCGGTTCCCCCACCGCGGTCCGTGAGGCCCGGACCCCCTCCCTGCGCGCCGCGCAGGGACCCGCGATCCCCGAACTCCCGTTGCCCGTGCACGTGCTGGACCGGATCACCCCGGAGGGCATGTCCGCCACCCGGCTGGCCGGCTGGCGTTTCCTGATCCGCTGCGGCGAACGGGCGGTGGCCGCGGCCGACACCATGCTCACCCCGGACGGCTGGGCCTTCTCGCACTTCTTCGAGGGGCCGTACATCACCTCCACCGAGCGGGCCCTGCACCAGGCCGAGGCCCTGCAACAGCCCTACCAGCCGCGCCTGTTGTCCCTGCCGAGCCTGTACATGCTCACCCTGTGGCTGCACGGCGACCGCACCGCGGACGGCGCCGAGGGGCACCCGGCGGCCACCGATCTGCTCATCCCGCTGGCACCGGCCCCGCCCGGCATCGCCGCGCACCGGCCGCACCTGATGGAGGACCTGCTTCCGGTGCTCACCCACCGGGCCACCCCGGCGCCCCTGCTCATCACGCCGGCCTGAGCCCGCCCGAGGCCGTCACCGTACGCACCCCGTCACCCGGAAACGAGTGACGGGGTGCGTTCATGTTTGCGTGAGTCATTGTCCGGGGCAGTAAGTCATCGGCCGGGCAGTAAGTCATTGCCTGGGGCACCGGAGCCCGCTCGTTCGAGCAATTCTCCGCTCTCAAGAGCTATTTACCGTTTCCCATCGCCCGGACTAGCCCTATCCGGCCATGGAAAACCATCCGAATTGACAACCCGGCGGGGATGAACCGTCCGCGCGGGTGACGCGTCTCCAACCTGTGAGAAGCGGTGCAGCGAAATCCCTGCGGAACAACGCCCGGAGGGCAAGACTGGTTTCCGACCGACTCATCATCACGGGGGACGACATGACCACGACCGAGCGAGAGACCCCACCCATGTGCCAGCACCAGCCGCCGTGTCCGACAGCTTCCTCCGCCGACCGGGAGTCCGCCCGCCTCATGGCGCACCACCCGGAGCAGGGATGGAGCCTGCTGTGCAACGGCGTTCTCCTCTTCGAGGACACCGGTGAGCTTCTGCCCGACGGCCAGATCATCGCTCCGCACCGCCCCGTCGGTGCCGGCAGCGTGATGACCGCCGCCTGACAGACCACCCGCAGTACCCGGGCGGCCCCGCCGCTCCGCCCGGTGACCAGCAGGGGCCGGACGCACACCCATGGTGCGCACCGGCCCCGACGTGCGTCCGGGGGTGACTACCCCCTGTAGCCGAGCGCTGCGCGCAGCGCGAAGTAGGCCGGTTTGGGAGCGAGCCGCTCGTCCCAGGGCAGGGCCGCGCCCTCGCCGGGGAAGAACGCCGGGATCCACGAGTACTTGTCCGTGTAGTCCCAGACCGTGACGCCCACGCAGCGGCGCACCGCGAGGCACGCCCTGGTCAGGTCGGCGTACCAGGTCGCCTGCTCGGCCAGCTTCTCGTCCGTGGCCGGCAGCTGCATGCGGACGTCCACCTCGGTGAGCGCGGTGTCCAGGCCGAGCCGGGAGAAGCGCCGGAGGTTCTCCTCCAGGGTCGCCGGATAGCCGTACTGGAGGGCGAGGTGGGCCTGGAAGCCGATGCCGTCCAGCGGGACGCCCGCGGCCTTCAGTTCCTGCGCGAGGGCGTAGTAGGCGTCGCTCTTCGCGCCGACCGACTCGATGTTGTAGTCGTTGAGGTAGAGCCTGGCGTGCGGGTCGGCCTGGTGGGCCCAGCGCAGCGCGTCGGCGATGTAGCCGGGGCCGAGCGTCTTGTACCAGAGGGTCTCGCGGTAGCTGCCGTCCTCGTTGAACGCCTCGTTGACGACGTCCCAGGAGTAGACCTTGCCCCGGTAGTGCCGTACCTCGGTCTGGATGTGCTTCTTCAGGACCGCCCGCAGCTCGCCGGCCGTCCAGTCGCGGGAGGTGAGCCAGTCCGGCAGCTGGCTGTGCCAGACCAGGGTGTGGGCGCGGACCCGCTGGTGGTTCGCGCGGGCGAGGTCGACGATCTGGTCGCCGTTGGTCCAGTCGAAGACGCCCTGTCGGGGTTCGGTGGCGTACCACTTCATGCCGTTGCCGGGCGTGATCATGTCGAACTCGCCGCCGAGCAGCGCGGTGTAGGCGGTGTCGGTGAGTTCGGGGTTGTCGGTGGCGCTGCCGAAGTAGCGGCCGTGGCGCTCGGCCAGCTCGGCGAGGGTGGCACCACCGTGGTGCTGCCGGTCGTGGGCCTGGGCGGCCGGGCCGGCGGCGACCGAGGCCGCCACGAGTACGGCCGCGAGGGCTCCGGCGAGTCTGAGACGTGTGCGGGACATCGTGCGACTCCTGTTCGTGGAAGGGGAGTTCAGCCCTTGGTGGCGCCTGCGGTGAGGCCGCCGACCAGCTGGCGCTCGGCGACCGAGTAGAAGGCCAGGGCGGGAACCATGGCGAGGACCAGATAGGCGAAGACCCGGGCGGTGTCGGTGGAGTACTGGCCCTGGAACTGCTGCACGCCGATCGGGATGGTCCACCAGGTCGAGTCGGTGAAGACCAGCAGCGGCAGGAAGAAGTTGTTCCAGCTGGTGACGACCGCGAGCACGGAGACGGTGCCGAGCGCGGGCCGGGCCATCGGGAGCAGGATCCGCCAGAAGAAGCCGAACGGCCCGCAGCCGTCCAGCGTGGCCGCCTCCTCCAGCTCCCCGGGGATCTCCCGGAAGAAACCGCGCAGGATGATGATGGTCATCGGCAGCCCGAACGCGGCCTGCGGAAGGATCACGCCCAGCGGGTTGTCCAGCAGGTGCATCGACCGCAGCAGCAGGAAGAGGGGCAGCGCGGCCACCGCGAAGGGGAACATCAGCCCCATCGTGAACACCGTGAACAGCACCTCACGGCCCCGGAAGGCGAACCGCGCGAAGGAGAAGGCGGCGAGCGCCGACACCGCGACCACCAGCACGGTGGTGGCCACCGCGATCAGGGTGCTGTTCCCGACCAGCCGCCAGAACGTGCCGGAGCCGAGGATGCCGGTGTAGTTGGCGGTCACCCAGGACCGGGGCAGCCCGACCGGGTTGCCGGACAGCTCGTCCGTCGTCTTGAACCCGGACAGCAGGGCGTACAGCAGGGGTACGACCATGACCGCGCCGACCACGACGAGGATCACGTGCAGGGGCAGGTTCCGTACGGTCGTCCTGCGGCTGCCGCTCATGCGCCGTCTCCCCTCATGGTGGTGGTGGCGCCGGCCAGGTCGCGGCGGAGCACGAACCGCTGGTAGGCGAGGGCGAAGACGAGGCTGACGGCGAACATGGCCACGCTGATGGCGCTGGCGTAGCCGACCTGGTAGCGCTTGAAGCCGTACTGGAACATGGTCACGGCCATGGTCTCGGAGTGGTGGTCGGGGCCGCCCGCGGTGACCACCCACACCAGGTCGAAGAGCTGGATGGAGCCGATCACCGACAGGAAGACGCTGATCCGCAGGGTGGGCGCGAGCAGCGGCAGGGTGACATGGCGGAAGCGCTGCCAGGCGCCCGCGCCGTCGACCGTCGCCGCCTCCGTCAACTCGGCCGGGATGGACTGGAGTCCGGCCAGGTAGAGCATCATGTGGAAGCCGAAGTACTTCCACGTCATGACCAGGAAGAGGGTGGCCATGACGGTGGAGGGGTCGGAGAACCACTTGCCGCCGAGCGCGCCCAGGCCGAGGTCGCTCAGCAGGTGGTCGGCGAGCCCGTCGCCGGGCGCGAAGATCATGCCGAAGAGCACGCCGGTGATCGCCTCGGAGAGCACGTACGGCGCGAAGAACAGCATCCGGTAGACGGCCCGGCCGCGGATCCGCTGGTTGAGCAGGACCGCCATGGCGAGCGCGAACGGCAGTTGCAGCGCCAGCGACAGCACGACCAGGAGCAGGCAGCGCCACAGGTCGCCGAGGAAGACGTCGTCCTGGAAGAGCCGGGTGAAGTTGTCGGCGCCGGTGTAGTCGGAGGGCATGCCGAAGCCGCCCCAGCGGAAGAACGAGGCGTACAGGGCGAACAGGATCGGCAGCAGGACGAGGACGCCGAACAGGGCCAGGGCGGGCAGCTGGAAGCCCATCGCGGTGAGCCAGTGCAGCAGCCGGCGCCGGGAGCGCGCGCGGCCCGCGGCCGGGCCCGGCCGCGGCGCGGTGTCCGGGCCCGGCCGGGTGCCGGGCAGGTAGGTCGAGGTCATCGGGCGGCCTACTGCTCTTCCTTCGCGGTCTTGGTGATCGCCTGGACGACGTCCTCGGGCGACTTGGACCCGGCGATCAGCCCGGCCACGCTGTCGTTGACCTGCTGGCCGACGGCGGGCGCGTACGCCTGGTCGAGGTAGAGCTGGAAGCCGGTGGCGGCCTTCAACTGGGCCTGTACGAGCTTGAGGTTGGTATCGGTCAGCGCGCTCTCGGCGGCGGGGACCACCGGGATCACGCCGGTCTTCTTCACCAGCTCCACGTCGGTGGTCTCGGAGGCGAAGAACTTCAGGAAGTCGACGGCCGCCTGCGGGGCGTCGGCGCGCAGCGCGTGTCCGCCGCCGCCCCCGAAGACCTCGGTGACGGTGCCCTTGCCGCCCTCGACGGCGGGGAACGGGAAGAAGCCGAGGTTCGCGCCGACGCCCTTGCCGGCGTCGGCCTCGACGACCGGCGCCCACTGGCCCATGAGCTCCATGGCGGCCTTGCCGTTGCCGACGGTGGCGGCCTGCCCGGTCGGGGTGGAGTAGGCGGCGCCGAGGAAGCCCTTCTGGAACGGCTGGAGATCGACCAGGTCCTTGAGGTGCTGTCCGGCCTCGACGAATCCGGCGCCGGTGAAGTCCTTGTCGTCGTCGGCCTTCTTGAGGGCGTCGATCCCGGCGGTGCGCATGGCGAGGTACGCCCAGTAGTACATGCCGGTCCAGCTCTCCTTGCCGGCCAGGGCGAGGGGGGTGATCCCGGCGGCCTTCAGCTTCTTCACGGCGTCGAGGAAGGCGCTCCAGGTGGCCGGGGGCGTGCTGATCCCGGCCTTCTTGAAGAGCGCCTTGTTGTACCAGAAGCCGATCATGCCGATGTCGAACGGGATGCCGTAGGTCTTGTTGTCCAGGAGGTACGGCTCCTTGGCGACCGGGAGCAGGCCGTCCGCCCAGGCCTTGGTGGGGTCGGTGAGGTCCTTGACGAGCCCGGCGTCGACCTGCTGCTGCAGGACCCCGCCGCCCCAGGTGTGGAAGATGTCGGGGAGCTTCCCGGAGGCGGTCAGGGCCGTCATCTTCGACTTGTAGGCGTCGTTCTCCAGCTGGACGATCTTTATCTTGACCTTCGGGTTCTGCGCCTCGAACTTCTTGGCGAGGGCTGCCCACACGCCCTTCGTCGGGTTGGTCGTGGAGATGTTCCACCACTCGATGGTGGTAGTGCCGCCCGACGATCCTCCGTCCGAGCCGCCGCCACAGCCGCTGAGGGCGGTCATGCCCAGACCGGCGGCCGCGGTGGCCGCCAGGAACCCGCGACGGGACAGTGCCGGGTCGCCCATGATGCGCTCCTTGGGGTTACGGGACGACCGACGCCGCCCTGGTTTCACGCCGTTGGATCAACCGAGTCGTGCCGTTCGAAACATTCGGCATTTTCATCGAACGTTCCGAACGGCGACTCTAGAAAGGCGGATCAGGAGCGTCAAGGTGTCGCGCATCAGGTGATGGGCGCGTACTCGAACCAGTCGAAGGCGGCGCGGTGTTCGGTGACGTACATGCCGATGACCCGGCCGGTGAAGCCGCCGGCCACCTGGGTGGAGAGGTAACGGCCGTCGAGTTCGGCCAGTCGTACGACACTTTCGGGCGTTTCGATCGAAAGGGTCACGGCGTCGGGGCCGGCGGCGCGCAGTCCCGGCACCGTCTCGCCGGGCGCGGAGGCGGTGGGCGGCGGCACCGGGGCCGTACGGATCTCGACGACGAGGGTGACCGGCCCCGGGGGCACGGGGTGGGCGGCGAGCTGCTGGCGCAGTGGCCCGATCCGGGCGATCACACTCGCCACTCCCCCGCTCACCTCCAGGTCGTAGTGGTGGGCCTCGTCGATGCGCACCGACAGGCCGGCGCGCCCCGCGCCCGGGTCGAGCAGCGCGGCGGCACGGCAGTCGGGGTGCTGCTGGCGGCGGCCGACGAAGGTGTGTCCGGGCCGGTCGAGGCTGTCCCCGGTGGCGGTGAGCATCAGCCATCCGGGCCGGTCGGCCAGCGACCAGGAGCCGTCCGGCCGGCTGCGCGGGGAGATCCAGTGCGGCGCGAGGGCGGGGGCGGTGAAGTCGTCGCGGACGGGCGGCGGTTCGACCGGGTGCCAGGCGGCCGGCGCCGGATGGCGGTCCCGCACCGGACCCGTGCGCGGCCAGCCGTCCACCCACTCCACAGGCACCAGGAAGGTCTCCCGGCCGAGGACGTGGAACTCGGGGAACCAGCCGCGCGGCCGGGTGCCGAGCAGGACGGCCCACCAGCTGCCGTCGGCCGCCTGGACGAGGTCGGCGTGCCCGGTGCACTGGACCGGCTCCCAGGTGCCCCGGTGGGAGAGCAGCGGATTGCCGGGGCCCGGTTCCCAGGGGCCGCGCGGGGAGCGGGCCCTGGCCACGGACACCCCGTGCCCGAGCGCGGTGCCGCCCTCGGCGACCAGCAGGTACCACCACTCCCCGACCCGGTAGAGGTGCGGTGCCTCCGGGTCCCGCAGCCCGGTCCCGGACCACATCGGCAGCGGCCCTTCCAGTACCTTCCCGCTCCGGGTGTCGATCCGGGCGACGGCGACCCCCGCCACGGCGCACCAGCAGTCGCCGTTCTCGTCCCAGGCCAGGTCGGGGTCGATGCCGGGCAGGTCGATCCGGACCGGGTCGGACCAGGGTCCCTCGGGCCGTTCGGCGGTGACGAGCAGGTTGCCGCCACCGCCGACCTCGGTGGTGATGACGTGGAAGAGCCCGTCGTGGTGGCGGATCGTCGGGGCGTACACCCCGCCCGAGGCCGGTGTGTCCCCGGGCAGCGGCCGGTCGAGGACGTTGCCGAGCTGCCGCCAGTGCACCAGGTCCCGGCTGTGGAAGAGCGGGACGCCCGGGACGTACTCGAAGCTGGAGCACACCAGGTAGTAGTCCTCCCCCACCCGGCAGACGCTCGGGTCGGGATGGAATCCGGGAATGACCGGGTTGTCGTACGTCCGCATGCGCGCGTGCCCCTCCCTGAAGGAACTCACCGAAGGAAGTCGCCGAAGGACTCGTCGAAGGAGTCGCCGAAAGTTTCGGCGTGATCGGCGAACTTTACGGGCGCACTGTAGGGGGCGGCCGAAGGCCCGACAAGGCGGCCGTCAGAGCTTCAACCGGTACGGCAGCATGCACACCACGACGTCGGTGCGGGCCCGCAGCACGGTCGCGAGGAGCAGGCCGCGCTGGTTCTGGAGGATCTCGTAACGGCGGTGCCGGGGTTCCACCTCGGGGATCAGGACGGCGACCTGGCGGCCGTCCGCGGCGGCGCGCTGCACGTAGTCGACGACCGGCTGGACCAGGGAGCGGTGCGGGCTGTCGATGACGTCGAGGCGGACGCCGGGGTTCCATCGCTGCCAGGCCTCCTCCAGCGCACGGCAGGTGCCGGGGTCGTCGTGCACCGCGACCGCGACCACCTCGTCGCCGAGGGCGAGGGCGGCGCCGAGGGCGTGCCGGGCCAGCTTGCTGACCTCGCCGATCGGCACGATCACCAGGCTGGTGGTGCGCCGCGGCGGCGGCTCCGGGATCCGGCCGAGGCCCAGTTCCTCGCCGACCTCGGTGTAGTAGCGCTGGATGCGGGCGAACAGCAGCATCATCAGCGGTACGGCGATCACCACCACCCAGGCGCCCTCCAGGAACTTGGTGAACAGCAGGATGACGCCGGCCAGGGTGGTGAGCAGGGCGCCGGTGCCGTTGATGAGCGCGCGGTGCTTCCAGCCGGCCGGCCGCCCGGTCGCCCAGTGCCGGACCAGACCGGCCTGGCTGAGGGTGAAGCCGATGAAGACGCCGATGGCGAAGAGCGGGAGCAGCCGGTGGGTGTCGGCGTCGGTGGCGAGCAGCAGCAGCGCGGCCAGCAGGGCGAGGGCCACCACCCCGTAGCGGTAGACGGGGCGTTCGGCGCGCAGGCCGAAGAGGTGGGGCAGCCGGTGGTCGCGGGCGAGCAGGCTCATCAGCACGGGCAGGCCGCCGAAGCTGGTGTTGGCGGCGAGGCCCAGGACGAGGGTGACGAGCAGGTTGGTGGCGTAGTAGGGCCAGCCGGTGCCGTAGGCGCCCGCGGTGAGCTGGGCGAGGACGGTGACCCCGCCGCGCGGGGCGACGTGGTCACGGTGGATCAGGACCGCGAGCCCGACCAGCATGGTCCCGAGCAGCGCGCCGAGCATCAGCTCCGTGCGCTGGGCGCGTTTGACCCTCGGGGCGCGGAAGGTCGGTACGGCGTTGGCGATGGCCTCCACGCCGGTCAGGGCCGAGCAGCCGGACGAGAACGCCTTGAGGACCACCAGCGCGGTGAGCGCCTCGGTCGCGTGCACGGGCTGGGCGGTGCCGACGACGGCGACCGGGTGCGGGCGCAGCAGGCCGAGCAGGACGACGCCGAGGATCGCGACGACGAAGAGAACGGTCGGCAGCATCAGCACCCGGGCGCTCTCGGAGACCCCCCGCAGGTTCACCGCCGTCAGCAGGGCCAGGCCGATCAGACAGACGATCAGCTTGTCGTGGGCGAAGGCGGGGAAGGCGGAGGCGAGCGCGTCGGCGCCGGCGGCGAGGCTGACGGCGACGGTGAGCACGTAGTCGACGACCAGGCTGGCGGCGGCGAGCAGGCTCGCGGTGGCCCCGAGATCGGCCTTGGCGACGGCGTAGGCGCCACCGCCGTCCGGGTGAACGGCGATGACCTGGCCGTACGACACGACGAGCGCCGCGAGCAGGAAGGTGATCGCGAGTGTGATGGGCAGGGTGGCGGACAGCGCCCCGGTGCCGGCCACCACCAGGGCGAGCACGATCGCCTCCGGACCGTACGCCACCGAGCTGAGCGCGTCCAAGGAGAGCGCGGCCAGCCCTTCCAGGCTGGTCAGATGGTGCTTCTCGCCTTCACCGGGGCGTAGCGGGACGCGCGGTCGCAGTTCACGACGTGCCAGGCCATACGCCATCGGGACCTCATCACGGCCGGGTGGGACAGGTCGCCACCAGTCTCGGGGGCCGACCGGTCCCGCGCAGCCCGCGGGCGGCGCCGTGCCCTACAGCCCGACGTCCCGGCGGCGGATGTCGTCCAGGGACTCGCGGCGGACCAGCAGCCGGGCGTGGCCGTCGCGGACGGCGGTGACCGGTGGGCGGCCGACCAGGTTGTAGCCGGAGGCCATGGAGAGGTGGTAGGCGCCGGCCACCGGCACCGCGAGCAGGTCGCCGGGGCGCAGGTCGGCGGGCAGCTCCACGTCCGCCGCGAGCACGTCCCCGGCCTCGCAGTGCCGGCCCACGACGGTCACCGGCGCGGTCGGCGCGGCGCTCGCGCGGCCGGTGAGCCGGGGTGCGTAGCGGACGCCGTACAGCGCGGGCCGCGGGTTGTCGCTCATCCCGCCGTCCACGGCGACGAAGGTGTGCGCGCCGGTCCGCTTGACGGCGAGGACCCGGTACACGGCGATCCCGGCGGGCCCCACGATGGCCCGGCCCGGCTCGATGACC
This sequence comes from Streptomyces sp. NPDC048288, assembly GCF_043201555.1. NCBI lineage: Bacteria > Bacillati > Actinomycetota > Actinomycetes > Kitasatosporales > Streptomycetaceae > Streptomyces > Streptomyces sp. NPDC048288. The sequence goes on from NZ_JBICZD010000012.1 coordinate 288,809, forward strand.
AGGCGGGGCACCGGCAGTCCGGCCGCCGCGCAGGCGTCGGAGAGTTCGGTGCGGACCCGCCGGGCCAGGGCGGTGAGGTCGAGGGCCTGCTCGCCGGGCCGGTAGGCGATGCCGTGGCCGCCGCCGAGGTCCAGCTCGGGCAGGACAAGGCCGTGCTGTTCGTGCAGCCGGGCCATGAGGCCGACCAGCCGGCGCACGGCGGCGAGATAGGGCTTCACGCTGGTGATCTGGGAACCGAGGTGGCAGTGCAGGCCGGTGAGTTCGAGCTGCGGCTGGTCCAGTATCCGGGCGATGGCGTGCTGGGCGTAGCCGTCGGCGATCGAGAGCCCGAACTTCTGGTCGTCCGTTCCGGTGCGGATCTTCTCGTGGCCGCCCGCGCTGATCCCGGGCACCACCCGGACCATGACCTTCTGGTGTCCGCCGGGTCCGACGGCGGCGGCCAGCCGGGCGATCTCGGAGGGGCTGTCGATGACGATCCGCCCGACGCCGAGCCGCAGCGCGGTCTCCAGGTCGCGCGGCGACTTGGCGTTGCCGTGCAGCACGATCCGCTCCGGTGGGAACCCGGTGGTGACCGCCAGTTCCAGCTCGCCGGCCGAGCAGACGTCCAGGCCGAGGCCCTCCTCCTCGGCCCAGTGGACCATCGCCCGGCACAGGAACGCCTTGGCCGCGTAGAGGACTTCGGCGTCCGGGAAGGCGTGCCGGTAGGTGCGGCAGCGTTCGCGGACCTCGTTCTCGTCGAGGACGTAGACGGGGGTGCCGAAGCGGTCGGCGACCTCGGCGAGCGGGACACCGCCCACGGCCAGGGCGCCGGGCCGGGGCTCGGTGGTGGAGGCGGGCCACACCGACAGCTCGGCAGGCGTGGCGGTGACGACGGGTTCGTGCAGGGTGGTCATGGGTCACTCCCCTCTCGGGCGATGCGGGCGGTCCGCTCTCAGGCGGTGCGGACGGTCCGCGGGGACACGGCGACGGGTGCGAGCGGCGTTACCGGCGTCGGGGCCGGCGCCGACAGCTGGGGGTCGACCGTGACGGTGGTGACGCCGAGCGGTGCGGCCAGGGCGCGCAGCGCGGGTTCGGCGAGCCGGATCCAGGCCTGGCCGGGGCCGAGCGTGGCGGCGAGTCGACGGGCCGAGGTGAAACCGACGGCGGTGCGTTCACCGAGAGGGGTGCGGAACAGCCGGGCCGCGAAGCCGACGGGTCCCGGCCGGACCGGTACGAACAGGGGTCCGGCCGGGGAGCGATCGGCAGGGTCCGGATCGTCGTCGCGGAGGAGCTCTGGCATGGGGTGCCTCCTGGCACAGGAAGGAGCTGGAGCGCCCCGGCGGCGGGGAGGCCGACCGGGGCTCTCTCCGGACGCTATGCCCGTCCCCGGCGGTCGCGAGATACCTCCTGACGGGACGCTGACGGTGATCGCGGCGACGTTGACGGGACGCTGACGCGGGCGCCGCCCAGGCCGCTCGCGCACGTCAGGGGCGTGCCAAGAAGCCGCCGCGGGGCTGGCCCGTGACCCGGCCCGGGGGTGTCATGGAGGCGGTCCGCCGCCGGGAGACGCCCGGCGGCCGCCGCGGAAGTACGGTGGATACATGTCCGGTTACGACAGCTGCGCGTCCGGTCGGGTCGTCGTCGGTGTGAGCGGCTCCCTGGGCAGCGTCACGGCCCTGCGCCGGGCGGCCGTGGAGGCCCGGCGGCGGGCGGCCGAGCTGTGGCCGGTGCTGGCCTGGGAACCGCCGGGCGGTGAACTGGCCGCGCGCCGCGCCCCGGCCCCGCCGTTCCTGGTCGAGGAGTGGCAGCGGACCGCCCGGGAGCGGCTGCTGGGCGTGCTCGACGAGGTCTTCGGCGAGGCGGGGCCGTCCGGCGTCCCGCTGCACGGTCTGGTCGTACGCGCCACCCCCGGTCCGGCCCTGGTGGAGACGGCCGACCGGGAGGACGACATCCTGGTCGTCGGCGCGGGCCGGCGGGGCTGGCACCGGGCCTTCTCCGGCCGGGTCGCCCGCTACTGCCTGGCCCACGCCCACTGCCCGGTCCTCGCGATACCGCCGTCCCCGCTGGCGGACGCGCTGGCGGCGGCGCACCGCCGCAATGCCTGGCATCTGCCGCTGGATGTACGGAAGTTGCCCTGCTGAGACGTTACGGCGTCACCGCGGCCGGCAGCTCGGGCCGCTCCGGTCCGCGCCCCCGCGCCGGCGGCAGGCTCAGCACCATGGTGAGGCCGCCGCCCGGGGTGTCCTCGGCGGTGAGCGTGCCGCCCGTCGCCTCGGCGAAACCGCGTGCCACGGCCAGCCCCAGGCCGACCCCGACCCCGCGCGGTGAGTCGCCGTGGCGCTGGAACGGCTCGAAGATGCGCTCCTTGGCCTCGTCGGGGACACCGGGCCCCCGGTCCACGACCCGCACCTCCACCCGGTCGGCCAGCGAACTCGCCTTCACCAGCACGGGGGTGCCCTCCGGGCTGTACTTGACGGCGTTCTCGACCACGTTGGCGACGACCCGCTCCAGCAGCCCCCGGTCGACGTCGACCATGGGCAGCGTCTCCGGGATGTCCAGTTCGACGCTGTCCTCGGGCACCCCGCCGAGCGCCATCGGCACCACCTCGTCCAGGTCGGTCTCGCGGACGATGGGCGTGACGGTGCCGGTCTGCAGCCGGGACATGTCGAGCAGGTTCCCGACCAGGTGGTCGAGCCGGTCGGCGCCCGCCTCGATGGCCTCCAGGAGCTCCGCCCGGTCCTCCTCGGACCACTCGACGTCGTCCGAACGCAGCGAGGACACCGAGGCCTTGATGCCGGCGAGCGGGGTGCGCAGATCGTGGCTGACGGCGGCCAGCAGCGCGGTGCGGATGCGGTTGCCCTCGGCCAGTTCCTTCGCCCGGCCGGCCTCCTGCCGGAGCCGCTGCCGGTCGAGGACGACGGCCGCCTGCGCGGCGAACGCGGCGAGCACGCGCCGGTCGGAGGCGGGCAGCACCCGTCCGGACAGCGCGAGGGTCAGGTGGTCGCCGACCGGCATGTCGACATCGGCGTTCTCCGGTGTCCGGCACGGCCGTGGCCCCACGCTGCCCGCGCAGGTCCACGGCGCCACGTCGTCCGCCCGCTCCAGCAGCGCCACCGACTCCATGCCGAAGGTCTCCCGGACCCGTTCCAGGAGCGCCTCCAGACTGGTCTCCCCTCTCAGCACGCTGCCGGCGAGGAAGGACAGGATCTCCGACTCGGCGCGCAGCCGGGTCGCCTGCTGGGTGCGCCGGGCCGCGAGGTCCACGACCGAGGCCACCGACACCGCGACCCCGACGAAGATCACTATGGCGACGATGTTCTCGGGGTCGGCGATGGTGAGGGTGTGGACGGGCGGGGTGAAGAACCAGTTGAGCAGCAGGGAGCCGACCAGCGCCGAGGTGAGCGCCGGGAGCAGACCGCCGAGCAGAGCCGACGCGACCGTCAGGGCGAGGAACAGCAGCATGTCGTTGGCCAGGCCCACCTCCGGTGCGGCGCCGGTCAGCAGCCAGGTGAGCAGGGCCGGGCCGAGCACGCCGGTGAGCCAGCCCCAGATGATCCGGGACCGGCCGAGCCGCGCCGAACGCCCCAGCGGGAGCCGCCCCTTGCCGGCCTCGGCGTGCGTGATGAGGTGGACGTCGAGGTCGGGTCCGGAGTCCCGGGCGACGGTGGCGCCGACGCCGGGTCCGAGGACGTACTGCCAGCTGCGCCGGCGCGAGACCCCGAGCACGATCTGGGTGGCGTTGACCCCGCGCGCGAAGTCGAGCAGGGCCGCCGGGACGTCCTCGCCGACGACGTGGTGGAAGGTACCGCCCAGATCCTCCACCAGCGTGCGCTGGACGGCGAGTTCCTTCGGCGAGGCCGAGGTCAGCCCGTCGCTGCGCGCGATGTAGACGGCGAGCACCTCGCCGCCGGCGCCCTTCTCGGCGAGCCGCGCGGCCCGTCGTATCAGCGTCCGCCCCTCCGGACCTCCGGTCAGGCCGACGACGATCCGCTCCCGTGAGCCCCAGATCGCCGACACCCGGTGCTCGCTGCGGTAGGCGTTCAGGTACTCGTCGACCCGGTCGGCGACCCAGAGCAGGGCCAGTTCGCGCAGGGCGGTGAGGTTGCCGGGGCGGAAGTAGTTGGACAGGGCCGCGTCGACCTTGTCCGGCTGGTAGATGTTGCCGTGCGCCATGCGCCGGCGCAGCGCCTGCGGGGACATGTCGACCAGCTCGATCTGGTCCGCGCGCCGGACCACCTCGTCGGGCACGGTCTCCTGCTGCCGTACGCCGGTGATGGACTCGACGACATCGCCGAGCGACTCCAGGTGCTGGATGTTGACCGTGGAGACGACATCGATCCCGGCGGCCAGCAGTTCCTCGACGTCCTGCCAGCGCTTGGCGTTGCGGGAGCCCGGGATGTTGGTGTGCGGGAGTTCGTCGACGAGGGCGACCCGGGGGCGGCGCGCGAGGACGGCGTCCACGTCCATCTCGGTGAACACCGCGCCCCGGTACTCCAGTTCCCGGCGCGGGATCTCCTCCAGGCCGTGCAGCATCACCTCGGTGCGCGGCCGGTCGTGGTGCTCGACGAACGCGACGACACAGTCCGTGCCCCGTTCGGTCCTGCGGTGGGCCTCGGAGAGCATGGCGTAGGTCTTGCCCACGCCGGGAGCCGCGCCGAGGTAGATCCGGAGCCTGCCGCGTGCCATGTCATCCTTCGAAGCGGTAGCCCATGCCGGGCTCGGTGATCAGGTACCGGGGATGTGAGGGGTCCGCCTCCAGCTTGCGGCGGAGTTGGGCCATGTAGACCCGCAGGTAGTTGGTCTTGTTGCTCTGCGACACACCCCACACCTCGCGCAGCAGGTGCTTCTGCGTGACGAGCCGGCCGGGGTTGGTGACCAGGATCTCCAGCAGATGCCACTCGGTGGGGGTGAGCCGGACGTCGTGGCCCGACCGTACGGCCTTCTTCGCGAGCAGGTCGATGGTGAAGTCGGCCGTCTCCACCAGGGTGGTCCCCGGTACGACCGGCACGTCCTCGGTACGGCGGACCGCCGCGCGCAGCCGGGCGAGGAGTTCGTCCATGCTGAACGGCTTGGTGATGTAGTCGTCGGCGCCCGCGTCCAGCGCGGCGACCTTCTCGTCGGAGGCCTGCCGCGCCGACAGCACCAGGATCGGTACACGGGTCCAGCCGCGCAGCGCCTTGATGACGTCGACCCCGTCCATGTCGGGCAGTCCGAGGTCGAGCATCACCACGTCCGGCTGACGCGCGGCCGCCAGCCGGAGGGCCGTGGCGCCGTCGGGCGCCGCGTCCACTCCGTACTGGCGTGCCTGCATGTTGATCACGAGTGCGCGTACGAGCTGGGGGTCGTCTTCCACGACCAGCACTCGGGTCATCGGTCGGCCTCTCAGCTGCCCTTGGTCAGTTCCTTGAGCGCGATGTTGAGTTCGAGCACGTTCACCCGGGGCTCCCCGACGAAGCCGAGGGTACGGCCCGAGGTGTGGTCCTTCACCAGCTTCTCCACCTGGGCGACGGAGAGGTCGTTCCTCGCCGCGACCCGGTGGACCTGGAGCTCGGCGTAGGCCGGGGAGATGTCCGGGTCCAGGCCGGAGCCGGACGAGGTGACCGCGTCGGCCGGCACCTGGGACGGCGTGACCGTGTAGCCGGGCACCGAGTTGTCCTTGACGACCGCGGCCTTGGCGTCCTTCACCTGCTGGATCAGCACCTTGTTGTCGGCGGCGAGGTTGGTCGCACCCGAAAGGATCAGCTTGTACTGGGTGTTGATGCTGTTGCTGCCGAGCCCGCCCGCCGGGCGGCCCCGGAAGTAGTCGAGGCTGTAGCCCTGTTGGCCGATCAGGGAGGAGCCGACGACCTTGCCGTCCGCCTTGATCTCGGAGCCGTTCGCCTTGCTGTGGAACGCGGCCTGGGCGACGCCGGTGACGACCAGCGGGTAGACGACGCCCGTCACCAGGGTCAGCACCAGCAGGGCCCGCAGGCCCGCCCAGAGCAACCGGGCGGTGTTGGTTACGGAGTTGTTCATGGCGCTCAACCGATTCCGGGGATGAGGGAGATGAGCAGGTCGATGATCTTGATGCCGATGAAGGGGGCGATCAGCCCGCCGATGCCGTAGATCGTCAGGTTCCGGCGCAGCATCTTGTCCGCGCTGACCGGCCGGTACTGCACGCCCTTCAGGGACAGCGGCACCAGCGCGACGATGATCAGCGCGTTGAAGATGACGGCCGACAGGATCGCGGAGTCCGGCGAGGACAGGCCCATGATGTTGAGCTTGTCCAGACCCGGGTACACGGCCGCGAACAGCGCCGGGATGATCGCGAAGTACTTCGCCACGTCGTTGGCGATGGAGAACGTCGTCAGCGCGCCGCGCGTGATGAGCAGCTGCTTGCCGATCTCGACGATCTCGATCAGCTTGGTCGGGTTGGAGTCGAGGTCGACCATGTTGCCGGCCTCCTTGGCGGCCGACGTGCCCGTGTTCATGGCCACGCCGACGTCCGCCTGGGCCAGGGCCGGTGCGTCGTTGGTGCCGTCACCGGTCATCGCGACCAGCTTGCCGCCCGCCTGCTCCCGCTTGATGAGGGCCATCTTGTCCTCGGGGGTGGCCTCGGCGAGGAAGTCGTCGACACCCGCCTCCTCGGCGATCGCCTTGGCGGTCAGCGGGTTGTCACCCGTGATCATGACGGTCTTGATGCCCATCCGGCGCAGTTCCTCGAACCGCTCCCGCATGCCGTCCTTGACGACGTCCTTGAGGTGGATGACCCCCAGGATCCGGGCGCCCTCGGCGTCCTCGACGGCGACCAGCAGCGGGGTGCCGCCGGCCTGCGAGATGGCCGCCGCGAGGGTGTCCGCGTCCTCGGCGACCGTGCCGCCCTGCTCACGGACCCAGGCGATGACCGAACCGGCCGCGCCCTTGCGGATCTTCCGCCCGTCCACGTCCACACCCGACATCCGGGTCTGGGCGGTGAAGGCGATCCACTCGGCGTGCGCCAGCTCGCCCTGGTGCCGCTCCCGCAGCCCGTACTTCTCCTTCGCCAGTACGACGACGGAGCGGCCCTCCGGCGTCTCGTCGGCCAGCGAGGAGAGCTGGGCCGCGTCGGCCACCTCGGCCTCCGTCGTCCCGCTGACCGGCACGAACTCGGAGGCCTGCCGGTTGCCGAGGGTGATGGTGCCCGTCTTGTCCAGCAGCAGCGTGGAGACGTCACCGGCGGCCTCGACCGCACGCCCCGACATGGCGAGCACATTGCGCTGCACCAGCCGGTCCATGCCCGCGATACCGATCGCGGACAGCAGCGCGCCGATCGTGGTCGGGATCAGGCAGACCAGCAGCGCGACCAGTACGACCATCGTGAGGTGGGTGCCCGCGTAGTCGGCGAAGGGCGGCAGCGTGGCGACGGCCAGCAGGAAGACGATGGTCAGCGAGGCGAGCAGGATGTTCAGCGCGATCTCGTTCGGCGTCTTCTGCCGGGCCGCGCCCTCGACGAGGCTGATCATCCGGTCGATGAAGGTCTCGCCCGGCTTCGTCGTGATCTTGATGACGATCCGGTCGGACAGCACCTTCGTACCGCCGGTCACGGCGGAGCGGTCACCGCCGGACTCCCGGATGACCGGGGCGGACTCACCGGTGATCGCCGACTCGTCCACGGAGGCGACGCCCTCGACGACGTCACCGTCACCGGGGATGACGTCGCCCGCCTCGCAGACGACCAGGTCACCGATCCGCAGGGCGGTGCCGGGCACCTGCTCCTCGGTGTCCCCCACCAGACGGCGGGCCACCGTGTCGGTCTTGGCCTTGCGCAGGGTGTCCGCCTGGGCCTTGCCGCGGCCCTCGGCGACCGCCTCCGCGAGGTTGGCGAAGATCACCGTCAGCCACAGCCAGGCACTGATGGTCCAGCCGAACCAGTCGCCGGGGTCCTTGAAGGAGAAGACGGTGGTCAGGATCGAGCCGACCCACACCACGAACATCACGGGCGACTTGACCATCACTCGCGGGTCGAGCTTGCGGCAGGCCTCGGGGAGGGACCTGACCAGCTGCTTGGGGTCGAACAGGCCCGCGCCGACACGGCCTTCGGCCGGCTTGTGCCCGGTGGGCGCGTCCTGGTGGGGCGCGAGGGTGGGAGTGGACATGGTGTCCTCGTGGGCTTCCGTTCGGGTGGTCATGACGCCAGCCCCTCGGCCAGCGGGCCCAGCGCCAGGGCCGGGAAGTAGGTCAGACCGGTGATGATGAGGATCGCGCCCACCAGCAGGCCGGTGAACAGCGGCTTCTCGGTGCGCAGGGTGCCGGCCGTGGCCGGGACGGGCCGCTGCTCGGCGAGCGAGCCGGCCAGCGCCAGCACGAACACCATCGGCAGGAAGCGGCCGAACAGCATCGCCAGACCGGTCATGGTGTTGAACCAGTCGGTGTTCGCGTTCAGACCCGCGAACGCCGAACCGTTGTTGTTCGCCGCCGAGGTGAACGCGTACAGCACCTCGGAGAACCCGTGCGCCCCCGGGTTGAGCATCGAGTGCGGCGGAGTCGGCAGCGCCATGGAGGCCGCCGCGAAGACCAGCGCGAGGGCCGGGGTGATCAGGATGTAGATCGCCGACAGCTTGATCTCACGCGCGCCGATCTTCTTGCCCAGGTACTCGGGCGTACGGCCGACCATCAGACCGGCGATGAACACCGCGATGATCGCCATGATCAGGATGCCGTAGAGACCCGAACCGGTACCGCCCGGCGCGATCTCGCCCAGCATCATGCTCAGCAGCGTGATCCCGCCGCCCAGACCCGTGAACGAGGAGTGGAAGGAGTCCACCGCACCCGTCGACGTCAACGTCGTCGACACCGCGAAGATCGACGAGCCGCCGATGCCGAAGCGGACCTCCTTGCCCTCGTAGGCGCCGCCCGCCAGCTGCAGTGCGGGGCCGTGGTGGGCGAACTCGGTCCACATCATCAGGGCCACGAAGCCCACCCAGATGGTGAACATGGTCGCGAGGATCGCGTAGCCCTGCTTCACCGAACCGACCATCACACCGAAGGTGCGGGTCAGTGAGAAGGGAATGATCAGGATCAGGAAGATCTCGAACAGGTTCGTGAACGGGGTCGGGTTCTCGAACGGGTGGGCCGAGTTGGCGTTGAAGTAACCGCCACCGTTGGTGCCCAGCTCCTTGATCGCCTCCTGCGAGGCCACCGCCCCGCCGTTCCACTGCTGCGAACCGCCCATGAACTGACCGACCTCATGAATGCCGGAGAAGTTCTGGATGGCCCCGCAGGCCACCAGGATCACCGCGGCGAGGGCGGCGAACGGAACGAGGATCCGGATGACACCCCGGACCAGGTCGGACCAGAAGTTGCCGATCTCACCCGTCCGCGAGCGCGCGAACCCGCGCACCAGCGCCACCGCGACGGCGATACCGACGGCCGCCGACACGAAGTTCTGCACGGCCAGACCGGCGGTCTGCACGACGTGCCCCATGGTCTGCTCGCCGTAGTACGACTGCCAGTTCGTGTTGGTCACGAAGGAGACGGCCGTGTTGAACGACTGCGCCGGGTTCACGGACGAGAAGCCGAGCGAGCCGGGCAGCACGCCCTGGAGCCGCTGGAGCAGGTAGAGGAAGAGGACACCGACGAGCGAGAAGGCCAGCACACCGCGCAGATAGGCGGGCCAGCGCATCTCGGTGTCGGGGTCGGCACCGATGCCCTTGTAGATCCACTTCTCGACCCGCCAGTGCTGGTCGGAGGAGTAGACCTTGGCCATGTAGGTGCCGAAGGGGATGTAGCAGAGCGCCAGCGCGCCTATCAGCGCGAGCAGCTGGAGCACGCCTGCGAGTACGGGACCCATGACTGTCTCAGAACCTCTCCGGGAAGATCAGGGCGAGGACGAGATAGCCCAGCAGGGCGACGGCCACGACGAGGCCGACGATGTTCTCGGCGGTCACAGCTTCGTCACCCCCTTGGCGACGAGCGCCACCAGCGCGAAACCCGCGAGGACGGTGACGACGAAGGCCAGATCGGCCATCGTGAACTCCTGGATGAGGTGGGGAACGGACTCGGACGGTTAGAGCAAACAGCCTTCGTGGCCGGTTTCGACCGCCGTTGACGGCTCCCTTACGGCCGTGGACGCGGCTTTGACGGGACTCTTACGGCGGGACGATCACGCAGGTCGGAGGCGTGCCGGCTTCAGAACAACCGGAACCGCAGCCGGCAGATCACCGCGTCGGTCTCCCGTCGCACGGCATGCGCGACGACGGCACCGCGCTGGTTCTGCAGCAGCCGCTGCCAGAGCCGCTCCGGCTCGGCCTCCGGGATCAGCACGGTCACCCGGGTGGCCGGCTCGGCCGCGCTCACCTCACGGACGTACGCGGCGATGGGACGGCCCAGGGAGCGCCGCTCGCAGCTCAGCCGGACCAGGGGCACCCCGGGGTCCCATTCGGCCCAGGCGCGCTCCAGGGCGTGCAGCTGGGCCCGGTCCTCGGCATCGGGGTGGCAGACGGTGACGGCCCGGACCTCGTCGCCCAGGGAGGCGGCCGCGGAGAGCGCCTCGGAGGTGAGCCGGGACAGCGACGACACCGGCACGAGCACGACCGACCGCTCCCGGTGCGGCGGCTCGGGAATCCGCCCGAGCCCCAGTCGCTCCCCGATCCGCGCGTAGGCGCGCCGCACGGCGACGAACGCGGCCACGAGCAGCGGCAGCAGCACGACGACGAGCCAGGCGCCCTCCGTGAACTTGCTGGCGGTGACCACGACGGTGGCGACCCCGGTCAGCACGGCCCCGAACCCGTTGAGCAGCGCCCTCCCCCGCCACCCGGCGCCGCGCTCCAGCCGCCAGTGCCGCACCATCCCCACCTGGGCGATGGTGAACCCGACGAAGACCCCGATGGCGAACATCGGCACCAGGGTGTTGGTGTCACCGCCGGAGAACAGCAGCAGCGCGGCCGAGACCACGGCCAGGGCGAGCACACCGTGCCGGTGCACCTGGCGGTCGGCCTTCAGGGCGAACACATGCGGCAGGCAGTTGTCGCGCGCCAGCAGCTTCAGCAGGACCGGCAGCCCGCCGAACGACGTGTTGGCGGACAGCGCCAGCAGGATCATCGTCGCGAACTGGACGACGTAGAAACCCCAGTTGTGACCGAGGGAGGCGTCGGCAAGCTGGGCGAGGACGGTGACGCCTGCCACGGGCTGCAGGTGGAAGCGGCCGATCAGCACGGACAGGCCGATCAGCATCACACCGAGCACGGCCCCGAGGGCGACCTCGGCGTGCTGGGCCCGCCGGACGCGCGGCACCCGGAAGGAGGGCACGGCGTTGGCGATGGCCTCGACGCCGGTGAGGGCGGCACACCCCGAGGCGAAAGCTTTCAGCAGAAGCAGGGCACCGACACCGGTGGCGTTGTCGGCGAGCACGGACGCATGCCCCGCGGCGGTGACGGTACTGGCCGGCGCGGACCGGAAGAGCCCCACGACGATCAGCACGAGGATCGACCCGACGAACACCACCGTCGGCACGATGAACGCCCGCGCCGACTCCACGATGCCCCGCAGATTGACCCCCGTGACCAGCACCAGCACGGCCAGGCAGAGCCACAGCCGGTCCGGGTACAGCGCCGGGAACGCGGAGGTCAGGGCGGCGACCCCGGCGGTGACCGCCACGGCGACGTTGAGGACGTAGTCGAGCACCAACGAGGCGGCGGCCACCAGGCTGGTCCGGTCCCCGAGATGGGTCCGGGCCACCGCATAGGACCCGCCCCCGTCCGGGAAGGCCGCGATCACCTGCCGGTACGAGGCGACGAGCACCGCCAGCAGGGCCGCGATGGCCAGCGTGACGGGCAGCGTGAAACCGAGCCCGTGCGCCCCGGCCGCGGCCAGCACCAGCACGATCGCCTCCGGCCCGTACGCCACCGACGCCATCGCGTCCAACGACAGCGCGGCAAGCCCGGTGACAGCGGTCAGCCGATGCCGCTCCCCACTGTCGGGCGGCTCCTCCCCAGCGGGCACGGCACCCGGTTCGACGGTCAGTACGGACATGGGGTGCTCCTTAAGAACGGGACAAACGCCCGACAAGGTTCTGTCCCGCCCCGACCACACCTGACGATCCCTTGCGCGTTCTTCGCGCAGAAGACAGCGACTTTGACACGCCCTTGACGGCAACGCCCCTGAAAGGGGCGCGGGGCTCTATCTGATGTGCGGCTACCGCCGCGTGGGCGCGACCAGCCCCCACCGCCCCGCAGCGACCCACAACCCGTCAGAGTCCCATCAAAGACACCCCCCACCTACTGACGCCGTACGCCCCCACTCCCTACCGTCACCCCATGCCACCCGCCGAGGACCACCGCTGGTCCAAAGACGTCTCCGCATCGGCCCGTTGCGCAGGCGCCCTCCTCGCCCTGCTCCTCCTCGTCGACGTGGGCTCGGGGACCCTGACCTGGTGGCGCGGCGCCCTCTGGACCACCCTCGCCCTGCTCCTCTTCACGGTCCTCTGCCCCGCCAGGGTCCGTGCCGGCGACGGCTGGCTCACCTCCCGTCGGCTGCTCCGCACCCGCAGGGTCCGCACGGACCGCCTGGTCTCCGTCCGCCCCCTGGACGGCATCTCCCCCCGGCTGCTGTTCCGCGACACCTGCGGCGACCGCCTCGCCCTGGACCCCCAGGTCCTCGTCGACAACCCCGAACTCTGGCTGCGCGTGGACGAGGGCGCCCGCAGGGCCGCCACGGCCGGCACCCTGCTCTGCGGCTCGCTCGCGCTGAGCCGCCTCGGCGAACAGGTCGAGCGGGAGAACGCACTCGGCGTGTTCAAGGCGTCGGGCCTGGAGTAGACCCCGTCAGCACGTCGAGCCCCCGCCGGGTGGTGGCCATCACCACCCGGTCCCCCGCCGCCAGCACCCGCCCCTGAGCCGGCCGCCAGTCGAACGCCCCCGTCCCCGAGGCCCCCGTGTCCCCGCCGACCGGCCCGACCGCCAGCACCCGCCACTCCCGCCGCCGGAACGCCTGGTGCACGGACCGCCCCTCCAGCTCCGGATGCCCGGCCACGTCCACGCACGTGAACAGCAGCGACCCCCGCTCCACCGGCATCACGCCCAGCACATGGCGCCCCATCATGGCGGCGGCGAACGAGGGCGCGGCCAGCGCGGAAACGCTCCTGCTCCGGGTCAGCGCGTCCGGATACGACGCCCGCAGGGTGCGCTGGACGGTCGCGGCGAAGTCGTCGTCGTAGAGCCGGGCCACCACCCGTACCCCGGGGTTGTACTCCCGGACGGCCATGAGGATGTCGAGGTTCTGGCCGTCGTCGCGGGTGAGGACGAGCAGGGAGCGGCACTGCCGGACCCGGGCGAGTTCGAGCACGCCGGGGGCGGCGGCGTCCTCCAGGATCAGCGGGACGCCGAGTTCGCGGGCGAGGGCGACGCCCCGGGCGCGCGGGTCGCGCTCGATGGCGACGACCCGGTGTCCGGTGGTGCGCAGCCGGTCCAGGACGCGGGTGCCGACCATGCCGAGGCCGACCAGGACGATGTGGCCGCTGACGTCCTCGCCGGGCGGGTGGTTCGCGGAGGCGGTGCGGAACGCCTCGGTGGCGTTCATGGTCGCCGCGACGACGAGGGGCAGTACGGCCAGTCCGACGAAACCGGCGACGAGCTGGAGTATGCGGCGGGCGGGCGACTCCTCGGTGGCCGGGTCGCCCATGGTGAAGATGTCCAGGAGCGGCAGGTAGACGTTCTTCCACCAGGGGTGCTCGTCGGCGAAGAGCGCGGTGGCGGTGGTCAGCGCGACGACCACGGCCGCCAGCGAGCCGTAGACGGCGGCCAGTTGGCGGGAGAGGAAGACCCGCCACGGCAGATGGGCGAACCGCGCCCGCACCCAGCGCACCGGCCGGAAACGCCAGCTGCGGCGGGCCGGTTGGGCCGGGTGGAGGTGGACGACCTCCTCCAGCGTCAGCCGGCCGTGGGTGAACTGCCGGTGGTACGCGGTGTGGTCGTCCGGCAGCAGCTGGGTCCCGTCCTCGCCGGCCGTCTCGGCGCTGTCCTGGCTGGCCGGGTCGTCCTCGTGGGCGCCGGAGAGCACGGCGAGGGTGGCGAGGTCGGTGGCGTGCCGCGGGGTGCCCGCCGGCCGGACGACCCCGCGGAAGACCTTGCCCTCGACCTGGAGGGTGTGGCCGTGGCCGACGGCGGCGGCCGCGACGAGCTCCGGCACGGCGGTGTCGGCGTCGGAGAGGACGGTGGTCGAGGTGTCCGCCGCGGGCGCGTCGCACAGGCCCGCCGCCCGGTCCAGGAGCCGTTCCAGATGGCGGCCGCGCTCCCGGTTGAACATGCGCACCACCAGCCGTACGGAGGGGTTGACGGCGCGGGCCAGCAGGGCCGCGGTGACGTTGACCTGGTCGTCGCGGTAGGTGAGGGCGAGCGCGGCGGCCCGTTCGACGCCGGCCGCGCGCAGGGTGGCCTCGTCCGGGCGGGCGGAGACATGGAGCCGGACGGCGGAGTCCGGGTCGCGGTGCAGGGCGGCGACCTGGGCGCCGTGCACGTCGTCGGCGGACGGCAGCACGACGGTGACGACCTCCCCGCAGACGGCGTCCAGTTCGACGGCGAGCCGGTGCGCGAGTCCGTCGTCGCCGCAGATCACCATGTGCCCGGTGCGCTCTGCGGATACCGCTGGTGCGGGCAGGGTTGACGTCACATCAGCCAGAACGGCACCGGCCGTGACGCCGGTTCCTGCCGGGCCGCTGACACCCGTTCAAATATCCGTCAAGAACATGCCAAGAAGGCGCGACCGCCACCGGCGGAAGCGGCTTCCCCGCTCATGAGGCGCCTGCCACGCGCTGCGGTGTGCGGACGGTTCGCGCCCGGTCGGCCAGCGGCAGCGAGACGACCATGGTCAGTCCGCCGCCCGGGGTGTCCTCGGGCGTCAGGGTGCCGTCCATCGCCTCGGTGAGCCCGCGGGCGAGGGCGAGGCCGAGGCCGAGACCGGTGGTGTTGTCGGTGTCGCCGAGCCGCTGGAAGGGCTCGAAGAGCCGGTCCCGGCCGTTCGCCGGAAGCCCGGGGCCCCGGTCGACGACCCGCAGCTCCGCGCGGTCACCCAGCGCGCTCGCCGTCACCAGCACCCGCGCGCCGGGCGGGCTGTACCGGGCCGCGTTGCCCACCAGGTTGGCGATCACCCGCTCCAGCAGCGGCGGGTCGGCCAACAGCGGCGGCAGGTTCTCCAGCTCGCCGTGGACGTCCACCGCCGGGGTGTCCGCCAGAGCCGCCGGGAGCACCTCCTCCAGAGCGGTGGCCCGCAGGTTGAGGGTGAGGACCCCGGCCTCCAGACGGCTGAGGTCGAGGAGGTTGTCGACGAGCCGGCTCAGCCGGGCCATGGACTCCTCGGCGGTGGCGAGGAGTTCGTCGCGGTCCTCCGGGGTGAACTCCACCTCCCGGCTGCGCAGCGAGGTGACCGCGGCCCAGCCGGCCGCGAGCGGGGTGCGCAGGTCGTGGCCGACGGCGCGCAGCAGGGCGGTGCGCATCCGGTCGGCGGCGCGCACCGGCTCGACCTCGGCGGCGGCCTGGGCGAGCCGGGCCCGTTCGACGGCCGAGCCGACGTGCGCGGCGAACGCGGCGAGCACCCGCCGTTCGGAGGCGGAGGGCGTACGGCCGCGCAGGACCAGGTGGTTGCCGGGTCCGGCCGGCACCGCGGTGGCGTCGGCGCCGTCCGGCGGTTCGTCGACGAGTTCGGCGGAGTCCATGCCGAAGGTCTCGCGGGTGCGTTCCAGCAGGGCCGGGATGGTCTGACCGCCCCGCACGATGCTCCCGGCCAGCGACGACATGGTCTCCGCCTCGGCGGTGGCCCGCGCCGCCCGCCGGGACAGCCTGAGCGAGCGGTCGACGACCCCGGCGACGGTGGCGGCCACCACCGCGAACACCCCCAGGGCGAGCAGGGCGTTGGGATCGTCGAGGGTGAAGGCGCCGATGGGCGGGATGAACCAGTAGTTGAGCAGCAGGGACGCGGTGACGGAGGCGATCAGGGCGGAGGTCACCCCGCCTATGCAGGCCACGCCCACCACCGCGAGCAGGAACAGCAGGGCCTCGCTGGTCAGGTTGACGCTGCCGCGGACCTGGGCGAGGGCGACGGTGAGCAGCACGGGGAGGACGAGCCCGGCGACCGGACCGGCGATCAGGCGCCGGGTCGACAGGGTCCGGCGGCGGGAGGGCAGCAGGGTGCCGCGTCCGGCGCGTTCGTGAGTGACCCGGTGGACGTCGATGTCCCCGGAGAGCGCGGTCACGGTCTCCCCGGTGCCGGGCCCGGTCAGGAAGCGTTCGAGGCGGCCCCGGCGGCTGGTGCCGAGAACGAGCTGGGTGGCGTTCTCGGCGCGCGCGAACTCCACCAGGGCGGTGGCCACGTCGTCGCCGACCACCGAGTGGTAGCTGCCGCCGAGGTCCTCGACCAGCCTGCGCTGCCGGGTCAGCGAGGCGTGCGAGACCCCGGCGGCCAGGCCGTCGCTGCGGGCCACGTGCACGGCGAGCAGGTCGCCGCCGGCCGACCGGTCGGCGATGCGCGCGGCCCGTCGTACCAGGGTGTCGCCCTCGGGGCCGCCGGTCAGCGCGACCACCACCCGCTCCCGGGTCTCCCACACCCCGCCGATGGCGTGTTCGGCGCGGTAGGACTGGAGGGCCTCGTCGACCCGGTCGGCGACCCAGAGCAGGGCCAGCTGGCGCAGGGCGGTGAGGTTGCCGGGGCGGAAGTAGTTGGCGAGGGCCGCGTCGATCTTCTCGGGGGCGTAGATGTTGCCGTGCGCCATCCGGCGGCGCAGGCCCTCGGGCGGGATGTCGACGAACTCGATCTGCTCGGCCCGCCGGACCACCTCGTCGGGCACCGTCTCGTGCTGCGGCACCCCGGTGATCTTCTCGACGACGTCCTTGAGGGATTCCAGGTGCTGGATGTTGACGGCGGTGATCACGTCGATGCCGGCCGCGAGCAGGTCCTCGACGTCCTGCCAGCGCTTGGGGTGCCGGCCGCCACCGGGGACGTTGGTGTGGGCGAACTCGTCGACGATCGCCACCTGGGGGCGGCGCGCCAGCACGGCGGCGGCGTCCATCTCCTCGAACTCGCCGCCCCGGTAGCCGCAGCGCAGCCGCCCCACGGCCGCCAGCCCGCCGGTCATGGCCTCGGTCCGCGGGCGCCCGTGGCACTCCACGAACCCCACCACCACGTCCGCGCCCCGGGACGCGCGGCGCCGGGCCTCGTCGAGCATGCGGTAGGTCTTGCCGACCCCTGGGGCGGCCCCGAGGTAGACCTTCAGTCGTCCGCGCGGTACGTCGTTCATCACCTCAAAGAGAAGCGCGCGGCACCGCCCCGGGTAGCCCGTCTTGACGCGTCTCTGGCGCCGCCGCCGACGACGTTGACACTGTCTTGACGGCTCCTGGGCCGGATAGGGTGAAGGCGGTGTGCCGGGAAGTCTGGTCGGCCGGGAGTCAGGGTGGCTCCCGTCGGACCCCTGGGGGACGGCATGCGCGGCGTGGGTACGGTTCTCGCTCTCGTGGTACTGGCCACGGTCGTGGCGACCTTCGCCCGGAGGTGGCGGATACCGGCCCCCTCCCTCCTCGTGGTCGCGGGCCTGGCCGTGGCCCTGCTGCCGGGCACCCCGCAGATCCGGATCAGCCCCGAGGTGATCGGGCTCGTCGTCCTCCCGCCGCTGCTCTACGCCAGCGCCGAGGAGCTCTCCTGGCGCGAGCTGCGCGCGGTCTGGAAACCGGTCGGGGTGCTCGCGGTCGGCCTGGTGCTGGCCTCGGCGGCGGCCGTCGGCGCGGTGGCCTCCCTGGTGACCCCGCTGTCCTGGCGGATGGCGCTGGTCCTCGGCGCGATCCTGGCCAGCACCGACCCGGTCGCGGTGACCGCGCTCGGCCGCCGGCTGGCGCTGCCGCCGCGGGTGCAGATGCTGGTGCAGGCGGAGAGCCTCTTCAACGACGCGACCTCCCTGGTCCTCTACCGGGTCGCGGTGAGCGTGGCGGTGGCCTCGGCGGCGGCGAACTGGGGAGCCGCGGGGGGCGAGTTCCTGCTGCTCGCCGGCGGTGGCACGCTGATCGGCGGGCTCGTCGCCGCCGTCGTCGCGCTGATCAGAAGGCGCACCGAGGACCCGGTCCTGGAGACGGTGATATCGCTGGTGACGCCGTATGCGGCCTACGTCCTCGCGGAGGCGGCCCACACCTCCGGCGTCACCTCGGTGGTCGTGGCGGGCGTGGTCCTGGGCGGCCGCGGCGACCGGCTCACCGACGCCCGGATCAGACTCCAGCTGCACGCCGTCTACGGCACGGTGGTCTTCCTGCTGGAGAGCGTGGTCTTCAGCCTGATCGGGCTGGCGCTGCCCGCCCAGGTGCGGGCGCTGTCCGACGGCGACCGGGCCTGGCCGCTGTACGCCCTCGCCGTGGCCGGGACGCTGATCGCGGTACGGCTGCTGTGGCTGGCCCCGCTGTCGGCGGTGGTGCAGCGCAAGGGCGGCGTCCAGCGGCCGAACTGGCGGGTGCCGGTGGTGCTGACCTGGGCCGGCACCCGGGGCGTGGTGCCGCTGGCGGCCGCGCTGTCGATCCCGGTGGCGGCGAAGGACGGCTCCGTGCTCACCGAACGCCCGCTCGTCCTGGTCCTCACCACCTCCGTCGTGGTCGTCACCCTGGTCGTGCAGGGCTTCACCCTGGCCCCGGTCGTGCGCCGTTCCGGCATCGCCCTGGAGCCCGACCACACCGAGCGCGAGGAGGCCGCCGCCCGCTGCCGGCTGGCCGACGCGGGCATCCGGCGCCTGGAGGAGCTGTCCGAACTGGAGGCGGTACCGGACGTGGTCCTCGACCGGCTCCGGCGCGGTCTGCACGCCCGCCTCGACGACGCCCGCGACCGGCTGGCCGACCGCGGGGCCGAGTCGTCCGAGTCGGCCGACCTGGTCTACCGGCAGCTGCGCCGCGACCTGATCGCGGTGGAGGCGGCGGAGCTGCGGCGGCTGTACGACGCACACACGATCAGCGACACGACACGACGGCGGCTGCAGCGCTCCCTGGACCTGGAGGAGGCGCGGCTGGCGGACGCCTGACGACAGCGCCCGTTCGTGGGGGAACGGCGGAGCGCGTGACCGTCGTAGGCGATAACGCTCGGTGTCCGGCTGCCCGCGCCTGTTCGCCGTCCCCCGTACAGCCGAACGCCTCGTCACGTCCTCCGGGCCACCCTTTCCTGATGCTCGGCCACCGCCTGCCAGGCTGTTCTTAACGCAAGCTTGACGCCCAGCCCGCGCCTATCCGTGGGCCCACGCGTCACTCTCTGCTTACGCTGGTGCCGCCGTCCGCGTGATGGCCGGAATCGAACTGCGCCGCACCCAGACCGCGCCGGACACCAGGAGCCCACCGCATGGCCACGACCGAACATCCCCCTCCCAGTCGCCTGCGCGCCTGGATGCTGGAGGGGCTGTCCGACATGGGCAAGGGCGGCGGCCACGCCGGTTCCCACGCGGAGCCGGAACCCGCGCACCAGGGCCAGCGCTGGTGGCGGGTGATGTGCCTGACCGGTGTGGACTACTTCTCGACCCTCGGCTACCAGCCGGGCATCGCCGCCCTCGCGGCCGGTCTGCTCTCGCCGATCGCCACCATCGTGCTCGTGATCGTCACCCTGGCCGGCGCCCTGCCGGTCTACCGCCGCGTCGCCGAGGAGAGCCCGCACGGCGAGGGCTCCATCGCCATGCTGGAGCGGCTGCTCTCCTTCTGGCAGGGCAAGCTGTTCGTCCTGACCCTGCTCGGCTTCGCCGCCACCGACTTCCTGATCACCATCACCCTGTCGGCCGCCGACGCCTCCACCCACCTGGTGGAGAACCCGCATCTGACCAGCACCCTGCACGGCCACCAGATGGTCATCACGCTGTTCCTGGTGGCCCTGCTCGGCGCGGTCTTCCTCAAGGGCTTCCTGGAGGCGATCGGTGTCGCGGTCGCCCTGGTCGGCATCTATCTCGCGCTGAACGTCGTCGTCGTGATCGTCGGCTTCTACCACGTGATCACCGCCGAGCACGTCATCACCGACTGGACCAGCGCCCTCACCCAGGAACACGGCAACGTCTTCGTGATGATCGGCGTCGCCCTGATCGTCTTCCCCAAGCTCGCCCTGGGCCTGTCCGGCTTCGAGACCGGCGTCGCCGTCATGCCGCATGTCAAGGGCGACCCCGAGGACACCGAGCAGCGGCCCACGGGCCGGATCCGGGACACCAAGAAGCTGCTCACCACGGCCGCCCTGATCATGAGCTGCTTCCTGATCGCGACCAGCTTCATCACCACGCTGCTGATCCCGGAGAACGAGTTCAAGTCGGGCGGCGACGCCAACGGCCGTGCCCTCGCCTACCTCGCGCACGAGTATCTCGGCAACGCCTTCGGCACGGTCTACGACGTCTCGACCATCTGCATCCTGTGGTTCGCCGGCGCCTCCGCGATGGCCGGCCTGCTCAACCTGATGCCCCGCTACCTGCCCCGCTACGGCATGGCCCCGCACTGGGCCCGTGCCGTCCGCCCGATGGTCATCGTCTTCACCCTGATCGCCTTCCTGGTCACCTGGATCTTCGACGCGGACGTGGACGCCCAGGGCGGCGCCTACGCCACCGGCGTGCTGGTCCTGATCAGCTCCGCCGCCGTCGCGGTGACCATCGCCGCCCGCAAGGCAGGGCAGCGCAAGTGGACGATCGGGTTCGGGATCATCTCGGCGGTCTTCCTCTACACGACCGTCGTCAACGTCATCGAGCGGCCCGACGGTGTGAAGATCGGTGCCTGCTTCATCGTCGGCATCATCCTGGTCTCGCTGCTCTCCCGCCTCGCCCGCGCCTTCGAGCTGCGCGTGACCAGCGTGACCCTCGACGACATGGCTGAACGATTCATCCGCGACATGGCCAGCCGCAAGATACGGTTCATCGCCAACGAGCCGGACCGGCGCGACAAGGCCGAGTACCGCGACAAGATCGACCAGATCCGGGCCGACAACGACATGCCCGAGCAGGAGGACTTCGTCTTCGTCGAGGTCACGGTCACCGACCCCTCCGAGTTCGAGGCCGGCCTGACCGTCCGCGGCGAGGTGCTGCACAACCGCTACCGCATCCTCACCCTGGAGTCGGCCTCCATCCCCAACGCCCTGGCCGCCCTGCTGCTGCACGTCCGGGACGAGACCGGCTGCATCCCGCACATCTACTTCGAGTGGACCGAGGGCAGCCCGTTCGCCAACTTCCTGCGCTTCTTCCTCTTCGGCCAGGGCGAGGTCGCCCCGGTCACCCGGGAGGTGCTGCGCGAGGCGGAGCCGGACCGCTCCCGGCGGCCCCGCGTCCACACCGGCTGAGCGCCCCGGGCCCGGGGACCGGCCGCCTCGTAAGAATCCCGTCAATAACCGCTCGGTCCGCATAAGAACCCCGTCAGCGGCGGCCCCGGCGCGCCCACCGGCCCCTACCGTCGGCCTCATGCGGGACCTCGTGCAGGACAGCAGACGCAGGGGCCGGGCGGCCGGTGACCGCACCTGGCGCGGCAGCGCCCGCCTGGCCGTGGGCGCCGCCCTGGGCTTCGGCGGCCTCACCTTCCTGGTGGACTGGGACGCCGGCACCCTCAGCCCGGCCCGCGCCCTGCTCTGGATCACCCTGTCGGCCGTGATCCTCAGCATGCTGCTGCCGGCCCGCGTCACGGCGGGCCCCGGCTGGCTGGCCGTACGCGGCCCGTTCCGCCGCCGCACCGTCCGTACCGACTCCCTCGTCTACGTCGGCCAGTACGGCGATGTCTCCGCGCATCTGGTGCTGCGCGACAGCCACGGCAGTCGGCTGGAGCTGGACCCGGCCGTCCTGCACGCCAACCCGCTGCTCTGGCACGAACTGGACACCGGGGTCCGGCGCTCCCAGGAGCGCGGCACCCTGCGCCGGGGCGCCGAGGTGCTCGCACAGCTCGGCCACGAGATCGACGACACGAACGCCCGCGCGGTCCTGGAGGCGTCCGGCCTCACCTGACCGCGGGCCCCCGTCCGTGCCCCCTGCCACCTGGCCCTATCGTGAGCGCATGCCTTCCTACACGATCGGCCAGGCGGCACGGCTGCTCGGCGTCAGCCCGGACACCGCCCGCCGCTGGGCCGACGCCGGCCGGATGGCCACCCACCGCGACGAGGGTGGCCGGCGGCTCATCGACGGCACGGACCTCGCCGCGTTCTCCGTCGAACTGGCCAAGGCGGGCTCGGGCGAGGAGGACGCCTCCTACACCTCGGTCCGCAACGCCTTCCCGGGCATCGTCACCGCGATCAAGCTCGGCGATGTCGCCGCCCAGGTCGAGATCCAGGCCGGCCCGCACCGCCTGGTCTCCCTGCTGACCAGGGAGGCCGTGGAGGAACTCGGCCTGGAGGTCGGCATGGAGGCCACCGCCCGGGTGAAGTCCACGAACGTGCACATCGACCGGGTCTGACCGTTTCCGGCCAGGTCCGACCGGGGTGTGTCAGCGGCAGAGCAGCGCCGCTGACAGGTCCAGCCGGTCGCTCAGCCGGGACAGGTCGCGCCCGGTGAAGTGGGCCACCCGCTGCATCCGGTAGTGCACGGTGTTGACGTGCAGATGCAGCGCCTCGGCGGTCCGCGCCCAGGAGCCGTCGCAGGCCAGGAAGGTCTCCAGGGTGCTCAACAGCGCCGCCATGGCGGCCCGTTCGCCGGTGAGGAGCGGGCCGAGCACGGTACGGCGGTAGGCCTCGCGGACCTCGGCCGGCACCCCGGTGAGCAGCGCCGCCAGGCTGGTGAGCGCGGCCGCGTCGGTCAGGCCGGAGGCGTCGGGGGCGGTGGTGCGGGCGGAGGCGAGCGCGTAACGCGCCTGCGCCAGCGCGCCGGTCAGGCCGGCGGTCCCGGCCGCCGCGGTACCGGTACCGCCGTGCAGCGGGACGCCGGGCTCACAGCCGGCGACCAGCGCCCAGACGTCACCGAGGTCGCCCGCCGGCAGCACGGCGAAGGCGGTCCCGTCCGGCAGCCGGCCCACCGCCGCCGTCGCCGAAGCGTGCCCGGCCACCTCCGTCAGCGCCCCCTCGGCGAGCCCCGGCCGCCGCGCCCCGGTGGCGGCGACGATCACCCGGTAGGGCCCCTCGCCCGGCAGCCCGCACTCCCGCACCGCGGCCTCGACGGCCGCCTCCCCCGCGCCCGGCCCGGCCAGCAGCGCGCCCAGTTCGTCGGCCGCCTGGTGCTCGGCCGCCCGGCGCCGGACCACCGTCTCCTGACAGCGCCCCAGCGCGGCGGCCACCTCGTGCAGCATCCCGGCCGGCGCGCCGTCGGGGTCCGGCAGGTACAGCAGCCAGCGCTCGTACGGCGAGACGCTGTCGGCGGCCACGGACACGGTCATCCCGCGCCCGTCGGCGACCAGGGCCGCCGCCTCCCGCGCGGGCAGTCCCGCCGCGGCCGGCGTGGCCGCGACGGTCCGCCCCGACGCCGTGAACACATACGCGGCGATCCGGTCCAGATGCGCGAAGGCCGCCGCGAGGATCTCCGCCGGGCCCGCCTCCTGGGCCAGCAGCCGGCTCAGCCGTACCCGCGCGTTCTCCGGCAGCGCCTGCCGCCTGCTCAGCTCGCCCCACTGGCGCAGGTACACGGTGTCCGTGATCGCCCGGAACATGATGTGCGCGGGCACCCCGGCGACCGGGACGGAGTGCCGTTCGCACGCCTCCACCAGCTCCCCGGGCACGGCTCCATGGGTCTCCTCCCCCGCGAACAGCGCGGCGGCCCCGGCCTCCCGCAGGCCCGACACGAACCGTTCCGCCTTCCCCGGTGACCACCACACCAGCCCGCTGAGCACCACCTCCCCCGGCCGTACGAAGCGGGCCGGGTCCTCCAGGTCGGTGACCGTCACTCCGGTGATCTCGCGCGCCAGCAAGGCGTCCCGCGCCCACAGCAGACGCAGCCCCAGGGAGACGTCCTTCAGGAGGTGTTCGACGTGCATGTACTCAGACTCCTCGCGCCAGCCTCGCATTCACCAGGTGAGTGCGAGTTACGGCATCGTAAATGCAAGTCTTTCGCTGACGGAACGCCCTTTGGTGAATCATCCAGGACCGGCCCCGCCCGGCTCGTTTTTTCCGTGCCCCGCACCAGTCGTGCGAGGCACCCGCGCGTTGCTTCACTGACCGTCATGGACCTGAACACGGTGGTGGAGATCCGCGACGCCCGGGACCCGGCCCCCTGGCGCCCCGGCGACGCCTGGCTGGGCGGCGGGACGTACCTCTTCTCCGAACCCCAGCCGCACCTGTGCCGCCTGGTCGACCTGAGCCGCACCGGCTGGCCGCCCCTGCGCCGCACCGCGGACGGCGCCCTGGAGATCGCCGCCACCTGCACCGTCGCCCAGCTCTCGCGCCACGCGAGGACCTGGCAGGTCCCGGCAGCTCCGCTCGTCGAGCAGTGCTGCCGGGCCTTCCTCGCCTCCTTCAAGATCTGGAACATGGCCACGGTCGGCGGCAACCTCTGCAACGCCCTCCCGGCCGGCCCGATGATCTCCCTCACGGCCGCCCTCGACGGGGAGTGCCTGCTGATCGCCCAGGACGGGGTACGACGGCGGGTCCCGGTCGCCGACTTCGTGACCGGCGCCGGCCGCAAGGACCTGGCCGAGGGCGAACTCCTGCGCTCCGTCACCCTGCCCGCCCGCGCGCTCGGCCGCCGCACCGCGTTCCGCCAGGCCTCCCTCTACGGCCTCGGCCGCTCCGGCGTCCTGGTCATCGGCACCCTGGACCCCGTCGACCACTCCTTCGCCCTCACGGTCACCGCGTCCACCGTGCGCCCGGTGCGGCTGTGGTTCCCGCTCCCGCCGACGGCCGGGGCGCTGCGTGCGGCGATCGGCTCCGCCGTGGCCGAGGACGAGTGGTTCGACGACATCCACGGTCTGCCGGAGTGGCGGTGTCATATGACATTCCACTTCGCGGAGGAGATCCGACGGGAGATGACCCGGTGAGGATCGAGGTCAACGGCCGGTCCCACGACGAGGACGCCCGCCCCGGCCAGTGCCTGCGCACCTACCTTCGCGACCGCGGCTGGTTCGGTGTGAAGAAGGGCTGCGACGCGGGCGACTGCGGCGCCTGCACCGTGCACGTCGACGGCGAACCGGTGCACAGCTGCCTCTACCCGGCCTTCCGCGCCGACGGCCGCACCGTCACCACCGTCGAGGGCCTGGCCGCCCCCGACGGCGAACTCCACCCGCTGCAGCGGAGGTTCCTGGACGCCCAGGGCTTCCAGTGCGGCTTCTGCACCGCGGGCTTCCTGATGACGACGGCCGCCCTGGACGCGGACCAACTCGGCGACCTCCCGAGGGCGTTCAAGGGCAACCTGTGCCGCTGCACCGGCTACCGGGCCATCGAGGACGCCGTCCGCGGGGTCACACACGTCGAGGAGCCGGACGCCGGCGAGTCCGTGGGCCGCAACCTGCCCGCCCCCGCCGGACCGCAGGTCGTCACCGGCACCGCCCGCTACACCTTCGACATCGAGGTGCCCGGCCTGCTCCACATGAAGCTGCTCCGCTCCCCGCACGCCCACGCCCGCATCACGGCGATCGACACCTCGGACGCCCTGCGCGTGCCGGGCGTCCACGCGGTCCTCACCCACCACGACGCCCCCGAACGCCACTACTCCACCGCCCGCCACGAACACCCCGAGGAGGACCCCGACGACACCCGCCTCCTCGACGACACCGTCCGCTACATCGGCCAGCGGGTCGCGGCGGTGGTCGCGGACAGCGAGGCCGCGGCGGAGGAGGGCTGCCGCCGCGTCTCGGTGGTATATGACATCGCACCCGCCGTCCTGGACCCCGAGGAGGCGATGCGCCCCGGGGCCCCCGTCGTCCACGACAAGGACCCCGCCACCGCCCGCATCTCCCGTCCCCGGGCCAACGTCGTCGGAGAGGCGCACGGCGAGATCGGGGACGTCGAGGCGGGCTTCGCCGAGGCCGACCTGGTCCACGAGGACACCTACCGCACCCAGCGCGTCCAGCACGCCAGCCTGGAGACGCACGGCGCGCTCGCCTGGATCGACGAGGACGGCCGCCTCACCGTCCGCACCAGCTCGCAGACCCCGTTCCTCACCCGGCGCGCCCTGTGCGCGCTCCACGACCTGCCGCCGGAGCAGGTCAGGGTGGTCGCGGGCCGGGTCGGCGGCGGCTTCGGCGGCAAGCAGGAGATGCTGGTCGAGGACATCGTCGCGCTGGCCGTCCTGCGGCTGCGCCGCCCGGTGAAGCTGGAGTACACCCGCGCCGAGCAGTTCTACGGCGCCACCACCCGGCACCCCTTCACCGTCCGCGTGAAGGCGGGCGCCCGCCGCGACGGCACCCTGACCGCGCTCCAGCTGCGGGTGGTCTCCAACACCGGGGCGTACGGCAACCACGGCCCGGCGGTGATGTTCCACAGCGTCGGCGAGTCGATGGCGATGTACCGGGCCCCGCACAAGAAGGTCGACGCGTACTCCG
The DNA here is from genome assembly GCF_043201555.1 of Streptomyces sp. NPDC048288. Lineage (NCBI taxonomy): Bacteria > Bacillati > Actinomycetota > Actinomycetes > Kitasatosporales > Streptomycetaceae > Streptomyces > Streptomyces sp. NPDC048288. Next base: position 315,154 of record NZ_JBICZD010000012.1, read on the forward strand.
TGTACACGCACACCGTCCCGGCGGGCGCCTTCCGCGGCTACGGCCTGGGCCAGGTCATGTTCGCCGTCGAGTCCGCGCTGGACGAGCTGGCCCGCCGACTGGGCCTGGATCCCCTGGAGTTCAAGGCACGGAACGTCATCGGGCCGGGCGAGTCGATGCTCACCCCCGGCGGCCACGAGGAGGACCTGCACATCGCGAGCTACGGCCTCGACCAGTGCGTGTCGATCGTGCGCCGGGCCCGGTCGGAGCCCCGCGACCCGGCGCCCGACGGCTGGCTGGTCGGCGAGGGCGCGGCCCTGGCGATGATCGCGACGGGCCCGCCCGGCGGCCACATCGCCGACGCGAAGGCCTCGCTGCTGCCCGACGGCTCCTTCGATCTGGCCGTCGGCACCGCCGAGTTCGGCAACGGCACCACGACCGTGCACCGCCAGATCGCGGCCGGCGAACTCGCCACCACCGTCGACCGGATCACCGTCCGCCAGTCCGACACGGATGTCGTACGCCATGACACGGGCGCCTTCGCCTCCACGGGCACCGTGGTCGCCGGCAAGGCCACCCTCCGCGCCTCCCGCGCCCTGGCCGACCTGCTGCTCGACTTCGCCGCCGCCCAGCTGCGCGTCCCGCGCGCCGACTGCCGGCTCGCCGAGGAGGCCGTGCTGCACCCCGGCGGGCGGCTGCCGCTCAAGGAGCTGTACGCGGCGGCCCGCGCGGTCGGCGTCGAGTGCGCCGCCGACGGCCACTTCGGCGGCACCCCGCGCTCGGTCGCCTTCAACGCCCAGTGGTTCCGGGTGGCCGTCGACCCCGATACGGGCGAGATCCGCATCCTGCGCAGCGTGCACGCGGCCGACGCGGGCAAGGTGATGAACCCGATGCAGTGCCGCGGCCAGGTCGAGGGCGGCATCGCCCAGGCTCTCGGCGCGACCCTCTTCGAGAACGTACGACTGGACGCGCGCGGCGCGGTCGAGACCGCGGCCTTCCGCCGTTACCGGCTCCCGCAGTACGCGGACGTGCCGCGCACCGAGGTGCACTTCATGGAGACCGCCGACGCCATCGGCCCGCTGGGCGCCAAGTCGATGAGCGAGAGCCCCTTCAACCCCGTCGCTCCCGCCTTCGCCAACGCGCTGCGGGACGCGACCGGGGTGCGGTTCACGGAGCTGCCGCTGACGCGCGACCGGGTGTGGCGGGCACTGGATGCCAGCCGCCGTAGGCCCCGTCCACCCGAATCGCCGTGATGCCGCTGATGTGCCGGGCCCCGCAGCGGTCCTGCGGCAGCACCAGTTGCGGGCCCGCCCGGTCCAGCGAGGTGTCGTCGATGCTGATGCCGAGCAGAACCGGGGCATGGGCGAAATCGGGGTCGATCTCGGCCCAGGAGAGCAGGGCGTGGTGGCCGTCGGCGCCGGTGACCGCGATGAGGAAGCGCAGCCGGTCCTTGCGCCGGACGGGGTCGAAGCCGGGGCCGGCGTCGGTGAGGACGTCGTACAGCCGCGGTCCGGTGAAGCCGTGGTGCTGGGTGCCGCTGGTCGCGCAGTCGAAGCTGACCCGCACCCGGTGCTGGGGCCAGCGCAGGAGGTCGGGCACGGTGAGCCGGGCCGGCCGGGCCAGATCTCCGGTGAGCGCGAGTTCGGCGAGCGTCATGTGCGGCCACCTCCCGGATGACGGTACCCACCGCGCCTCACCGTACAAACGCACATGCCAGGCTCAAGTCATAAGTATGCAGCTCATGCGATGTGACAGAAGACTTACGCCTGGCAAATGCGGCAGTATCATCGCCTGGCGGCTGATACACAGGTCGCAGCAGGGCGCGACAGCTTTTCCCCATGGATTCAGAGGAGTTCACTCGTGATGACCCGTTCCGTCCGCCGGACCCGGCGGACGCTCCAGCTGGCCGGTGCCTCGGTCGCGGCCCTGCTGGCCCTGAGCGCCTGCTCGTCCTCCAGTGACGACTCGTCCGCGAAGACGAAGTCGGACACCTCGTCGTCCGCCTCGCCCAAGCTGTCGGGCTCGATCACCGTGTTCGCCGCGGCCTCCCTCAAGGAGAGCTTCACCACCCTGAAGGCCGACTTCGAGAAGGCGCACCCCGGCACCACGGTCAACTTCAGCTTCGGCGGCAGTGACACCCTCGCCGCGCAGATCACCAGCGGTGCCCCGGCCGACGTCTTCGCCTCCGCGAGCCCCAAGACCATGGCGATCGTGACGGACAAGAAGGACAACGCCACCGCCCCGGCCACCTTCGTCCGCAACCAGCTGGAGATCGCCACCCTGCCGGGCAACCCCGACAAGATCTCCTCCCTGAAGGACCTCACCAAGTCCTCGCTCAAGGTCGTCCTCTGTGACAAGACGGTGCCGTGCGGCGCCGCCGCGCAGAAGGCGCTGGACGCCAGCAAGCTCAAGCTGACCCCGGTCTCCTACGAGGAGGACGTGAAGTCCGCCCTCAACAAGGTGGTCCTCAAGGAGGCCGACGCGGCGGTCGTCTACAAGACCGACGTGAAGGCCGCGGGCAGCAAGGTCGAGGGCGTGGAGTTCCCCGAGTCGGCGAACGCCATCAACGACTACCCGATCACCCTGCTGAAGGACGCCCCGAACCCGGCCGTGGCCAAGGCGTTCATCGCCCTCGTCCAGTCCGCCGAGGGCCAGCAGGTCCTGACCGACGCGGGCTTCCTCAAGCCGTGACGAAGTCCGACGCGCCCGGCGCCCCGGCCGACACCCTCACGGGCGGCCCCCGGCGCCGGCGCGTCCGCACGTCCGTGCCGCTGCCGCTCCTCCTCCCCGGGGCGGCAGCTCTGGCGTTCCTGCTGCTGCCGCTGGTCGCCCTGCTGGTGCGGGCCCCCTGGAGCAGCCTGCCGTCCCTGCTGACCAGCACGGAGGTGTGGCAGGCCCTCCAGCTCTCCCTGCTCAGCGCGACGGCGGCGACGGCCGTGAGCCTGGTGCTGGGCGTCCCGCTGGCCTGGCTGCTGGCCCGCACGGAGTTCCCCGGCCGGGGTTTCGTCCGCGCCCTGGTCACCCTCCCGCTGGTCCTCCCCCCGGTGGTCGGCGGCGTGGCCCTGCTGCTCGCCCTGGGCCGCAACGGGGTGGTCGGCCAGTGGCTGGACGCCTGGTTCGGCATCACCCTCCCCTTCACCACGGCCGGTGTGGTGGTCGCCGAGTCCTTCGTGGCCATGCCCTTCCTGGTGATCAGCGTCGAGGGCACGCTCCGGGCCGCCGACCCCCGCTACGAGGAGGCGGCCACCACCCTGGGCGCCTCCCGCTTCACGGCCTTCCGCCGGGTCACGCTCCCCCTCATCGCCCCCGGCATCGCGGCCGGCGCGGTCCTCGCCTGGGCCCGCGCCCTCGGCGAGTTCGGCGCCACCATCACCTTCGCCGGCAACTTCCCCGGCCGCACCCAGACCATGCCCCTCGCCGTCTACCTCGCCCTCCAGAACGACCCCGAGGCGGCCATCGCCCTCAGCCTGGTCCTCCTGACCGTGTCGATCGCGGTCCTCGCGGGGTTGCGCGACCGATGGATGACGGCATCATGAGCACGATCCGCCGGACGACGGCACCCTCGACGACCTCCCGCTGGACATCCACCCGATGACACGCCCCGAACCCGAAGCCCCCGACGGCGCACGCCCTTCCCGCGCACTACCCGCGGCCGCCGACGGCGCGCAGCCCCCACAGGGGCCACCCGCACCCGCCCCTGATACCCGCACGGGTGGTGCGGGTGGGAACCCGAACCCGGCCGAAGGCCGGGTACCCCCCACGCACCCGCACCCGCACGCACACCCCACCGGCCTGCACGCCCACCTCGTCGTCACCCGCCCCGCCTTCCACCTCGACATCACCCTCACCGCCGCCCCCGGCGAGGTCGTCGCCCTCCTCGGCCCCAACGGCGCCGGCAAGACCACCGCCCTGCGCGCCCTGGCCGGCCTCACCGACCTCTCCGCCGGCCATCTCCACCTCGACGGCACGGAACTCGACCGCACACCCCCCGAATCCCGCCCGGTGGGCGTCGTCTTCCAGGACTACCTCCTCTTCCCCCACCTCACGGCCCTCGACAACGTCGCCTTCGGCCCCCGCTGCCACGGCGCCACGAAGACCGAGTCCCGCGCGCAGGCGGCCGTATGGCTGGATCGCATGGGCCTCACCGAGCACGCCGGCGTCAAACCCCGCCGCCTCTCCGGCGGCCAGGCGCAGCGCGTCGCCGTGGCCCGCGCCCTGGCCACCCGCCCCCGGCTGCTCCTCCTGGACGAGCCGCTCGCGGCCCTCGACGCCCGCACCCGCCTGGACGTACGGTCCCAACTCCGCCGCCATCTGGCCGAGTTCGAGGCGGTGGCCGTCCTGGTCACGCACGACCCGCTGGACGCCATGGTGCTGGCCGACCGGCTGATCGTCATCGAGGAGGGCCGGGTCGTCCAGGAGGGCACCCCCGCCGACATCGCCCGCCACCCGCGCACCGACTACATCGCCCACCTGGTCGGCCTGAACCTCTACCGGGGCCGGGCCGAGGGGCACACGGTCAAGCTGGACACGGGCCCCGCGATCACCACCACGGAAGAGCTCTCCGGCGAGGTCTTCGTCGCGTTCCCGCCGAGCGCGGTCACCCTCTTCCGGGACCGCCCCACCGGCGCCAGCGCCCGCAACCTCTGGCGCTGCGAGGTCGCGGGTCTGGAGATCCACGGCGACCAGATCCGCGCCGACCTGACCGGCGACCTCCCGCTCGCCGCCGACCTCACCACGGTCGCCGCCGCCGACCTGGAGCTGCACCCGGGCGCCCCGGTCTGGGCGACGGTGAAGGCGACCCAGACGCACGCGTACCCGGCGTAGACACACGGGAGGCCCCGCCGAAGCGGGGCCTCTGCCGTACGTGGCGCGTCAGTCCTCGTACGCGTCCGGCGGCGGGCAGGAGCAGACCAGGTTCCGGTCGCCGAAGGCCTGGTCGATCCGGCGCACCGGCGGCCAGTACTTGTCGGCGGCGGAGACCCCGCCCGGGAAGACGGCCTCCTCACGGGTGTACTCGTGCTTCCACTCCCCGCCGAGCGCGGCCGCGGTGTGCGGCGCGCCCCGCAGCGGGTTGTCCTCGGCGGCCCACTGCCCCGCACCGACCTTGTCGATCTCCGCGCGGATCGCGATCATCGCTTCGCAGAACCGGTCCAGCTCGCCGAGGTCCTCGGACTCGGTCGGCTCGATCATCAGCGTGCCGGCCACGGGGAAGGACATCGTCGGCGCGTGGAAGCCGTAGTCGATGAGCCGCTTGGCGACGTCGTCGACGCTCACCCCGGTCGCCTTGGTCAGCGGTCGCAGATCGATGATGCACTCGTGCGCAACCAGCCCGCCGGGCCCGGTGTAGAGCACGGGGAAGTGCGGCTCCAGCCGCTTGGCGACGTAGTTGGCGCTGAGTACGGCCACCTGCGTGGCCCGCTTCAGCCCCTCGCCGCCCATGAGCCGGACGTAGGCCCAGGAGATCGGCAGGATCCCGGCGGAGCCCCACGGCGCGGCCGAGATGGGTCCGACGCCCGTCTCCGGCCCGGCGGCGGGCTGCAGCGGGTGGTTCGGCAGGTACGGCGCCAGGTGCGCGCGCACCGCGACCGGACCGACGCCCGGACCGCCGCCGCCGTGCGGGATGCAGAACGTCTTGTGCAGGTTGAGGTGCGAGACGTCCCCGCCGAAGTGCCCCGGCTTGGCCAGTCCGACCAGCGCGTTGAGGTTGGCGCCGTCGACGTACACCTGGCCGCCGGCCTCGTGCACCTGGCCGCAGATGTCCGCGACGTGCTCCTCGAACACCCCGTGGGTGGACGGGTAGGTGATCATCAGCACCGCCAGCTCGTCCCGGTGCTGCTCGATCTTCGCCCGCAGGTCCTCGACGTCGATCTCGCCGTCCTCGGCGGTCCTCACGACGACGACCTTCATGCCCGCCATCACCGCGCTGGCGGCGTTGGTGCCATGGGCGGACGACGGAATCAGACACACGGTCCGCTGCGCGTCGCCGTTGGCGCGGTGGTACGCGCGTACGGCGAGCAGCCCGGCCAGCTCGCCCTGCGACCCGGCGTTGGGCTGCAGGGACACCTTGTCGTACCCGGTGACCTCGGCGAGCCGCTCCTCCAGCTCACGGATGAGCGTCAGATAGCCCTCGGCCTGCTCGGCGGGCGCGAAAGGGTGCAGCTGACCGAACTCGGGCCAGGTGACCGGCTCCATCTCGGTGGTCGCGTTGAGCTTCATGGTGCAGGAGCCGAGCGGGATCATGCCCCGGTCCAGGGCGTAGTCCCGGTCGGCGAGCCGACGCAGGTAGCGCAGCATCGCGGTCTCGGAGCGGTGCTGCTGGAAGACGGGGTGGGTGAGGTAGCCGTCGGTGCGCAGCAGCGCCTCCGGGAGCGTGTCCTCGGCGACCGCGTCCAGCGCCTCGACATCGCCCCCGACCCCGAACGCCGTCCACACGGCACCCAGCTGGGCGCGGGTGGTGGTCTCGTCGCAGGCCACGGAGACCTGGTCGGCGTCGACGAGCCGCAGGTTGACGCCGCCCGCACGGGCGGCGGCGACGATCTCGGCGGCCTTGCCGGGCACGCGCGCGGTGAGGGTGTCGAAGTAGGCGCCGTGCACGATCTCGACGCCGCCGGCCTTCAGCCCGGCAGCGAGGATCGTGGCGTACCGGTGGGTCCGCCCCGCGATCGCCCGCAGCCCCTCGGGCCCGTGGTAGACGGCGTACATACCGGCCATCACGGCGAGCAGCACCTGTGCGGTGCAGATGTTGCTGGTGGCCTTCTCCCGGCGGATGTGCTGCTCACGGGTCTGCAGCGCCAGCCGGTACGCCTTGTTCCCGTCCGCGTCCACGGACACGCCCACGAGCCGCCCGGGCAGGCTGCGGGCGAACTTCTCGCGGACCGCCATGTACCCGGCGTGCGGCCCGCCGAAGCCCATCGGCACGCCGAACCGCTGGGTCGTGCCGACGGCGATGTCGGCGCCCAGCTCGCCCGGCGAGGTCAGCAGGGTCAGCGCGAGCAGGTCGGCGGCGACGGTGACCAGGGCGCCCAGCCCGTGCGCCTGCTCGACGAGCGCCTTGATGTCGCGTACGGCCCCGGAGGCTCCCGGGTACTGGACGAGCACGCCGTTGATCTCCCGCGCGGCGAGGTCCGCGGGAATGCCGTCGGTGAGGTCGGCGACCACGACCTCCACGCCCGTCGGCTCCGCACGCGTCCGGATCACGGCGATGGTCTGCGGGAGGACGTCCGCGTCGATGACGAAGACGCCCTTCTTGTTCTTGCCCATGCGCAGCGACAGGGCCATGGCCTCGGCGGCGGCGGTGCCCTCGTCGAGCAGCGAGGCGCCGGAGGTGGGCAGCCCGGTGAGGTCGGCGACCACGGTCTGGAAGTTCAGCAGCGCTTCCAGGCGGCCCTGCGAGATTTCCGGCTGGTACGGCGTGTAGGCCGTGTACCAGGCGGGGTTCTCCATCACGTTGCGCAGGATGACGGGCGGCGTGAAGGTGCCGTAGTAGCCCAGTCCGATCATGGAGCCGAGCACCTGGTTGCGGTCGGCCAGCGAGCGCAGCTCGGCCAGTACCTCGGCCTCGGTGCGGGCGCCCGGCAGCTCCAGGCGGTCGGCGTTCTTGATCACGTCCGGCACGGCGGCGGCCGTCAGCTCGTCCAGCGAGCCGTACCCGACCTGCGCGAGCATCTTGGCCCGCGCCTCCTGGTCGGGCCCGATGTGACGCTGCTCGAACGGAATCCCCTGTTCGAGTTCGGAGAGCGAAGGGCGGTGGACGGTCATTGCGGAGGCCTCCTGGTCTGAAGCGACCTTCGAGGGGTACCCCGGCGCGGGTACCCCGACGGCCTCCCCCTCTGTCATCTCAACCTGAGAGCTTCACCGGGCGCCCTGCGGACTCCCGGCTTTCACCGTCGGTGAGAGCGAATGCGTCGGCATCCGCCCTGCTTTCCAGAGTGACCTCGTCCGTGCGGTACGTGAGCCTGAGAGATTCCGGGGAGGAGTTGCTCCTTCGGCGCCTCCGGGATGTCCGGAGGACTCTCCCGCACGGGGTCAGCAGCCGCTTGCCAGCCTACCAGCGAGGGCAACACCAGGGCCTTCGAGTGGCCGCCTCCTTGAATGTGCTCTTTTGTAGTGCTTACGGATGAGTTGCGACCAAGTGGAGGGCCCGTGGAGACCGACATCGATCCGCGCAACCTGATCGGCCGCAAGGCGTTCGACCGCAACGGCACGAAGATCGGCACGATCGACGAGGTGTACCTCGACGACGCGACGGGCGTGCCGGAGTGGGCGGCCATACGCACCGGCCTGTTCTCCCGGGACGCCTTCGTGCCCCTGGAGCCCAGCGAACTGGTCGAGGGCACCCTCCAGGTCCCCTTCGACCGCGCCCTGATCAAAGACGCCCCGGACTTCGGCGTCGGCCGCCACCTCTCCCCCGAACAGGAACTCCAGCTCTACCACCACTACGGCCTCGACACGACCACCCCACCCCCACCCCACCCCGACCACCACTTCGGCAAACTGGCAGGCACGGAGGACGCCGACGCGTAGGAGCAGACCAGCTGCGCGCACGCGTGCCGCGCTACCACCGGAACCCAGCTGCGGGCATGCGTGCCGCTAGGGGCGGCACGGGTGGGCGCAGCGGCACCCCGCGAGCGCGGGCGAGCGAAACCCCGGCCCCAGCCTCACCCCCACCCCGGTCACGCCCCGACCCCGTCCACGGGAACCCCCTCCCCTCCCGCCACCAACGGCAACGGCTCCGCAGGCTCCAGCGCGGGATCGTCGACCCGAAACGTCCGCACCCTCCCCGGCCCCACCGACGCCGGCGTCTCGAACCGCACCGTCACCCGCCCCAGCCCACTCCCCTGCACCCATCCGTGCCCGTACTCGGCATGCCGCACATCGTGCCCCGCGGGCCACCGCCGCTCGGCCGCCGCCTCCTGCTCGGCGACCGGCTCCGCGACGTCCTCCTCCAGCACCGGCTCCCCCGCCTCCCCGGCCGCCGCCTGCGCGAACAGGTCCTCCTGGGTGTAGTCGGCCAGCCCCGACACCCCCACCCCCAGCAACCGCACGCCCCCCGTCGTGTCCACCGAGTCCAGCAGCCGGGCGGCCGCCTCCCGCACCACCGCCGGATCGTCGGTGGGCCCCCGGAGCGTCTCGGACCGGGTCAGCGTCGAGAAGTCGTACCGCCGCACCTTCAGCACGATCGTCCGCCCGGAGAGCCCGGCCCCCCGCAGCCGCCGCACGCACCGGTCGGCCAGCCGCTGCACCTCGAGACCCACCCGCATCCGGTCATGGATGTCCACGTCGTACGTGTCCTCGACCGACACCGACTTGGTCTCCCGCTCGGCCACCACCGGCCGTTTGTCGTGCGCGAGCGCCATCGCGTACAGCGCGTGCCCGTGGGCCTTGCCCAGCAGCCGTACCAGCTCGTCCTCCCCCGCCTCGGCGATTTCCTCGACCGTGGTGATCCCGGCCCGCCGCAGATGGTCCCCCGTCGCCGGCCCCACCCCCGGCAGGGTCCGCACCGGCATCGGCCCCAGCATGGCCCGCTCGGTACCGGGCTCGATCAGCACCAGACCGTCCGGCTTGGCCTGCTCGGAGGCGATCTTCGCGAGCATCTTGGAGGCGGCGAGCCCGACGGACCCGGAGAGCCCCGTGACGGCCCGTATGTCCGCGCGCAGCCTCTCCCCCGCCAGGCGTGCCGACGCGGCGTCCGAGGCCGCCTCACCGGCCTCCAGGTCCACGAACGCCTCGTCCAGGCTCAAGGGCTCCACCAGCGGCGACAGCTCGCGCAGCAGCCCCATCACCTGCTCGCTGATCGACCGGTAGAGGGCGAAGCGCGGCACCAGATACGCGGCGTTCGGCGTCAGCCGCCGCGCCTGGGCCATGGGCATCGCGGAATGCACCCCGAACACCCGGGCCTCGTACGACGCGGTGGCCACCACACCGCGTGGTCCGAGCCCGCCCACGACCACGGCCTTCCCGCGCAGGCTCGGCTTGGATGCCTGCTCCACCGAGGCGAAGAAGGCATCCATGTCGAGATGCAGGATTGTGGGCGCGTTTCTCACATCTCCGATGCTGCACCACACCACTGACAATGCCCCGGCACGGACCCGTACCGGGGCATCACAAGGGGCTCAGAGGGCCCAGCGGGCTGAAGGGCCTTCGGGCCAGGCTTTCAGACCGCCCGGTTGCGCCGCCGGGCCAGCTCGTCCGCGGGGTTGTGCCCGACAAGTGTCTCGCCGGTGTCGACGCGCTCGCCGTGCAGCTGGGAGAGAGCGCTCTCCACGTCCCGCCACACCACGCCGACCGCGATCCCGAAGATGCCCTGACCGCCCTGGAGCAGGGCGTGCACCTCGTCCGGGGAGGTGCACTCGTACACCGTGGCGCCGTCGCTCATCAGGGTCATGCGCTCCAGGTCCCGGAAACCGCGTTCCCGAAGGTGCTGGACCGCGGTGCGGATGTTCTGGAGCGACACCCCGGTGTCCAGGAAGCGCTTGACGATCTTCAGGACGACGACGTCCCGGAAGCTGTACAGACGCTGCGTGCCCGACCCGTAGGCGGGCCGCACACTGGGCTCGACCAGGCCGGTGCGGGCCCAGTAGTCGAGTTGCCGGTAGGTGATGCCGGCCGCCGCGCAGGCCGTGGGCCCGCGGTAGCCGATCTCCTCGGTCGCCATGGACGCCGCCCCTCCGCCGCTCGGCACTGCCGTCGGCCGCTGCGGAGCGTGACCGGCGGTGCTGCTCTGAAGCGGGTACGGACCACTCTCCCCGAGACCGTGTCCCGGGGCACCCCCAGCCGTACCGTCGCCGCTGCTTCTCACGCCGACCTCCGTCCTTGACCTGCCTTCTCGACGGTAGGCAGTCACCAGGGGTGCGTCAACGATCGCCACACTCGGCACGCCGAGTGATAATCACCCTAGGAGTGGTTTCCCGTGCCCCACCGCGGGGAAAGGCTAGCCGAATGCTCTGGCGGGAAGCCGTAGGACGCTCTCAATGGCCGCTGGCAATTGCCCATGAATCACGGCCGTGACCAGTCACGAACCGGCCCGTCACCGACCTTCCGGTAGGTAACGGGCCGCTCCCAGTGCCTCACTGGCTGCTGGTGCCGAAGTCCTCGGGCGAGATCTGGTCGAGGAACTCGCGGAACTTCTCCACCTCGTCCTCCTGCTCGTCCGGAATCGCGATGCCCGCGTCGTCCAGCACCGTGTCACTGCCGTAGATCGGCGTTCCGGTGCGCAGCGCCAGCGCTATCGCGTCGGACGGGCGGGCGCTCACCTCGACGCCGCTGGCGAACACCAGCTCCGCGTAGAAGACGCCCTCACGCAGGTCCGTGATGCGTACTTCGGTGAGCTCCTGGCCGACGGCCTCCAGCACGTCCTTGAACAGGTCGTGGGTCAGCGGTCGCGCGGGGGCCATGCCCTGCTGGGCGAAGGCGATCGCCGTCGCCTCCCCCGGCCCGATCCAGATGGGGAGGTAGCGGTCGCCTCCCACTTCGCGCAGGAGCACGATCGGTTGGTTGGAGGGCATTTCCACCCGGACACCTACGACATCGAGCTCGTTCACACAGCAACCCTAGGCCGTGCCCGGGACGTTTGGGTAGTCGGGCCCGGAACGCGCGCCCGATCCGGCCTCCGCCCGGGTCCTGTCGTGGTACTCACGGCAGCCGCACCCCCAGTGCCGTTTGCACCAGTGCGGCGTGCAGCTTCACCGTGAGCACCGCCAGCTCCTTCGTACGGGCCTCGGCGTGGGCCCTGGTCTGCGGGTTGCGGTGGCGTTTGAGCGGAGCCACCACCTGGTCCACCAGCCCGGCCTCGCGGTCGGCGGCGGCCTTCATCACCCGAAGATGGCGCGGTTCGATCCCGAACCGGCCCAGCTCGGCGACGAGCACGGCCACGGTGACCGTCTCGACGTCGTACACGCCGTCCTCCAGGGGAGCGATCAGCCCGTACGACTCCCACTCCACCAGACAGCTCTCGTCGATCTCGGCGGCCGCGAGCAGCTCGTCCCGCCCGATCCGCGCCACCGCCGGCACCTCGGGAACCATCGGCACGGCCTCGCCGTCCCGCTGCCGCCCCACGACGGGCAGCTGGACGGCCTCACCGCGCTCCATGGCGTCCAGATGCTCCCGGATGACCTTGAGCGGCAGATAGTGGTCCCGCTGCATCCGCAGGACGTGTCCGAGGCGTTCCACGTCCTTGGCGCTGAACTTCCGGTACCCGGAAGGGGTCCGGCGCGGCTCGATCAGCCCCTCCGACTCCAGGAAGCGGATCTTGGAGATGGTGACTTCGGGGAACTCGTCGCGCAGCACGTTCAGCACCGTGCCGATACTCACCAGCCCGGTTTCCGTGGCGGCGGTGCCGTGACCGGTACCGCCGCTCGGTGTGTGCAGCATGGACCTTCTCCCCTGGGATCCCCCGGACGAGGTCCGGAGGGTCAGATGCCCTGCCGGCTCGCGTAGAAGACCAGCCGGTACTTACCGATCTGGACCTCGTCGCCGTTCGACAGAGCGACCTGGTCGATGCGCTCCCGGTTGACGTACGTGCCGTTGAGGCTGCCCACGTCGGCCACCGTGAACGAGCCGTCCGGCTGGCGGCGGAACTCCACGTGGCGACGGGAGACCGTCACGTCGTCCAGGAAGATGTCGCTCTGCGGGTGGCGGCCGGCCGTGGTCAGGTCGCTGTCCAGGAGGAAGCGGCTGCCCGAGTTGGGACCGCGGCGCACGACCAGCAGCGCGGAGCCGAGCGGCAGCGCGTCGACCGCGGCCTGCGCCTCGGGCGAGAGCGACGGCATCTGGGTCTGCCCGGTGACCTCGGCGTCGTAGGCCTCAAGGCCGGAGATCGAGATCGTGGACGTCGTCTCCGACGCCCGCTCGGGGACAGCGCCCGCGCGCAGCGGGGCACCGCAGTTGGAACAGAAGCGGGCGTTCTCCGCGTTGCGGTTACCGCACCTCGTACAAACCAGGGCCGACATGGACGGATCCTCCTGCCGCGGCTGCCCCGCCGGGGCGTTGGACGCGTACGGGTCGGAGGCAAACCCTCCACCCGCACCTGAGGTTGACGGTTGCCCGAAACCTATGCCGCCGGACTGGGACGGGTCAACTGACGGCGCGCCCTGACCTCCCGAAATGTCACCCCCCGGACCAGCCACCTGGTCCCGGAACAGCGGGCGCTGGCCCTCCGCGTCGGGCTGTGCCCGATGGCGAGCGGTCGCGTTGTCGCTGTCCTCTCGCGCGCTCTTGCCGAACAACTTCGCAAACAACTTCACGGGCGATTCCCCTTGACCGAAACAGACCCGCCCGTGGGGCAGGACGAACCCTGACTGAATAAACCGGCCGACCCGGACAACCACACAACGTCCGTATCCACCAGACAGTTTCCACCACGCACCGGCTCCCCGGTGCGCCGACCCCCCGCATCCTCATGCCCCCACCGGATGTCCCCCATGCACCGCCGGTTCACTGTGAGGACGACCGAGCGTAGTCAGGCTGCTTCGCCGGTCGCAAGGCATCCACGACGATCCTGGCCGACCGCTCGACGGTCACAGTCGCCTGTTCCTTCTCAAGGGTCTGCACCACGCCTCCGGGGATGTTGAGAGCCGGTTCGAGATCCTGCGGCTTGCCGATCACCTTGAAAACGAACGGTTGGGTGATCTTGTTCCCGTCGACACTCACACTCTTCCCGGAGTCGGTGAGGTAGGTGCCGGCGATCACTCGCACCCCGTTGACCTGGATCGCCTCCGCGCCGGCCGCGCGCAGCTCCTGGATCGCGTCGAGCAGCATGTCCGCCTGCACCGTGCCCTTCGGGTCGTCGACCGTCATCGTGATGCCAGGACCCTGCGCCGCGACGGTGCCCGCCAGAATGCCGAGTTGTCTCTCCTTCTCGGCCGTCTGCTTCCGTGCCTCCGCCGCCTGGTCGGAGCTGCTCTGCAACTCCTGGCGCTGCTTCTCGAGTCCTGTCTTCTCGTCCTCAAGACGTTGAGTACGCGAATCCAGTTCATCGAGAATGCGGACAAGATCTTCCTGACGGGCCCCGCGCAGCGCGCTGTCGCTGTCACTGTTCGACGCCACCTGCACGGCGAGCCCGAATCCGAGCCCGAACAGCAGCACGGCGACGATCAGTTGCGCGCGGCTGACCCGCGGCGGCCACAGCCCCTGGACCAGCCGGCGCCGGCCGGTGAGCCCGGCGTCCGGCCGCGTCTCGGCGGTGCCGTCGGGCTCCGGCACCGTAGGGGCCACCTCGGCGGGAAGTTCTCTGCGCAGCCCGTTCTCCGGCCGCTTCTCGTGCTCGCTCATGCCACTCATGCCCGGAAGACGTGCCGCCGGATCGCCGCGGCGTTGGAGAAGATACGGATACCGAGGACCACGACGACGCCCGTGGACAGCTGCGAGCCCACGCCCAACTTGTCGCCCAGGAAGACGATCAGCGCGGCCACCACCACGTTCGACAGGAACGACACCACGAATACCTTGTCGTCGAAGATCCCGTCGAGCATGGCCCGCAACCCGCCGAAGACGGCGTCGAGCGCCGCGACGACGGCGATCGGCAGATACGGCTCGACGACCGCCGGAACCTCAGGACGGACCAACAGTCCGGCCACGACGCCCACGACGAGGCCAAGTACGGCGATCACGATGTGCCCTTCTCAGTCTTCTCCGTGTACGGCTCTGCCGTACGTACGATCACACTCGGTGCGGCGGGCAGCCGGACGTCGCTCTCCGTGGAGATCGTCGCCCTGATGTCGAAGTTCTGCTCCAGCGCGTGCAGGTAGAGCCCGTCCGGGCTGTCCTGGAACCTGGAGCCGAGCCTCTCCCCGTCCCCCACCGCCAGCACCGTGTACGGCGGTACCAGCGGCCTGTTGTCGACCAGTATCGCGTCTCCCGCGGCCCTGATCGCGGACAGGGCCGTCAGCCGCTGCCCGTTGATGGAGATCGCCTCGGCGCCCGAGGCCCACAGCCCGTTCACGACGCGCTGCATGTCGTGGTCACGGACCCGGCCGGTGTCGGAGAAACCGGAGGTCTCACGGGGGTTGCTGCCGTCCCCGCCGGAGGACGCCTCCTTGGCGTCGTTCACCACCAGCTTCACCCCGGGGCCGTGCACCGCGGTGGCGCCGGACAGGATGCCCACCAGGTCCGCCCGGCCGCTGCCGCCGCTCTCCTTCAGCGCCGCGCGCTGGCGGGCGCTGACGTCGTCACGCAGCTTGTCGACGCTGGTCTCCAGCTTGTCGGCGCTCGCCGTCTCGCGGTCGATGCGGTCGATGAGCTCCTGGCGCTCCTTGGCCACGACGGGCGCCGTCACCCGCGCCTGCGCCGCTCCCACGGTCACCACGAGCGCCGCCAGCACCAGACCGCCGGCGAGGCCCAGCCTGGCCCGGAGGGTCTTCGGCATGCCGCCGCCCTCGCCCCGGGCCCGCTTGCGCGCCGCCGCCTCGGCGTACCCGTCGTCGAGGCTGTGGTCCATGACGTTGGTGATCAACGACATGGAGGCGTCCGGGCGCGACGGCCGGGAGGCGCTGCTCCGAACGGGGGGTTGCTGCGGCATGCCGCACATCGTCGCACGTTGCGACCGGTACCTCCGAATGGCCCCACCGGCGTGCCGGACCGGCCCCCTGGGGGACACTTGTCCGGCACGCACGCGTGCAGCGGTTTTACCGTCCGGCGCTGTCCACGATCGCCGACCATTCGTCCAACAGCGCCTGCGCGGAGGCGTCGTCGGGCCCTTCCGCCCACAGATGGGTGACCGCCTCCGCCGGGTCGGGCAGCACCATCACCCAGCGCCCGTCGGTCTCCACGACCCTCACCCCGTCGGTCGTGTCGACGAAGCGATCACCGGCCGCCTCGACGACACGCCTCATGACCAGGCCCTTGACAGCCCAGGGAGTCGCCAGGTCCTTCTTGAGGACATGCGCCCGCGGGATCCTCGCGTCGATCTGGCTCAGCGTGAGCTGCGTCCGCGCCACCAGACCGATGAGCCGTACGAAGGCCGCCGTACCGTCGTACACACTGCTGAACTCGGGGACGATGAACCCGCCCTTGCCGTCACCGCCGAAGATGCTGCCCTCCTCACGCCCGACGCGGGTGAGGTCGTCCGGCGAGGTGGTCGTCCACTCCACCTGGGTGCCGTGGTACGCGGCCACCTGCTCGGCGATCCGGGTCGTGGTGACCGGCAGCGCCACACGGCCGCTGCGCCGCTCGGCGGCGACCAGGTCGAGCATCACCAGCAGCGCCCGGTCGTCCTCGATGATGCGGCCCTTCTCGTCGACGAGCGAGAGCCGCTCACCGACCGGGTCGAACCGCACGCCGAAGGCGGCCCGGGAGGACGCCACGATCTCGCCGAGCCGCACCAGGCCGGATCGGCGCTGATCGGCCGTCTCCGTGGGCCTCGCCTCGTTCAGACCGGGGTTGACGGTCAGCGAGTCCACCCCGAGCTTGCCCAGCAGGCTGGGCAGGACCAGCCCGGCGCTGCCGTTGGAGGCGTCCACGACGACCTTGAGGCCCGAATCGGCGATCCCGGTCGTGTCGACGTTGCGCAGCAGCGACCCGGTGTAAGAGTCGAAGACGCTGGCGGGGAAGTGCAGGTCGCCGATCTCACCGGGGAACGCGCGCCGGTACTCCTGCCGCGCGAAGATCCGGTCCAGCTTGCGCTGGCTGGCCTGCGAGAGGTCCGCGCCCTGCCCGTCGAAGAACATGATGTCGACGGAGTCGGGCACCCCGGGCGAGGTCCTGATCATGATCCCGCCGGCGCTGCCCCGGGCGGTCTGCTGCCGCGCCACGGGCAACGGCACGTTCTCCAGGTCGCGTACGTCGATGGCGCTGGCCTGGAGCGCGGAGATGACCGCCCGCTTGAGCGCACGGGCACCGCGGGAGTGGTCTCGGGCCGTCGTGACGGTCGAGCCCTTCTTCAGCGTGGTCGCGTACGCGCCCGCCAGCCGGACCGCCAGCTCCGGCGTGATCTCGACGTTCAGGATCCCGGACACGCCCCGGGCACCGAACAGATGCGCCTGCCCGCGGGACTCCCAGATCACCGACGTGTTGACGAACGCGCCGGCCTCGATGGTCTTGAAGGGATAGACCCGGACATTTCCCTGAACGATCGATTCTTCACCGATCAGGCACTCGTCACCGATGACGGCGCCGTCCTCGATCCGGGCGGCCCGCATGATGTCGGTGTTCTTCCCGACGACACAGCCCCGGAGGTTGCTGTGCTGCCCGACGTACACGTTGTCGTGGACGACGGCCCGGTGCAGGAAGGCGCCGCTCTTCACGACGACATTGGACCCGACGACGGTGTGCTCGCGGATTTCCGTGCCGGCCTCGACCTTCGCGTAGTCGCCGATGTACAGCGGCCCGCGCAGCACGGCGTCCGCATGCACCTCGGCGCCCTCGGCCACCCACACGCCCGGGGATATCTCGAAGCCGTCGATGTCGACGTCGACCTTGCCCTCCAGGACGTCGGCCTGTGCCTTCACATACGACTCGTGGGTACCGACGTCCTCCCAGTAGCCCTCGGCGACGTAGCCGTAGATCGGCTTGCCTTCCTTCATCAATTGCGGGAAGACATCGCCGGACCAGTCGACCGGAACATCGGCCTCGACATAGTCGAATACCTCGGGCTCCATGACATAGATGCCCGTGTTCACCGTGTCGGAGAAGACCTGCCCCCAGGTCGGCTTCTCGAGGAACCGCTCGACCTTCCCCTCCTCATCGACGATGGTGATGCCGAATTCCAGGGGATTGGGCACACGCGTCAGGCAGACCGTGACGAGCGCGCCCTTCGCCTTGTGGAAGTTGATCAGTTCGGTGAGGTCGAAGTCGGTCAGCGCATCGCCGGAGATGACGAGGAAAGCATCGTCCTTCAACGCCTCTTCGGCGTTCTTGACGCTTCCGGCAGTACCGAGTGGCTTCTCCTCGTTGGCATAGGTGAGCTCCATGCCGAGCTCTTCGCCGTCCCCGAAGTAGTTCTTGACCAGTGATGCCAGGAACTGAACGGTGACAACGGTCTCGGTGAGCCCATGCCTTTTGAGCAGCCGCAGCACGTGCTCCATGATCGGTCGGTTCACCACCGGCAGGAGCGGCTTGGGCATGCTTGAGGTCATGGGGCGAAGGCGTGTGCCTTCACCACCGGCCATCACGACGGCCTTCATGTCGGAAGCGTCCTCCTCTAAGAGACGACGGTCTAGCCGACTTCACCCGTCCAGATTGTCCCGCACTTTTCCGCCGTGGGCCATCGAGAGCACCATGGAGAGCAATCGAGGTCACTACGTCCGGACAATCGCCGAGCTCAATCGGCTGTGGCGTCCGCGCGAACCAGGCGGCGGACCTGCACCACGTAGAGCACTCCTGCCCACCAGTACAGCGTTGTACCCCATCCGGCGAACGCCCATCCGAAAATAGCAGCGAGTGACGAGATCCAGCCGCTTCCGTCACTCAGCAGCAGGAGCGGGAACGCGTACATCAGATTGAACGTGGCGGCCTTGCCAAGGAAGTTCACCTGCGGCGGCGGATAGCCGTGCCGGCGGAGAATCCCCACCATCACCAACAGCATCAGTTCTCGCAGCAGGAGCGCTGCCGTCAACCAGAGCGGCAGGATCTCCCGCCAGGTGAGTCCGACCAGCGTCGACAGCACATACAGCCGGTCCGCGGCGGGGTCGAGGATCCGGCCCAGGCTGCTGATCTGGTTCCAGCGCCGGGCGAGCTTGCCGTCCAGGTAGTCGCTGATGCCGCTGAAGAGCAGCACCAGCAGGGCCCAGCCGTCGCTCTTCGGCCCGCCGAACTCGGGCCTGAGGATCAACCACAGGAAGACGGGTACGCCGACCAGGCGCGCCATGCTGAGGATGTTCGGGATGGTGAGGACCCGGTCCGTCTGGACACGCGTCTCCTGGACCTCCACCCGGGGGCCTCCTGTGGTGGTAAACGAGCCAACTTTGCTCCCTGACCCTACCTCAACGCAAAAAAGCTCTGGCCCTTGGGCTTGTTGCCCAAGAGCCAGAGCTCTAAAAGGAGTTCGGCGGCGTCCTACTCTCCCACAGGGTCCCCCCTGCAGTACCATCGGCGCTGTAAGGCTTAGCTTCCGGGTTCGGAATGTAACCGGGCGTTT
>NZ_JBICZD010000013.1:0-333467 GCF_043201555.1 Streptomyces sp. NPDC048288
CCGGAAGCTAAGCCTTACAGCGCCGATGGTACTGCAGGGGGGACCCTGTGGGAGAGTAGGACGCCGCCGAACAAATATTGGGAAAGGCCCACGCCATATGGCGTGGGCCTTTCTGCGTTTTAGAACGTCACGTCCGCTGTGTCGACCGTGCCGCCCTTTCGGCCCGGGGCCTCCTGCCACTGCCAGTAGAGGTTCGTGTGCGCGATGACCTGCTGCGGGGGCGGTGCGCCGTACGGGGAGAGGTCCTCCGTGGTGTGGGCGTCGGCGACCAGGGTCGCGTCGTAGCCGCGGACCATCGCGCCGTGCAGGGTGGAGCGGATGCAGGCGTCGGTCTGGGCGCCGGTGACCACCACGCGGCCCACGCCCTGTTCGGCCAGCACGGACTCCAGGTCGGTGTCCTCGAAGGAGTCGCCGTAGCGCTTGTGGACGAGGGACTCGGTGGCTTCGCGGACGAGTTCCGGGACGTACTGCCAGGGGGCGCTGTCCGGCTTCAGCTCATCGCTGGAGTGCTGGATCCAGATGACGGGGACCGCCTCGGAACGCGCTCTGGCGAGCAGGGTGTTGATGTTGGCGATGACTTCGTCGCGGTTGTGGGAGCCGGCCACCACCCCGTTCTGCACGTCCACGATCAACAAGGCGGTGTTCGGACGGTTCGGAAGGGTCGTCATGACGTTCACAGTAAGCGCGGGCACGGACAACGGCTCCGGCCCGGGCGGTCGTAAACGAGATGAGTGGGGTGACCGGTGACGGCTACCGTGGCCGCATGAACGCTACGACCAGCGGTGATTACGTCATACGTGCGATACGAGCCGATGAGTGGGAGGCCGTGAAGCAGCTTCGGCTGGTTGCTCTGCGGGACCCGGTGGCGGATATCGCGTTCATGGAGACCTACGAGGACGCGGTGGAGCGGCCGGACTCGTTCTACCGGGAGCGGGCCGCTCGGTCGGCCGAGGAGCTGAGCGGGGCGCGGCAGTTCATCGCCGAAGCGGCGGACGGGGTGTGGGCCGGGGGCCTGACCGTGCTGGTCGAGGAGGCCGGGACGACGGACTGGGCCGGGTTTCCGGTCGAGGGGCGGCAGGGGCATGTCGTCGGGGTGTTCGTACGGCCCGGGCACCGGGGGAGCGGGTTGATCGAGGCGATGCTCGACGCCGGAGTGGCGTGGGCGCGGGAGCGGGGTGCGGAGCGGGTGCGGCTGCTGGTGCACGAGGACAACGCCCGGGCCCAGGGTGCCTACCGGAAGGCCGGGTTCGTGCCGAGCGGGGTGATCGTGGAGCTTGAGGCGGATGCGGGGAAGAAGGAGTTCGAGTTCGTGCGGGAGTGGCCGATCTAGATCGGCCTGGAGCGGGTCAGACCGGCAGGTTCCGGTGTGGCCAGCGGGAGCGGGCCTGTTCGTGGGAGCGGAGCAGGGCGAGGGTCGGCAGGCCGTGGTCGGTGCCGGCGGCCAGCAGGTCGGGGAGCTGGGGGAGCGGGGCCACGGCCGCCACGTCGTCCAGGACCAGGGTCAGTGGTGGGTCGAGCCGACCGGAGGATGACCGTTCGGCCATGCGCCGGCCGTGCTCGACCACGCTGGAGACGAGGGCCGTCAGGAGGGGCATGGCGCCGGGGTTGGTCCTGGGGTCCTCGATGGATTCGCCGACCACATAAAGCGTGCCCCCTTCATCGATGAAGGAATCCAGGGCGAGGGCATCGGATCGGTTCGGTGTGCAGGCCTCGCGGATGTTGACCGTGAAGAGCGCGGCGAGCGCCCGGGCCGTCAACTCCTGGGCGATGTCCCGGCGTTCCGGATGGGACGTGAGGGCGGCTTCCAGCTCGCCGGCCGCGCCGGGGGCCGCCTTCGGGTGGGTGCGGAGGGTGCGTACGGCGTCCTGGACGCCGGTGCCCTGGGCCCAGCGGTGGACGTGGCGGATCGTGCGGTTCTCCAGTGCGGCGGCGTGCAGATAGCTGCGGAGGAGCGTTTCGGCCGTGTCCGTGACCGCTTGGTCGATCTTCGCGGTGGGCTTCACGGGGGTGAGGAGGGCCTGCGCGCGCTGGACCGCCGTCTGCTTGTCCGCGCAGCCCGCCGTGGGGGACCAGTGGAAGCGGGCGGGGGTGTCGCAGAGGTGGTTCGGGTCGTAGAGGAGGGCGGGGCCGAGTTTGGCCCGGGCGTCCTTGGTCTCCGACCAGAGGGCGGGGTTCGAGGTGACGACGACGGCGGGGCCGAGTGCGTCCTGGATGGTCCGGGTGGCGGTGGCCTGCCGGCTCTCCCGCGGGGCGATGTGGATTCTCGCCCATCCGACCGTCTGCCCGACTGTCTGCCCGACTGTCTGTTCAGCGCCGACCGGTAGGGGGGCGTAGGGGCCGATGGCGGGCACCGGCTGTTCGATCGCGGTGGTCGTGGGGACGGCCGGGACGGTGGGGACGGTGGGGACGGTGGGGACCGCGGGTTCCGGCAGGGGGGTTGTTTCCTGCGCCCGCAGCGCCCCCGTGCGCGGTTCCGGGACCTCGGCGGGTGTTCTCCTCGCCTCGGCTCTGCGTCGTCTTCGTCCGGCTCGCCAGCGGGCCACCGTCCCCATGACGAACACGGTGAGGACGAGCAGGACCATCAGCTGCCCGATGAACAGGCCCCAGAACAGCCCCCACCCCGACAGCTGGGCCGCCGGGGTGTCGGGCCAGGCGCCCGCGATGTCGTGGGGTTCGCCGATGAGGTGGCGCATCGCGGGCGGGGTGTGGGTCAGGTTGACCGTCGAGGGCCAGCCGCCGTGGGCGAACCAGGCGGCCAGTCCCGTCGCCGTCCACACCAGGACGGTGATGCCGAGCAGGAAGCCGAGTATGCCGATCAGCAGGCCGTCGGGAATCCCGCCGCCGCCCTGCTGTTCGCGCTCCTGCCGAGGGTCCGGTCTCACGGACGGTCCTCCCTACGCCACCGTCGATTCGGAGTCGCCGAGGTGCTGCTCCACGAAGGCCGCCGCCCGCTGCTCCGCCTCCAGCTCGGCGGCGCGCAGCACGTCGTCGGCGTCGGAGAGGTCGCTGGACGACTCGGTCATCGCGCGGTCCGTGAAGACGAGGGGGCGTTCCGTCTCGGTGACCAGGTGTTTGACTACCTGGACGTTGCCGTTGACGTCCCAGACCGCGATGCCCGGGGTGAGGGTGGGGATGATCTCCACCGCCCACCGGGGCAGGCCCAGTACCCGGCCGGTGGCCCGTGCCTCGTCCGCCTTCTGGGCGTAGATCGTCCTGGTCGAGGCCATCTTCAGGATCGCCGCGGCCTCCTTGGCCGCCGCGCCGTCCACGACGTCGGACAGATGGTGGACGACCGCCACGAAGGACAGGCCGAGCCGTCGGCCGAACTTCAGCAGGCGCTGGAACAGCTGGGCCACGAAGGGGCTGGCGATGATGTGCCAGGCCTCCTCCACCAGGAAGATGCGCTTCTTGCGGTCCGGGCGGATCCAGGTGTGCTCCAGCCACACGCCGACGATCGCCATCAGGATGGGCATGGCGATGGAGTTGCGGTCGATGTGGGACAGGTCGAAGACGATGAGCGGGGCGTCGAGGTCGATGCCGACCGTCGTCGGGCCGTCGAACATGCCGCGCAGGTCACCGTCGACCAGGCGGTCGATGACCAGGGCCACGTCCAGGCCCCAGGCGCGTACGTCGTCTATGGCGACGTTCATCGCCTCGGCCGACTCCGGCTCGGGGTGTCGTAGCTGCTCGACGATGTCCGTCAGGACGGGCTGGCGGTCGAGGATCGTCTCGTTGACGTACGAGTGCGCGACCTTGAGGGCGAAGCCGGAGCGTTCGTCGAGGCCGTGGCCCATCGCGACTTCGATGATGGTGCGCAGGAGGGCCAGCTGGCCGGTCGTGGTGATCGCCGGGTCCAGCGGGTTGAGCCGGATGCCGTGGTCCAGGGCCGCCATCGGGTCGAGCCGGATGGGTGTTATCCCCAGCTCTTCCGCGATGAGGTTCCATTCGCCGACGCCGTCCTCGCCCTGGGCGTCCAGGACGACGACCTGGCGGTCGCGGAAGCGGAGCTGGCGCAGGACGTAGGTCTTCTCCAGGGCCGACTTGCCGTTGCCGGACTCGCCGAGGACCAGCCAGTGCGGGGCCGGGAGTTGCTGGCCGTAGAGCTGGAACGGGTCGTAGATGTAGCCCTTGCCGGAGTACACCTCGCGGCCGATGATCACGCCGGAGTCGCCCAGGCCGGGGGCGGCCGTGGGGAGGTAGACCGCCTGGGCCTGGCCGGTGGAGGTGCGGACGGGTGAGCGGGTCGTCTCGACCTTCCCGAAGAGGAAGGACGTGAAGGCTTCGGTGAGGACGGACAGCGGGTCCCTCATCAGCGCATCAGCCTCTACCTTCGGATTCCGGTGGCGAAGGGCAGGGTGTTCACGAAGGCGCGGTGGTGCTCGCGGTCGCACCACTCCAGTTTCAGATACGACTTTCCGGCGGACGCCCTTATCGTGCGCTTGTCGCGGTTGAGGGCCTCGGGGGTGCGCGAGGAGACCGTGATGTAGCCGACCAGGTTGACGCCGGCGGCGCCGCTGGCCAGGTCCTCGCCGCGCTGGTCGAGGCGGTTGTGGGCGGCGATGTCGCGGGGGTCGACGGTCCGGTTCATCTTGGCGGCGCGGCTCGCCTCCGCCTCGTCGTTCGTCTTCTCCGTGAGCATGCGCTCGATGGCGATCTCGGTGGGTTCGAGGTCCATGGTGACGGCGACCGTGCGGATGACGTCCGGGGTGTGGACCAGGAGCGGGGCCAGGAAGTTGACTCCGACCGGGGTCATCGGCCATTCCTTCACCCAGGCCGTGGCGTGGCACCAGGGCTCGCGGGTGGCGGACTCGCGGGTCTTCGCCTGGAGGAACGTGGGCTCCATGGCGTCGAGTTCGGCCGGCCAGGCGTTGCGCTGGGTCATCGCCTGGATGTGGTCGATGGGGTGGTCCGGGTCGTACATGGAGTGGATCAGGGACGCGAGACGGCCCTGGCCGAGGGGCTGTCGTACCCGGATGTCCGCTTCCTGGAGGCGGGAGCAGATGTCGGTGAGCTCGCGGGCCATGACGACCGCGAGGCCGGAGTCGCGGTCGAGTTTGCGGCCGGCCTGGGGGCGGGCCGCGCGGGCCATGGCGTGGGCCTCGGCGGCCAGTTCGCGTGAGTAGTGCATGCAGGCGACGAGGTAGGCGCGGTGCTGCTCGCTGCTGGTGGAGACCATGGACTGCAGCTGGTCGTAGGACTGCGCCAGCCAGCCCGGGGCCTTCTCGTCGCCGCGCTGGGAGACGTCCTTGGCGTGGGCGTCGGGGTCGGCGGGGAGGGTGCGGGCGAGCATCTGGAGGCGGGTGACGAAGCCGTCGCCGTTGGCCACGTGCTTGAGGAGGGTGCCGAAGCGGTCGACGAGGGCTTCCTGGTCCTCGGAGTCGCGCAGGCCGACGCCGGGTCCCTCGATCTCGATGGCCGCGGTGACCGTCTTGCGGTCGGCGTGCAGGAGTACGGCGATCTCGTCGGGGCCGAAGGGCGCGGCGAGCCAGCTGATGCGGCCGATGCCGGGCGGCGGGCCGATCTCGACCTCGCGGCCGTCGATCCGGGTGCCGGCCTCGCTGGCGGTGGAGCGGTAGACGGTGCCCGCGCGGAGGGTGCGCTTGTAACTGCGGTTGATCTCGAACCACTTGTAGAACGTGCGGCGCTTGTACGGCACGTAGACCGCGGCCAGCGCGAGCAGCGGGAAGCCCATGAGCAGCACGATGCGCAGGGACAGGACGGGGACGAGGAGCCCGCACATCATGCCGAGGAACGCGCCGACGATGATCAGGCCGATCTCGCCGGACTCACGGTTCCTGCCGACGATCGCGTTCGGCCGGGCGCGGCCGATGAGATACGTACGGCGGGGCGTGATCGGATGGGACAGGTGGGACTCGGTCGTCAACGCCCTTCACCTCCGGAGCTGTTGTTGCGGGTGTTGCCGGCGTGCGGGGTGTTGGCCGGGCTGGGCGCGCGGGGTGCGGGTGCGGCGGAGGGGACAGATCCGCCGCCACCACCGTTCGGGGTGCGGGTGCTGTGCGCGGCGACGCCGCCCGAGACCGGGTTGGAGGGGCGGGCACCGGAGGATCCGCCGGTGGAACCGCCTCCGCCGTTGTTGTCGGCGCGGGCGCTGTGGGTTCTGATGCCCTGGGCGACGAGGTTGGCGGGGCTGCTGATGACGGCGGCGGCCTTGCCTTCGGCGCCCTGCATGATGCGGTTGTTGCGGCCGGCCGCGATCTCGTCGCCGAAGCCGGGGACGAAGCGGTAGATCATCGCGCTGGCGAAGATGGCGAGCAGGATGATGGCGAGGCCGGAGACGACGGCGGCCATCGAGTCCGGGCCGTTGTCCGCGGCCAGTGCTCCGGCCAGCCCCAGCACGATCACGATCACCGGTTTCACCAGGATCACGGAGATCATGATCCCGGCCCAGCGGCGGACATGGCCCCACAGGTTCTTGTCCACGAGCCCCGAGTACACGACGACGCCGAGCAGTGCTCCGACGTAGAGCAGGACGGCCCGCAGGAACAGTTCCAGGTAGAGGACACCGGCGGCGAGGATCGACACGAGCGAGACCAGGATCAGCATGATCGGGCCGCCGCCGATGTCGTCGCCCTTCTTGAGGGCGTCGGAGAAGGTGCCGAAGAACACGTCGGTCTGGTCTCCGGTGCCCTTCGCGAGGACGTCGGTGACGGCGTCCGTCGCCGATACGACCGTGTAGAGGATCAGCGGGGTGAACGCCGAGGCGAGCACGGTCAGCCAGAGGAAACCGACGGCTTCCGAGATGGCGGTCGTGAGCGGGACGCCCCGAACGGCTCGTTTGGCGACGGCCAGCAGCCAGAGGACCAGGGTGAGGATCGTCGACGCGGCGAACACGAGGGCGTACTGCTTCAGGAACGCGCCGTTCGTGAAGTCGACGCTCGCGGTGTCCTTCACGGCCTTGCTGAGCACGTCGACGGTCCAGGACGCGGCCTTGGCACAGCCCTGCGCGAGCGAGGAGAGCGGGTCGAGGGTGGAGGTGAGGGGGTCGGTGGTGGAACCGCCGGAGCCGCCCGATCCGCTGTCGTTCTCGCAGAACTGCTTCGCCGTGCCGTTCAGCAGGCCGCAGGCGTCGCTGCTGGACGATGCGCTGGGGGAGGGCGAGGGGCTGGGGGCGGCCACGGCCTGGGTGGCCAGTAGTACGACGGCTGTCTGGGCGGCGGCGGCCAGGCCGGCGAGCCCGAGGACACGGCGCGCGCTACCGGGCATAAGTGAACCCTCCGTACTGCTCGACGGCCTTGCTGATGGCATCGGAGGTGGCGGCCTGGTCGTCGCCGGGAACCGGCGCCGGTCCGTCCGTCTGGGAGTCCGCGCTGACCTTCCAGTCGTTGTCGGCCCACTGGAGGTCGAAGGTCCAGGTCTTCCAGGTGGTGGTCACCGGGTTGGTCGAGGACGTGCCGGACATGCCGGCGAGCCCCATGTACCAGACGGACACCTGGGCGTCGCTGTCGCCGTACTGCACGACCTTGGTGCCCACCGGAACCGTCCGGGACACGAAGGTGCTGCCCTTGGGCGGGTTGCCGTTGGCGTCGAGGCCCATCTTGCTGAGCAGGCCGGTCGAGTAGGCCGCGTCCATCGGGCTCTGGAGCTTGGCCGCCGCGGCGGAGGTGTAGAGGGCGTTCACGATGCGGTGGCGGCTGTCCTTGTTGAACATGCCGGTCGAGCCCAGTGTCACGGCGTAGTTCGCCGCCGCGCTCTCCGCCCCCTGGCGGGTGTGGGCGAAGCCGGTGGGGATGCCGGCGTTCTTGGTGTCGACCGGTTTGGTGCCGCTGGCGGCGGTGGAGGAGGTGACCGGCTGGCTGCCGGACCCACTGCCGTTGGACGAGGACGACGTGGAGGAGGAGTTGTCGCCGTCGCCTCTGTTCGCGAAGGCGATCGCCGCGATCAGCAGGACGACCACGCCGACGACCGTGACCAGGCTCCGTGAGGAGGAGCGGCCGCCGCGCCGGGCGCCGCCGTAGGGGTCGTCGGGCAGGCGCGTGCGGGTGTGGCCGGTCTCCGGGTAGCCGGGCTCGTCTCCGAGGCTCATGCCGGGTACTCCCCCTCCACGTCGTACCGGAACGCGTAGCAGTACGACGGTAGCCGTGCTGGTTCCCGCGCGGGCGCGGTGTGGTGACTCGACATCAGGGAAACGCAACCTCGGAGCGGGGGAGACGGAGGTTCAGGCGGCTAGACGGCCATGCCGTACACGATGGTGAACAGGGTGCCGAGTGAGCCGATGATGAAGACTCCGGTCAGTCCGGCGATGATGAGGCCCTTGCCCTGTTCGGCGCTGAAGGTGTCCCGGAGGGCCGTCGCGCCGATGCGCTGTTTGGCGGCACCCCAGACGGCGATGCCGAGGCAGAGCAGGATGGCTACGGCCATGACCACCTGGATCATCGTCTTCGCCTCGTTGCCCAGGCTGCCGAAAGGCCCCCAGTCCGGAGCGATACCGCCGATGATGGTGTTGATGTCTCCCTTGTCGGCCGCGTAGAACATGTAAGTCACCGCCCCTGGTGGGTAGTTCTGTCCGCCCCTGCTCGGTGCAGAGGTCACGCATCATTCTCGCCGACAACGGCGCCGGAGTATGTCGACTTGACGTCATTGATTGGCGGGTTTCGTACGAAGGGATCGTACGGTCACTCTGTGTATCACGGCAGGTCACGCCGGGCAATGAGGACTGGGCGGAACCTGTGGTGTGGTTCCGTCGTTGACCTCTTTTACCGCCTGGTGAGGTTTTTGACGGCCAGTCGGGTGAATGCCACCGTCCCGATGTTCTCATGACGAACGGGTCGCGGCTGGTTGCCGCGACCCGTGAGCCCGTGCGGGGGATGGAGCCGGTTACTAGTTGGCGAAGGCGCTGATGCCCTCGGGGGTGCCCCAGCCGGTCGGACCGTCGTAGCCGGTCTCGGCCGTGCAGAAGTACGCGGTGGAGCAGGAGCCGTTGTAGCCGCTCGTCACGTCGTTGAGGGACGAGGTGCCCGCGTAGTCGTAGGGGTACTGGGCCGGGTAGGTGCCGCTGGCCGGGGTGCCGGCGAGGGCGTAGACGCCGGCGATGATCGGGGCGGAGACGCTGGTGCCGCCGAAGGTGTACCAGCCGGCGGTGACGCCGTAGGAGTCGTAGACGGAGACGCCGGTGGCGGGGTCGGCGACCGCGGAGACGTCGGACTCCATGCGCTTGGTGCAGCCGGTGTCGGTCTGCCAGCTGGGCTTGGCGTCGTAGGAGGAGCAGCCGGAGCCGGTGCCCTCGGAGCTGGAGGTGCGCCAGACGGTCTCGGTCCAGCCGCGGGTGGTGGAGGAGGTGGAGAGCTTGGTGCCGCCGACGGCGGTCACGTACTGGGAGGTCGCCGGGTACTCGGCGCCGTAGTCGCTGTCACCGGAGGAGACGGTGATGGCGACGCCCGCGTGCTTGTAGTACGAGGTGTCGTACGTGGTCTGCGAGGAGGACTCGGAGCCGCCGTAGGAGTTCGACACGAACTTGGCGCCGAGGGCCACGGCCTCGTTCTCGGCGGTGCCGAGGTTGGCGTAGCTGGCACTGGTGGCCTCGACGAGCGTGATGTTGCACAGCGGGCAGATCGCGGAGGCCATGTCGAGGTCGAGGGAGATCTCCTCGGACCAGCCGGCGTCGGACGAGGGGAGGGAGGTGGTGGAGCCGGTCTGGGAGACCTTCTTGAAGCAGCCGTTGGCCGTGGTGCAGGCGGAGAGGCCGTAGTACGAGCGGTAGGTCGCGAGGTCGGCCTCGGCGTTCGGGTCGTTGTACGCGTCGACGATCGCGATGGTCTCGCCGGAGCCGTTGGAGGCGGCGGCGGAGGTCAGGCCGTAGGCGGACCGGAGGTTGGTCGGGCTGTAGCCGGACGGGGTGGAGGCGTCGG
The DNA here is from genome assembly GCF_043201555.1 of Streptomyces sp. NPDC048288. Classification (NCBI taxonomy): domain Bacteria; kingdom Bacillati; phylum Actinomycetota; class Actinomycetes; order Kitasatosporales; family Streptomycetaceae; genus Streptomyces; species Streptomyces sp. NPDC048288. The sequence goes on from NZ_JBICZD010000013.1 coordinate 9,867, forward strand.
CGGCCTTGGGGGTGATGCCCGTCTTCGCGGCCTGCTGCTTCTGGAAGGCGGTGAGGCCGCCGGTGACGCGGTAGGACTTGCAGGTGAGGTCGCCCGAGTGCTTGGGGGTGGCACAGGGGGTGGCGACGTAGGTCACCTTGCCGGCCGCCGTGGCGGCCGCGTCGGCCTGGACGGCGGTGCCGAAACCGGCGAACACCAGCGCGGCCGTGGCGGCCACGGCGGTGCCCAGTCGGCGCCAGCCGCGGTGCAGCGAGGATCTGTTGGGGGGAGTGGAACGCATGCGTGCAGCCTCCTGATGTTCCTGAATGGGGTGGAACAGTTCGAACAGGGGCGGTGCGGGTGCGATCTGGTGCGGCGGTCCGCGACGAGAATCCTTTGTTGAGTACGCGACAACAAGAGCCGTCGGGAATCCTGACTTCCGCATTGCCGAACACGGCGTCCGCGTGACCGTCCGATGGCGGCCCGTTGGACTGCGGGTGACGGGCGCTTGACTCAACTCACAGCTGGTTCACGGGAGTTGCAAAGGCGCGAAAAACGGGCCACGGCCGGCTGCCGTGGCCCGTCTCTCTTTCCCTGCCGCCGAGGGGACCCCACGTCCCCCTCACGGTGGCGGCTCCCCGTGACCCGACGGGGAGGTCATGCGGTTTCCTGCGGTGCGGGGCTCAGCCGGTGAAGGCGTCGGTCCCCTCGGGGGTGCCCCAGCCGGTCGGGCCGTCGTAGCCCGACTTGGCGGTGCAGAAGTACGAGGTGGAGCAGGTGCCGTTGTTGCCGCTCGTCACGTCGTTGAGGGCGGAGGTGCCGGCCGCGGCGTACGGGTACTCGGCCGGGTAGTCGCTGCTGCCCGGGGTGCCGGCCAGGGCGTAGACCGAGGCGATCAGCGGCGAGGAGGCGCTGGTGCCGCCGTAGGTGTTCCAGCCGGTGCCGTCGTCGCCGTAGGAGTCGTAGACGGAGACGCCGGTGGCCGGGTCGGCGACCGCGGAGACGTCGGCGATCATGCGCTTCGAGCAGCTCGCGTCGGTCTGCCAGCTGGGCTTGGCGTCGTAGGCGGAGCAGCCGGAGCCGGTGCCCTCGGTGGAGCTGGTCTTCCAGACCGACTCGGTCCAGCCGCGGCTGTTGGAGGAGGTCTTCAGGGCGGTGCCGCCGACGGCGGTCACGTACCGGGAGGCGGCCGGGTACTCGGCGCCGTAGCCCTCGTCACCGGCGCTCGCGGTGATGGCCACGCCCGCGTGCTTGTAGTACGAGGTGTCGTACGTGGTGTCCGAGGAGGACTCGGAGCCGCCGTAGCTGTTGGAGACGAACTTGGCGCCCAGCTTGACGGCCTCGTTCACCGCGGTGCCCAGGTTGGCGTCGGAGGCCGACTTCGCCTCGACCAGCAGGATGTTGCAGTTGGGGCAGGTCGCGCTGACCATGTCGAGGTCGAGGGACTCCTCGCCGGCCCAGCCGCTGTCGGCGGACGGGAGCGAGGTGGTGGAGCCGGTCTGGGAGACCTTGGTGAAGCAGCCGTTGTCGGTGGTGCAGTCCGACAGGCCGTAGTACGAGCGGTAGGTCGCGAGGTCGGCCTCGGCGTTCGGGTCGTCGTAGGCGTCGACGATGGCGACGGTCTCGCCCGAGCCGTTGGAGGAGGCGGCGTCGGTCAGGCCGTAGGCGGACTGGATGTCCGAAGGGCCGTATCCGGTGGGGGAGTCGGAGGCGGCGTTCGGCTTGACGGTCTTGGGGGCGATGCCCTTGAGGGCGGCCTGCTTCTCCATGAAGGCGGTGGTGCCGCCGGTGACCCGGAGGGCGTCACACGCGGCGAAGCCCTTCTTCGGGGTGGCGCCGCAGCCGGCCTTCTCGTACTGGACGTGGGCCTTCGCGACCTGGGCGGCGATGGCCTTGGTGCTGACCTTGTGGGTCGCGGTGTCCGCGGCGCTGGCATGGGCGGCGGTGCCCAGGCCGGCGGCGGCGAGTGCCGCGGTGGCGGCGACAGCGGTGCCTATCCGGCGCCATCTGCCGCTGGTGTGGGGGGTGTTGGGGGTGGTCGTACGCAACGTACAGCCTCCTGGAAGAAGGGACAGAGGCCTGCGGGTGGGGGGACCACCGGTGTGGTTGCCGGTGGGGGCGGCGGCCCGCGACGACCATCGCCTTGTTGGGTACGCGACAACAAGATGACTTTCGGAATCCTGACTTCCGCGTTACTGAAGCGCGGCAAGGGCTTACTGATCATTGGCGGCCGGATGGCCGGAAGTTGGGGTCCGGTTGACCTGAACTCCCGCCGGGGCAGCGGTCAATGCGCGTTGATCGGGGCGTATCGAGGTGCTGTCAGCGGGGCTTGAGGCCGTGCAGCAGAAGGTGGACGTAGCCGTCCAGGCCGGCCAGGGCCTCGTCCGCGGGCAGGGCGTCGGCGGCGATCAGGCTGGCGAGGCCGTGGATGCCGGCGGCGGCGGCGAGGGTCAGGTGCTCCGGATCGCCCTCGACGATCTCGCCGCGCCGCTGCGCCTCGGCGGTGAGCCGGACGAAGGAGCCCAGGGACAGGTCGGCCGCGTCGGCCAGCTGGGTGTCGATGTCCGGGGCGTGCTTGCGGGCGAACATCAGCTCCAGCAGCTCGGGGTGGTCGACGGCGAAGGTGAGATAGGCCCGGGCGAGCCCGGTGAGCCGGGGTTCGAGGGGTGCGTCGGGGAGGTCGGCCGCGACCAGGGCCCGGTTCAGGCGGTCGTATCCGCCGAGCGCGAGCGCGTCCAGCAGGGCCTGCTTGTCCTTGAAGTGGCGGCCGGGGGCGGCGTGGCTCACCCCGATGTCGCGGGCCAGTTCACGCAGGGACAGGGCGGCGGCGCCCTTCTCGCGCAGGGTGCGTTCGGCGCTGGCGAGCAGGGCGGAGCGCAGGTCTCCATGGTGGTAGGGGCGGCTTTGCGACATGGGGGGCATCGTATCCCGATGTAGTCGCCGTCAGCATTGTTGTCGCCGTCATCTTTGTTGTCGTTGACATCATTGTTGTCGACGCCTACATTGGCGGGCATGGCTGAGAAGAACGACACCAAGAACCGCAAATGGAACGTCACCGACCTCCCCGACCTGTCCGGCCGTACGGCCGTGGTCACCGGGGCCAACAGCGGCCTCGGCCGCACGGCGGCGGACGCGCTGGCCCGGGCGGGCGCGCATGTCGTGTTCGCGGTACGCGACCCCGAGCGGGGCCGCGCCGCCGCCGCGCGGGTGCCCGGCAGCACCGAGGTGCGCCGCCTCGACCTGGCGGACCTCGCCTCCGTGCGGGCCTTCGCCGAGGGCTGGCAGGGGCCGATCGACCTGCTCATCAACAACGCCGGCGTGATGATGCTCCCGGAGCGGCGCACCGCCGACGGCTTCGAGATGCAGTTCGGCACCAACCACCTGGGCCACTTCGCGCTGACGAACCTGCTGCTGCCCCACGTCACCGACCGCGTGGTCACCGTCTCCTCCGGTCTGCACCGCGGCGGCGACGGAGTGATGCACTTCGACAACCTCGATCTGCGCGGCGCCTACAGCCCCACCCGCGCCTACGCCCAGTCCAAGCTGGCCAACCTCCTGTTCACCCTGGAACTCCAGCGCCGGCTCACCGAGGCCGGCTCCCCGGTCCGCGCCCTGGCCGCGCACCCCGGCTACGCGGCGACCAACCTGCAGAGCCACACCGCGAACCCGCTGGCCCGCCTGGGCATGCGCCTCGGCAACCGGCTCTTCGCCCAGGACGACGTCGCGGGCACCCTCCCCACCCTGTACGCGGCGACCCAGGACCTGCCGGGCGCCAGCTATCTCGGTCCGGACGGCATGGGTGAGATGCGGGGCGCGCCGACCCTGGTCGGCCGCAGCCGGGCGGCGAGCGACCCGGTGGCCGCGCGCCGGCTGTGGACGCTGTCGGAGGAGATGACGGGGGTGAAGTGGGCGCTCGGAGCGGGTCGTGTGAACGTCGGGACGGAGTGAACGCCCAGGTGGTGGACGCCCGGCGGCCGGCGGGCCACCGCCGGATACGGTGAGCCGGTACGACCCGATACGACGGTTCTCCGGGAGGTGGCCGCATGAGCGCCGGCGCCGTGGACTTCACCCTCACCGGACGCACCGCCCTGGTGACCGGCTCGGTCCGGGGACTGGGCCTGGAGATGGCGCGGGGCCTGGCCGGAGCCGGTGCGCGGGTGGTCCTCAACGGCCGGGACACCGCCTCGCTGGAACCGGCGGTCGACCGCCTGCGCGAGGACGGACTCGACGTCCTGGGAGCGGCGTTCGACGTCACCGACCGGGAGGCGGCCGAGGAGGCGGTGACCGCCCTCGGCGCCCTCGACATCCTGGTCAACAACGTGGGCCACCGCGACCGCAGGGGCGTCGAGGAGATGCCCCCGGACGAACTCTCCGCGATGCTCGACACCCACCTGACCTCCGCCTACGCGCTGAGCCAGACGGTCGCCCGGGGCCTGGCCGCGCGCCGCACACCGGGCCGCATCATCAACGTCTCCTCGGTCGTCGGCCAGCTCGGCCGCACCGGGGACGTCGCCTACGCCACGGCCAAGGCGGGCCTCGACGGCCTCACCCGGGCGCTCGCTGCCGACCTGGGCCCGAGCGGTACGACGGTGAACTCGGTGGCGCCGGGGACCTTCGCCACGGAGGTCAACGCGGAACTCGCCGAGGACCCGGAGTGGGCGCGCTGGCTGCGCACCCGCACGGCCCTGGGCCGCTGGGGACGGCCGGCGGAGATCGCGGGGATCGTCGTCTTCCTGGCCAGCGACGCCGCGTCCTTCATCACCGGACAGACCGTCGCGGTGGACGGCGGGATGACGACCACGTTCTGAGCCGGAGCGCCGGTGCCACGGCCGCAAGGGCGGTTCACAGATAAATCTCAGTGAAGTCGGGAACCGTTTCTCACCTTTGTGGGAGACAGTGGGCGCTGATGAAGCGCACCTCACGCATCTCCGCCCCCCTGCGCCGCGTCGCACTCTGCGCGGTGGTCGTTCTGGTCGCCACCTCGGCCTCCGTCGCGGCCGCCGATGAAGCGGCGGGGCCGTTCGGGGTGACCGCGGTGGTCGGGGCCACGGCGGAGAGCGCGCGAGTCGGGGCGCTGTTCAGCGCCGACAAGACCGGGAGCCTGTCCGGCAACCACTTCTGCACCGCGTCCGTCGTGCACAGCCGGCAGCGGGATCTCCTCGTCACCGCCGCGCACTGCGTCGACAGCGACGACGGCAGCCTCGTCTTCGTGCCGGGGTACCGGGACGGGCAGGCGCCGTACGGGGTGTGGAAGGTCGGGAGGCGGTATCTGCCCGACGGGTGGGCGCACGGCCAGGACGAGGACAGCGATGTCGCCTTCGCCGTCGTGGACGAGCTGGACGGCAGGCGGGTCGAGAGCGTGACCGGCGCCAACCGCTTCGCCAGCGGGGTCGCCACCGGGGCCACCGCCGTGACCGTCACCGGGTATCCCAACTCCCGCGAGGTACCCATCAGCTGCACCAACAGGCCCGTCGCCCACAGCGCCACCCAGCAGCGCATCGACTGCCCCGAGTTCACCGGCGGCACCAGCGGCAGCCCCTGGGTGAACGGCGACCACGAGGTGGTCGGCGTACTGGGCGGCCACGAGCAGGGCGGCTCGACCGCCGACACCTCCTACAGCGTCGTGCTCGGGACCGAGGCCGCCGAGCTGTACAAGGACGCCACCGGGGACTGAAACGGCGTCATGTGCGCCGTCTTCCTGTGAAATACCGCCACTCTCGGCCGAAATGGCGTTGAACAGCCCTGACATGGGGGAGGGTTGGGGCGTGCGGAAAGTATGGGTGATCGGTGGCGCGGCGGTCGGGCTCGGGCTGAGCTTCGTGATGCTGCTGGTCGTCGGCGTGTACGTCGTCGCCGGGAACCTGCTCGGCGGGGTCGGCGGCGGCACCAAGGCGCTGGCCAAGGGATCCGTGCCGGCCGCCTACTCCGCGCTCGTGCAGAAGTGGGGCAACCTCTGCTCCGCCATCAACCCCGCCCTGCTCGCCGCGCAGCTCTACCAGGAGAGCGGCTTCAACCCGAAGGCGCAGAGCGCGGCGGCCGCGCAGGGGATAGCGCAGTTCATCCCGGGGACCTGGGCCACCCACGGCATCGACGGCGACGGCGACGGCGACCGCGACGTCTGGGACCCGAACGACGCGATCCCGTCGGCGGCCTCCTACGACTGCCAGCTCGCCTCGTACGTCAAGGACGTCCCCGGCAACGTCTCCGACAACATGCTCGCCGCCTACAACGCGGGGGCGTACGCGGTCATCAAGTACAAGGGCGTGCCGCCGTACAAGGAGACCCAGAACTACGTCAGGACGATCACCACCCTGGAGGACAGCTTCGCCGCGCCCGTCAGCCGGCTCTCCCCGACCAAGCAGGCCGCCGGTGCCATCGACTTCGCCCAGAAGAGGCTTGGCACTCCCTATCTCTGGGGCGGCACCGGCACCGCCGCGCAGAGCGGCCGGTTCGACTGCTCCGGCCTGACGCAGGCGGCGTACGCGAGCGTCGGGATCACGCTGCCCCGGGTCGCCAACGACCAGTACAACGCGGGCCCGCACCCCTCGCGCAGCGAACTGCTCCCGGGCGACCTCGTCTTCTTCTCCACCGACCTCAGCAACTCCCGGGCCATCCACCACGTGGGGATGTACGTCGGTGGCGGGTACATGATCGACGCGCCGTACACCGGAGCGGTCATCCGCTTCGACCCCATCGACAGCGCGGACTACTTCGGAGCCACCCGGGTCACCGCGGATGGCGCGAAAGCGCTCCCCACGGCGGTGTGAACCGAGTGTGAAACCCTCCCCTGAGCTGCGGCTTTGTATCTCTCTTCGATAACGTCTGCGTGATCATTCGGTGGAGGGTGGAACGAAGGGGCGTAGGCCGTGCGTTCCTGTTGACATAGCCGACCACGGGGGTGGCAGCGAGCGACGCACACGAGGTGCGTCCCGGAACGACGACGAAGGGGCCGCAGCGCGATGGCTGTACTCGCCGAATCCGGATCCAACCCCGACGTCGACCTGCTCTACGACATCAACGGCCTGGCCAAGGACGCGCCGCACTGGTTCGACCGGGGCATGGCGTTCGTCGGGGAGTACGGGCTGCTGATCGCCATGGTGCTGCTGGTGCTGGGGTGCTGGTGGTCCGTGCGCCGCCGGGGCGACGAGGACGCGCCCGCCACGGTCGCCGCCCTGGTCTGGGCCCCGCTCGCCGCCGCGATCGCCGTCCTCGTGAACGTTCCCATCCGCGGCTTCGTCGAGCGCCCCCGGCCCTTCCTCGCCCACCAGGGCCTCGACGTCCTGGTCTCCGGCAAGACCGACTACTCCTTCGTCAGCGACCACGCGACCATCACCATGGCCCTGGGCGTCGGCCTCTTCGTCGCCAACCGCAGGTTCGGGGCCGCGGGGATAGCGCTGGCCCTGCTGGAGGGCTTCTGCCGGGTCTACATGGGCGTCCACTACCCCACCGACGTCATCGGCGGCTTCGCCCTCGGCACCGCCGTCGTCCTCCTCCTCTCCCCCCTCGCCTCCGCCCTCCTCACCCCGGTGATGAAGGCCGTGGCCGGATCCCCCCGCGTCGGCTGGATCGTACGGACGCGCTCGGCCACGGTCGGCGTCGTCCCGGAACCCCGCTCCGGCCTGGAGTCGGAGGAACGGGACCTGGCGGCGTAGGGGGGGCGCTTCCCGGCGCTTCTACAACCCCTGCGCGTAGGAGAAGAACCTCTCCGGGTCGTACTGCTGCTTCACCTTCCCGAGCTTGGTCACGGCGTCCCCGTAGTACGCCTTCTTCCAGTTCGCCAGCGTCGGGTCCGCGTAGTTCTGGTACGCCGCGCCCGAGGCGTACGGCTTCATCGCGGCGTGCGCCGAATCGAGCCACGCCTGGCCCGTGCTGCCGGAGCCCCCCGCCCCCCAGGACACGATGTACTGCGCCAGCATCCGCGACCGGCGGTGCACGAACGCCGTCGCCGTCGGCGAGACCCGGTTGACCGCGCCGCCGAGCGCCGTGAAGGCGATGCTGCCCGCGCCGCCCCGGACCGAGCCGATCTGCCGGAGGACCGTCTGGATGCCGGCCGCCGACAGCGAGCGGTCGAAGAAGTCGGAGCGGGCCGTGTAGGTCTCCCGGCCCAGCCTGCCCTGGGTGGAGCGGCCCGGGGTCGAGCCCGGCAGGTGGCACTGGGCCTGGGTGGCGAAGGAGGAGCAGCCGGCGTAGATCTCCATCGCCTCCTCGTAGCCGTGGCGGCGCAGCGAGACGGAGGAGGCGTTGGCGCCGGCCTTGTGGGCGAGGGCGTCGACCGCGTTCTGGAGTTCGCCGTAGGTGCCCATCGAGAAGCAGGCGACCGAGACGCGCGGGCCGCTGCCCGAGTTCTCCAGGTGCAGGGCGGACCAGATCTCGTCCGGCTGGGCGGGGCCCCACTCCTGCCAGGCCTTGAGGACCTGCGCCGCCTTCGCCCAGGGCCAGGTCAGGTACGCCGTCACACCCTGCGGGGTCGGGTGGGTCCTGAACCGCAGCTCCGTGACGACGCCGAAGTTGCCGTTGCCCGCGCCGCGCAGCGCCCAGAAGAGGTCCTTGTTGCTGCTCGCGTTGGCGACGACCTGGCTGCCGTCCGCGGTGATCAGGGTCGCCTGGGTGAGGCTGTCGCAGGTCAGGCCGTACGCGCGGGACGCGACCCCGTGGCCGCCGCCGAGCACCAGGCCGGAGACGCCGACCGTGGGGCAGGAGCCCGCCGGGATGGTCACGCTCTTCGCCGCGAGGGCCCGGTAGACGTCGATCAGCTTGGAGCCGGCGCCGACGACCGCCGTGCCGCCGCTGACGCGGATCCGGTTGAGCTTGGAGACGTCCACGATCAGGCGGCCGTTGCCGGAGGAGTAGCCCGCGTAGGAGTGGCCGCCGTTGCGGATGGAAACCTTCAGGGAGTGCGCCTGGGCGTACGACAGGGTGGTGCGGATGTCGTCCGCGTGGGCCACGTAGGCCACCGCCGCCGGCTTCAGGCCGTCGAAGCGGGTGTTGTAGAGCTGGTGCGCCGTGGTCCAGGACGTGTCGCCGGGGCGGACCAGGGTGCCGTCCAGGGCGTGGGCGAGGGCGGTCCAGTTGGCCGCGGCCGCTGCGCTGGTGGTCTTCAGTGCCGTACGAGAGGATGTGGACGCGAGTGGCGCGCCGGTGGTCCGCGAGGTGTCGCCGCCGGAGCTGCACCCCGTCAGCGCGGTCGCCGCGAGGGCGGCCGCCCCGCCAGATATGAAGGTACGCCGTTCCATGCCCGTGCCTTTCGTCGGCTTTCGTGGGACGAGACGGCGTTCCATCGCACACGGGTTCCCATCCGGTGTAACGAACGCTGTGACGTCGTAACGGCTGTGATGGCGAACACCGAAGACGTGTTCGCTTAACCCGACGGTTGGAACCGGCATGTGCCCTCACCGTAAGCATTCCGTGACCTCACCGGGTTGACGGCAGGGGTTCACCCTCCGTTTACCTATGGCCATCGGCGGCTTCACCTGATCTGCCTAATTTCGGCCTTACCCGACGTGGTGAGCGGTCGTAAATGCCTAGTCAGCAGGCCCTCGCCGCGTCACGAATACTTCGCACGCCGCCGAAGGTGGCGCCTCTGGAAGGAACCCCCGAAAGTGAAGCTTCAGCGCAAGAACCGGCTGCGCGCTCTGTCTCTCGGTGCTGTCGCCGTCACCGGTGCCCTGACCCTCTCGGCGTGCGGCTCTGACGACAACGGCAGCAGCAGCGACACCTCCGCGTCGGCCTCGGCCACCACCGCGAGCTCCATCAAGTGCGACGACGCCAAGGGCCAGCTGCTCGCCGACGGCTCCTCCGCGCAGAAGAACGCGATCGACGCCTGGGTGAAGAACTTCTCCCAGGCCTGTGGTGTGCAGATCAACTACAAGGGCTCCGGCTCCGGTGCCGGTGTGACCGCCTTCACGCAGGGCCAGGTCGCCTTCGCCGGTTCCGACTCCGCGCTGAAGCCGGAAGAGGTCACCGCCTCCAAGAAGGTCTGCTCCGGCGGCCAGGGCATCGACCTCCCGATGGTCGGCGGTGCGATCGCGATCGGTTACAACGTCCCGGGTGTCGACAACCTGGTTCTGGACGCGCCGACCCTCGCCAAGATCTTCGACAGCAAGATCACCAACTGGAACGACGCGGCGATCAAGAAGCTGAACCCCGACGCGAAGCTTCCGAACCTCAAGATCCAGGCGTTCCACCGCTCGGACGAGTCGGGTACGACGGACAACCTCACCAAGTACCTGATCGCCACCACCCCGAGCAACTGGAAGTACTCCGGCGGCAAGGCCTGGCAGGCCAAGGGCGGCCAGTCCGCTCCGCAGTCCGCGGGTGTCGCCCAGCAGGTCAAGCAGACCTCCGGCGCCATCGGCTACTTCGAGCTCTCCTACGTCTCGGACGGCATCAAGGCCGCCTCCATCGACACGGGCGCCAGCAGCCCGGTCGCCCCGTCCACCGAGTCCGCCACCGCCGACATCGCGGCCGCCAAGATCGTCGGCACCGGCAAGGACCTGTCGCTGCAGCTCGACTACAAGACCAAGGCCGAGGGCGCGTACCCGATCAGCCTGGTCACCTACGAGATCGCCTGCGACAAGGGCAACAAGGCCGACACCCTCACCGCGACCAAGGCGTTCCTGCGCTACATCGCCTCCGAGGACGGCCAGAAGCTCCTCTCCACGATCGACTACGCCCCGGTCCCCGACGACATCATCGCCAAGGTCCGCACCACCATCGAGGGCCTGAGCTAAAGATCCGCGAGTGCGGCCGAGTTCCCCACGGGAGCCCGGCCGCACCGTCCGGTGCACCGCCGCCCGGAGCCGTACGCCTCTACGTGTGGGGTGTACGGCTCCTCCGAGCCGCCCCCCAGGCGACTCCGCAGACCGGAGAACCCGATGGACATATCGACGCAGACAACAGACGCATCCCCCCCTACGCCCCCACAGCCCTCCGCGGCTCAGCAGAAGCGCAACGCGCGCGGCGCCACCCGGGCCGGTGACCGGATCTTCCTCGGTCTCTCCCGCGGTTCCGGCATCCTGCTGCTGGTGATCATGGCCGCGATCGCGGTCTTCCTCACCTACCGGGCCGCCCTCGCGATCAACCGCGACCACGGCAACTTCCTCACCACCTTCGAGTGGAACACCAACCTCATCCCGCCGACCTTCGGCATCGCGGTCCTCGCCTTCGGCACGATCGTCTCCTCGATCATCGCCATGGCCATCGCGGTCCCGATCGCCGTCGCGATCGCGCTCTTCATCACGCACTACGCGCCGCGCCGCCTGGCCGGCCCCGTCGCGTTCGTGATCGACCTGCTCGCCGCCGTGCCGTCCATCGTGTACGGCCTGTGGGGCGCGCTGATCCTCGTACCGCACATGACCGGCCTGTTCAGCTGGCTGAACGACTACTTCGGCTGGACCGGGATCTTCTCCTGGGACGGCGGTGCCCCGCGCACGATCCTGACCGTCTCGATCCTGCTCGCGATCATGATCCTGCCGATCATCACCAACGTGAGCCGCGAGGTCTTCCGCCAGGTCCCGCAGATGCACGAAGAGGCCGCCCTGGCCCTCGGCGCCACCCGCTGGGAGGTCGTCCGCATGTCGGTGCTGCCCTTCGGGCGCTCCGGCGTGATCTCCGCCTCGATGCTCGGCCTCGGCCGCGCGCTCGGCGAGACGATGGCCGTCGCCACCGTGCTCTCCCCGGACTTCGACATCCACGCCAGCCTGCTCAACCCGGGCGGCGGCACCTTCGCCCAGAACATCGCCAGCAAGTTCGGTGAGGCGACCGCGGACGGCCGTGACGCGCTCATCGCCTCCGGTCTGGTCCTCTTCGTCATCACCCTGCTGGTCAACGGCGCGGCCCGCATCATCATCCAGCGCCGCGCAGAGTACTCGGGGGCCAACGCATGAGCACCGCAGCAGTCGCCAAGCGCGCGAGCACCCTGCGCGGTGCGACCCTCCCCAAGTGGTCCTCCTACGCCATCGTCGCCGGGGCCATCGTGCTCGGCGTGGCCATCGGCCTGGTGGGCGGCCTGGACAGCAAGGTCCAGTGGGGCCTGATCGCCGGCCTCCTCTACATCCTCGGCACCTTTGTCATCGCCGCCCGCGTCGAGGGCCGCCGGCAGGCCAAGGACCGGGTCGCGACCTCCCTGGTCTGGGTCGCCTTCGTCATCGCCGTGGTCCCGCTGGTCTCCCTGATCTGGGTGACCGTCTCGCGCGGTGTGAAGGTCCTGGACGTCTACTTCCTCTCCCACTCCATGGGCGTCGTCCAGAACGCCGAGCCCGGCGGTGGTGCCTACGCGGCCATCATCGGCTCCCTGGAGCAGGTCGGCCTCGCCACCCTGATCGGTGCGCCGATCGGCATCCTCACCGCCGTCTACCTCGTCGAGTACGGACGCGGTCGCCTCGCGAAGGCCGTCACCTTCTTCGTCGACGTCATGACCGGTATCCCGTCGATCGTCGCGGGTCTGTTCATCCTCAGCCTCATGCTGATCTTCGACATGCAGCCCTTCGGCTTCGCCGGATCGCTGGCCCTGGCCATCCTGATGATGCCGGTGGTCGTGCGCTCCACCGAGGAGATGCTCAAGCTCGTCCCGAACGAGCTGCGCGAGGCGTCCCTGGCGCTCGGCGTGCCCAAGTGGCGCACCATCCTCAAGGTGGTCCTGCCGACCTCGATCGGCGGTATCACCACCGGTGTGATGCTCGCCATCGCCCGTATCGCGGGTGAGACCGCGCCGGTGCTGCTGTTGGTGTGGGGCAACCCGTTCATCAACAACAACCCCTTCGAGGGTGCGCAGTCGTCGCTGCCGCTGTTCATCTACCAGCAGTACTCGGACAGCGCCGGTGCCAACGCGGCCTACGACCGTGCCTGGGCGGCCTCGCTCACGCTGATCGCCTTCGTGATGATCCTGAACCTGGTGGCCCGCGGCATCGCCCGCTGGAAGGCCCCCAAGACCGGTCGCTGACCGGCCGACAGCGACCGACTCCTGGAAGTGAAGAAGTAATGTCCAAGCGAATCGACGTCAGCGGGCTCTCCGCTTTCTACGGCTCCCACAAGGCCATCGAAGACATCTCGATGAACATCGAGCCGCGCACCGTCACGGCGTTCATCGGCCCCTCCGGCTGCGGCAAGTCGACGTTCCTGCGCACGCTCAACCGCATGCACGAGGTCACCTCCGGCGGCCGGGTCGAGGGCAAGGTCCTCCTCGACGACGAGAACCTGTACGGCGCCAACATCGACCCGGTGGCGGTGCGCCGCGAGGTCGGCATGGTGTTCCAGCGTCCGAACCCGTTCCCCACGATGTCGATCTTCGACAACGTGGCCGCGGGTCTGAAGCTGAACGGCAACTACAAGAAGAGCGAGCTCACCGAGATCGTCGAGAAGTCGCTCAAGGGTGCGAACCTCTGGAACGAGGTCAAGGACCGCCTGAACAAGCCGGGCTCCGGTCTCTCCGGTGGCCAGCAGCAGCGTCTGTGCATCGCCCGCGCCATCGCGGTCGAGCCGAAGGTGCTGCTCATGGACGAGCCCTGCTCCGCGCTCGACCCGATCTCCACCCTCGCCATCGAGGACCTGATCGGTGAGCTGAAGGAGCGCTTCACGATCGTCATCGTGACGCACAACATGCAGCAGGCGGCGCGTGTCTCCGACCGCACCGCGTTCTTCAACCTCGCCGCCGTCGGCCAGCCCGGCCGGCTGATCGAGATCGACGACACGGAGCGCATCTTCTCCAACCCGTCGGTCCAGGCGACCGAGGACTACATCTCCGGCCGCTTCGGCTAAGCCGGAACCGAACCCCTCGCGGTGCTGCATGGCGGTGCCACCGCGAGGATGCAAAAGGGCCCGCCCCTGGCTCCCGGGGGCGGGCCCGTCTGCGTTCCCTGGCTGACGGGTGAGGTGCGGTCGTGCGTCGGCTGCGGGGCGGTGGGGGCTGGTCGCGCCCACGCGGCGGAGCCGCATATGGACGCAGCCCCGCGCCCCTAAAAGGGGCGCTGTTCTCGGCCTCTACAGGAACGCCAGGTCGACGATTCCGAAGGCCGCGGCCGCTACCAGGGCCGCTGCGGGCATCGTGATGAACCAGCCCATGACGATGTTCTTGGCGACGCCCCAGCGGACCGCGTTCACGCGCTTGGTCGCGCCGACGCCCATGATGGCCGAGGTGATGACGTGGGTCGTGGAGACCGGTGCCTTGAAGAGGTACGCGGTGGTGAACATGATCGACGCACCGGTGGCCTCGGCCGCGAAGCCCTGCGGGGGGTCCAGTTCGATGATCTTGCGGCCGAGGGTGCGCATGATGCGCCAGCCGCCCGCGTAGGTGCCGAGGGAGAGCATCACGGCACAGACGATCTTGACCCAGACCGGGATCGGGTCGCCGTAGGTCTCATGGCCGGAAATCACCAGTGCCATGACGACCACGCCCATCGTCTTCTGGGCGTCCTGGAGACCGTGGCCGAGGGCCATGCCGGCCGCGGAGACGGTCTGGGCGATCCGGAAGCCGCGCTTCGCCTTGTGCGGGTTGGAGCGGCGGAAGATCCACATGATGGCGGTCATGACCAGGTAGCCGAGGACCAGGCCGACCACCGGCGACAGGAACATCGGGATGATGACCTTGTCGACGACACCGTGCCAGATGACCTCCGTGCCACCGGCCAGCGCGGCGCCGACCAGGCCGCCGAACAGCGCGTGGGAGGAGGACGAGGGCAGGCCGAAGTACCAGGTGACGAGGTTCCAGACGATCGCTCCGACCAGCGCGGCGAAGAGGATGCCCATGCCCTTGGAGCCCTGGGGCGTCTCGATCAGGCCCTCGCTGACGGTCTTGGCGACCCCGGTGCCGAAGAACGCGCCGGCCAGGTTCATCACCGCGGCCATGGCGAGCGCCGCCCGCGGGGTCAGCGCCCGTGTCGACACCGACGTCGCGATCGCGTTCGCCGAGTCGTGGAAACCGTTCGTGTACGTGAAGAAGAGCGCGACCAGGATGGTCACGACGAGCGCGAAGGTGTCCATCGACGGCTCAGGACTCCTTGACGGCGATGGTCTCCACCGTGTTCGCCACGTGCTCGAACGCGTCCGCCGCCTCTTCCAGGACGTCCACGATCTGCTTGAGCTTCAGCACCTCGATCGCGTCGTACTTGCCGTTGAAGAGGTGCGCGAGAAGCTTGCGGTGGATCTGGTCGGCCTGGTTCTCCAGCCGGTTGACCTCGATCCAGTACTCGGTGAGGTTGTCCATCGTGCGCAGGTTGGGCATCGCCTCGGCCGTCAGGTCCGCGGCGCGGGCCAGCACCTCGATCTGCTGCTCGACGCCCTTCGGCAGCTCCTCGACGTTGTAGAGGACGACCAGGTCGACGGCCTCCTCCATGAAGTCCATGATGTCGTCGAGGGAGGACGCGAGGGAGTAGATGTCCTCGCGGTCGAACGGCGTGATGAACGAGGAGTTCAGCTGGTGGAAGATCGCGTGCGTGGCGTCGTCACCTGCGTGTTCCGCTGCCCGCATACGCTCTGCGATCTCGGCCCGGGCAGACGCGTCCGCCCCGAGCAGTTCCATCAGGAGTTTCGAGCCCGTGACGATGTTGTCCGCGGAAGCGGCGAACATGTCGTAGAAGCTCGTCTCCCTGGGGGTCAGACGAAAGCGCACTTGGGGTCCTCGGTATGCATGGGTTTCGGTCAGGCTGATGCTAAGCGCATCATCCGGCCACGGCTAATGGGCCGCCCTCCAGTTTCGCCCATCGGGCAAGTCGATCAGCACGGGGGCGTCCCGAGGGCCCTATACCCAGCAAAGTTCGTTACCATATACCCACTAGGGGTATATGTCTCGACGATACGGAGGACGCGATGACGACCACCGAGGCCGACGCCACCACGCCCTCCGGAAACGGAACGTCGGCGACCACGCACGGCTACCACAAACAGAAGGACGAACACCTCAAACGACTGCGCCGGATCGAGGGCCAGATCCGCGGTCTGCAGCGCATGGTCGACGAGGACACCTACTGCATCGACATACTCACCCAGGTCTCCGCCTCCACCAAGGCCCTGCAGTCCTTCGCCCTGCAGCTCCTGGAGGAGCACCTGCGGCACTGCGTCGCCGACGCGGCCGTCAAGGGCGGGGACGAGATCGACGCGAAGGTGGAAGAGGCCACGAAGGCGATCGGGCGCCTGCTGCGGACCTGAGGCCTATCCGGCCTCGCGCTCCTCGGCCACTCTCAGCACCTCGTCGATGCTCTCCAGGCTGAGCCGGTCCTCGGCGGCCGAGGCCGCGATGATCAGTTCTCCGCACAGCTCGATCTCGGCGAGGGCCACGTGGTCCTGAACTGCCGTACCGCCGACCGGAGCCACGTGCATCACCTCTTCTCTGCCGTCACCGACTTCCTAGAGTAGGCAGCGGTCTACACAACGCGCATGGCACGGACGGGCTAGTTCACAGGTTGTACAGAGCCGGTCCCGGACTAGTGCGCTGGCTGGTTTTCGGCGATCCGGCCCGCGTAGATGTCCTGGGGACGCGGCAACTCTACGGCCACGGGAGTGCCGAAGTCGTACAGCAGGGTCGTCGACGCGACCGCCACGGTGCCCTGCCGGCTGTCGTTGACGAAGCTGAACCGCTCGCGCAGCTTGCGGATCCGGCCCTGGTCGTCGAGGTAGGCGTCGAACGGGACCTCGGCCGTGGCGAACCCTTTCGCCGCGGCGGCCAGCGAGGCCCGGTTGCCGGCGGAGGCCGTGCGGGCGGCGGCCGCGAGGTCGGCGGTGCCCCGGTAGTGCCGGACCTCGGTGCCGGCGAGCTCGGTCTTCCCCACGTAGGTCGCCGTGCGGGTGCCGCGCAGCAGTTCGGCCGCCGCGTACGGGTCGGTCGCGCCGCCGGTGACCAGGTTGCCGTCGGAGAGGGCGGCGGTGTCCACCCGGACCCATTTGTCGGCGGGCACCCCGGCGCCCCGGTTCTTCATGAACAGCGCGCCCGGTGCGAGGAGTTCGGTGATCGGGCGGTGCTCGGGGGTGCCGGCGGGGTCCTGCGGGAGCACGACCGTGAGCTTGCCGAGCTGCTTGTCGTAGTCGTAGACGCCCTTGCCGCGGATGGTGACCCGGGTGCCGCCGGTGGCCATCTCCATCGAGGTCGTCGCCTTGGAGGTGCGGGTGCTCCGCAGGGTGTCCGCCGCGCGCGTCAGGAGGGTGACCGTCCGGTCGCCGGGGTTGCCGCCGGCGCCCTCCGCCGTGGCGCCGCCGCAGCCGGTGGCGCCCGCGCCGAGTCCGACCATCAGTCCCACGGTGACGGCCGTCTTTCCAGCGCGCCTGTGCTGCCGCCGATCCATCGCCTGCCTACCCCCGGTACGTCCGTCACGGGCCCCCTGTCGTTCCGCTTAACGAGGGGTGGGTGGGGCCGTCACGCATACCGGCCCTTTACCGAGGGTCGGTAACGTTGTCAGGGTGGCGCAGGAGGACGGTTCCGAGAGGGCCCTGCAGGGGGCGGAACACAATACGGGCACGGTGGAGCAGGGGCGGTTCTGTTTCGCCCGCTGCACGTGCGGGTGGCGGGGGCCGGCGCGCAGAGCCCGAAGCCTGGCGCGTACGGATGCGGAGGGGCATGTGACCGGGGTGCGCTGACGTCGTACGTCGGCTGCGGGCCGGTGGGGGCTTGTCGCGCAGTTCCCCGCGCCCCTGACGGGGCGCTGTAGCCCTGCGTCCCTAAAAGGGCACCGCTTATGGAGCGTTGTGCAGTGAGGTCAGTAGTTCGTCCACCAGTTCGGCGTCCCTCGGCTGGGTGAGTCGGTGCCGGGCCTCGGGTGGGCGGAGCCAGAGGATGCGGTCCACCTCGTGGTTGGGGGTGAAGTGGCCCTCGCCCGCCTCGCCGGCCCAGTAACGGACCTCCTTGGGGCGGCCGTTGGCGTAGTAGTGGGCGGTGGAGAGTTCGCTGCCGAGGGCGGCCGTGTAGCCGGTCTCCTCCTCGACCTCGCGCAGCGCTCCCGTGGCCGCGTCCTCGTCGCGCTTGAGTTTGCCCTTCGGGTGGGACCAGTCGTCGTACTTGGGGCGGTGGACGAGGCAGACCTCGAGGTCGCCGTCGACCGGTGAGCGGCGCCACAGGACGCAGCCCGCCGCCAGCACCGGGGTGTCGTTCACACGGCCCCCAGCGGCTGCTTCTGCCAGGCCTGCTGGAAGGCGAAGCGGGCCGCCTCGACCTCGTGCCGCTGGTCGGCGTGGAGGACGCCGAGGGCGTAGGCGGTCGCCGGGGCGATCCGGGGGGTGCGGGCCGCGGACGCGGCGGCCGCCGCCGCTTCGGAGGCGTCGCGGTGCCGGTTCAGGGCCTGGCCGGCGGCGAGGAGGCGGACGTCCACGGGGGCGTCCTCGCCGGCCAGCAGCACCTCGCGGGCGTAGCGGTGCAGCCGCAGGAGGAGGCGGACCTGGTGCCAGGGGCCGTCCTGGGGGTGCGGGGAGGGGTCCGGGGAGAGGCCGTGGACCAGCGCCTCGGCGTTGTAGGGGTGGCCCGCGGTGACCAGGGGGAGGGCCGTGATGGCGTCGGTGAGGCGCTCCTCGGCCGCCGCCGCCGGCGGGCGCAGGTCGGTGCCGGGGGCCGCGGCCGTCAGCGGGACCTCGCTGGCCAGCACCGCGACCTTGTCGGCGACCGCGTGGAAACGGGAGGAGCCGAGGGCCTGCAGCGCCGTGGAGTGGGCGCGGGTGCGGGCCAGGGTGAGCTGGCGGTCCAGCAGGGCGCCCGCCTTGGCCGCACCCACGGTCAGGTTGCCGCGCTCGGCCGCCGCGCCCTCCGAAGTGGCCTGGCTGGGCAGGGCCGTGGAGCCGGAGAGGCGGTGCAGCGCCAGCAACAGGCGCTCCAGCCGGGCCTCGTAGGCGTGTTCAAGGCCCAAGGTGCCGGAGAGCCAGGCCAGTTCGGGGCGGATCTCCTCCGACCAGTCGGTCTCCAGCAGCGGACGGAAGGTGTGCAGGCTTCCGCTGATGCGCCGGGCCGAACGGCGCAGTGCGCGGGCCGCGTCGACGGACTCCTCCGCCGTGCTCGCCGTCCCGGTCTCCCGGTGCAGGCGCAGCGCGCGGAGGAACTCCGTGGCCTGGGCGCGCAGGTAGCCCGCGAGGGCGTCCCCGGTCACGGCCCGGGCCGTCGGGTCCGTCGGTTCAAGGTGTTGCTGTGCCACGCCGGCGCCTCCGGGCGTCTATGAGCGTCTCCTGGATGTTGCGCAGGGGCTGTCCGTCGGCGTCGGTCGCGTGCCGGGTCCATTCGCCGTCCGGGCCCAGGTGCCAGGAGGAGGTGGAGTCGGACATGCCGTTTTCGAGGAACCGGTTGAGGGCTGCGCGATGAGCCGGGTCGGTGACCCGGACCAGGGCCTCTATCCGGCGGTCGAGGTTGCGGTGCATCATGTCGGCGCTGCCGATCCACACCTCGGGCTCGCCGCCGTTGCCGAAGGCGAAGACCCGGGAGTGTTCCAGGAAGCGGCCGAGGACCGAGCGGACCCGGATGTTCTCCGACAGGCCGGTGACGCCCGGGCGGATGGCACAGATGCCGCGCACCCAGATGTCGACCGGCACGCCCGCCATGGACGCGCGGTACAGCGCGTCGATGATCGCCTCGTCGACCATCGAGTTGACCTTGATGCGGACGAACGCGGGGCGTCCGGCCTTGTGGTGCTGTACTTCCTTGTTGATCCGCGCGATCAGTCCGTCGCGCAGCGACTTGGGGGCCACCAGCAGGCGGCGGTACGTCTCCCGGCGGGAGTAGCCGGAAAGGCGGTTGAACAGGTCGGACAGGTCGGCGCCCACCTGCGGGTCGGCGGTGAGCAGACCGAGGTCCTCGTACAGGCGCGCGGTCTTCGGGTGGTAGTTGCCGGTGCCGACGTGGCTGTAGCGGCGGAGCGTCTCGCCCTCCTGGCGGACCACCAGGGACAGCTTGCAGTGCGTCTTGAGGCCGACCAGGCCGTAGACGACGTGGCAGCCGGCCTCTTCCAGGCGCTTGGCCCACTTGATGTTCGCGTGCTCGTCGAAGCGGGCCTTGATCTCGACCAGGACGAGGACCTGCTTGCCGGCCTCGGCGGCGTCGATGAGCGCGTTGACGATCGGGGAGTCGCCGGAGGTCCGGTACAGGGTCTGCTTGATCGCGAGGACGTCCGGGTCCTCGGCGGCCTGCTCGACGAAGGCCTGCACCGAGGTGGAGAAGCTGTCGTACGGGTGGTGCAGCAGGACGTCCCGCTCGCGCAGCGCGGCGAAGATGTCGGGCGCGGAGGCGGACTCCACCTCGGCGAGGTCGCGGTGGGTGCCGGCGATGAACTTGCGGTACTTCAGCTCCGGCCGGTCGAGACCCGAGATGCGGAACAGTCCGGTCAGGTCGAGCGGGCCGGGCAGCGGGTAGACCTCGGCCTCGTTGACCTTCAGCTCGCGGACCAGCAGGTCCAGGACGTCGCGGTCGATGGACTCCTCGACCTCCAGGCGCACCGGCGGCCCGAAGCGGCGCCGCATGAGCTCCTTCTCCAGGGCCTGGAGCAGGTTCTCGGCGTCGTCCTCCTCGACCTCCAGGTCCTCGTTCCGGGTGAGGCGGAAGGCGTGGTGCTCCACCACCTCCATGCCGGGGAACAGCTCCTCCAGGTGGGCGCCGATGACGTCCTCGATGGGGACGTACCGGCCCGGCGAGCTCTCCAGGAAGCGGGACAGCGACGGCGGCACCTTGACCCGGGCGAAGTGCTTGTGGCCGCTGACCGGGTTGCGGACGACCACGGCCAGGTTCAGGGAGAGGCCCGAGATGTACGGGAAGGGGTGCGCCGGGTCGACCGCCAGCGGGGTCAGGACCGGGAAGATCTGGTGCCGGAAGAGCGTGAAGAGCCGGGCCTGTTCCTTCTCGGTCAGCTCGGCCCAGCGGACCAGGTGGACGCCCTCTTCCGCGAGCGCGGGGGCGACGTCCTCGTGGTAGCAGGCGGCGTGCCGGGCCATCAGCTCACGGGAGCGGGCCCAGATCATCTCCAGCACCTCGCGCGGCTGCAGCCCGGAGGCGGAGCGCGTGGCCACACCGGTGGCGATGCGGCGCTTCAGCCCTGCCACCCGGACCATGAAGAACTCGTCGAGGTTGCTCGCGAAGATCGCCAGGAAGTTCGCCCGCTCCAGCAGGGGGGTGTTCGGGTCCTCGGCGAGCTCCAGCACCCGCTCGTTGAACGCGAGCCAGCTGCGCTCCCGGTCGAGGAAGCGCCCCTGGGGCAGCTGGACCCCGTCGATCTGCGACTCCTCGTAGGCGTCGAGATCGGCATCGATGTCGGGTTCCAGATCGGAGACCGCGGCGGCCACGGTGTGCGGGCGGTGTGCGGCTATGGAGCCCACGGAGGGCTGGGCGTGCTGAACCTCGGCTGCCTGGGCGTTCTGCTGACTCATGACCCCATTGTTCCGCGCCCGGGGCGTGACAGGCGCGTCGGAACGTGCGGGTGGGAGCTGGACGACCCCGTTTCCCGCGAACCCCTCAGGGGGAGGCGAAGGCTCTGGCACGGCGGGCTTCATTGGCTGAGCGTCGCAAGTCCGTCTGAACCAATGGTTACGAAGACATGGCGTGTGGGATAGCGGGGGGAGGCTCGCGGACGTCTGTGATCAGGCCCTGGCCGCCTCGGGGATCACGAAAGCGACGTTCCTGTACGACCTTCCCACGGATCCCGTACGTCCTTGCGCCGACGGGGGGACGCACGGGTCAGACGGTCCCTCAGCGGGCCTGCCGGCGCAAGAGGGAGAACGCGCCAGTGACCGCCGCCGCGGCAAGGACGAGCACCATCGCGGTGGCGCTGAGATGAACGGCCCAGAAGCCGTGCAGCGGGCCGCGCAGCGGCTTCCACGCCTCGCGCAGATACAGCCGTACGACGAGGGTCACGGCGGCGGCGACGGCCAGCGCGGGCAGGGTGCGGCGCAGGGCGATCCCGGCGAGGGCGCCGACGGCGAGGCCGAGCAGCAGCAGGGCGGGCAGCAGCGGGCCGCGCGGGATGAAGACGCGGTCCCACGTCCAGTGGCTGACCAGTGCGTCCCGGTCGGCGCTCCACACCCAGCCGAAGAGCAGCGCCAGCAGTCCGCCCCCGACGGCCAGCGGGAGGGCGGCCGCGGTCAGCTTCCAGGCCAGCCAGCGCGCCGGGGAGACGGACTGGGTCCAGGCCAGCTTGGCGGTGCCGGACTCCAGCTCGCGGCCGACCAGCGCGCCGCCGGCCCAGGCGGCGACGGCGACGCAGGAGTAGGTGAGGACGTCGCCGATGAAGTTGAAGACGTTGTTGGCGTCGGTGAGCGCCGAGTAGTCGCAGGTGGGGAGGGTGTCCTGGGTGGAGTAGGAGAAGCCCTGGCAGGCCCGCTCGGCCGGCAGCTCCGAGAGGTGCAGCCAGAGCAGCCAGCCGGTCACCAGCAGCACGAACGCGGCCCACACGAGCAGGGCGGGGCGGTGCAGGCGGCGCAGGGAGCGGCGGGCCGAGGCCGCCGGGGGCGCGGTGGTGGTCGCGGTCATGCGGGGGACTCCGTGCGGTGCTTGAGGAGACGGAAGGCGAGGAGGACGGCGAGCGCGGCGACGGCGGCGACGATCGCGGTCTCGGTGAGGTGGAGGGGCCAGTAGTGGGAGGCGGGGTGGTAGGTGGCGAACCAGCCGTGGGCGGTCCGGCCCTCGGTCACCTCCCAGGCGCCGTCGGGGAGGTCGAAGGAGCGGGGCGCGGTGCGGTGCAGCGTGGGCCACAGCTGTCCGCGGTAGTACGTCAGCACGGCGTTGAGCAGCCACATCGTGCCGGTCGCGACCGCGAGCGAGGGCAGGGTGCGGCGCAGCAGCAGTGCGGTGAGGGTGCCGACGGCGAGCGCGCAGAGGCCGTACGCCACCACCAGCGGGCCGCGGGCGACGAACGCGTACGCGTCGAACCAGGACTCGCCGACCAGGTCCGGGTCGGCGGCCCAGGTCCGGCGGAACAGCAGCGTCAGGGCCGTGCCCCCGGCGGTGACCGCCAGGGCGGGCAGCGCGAGCTTGGCGGTCAGCCAGCGGGCCGGGGAGATGCCCTGCGTCCACGCCAACTCGGCGGTGCCCGACTCCAGTTCACGGCCGATCAGGGCGCCGCCCGTGAAGGCGGCGACGGCCAGGAAGCCGTAGCACACCAGGGTGCCGGCCCAGGACAGCTGGAGGTCGAAGGAGTCGAGCAGGGACACCGGGCCGCAGACGTCCGTGACGCAGGTCCGGGCCTCCGCCGCGCGTGCCCGGTCCGCGACCACCTCGGTCAGCAGGACCAGCCAGCCGCACAGCGCCGTGACGAACACGGTCCAGGTCAGCAGGGCGGGCCGGTGCAGCCGCAGCACCGTCCGCGGCAGCCCGCCCCGGGGCGCGGTCAGGGCGCTCATCGGGCGGCCGCCTTCCCGGTCAGGCGGCGCAGGGTGAGGAAGCAGGCGAGGGTCAGCAGGGCCGCTGTGGTGAGGAGGAGGGCGGTGGTGGTGAGCTGGAGCGGCCAGTAGTCGGCATATGTGTGGTATGTGACATAGTACCGGGCCCGGTCCGCACTCCGCCCCTCCGTCAGCTGCCAGGACCCCGACGGCGCCCCGGTGGCGTGCGACCACCAGCGGGTGGTGGCGGGCCACAGCCGGGGCAGCAGCAGCTGGGCGCTGCCCCAGACGGCGCCGGTCAGCAGCAGGCCCAGGCCCAGGGCGGGCAGGGTCCGCCGCAGCAGCAGCCCGGCCAGCGCGCCCGCGGCGAGTCCGGCCAGGGCGAGGGCGACCAGGGTGGGGCCGTTGGTGTGGAAGGTCCAGACGTCGTACCAGGTCTTGGCGCTGTCGATCCGGCCGCGGCCCGCGGCCCAGGCCAGGTGGTGCAGCCAGACCAGCAGGCCGGTGCCCACGGTGACCAGCGCCGCCGGGGCCGCCAGCCGGACGGTCAGCCAGCGGACCGGGCTGCTCGACTGGGCCCAGGCCAGCTGGGCCGTCCCCGACTCCAGCTCGGTGCCGACGAGCGCGCCGCCCGCCCAGGCGGCCGTCAGGAAGGGCACGGCGACGAGGGCCAGGGTGCTGTAGTCGTACCAGTTCTTGTAGCGCAGGATCGCGCTCTGGTCGTACGCGCAGTAGCGGTCCATCCCGCAGTCGCGGAACTGGCGCCAGCCCTCGGCGGCGCTGTCGACCAGCGGCCCGTGCAGGAGGAACAGCACGGTCGCGGCGGCGAGGACGAGGAGCGTCCAGGCGTACAGGGCCGGGCGGTGCAGGCGCAGCAGTACGCGGGTCAGGCGCGGCCGGACGGGCGGTGCGGTGAGGGGCACGGTGGTCATACGGCGGCCTCGGCGGCGCTCAGGGCCGGGGCGGCGGGGTTGCGGAGGTGGGCGAGGACCAGTTCCTCCAGGGAGGGGGCGGTGGTGCGCCAGTCGCCGGGGAGCGGGCCCGCCGGGCGGATCAGGGCGCTGAGCTGACGGCCGGTGGCCCGGGACTCCACGACGGTGTGCGGGGCGAGGTCGGCGTCGGCGTCGGCACCGACCCGGGTGTGGGCGGCGAGCAGCTCGTCGATCTCGCCGGCCAGCCGGACCCGGCCGCCGCCGATCAGCAGCAGATGGTCGCAGGAGTCCTCCAGCTCGGCGACCACGTGCGAGGACATCGCGATGGTGGTGCCGTGCTGGGCCGCCTGCACCATCAGCGTGCCCATCAGCTCGTGCCGGGCCAGCGGGTCCAGGTCGGCCATCGGCTCGTCCAGGAGCAGCAGTTCGGGCCGCTTGCCGAGGGCGAGGGCGAGCGCGACCCGGGTGCGCTGGCCGCCGGAGAGGGCCCGGATCCGGGACTTCGGGTCCAGGTCCCCGCCGGACACGACCTGTTCGGCGGCGGCCGCGTCCCAGCGCCCGGGGTTGAGGTCGGCGCCCATCCGCAGCGTCTCGGCGACCGTGAGCTGCGGGTAGAGCGGCTTGTCCTGGGCGACGTAGCCGACCCGGGTGCGGGCCCCGGCCGGGGTGGTGCCGAGGACGGTCAGCTCGCCCTCGGTGGCGCCCAGCAGACCGGCGGCGAGGGCGAGGAGCGTGGACTTGCCCGCCCCGTTGGGGCCGACGACGGCGCACACCCGCCCGGCGGGCAGCCGGAAGGCGCAGTCGCGCAGCGCCCAGCCTCCGCGCCGGCCGAACCGCTTGCCGAGCGCGGACGCCGCTATCGCGGTGTCGGTCATCAGTTGTCTCCCTGAAAGTGCTTTTCCAGTACGGCGGTGAAGAGTGCGGCCACGTCCTCGCGGTCCAGGCCGGCCGCGCGGGCCCGGTCGGCCCAGGCGTCCAGCTCGCCGGGGAGCGGTGACTCGGCGGCCGGGGCGGTGCCGAGCGAGCGCTTCACGAAGGTGCCGAGACCGCGCCGGGCCTCGACCAGGCCGTCGCGTTCCAGCTCCCGGTAGGCCTTCAGGACGGTGTTGGGGTTGATGGCGGTGGCCTCCACCACCTCGCGGGCGGTGGGCAGCTTGTCTCCCGGCCGCAGGTGCCCCAGGCGCAGGGCCTGCTTGGTCTGCTGGACGATCTGGACGTAGGTGGCGACGCCGGAGCGCCGGTCGATGCGGTACTCGACCACCCGTACAACCACCCTTTCACTAATTGAGTAGTGAAAGGGTGGTGGAAGGGGTCCCCGAAAGTCAACCCGGGATCCGTGAACCGATCGGCCGGGCTCGTGCGATGAGGAGACGTGAGCGGAACGAGAAGCGACGGAGAGCTGCTGCGGGCCATCGCGGCGGACGCGGACCGGCGCGCCTTCGAGGAGCTGTACCGGCGGTACGCGCCGTGGCTGACCGCGCGGCTGCGCGGCCGGTGCGCGGATCCCGCGGTCGTCGACGACGTCGTACAGGAGACGTTCCTCGCGGTGTGGCGGGGAACCGCCCGGTACCACGAGGACGCCGACGCCGCCGGATGGCTCTGGCGGATCGGGTCGCGGCGGCTCGTCGACGCGCTGCGCGGCGACGGGGCCCGGGGCCGGCTGCGGCAGGCGCTGGCCCGGCTGCGGCACCGGGACGAGGCCTCGGCGGAGGAACGCGTGCTCGCGGGGGTGGAGCACGGGGACCTCGCCGGGGCCCTGGTCCGGCTCTCGCCCGAACTGCGGGCGGTGCTGCAGGCGACGGTGATCGACGGGCTGACCACCCGGGAGGCGGCGGTGCTGCTCGGCATCCCGCCGGGGACGGTCAAGACACGCGCGATGCGGGCGCGCAAGCAGCTGCGGGAGGAGTTGGCATGACGGACACCGAAGCTCCGAGGAGCGGCTGGCATGTCGCCGAGGAGGATCTACGGGCGTACGCGCGCGGCGAGCTGGCGGCGCCGCTGCTCTGGTC
Organism: Streptomyces sp. NPDC048288; assembly: GCF_043201555.1. Taxonomy (NCBI): domain Bacteria; kingdom Bacillati; phylum Actinomycetota; class Actinomycetes; order Kitasatosporales; family Streptomycetaceae; genus Streptomyces; species Streptomyces sp. NPDC048288. The sequence goes on from NZ_JBICZD010000013.1 coordinate 36,049, forward strand.
GGCCGACGCCCACGTCGGCTCCTGCGCCGACTGCCGGGCGGTGCTCGCGGCCGTCTCCGACCCGGTCGCGCTGGACGCCGGCTGGGAGCGGCTGGACGCCGAACTCGACGCCCCGCGACCCGGGTTCGAGGAACGCGCGCTGGCCCGGCTCGGTGTCGCCGAGCACACCGCACGGCTGCTCACCGCCACCCCGGTGCTGCGCCGGTCCTGGCTGGCCTCGGTCGCGTTCGTGCTGCTGGCGATGGTCCTCGTGGTCCGCGTGGTGGACGCCCCGGCGCTGTTCCTGGCCCTGGCCCCGCTGCTGCCGCTGGCCGCGGTGGCGGTGTCGTACGGACCGGCCCTCGATCCCACCTACGAGATCGCCGCGGTCGCCCCGACGCACGGCTTCCGGCTCCTGATGATCCGCACGGTGGCCGCGCTGACCGCCTCGCTCGGCCTCAACACCCTGGCCGCGCTGGCCCTGCCGGGCTACGGCCTGCTCTCCTTCGCCTGGCTGCTGCCGGCCCTCGCGCTCACCGCGGCCGGGCTGGCGCTCTCCGCCCGGCTGGGCCCGCTGCTCGGCCCCGGGCTGGTCGGCGGCGCCTGGACGCTGCTGATGGCGGTGGCCGCCACGCACCCCACCGACACCCCCGCGGCCTTCACGGCGGCCGGGCAGTCGGTGGCCGCGGCGCTGGCCGCGCTGGCGACCTTCCTGCTGCACCAGGCCCGCGACCGCTTCGACGCCAAGCCCTACTGACCTTCACCGACCCTTTCTGGAGATCGAGTTGACCACCACTGTCGCCGCCGCCGGGCTCACCGTGCGCTACGGCTCCATCCGGGCCCTGGACGGCGTCTCCCTGCGGCTGACGGACGGCGTGACGGGCCTGCTCGGCCCGAACGGCGCCGGGAAGACGACCCTGCTGAAGGTCCTGGCCACGGCCGTACCGCCGGACTCCGGCGGCTTCACGGTGCGCGGCGAGGACCCCGCGGCCCCCGCCGGCCGGCTGGCCGTCCGCCGCACGCTCGGCTATCTGCCCCAGACCCCCGGCTTCCACCCGGACTTCACGGCCTTCGAGTTCGTCGACTACGTGGCCGTCCTCAAGGAGCTGACCGGCCGCGCCGAACGCCACCGCGAGGTGCGCCGGGTGCTGGACCTGGTGGGGCTCGCGGACGTGCGCGGCCGGCGCATCAAGCGGCTGTCCGGCGGGATGCGCCAGCGGGTCGCCCTGGCGGCGGCCCTCGTCGGCGACCCCGGCTTCCTGGTCCTGGACGAGCCGACCGTCCATCTCGATCCCGAACAGCGCATGCGCTTCCGGGAGTTGATCGCACAGGCGGGGGAGGGCCGCACGGTTCTCCTCTCCACCCACCAGACGGAGGACGTGGCGATGCTCTGCCACCACGTGATCGTCCTCGCGGGCGGCCGGGTCCGCTTCGAGGGCACCCCCGCCGAGCTGACCGCACAGGCGGACGGCCGGGTGTGGAGCAGCGCGGAACGCGCCCCGGGCGCCCGGGCGGGCTGGCGCACCGGCACCGGCGCCTTCCGCAACGTCGGCGACCCGCCGGCCGGCGCCGAGCTGCTCGAACCGACCCTGGAGGACGGCTACCTGCTGGTCCTCGACGAGGAGACCGCGGAGGTGGCGGCGGCATGACGACGACACTCGTGAAGCCCGAGACACCGGACGCACCGCAGACGCCGGTGGCGCCCGATTCCGGCCGCCGTACCGCGTCCGTGCTGGCCCTCGCGGTCTTCGAGGCCCGCCAACTGGCGCTCCAGATACCGGTGGTGTTCTTCGCCCTCCTCTATCTCGTCTACACCGGATACGAGTTGGTCGGCCGGGACGAGGGCATGGACGCCTACCCGGTCCTGCACGACGCCGACCGGGCCACCCAGGGCGGCCCGTTGCTGCTCTGCATCGCCCTGCTGGCGTGCGTGAACCGGGCCGCGCTGCTGAACCGGCGGCGCGGCGTCGAGGAGCAGTTGTCGGTGCTGGTCATGCCGGCGCCCCGGCGCACGCTGGCGCACCTCCTGTCGGTGGTGCCGTTCGCCGCCGGGGTGGCCCTGGTGGTGGGCGTCCAGTTCGGCTGGTCGGCGCTGCGGCCGGGCGCGGTCGGGCACGGCTCGCTCGCCGAACTCGCCGTCGCCCCGCTGACGGTGCTGCTCGCCGGGGCGGTCGGCGTGCTGCTGGCCCGGGTGCTGCCGTACCCGGCCGTGCCGCTGCTGTTCCTGGTCGGCGTGGCGATCGCCGTCGCCCTCCTGGGCGGTGTCACCCGCGGCGCGCACGGTGTCCAGTGGCTGTGGCCGACGGTGCCGGAGAACGGCGGCACCCCGGTCCCGGGCGAGCTGCTGGGCCGCCCGGCGGGCTGGCACGCGCTGTACCTGACGGGGCTGACGGTGCTGGCGGCGAGCGTCGCGGTCATGGTGGCCGGCGGCCGGACGCGCACGCTCCAGGCGGTGGCCGCGGTCGCCCTGGCCGCGACGGTCTTCGGCGTGAACGGCCAGACCCCGGGCACGTCCGCCTCGCTCCAGGCCCAGCGCAAGGCCGAGGCGGACCACCCGGGGAGGTTCCAGACCTGTGTGGAGCGCGACGGCTCCCGCTACTGCGCGTACCCCGACTGGACGGGCTGGACGGCCGACTGGGCGGGCACGGTCCGCCGGGTGCGGGCCGAGGCGGGCGGCGACGCGGCGACGACCCGGCTGACCGTCCGCCAGCGCATCGAGGAGATCACCGACCTGACCACGGACGCGACGCTGCCGACGAGTTCCGCCCGGGACACCGTCACGGTCGGCACCCAGTGGGGCGGCAACCGGGTCCCCGAGTTCGCGGTCGGCGTCGCCCGGGTCCTGGTGGCGGGCAGCGAGCACGACGCGCAGTCGATGTGCGACGCCCGGGTGGTGACGACGATCTGGCTGGCGCTGGCCACCGACCCCACCCCGGCGGACACCTTCCGCCACCTCCGCATCGACGACAGCCTCGCCGGCCCCGCCTCGGTCCTCACCTCGGACGGCGGCAGCATGGGCGTCACCGCCCAGCAGACCCAGGTCGTACGGGAACTCTTCCGCGAACCGCACGACGAGATCGCCGCCCGCGTGAAGTCCCACTGGCCGGAACTGACCTCGGCGACGACGACCACGGCCGAAGCCGCCCGACTGCTCGGCGTGAAGGCCCCGAAGGGCGCCGACGACTGCACGGACGCCTGACGGCCCCTGCCCTCCCCGGGCTGGCGCCCCGGTCTCAGGTCTCCGTCCGGTACATCAGGTCCGTCTCGTGGGTGACGAAGCCGAGCCGTTCGTAGACCGCGACGGCCGCCGTGTTGTCCGCGTCGACGTACAGCATCGCCGTCGGCAGGCCGCGTTCGGCCAGGTGGCGCAGGCCGATCGTGGTGAGGGACTTGCCGAGGCCGCCGCCCTGGGCGGCGGGGGAGACGCCGAGGACGTAGACCTCGCCCAGCCGCTCCTCCTCGTGGACCTTCGTCCAGTGGAAGCCGAGGAGGTCGCCGCCGCGGTCCGCCAGGAAGAAGCCGGCGGCGTCGAACCAGGGCTGGGCCTTGCGGTCGTCGAGGTCGCGCTGGGCGAGGGAGCCCTGTTCGGGGTGGTGGGCGAAGGCGGCCGCGTTCAGCGCGAGCCAGGCCGTGTCGTCCTGGCCGGAGACGAACGTACGGACCGTCACGCCCTCCGGCAGCTTCGGGTCCGGCAGGTCCAGGTCCGTCAACGAGCGGCGCATCTGGCGCAGTTCACGGAACAGGGTGAGGCCGAGCACCTGGGCCAGATGACGGGCCGCCGAGTGCCCGCCGTGCGCCCACACCCGCAGCCGCTTCCCGGACGCGCCCAGCAGCGCGTTGCCCAGCGCCCGGCCGTGCCCGTGGCCCCGGTGGGCCGGGTGGACGACCAGTTCGGCGGCCGGCGCCTCCACCGGGTCGGTGTCCTCCAGCTGGGCGTAGCCCACGAGTTCGTCGCCGACGGTGAGGAGCAGGTGGGAGACGCCCTCCCGGGCACCCCCGCTCAGCTGGAGGCGGCCCTGCTCGGACACCGGCTGCTGGCCGTCGGCCCGGGCGGCCTCCGCCAGCAGCTCCAGCACGGCCCCGGCCTGGTCCGGGGCGAGCGCGGAGTAGGTGTCGATGGAGCGGGAGTACATGGGCGGCCGTGCGGTGTCGTCGCTGGTCATGCGTACGAGGGTACGGGGCCGCACCGGCAAAGTGGGGGCAAGGGGGAAGGTAAAGGACAGGGCAATGAGCAACCAGGAATTAACCATGAAACCCCTGTTGCGCTACGCGCGTTGACCCTAGGCTGCGCCGGATCGGCCCACTTCTCAGCTGACCCACAGGGGGGCTCCATGCAAGCGAAGTCCAGACCGTCAAGACGCCGTACGTACGCACTGCTCGCGTCGGCCGCCGGGCTCGCCACCGTCGCGGCCCTGGCGAGCGCGCTGCCCGCCGACGCGCACTCCGGCAAGGGGCACGGGCACCACCGGCCCGACCGCTACCAGGACGTCCAGCTGCTCTCCTTCAACGACCTGCACGGCAACCTGGAACCGCCGTCCGGCTCCTCCGGACGGGTCACCGAACTCCAGGCCGACGGGACGACCAAGACGATCGACGCGGGCGGGGTGGAGTACCTCGCCACGCATCTGCGCGAGGCCCGCAAGGGCAACCCGTACTCCATCACCGCCGCCGGCGGCGACATGGTCGGCGCCTCGCCGCTCATCTCCGGGCTCTTCCACGACGAGCCGACCATCGAGGCGCTCAACAAGCTCGACCTGGACGTGACGACGGTCGGCAACCACGAGTTCGACGAGGGCGCCAAGGAACTCGCGCGCCTGCAGAACGGCGGCTGCCACCCCACCGACGGCTGCTACACGGACAAGAAGTTCAAGGGCGCCGACTTCCCCTACCTGGCCGCCAACGTCCTCGACGAGAAGACGGACAAGCCGATCCTCAAGCCGTACTGGGTCTGGCAGAAGAAGGACGTCAAGATCGGGTTCATCGGCGTCACCCTGGAGGGCACGCCGAACATCGTCTCCGCCGACGGCGTCAAGGGCCTGGCCTTCAAGGACGAGGTCGAGACCATCAACAAGTACGCCAAGGTGCTGCAGCGCCAGGGCGTCCAGTCGATCGTGGCGCTGGTCCACGAGGGCGGCTTCCCGAGCTCGTCGTCGTACAACTACGACTGCGACTCGCCGGGCGCCGGTGACGGCATCTCCGGTCCGATCGTCGACATCGCGAAGAACGTGACCCCGGCCGTGGACGCGCTCGTCACCGGCCACACCCACACCGCGTACGTCTGCACCATCGACGACCCGGCGGGCAACCCCCGCATGGTCACCTCGGCCGCCTCCTTCGGCCGCCTCTACACGGACACCACCCTCACGTACGACCGCCGTACCGGCGACATCGCGCGTACGGCCGTGCAGTCCGCGAACCACGTGGTCACCCGGGACGTCGCCAAGGCGCCCGACCTGACCGAGCTGATCGGCAAGTGGAACACCCTCGCGGCCCCGATCGGCAACCGCGCCATCGGCTACATCTCCGCCGACGTCAACAACACCGGCACCGAGTCCGCGATGGGCGACCTGATCGCCGACGCCCAGTTCGCGTACGGCAAGGAGCTGGACCCGGAGACCGACCTGGCGCTGATGAACCCGGGCGGGGTGCGGGCCGGCCTCACCTACGCGGCCAAGGGCGCCGAGGGCGACGGCGTCGTCACCTACGCCGAGGGCTTCACGGTCCAGCCGTTCGCCAACACCGTGAACCTCCAGGACTTCACCGGCGCCCAGCTGATCCAGGTGCTCAAGGAGCAGGTGAGCGGCTCCAACGCGGCCGCCCCGAAGATCCTGCAGCCGTCGAAGAACCTCACCTACACCCTGGACCTGACCAGGACCGGCGCGGACCGGGTCGTCACCGACTCCATCCGCCTCGACGGCCAGGCCGTCGACCCGGCCGCCACCTACCGCATCGCCACCAACTCCTTCCTCGCGGGCGGCGGCGACGGCTTCACCACCCTCGGCCTGGGCACCGGCGACCTGGTCGGCACCGACGACCTGTCGGCCCTGGCGGAGTACCTGACCGCCAACTCCTCGGCCACCGCCCCGCTCGCGCCTCCGGCCACGAACCGGATCACGATCGTGCAGTAGCCCCCGGCCCCCGGCCCCCAGCCCCCCGCCCTCCCGTACGGGCCCGGTACGCGCAGCCGCGCGCACCGGGCCCGTTCTGTTTTATAAAACCTGTGTGAGGCGGGGTTTGGTTCCTCGTTGCTCCTGAAAATATGTCTCAGCTGTAATTCATCCATGTCTTAGTGAAAATGGCTTTCTTCGGCTCGCGGATCACGTAATGTTTTCCATGTCGAAAGCGAACGGCGCGGACGACAGAACGAAATGGACCGAAGGAGAAGATCATGAGCTTCCACAAGATCGTCCCGGTGAAGAAGGCCGACAAGCCCGCCCCGAAGCCGGCGGCCAAGAAGAAGGACTGCAAGAAGTCCCAGCCCAAGCGCCCTGTCGGCCACCGGTAAGTCACCAGCATCAAGGAGGGAACCACCATGAGCTTCCACAAGATCGTCCCCGTCAAGAAGAACCACAAGCCCGCTCCGGCCCCGAAGAAGCCCGCGCCGAAGAAGTCGGCGCCGAAGCGCCGCCCGGTCGGCGACGAGCGCTGACAAAGAATTTACAGACGTAATTCAAATCAATTCACAGGTCATTGCAGCAGAGCGGTAAAAGAACTGTTGCAGAACCAGGACAGACCGTCCGGCAGAAGCCGCTACCGAGAGGAACAGCACCATGAGCTTCCACAAGATCGTCCCCGTCAAGAAGAACCACAAGCCGGCCCCGGCCCCGAAGAAGCCCGCGCCGAAGAAGCCGGCCCCGAAGCGCCGCCCCGTCGACAACGGCTGAGGCAGCAGCACATAGCGAGGCGGGGTCACCGGTTACGCGTGGTCGCACCGGTGGCCCCGCCTCGGCCATGTCCACCCCTGTAGGCCCTGTAGGCCTCACCGATACCTCTGAAGGGAGTTGTCGACCATGAGAGAAGCACGCGTGGCCTTCCGCCGCTTCTGGCCGCTGACCCGCGGCGACCGCAAGTGGCTGTGGGTGATCATCGGGTGCGTGGTGGTGTCCGCGCTCGCCGAAACCGCCGCGATCCTGCTGTTCGCGAACCTCACCGACAACGCCCTGGAGGCCGGTTCGCTCTCCGCCTTCTGGGGACCGGCCGGCGCCTGGCTGCTGGTCGCCGCGCTGGGCGCGTTCGTCGGCTACCTCGGCAACTCACTGGCCACCTGGACCGCCGAGAGATTCGTCCTGCGGCTGCGCGCCAAGGTCTTCCGGCACGTCCAGGACCTGCCCCCGCACTTCTTCCAGCAGCACCGCCAGGGCGACCTGGTGGAACGCCTCACCGGTGACGTCGAGGCCATCGAGCAGATGGTGGTGTCGGGTGTCGTCGGCACCGTCGCCGCCGCCTTCTCCGCCGTCTTCTACGCGGCCGCCGCGTTCTGGCTGCGCTGGGACCTGGCCGTGGTCACCTTCGTCCTCGCACCCCTCTTCCTGTTCGCCGCCCGCCGCTTCTCCGGCCGGATCAGGACCGCCTCCCAGGACGAGCGGGTCGCCGACGGCGCGATCACCTCCGTGGTCGAGGAGTCCCTCGGCAACGTCGTCCTCACCCAGGCCTACAACCGCCGCCGGGACGAGGAGAAGCGCCTCGACGTCGAGGCCCGCGCCTGGATGCGGGCGAGCGTGCGCGGCGCCCGGCTCAGCGAGATGTACGCCCAGTTCGTCGAGGTCGTGGAAACCGTGTGCGTCCTGGCCGTCATCGGCCTGGGCGTCTGGGAGATCTCCGCCGACCGCATGACCCTCGGCCAGCTCCTCGCCTTCGCCGCCTTCCTCGGCTACCTCTACCCGCCGATCCGCAACCTCGGCCAGCTCGGCCTCACCCTCACCGCGGCCACCGCGGGCGCGGAGCGCATCAGCGAGATCCTGGACGCCGAACCCGCCGTCACCGACCCGGCCAGCCCGGTCGGCCCCTGGCCCGTCCGCGGCTGGGTCAGCTTCCACAACGTCTCCTTCCGCTACCCCGAGTCCCCCCGCGCCTCCCTCCGCGACGTCGACTTCGCGGCCGGCCCCGGCGAACTGGTCCTGGTCACGGGCAAGAGCGGCGCCGGCAAGTCGACCCTCTCCAAGCTCCTCACCCGCTTCTACGACCCCTCGGCCGGCGTGATCTGCCTGGACGGCGTCCCGCTCGGCGACCTCCCCCTGGAGTTCCTCCGCGAGAACGTCGCCCTGCTCCCGCAGCAGACGCTGATCCTCAACGGCACGGTCCGCGAGAACATCGGGTGCGGCCGCCCCGGCGCCACGGACACCGAGATCGAGCAGGCCGCCCGCGACGCCGCCGCCCACGACTTCATCACCACCCTCCCCGAGGGCTACGACACCCACATCGCCCCCGGCACCGCCGCCCTCTCCGGAGGCCAGCTGCAGCGCATCGCCATCGCCCGCGCGATGCTCCGCGCCGCCCCGGTCCTCGTCCTCGACGAGCCGACGGCCGGCCTGGACGCGATCGCCGCCCGCCAGGTCGTCGCCCCCCTGCGCAAACTCATGGCGGGCCGTACGACCATCATGATCACGCACGACCTCACCCTCGCCCCCGACGCCGACCGCATCCTGGTCGTCGACCGCGGCCGCCTGGTGGAGGCCGGCACCCACGCCGAACTCCTCGCCCGCGAGGGCGCGTACGCGACCCTGGCCCACCCGCTCCCCGAGGCCATCGCGGCGGAGTCGGCGGCACCGGTCCCCGACGAGACGATGATCCTCAGGTGGTAGCTCAGCCGGCGGGAACCGTCCGCAGGGTGTACCCCATCCCGCGCACGGTGTGGATGAGCCGCGGTTCGCCGCGGCTCTCCAGTTTCCGCCGCAGGTACATGATGTAGACGTCCAGCGTGTTGGACGACGGCTCGAACTCGAACCCCCAGACGTCCCGCAGGATCCGCTCCCGGCTGAGCACCCGCCCCGGATGCCGCAGCAGGAACTCCAGCAGCGAGTACTCGGTCCTGGTCAGATCGACGGCCCGCTCCCCGCGGTGCACGGCCCGGGTCCGCAGATCCATCGCCACGTCGCCGAAGCCGAGGAGCCGGTCCCCGGGCGGGTCCGCCTCCGGCTCCCGCCGCAGACTGCGCCGCAGCAACGCCCGCACCCGGGCGAGGAGTTCCTCGTTGGCGAAGGGCTTGGCCAGATAGCCGTCGGCCCCGTTGTCCAGGGCGACGATGCGGTCCCCCACCGCGTTCCGGCCCGTGATCATCAGAATCGGCACGGTGGACCCGGAGGCCCGGATCCGCCGGGTGGCCGCCAGCCCGTCGAGACCCGGCATCTCCACATCCATCAGCACCAGGTCGGGCGCGTTCCCCGGAGCCCCGAGGAGATCGAGGGCCACTCTGCCGTCCCCGGCGAGGAGCGTCTCGTACCCCTCGAACCTGAGCAGCCGGCCGATCCCATCCCTCACGGCCGCGTCGTCGTCGGCCAGCAGAATCTTCCTCGCCATCCGACAAAAGTGTGACGAGGGGCTGTGAGAGGGCTGGGGCGGGGATGTGCAAGGGCTACGGCTGCGGTGACGGCAGCCCCTGTGGCTGCCGCTGTGGCTGCCGCTGCGGCCGCGGCCGGCGGTCACCGCAGGAGCACCACCAGGGCCGCCACGATCAGCGCGGTCACGGTCAGTCCGGCCTGCCGGATCCGCCTGGCGCGGCGCACCGCGCGCCGCAGGGTGTACCGGTCGGCGTCCTCGGGCCCGCCCCAGGGAAGGCCTTCGCGGTAGGGCAGGGCGGCCTGCCGGAGCCGGGCGACCTCGGCGTGCGGGTCGTCCCACTGCCAGTCGTCGAGCTGCGGGAGCAGCACGCGGCGCCCCTCGAAGTCGTACAAGTAGGTGCGCCACCGCGGGAACATCCCGGAGTCGCCGGGGCCGGGGATCAGCCGCCCGCCCTCTCCGTCCCGCGCGGCGGCGCGCCGGTCGCGCTCGACCTGGATGTCGTACACCTCGCGCCACGCCCAGGTGCGGGACCGCACCGGCCCCCGCGCGGTGATCCCGTCCACCGTGACCCTCGTGCACGCCCGGTACTGGTTCAGCACCATCCTGGCCAGGAGCACGACGACGATCCCTCCGGTCACCGCACCGCCCCACAGCCGCAGCCTGCCGGATACCTCGGTGACCTGCAGCAACGCGTTCACCATCAGCGCGCCCACCGCGGCGACGTACCCCCTCGCCGGCTTCCGCCGCTTCCGGTACACCCGCTCCACGCCGTCCCCCTGCATCCGGGCGTCCGCCCCTTCGGTTTCAGTCGAAGACGAGGACGGCTGCCACGATCGCCGCCACCACGCCCAGCGCCACCACCCAGGTCCACCGCTTGCGCCACGCGGTCCGCCGCACGATCAGCTCCTCGGTCCGCGGGCGCCGCTCCCAGGTGAGGCTGCGGTACGGGGCGGCCGCCAGACAGAGGTCGGAGACCTCGGCGTACGGGTCGTCCACCTGCCAGTTGTTGAGATGCGGCAGCAGGAACCGGCGGCCCTCGAAGTCGTACAGATGGACGACCCACTCCGGATACGTCACCCCGCCGCCGTTGCCCGCGACATGCTCGACCCTGATGTCGTACACCTCGTGCCAGGCCCAGGTGCGCGAACGCAGCACCCCCTGCGCGGTGATACCGGTGGCCGTGACCCGGGTGTGCGCCCGGAACTGGTTCAGCGGGACCATGACCAGAATCACGGCAAGGACCAGCCCGAACCACAGCGCGCCCCAATCGCGCATCCGGGAGTCATCGCCGAGAACCTGCAGCACCGCCACCACGAGCATCGACCCCGCCCCCACGAAGTACCGCCCCGGCAACCTCCGCCGCCTCCGGTACACCCGCTCCACACCGGCCCCCGCCTCACCCACCGACGCCCCCCTCCCCTGACCCACACCGAACTGGTGCACGGCTGGGGAGAGGATAGGGCCGCTTGCTGTGGCGTCGGTCGTGGGGAGGACCGTTCCGCCCGCCCTGGACCAGGTCCTGTGGCAGGCCTGGAAGGCCATGGAACTCCCCGAGGGCTACCGCGCGGAGATCATCGAGGGAGCCATCGAGGTGTCGCCCACCCGCCGCTACTCGCACGGCCAGATCGTCTTCATGTTGAGGGAGGCGTTGGCTGAGTTCCTCAAAGACGGGGACTTCGCCGCGAGGGGTGGGGCGGCCCCGATGTCTGTCACGCCCTGTACGTCGCGGAACCCCACCTGGAGACCGGTGGCATGTCGATCATCCTGACCGGCCAGGAGGACACCTACCCGCCAGGCATTCTCACGGTCGACATCGACTCCCCGGGAATGCTCGGCTTCCACTGAGCCTCCGACGGTCCTCACCCGTCACGCTCCAGCAGGCGCCCGCCCCGGCTGACCGCGATGCGGATCACGTCCTCCAAGGACTCGGTTGCCCGTGTCAGGGCGGACCGTACGGCGAACTCACCCGCCTTCGCGTCGGCGAGAACGGCCCGGGCCCAGGCCAGCACGTCCTTGCCCGAGGCGAGTTGAGCCACCTCGACGCTGTCCGCGAGGAGGGAGAGGCTGCTCCGGTGGTCGTCGGCGCTGAGGTAGCAGGGGTGGCCGTCGAGGTTGGTCCAGGGGAGGAGGCGCATGGCGGGGGTCCTTTGGGGTGGGGGGATCACTGTTCGTGTCCTGATCGTCACTGCTGGCCCGTACGCTGCGGAAGGGGGGCGGCGTTGACGGCGGCTCCGGGCAACGGGGAGGGGTGACGTGGGCGAACAGGCTGACGCGGGGCCGGTTTCCGGGCGGGCCGTGCTGGGGCAGACGCTGAAGGTGCTGCGGGACAAGGCCGGGAAGTCGCTCGGGCAACTGGCTGCCGAGACCGGGTACGACAAGAGCTACCTGAGCCGACTGGAGTCCGGGGAACGGCTGTCCAAGGTGACGGTGATGGAGGACCTGGACGGGTACTACGGCACGGGCGACCTGCTGGTCAGCCATTGGAGAGTGGCTCGGCTGGACGCGTTCAAGGACCAGTACAAGGAGTTCATGGGGCTGGAGGCGACGGCGCGGGTCATGTGGAAGTTCTCGCCGGGCATTCCTGGACTTCTCCAGACCGAGGACTTTGCCCGTGAGGTGTTGTCCGGGGCGCTGGCAACGGCTGACGGAGACGAGTCGGTCGAGGAGCAGGTGGCGGCACGACTGGGCAGGCAGTACCTCCTGAGTCAGAAGCCGCAGCCCGAAGTCCGGCTCATCGTGGACGAGTTCGCCTTCCGTCGCCCCGCCGCGCAAGGCCAGACCTGGCAGGACCAGCTGCGCCATCTTGAGGTTGCCGCGCAGTGGCCCAACGTGACGCTCCAGGTACTCCCCTTCTCCGCGGGGGCACACCACCATATAAGCGGGTCGCTGACGCTGCTCTGGCAGCGGGACGGAAGCGCTGTCGCCTATACGGAAGGCAACAGCAAGGGTTGGCTGTTCGAAGATCCGGACGACATCCTTCGGGAACGACTGTCCTACGATCGGCTCCGCGACCTGGCACTGTCCCCGCCGGATTCGCTCGCGTTCATCAGGGACCTACTGGAGGAGCACGGACCATGACCCGCACCCCCGACCTCAGCAACGCCGTGTGGCGCAAGTCGAGCTACAGCGACGGGGGAGACAACAACTGCGTGGAGGTCGCCGACGGCCACCCCGGCATAGTCCCCGTCCGGGACAGCAAGCTCCCGGCCGTCTGTCCTCTCCTTTTCTCGGCCGCGTCCTGGTCCATGTTCGTGGATGGGGTCAAGGGGGAAGCCGGTCGGCGCACATTCGGGTGACATATGCCCGAAGTCCTGATGTTCGAGGCGTTGCCGCCCACACGCTGGATCCCGTGACCACGACACGAACGACTGATCCACGAGGTATGGGGCGGCTATGGTCGTAGACCTGAAGCGTCGAAGGAGGGCATCGGTCATGACCGCTCACGCCACGGAGAACGACCAGGTCATCCCGCCGATGCCGGAGCGGACACCGAAGGCGTTGCGCGCGGCCATCGCGGAGCACGCCCCCGTGCTGCTTCCGGACTTCGACAGGCACTGGAAAAGGGCAATTGCCTCAAGTGCCGACACCTTCAACCTTCCCCCTGTGCCGGCGTTCATGGCCTTCTGGTGGGGTGAGTACGCGCTCGCCCGCGATCCCGAGCTGGACGCACATGTGCACGATCTCGAAATCCGGGCCTCGGAGTCCACCGACGGCGCCGAAGCCAGGGCCCTTCTCGAAGAGGCCTCGAAGATCCGTCACCGAGTGCGGAAACTGGAGCCCGGCGAGTGACCGACGGGTTCATGGGGCCGCCTTGGCAGATGGACTTGAGGCTTGATGCCCTTGCCGCCTACGAGGCACTGCCCGGCCACGTTCGTGAGATCGTCCGCGCCGCGCGGGCTGAGTTGGTCACCGCGAAGGATCCTTATTTCCGAGGTATCGAGATGGACGCCTGCCTCCCCAACGGAATGACGGTCACGCCGGTCCGATCCAGTGATCCGAAGGGCCCTCGTGTGCTCTTCTTCGACTACGAGAACGGCTGGCTCAAGTACACGTTCGTACCCCGTCTCGAAGACCCCCAGATCATCGTGGAAGAGCTTTTCTGGATGGGAGGCGAAGCGCCTACGGAACCTCTGGCGGAGCCGTAGGCGCTCCCGGCAGGCGTACGGTCGCCACGGTGCCGCCGCCGGTGGCGCGGGCCAGCGTGACGTCGCCGCCGGCCTGCTGGACCGTGCGGGCCACGATGGAGAGGCCGAGGCCGGAGCCGGGGAGGGCGCGGGCGCTGGGGGAGCGCCAGAAGCGGTCGAAGACGTGGGGGAGTTCGTCCTCGGGGATGCCGGGGCCGTGATCGCGGACCGTGAGGACACCGCGGTCCAGGGCGACGTCGATCGTGCCGCCCTCCGGGCTGAACTTCACCGCGTTGTCGAGGATGTTGACGATCGCCCGCTCCAGCGCGGACGGCTCCGCCCGCACGAACCACGGCTGCACGTCCGCCGTGATCTTCAGCTCCGGACCACGCAGCCGGGCACGGCTCAGGGCCGCCTCGACCGTGTCCTGGAGGGCGACTATCTGGACGCGCTCGCCTCGCTGGCCCTCCGAGCGGGACAGCTCCTGCAGGTCACCGATCAGCGATGCCAGCTCCGTCATCTGCGCCTTCACCGAGGCGAGCAGGGCCTTGCGGTCGGCCGGGGGGAGAGGGCGGCCGGTCTCCTCGCTGCGGGTGAGGAGCTCTATGTTCGTGCGCAGGGAGGTCAGGGGCGTGCGGAGTTCGTGGCCGGCGTCGGCGATGAGCTGTTGCTGGAGCTCGCGGGAGCTGGCCAGGGAGGTGGTCATGCTGTTGAAGGAGCGGGAGAGGCGGGCGATCTCGTCGTCGGCGTCCGCCTCCACCGGGATGCGGACACTCAGATCCTCGGTGCGGGCGACGTGTTCGACGGCCTCGGTGAGTTCGTCGACGGGACGCAGGCCGGTTCGGGCGACCGCCAGGCCGGCGGCTCCGGCGCCGACGACTCCGATGCCGGAGACGAGCAGGAGTATCAGGGCGAGGTCTTTGAGAGTGTCCTGCGTGCCCTTCAGAGGAACGGCGGTGACCAGTCCGACGTAGGAGTCTGTGTTGGTGGGCAACACCTGGGTCATCACACGCAGCGCGTTGCCGTCCTTGTCGGTGCCGTTGCGGAAGTAGAGGGCCTCGGTGTTTCCGGCCTTGATGACGTCCTTGTCGGACTGGCTGACCTTGACCTCGCCCGTGGCCCCGGGCAGAAGGCAGATCTTGTCGTCCAGCGTGACTGCCTGGCCGTAGTTGGTCCGGAAGCTGTTGGCGTCCTGGGGCGTTTCGGAGCAGTCGGCGATGGCGTTGCTGACGATCTGGTACACCGCCGGACCGCGCTGCTGCTTCTGCAGGTCGCTCTCCAGCTGGTCGTACAGCTTCCCCTGCACGATGAACCAGCAGGTCACCGATACCGCTGCCACCGCGAACGCCACCGCTGCCGCGACCAGCATGGAGAGGCGGGCGCGGATCGGGAGGGTGCGGAAGCGGCGGGTGAGGGTGTTCACTCGGCGCCGCCTTGGCGCAGGACGTACCCGACGCCGCGCACGGTGTGGACGAGGCGCGGTTCGCCGCCGGCCTCGGTCTTGCGGCGGAGGTACATGACGTAGACGTCGAGGGAGTTGGAGGAGGGTTCGAAGTCGAAGCCCCAGACGGCCTTGAGGATCTGCTCGCGGGTGAGGACCTGGCGCGGGTGTGCCATGAACATCTCGAGGAGGGTGAACTCGGTGCGGGTCAGTTCGACCTGGCGGCCGGACCGGGTCACCTCGCGCGTCGCGAGGTCCATGCGCAGGTCGCCGAAGGTGAGCGCCTCGTCCTCCTCGGCCCCTTCGACCACGGACGCCGCGTACGAGCTGCGGCGCAGCAGGGCACGGATCCGGGCGAACAGCTCGTCGAGTTCGAACGGCTTGACCAGGTAGTCGTCGGCCCCCGCGTCGAGCCCGGTGACGCGGTCGCCGACCGTGTCGCGGGCCGTCAGCATCAGGATCGGGGTCGTGTCGCCCGCGCCCCGGATGCGGCGGGCGGCCGTCATGCCGTCCATCCGCGGCATCTGGATGTCGAGGACCACCAGGTCCGGCCTGTACGCCGTCGCCTTCTCCAGCGCGTCGGCGCCGTCCACCGCGACCTCGGTCTCGTACCCCTCGAAGGCGAGGCTGCGCTGCAGGGCCTCGCGTACGGCCGGCTCGTCGTCGACGATCAGGATGCGCTGGGGTTCACGGTCGCCATCGGCGGGGCTCATCGCTCGCGGTTCCTCAGGGTGTGATGGTTCGGGATGCGGTGGTTCCTGGTGGACGCCTCTCAGCCTCGCATGTTTCCGGGCTGTCGGGTATGCGCGCCGGTGGGGCGGACCGCCCCTAGCCGCGGACCAGGGTCATACGGCTCAGCGGCACCTTGCGCTGGTGCGGACGGGCCGCGGAGGTACGCAGCCCCATCAGCTGCGGGGCCGGCACGACCTCGGGGGCCCGCGGGGCCGGGGCCGTCACGGCCTCCGTCTCCGTCGGTGCGTGGAGTTCGTACGCCACCGCGAGGGCCAGGTCGATGCCGGCCGGTCCGATGCCGGTCACGTGGTGCGAAACCTGCTTGATCATGACGTACTCCCTACGTGCTCGTGCTCGTGCCGGGTGGATCAGCTGGTGGAGCCCGCCCGCAGCTTGGCCAGGTCGGACTTGACGGTGTTGATCGGGATGGCGAAGCCGAGGCCGACACTGCCGGCGTCCGAGGAGGACGAGGAGGAGCCGGAACTGGCCGAGTACATCGCCGAGTTGATGCCGATGATGTTGCCGCCGGCGTCGATCAGCGCGCCGCCGGAGTTGCCGGGGTTCAGCGAGGCGTCGGTCTGGATCGCCTTGTAGGTCGTCGTCGACGAACCCGTCTCGCCGTTGAACTGCTGGCCGCCGAAGGAGAACGGCCACTGGCCGTCGCCGCCGCTGCCCTGGCTCTGCTGGTCCTGGCCCTCGTCGGTGGAGACGGTCACGTCCCGGTTGAGGGCGGAGACGATGCCGCTGGTGACGGTGCCGCTGAGGCCCTCGGGGGAGCCGATCGCCACGACCGTGTCGCCGACCTGGACGCCGTCGGAGTTGCCGAGGGTGGCGGCCGTCAGGCCGGAGGCGTCCTCGAGCTTGATGAGGGCGAGGTCCTTGGCGCTGTCGGTGCCGACCACCTTGGCGGTGTAGGACTTGCCCGCGCTGGTCGTCACCTTGACCGACGTGGCGCCGGAGATGACGTGGTTGTTGGTGATGATCTCGCCGTCGCTGGTGATGATCACGCCGGAGCCGGTGGAGGTGCCGTTGCTGAGGGTCGCGGTGATCTCGACGACGCTCGGGCTGACGGCCGCGGCGATCGTGGCGACGTCGCCCTTCTTGCTGGACGGCACCACGCTGGTGGTGGTGCTGGAGGAGACGGTGTTGTTCTTGCCGGTCAGCTCCTGGAAGGCGTACGCGGTGCCGCCGCCCACCGCCGCCGCGACGATCGCGACCGCGGCCAGCAGGGCTATCGGGCCCCGGGCGCGCTTCTTCGGCGCCGAGTGCGCGGCACCTTCGGGGGCGACGCCTTCGGGAGCGGCGCCTTCGGGAACGGCGCCTTCGGGAACGGCGCCTTCGTGGTGGGCCGAGAACTCCGGGAGCTGTGCGGTCTCCGGCTCCACCGTCACCGCCTGCGGCGCGGCCTCCGGCACCGGCTGCGGCGTCGGCTGGTGGGCCGGCGGGGGCGGCCACTCCGGGTTCACGGGGGAGGGAGCGGAGGCGTGCTGCTGCTGGGGGTACGCGCCCTGGTAGGCGTCACCCTGGGGACCCTGCGGGTTCTCGTACTCGCCGCTGCGGCGGAAGCTCTCGGTCATGACAAATAGCTTGTCCCGTGACCATGAGAGCTTCCTGAGTGCCCGCTGAGAAGGCCGCGAGAAGCGCGTTTGCCCGAAATAAGGAACCTTCTCGCAGGTCGGCGAGGGTTCTCAGGAGGCGTTCATAAACGCTTTCCTGTGGGTGCGGACCTTTCCCCCACCCACCCGCGGCCGAAGGGCTACGCGCAGCCGCAGGACCCGCGCACGACCAGCCGCGAAGGGAACGTCTTCAGGCGTTCTCTCCTCGACCCCGCGACCCGCAGTCCGTCGTCCAGTACCAGGTCCACCGCCGCGCGGGCCATCGCCGGGCGGTCCGAGGCGATCGTCGTCAGCGGGGGATCCGCCAGCGCCGCCTCCTTGATGTCGTCGAAGCCGGCCACGGCCAGCTCGCCGGGCACGTCGAGCCGCAGCTCCCGGGCGGCGCGCAGCACGCCGAGCGCCTGGTCGTCGGTGGAGCAGAAGATCGCCGGCGGGCGCTGCGGACCGGAGAGGATCTCCAGGGCCACCCGGTACGCGTCGTACCGGTTGTACGGCGCCTCGAACAGCCGGTCCTCCGTGTCGAGCCCCGCCTCGTCCATGGCCCGCTTCCAGCCCTCGACGTGGTCGGAGACCGGGTCGCCGACGGCCGGGGTCTCGGCCGTACCGCCCATACAGGCCACGTACTCGTAGCCGTGCTCCAGCAGGTGGCGGACGGCGAGCTGGGCGCCGCCCAGGTCGTCCGTCACCACGGCGACGTCGTCGATGGCCTCGGGCCGCTCGTGGAGGAGGACCACCCGGGCGTCCCAGGCGTCGATCTCGGCGGCGGCCAGGTCGTTGAGGGCGTGGGAGACGAGGATGAGGCCGGAGACCCGCATCCCGAGGAACGCGCGCAGATAGTGGACCTCGCGCTCGGCGACGTAGTCGGTGTTGCCGACCAGCACCATTTTCCCGCGCTCGGACGCGGCCTGCTCGACCGCGTGCGCCATCTCGCCGAAGAAGGGCTGGCGGGCGTCCGGGATGATCAGGCCTATGAGGTCGGTGCGCCGCGAGGCCATCGCCTGGGCGACCCGGTCGGGCCGGTACCCCAGTTCCTTGATCGCGGCGAGGACACGCTCGCGCGTGGCCGGGGCGACCGGCCGGGGTCCGTTGTTGATGACATAGCTGACAACGGCGGTCGAAGTTCCCGCCAGCCGCGCCACATCATCCCGAGTCACCTTGGCCACGCGCGGAGTCTACGCGGATGGACCCGCTCTGGGCAGGGCGTATCGAAGCTTCGCTTGCGTAAGCAATGCCCCGGCCGGGCGACGGCCATGCCTCGCCCGGCCGACCACTACGCCTCCGCCGGTACCTCGACCGCGTCCAGGGCCGCCGAAGCGTCCGCATCCTCCGCCTTTGGCCGGTCCGCCTGCGCCTTCGTGGGGTCGCCGGCCCGCTCGCCGCGCTCGCCCTTCTCCGGCGTAACGAATCGATAACCGACGTTCCGGACGGTGCCGATCAAGGACTCGTGCTCGACGCCGAGCTTGGCGCGCAGCCGTCGTACGTGGACGTCGACGGTCCGGGTGCCACCGAAGTAGTCGTACCCCCAGACCTCCTGGAGCAGCTGTGCGCGAGTGAACACCCGGCCGGGGTGCTGGGCCAGGTATTTCAGCAGCTCGAACTCCTTGAAGGTGAGGTCGAGGACCCGGCCCTTCAGCTTCGCGCTGTACGTCGCCTCGTCGACCGACAGGTCGCCGTTGCGGATCTCCATGGGGGAGTCGTCGGCGACGATCTGCTGGCGGCCCATGGCGAGCCGCAGCCGCGCCTCGACCTCGGCCGGGCCCGCGGTGTCGAGGAGCACGTCGTCGATGCCCCAGTCGGCGGTGACGGCGGCGAGCCCGCCCTCCGTCACGACGAGGATCAGCGGACAGCCGGGGCCGGTCGAGCGGAGCAGCTGGCAGAGGCTGCGGACCTGCGGGAGGTCACGGCGGCCGTCGATCAGGATGACGTCGGCACCCGGGGTGTCGACGAGGGCGGGGCCTTCGGCCGGGGCGACCCGCACGTTGTGCAGGAGCAGGCCGAGGGCCGGCAGCACCTCCGTCGACGGCTGGAGGGCGTTGGTCAGGAGCAGCAGAGAACTCATACGTCTGGTTCCTCCTCGGTCCCTGCGAGGACTGTGTGCAATGACACTGCGCTGCGCTCCCGAGCCTCCGCACGTCCACGGTCATCCCCGGTCACCTGGAGTTTCCCGCTTCGTATACAGAGCTTCCGAAAGCACAAAAGGACCCGGTGGCGGCGCTGCCCGAGTCCTCTGCCCAGCAGAATAGCCCACATGAGCATGGGTCCGGCAGGTCATGTGGCACGTTCCATCGTTCGTCCGCACTCTGAGACAAGCAGATACGCCCCTATCCGGACGTTTCTGCGCACCGCCGACGGGGTTTCCGTCGATTCCGTATACGATCCGGCCTCCGTCGTATACGACGGCTCCCCGCCACCTTCCCGTGACCTGGTGTTCGTCATGGCCCACGGTTTCACCGGAGACGTGGACCGGCCACACGTACGACGGGTGGTCGCCGCGCTGACGGATTACGCCCCCGTGGTCAGCTTCTCCTTCCGGGGCCACGGCCGCTCCGGCGGCCGCACCACCGTCGGCGACCGCGAGGTCCTCGACCTGGCGGCGGCGGTGCGCTGGGCGCGCGACCTAGGGCACCCGCGCGTGGTGACCATCGGCTTCTCCATGGGCGGCTCGGTGGTCCTGCGGCACGCGGCGCTGCACGCCGGGGTCGACGCGGTCGTCTCCGTCTCCTCGCCCGCCCGCTGGTACTACCGGGGCACCGCCCCCATGCGCCGCGTCCACTGGCTGGTCACCCGGCCCGAGGGCCGGCTGGTCGGCCGCTACGGCTTCCACACCCGTATCCACTACCGCGACTGGAACCCGGTGCCGCTGTCCCCGGTGGAGGCGGTGCCGAAGATCGCCCCCACCCCGCTGCTCATCGTGCACGGCGACAGCGACGGCTACTTCCCGGTCGACCACCCGAAGATGCTGGCCGACGCCGCAGGTGGGGCCGCCGAACTCTGGCTGGAGCCGGGCATGGGCCACGCGGAGCACGCGGCCGACGATGCGCTGCTGGCCAGGATCGGCGACTGGGCGGCGTCCAGGGCGGGCTAGCCTGACCCCGTACACAGCCGACTGATGAACTTCCGAGTCTCCTGAGGAACCGCATGCCCAAGGTCACGGTGCGCTACTGGGCCGCCGCGAAGGCCGCGGCCGGCGTCGCCGAGGAGCCGTACGACGCGGACACCCTCGCCGAGGCACTGGACGCGGTACGCGCGCGACACCCCGGGGAACTGGCGCACGTCCTGCGGCGATGCTCCTTCCTCGTCGACGGTGACCCCGTCGGGACGCGCGCGCATGAGACGGTACGGCTGGCCGAGGGCGGCACGGTCGAGGTGCTCCCGCCGTTCGCAGGAGGGTGAGCGAGAGCGATGACCAACCAGCCGTACGAGGGCTACGACCCGTACCAGCAGCAGCCACAGCCTCAGCAGCCCCAGCAGCAGTGGGGGTACGAGGAGCAGCAGTACGCCACCCAGCAGTGGCAGGGGCAGACCTGGGAGACCCAGACCCACGCGCCGGTGCAGGCCGCACAGGGACAGGCACAGGGACAGGCACAGGGACAGGCACAGCCGCAGGCACCGGCGTCGGCGTCGGCCGCCGAGACCGCGTACCTGCCGCAGCACACGTACGCCGCACCGGCGCAGCAGCCGGCGTTCGCCGCACCCGCCCCGGCATCCGCTGCCGCCCCCGCCCCCGCCCCCGCCCCGGCGCCCGGCGGGCCCGAGAGCGAGGGCGGGAGCTACGGCCCCGCGACCCTCGCCGGCAACGCGCGCATCACCGACGCCCAGCGGGCCCGCCTGGAGGGCCGCTCGCCGATCATCGAGCCCGGCATGCAGCCGGCCCTGCTCACCGCCCTGCTGGGCGTGCTGCTGGCGGCGACGGCGCCTCTCTCCTCGTACGCCCTGGTCGTCCCCCTGGTGGTCCTCCAGGCCGTGACGGCCGCGGGCTGGTTCCGGCTGAACGGCATGTGGCCGGCCCGCCAGGGCATCGCCCTCGCCTTCCTGGGCGGGCTGACGGCGGACGTGGCGGTCCTCGTCGCGGGCCGTGACCAGGCCCCGGCGGCGATCCTCGGCCCGCTGGGCATCTGGGTCCTGCTCACCCTGGTCCTCCAGCTCCGCTCCCACGCGGACCCGGACACCCGTATGTCCGGCCTGATGGCCACGGTCGCCTCCTCCGCGCTGGCGATCATCGCGACGGGTTACCTGGGCGCCGACCCCGACGCCGTGTCCGTCGGCGCCGCCGCGGTCGCGGTGGCCGTCCTGGCGAGGGCCCTGCCCCTGCCCACCCCGGCATCGGTGATCGTCTCCCTGCTGGCCGCCACCGGCGCCGGCATCGCGGTGGGCGGTATGACCGACCTCGGTACGAAGGGCGCGCTGACCGGCGTCGCGGCCGCGGCCTGCGCCCTCGTCGGCCACCGCGTCGCCAGCTACGACTACCCGTCAAGGTTCGTCCACTTCACCGCAGGCGTGGCCCTACCCCTGACAGCCGCGGCACCGGCGGTCTGGATCCTCCACTGACCTTTCCCACCCACCCGACTCGGTCAGTGGAGAGGCGAGGCCGAGGGGGGTGGGCGGCGCTGGAATGGAACGGGCGCGGCCTTCGAACGTGGGCCGGGCGGCCGACGCCCAGGAGCGCGGGGGCTCGGGCCCTTTGAACGCCGGGCCCGGCAGCCGACCTAAGGGGCGCGGGGCTGTATCTGATATGCGGCTGCCGCCGCGTGGGCGCGACCAGCCCCCACCGGCCGGCAGCCGAAAACCACGGCCGGCTCCCCCTCGCACTGTCACAGCTGGTCGACAATCCCCCGTCGGCCCGCCCCCGCAGGGTTAGCGTGGCGGGACCGACCTGCAGATGCCGTCAGATGCCGACCCGGGGGACCCCACCACATGCGCGCCCTGCGAATACTCCTGATCACCGTCGTCGTGCTCGGCGTTCTCTTCGTGGTCGTCGACCGTGTCGCCGTGTACTTCGCCGAAGGCCAGGCCGCCGACAAGCTGAAGACGACGGAGGGCCTCGCGAGCACCCCCGACGTCTCCATCAAGGGCTTCCCGTTCCTCACCCAGGTGGCCGACGGCACCCTCGACGACGTCGAGGTCGGCATCAAGGACTACGACGCGGCCACCGGCACCGCCGGCAAGACCATCCGCATCGACGACCTGCACGCCGACATGAAGGGCGTCACCTTCACCGGCGACTACAGCTCCGCCACCGCGCGGACCGCCACCGGCACCGCGCTCATCTCCTACGACGAGCTGCTCAAGAACGCCAAGACCGCGCCCACCGACCTCGGCCTCGGCTTCACCGGCCAGGTCGTCGGTCTCGCCGACGGCGGCAACGGCAAGATCAAGGTCACCCTCGACGTCACCGTCCCGGGCGTGAACACCCACCAGAAGGTCCCCGTCCTCAGCACGGTCACCGTCAAGGACAACACCGTGCAGGTGCACGCCGACAGCCTCCCCAAGCTCGCCGGCGTCAGCC
Source organism: Streptomyces sp. NPDC048288 (assembly GCF_043201555.1). Lineage (NCBI taxonomy): Bacteria > Bacillati > Actinomycetota > Actinomycetes > Kitasatosporales > Streptomycetaceae > Streptomyces > Streptomyces sp. NPDC048288. The sequence continues at coordinate 58,945 of NZ_JBICZD010000013.1, forward strand.
TCGTCGAGGACCGCTTCCGCCAGGCCTCCGACTTCCAGCAGGCGATCGACCAGCTCCCCGGCGGCGTCCAGCTGGACACCGTGGAGGCCGTGAAGGACGGTGTGGAGATCGCGGTGAAGGGTTCGAACGTCAAGCTGGCCGGGTAGAAAGCGCCACGGCGGCGACCCGCCGGGGCGGCCCCCGCCGTCCATCAGGCGAGACGGCGGCGTCCGTACCGTAGATGTGACGACGCATACAGACGCCCGCCCGTCCCGGAACGATGCCCCGGGCCCGCACCCCGTCCCACAATACGGACGATCGCGTCTCAACATGCGACATGCCGGTGACATGCCCGGTTATCCGTCCCTACGATCGAGGCCATGAAGCGACAGGCGGACCTCACGAAGCGGCGGGCAGTCGACCTGTGCCGCGTCGCCGCCATGCTCTGTCGCCCCTTCTGACGGCGGAGGCCGTGCCGCCTCCGCATCCCCCCTGCCCTCCTTCGCCGAGGGCATCCGTGCGCGCCGACGCGCGCACCCACCCGCACTCGCACGCCCCGCCGCAACTGCCCCGGAGGAGAAAGAGCATGAGCCGCAGCGACGTCCTCGTCGATGCCGAGTGGGTCCAGGACAACCTGGACAACCCCGAGATCGCGATCGTGGAGGTGGACGAGGACACGTCCGCCTACGAGAAGAACCACATCAAGAACGCGATCCGCATCGACTGGACCAAGGACCTGCAGGACCCGGTCCGCCGCGACTTCATCGACCAGGAGGGCTTCGAGAAGCTCCTGTCGGCGAAGGGCATCGCCAACGACACGCTGGTGATCCTCTACGGCGGCAACAACAACTGGTTCGCGTCGTACGCCTACTGGTACTTCAAGCTCTACGGCCACGAGAACGTCAAGCTCCTCGACGGCGGCCGCAAGAAGTGGGAGCTGGACGCCCGCGAGCTGGTCGAGGAGGTCCCGGACCGCACCGAGACCACCTACACCGCCAAGCCGCAGAACACCGCGATCCGCGCCTTCCGCGACGACGTCGTGGCGGCCATCGGCGCGCAGAACCTCGTCGACGTCCGTTCCCCCGACGAGTTCTCCGGCAAGCTGCTCGCCCCGGCCCACCTGCCGCAGGAGCAGTCCCAGCGCCCCGGCCACGTGCCCTCGGCCCGCAACATCCCGTGGTCGAAGAACGCCAACGACGACGGCACCTTCAAGTCGGACGACGAGCTCAAGGAGCTCTACGCCGAGGAGCAGGTCGACCTCGCCAAGGACACCATCGCCTACTGCCGCATCGGCGAGCGCTCGGCCCTGACCTGGTTCGTCCTGCACGAGCTGCTCGGTGTCGAGAACGTCAAGAACTACGACGGCTCCTGGACCGAGTACGGCAGCCTCGTCGGCGTCCCGATCGAGCTCGGCGCCAACAAGTAAGACCCCCGGCAGGACCAAGCAAGACCCAGCAGGACCCAGCAGGACCCAGCAGGACCCAGCAGGACCTCAGACCGACCTTTCAGGACCCCATCCTCAGGAGTACGACATGTGTGGAGCGAAGGCCGGCGGCCCGGACCCCTCGACGATCAAGCCCGGTGAGACCACGATCCAGGGTCAGGTGACGAAGGACGGCGAGCCCGTGGTCGGCTACGTCCGCCTGCTCGACTCGACCGGCGAGTTCACCGCGGAGGTCCCCACCTCCGCCACCGGACAGTTCCGCTTCTACGCGGCCGAGGGCACCTGGACCGTCCGCGCCCTCGTCCCCGGCGCCACCGCCGACCGCACGGTCGTCGCCCAGCAGGGCGGCCTGGCCGAGGTCGCGATCGCGGTCTGAGCACAGAGCAGCACACCCGCAAGGGCCGCGCCCCCGTGCCACACACGGAGGCGCGGCCCTTCGCCGCTTCCGGGGCCGCGCCCAACGCCCGCCGCCGACCTACCCTGGATGCATGCTGGCCCGTCGCCGTCGCGTCTACTTCGTCATGATGGGGATCTGCATCGGTCTCTTCGTCCTGGCGTGGAGTGTCGTACGCATCTGGTCCGTCCCCGCCGCCGTGGGGATGTGCGTGGTGGCCATGGTCATCCCCCCGGTCGCCGCGATGGTCGCGAACCGCCGCGGTCCCGACGACCGCTGGTGGGACGACCCGTCCGGCGATCCCCAGTCGGACGAGTGGTGGGACGAGCTGGACGGCAAGAAGCGGCCGAGGTCCTAGGCGCTGTCCCAGACCTCGCCCCAGACCTCGCCCCAGACCTCGCCCCAGGCTCTCTCCGGCGCCGCTAGTACACGAGCGCCTGCGCCCCGTCCGCCATCGCCTCCTGCACGAAGACCTGCGCGCCCGCGATCCGTACGCCCTCGATGACGTCCTTCTCCGTGATGTCCCGGCGGGCCGCGCACTGTGTGCAGAGGGTGAGCGTGCCGCCCGCCAGGATCGAGTCGACCAGGTCGGGGAGCGGGGCGGCATGCGGCAGTTCGAAGTCGGCGGCGCGGCCCGGCAGCGCGAACCACGCGGACTCGCCGGTCAGCCACATCGACACCTCGACGCCGCTGGCCACGGCCACCGCCGCCACCGTGAACGCCTGCGAGCACCGCTCGGGAGCGTCCACCCCCGCCGTCACCTTGATCACGAGCTTCTTCGCCATGCCGGAAGCCTAACCACCGACCGGGCCCCGCCGCGTCCGGTCGGCATCCGACGGCCTCCCGGAGCCAGACCGCGTGGGCGGCCCCGCCGGCGTTGGCGGGGAGCCGGCCGCCGCTGCCCGCGGCGACGCTGTTGACGACGTACTGCGGAACGCGGTGCGGGCGTCGATGTGCTCCCGAGGGGTGGGGATCCGAGGGGTTCTCGGCCACAGTGGACGTACCCGGTCGAGGGGAAGCCGGGGTGGGGAGGGGCGACCGATGACGGAACCCGATCTGTTCGCGCCGGAAGCCGTCGTGGTGGGGCAGCCTAAGCGTTCGAAGTGGCGCACGTACCGGGGCCCCGCCCTGGCGGTGTCCACCGTGGAGGGAACCCCGCTCGCCGAGGTCACGGACATCGACCACACGCACTTCGTCCTCGCGAGAACGTCCGGCGAGGTCGTCGTCCGCATCGAGAAGCGTTCCTGGATCGGGCCGTTCCAGCAGTTCGGGCCGGTGCGGTTCCGCTTCACCGACGGAGCGGACCGGGAGATCGGCGCCGCCGGTGCCCGTGGACTCATCAAGTCCCTGCAGCTGAGCCTCCGGACGGAACCAGGTCGCCAACTCCTCCTCACGCGGCTGAACCCGGCGTCCGTCGAATGGCACCTCACGGAGACCGACCCGGGAAGCGGCGGCCCCCCGCCGGAGATCCTCGGCCGGGTCACGGTGAGCACCGTCGACTCATGGATCGGGCTGCAGCAGTACGACGTCGAGATGACGCCCCGCCTGGACGCCTCCGAACGGCGGACCTTCGTCGCCTCGGTCGTCTGTCTGCACCTGATCCGCCGGCCGCCGGGCGAGGGCTCCGCGCCGGCGTGAGTGCGCCGCCCCCGACACGCACCGCACCGCGCCGCGTACTCGGGTGCGGCACCCGCGTCCCGCGCGATCACGTACGGCACTTACCGGAGGCCACGGCGGGTCACGGGTGCTCCGCCCGCCGGTGCCGGCGCAGCAGCGCGTTCGCGTCGGTGGCCGCGCTGTGGTCGTGGGTGGCGCGGGCGGTCTCCCGCCGGCCGTCGAGATGCGTGCACTCGGCACAGCCGGGCACGGGCCACGGCGGTCGGCTGAGGTCCTCGGGATCCGGCGGCACGGCCCAGGTACGGTCGTTCGCCGCGCGTACGCCCGCACTGAGCCGCTCTCTGTCGGTGGCGGGCCGCAGCGTCGACGGATGGGCCTGCCACTCTCTCCCTCCCCCCACGGGACGCAGCATCGTGTACGGCCCCGACTGGTCCTGGTACTCGCCGACCTGGTCGGTTGCGGTGTCGTAGAGCAGGGTTCCGGGCTCCATGGCATTCGCTCCTTTTGTCCAACATCTATACGAAATGCGAGAGTTGGACTACTCTGCGGGTCGAGGCTGCTACGAGGACGGCCGGGAGGCGGCGTCGGCACGCCGAGAAGGACCGGTTCTTCCCCGTCTGGCGGCGCCGTTTCCACACATTCCACGGGCAGCGGTTCGCGGTTCCGGGAGCGGTGTCGGCGGTACCGTGCGCTTCTCTCCGAAGCCGCGCTGCGCACTCCGCTCCAGGAACCCGATGAGTGGCACGGGCAGTTGGAGACCTGCAGACCTGGAGACCTGGGCCCACGGACAGGGCGTCTACGACACGTTGGACGCCCCGCATCCCCCTACGAGCTGCCTCCGGCACGTGGCCTCGCCGGGCGTGATCGGGCCGGAACCGTCTGTCGTTCCATGCCGCCCAACTGCCCCTCCCCGCAGAGCCGTTCCGGATCGAGCAGGCCGGTCCCGGCGGCCGGACCATGAGTATCCGATCGTCCGATCAGCCGTAGGCGGCGACCGCCACCCGCACGAACGACCGCAGCAACGGATTCCCGTCCCCCTCGGCCCACGCCACCACCACCCGGCTCGGGGCCATGTCGGTGACCGGTACGACCGTGAGCCCGTCTCCCGGGTCGTGGCCGGTCAGGGTCATGCCCACCGTGCCGTTCCAGAGCACCGCCTGCCGGCACTCCTGGACGGCCCGCACGACCGGCCCCTCCCGCGCCTCCCCGCCGTTCCAGTACGACTGCCAGAGCGGGTCCGTGCCCTCCGGGAACCGGAACCACCGCCGGTCGGCGAGGTCGGCCAGCCGCAGGCTCTCCCGGCCGGCCAGCGGATCGTCGGCCCGGAGCAGCGCGCCCACCGGATCGGCCCGCAACTCCCTGACCACCAGCCCTGTTCCGTCGAACGGCGCGCGGGTGAGAGCGACGTCGACGCCACCCGCGTGCAACCCGCACGTGGGGTCCGTCAGGTCGGTCTCGCGGATGCGGATCTCGACGCCCGGGTGGCGTTCGCGGTACGCGCGGGCCAGGCGCCGTACGCCGGGATCCGCGCTGTCGCCGAGGAGGCCGACGGTCAGGACAGCGGTCCCCGCCGCCGCCGCGACCCGCACGCGCAGCCGGTCGGCCTGGTCGAGGAGCGCGCGGGCCTCGTCGAGGAGGACGGCCCCGACGGGGGTCAGGGCGACCCCTGCAGGTGACCGCTCGAAGAGCGGCGCGCCGGTCTCGGTCTCCAGTGCCTTGATCGCACGGCTCAGCGGGGGCTGGCTCATATGGAGCCGTGCGGCGGCCCGGCCGAAGTGGAGTTCCTCGGCGACCGCCACGAAGTAGCGCAGCGTCCGCAGTTCCAGCCTTTCCATGCAGCGACGATACCGATCGGGTATCGGGTCGGCGGAACAGGTCTTGGACAGCCGGACCACCCCGGCCGTGGAATCGGAGCATGACGACTCACGACAACAACGACCATCCCGCGGTATCCGTCGTCGGCCCCGGCGACGGCGAGGTGCTGATGCTCGGCACCACCCGGATGCGGGTCCTGGAGGACGGCCGTACCACCGGCCACCGCCTCGGCCTCGCCGAGTCCGTCCTCGCGCCGCACACCCCCGGCCCGCCGCAGCACCGGCACGCCCGGCACGACGAGGGCTTCTACGTCATCTCCGGCTCGGTGCGCTTCACCGTCGGGGACGAGGAGTACGACGCCACGGCCGGAACCCTCGTCATGGTGCCGCCCGGCGCCCCGCACACCTTCGCCAACGTCACCGGCGAACCGGCCGTCATGCTCAGCACGTTCACGCCCGACCTGTACGTGCAGTACTTCCGGGACCTGCGGGACCTGTTCGCCACCGGCGGGCCGCCGAGCCCGCAGGCGAGCGCCGAGGTCATGAGCCGTTACGCCACCGAGCCGGCCGCCGGCTCATGAGCGCCGCGTACTGGGCCGTGGCCGGTCCGCTCGCGCTCTTCTACCTCTACGGAGGCGGGATGAAGGTCGTACGGAGCAGGGAGCGGCTGCTGCCGATGATGGCCTGGGTGGCGGACACCCCGATGCCGGCCGTGCGGGCGATCGGGGCCGTCGAGGTGCTGGGCGCGGTGGGTCTGGTGCTGCCGCGTCTGACCGGTGTCGCATCCTGGCCGGGCGTGGCCGCCGCGGTGGGGTTCGTCGTGCTCCAGGCCGGTGCGATCAGGGTCCATCTGCGGATGGGGGACCGGCGGATCGCCCTCAATGTCGTGCTTTTCCTGACGGCCGGGGTGACCGTGTGGCTGGCCGCGGTGTCCTGATCGTAATTAATCCTTGTACAACTCACCGAGTTTTCCGTGAGTCTCCTGTGCAGCGCTGATCAAGGAATCAGCGCTCCCGTACGCAAAGGGGGACGAATTGGACGCACCGGAAACACCATCTGAGAGACAGCCCGAGACACCACCCGAAGCGCCGCTCGAAGCGCCGCTCGAAGCGCCTGCCGAAAAACGGAAACGGAAGCGGGGCCGTGCCGGTGTCCTGATCGCCACCGCCGCGGTCCTGGGCGTCGTGGCCGGCACCTGTGTCGGCTACCTCGTGCAGGCCGACCGTGAGCCCACCGCGCTGCCGCCGCTCTCCCAGCCGTCGGTCGCGCAGGCGAAGGGCGCCGCTCCGGAGCCACTGTCGGCCGCCCAGGACCGCGAGGTCAAGGTCGACGGCGATCTGCGCAAGCTGCTGCTGAAGAAGCCGGGCGGGGCGCGCAAGGGGCTGGTCGAGGCGGGCGAGGACGGGTGGATGGACCTCGGCGAGTACGCGGAGTCGTTCAAGTACCCGGCGGGCGCCTTCCGCAGCCTGGCCGGGGACAACGAGTTCCGCCGGGCCGCCGTCACCAACTGGCGTGAGGGCAGCACGTACAACGTCGAGATCCGGCTGGTCCAGTTCCGCCAGGAGGAGACCGGCACCGAGGCCGCCGACGCGGCGGACGACGGCTACTACTACGCCCAGCCGACGGACGACTTCACCACCGAGAGCTGGCCGATACCCGGCACGGGCGACGGCATGGCGTACGTCCACACCAAGCCCGACACCGCCTACGGCGTGAGCCTGTACACGGCGGAGGCGCACGCGTGGCGCGGGGACATCGAGATGCAGGTCTGGATCTACGACACGAAGCCGATCCCGAAGGCGAAGGTGCTCGACCTCGCGAAACGGCAGATGGAGCAGCTGTGAGCGACAACCCGCAAATCCCCACGAGCCCCGAGCCGCCGACCACCGAGCCGCCGACCACCGAGCCGACGGCCGTCGAGGCGCCGACCACCGAGCCGACGGCCGTCGAGGCAACGGCTGCTGAGCCGAAGGTCGTTGAGCCGAAGGCCGTTGAGCCGACGGCCGTCGAGGCGACCGCCGTTGAGCCGAAGGTCGTTGAGCCGACGGCCGTCGAGGCGACCGCCGTTGAGCCGACTGCTGCTGAGTCGCCGACCGTAGAGCCGCTGGCTGTCGAGTCGTCGGCCGTCGAGCCGTCTCTCATCAAGCCGTCCGCTGCCGAGCCGACGGCCGCAGGCCCGACGGCGCCCTTGCCGACGGCCGCGAACCCGAAGGCCGCCGATCCGGCTCGCGCCGATCTGGTCTCCGCCGATCCGGCTCGCGCCGATCTGGTCTCCGCCGATCCGGCTCGCGCCGATCTGGTCTCCGCCGACTCGGCACCCGCCGACCCGGCCTCCACCGACGCGATGGCCACCGACGCGATGGCCACCGACCCGACGGCCGCCGCCCCGGCCCCCCTCGACCCGGCCCCCCTCGACCCCGCCCCCGCCCCCAAGCGCCCCCGCAACCGCCGTCGTATCGCGGCTCTCGCCGCCACCGGTGTGCTGATCGTCGCGGTGCTGGCCGGTGGTGGTTACACGGTCGTCACCGTGCGGGGTGCCGACCGGGATGCCGGGGCTCCTTCCTGGAGCCTGCCGAAGGCGTCCAAGGGGGCGAAGGCGGCCGCGGTCACCGGGCTGCCGGGGATGCTGCTGCCGTACGACGGCGACACCTACCTGCGCGGCCCGGACATGGCCGAGTTCGGGTCGGACGTGGCGCTGTCCGGCCGGGAGGCGACGCTGCTGCGCAAGGAGTCGGTCAAGGACCTGCCGCGTTCGCAGCGGCGGGAGCTGGAGCGGCAGATCGACCGGAACCCGGTCAAGGGCATGGCGATGCGCAGCTACGTGAGCACGAACGGCACGCCGGGTGACCAGTTCACGATGGAGTTCGTGCTGGCGCGGATGGGGAACGCACGGGCGGTGCGGTCCATCGCGGGCGTGCAGAAGGAGTTCTTCGACGCGCTGAAGGTGTTCCGCAAGGGCCCGGAGATCGAGGGCTTCAAGGACTCGACCGCGTGCTTCCTGCCGCCGGCCGACTCGGAGGAGAAGCTCGACATGATGTTCTGCTCCGGCTACGTGGGCGACGTCCTGGTCACCGCCACGGCCACCGCGGCCAAGCCGCTCGACAAGGAGGGCGCGGCCGAGATGCTCCGCGCACAGCTCGACCGCATCAAGGAGCCGGGGGCGTCCGTATGACCATGGAAGTGAACCCGCCGGAGTCCACCACCGACCTCCCCGAGGCCGAGGCGCAGCCACAGCCACAGCCGGAACTCCACCCGAAGCCACAGCTGGAACTCCACCCGGAGCCTCAGTCGGAATTCCACCCGGAGGCGCAGCCGGAACCCCAGGCGCTCGCGTACCCCGAGCCGCCGAAGAAGGACCGGCGGCGGTTGCGGGGCGCGCTGCGCTGGGCCTCCGCCGTGGCCGTCTTCGCGGTCGTCGGGTCCGGGACGGCGTACGGCATCACGCGGCTGGACCGTACCGACGTACCCGGTCTCGCCACGCACGCCGACGGCCGCTGGGACTACCCCGTCCTGGTCCGGCCCCCGCTGCCCTCCGGCAGCCCCGGCCCGAACGACGACGCCCGCAACCCGGCCGGCAGCCACTACGCCGACCTGCGGAAACTCCTGCTGCCCGCGCCGCGGGGCGCCACCGCCGACGCCTCGCTGAAGGGGACGGACGGCTGGCTGGCGACGAAGACCTTCCTCAAGGAGTTCTCGCTCGCGCCGGACCGCGAGGACGTGAACCAGCACCTCACCGACAACGGCCTGCGGCACATCGCGGCCCGCGGCTGGACCACCGCCGACGGCACGCACACCCGCGTCTACCTGCTCCAGTTCAGCACCGGGGCGGTCGCGGACCACGTGCTCGGCGACGAGCTCACCGGGAACGAGGCGCCGTTCTACCGGGTACGCGGCGGCGAGGCCTACGAGCGGGACGACGCCTTCCCGAGGGCGGCCGAGGTGACGGACGTGCACACGATCGCGACCCGCGAGGCGAAGCCGTACGGTGCCGAGCAGGTCCGCCAGGCCTACCTCGCCTCCGGCGACACCGTCGCGGTGATCATCCAGACCCGGAAGGGCAGCGCCCTCGCCGTTCCCTTCCAGCAGACGGTGACCCTCCAGGCCGAACTGCTCGCCTGAACCCGCGGGGCACTCCGTAGGGGTGTACCTCGCCAAGAGCCCCGGGCCCCGGCCGCGTAAGCTGGGGCCCGGCTCTTTTACGTGTACGCCCACCCTCGCTCAAGGAGCACCCGTGGAGATCTTCTTCGAAACCCTGCTGGTCCTGGTCTGCGTCGGCGTCCTCGCCTTCGCCGGGCTGACCGTGAAGAAGCTTTACCAGGGCCAGCGCTGACTCCTTAGGAACCACCACTCATGATCGAGATCCCCTCCGACCTGCACAAGGACCTGGTCCCGCTCGCCTTCCTGCTGGGCGACTGGGCCGGTGCGGGCGTCCACGACTTCCCCGGCTCGGAGAAGTGCAACTTCGGCCAGGAGGCCACCTTCAGCCACGACGGACGGGACTTCCTGGAGTACCACTCCCAGACCTGGGTGCTGGACAAGGACGGGAACAAGGTCCGCCCGCTGGAGACGGAGCACGGTTTCTGGCGCATCGACGGCAACCGCCGGGTCGAGGTCACGATGACCCGGGACGACGGTGTGATCGAGATCTGGTACGGCGAGATGGCCGACCAGAAGCCGCAGATCGACCTGGTCACGGACGCCGTGGCCCGGACGGCCGCCTCCGCGCCGTACAGCGGCGGCAAGCGGCTCTACGGCTACGTCAAGAGCGACCTCATGTGGGTCGGCGAGAAGCAGACCCCCGAGGTCGAGCTGCGCCCCTACATGTCGGCCCACCTGAAGAAGGTCGTCACCCCGGAGGACGTCGAGCGCTGGGCCAAGGCCCTCCCCGACGACATGCCGGACGACGGGATCGCTTTCTTCAAGTAGTCCTAGACTCTGTGGTGTGGTGAGCACCGACTGGAAGAGCGACCTCAGGCAGCGCGGCTATCGGCTGACGCCGCAGCGGCAACTCGTGCTCGAAGCCGTGGACACCCTTGAGCACGCGACCCCCGACGACATTCTCGGCGAAGTCCGCAAGACCGCGTCGGGGGTCAACATCTCGACGGTCTACCGGACCCTGGAGCTCCTGGAGGAGCTGGGGCTGGTCAGCCATGCCCACCTCGGGCACGGAGCGCCGACGTACCACCTCGCCGACCGGCACCACCACATCCACCTGGTCTGCCGCGACTGCGAGAACGTGATCGAGGCGGATGTGGCGGTGGCGGCCGAGTTCACCGCGAAGCTGCGGCGGGAGTTCGGCTTCGAGACGGACATGAAGCACTTCGCGATCTTCGGCCGCTGCAAGGACTGCGCGGTGAAGAGAACCAGGGGCGCATCCGTCCAGACTTCAATTACCGAGTCGTAGGCTTACGTACATGAAGAGCCCTCTGCTGTCCCTGCCCGGCGCCGTCCCCGGCGAGGGCGTGGACGAAGGTGTCGCCGCCCACTACGGCGACCTGTTCCGCGAGCAGCGCGCCCTCGCCGACGGCGCCGGTTTCGTCGACCTGTCCCACCGGGGCGTGGTCGCCGTCACCGGCGAGGACCGTCTCGCCTGGCTGCACCTGCTGCTCACCCAGCACGTCAGCGACCTGCCGGTCGGCGAGGCCACCGAGGCGCTGATCCTCTCCGCGCACGGCCACATCGAGCACGCGCTGTACCTGGTCGACGACGGTACGACGGTCTGGGCCCACGTCGAGCCCGGCACCCAGGAGGCGCTGATCGCCTACCTGGAGTCGATGAAGTTCTTCTACCGGGTGGAGGTCGCCGACCGCACCGACGACTTCGCCGTCGTCCACCTGCCCGCCGGCTCGATCGCCGAGGTCCCGGACGGCGCCGTCGTCCGCGAGACGGCGTACGGCCGTGATCTCTTCCTGCCCCGGGCCGACCTGGAGTCGTACGCCGCGAAGGCGGGCCCGGCGGCCGGCCTCCTCGCGTACGAGGCGCTCCGTGTCGAGCAGCACCGGCCCCGCGTCGGCTTCGAGACCGACCACCGCACCATCCCGCACGAGCTGGGCTGGATCGGCACCGCGGTGCACCTGCAGAAGGGCTGCTACCGGGGCCAGGAGACGGTCGCCCGGGTGCAGAACCTCGGCAAGCCGCCGCGCCGCCTGGTCTTCCTCCACCTGGACGGCAGCGAGGTGCACCTGCCGCCGGCCGGCACGGAGATCCGGGTCGCCGACGAGGGCGAGGACGGCCGCAAGATCGGCTTCGTGACGACGTCGGTACGGCACTACGAACTCGGCCCGGTGGCCCTCGCGTTGGTCAAGCGCAACGTCCCGGCCGACGCCCGGCTGGTCGCGGGAGGGACGGCGGCGGCCCAGGAAGTGATCGTCGAGCCCTAGGGCCCGACGACCTGCTCCACCGGGCCACCTCGACCGGCCCCCGCATCCGGATCCCCCCGAGGCATTCGGCTCCCCCCGCCTGCCCCACCGGATCCCCGGCATCCGCCCCCCACCTGGCCCCCGCCGACAGTGAGGGGGCGGGCCGGTCGGTCCGGGCCGGCGTGAGTCGGTTCCCCGGTCGACCCGCGCCGGTCCCAGCCGGTGCCGCCCAGTCTCGACCAGTCCGGGAAGGACGCTGCGAGATATGCCGTTGACACTCCATAATTGGCAACGGGCGGCGACCAATTGGACACGGTGTGCGCGTGTTCGACCCGGTGAGCGGCGTGCCCGCCCGCAGGGGACCCGCAGGGAGGGCCGTGACACCGCAGGAGGAGTTCGCCGAGGCGCTGCGCGTCCGCCGGGAGGCCGCAGAGATCTCCCTCGCGGAACTCGCCCGACGGGTCCACTACAGCAAGAGCTACCTCAGCCGGGTGGAGAACGGCCTGCGCCCTCCCGGCCGGCTGCTGGCCGAGCGCTGCGACGCCGCCCTGCGGGCCGACGGCGCCCTGCTCGCCCTGCTGCCACCCACCCCCGAACCGCACGAGAGACGCCCGGAGAGCACGGAGCGGACGGAGAGCACCGAGAGCACGGGGCACCCGGAGAGCCCGGGGCGTACGGGGCGTACAGGGACCGGGCGGCCCGCCCGCGCGGCCCGGCGCCGCCCGCGCGCCGACCACCCGGTCCAGCCCCCGGCCGCCGCCCGCCCGAGCGGCTACGGCGCCGAGTTCGACCAGCACGTCCGACGCGGCGACACCCGCCACCTCCTCGGCGAGATGTACGAGGCCGGACAGCACTACCAGGCCGCCTACGAGGCCGCGGGCAGCGACGAACTGGCCCGCGCCCACGCCGTCGTCCGCAGCGCCCGCCGCTGGTCGGACCCCGGCCAGGTCGACCGCGACCTGCTCTTCCGGATCGACGCCTGCCTGGCCGCGCTGGCCGGCCGCGAGGACCCGCGCGCGGTGGAACTGCGGCTGCAACTCTCCGCCCACCGCGCCAAGAAGCTCGCCATGTCCATCGGCGACGACACCGCGATGACCGGCGCGGAACCCCGCACCGGCGCCCGGCTGGCCCGCCAGACGCTCGCGGAGCTGCGCGAGCACGGCCGCCGCTTCCCCATTCCCGGCCCGCGCGGCGGCGGCATCGGGGACGAGGCGCGCTGCGAGGTACTGACCGAGACCCGCTGGGCGCTGTACGACTTCGAGCCCGCCCGCGGTCTGCTCGCCCTCTCCACCGAGCTCCGCGACACCGCCGTACGCTCCCACTCCGCCTACTTCGAGGGCGAGGCGCTGGTCGCCCTCGCCATCGACCAGCTGCGCACCGGCCGGGTGCCCGCCGCCGAGGCGACCCTCAGCCGGCACCGCGAGTACGCCGCCCGGCACCGCAGCCGGCTCGCGCACTGGCAGCAGCACACCCTGGACGCCCTGATGAGCGTGTGGCGCGGGGAGTTCGCCGCCGCCGAGGTGTGGATCCTCGGGGAGGCCGGGAAGGTGGCGGCCTCGATGGAGGCCGGGCTGTCGATGCCCGCCGACACCCTCGGCCAGACCGTGCTCGGCCAGGAGTTCTGGCTGCGGTACGAACAGGGCCGCCTGCCCGAGCTGTTCGCCTCCCCGCGGATGGCCGGCGTCCAGCGCCGCGGCTACTTCCCGGTGTGGCGGGCGGGCCTGGCCCTGGCCCTGTGCGAGACCGGGCGGTACGAGCAGGCGCTGGACCAGCTGCGGGCGTTCGCCGCCGACGCCGACGACTTCACCCGGTTCCCGCCGAGCGGCTGGGCGCTGCCCACCGCGGCGGTCCTCGCCCAGGTCTGCGCCGAGCTGGCGGCCCGCGCCGACGACCGCCGTACCGAGCTGTCGGCGTACGTCCCGCCGCTGCGCGCCCTCCTGGACGCGCACGGCGACGAACTGGTCCTGGCCGGCTGGCCCACCGTGCTGCTGGGCCCCGCCGCCCGCTTCAGCGCCCTGCTCGCCCTGCTCGCGGGGGAGCCGGAGACGGCCCTCGGGCACCTCGGCCGGGCCGTACGGCTCGTCCAGCGCTACCCGGCGCAGATGGCCCGGCTCCGCCTGGACGAGGCCCGCGTCCGGCTGAGCACCGCCCGCACCCGACCCGCCCGGGCCGCCGCCCATGACCTTGCCCGCACCGCCCTCGCCGCCGCCGAGGAGCTCGGCATGGCGGGCGTGGCCCGCGACTGCCGGGAGCTGCTCACATCTCCAGCAGGACGGTGAACGGCCCGTCGTTCGTCAGCGACACCCGCATCTGCGCCCCGAACCGCCCGGTCGCCACGGTCGCCCCGAGCGACCGCAGCTGTGCCACGACCTCCTCCACCAGCGGCTCGGCCACCTCGCCGGGCGCCGCCGCGTTCCAGGTCGGCCGCCGCCCCTTGCGCGCGTCGCCGTAGAGCGTGAACTGGCTGATCACGAGCAGCGGCGCGTCGATGTCACTGCACGACCTCTCGTCGGCCAGCATCCGGATCGACCAGAGTTTCCTGGCGAGTTGGGCGGCCTTCTCCTTGGTGTCCTCATGGGTCACGCCCACGAGCACACACAGCCCCTCGCCCTCGATCGAGCCCACCGTCTCGCCGTCCACGACGACACTCGCGCCGTCCACCCGCTGTACCACCGCTCGCATGCGGACCATCATGCCCGGTGCTCCGGAGGCTCTCACAGGGGACCCATTATTGATCCTTAACCCCACATCTACGGCCGTTCGGGGGCACTCGGTCACATTGCGGCCAGTTGGGGTGGCACCATGCTTCCACACACCGGTCGAGGGGACGGTAGAGGCGTATGAGCACACCGAGCACCGGGCGACTGAGGACTCAGGGCACGCAGAGCGCGCAGGCCGCGCAGCACCTGCCCCGGCCGCCCGCACCGCGCGGCGAGGGCATCCCGCTGCCCGCGGAGCCGCCGGAGCACGATCTGACCTGCCTGAGCCTGCCCGAACTGCGCGTCCTGCGCCGGGACGCCCAGCGCGACGAGGCCGACCTCAGCTATGTACGACGGCTGCTCCAGGGCCGTATCGACATCCTGCGCGCGGAACTGGCCCGCCGCTCCCCGGCCGGCGCCGCCTCCGTCGTGGACCGCCTCCCCGAGATCCTCACCGACGCCCCGGCCCGCCACCGCTCCTCGGCCCGCCACGTCACCCTCGGCACCCCCCACAACGAGGAGTACGGCCGCCTCGCCGCCGACATGCTCGCCGAGGTCGAACTCTCCGACCTGGAGGCCCGCACGGACACGGAGCTGACGGCGGCGATGGGCCGCCTGGTGCGCTACGAGCAGGAGGTGTCCCGTCGGAGGCAGCGCCTGCAGCGGACGGCGGACGATTCGAGCGGAGAGATCGCCCGCAGGTACAGGGAGGGCGAAGCCCAGGTCGACGACCTACTGACGTGAGGCTGAGCGCCCTGTCTTTAGTCATTTAGGGGCGCGGGGCTGTATCGATGTGCGGCTCCGCCGCGTGGGCGCGCTCAACCCCCACCCACCCGCGGCGAAAATTCATTCAGTACCGCCCCGGTCGAACACATACCGTGCTGTCATGACCGACGACGTCGAAGTCCGCCCCATAACCGAGTCCGAGCTCGCGGACTGGCACCGAGCCCTGGCCACCGGCTTCCTCCGCCAACCCGTGCTCACGCCCGACCAACTCGACACCCGCCGCAGGCAATTCGTCCCCGGCAGACTCCTCGGCGCCTTCGACGGCCCCCGCTGCGTGGCAACGTTCCGCTCCTTCGACCAGGAGCTGACCGCGGTGGGCGGCGCCACCCTCCCCGCCGACGCCATCTCCAACGTCACGGTCAGCCCCACCCACCGCCGCCGCGGCCTGCTCACCCGCATGATGAGCCAGGACCTCGCCGCGGCGAAGGAACGCGGAGACGCGGTCGCGACCCTGATCGCCGCCGAGT
The DNA here is from genome assembly GCF_043201555.1 of Streptomyces sp. NPDC048288. Lineage (NCBI taxonomy): Bacteria > Bacillati > Actinomycetota > Actinomycetes > Kitasatosporales > Streptomycetaceae > Streptomyces > Streptomyces sp. NPDC048288. The sequence goes on from NZ_JBICZD010000013.1 coordinate 74,504, forward strand.
ACCGGATCTACGGCCGCTACGGCTTCGGCCCGGCGACCACGCTGACCGAGTGGACGGTCGAGGTCCCCCGCACCGGCCTGGACCCCCGCTGGTCCCGCCCCGAGGGCGGCGCCCGGATCGACCTCGTCGACGCCGAGGACGTCCGCAAGCTCGGCCCCGAACTCCACGAACGGGTGCGCCGCGGCACGCCCGGCGCGGTCAGCCGCAACGAGCTGTGGTGGCAGTCGAACACGGGCGCGGTCCGCTTCGACACCGAGTGGACCGAGCCGTTCTACGCGGCGTACCGGTCGGCGGCCGGTGAGGTCGAGGGGCTCGTGTCGTACGTGTCGGACGACAACTGGCACGACAAGCAGCCATACAACACGGCCGACGTGAAGTGGCTGCTCGCGGCCACCCCGGCCGCCGAGCGCGCCCTGTGGCACTACCTGTGCTCGGTCGACTGGATCACCACGGTGAAGAGCGGCTGGCGGTCGCCCGACGACCTGCTGCCGCACTACCTCCCCGACCCGCGCGCCGCGCGGATCACCACCCAGGCGGACTGGCTGTGGGTGCGGATCCTGGACGTCGTACGGGCCCTGGAGGCGCGCACGTACGACACGGCGGGGTCGCTGGTCCTCGAGGTGGTGGACCGGCAGGGGCTGGCCGGCGGCCGGTTCCGGCTGGACGCCTCCCCCGAAGGCGCGTCCTGCACCCCGACCACCGACGCCCCGGAACTCACCCTCGACATCGCCGAGTTGGCGAGCGTCTGGCTCGGGGACCAGTCCGTGGCGCGGTTGCACGCGCTGGGACGGGTCCGGGAAGAGCGAGTGGGCGCCGCCCGGGAGGCCGACGCCCTGCTGCGCACGTCCGGGCGGCCGTGGTGCCCGGACATCTTCTGAGGTTCTCCTTCCTTCCGGCGACGGGTGCCTGAATCACCATGTTCAGATGTGTTGCTGTCGGTGCTGCTCATCCGTAGCGAGCTGTTCAGTTGTGGCCGTGCAGTTGTGACTGTGCGGGTCTGCCGATGTTCGGTTGTCGGTGTTCAGTTGTGACTGTGCTGGTCGTGCGCCCCGACGGCCGTCCTGGTTGACCAGGCTCCCGGCTCCCCTCCGGAAGGGAACCCGATCGGCCAACCGCCGAGGAAGTTTGACCATGTTGCGAGAGTTGGCGACCAACTCCACTGTACTTATCTCCGCTTGGAAGCGACTCATAACCACCTTCCCGTGAACTGACGAAAGATGGCGGGAAGTTGTACTGTTTGTCCGTGGAGCCGGAACACGCCGCCGCCAATGGGCGGAAGAGGTCACAGCGGCCTCAGGCGTCCCATCGCGAGGTGGCCGACGCGCTGCGCACCCGGATCAGATCCGGGGTGCTGCGGCCGGGCCAGCGCATGCCCACGCAGGCCAAGCTGGCCGACGAGTTCGGGGTCGAGCGGGGTGCCGTGCGCCAGGCGCTGCGCATCCTGCAGTCGGAGCACCTGCTCACCAACATATCGAAGGGCGCTCCGGCGACGGTGGCCCCGGATCCGGGCCCGTTGCGGCTTGCCGTGGGGCCGGAGGCGCCGCCGCAGCCCACCATGGTGGCCCTGACCCCCCGCATAGAGGCGGCTTTCGCGGCCCCGCACGTGGAGATCGACGCGCTCTGCCTGACCTCGGTCTCGCTCAATCTCGCCATCGGCGAACCGCTGCGGCTCATCCACGCGGGGCGACTGGAACCGGCCAAGGTCGACGTCCGGGTGCTGCTGCCGAGCCGGAACATCGACCTCGCGTTCCCGACGGCGGTGGAGGCCTCGGCGGAGGACGTGGTGCACACCCGCTGGCTGGCCCAGCGCAACGCGCAGGGCCAGGTGCTGCGGCACAACCTGCTGGCGCTGCGCGCCACGCACGGCATCGACGTGCACGTCACCTTCCGCGCCCTTCCTTTCACCCCGCCGGTCAAGCTCTACCTGCTCAACGGGGTGGAGGCGCTGTTCGCGTACTACACGCTCGGGCGCCATGAGCGGGAGATCGGCCAGGAGCACCTGCAGACGTACGACGCCGAGGGCACGCGGTCGATGCTCTTCGCCTTCGAGCAGGGCGCGGGGCTGCGGGACACCACGTTCGTCGAACAGTCCCACCTGTGGTTCAACGCCCTGTGGGAGACGATCAGTTCGGAACTGAAGCTGAACGCCTAGGGATGCTCACGCGGGGCTGGTGAGCAGGAGGGCGAGCAGGATCGCGCCGGCGGAACTGAGCGCCGGGCTCTTGGCCTTGATCCCCACGGTGAGCAACAGCAGACCGATAATGCCAGTGGCACCGTACTTCGACTGGACGATCTGTTCGAAGCCGAGGACGAACACGGCGGAGAGAAGAGTGAGGGCGGCGGGCATGACGGTTCCCCCATCGTCGGGAAGCAAAGCTTCCACCAACTCAATCAAGTTGGTAACCAACTCTGCTTAGGTTGTCCCCAGTTGGCTACTACTTATAACCAATCTTCAAACAACTCCCGTTAGATGGATCAAAGTTGTAGCGTTTGGTCGTGACCCAGGAGAACGTGGCAGTGAACACCGGCAGCACACCTCAGGAGATCGCCGACACCTTGCGGGAACGCATCCGCACGGGCGACCTCAAGGTGGGCGACCGTCTGCCCACCCAGGCCGAGCTGGCCGAGGAGTTCGGCGTCGAGCGGGGTGCCGTACGCCAGGCGCTACGGGCGCTCCAGGACGACGGCCTGCTCAGCAGCGTCAGCCGGGGCAGCCCGCCGCGCATCGCCGAGCCGCCGCGCCCGACCCACGACGAGCCCCAGCCGACGATGGTCGGCCTCGGCCCCCGCATGACCGAGGCGTTCTCCTCCCCGCACGTCCGTATCGACGCGGCCTGCCTCACCGCCCAGAGCCTGCTCCCGGCGCTCGCCGAGCCGCTCCGCATGATCCACGAGGGCCGGCTCCGCCCCGACCGTGTCGACGTCCGCGTCCTGCTCCCCAGCCGCGACATCCCCCTCGCCTTCCCCACCGCGGTCGAGGGCGACGACGACACCGTCCACACCCGCTGGCTCGGCATGCGCAACGCCCAGGGCCAGGTCCTCCAGTACAACCTCCAGGGCCTCCGCTCCACCCACCAGATCGACGTGAACGTGACCTTCAGGGCACTGCCGTTCACCCCGCCGGTCAAGCTGTACCTGCTAAACGAGACCGAGGCCCTCTTCGCCTACTACATGGTCACGCGCCGCGAGGAGCAGACGGAGGCCGGCATGCTCGACATGTACGACGCCGTCGGCTCGGAATCTCTGCTCTTCTCCTTCGAGAAGCGCTCGGGCTCACGGGACGCCGCGTTCGTGGAGCAATCCCAGAAGTGGTTCGACGCCCTCTGGGAAACCATCACCACGGACCTGACACTCTCCTAGTGACTTCTGATGCGACGCAGACTGAACTGGTGGCAGCCAAGAGCAAGAACACGATCGAAGAGCTCACGGAACTGATCAGCAACGCCCGAGTCGTCCTCTGGGACTTCGACGGGCCGATCTGCCGTCTGTTCGCGGGCCACTCGGCGGAGGTCGTCGCCGACGACCTGGTGGAGTGGCTGATGGTCCGGGGCCTGCACGGGCTGGTCACGGACACCGAGCGGAACACGCTCGACCCGCACCTCGTGCTGCGTGCGGTGGACCGTCGGCACCCTGGCAGTGACCTGGTCGCGGAGTTGGAGGAACGTCTCACCAAGGAGGAACTGCGGGCCACGTCGACGGCGATGCCGACGGCGTACGCGGACATCCTCATCCAGACCTGGCGGGCGCGCGGCGTACGCATGGCGGTGACCACCAACAACTCGCCCCGCGTGGTCCGCGCCTACCTCGACGACCGGGACCTGACCCCCTGCTTCGCCCCGCACATCTACGGCCGCACCCGGGACCTGCGCCACCTCAAGCCCGACCCGCACTGCCTCAACCGCGCCCTCAGGGCGATGGGCGCCGCCCCCGACGCGGCCCTGATGATCGGCGACTCGCCGACGGACCTCCAGGCGGCCCGGACGGCCGGGGTCCCCTTCCTGGGCTACGCGCGTAACGAACGGAAAGCCAAGCTTTTGACCGAGGCCGGCGCGGACTGTGTCGTGCTGTCCCTGCGGCCGCTTCTGGAGATACTGCGGCACTAGACGGGACTTCGCGCCTGTGCCGCCGACGCCTGCGCACCCAGGCCGCCAGGGACGCCAGTAAACCCGTGACCCAGAAGGCCAGTTGAATGAGATCGTCGATCTGCACGCCGACCCCGAGCACGTGGACAGTCATGGCTTTCCACCCCCCTCGTATCGCGAAGCCCAGTCAACCCATCAAGTCGGCCAGTTGACTGATTGGTTGACTGCTCGTGGCAGGGATGCCCGGTCAACTAGATCCAGTAACGTGGGTAGTTGGCTGACTGCTTGCCTGACTGGAAGTTGTTTGCCAGGCGACGCGAAGAGGTACGTACGGCACGTGACCAACCGGGCGAACGAGGGCGGCGGCGCCGTGCGGCGGGTCTCGGACGAGCTCCGGGTCCGGCTCTCCGACGGTGCCTATCCACTGAACTCCTTCCTGCCGTCGCAAGAGACGCTCGCGCAGGAGTTCGAGGTGTCCCGGGACACCGTGCAGAAGGCGCTGCGCATACTGCGCACCGAGGGCTGGATCGAGTCCCGGCAGGGCAAGGGCTCCCGGGTGCTGCGGAGCCAGCGCATACAGTCCTCCACGCCCCGGGCCACCCGCTCCCGCCATCCGATGACACTGGGGCCGCTCATCGCCGAGGCATTCGAGCGTAAGGAGGTCGCCCTGGACATCGCCACCCTGACCTCGGAGAGCCTGGACGCGCACGTCCGGGTCCAGGCGGAGCGGATCCGGGCCCGCATCATCAGGCCTCGGAGGATCACCCTGCGCATGATCCTCCCGGCTGAGACGCTCGCCATGCCGTACCCCCGGAACAAGCTCGACCCCGACGACCCGCGCCTGCCGCGGCGTCTGCAGGCCATCACCCGGACCCACACCGGCTCCCTGCGTACGGTCCTGGACCAGCTCCGTACCGAGAACCTGGTGTCGGACATCGATCTGCAGATCCGTCACACCGAACTCACGCCGACCTTCAAGCTCTACGTCATCAACCATGACGAGGTCCTGCACGGCTTCTACGAGCCGATCCCGCGCACGGTGATCCTGGAGGACGGCACCGAGGTCGAGGCCGTGGACGTGCTGGGCGTGGGCGCGACTCTCACCCACCACGTCCGGGACGCGGATCCGGATTCGACGGGCTCGGCCTTCGTCGACAACGCGACCCGGTGGTTCGAGTCGGTCTGGAACCTACTCGCCTCTCAGGCGTAGCGGCCCTGTGATCTGGAGGGGCCCCTGTTGCGCTAGAGTCCGAAGTCGTCTGAGTAACTGCTCGGTCGCGTGCGTACTAGGGATGGCTAAAGAGCCGGCCTCGGACGACCGTACCGACGGGCGACCGCACTGCTGAGCGACCCATCACCCATCAGGGTCACTCCACCGCCCCTCGACTCGTGTCGTGCGTCACCTGGCAATACCGTTTCCCTGCCCGATCCACGCGAAGTCGCGCGCGTACCGCCCCGGAGTGATGAGTGGGTGCACCGCCTTTCCCCCCTGTCGCCACCGGGAGAGACACCAGCAGGCCTTTGCTCGACGACGAGTACGAGGCGTTTCTGGGACATGCGGCGGAGCAGGGGCAGGCGAGCAGCGGCTTCCACAACCAGAACTACGTCCTCCCCCTGACGGAGCCGATGGCCCGGTTGCTTGGCCGGGAATCCGGTACCGCCGTGACCGTCCGGGTGCGCAGGACCGACGCCCTCTCCGTGGTGATCCGGACCTGGGACAACGAGGCGCGGATCCTGCGGGCGATCCAGGGCGTGCTGCCCAATGTGCCCGAGTGCCTCTTCGAGGGGAATCGCTTCACCATCCACAGCTTTGTGGACGGGGTCCCGCTCTCCAGCGTCTGTGAGAACGGCAAGCCGGTCGACACGGTCCTGCTCGAGGATCTGGTCGGCCTGTTCGCCCGCATGACCCAGGTGCGCGGTAGCTCGCTGCCGCCGCTGCCGTCCGACTGGCCGCGGAATCACACGGACAGCCAGGGCTTCCTGCGGACGCTGGCCCGGATGGCGGACCTCCAGATCCGCCAGGCCAACGGGCCCGCTTTCGGCTGGCTGTTCGCCGCCCTGGGGATTCCGGAGGACGCCCTGCTCCGTTTCGCCGAGCGGGTCCCCGCGCTGGCCCGGCGCCCCTACAGCCTTCTCCACGCGGACCTGCACCGCGACAATCTGATCACCTCGCCGGACGGTGGGCCGCTGCTCACCTGCGTGGACTGGGAGCTGGCCACCTTCGGTGACCCGCTGCACGACCTCGCCATCCACCTGGTCCGGATGCAGTACCCGGACCACCAGTGGGACGAGGTGGTCGATGCGTGGGTGGACGCCATGCGGGCGGTGCGGCCCGCCGCCACCCACGGGGTGCACAAGGATCTGCGCCACTATCTGGACTTCGAACGGGCCCAGTCCGTCTACCCGGACGTGATGCGGGCCGCCAAGTCTCTGGCGGAGTCCTTCGACGAGCAGAATCTGCGGGCGGCGACGGTGGCCGTCCGCCGCGCACTGGAGGCGGGCGCCGAGCCGCTGCGGCTGCGCACGGTGCCGGGCGACCGGGAGATCGAGCGTGTCCTGTTCCGCTGGGTAGCCTCCGCGCCGGCCTACGGGTCCGCCGGGCACGGCCGGATCGCCGACGTCATGGATTGGCGGCCGGACCGGCGGGTTCCTGAGCACCCTGCCTTCCCGCACTCCGCGGTGCGTGCGGCCCTGTTCCTGGAGGGAACCGCACCGGCCCGCCAGGTGTTCAAGGGCACCGCGCACCTCAACTCGGTGATCCGGGTGCCGGGCATCGACTTTCCCGTGGTGATCCGCCGCAAGGTGCCGCACCTGCGCCGTCGTGAGCGGAGCTATCTCAGCGAGCACGCGGTGCTGCGGGCGATCGAGCGCTCCGAAGCCGCCGTGGCCGCGCCTCGCGTCCTGGCGCTGGGGGAGAGCCACTCCCGCTATCTCTTCGCCTATTCCCGGGACCGCTTCGCCATCCACACCTACGAGGGCCCGGGCGGCGGCGACCGTAAACCCGACCACCCCGTGCACGGTCTCCGCCCGCAGGAGGCCGACGGGCTCGTCGACCAGTTGGCGGCACTCACCGAGGTCGACCACACGCAGTTGGACCCCGCCTCCGGCGAGCCCGACTTCTACCACTGGCTGAGCGAGCAACTCGTCGCCCTGGTAGCGGGCCTTCCCAAGGAGTCCCAGCAACTGGCCCGTTTCGTGGGCCTCCCCGAGGCTGCCCGGCTGCGGCAGATCCTTGCCCGGCACCGCGTCAGCCGCCGTGACTCGGCCCTGTTGCACGGAGACCTCAACCCCTGGAACCTGGTCCGCCGCGACGACCGGCTCGCCCTCACCATCATCGACTGGGAGATGGCCCTGGTCGGCGACCCGCTCTACGACCTGGTGCGGCACATGCACCTGACCCCGACCCGGCCGGAGATCCGCGATCGGATGTTCCGCCGTTGGGAGCGCGGACTCGATCCCAGGTTCACCCACGACTGGCAGCAGGACTGGCGGGTCTACCGCTGGATCGAGATCGTCCGCTCCGCCTACGTCGACCTGGACCGACTGGTCACCGGGGCGAGCCTGGACGCGCCCAACGTCCGCCGGGCCGTGGACTCGTACGCCATGACGCTGACGGCGGCCACAGGCTCCATGGGCCTGCCCGCCCGGGGCACGGTGAACCCCCATCTTGCTCGCGCTCTGGCCTAGCAGGAACATGAGTGCTCCGAATACCCGTTCGCCCTCGATCCTGTAGTGCCGGCCGGACAGGGCTGCGCGGAGGGGGCGTGGGCGGAGCGGTGGTTCGGCGGATGAGGGTGGAGTAGCGCGGCTGAGGCGCTTTCAGAAGCGCGTCGAGCCGGTGGTGACCCGGGTCCTGTTGCTGGGCAAGGTCTATCTCGGCAGCGCACTGCTGAGTTTCGTCGGCTATGTGCGCTACGACCAGGTGAAGGAGCTGACGTCGTCGGTCCGTGCCCCGGTCCGGGCGTTGGTGCCCTCCAAGGTGGGGGAGCGGGACATGCCCGTCGACGACCCCGATTTCCGTAAGCGCATGGAACAGCGGTGCCGCGAGTACGACGGCATACTCGCCCAGCTCGCGGAACGGCTAACGGACGCCGGCCGGGTGCGCGTCGAGTGTGAGTACCGCCTCTATCCAGGCATCCCGCGTGACAAGATCTGCATCTTCAACCGGCAACAGGTGCTGCACGGTCTGTACGACCTCTCCGTGCGGATGCGACTGCATCAGGGCGACGAGTACTACGACCCCAAGGGCTACCGCACCGACCTGAACGTATGGGCCCGGGAAGGCGTGGCCGAGGCGGCCGTGGCGACCTGGACCAAGCACTTCGACGACCTGTGGCTCCTCGCGAAGCGCCCGCACTGGCGCCAGGAGCCCGCGCCCGGACCGACTCCCGCTGCGTAGGCTCGCCCCATGGGTGAGATGGGCCTGCGTGAGCGCAAGAAGCGGCGGATGTACGAGGACGTGTCGGACACCGCCGTACGGCTGTTTCTGGCGAAGGGGTTCGACGCGGTGTCGGTCGCCGAGGTGGCCGCGGCGGCCCGGATCTCCAAGCCGACGCTGTTCCGGTACTTCCCGGCCAAGGAGGACCTGGTCCTGCACCGGATCGCCGATCACGAGACGGAGGCGGCGCGGCTGGTCGCGGGCGCCGAGTCGCCGGTCGCGGTGGTGCGGGACCACTTCCTCGACGGGCTGCGGCGGAGTGATCCGATCACCGGGCTGAACGACCACCCCCAGGTGCTCGCCTTCCACACCCTGCTCAACAGCACCCCCACCCTGGTCGCCCGGCAGTACGCCTACCTGGAGCGGTCGGAGGCCGCACTCGCCGAGGCGCTCGGCGGCACCCTGGACGCGCGGCTCGCGGCCGGCCAGATCATCGCCGTACAGCGGATCCTCGCGCGGGACAACTGGCGGCGGATCGCGGGCGGGGAACGGGTGGAGGACGTGCGGGAGGACGCGGTGCGGGCGGCGGAGCGGGCGTTCGGGCGGCTGGCGGAGGCCTTGGCCGAGACCCGGTGAGATGGGGTTAAGAATGTGACTCGGTTAAGTGATTCGTTTACGGTGGAGTCATGCAGCAGGAACTCGACCGCGAACGCGCCTACCACGACCTCTGCCGAGCCGCCCTCGCCCACATGGTCGAGGGCGCCGTCGAGCACGTCGTCACCGGTGAGGACGTCTCCGCCTCCGGTGCCGACGCCGAGGTGCTCGGGTACCGGCTGCGCAGCCGGGCCAAGGAGATGCGCGAGCTGCCGGAGGGGCCGCTGTTCTTCGGCAAGCTGGACTTCGAGGCGGGGGAGCACGCCGGGCAGAGCTACCGCATCGGCCGGCTGCGGATCAGCGAGGAGCCGACCGCCCCGCCCCTCGTCGTCGACTGGCGGGCCCCCGTCTCCCGCGCCTTCTACCAGGCCGGACCCGACGACCCGCAGGGCGTGGCGGTACGACGGCGGTTCGGCTGGGCCCCCGGCAGCCGCGGCGACTCCGCCGACCTCACGGGGCTGGAGGACGAGCGTCTGGGCAAGGGCGAGGCCGGGACCGGGGCGCTGCTCACGAACGAGATCGAACGGCCCCGCGTCGGCCCCATGCGCGACATCGCCGCCACCATCCAGCCCGACCAGGACGACCTGGTCCGCGCCGGCCTCACCGACTCCGTCTGCGTCCAGGGCGCCCCGGGCACCGGCAAGACCGCCGTCGGCCTGCACCGCGCCGCCTACCTCCTCTACACCCACCCCCAGCGCATCCGCCGCTCCGGCCTCCTCATCCTCGGCCCCAACCGCACCTTCCTCTCCTACATCTCCGAGGTGCTGCCCGCCCTGGGCGAGACCGGCGTACGGCAGACCACCCTCCGGGACGAGATCGGCCGCCACCCGGCCACCGGCACCGACCCCGACCGCGCCGCCGCGCTCAAGCACGACCCCCGGATGGCCGAGGTCCTGCGCCGCGCGCTGTACGCCCATGTGTCGACCGCCGGCATCGACGGCCTGTCGCTCTCCGACGGCACGTACACCTGGCGGGTGCGCGCCGCCGTCCTGGCGCGGATCGTCGAGGAGGTACGGCGCGAGGAGCCGCCGTACGCCGTCGGCCGCGAGCGGGTACGGGGGCGGGCCATGCGGGCCGTACAGCTCCAGGCCGAACGGCGGGCCGGTCCGCAGCCCGCTGCCTGGACCCGCCGGCTGGAACGGTCCCGGGCGATGAGCGCCTACCTCGACACCGTCTGGCCGAAGGTACGGCCGGAGGAGGTGGTGGCCGAACTCCTCACGGACTGCGGCGGCGGGGCCCTGGCACGGGCCGCCGAGGGGATCCTGACCGACGACGAACAGCGGGCCGTGGCCTGGCCCCGCCCGCCCCGCTCCCACAAGTCCGCCCGCTGGTCGACCGCCGACCTCGTCCTCCTCGACGAGGTCGCGGGGCTGATCGAACACCCCGAGGGCTACGGCCACATCGTCGTCGACGAGGCCCAGGACCTGTCTCCCATGGAGTGCCGGGCCATCGCCCGCCGCGCCGCCTTCGGCTCACTCACCGTCCTCGGCGACCTGGCCCAGGCCACCACCCCGTGGTCGGCGCGGAGCTGGGACACGGTCCTGCGCCAACTGGGGAAGCCGGGCGCCCGCGTCGTCCCGCTCACCACCGGCTTCCGCGTCCCGGCGGCGGTCGTCGACCTCACCAACCGACTGTTGCGGCAGCTGGGCACGGACGTTCCCCCAGCCAGGTCGTTCCGCACAGACGGGGAACTGAACCTGCGCCCTACGGACGACGTGCACGCGACGACGGTCACCGCGGTCCGGGAGGCCCTGGCCCGGGAGGGCTCGATCGGAGTGATCGCGGCGGACCCGGAGACGGCCGCCGTACGCGAGGCCCTCGCCTCCGCGGGCATCACCGCCGCCGACCCGGCCCGACTCGGCGCCCGGGTCGCCGTGATCCCGGCGAGCATGGTCAAGGGCCTCGAATACGACCACGTGGTGGCCGTGGAACCGGCGGCGGTGGCGGAGGGGGAGGAGAGGGGGCTGCACAGGTTGTACGTGGTGCTGACGAGGGCGGTGTCGCGGCTGGACGTGGTGCACGCGAGACCGTTGCCTTTCTGAGAGGCGGTGCCACACCCCACCCGCAGCCGCGCTACTACCCTTTCCACCCCTCTCTTGCGATCCTGACCCCCGATGCTCCTCTTCCTAGACATCGACGGCACCCTCATCCCCTTCGGCGCCCCCGCCGACCGCCCCTATCCGGTCTACGGGACCCACCCCGCCCCCTCGACCCCCCTCCTCAGCCGCGTCGACCCCGCCCTCGGCCCCCGCCTCGCCGCCCTGCGCTGCGACCTCGTCTGGGCCACCACCTGGATGGACGACGCGAACTCCTGCGTCGCCCCCTGGCTGGGCCTGCCCCCGCTGCCCGTCGTGGAGTGGCCGGACGAGGACGCGCCGCCCGCCCTGCTGCACTGGAAGACCCGGCCGCTGACGGCGTGGGCGGGGCAGCGGCCGTTCGTCTGGATCGACGACGAGCTCACCGAGGCCGACCGCGCCTGGGTGGCCGCCCATCATCACCAGCCCGCCCTGCTCCACCGGGTCGACCACGAGTTCGGCCTGACGGACGCGGACTTCGCGGTGCTGACGGAGTGGCTGGCGGCTCATCGCTGACGGGCGGCCACCAGGCGCCGACGTCCGTTGACGGAAGGAACCCGCCCATGCCCGAATTCCCTGTCGAATTCCCTGTCGAATTCCCTGCCGACTCGCCTGCAGACTTTCCCGCCGCCTCCGCCCAAGCCGTCGCCCTCCTGCGGGACCTCGGTGCCGCCGGGATCGCGCATCCCGGCGGGACGCTCCTCGCGCACCTCCGGCGCGTCGAGGAGCAGCTCGCCGGGTGGGGCGCCCGTCCCGCGCTCCGGCTCGCGGGCCTCTGCCACGCGTTCTACGGCACCGACGGCTTCCCCACCGCACTGCTCTCCCCGGCACCTGACCGCCGCGCCGAACTCACGGCCGTGATCGGCGCCGAGGCGGAGGCCCTCGTGTACCTCCACGCCTCGTGCGACCGGAAGGCGACCTACCCGGCGTTCGCCGACGCCGGTGCCGCCGTCCACGACCGCTTCACCGGCCTCGCCCGCGTCCCCGAGCCCCGGCAACGCCGGGACTTCGCCGAGCTGACGGCCGCCAACGAACTCGACCTCGCCCGGATCTCCCCGCCCTTCCGTGAGCAGTGGGGACCCCAGCTCCTCACCCTCCTCACCCGCTTCCGCCCCCTGCTGAGCCACCCGGCCTGGTCCTCCTGCCATGCGCTGCTGGCGGAGCGGTGATGACCGGACCCGTCCGCGATCAAGCAACGGTGGTTCTAACCTGTCAAACTGTCCATGGAGATTAGGAGGGACGGTGATGACGGTGATGACGGTGGTCGACCGAGGGCATCACGACACGCTGCTGGACCTGCTGAACAGCACGCCGGTGGTCGACGGCGTCGGTACGGACGAGCTGGCGGATCCGGCGGCGGCCGCGGTGTGGCAGCGGGCCCATGGCGGCAGTGGCGGCGGCGAGGAACTGCGGCAGCTGCTGCGGGCGCGTGACGTGCTGCAGGACGTGGTGCGCGGCAGCCGGCCCGCCGAGTCGCTCGCCCCGCTCCTGAAGGGCGTCGTGCTGAGCCCGCAGCCTTCGGAAGCGGGAGTGTCCTGGGAGCTGGAGGCTCCGGTGGAGCGGCGGCTGGCGGCGGAGGCGGTCCTGGCCTGGGGTGCGCTGCGGGAGACGATGCCCGGCAGGCTCCGCCCCTGCGCCAACCCTGAGTGCCGGCTCTTCCTGCTCGACCGCAGCAAGGGCAACAGCGCCCGCTGGTGCTCGATGGCCGTGTGTGGCAACAGGCTGAAGGCCCGCCGCCACTACCAGCGCACACGCGACGCCGAGGCCGGGTAGCTGTCCTGCCGTGGCGGCATCCGTAACTCGCTCGACTTCGAGCACCGTCGCCGAGATTCTCAGACCGCGGTCCCACCATGCCGACGTCAAAGGCCCTTCAGGACACGATCCAGTGCGGACCGGCCTGCGGGCCCCCAGTTCGGCTTGCCTCCGGGCAGGCCGCGATCTCCGGCTCGGCCCATCGCCATCAGGAACAGGCTCCTCATCGCGGCCAGTCCGCGCGCCCGTCGCACCGCTGCCTCGTCCGCCTGCGCGTAGCTGTTGAAAAACCGTGAGGCGCCGCCCGCGGGGAGTAGCACCCAGGCGGCCGCGAGGTCCCACGCCGGGTCGCCGGCGACCAGCGCGCCGAAGTCGACGACACCCGCCAGTGTCCCGTCCGCGACGACGACGTTCGCGGGATGCAGGTCGCCGTGCACCCACACCGGTGGGCCCTCCCATCCCGGGGCCGCCACCGCTTCACCCCAGACGTCACGGATCTCGTCGGCGAGGTCGGCAGGGGCGACGTCCTGGAAGAAGTGCTCGAAGCCGCCCGTGCAGTCCTTGGGGTGAGCGCCGAAGTCCGAAGCGGTCGGTGCGTCGGCGGGCGCCTCCACGTGCAGCGCCCTGAGGAACTCCGACAGCGTCTCGGCCGCGTGGTCGCCGCGAGTGATCGAGCCGTGGTCCAGCGGCGTGCCCTCGACCCACGTCATGACGGTCCAGATCTTGGGGAAGCGCTCGGACGGCGCACCGTCCCGTAGGGGGACAGGAATCGGCAGCGGCAGGCGCGCGGCCAGAGCCGGCAGCCACCGGCGCTCCTTGAGCTGCAGATCGGGGCTCGTGTCCATCCGCTGCATCCGGACGGCCAACTCGTCACCGAGGCGCCACATCTGGTTGCCCCAGCCGCCCGCCACCTCGCGGATGGGCAGCTCGGCGAGGTCCGGATGCTGCTCCCGAAGCAGGTCGCGGACCAGATCCTCGCTGATCTCCATCTCGGACTCGATCATGCCGAGTCACCGTACTCGAGGCAGGCGGAGGCCACCTTGCACCCCACCAAATGGCCGGACATCACAGAGACAGGTCAGCTGCGGCCGTCCGGGTATGACACGACACACTTTTGCAAGCAGGTGCTTGCAATTGTTAGCGAGGGTGGGGCACTGTGGGGGCATGGCATCGCTCAACGTCGGCAATCTCGGTGAGTATCTGCGCGAACAGCGGCGCAACGCGCAGCTGTCGCTCAGGCAGCTCGCCGATGCCGCCGGGGTGTCCAACCCGTACCTGAGCCAGATCGAGCGCGGGCTGCGCAAGCCGAGCGCGGAGGTGCTCCAGCAGGTCGCCAAGGCCCTGCGGATCTCCGCCGAGACGCTGTACGTCCGTGCCGGCATCCTCGACGCCGAGCGGGATCTGAACGAGGTGGAGACCCGTGCGGTCATCCTCGCCGACCCCACGCTCGACGAGCGGCAGAAGCAGGTGCTGCTCCAGATCTACGAGTCGTTCCGGAAAGAGAACGGCTTCGGATCGGGCGAGGAGACCGTGAACGACGCGGACGCCGTCGGTGTGAAGGGCGACGACGCCGACGACACCGACAGCGAAGGCAAGAGCGAGACCGACAGCGAGACCGGTCCACGGCGGACGGCCGGATGAGCCGGCCAAGCGTGCCGGCCGCCCTGCCGCGGACCACAAAACCCTCAGCCGAACGTGAATCCGGGAGGACCATCACCATGGCCATCACCGACGACCTGCGCAAGACCCTCAGCGACCCGACTCCGCTCTACTTCGCCGCCGGCACCGCCGACCTGGCCCTTCAGCAGGCCAAGAAGGTCCCCGGCCTGGTCGAGCAGCTGCGCTCCGAGGCCCCGGCCCGTATCGAGGCGGTCCGCAAGACCGACCCGAAGGCCGTCCAGGAGAAGGCCGCCGCCCGTGCCAAGGAGGCCGGCGTGAAGGCCAAGGAGGCGCAGGCCAGCCTCCAGTCCAAGGTCAACGACTTCATCGTCTCCCTCGACGGTGACCTCAAGAAGCTCGGCGAGTCCGCCCAGGACTTCGCGCTGCGCCAGGTCGGCGTGGCCGCCGAGTACGCCGTCAAGGCCCGCGAGACCTACGAGAAGGTCGCCGAGCACGGCGAGCAGGCCGTGAAGACCTGGCGCGGCGAGGCCGCCGACGAGATCGAGGACCTGGCCATCGCCGTCGAGGGCAAGCCCGAGCCGGTCGTGGTCAAGGCCGAGGAGAAGAAGACGGACGAGCCGAAGGCCGCCGAGGCCAAGCCGGTCGCGGTGAAGAAGGCCCCGGTCGCCAAGAAGGCCCCGGCCCCGCGCAAGGCCACCCCGGCCAAGAAGACCACCCCGCCGGCCAAGTAACCGCACGGGTGGCAGCGCGCACGGGCCGGGCACTTCCGAGGTGCCCGGCCCGTTGTCGGTGTAGCGGGAAGGCCCCAGCGGGTACGGTGACCGCGTAGGAACAAGCCGAATCGGGTGGTGGACGTTGTGCTGATGCAGGGCTTCACAAGTTTCCTGGGGCTGCTCTACCTCGCGATGCTGGTCCTCGCCGTGGTGGCGCTGGTGATGGCCGCGCTCTTCCGGGACGACGCCTACCGGGCCGCCAGCAAGCAGAACAAGGGTTTCTGGCTGATCATCCTCGGCATCACGGTCGTGGTGAACCTGCTGGTCCCGATGCTCTTCCTCCAGCTCGCCGGCCTGGTCGCCACGATCGTCTTCTTCGTCGACGTCCGCCCTGCCCTCCGCCAGGTCTCCGGCGGCGGCTTCGGCCGCCGCGGCCGCGGAAGCAGCAGCGACGGCCCGTACGGCCCGTACAACGGCGGCCGCTGACCGGATCACCGGGACGCGCCCGGTCGGCGCGCCCCGAAGGGGCGCGGGGAACTGCGCGACCAGCCACGACGAACCGCACGCCGGGCACGCGGCCGAACCCCCACGGCGAGCGGCCGAACCCTACGGCACGCGGCCGATCACAACCCCCGGTCCAGCAGCACCACGGCCACGTCATCCGTCAGCTCGCCCCCATTGAGCTGCCGCACCTCGTTCACGGCCGCCCGCAGCAGCGCCTCCCCGGTCAGCCCGGAGGCCAGCTGCCGCCGCACCATCTCGACCATCCCGTCCTGACCGAGCCGCTCGCCGCCCGAGCCCACCCGGCCCTCGATCAGCCCGTCGGTGTAGAGCATCAGGCTCCACTCGGCGCCCAGCTCCACCTGCATCCGCGGCCAGCGGGCCCCCTTCAGCAGCCCCAGCGCCGGCCCGTTGTTGTCGTACGGCAGCAGCTCGGCCGGCCGTCCGGGCCGGGCGACCAGCGGTGCGGGATGACCGGCCAGGCACAGCCCGGCCCGGCGCCCGTCCGGCGCTATGTCCACCGTGCAGAGCGTCGCGAAGATCTCCTCGTCGGAGCGCTCGTGCTCAAGGACCTCCTGCAGGGTGCCGAGCAGCTCGTCCCCGCACAGCCCCGCCAGGGTCAGCGCCCGCCAGGCGATCCGCAGCTCCACGCCGAGCGCGGCCTCGTCCGGGCCGTGCCCGCAGACGTCGCCGATCATCGCGTGCACGGTCCCGTCGGGTGTGCGCACGGTGTCGTAGAAGTCGCCGCCGAGCAGCGCGCGGGAGCGGCCGGGGCGGTAGCGCGCGGCGAAGCGCAGCGAGGAGCCGTCCAGCAGGGGCGTGGGCAGCAGGCCGCGTTCCAGGCGGCGGTTCTCCTGGGCGCGCACGCGTCCCTCCGCGAGCTTGCGCTCGGCCGTGAGGGAACGTTTGCGCTCGACGGCGTACCGGATGGCGCGGCTCAGCAGCCGTCCGTCCAGTTCGTCCCGGAAGAGGTAGTCCTGCGCGCCGACGCGCACCGCCTCGGTGCCGCGCTCGGCGTCACCGGAGGTGGTGAGCGCGAGCACGGCGTGCCGGGGGGCGATCTGGAGCACGTGCTTGAGCACGGCGAGCTCGTCCTCCTCGTTCCGGCCGCCCGGCGCCGGGAGCGCCAGGTCCAGCAGGATGCAGTGGACGTCGTCGGTCAGCAGCCGCTCGGCCTCGGTGAGGTTGCGGGCGGTGCGGACGCGGATCGAGGTGCCGGACGCGTCCCGCAACTCGGGCAGGACGGGAGAACCGGCCGGATCGTCCTCGATCAGCAGCAGGGTGAGAGTGGTGCCGCCGGCGTGGGCGACGGCGGCTTCCGTGCGGTGGGCCTCTTCCTTGAGGGGGCCGCCGCCCTGTGCGGGCGCGGCGGCCGGCGCCTGACCACTCTCCACGGCCGGGATCGCTCTCTGCCGCGGTACGGGTACGGGCATCGTGTCGGGTTCCTTCCCTCCCCCCGAGGGCACGGCGGGGCGAGGGACCTCGACCCACCAGACGGGGACCATAGCGGTACTGGCCACCGCAACGGAATGGTGTGAGCCACGTCGCCCTGTCTCAGGCCTCTGGCATATGCCGCGTGCCGTACCGCAGTTGGGCAAGAGGGCCGCCCCGCGGGAATGACGAAGGTCACGCGCCGCCCGGGTTTCAAAGGATGTTGGCGTGCACTGGGTCACATGGCGCAGCTCACGAAAGGGATATCGAAAGGGATATCACAGTCAAACGGGTCGTCCGCGAGGGAGCGTGCACGGGGAACGCTCAGGCGTCCGGCCGGACCACCCCGAGGATCGGCATCGAGCCGGCGCCGGCGATCGACACCGTCCGTCCCGGGCGCGGGGCTTGGATGATCGCGCCGTCCCCGATGTACAGCGCCACATGGCTGGCGTCGTCGTAGTAGATGATCAGGTCGCCGGGGCGCATGTCCTTCACGTCGATGTGCCGGAGCTGCTTCCACTGCTCCTCGGAGGTGCGCGGGATCGGCTGCCCGGCGCTCGCCCAGGCCTGCGAGGTCAGTCCGGAGCAGTCGTACGAGTCCGGGCCCTCCGCGCCCCACACGTACGGCTTGCCGATCTGGGCGGTGGCGAACGCGACCGCCTTCTTGCCCGCCGCGGACGCCTTGGTGTGGATCTCGTCGAGTATCCCGGTGTCCAGCCAGGCGGTCTGTGCCTGGTAGGCGGCCTCCCGCTCCAGCTCGGCGAGGCGCTCCTTCTGCTTCTTCTCCAGGGTCGACTCGAGCTTCTCGGCGGCGGCGATGCGCTGCTTGATCTTCTTCTTCGCGGCGGCCTTCGCCTTGCGGCCCGTCTCCAGCTTGTTCCACTGGTCGGCCGCGTCCGCCGCGTACTGCTTCAAGTCCTGCTGGGTCTGGGTCAGTTCCCTGATCAGGCCCTTGGTGGCCCGCTCGCCCTGGAGCACCCGCCCGGCCCCGTCCAGGAACTGCGAGGGGTTGTCGCTCAGCAGCAGCTGGGCGGTGTCCGGCAGTCCGCCGGTGCGGTACTGGGCGGCGGCCGCCCGGCCCGCGCGCGCCTTCAGCCCGTCCAGCTTCCGCTGCCCCTGGACGATCTTCTTCGCCAGCTCGACGATCTCGGCGGACTGCTTCGCGGCGGCCTCCTCGGCCGCGTTGTACGCGTCGGTGGCGACGGCCGCGTCATGGTAGAGCCTGTCCAGTTTGTCCCGCACGGCCTCAAGGTCCTTGTCCGGCGGGAGAGTCACGGACGGGGAAGCGGAGGGGCTCGGGGAGGTCGATGCGCCCGAGGAGGTCGACGCGCTCGGGGAGGGGGAGGGGCTCGGTGCCGCGAACGCCGTACCGGGTGCCGCCAGTACGGTCACCGCGCAGACCACCGTCACCGCCGTCGCCAGGATCCCGCGTCCACCCGGCCGGACGGTGTGCTTGTCCGGTCCCATGACCCGACCCCCCAAAACTGATTAACCGTCAGTAACTTACGATACGTGGAGGATCGTGCCACGCCGCGTCGCAAAGTGACAGAGGTAACGGCAGGTGGGTTCCTCCCCGGTTTCCCCCCGGACATGACGATCTCCCCGCCTTTGTGACGTACGACTCACCGAGATCGTTCCCCGGCCCGCCCTCCCCGGGGTCCCGTCAGGCCGCCGGCGCCAACGCCCCCCACGCCACCGTCACTTCCCCCTGCCGCCAGCGCGCCGGCGAGTCCGTCACCGGCCAGTCGGCCGTCAGATCCCGCACCGCCCGGATCCACCGCTGCCGGGCGCCGTACGACGCGTAGGGCGCGGCCGCCGCCCAGGCGCGGTCGAAGTCCCGCAGGAACGCGTGCACCGGCTCGCCCGGCACATTGCGGTGGATGAGCGCCTTCGGCAGCCGTTCGGCCAGGTCCGAGGGGTGCTCCAGGGAGCCGAGCCGGGTGGCGAAGGTCACCGTCCGCGGCCCCTCCGCGCCGAGCGCGACCCACACGTGCCGCCGTCCGATCTCGTCACAGGTCCCCTCCACCAGCAGCCCGCCCGGCGCCAGCCGCGCGCACAGCCGCTCCCAGACGGCGGCGACCTCGCTCTCGTCGTACTGCCGCAGCACGTTGGCCGCGCGGATGAGCAACGGCCGCGCGGCGACCGGGATCTCGAACCCGCCGTGCCGGAAGTCGAGCCCCTCCCGCTCGTACGGCTTCGCCGCCGCGACCCGCGCGGGCTCGATCTCCACCCCGACGACCCGCGCACGCGGCGCGACGGTACGGAGTCTGCCGAGGAGTTCGACGGCGGTCCAGGGTGACGCCCCGTACCCGAGGTCGACCGCGACGGGGTCCTCCGCGCGGCGCAGCTCGGCCCCGTGCGTGGCGGCGATCCAGCGGTCCATACGACGCAGCCGGTTGGGGTTGGTGGTCCCGCGCGTCACCGTTCCCACGGGGCGGGCAGCGGCGCGGGCATTCATGCCTACGAGAGTAAAGCGCCCCGTAAGGGGCGCGGGGCTGTGTCGATATGCGGCTACCGCCGCGTGGGCGCGCTCAGCCCCCACCCACCCGCACCCGACCCTCGGCCCCAAGCCACCCCACGCATCCCACCCTCGAACGGTTGAGCGACCCAAGGTAATGTCCCGGCAAAATCACCCACCCCCGGAATGGGAACCAGTGCCTCCGCTGTTTCCACCCTGGAGGACACTCGATGCCCTCCCGACGGCATGCCCGCACAAAGGAGGACCGCCACGTGAGCCAGTACGCCAGCAGGCTCGTGCGCCGCTCCCCGTCGGCTGCCGGCCGGCTCCTGCGGCCCCGCCGCCCCCGCCGCGTCGCGATGCTCTCCGTGCACACCTCACCGCTCCACCAGCCCGGCACCGGCGACGCCGGCGGCATGAACGTCTACATCGTGGAGCTCGCGCAGCGCCTCGCCGCGATCAACATAGAGGTCGAGATCTTCACCCGGGCCACCTCCGGCGGCCTCCCGTGCACCGTCGAACTCGCCCCCGGCGTCCTCGTCCGGCACATAGACGCGGGACCGTACGAGGGCCTCGCCAAGGAGGAACTCCCGGCCCAGCTGTGCGCCTTCACGCACGGCGTGATGCAGGCGTGGGCCGGCCACCGCCCCGGCCACTACGACCTCGTCCACTCGCACTACTGGCTCTCCGGCCACGTCGGCTGGCTCGCCGCCCAGCGCTGGGGCGTCCCCCTCGTACACGCCATGCACACCATGGCCAAGGTCAAGAACGCCAACCTGGCCGACGGCGACACCCCCGAGCCCGCCGCCCGGGTCATCGGCGAGACCCAGATCGTCTCGGCGGCCGACCGGCTCATCGCGAACACCGCCGAAGAGGCCGACGAGCTGGTACGGCACTACGCGGCCGACCCCGCGAAGGTCGCCGTCGTCCACCCCGGCGTGAACCTCGACCGGTTCCGCCCGGCGGACGGACGAAAAGCCGCCCGGGCCCGCCTCGACCTCCCCCAGGACGCCCTGATCCCGCTCTTCGCGGGCCGTATCCAGCCCCTGAAGGCCCCCGACGTCCTGCTCCGGGCCGTCGCCGTCCTCCTCGACGAGCGCCCCGAACTGCGCTCCCGGATCGTCGTACCGATCGTCGGCGGCCCCAGCGGCAGCGGCCTCGCCAAGCCGGAGGGGCTGCAGAAGCTGGCCGCGCGGCTCGGCATCGCGGACGTCGTGCGGTTCCGTCCGCCCGTGGGCCAGGAACAGCTCGCGGACTGGTTCCGTGCCGCCTCGGTCCTCGTCATGCCCTCCTACAGCGAGTCCTTCGGCCTGGTGGCGATAGAGGCGCAGGCGGCGGGGACGCCGGTGCTCGCGGCCTCCGTCGGCGGGCTGCCGGTGGCCGTGCGGGACGGCGAGACCGGCTTCCTGGTGGGCGGCCACGATCCCGCCGACTACGCGCGCGTGCTGCGCCGTTTCGCCGACGACGCGACCCTGGCGGACCGTTTCGGCAGTGCCGCCGCCCGGCACGCCCAGTGCTTCGGCTGGGACACGGCCGCCGCCGCCACCGCCGACGTCTACCTGGCCGCGACCCAGTCCCACCGCCGTCGCGTACGCTCGCTCCATGGGTGAAGCTCCACAGGAACGGCAGGCCGCGCAGGTCATCGAGGGTGTCCTGAAGGACGCCGAACTGGAGTGGGAGAGCCCCGAGCCCGGCAACTTCGTCGTGCAGCTCCCCGGCACCCGCAAGCTGAAGACGACCGTCTCGCTGCTCGTCGGCCGGCACTCGCTCTCCCTCAACGCCTTCGTCGTCCGGCACCCCGACGAGAACGAACCGGCCGTCCACCGCTGGCTCCTGGAGCGCAACCTCAAGCTGTACGGGGTGAGTTACGCCGTCGACCGCCTCGGTGACGTCTATGTCACCGCCAGGCTCCCGCTCGCCTCCGTCACCCCCGACGATCTCGACCGCCTGCTCGGCCAGGTCCTGGAGGCGGCCGACGGCGCCTTCAACACCCTCCTGGAGCTGGGCTTCGCCTCCGCGATCCGCAAGGAGTACGCGTGGCGGGTGGCCCGGGGCGAGCCGACGCGGAATCTGGACGCGTTCACCCATCTGATCGAACGCTCTGCTGACTGACCTCTGCACGACTCTTTCGAAGTACTTCGCCGCCGTGGCATGCTCACGCTCGACGCAGATCTGAACGTCGTTCACATCCATGACTCACTCGCATGGAAGGACGTACGGAATGAGTACCGCTCACCACGGCATGACCAGACGGACCCTGCTCGCCGGCGCCACGGCGGTGGCCGCGACCGCAGTGGCGGGCGGTGGCACGGCCCACGCCTCCGACAACCAAGTCCCCACCCTGTGGCGGGAGTTCACCCGCACCCCCTTCACCCACCCGCAGATCCCGTACGTCGGCCGGGCCGGAGCCGCCCGGATCCGCCGCCTCCCGGTGGTGGCAGACGTCCGCGCGTACGGCGCGGTGGCCGACGGCGTCACCGACTGCGCCCCCGCGATCAACCGTGCCATCGCCGCTGCCGCCAGGGCCGGCGGTGGCACGGTCACCATCCCGCCCGGCACCTTCCGGATCGACGGCCTGATCCTGATCGGCTACGACAACGTGGTGCTGCGCGGCGCCGGCAGCGGCCGTACGACCCTGTACGCGACGAAGAACCTCACAGAGCTGATCGGCCCCTACGGCTCCCGCTACGGCGGCACCAAGTCGGCGTGGTCCTGGGCGGGCGGCCTCATCTGGCTGGCGCCGAAGGCCCGTTGGGACTCGCTGACGGCCGCGATCAGGGCGCAGGCCTGGCCGTTCGAGGGCTGGACCGGCAACAAGCGCGACGCATGGGAGGAGTTGACCCCTCTCGCGCCCGCCCGCCAGGGCGACCGTACGGTCACCGTCACCGACCCCGCCCGCCTGCGCCCCGGCCGCCTGGTGCTGCTCCGCGTCGCCGACGACCCCGCCCACACCCTCCTCCAGCACATGTCCGGCGGGGGCCCCGGCCCGGCGTCGTACTACTGGGAGGACAAGACCAAACTGCTGTCGTACGTCCCCTACGAATGGCCCGTCCGGATCGTGGCCGTGCGCGGCCGGCGGGTGACGCTGGAGCGGCCGCTCCCGGTCGACCTGCGCCCCGAGTGGAACCCCCTGCTCACCACCCACGTCCGTGAACTCACCGGCTCCGGCGTCGAGGGCCTCACCCTGGACGTCATGGAGACCCCGCAGTCCCCGCACCTCCTCGACAAGGGCTACAACGGGGTCGTCCTGCAGTGCGCCTACGACTGCTGGGTGGACGACGTCACGGTCCGCAACGTCGACAACGGCTTCGGCCTGGTCGCCGCCTCCGCCTGCACCCTGCGCCGCACCCGGGTCGGCGGCCGGGGCGAACACCACCCGTACTTCTGCCGCGAGGGCTCGCACGACAACCTGATCGAGGACTTCACGATCGAGGAACGCACCGTCCCGGCCCCGTCCGACACCCAGCTCCACGGCATCAACGTGGAGGGGCTGTCGTCGTACAACGTGTGGTCGCGCGGCGACATGCGGATGGGCACCTTCGACTCGCACCGCGGTCTGCCCTTCGCGAACGTCCGCACCGACATCACGGTGGACAACAACGGCCGGCACGGCGGCGACGCGAACGCCGGGCCGCTGTTCGGGGCCCGGTTCACCCACTGGAACGTCCGGGTCACCAACGGCCGCGCGGGCCTGATGAGGCTGGACGGCCTCGCCCCGTACTCCGCGACCGTCGGCCTCAACACGGTCACCGACTTCGACCAGACCGACGTACCCGACTTCACCGGTGACCTGCACTCCCGCCTGGAGCTGTACGGCACCTGGGACGCGGTACGGCCGCGGAACCTGTACGCGGCGCAGCGCCAACTCCGTTCTTGTTAGCCTGCCGTAGCCCCGGGAATCACCCGGGGTCAACCTTCTCTCCTCGTTCTCGAAGAGGTGTGCATGCGCGCAGGCAGATCATCCGGCTCGGCAGTGGTGCTCGTGGGGGCGCTGGCCCTGGGGGCGTTCGCGGTGCCGTCCGCGGCGGCGGCCGACACCGGGATCACGGTGACCAAGATGGTCGTGAACAACGGCAAGCCCGTCGTGGTCGGTACCAGCGCGACGGTGAAGCCCGGCTTCACCTTCCGGATGACCTGGCCGTCCGGCGTCAAGCTCGCCGACGCACAGGTGCTCCCGTTCCTCTACCACGACACCACGGCCGCCAAGGGCGCCGCGCACGGCGGGATCTACTTCGACAGTGTGAGCTGCGGCGACAACGGCTCCCAGCCCGCCGACTGCGGGGGCCAGTTGTCCATCGAGCCGCGCTCCACGCTGGACTCCGACAACGACGCGACGACCTGGAAGATCGCGGCCGGCGTGAAGATCTGGTCGGGCAGCGGGCTGAAGAGCCAGGAGATCCTGACCGGCCTCGGCACCGTGCAGGTCCAGCGGGCCGCCAAGGTCACCGCCAACGCCACCCCCGAGCCGGTGGCCAAGGGCGGGACGCTCACCGTGAAGGGCGCGATCACGCGCGCGGACTGGGTGAAGCACAAGTACGTCGGCTTCGGCGGCAAGGCGGCCAAGCTGCAGTTCCGCAAGAAGGGCAGCGGCACGTACACCACGCTGAAGACCGTGCGGGCGGACTCCGCCGGTGCCCTGCGGGCCACGGTCAAGGCGTCCGCCGACGGCTACTACCGCTGGACCTTCGGCGCCACCTCCACCACGGGCGGCGCGACCTCCGCCGGCGACTACGTCGACGTCACGTGAGGTACCGCGCGCTGCTCACGCGATAGCGCCCCGGGGTCACCCCCACCAGCTTCCTGAAGTGCCGGGTGAGGTGCGCCTGGTCGTAGAAGCCGGTGGCGGTGGCCGTCTCGCCGGGCGGCACGCCGTCGAGCAGCAGCCGGCGCGCCCGGCCGACCCGGCGGGACATCAGGTACTGGTGCGGGGCGATGCCGTACGCGCCGCTGAACGCCCGGACCAGATGGGCGGGGTGCGCGTGCAGCAGCCGGGCGGCCTCCGCGAGGACGAGCCCGTCGGCGACCCTCTCGTCCAGCAGCTCGCGCAGGGCACGGGCGAGGGCCGGGTCGGCCGGCCGCTCGGCCACGAGCCGGGGGCGGAGCAGGCCCCGCAGCCGCTCGCCGATCAGGGCGAGCCGGCTCTCCGCCGCCAGCTCCTCGCCGGGGTGGGCGAGGGCGGAGTGCAGCTGCCCGACCCTGCGCCGCAGCAACGGGTCCCGCAGGTCGGGCCCGTCCACGGCGGCGCCGATGAGCTCGTCCCCGAGCAGCGTCCCGTCCAGATAGACCACCCGCTTGCGGAAGCCGGCCGCCGTGGCCGGGGAGCCGTTGTGCGGGACGTGCGGGGGCAGCAGGGACACGGTGTCGTCCGGGGTGCCGTGCTCGTGCCGGTCGAGGTCGTAGCGTACGGCGCCGTCGTCCACGATGAGCAGCGTCCAGGCGTCATGCACGTGCATCGGATAGGCGTACTCGGTGAAGTGCGCGTGGAAGACCTCGGTGACACCGGGGACACGCGGACGCCAGGCGGTGACTTCCTGCGCTTCCTGGACTTCCTGGAGTCCTTGGAGTTCCTGGGCGACGGGCTGCCGGGCGGCCATGCAAAGAACGTACAAGACGGCGTCGTACGACGCTCGGCAGTCTCGTCCCATGAGCACTGAACCTCTCCGTTTCGACACGAAGATCGCCGTCCTGCTGCGCGCGGACCTGGAGCCCTGGCAGCGGCTGAACGTCACCGCGTTCCTGGTCAGCGGCCTCGGCGCCACGCTCCCCGAGGTGGTCGGGGAGCCGTACGAGGACGCGGACGGGGTGGCGTACCTGCCGATGTTCCGGCAGCCGGTACTGGTCTTCGAGGGCACGAAGGAGACGCTGAAGGCGGCCCACGACCGGGCCCTGAGCCGCGCCCTGCCCCGCGCCCTCTTCACCGCGGACCTGTTCTCCACCGGCAACGACCGCGACAACCGCGCGGCGGTACGGGCCGTGCCCACGGCGGAGCTGGACGTGGTGGGGCTGTCGGTCTACGGGCCGCGGAACGCGGTGGACAAGGTGCTCAAGGGGGCGCGGATGCACCCGTGAGACCCATGGGACTCCTAAGTCCCGTGAGACTCCGGCGGTGGCTGGGCCGACCGAAGGAATCACATGGCGTGACCGGGTGATCGGGTCATTTAATCTGACCGACCCCTTCTTGAATGTCGCATCTCAGAGTCATGCGATACATCAGACTCTCCAGCATGGCCGCGGCCGCGGCAGCGATTCTCACGTCCGTGTCGGTGGGCCCGGCGGCTGCCGGCGACGACGCGTCGACACCGGTCTCCTGCAGCACGGCCGCGCTGACGGCCGCCATTGTCGGCGCGGATCCGAGGGAGACCTTGTCCCTCGCCCGTAACTGCACCTACCACCTGACCACCCCCTTCAGCACCGGTGAGGGCCTGCCGCCGATCTCCCAGGAGCTGACGATCCGCGGCAACGGCGCGACGATCGTCCGCGACGGGAACGCGACCCCCGCGTTCCGGATCTTCCATGTCCTCAGCGGCGGCAACCTCCGCCTGCAGGACCTCACCGTCCGCGGCGGCAACGCCACCATCGCCACCACCGGCACCGGCAACGGCGGGGGCATCCTCGTGGACGGCGGGGGCGCGCTGAAGCTGTCGGGTGTCGACGTGATCGACAACACCGCCAGCGTGAGCGGGGGCGGTGTCGCGGTGGCCACGAGCGGCACGGCGGTCATCCGGCGCAGCTGGGTGGCGTTCAACAACGCGTCCGTCGGCGGCGGGCTGTTCAGCGAGGGCACGCTGGTCGTGGAGGGCTCCGAGTTCGGCCGCAACCACGCACAGATCCAAGGCGGCGGCATCGACCAGGACGGTGGCACCGCCACCATCCACGCGACCATCATCAGCCGCAACACGGCCACCGTCCGCGGTGGCGGTCTCGCCGACTTCGGCGGAACGACGAACATCAGCGAAAGCAAGATCGCGAACAACACGACCGGCTTCGCGGGCGGCGGGATCGTGAACGAGACCGGCCTGACGCTCGACAAGTCCGAGGTCAGCGGCAACGTCGTCGCGGCTCCGGGCGGCGACGGAGGCGGCATCTACAACTCCACGACGAGCGGCGTGCTCAAGCTCAAGGGCAGCAAGGTCATCCGCAACAGCGCGAACGGCCGGACCTCCACCACGAACCCGACCCAGGCCGGCGGCATCTTCAACGACTCCGGTCTGCTCACGCTCGACCACAGCTACGTCCGCAACAACGCCTCCACGGCAGCGCCCGGCGGCCTCCGCACGAACGTTCCGATCACGCTCACGGACTCCACCATCACCCACAACATCCCCACGAACTGCGTCCCGAACCCGATCCCGGGCTGCACGGACTGACCCCGGCACCACCAGCAGCACGCAAAGCCCCTGCCCTTGCCTCCCCTGAGGGCAGGGGCTGCTGCCGTGACCATTGGCGGACGAGCACTTCCTGCCTGTGTGCGACGACGACGTCCCCCACGACGCGGTGATCACCGAACCGCACGCATGGCGTTCGTACCACCCGGGCCCGGTCTCCACCCAGGCACTGAGCGCTTCGAGGAACCGCCCCGAGGTCGCGTTCTCCCACTCGTCCTCGTCCCCGCGCTGCCGGTACTCCTCGCTGAGCTGCGCGACGAACGCCGCGAACACCTCGTGGTCGGGGACGGACTGACCCGGCATCAGTGGCAGCGGCATGGGAGCAGCCTGTGGACGGGACGGCCTGGCGGGGCGGCCGTGCGGGAGTCGGTCAGCTCTCCAGGGCGGTGAGGTCCTGGCGGAGGACCGTGCGGGCCGCGCGGGTCGCGTCGCCGTGTGCCTGCCTGGCGGCCTGGTACTCCTCGGAAGTCACCGTGCATCCGGACGCCAGCGCTTCGCGGACCCGGCGCAGTGAGCGGTACGAAGCGTCTATGGCGTCCGATACCTCGGCGTCCGCCATGAGAATGAGCCGCTCACGCGCTTCGTCACACCCCGACGTCTGGAAGGCCTGCCGGATCCTGGCCGCCCTCGTCTGCGGGTCGACGTGGTCCTCGTCGGCGGCCAACCGCATGGCCTCATGCGCCCGGCGGAGAGCGACCAGACAGTCCACGTACATGTCCCGGCGGTCCTGCAGCCTGCTGTCCCGAACGGATCGCCGCCACCGCAACTGCTCGCCGGCCAGCGTCGCCCCGACACCGAGCACCGCTCCGAGGCCCGTCCCGACGAGAGTCACCCACTCCACCCGGCAGATCGTGCCACACAGCACTCCGCCGCCGCTCCCTCGGTGCCACGGCCCACGTCATGCCCTCAACTCGTGAGCGGAGGACGGGGCTAGCCTGCGACCCATGAGCCTCTCTGTGGCATCGACCGTGTTGGCGCTGGCCATATCCGTGATATCGCTCGCCACCTCCGCAGTCGTATCCGCGCGGCAGCTTCGACTCGCCAACAACTCAAACGTGTTGCCCGTCGTGGTGGAGCTCTTCCGAGAGACCAGGCAGCCCGAGTTCTCCCGCGCGATCGAGTACATCAGCTCGGACCTGGCCCGGGACCACTCCCCGGAATCCGGATACCGGAGCCTGCCCGACGAGGCCCTGCGGCGCGGCTGATCATCGGCTCGTACGGGCCCAACATCGTGAACATGTGGGATGTGCTGGCCCCCTACTTCTACCGAGAACGCGAGCTGACGACCAAGGCGATGGTCTACTTCGAGGACCTCGCCCACCGAGCCCGGACAAGACCACAGGCCCGGATCCACTCGGAACTGCGCCTCGAAGCCAGCCCACCACCACCGCCCCCAGCACAGGGATAATTATTTCTTCCTGCCCTGGGTGTTGTCGGGGATCTTGGTTGCCCTTGGCCGCTGTCGAGCGACCTCGGACGGCCCAGAGACGGCCCAGCCGCAGGTGCGCTGAATGGCGTCAGTCGAGGGAGGCGGCCCGCCACTGCGCGGTGATGCAGCCCTCTTCCCTGTGCCACCACTCCTTGGTCACCCCGTGCTTGAGCAGCCTTTGGACCTTGGTGAGATCGGCGGTGGGCGGGACGTCCAGGGCGACCATGCGGAACCGTGCGGCTCCCGAACCGCCGTGTCGGAGGACGATGAGGCGGATGGTGCCGTTCTCCGAACGTTGGACCACCTCGCCGGCCCACCGCACCCCTTCCTCATCGGGTTCGGTGGCCACGACGTCCCCGCAGGCGATGCCGCGAACGAACCAGGGGATGTTGTCGAGCCGTGCGGTGCCGTCGCCCTGGTCGACCGCCCACAGACTCTCAAGTGGACCTTCACGTACGGGCCCTCGGGGTTCGTCACGGGCTGGTCTGGGGCATTTCGGGGGTAGTTGGGTGCCGAGAGGTCTCGGACCGCGCGCGGATCACTTCCTACGGCGCCTGCTCGCACGCTTCTTCAGCTCGGCCCGGCCGCGCTTCGTCCAGTCCCCCTCCCGTTGGTTCGCCGTCGGATGATGCAGGCGCACGCCGGTCTGTGTACAGGGGCGTCCACCTGAATGAGACGGAAACCGAGACGGAAGCACAGCCCTCAGCTTCAGGGCCTGGGCCGGTTCTCAATGACCGGCTCTGCGCGAGTGCGGGAACCGTAGACAGCTCCGAATCGGAGCAATGCCGGACGCCACGCCCGAACAACCACTCGTAAATCACACATCCGAGCCTGCCGATGAATTACTAATGGCGATCAAGGAATCACTCACGGTTTCCAGCGAGTCGTCATCGTCTGGATGCGGAAGGAGAACATGGTGGCCGCCAACGAACCGCAGCTGATCTATGGGCAGGGAGCTGAGGCTTGCCCCGACGGAAGCTTCTGCCTCTATCGGGCGGTCCGGTTCAATGCCGGTCAGACCCCGGGGCAGGGTGACAAAATTCTGGCGATTCCGTCGGGCGTGTACGTCAATGACTTCTCCCAGTACGGCTTCGATCACAGCGGCGACGGGGTGAGCAGCGTCGTCAACAACACCGATGAAGACAACACGCTCTTCTCGGCTGCCGACCAGCAGGGGCACACACTGCCGGTAGAGCGCGGCACCGTCATCACGGACTTGACACGCATCGCCATGGCCGGGAGCCCGAACGGCACCTGGAACGATCAGGCCCAGTCGGCGAAGGCAGCCCCCTTCAAGGGGAACCTGACCATCCAGCAGGAATTCCTCGCCAAGTGGCAGGACTGGGAGAGCCAGAAGTGGATCTACTCCTACAAGCTCACGATCAGCGCCGCAGACACGCGGGTCGAGAAATGGGCCCTCGGCTTCGGCGACCTGCCGGAGGGAACCTCACTGTCCAAGGAGTTCACCGACAACTTCTGGGGCGAAATCATCGAGGACGGCACCGAGGGGAGCGTCCTGCTCGCCTCCCCCTCGGACGGCGGACACACCATTGACCCCGGCGCAGACCTGCGCATCGACATCCAGGTCCTCTACCTGGACGAGGACCCTTCCCATCAGCACCTCAAGGGCCTGAACGCTCAAGATCTGGGCTGATCCTGACGCCCACCCCACCCGGTCAACCTCGGAAGGGCCGACGTCGCCCATCCGCATCGAACGATCGGGCTGGGGTGGTCAAAAGGGCAGAGCCACCTGGCGGACAGACCTGGCACCAGCGGTCGCGGTGTCTTCGTGGAAAAGCCCCCCACTCGCAGGGAAACCGGAGGTGGGGGGCTTAACGGTGCCGAGTTACTCTTTCTTGCCCTGGGTGTTGTCAGGGATCTTGGTGACCTGTGTTATCGCTGCTCAGGGGCGGTTGGCTCGTGCGCCTGGTGGTCGTCGCTGGTCGTCCTTGGCCGCTGTCGAGCGACCTCGGACGGCCCAGGGACGGCCCAGCCGTGGGTGCGCTGAATGGCGTCAGTCGAGGGAAGCGGCCCGCCATTGCGCGGTGATGCAGCCCTCTTCCATGTGCCACCACTCCTTGGTCACCCCGTGCTTGAGCAGCCTTTGGACCTTGGTGAGATCGGCGGTGGGTGGGACGTCCAGGGCGACCATACGGAACCTTTCGATGCCCTCGCCGTCGACGCCGAGTTTGTGGAACGCGTTGATCACGCTCTGCCGTGCGGGTCCAGAGCCGCCGTCCCGGAGGACGATGAGGCGGATGGTGCAGTTCTCCGATCGCCGGACCACCTCGCCGGCCCACCGCACGCCTTCCTCGTCGGGTTCGGTTGCCACGATGTCCCCGCAGGCGATGCCGCGAACGAACCAGGGGATGTTGTCGAGCCGTGCCGTGCCGTCGCCCTGGTCGACAGCCCAGAGATTCTCCACTGATGCCGGAGGCCAGTCGTCTTCGATCTCCAGCCGGAAGTGCACCTTCACGTACGGGCCTTCGGGGTTCGTCATGGTGCCAAGGATGCAGACGTCTGACGCGGCGGCCGCAGGTGGGTGACCGATGACGTCTGCTCAGAGCTGGACACTGGTTGGTCCTTACCCCAGCCGACGACAGTCAGCCACGACGCGAGGACGCCGACTGATCACGCGCGCGTATGCCTCGCTGCACCCCCACCGGCCTCCACCACGTTGCCGGTGCCGTCGACCAGAGCAAGCCACGACGGTCGACCCGCAACCACGACGCCTGAGCCATCAGCTTGGGAAGCTGCGGGCATTTGGGGGCGGTTGGGGCGCTGACCTGGGCGAACGGACGAAGCGCGGTCTCATCGGCCCTGGTTGCTTTCACCGTGATTCCCCGCTGTTCCCCGCTCGATCTGGTGCGGTTGTGGTGCAGTGTGCTGGGCGCCGAAGGTCGGGCATCGGCTCGATGATGTCGGCCCCCAGACACGATCGCTCCACGGAGCATCTCCGTCCCGCGACGACAGCGTCGGGAAAGGCCCTGTCAGGACGCGACCGCCTCGCCAGACCACCACAGCGAGTCACATTCGGTGCACAACAGGAAGGACGCCGCATCGGCCTTGAAGCGGTACGGGCGAACCCAGTCCTGCTTCCGTCGCGCTGCTCGGCCGACCGCTAGTATTTTCCCTACTTGCCAACTGAGGGGTGGAGTGCATGAATAACGTATTTTCATTCGCCGATTTCCTTGAAGTGCTGCCCGAGGGTAATTTTACCGGGCAAGGTTCTAGAGCCTTCCGGGTTTCAAGCCCTCAAGCTACGTTCGTCCCTCCGAATCTAGAGGTGCTGGATTCGAGCAATTCCCCGCTGATAACGCTCATTTCGGCGCGGGGTGCGACAGGAAAGTCTTGTCTGGCTAAGCAAGTTTCGGCACTCAAGAAGGTTCCCTTGTGGCTGCTGAATGAGGACATGGCTGTCAGTGGCGATGCGCTTCAGGCTCGGTTGCGTGACTACACAGGAAAGTCAGATGGCCTCAGTTTGCTGACTGAGACGCCTGGGTCGTTCATTCTGGTTGATGCACTCGATGAGGCGCGCATGAGAGTCTCAGGAGCCTCGTGGTACGAATATGTGCAGACACTCTTTGCGGCATCGGAGAAAAGCCACTCGCTAGTCCTTTTTGGTCGCGAGCGAGTACTGGAAGACATTTGGGCTAATTTTCCAGGGAGTAGCGCCAACTGGTACGAGATTTCTCATTTTGATTCGGATCAGCGCACGAAGTATATCGATCTCTATGTTGGGGAGGCGCAGCCCAAAGAGAATGAGACCTACATTGACGCCAGGGATACGGTGATCAAAGCTCTTTCCGGAGCCGTCGAAGGAAGTCAGGCAGACTCCTTTATCGGCTATGCTCCCGTCCTTTACGCTGTCGCGCTTCTTCTCCAAAAAGGCAATCTGCTGAAGATTCGGAACTCGTTCTTGCCCGAAATGGGTAACGAGAGGAGGATCCGAGTGCTGGGAGAAATCATCGAACAACTCCTGAAGCGCGAACAGGAGAAAACTCAGAAACTGGCCCAACAGCTCGGCGTGGCGTCGAGTAAGATGTACACGCCTGTCGAGCAAATTGACTGGCTCGCCCACTATCTCTTGAATGCCGAGGCCCCCGATCTTTCATGGTGCCCTGATGCACTAAAGGGTGAGTATAAGGGCAAGATTCGCGAATTCATTGACGATCACCCATTCCGCAGTGAAAGTCGATGGGCTAACCCTGTCTTCTCTGCCTACATTGCCGCAGAGCGGTTTGACCGAATCGAAGTGCGGGAAAGGCTGCAAGATGTAGGGCTTTCTACCGGGCTCCTCTTTGAGTTCATTTCTGCAAAAGAGGATGATATTGTGGTGGATGAGTGGCAATTTGCTGCACTTCATGCGTCGCTTATGGCATCTGAGCGGCATGACGTAGAGGTTTCGGTCAGTGTGTCGGGTGGTGAACCTACTGCTGAAACCGAGTCCGCTAGAGAAGTTCTGCAGATGTGGGGGGAACTTACCCTATGGGAGAGCTCTGGCAGTCGTAACAATGTCCGCGTCGACGTACTGCTCGACAAAGAAGGAGTTGTGGACCTGAAGGGGCCATTGGCTTCGCTTTCCCTGACTTTCCCTGGGGTGGTGACGGTAAGGCCTAACTCTGGCTCTGCGAATTTTGGTCCAGACTGCTTCATTCGATGCAAAGATCTTCGCGTGTCGGGGGACAGTGTTCAAATCTCCCTTCGCCCAAACGGAACAGTGGGTACCCTCCAAGATGGGGGTGCCAGCGTCACGTTCGAGCTAACGGGTAATCTTCTGTGCGAAGCACAGCTAGCCGGTGACCCTCCCGTAGAGAGTTTTGAGGTTCTGGTTCCGGAAGGTCGTCGAATCGGATACCCGTGGTTTCCTTATCAGAAGTCGATGGAGCTTCCAAGTGTGGAGCCCAACGAGCGCGCCACCCGCTTCGTCAAGATGATGATGAACCTTCTCCGAAACCATGGACATAAGGGGACTCCTGCGGTCTTCGACAAGAAACTGGAGGGACGTCAGTCCATCAAGGGAGACGAATTCAGGCGTGTCATCTCCGTGCTGCAGAAGCAAGGTGTTATCTCACTCGACGGGCCAATGATTCACCTCACGCAACAGTGGATGCCCAATCGATTTTCCGGCAAGAAAAGGGAGGGTGTCCAGACCTTTGAGGACAAGCGTGAGGTTTGGATTCCGATTGTCGAGGCAATCGCAGAGGCAATGCGTCGGTAAGTGACACTACAGGTCGGTGGAGCGGCTTTGGGGTGGCGCTGCTTTGGCGCGAGTGATTATGGCCCCGTAAGCTTCCGGCGCGTCGGGCAGTCTGTGGACCTGCCCGGTAAAGCACGACGTTGGGGCCATGATCTTCGAGGCTCGCGCCAAAGTGGCTCCGTAAAGCCGTGGAGCCGACCGCCCCAGCCACGACGTACCCCTTCTCTCACAGCAAGCGGCTGATTGCTGTAGTGCGCGGCACGGGCGCCGGCCGGGCTGGAGTGGGGCGGAGACAGGAGCGCAGGCCCGGCCGGGGGCCGGGCCGCGCGCGGGGAGCGGAGCGAGCCGCCTTGAACCAGTAGAGAAAGTTGTAACTCACTCGGGCCTGTGGGGCTTGAAGGTGTATGCGCAGGCTGAGAGTTCGACGTCTTGGCGGTGGGCCAAGGGCAGGAAGATAACCGGCCGGATCGTCCATGTGATGCGGGTGTTGGCCTGGGTGACTGACACTGTGCAGGGTTCTAAGCGCAGCAGGGCGCGTCGGGTTTCTGCGCGGCCGTCGTGGAGCCAGGCCCAGACGTCGTCCGAGGCGTCCGGGTCGAGTGCCGGTGAGATGGTGCGCAGTGCGATGGCGACCCATCTGTCCGCCTGAGGTGCGGAGTAGGCGTCGAAGGATGCCCGGAGTGCCGGCCACTGCATCCCGTCGGTGAGGTCCTCGGTCCAGCACTCGCACCAGAAGCCTCGTCGGGGCTTGTCCATCAGCACGGGTGGCCTCCCCGCCGGGCGTTCACGAAGAGTTCCGCGGTGACCGTGTAGCCGCCGCCCGCACCCTGGACGACGACCCTGTGCGCGAGAGCGCTGACCATGCCCAGGCCCCGGCCGTGCTCCGCGTCCTGGTCCTGGTGCTCGACCTTCGGGGCGCCTCCTCCGCCGTCGTCCGTGACCGACAGTGCGATGACCTGTGGTGCCACCGCCAGGGCCAGGTGGAAGCTCCCGCATTCTCCGCCGCTGCTCGTGTGGAGGAGTGCGTTCGTGCTCAGCTCGCTCACGATCAGGGCCGCGTCGTCCGCCAGGGGCGATCCGCGCAGAATGTCTCTCGTCCAGCGGCGGGCCCGGCTGACCTCTTCCGGAAATCCTGGGCAAGTCAGTCCCCAGACTCGGACTCGACTCGTATACTCGTGCATACAAGTCCCTTCGTGCTGGTAGGCCGCCATGTGCAGCGGGTTCGGGCTAGACGAGTTTCACGCCGTCGTGGGCGCGGACGGCCGGCGGGGTCATCGCGTCGAGTGCGTCGGTGACGCGGATCGCGTATGCCTCGTCGGCGAGGTCGGTGACTTCTTCGCGGGTGACCCAGCGAAGGGCGCGGGTCTCGTCGCCGGTCGTGGGCGTGCCGTCGGCGGCCTCGCAGCGGAAGACCAGGGAGACGATCAGGCCCGTCATGTTCTTGTAGACGCCGGTGAGGGTCGCCGGAAGGGCGATCTTGATGCCGGTCTCTTCGAGGACTTCGCGTTGCAGGGCCTCGGGGATGGTCTCCTCGCGTTCGAGGACACCGCCCGGCGGCTCCCACTTGCCGTTGTCACGGCGCTGGATCAGGAGGGCACGGCCCTGGGCGTCGACGACGACCCCGGCGACGCTCACGGAGTGCGGGCGTTCTGTGCTCATGTTCCTCGGCCCTCCCGGATGGCTAGGCTCTCCACCGTAGCAACTTCACTCGCCCACTCGTCTAGATACCTAAAGGAGTACACACAGTGAGTCCTCTTTCTTCGGGCCTCCTCGGAGATCTCGACCCCACGAGCGATCGTGCGGTCTTCCGGCAGATCGCCGACCAGCTGCGCGAGGCGATCGACCGTGGGCGATTCCGCGAGGGCGAGAAACTGCCCTCCGAGGCGGAGCTGGTCGAGCATTACGGGGTCTCCCGGATGACCGTCCGCAACTCCTTCTCCGTCCTCACCGGTGAGGGCCTGGTCCACGCCGAGCACGGCAAGGGCGTCTTCGTCCGGCCCCGGCCGCCCGTGCGACGCCTGGCCTCCGACCGGTTCGCCCGGCGGCACCGAGAGCAGGGGAAGTCCGCGTTCATCGTGGAGGCGGACGCGGCCGGCAGTCACCCGCAGGTCGACAGTCTTGAGGTCAAGGAAGAGAAGGCCAGTCAGGACGTCTCCACCCGGCTCGGCTCCGTACGGCGCGTACTGGCCCGGCGTCGCCGGTATCTGCTGGACGGGCGGCCGGTGGAGTTCGCCACCTCCTACCTCCCCCTCGACATCGCCCGCGGCACCCAGATCGCCGAACCCAACCCCGGTCCCGGCGGCATCTACGCCCGCCTCGAAGAGCTGGGCCACCGCCTCGACCACTTCGAGGAAGAGATCCGCGCGCGGATGCCCTCGCCCTCCGAGGTCAAGACACTCCACCTCGCGGCCGGCGTGCCTGTGATCCACCTGGTCCGGACCGCCTTCGACACCGAGGGGCGGGCTGTGGAGGTCTGCGACACGGTCATGGCGGCGGATGCCTACGTGCTGTCGTACCAGCTCCCCGCGACCTGATCGCGTGATGGGCGGGAGTGCGGTGCTAGGGAGTGGGCTGATCCGTGGCCTCAGCAGCCGGGGCGCCGAACATGGCGCCGATGTTGTTCCACGTGAAGCCGCTCTGCCAGTCCGGCTTCTCGGCTGCCCAGTCGAGGAGGGCCTGACGGGCCTTGTCCTGGGAGGCGGTCAGGGTTTGGTAGTGCTCTGCGGGGACGCCGTCCCGGTACTCCAGTTGGTAGGTGTTGTTGTCGCGGAACAGCACTTGGATGTACCAGTCGCCCTCGCGGTCCTCGTCCTGCCGCTCAAGGATCAGGTGGTCGCCCTGCCCCAGGTTCGCGAGCATCGTGCCTATCGTCGGCTGAGAAGGGTCCTTCACCGCGTGCCCCTGAACGTTCGTCGCAATCAGCATGGGCAGAGCATGGCGGAAGGGTCTGACAATGGGGGTCCTCGGGAAGCCTCCGCGGCCGTCCCGCTTGGGTCGTGTGGTCGTTCTTCTGAACTCGTACACCCCGACATGCTTACTCGTATAGACGAGTGGGCAAGTTGTGTGGCAGGGTGATCGTCATGAGCCCGGGAGATCGGGCTCACAGATCGCTACATGTATAGACGAGTAGATAGGAAGTGTGCTGTGCGCACCATCCGTGTGGAGACCACCGCCGCCACGATCCTGCTGACCGAGGCCCCCGAGCCGAAGGTCCGTGACCGCCAGACCGGCGAGATCGCCAAGGACGCTGTGAGCGGTGAGGCGCTGATGACCATCGGCGTCGTCTACATCGAGGACGGGGAGTCCGCTCTGATCAAGGTCACGGTTCCCGAGGGCGGAGTGTCCGAGGGGCTTGTCCTGGGCTCGCCCGTCTCGCTGCCGGGGCTCGTCGCCCGGCCGTGGGAGTCCGTGTTCAACGGCCAGCAGCGTCACGGCATCGCCTACCGGGCCGCCGCCGTCACCCCGGCCGCCTTCCCGGCCAGCGCCGGGGCTGCCGCCTGATGTCCGACCTGACGACACTACTGGAGGTGGGTGGTCCCCTCGCCGCACTCGGTGGCGAGGCCGCCTACACCCGGGCCAAGCACCCGGCCCTCTACTGGTCCGCAGTCGGCGGCCCGATATCCACGGTCCGCCTGCTCAGCTCGTACGGCTCCGTCATGGAAGCCTGCGGCCTGACCGTGGCGCCCTCCCGGCTCAGGGTCCTCGCCGTTAAGGCCACCACCCGACGGGAGGTCCGGCCGGTTCCGCCCCGTCGGGGCATCCTCCGTCCCACCTCGACCGGGTTACGACTCCGGTTGCGGCTCGCTCCCGGGCAGGAACCTGCCGACGTCGCCGCCTCGGCCGAACGCCTGCGGCACGCGTGGGGAGTTCACGCCGTCTACGTCACCACCGTCAAGCCAGGCGTCGTGGAACTGCGGCTCGTCGGGTACGACGTCCTGCGCCGCGTTCGGATGCCCCGCAAGGCCGGTGGCGGCTTCCTGAAGGTGCCGGTGGCGCTGCGCGAGGACGCCATGCCCTTCGTCCGCGACTACCGCACCGTTCCCCACCAACTCACCCTCGGCGCAACCCTGTCCGGCAAGTCCATGTACCTGCGCCACCTCATCTCCGGACTCGCCCAGCAGGACGGCGTGGCGCTCGTCGGAATCGACTGCAAGCGGGGCGTCGAACTCGCGCCCTTCGCCGCCCGCCTCTCCGCCCTCGCCACCGACCCCGACGAAGCCGCCGAGCTGCTGCCCGTGCTGGTCAAGGAAATGGAGGACCGATACGACCTGATCAAGGCCCGCCAAGGCATCGCCCCCGAGACCCCCGACGAGGAGATCACCTCCGACATCTGGGGCCTGCCCGACGCCCAACGCCCCACCCCCATCGTCCTGTTCATCGACGAAGTCGCCGAACTCTTCCTCACCGCCACCCGCAAGGACGAAGACCGCCGCGACGAGATGGTCACCCAGCTCATCCGCCTCGCCCAGCTCGGCCGCGCCGCCGGCATCTACCTCGAAGTCTGCGGCCAGCGCTTCGGCGCCGAACTCGGCAAGGGCGCCACCATGCTCCGCGCCCAGCTCACCGGCCGCGTCTGCCACCGCGTCAACGACGAAGCCTCCGCCAAGATGGCCCTCGGCGACATCGCCCCCGAAGCCGTCTACGCCGCCTGCTCCATCGCCCCCGAAACACCCGGCCTCGCCGTCGCGGGCGACACCTCCGGCGGCTGGTCCCGCATCCGCACCCCGCATCTCTCCCTCGCCGACGCTGCGGCCATCTGCCAGGACTCGGCCGACCTGGTCCCCGACGTCCCCGCCCTCAAGCCCTTCCGGCCCGACGTCCCGGTACGACCACTCACCTCACCCGCGGGCCCGGTCGTACAGCCGCACCCCGTCACCGACTGACCCACCCCTCGTCTCTCCGCGCCATGTCCCTACCCCTCCCATGCCCGAAACCGGAAGGAGCCGCATCATGCGCGCCCAGCTGGCCCGCGTCGACGCGGTGCTCGTCCAGGCGCTCATCGCCGCCGCACTGTCCTTCGCCCACCTCCACGACGTCGCCTCAGCGGCCGGACAGGACGGATGGAAAGCCTGGGCCTACCCCGTCTCCGTCGACCTCCTGCTCGTCGCCGCCTGGCGCCAACTCCGCACCGGCACCACGAAAGCCGCCGCCTGGTGCTGGTTCGTCATCGCCCTCGTCGCATCCCTCGGCGCAAACGTCGCCACCGCCGGCCTCCTCGACCTCGGCAACGTCCCGGCCTGGCTCCGGATCCTCGTCGCCGGATGGCCAGCCGTCGCCTTCCTCGGCGGCACACTCCTCGCCCACACGACGCCAAAGGCGCCCGTTGCCGTAGAGATCACTGACGGCGACCGGGAGCAAGAGCTCGAACCGACTCCCGAGCCACCCGTCGAAGAGCAAGTACCCCCGCGTCCACCGGTCCCGGCCGCCCTCGTCGCGCACGCCCGCAAGGTCGCGGCCGAGCACCACACCCGCACGGGCAACCCCATCGACACGCCGACTCTCCGCGCTCGCCTCGGCGTCCCGGCTCCCATGGCCGAAGCCATCGCCGCCCAGCTCTGAAAGGAGAACCAGGACCCGTGACCGCCAACCGCCGCTTCCGCAACGTCACCCGCATCGGCCCCGTCCAGGTCGGCACCGCCTACGACGACCGGGGCCGCGAGAAGCACACCGCAGCCTGCACCGCCCCGCGCTGCGGCTTCTCCGCCGACTACGACAGCCGCGCCGCCGCCGAACTCGCCGCCCGTACCCACCGCTGCCCCGTCCGCTGAAAGGACCCCGCACCCCGTGACCCTCAACCTGCCGCTCGTCGTCGTCCTCGGCTTCTTCGCCTGGGCGGCCGTCAAGTACCTCGGCGTCCGCACCTGGATCGTCGTCCTGGTCGCCCTCTTCGGCTTCTGGCTCTCCCACACCTTCCTGGCCCCCGCCATCGAATCCGGCACGCGTACCGGCGTGACCGTCATAAACGGCTCACATGCCTAGACGAGTAGATAAGGAGAGTCTGACCGTGTTCCTGCCCAAGTACCCCGACAGCCCCACCCCGCCGCCCGCGCACACCCACACCCCGACCGACCCGGCCCCCGCCCGGCGCTCCGCGCTCCCGGCCGTCTCCGTCAGCACCGGCGCCGTCGTCGCCGTGCTCACCGGTGGCGTGGTCCTGACCGCGCTCCTGACCGCCGTCGCCGTATCGGCCATCTCCGTGGCCATCGCCGCCGTGGTCCTGCGCTCCCTGCTGCGCGAGCACAACCGGCGCTGATCCCTCTCTGCCCGACCCCTGGGGCGGCCACGACACCGCCAAGCATCCGGCCGCCCCGGGGCCCGTCACTCCTGACCGAGCCAGCCAGAAGGAGCCAGCCATCTTCACCCGCACCACCCCGCCACCGCTCCACGAACTCACCAACCTCGCCTCGGGCGGCACCCTGCCCGGTATCCTCCGCCAACTCTCCGGCCTCGGCGGCTGCACCAACCCCGTCCGCCTCGACGGCCACCGCACCGAGTACGACGTCGACACCACAACCGGCGAGATCGGCCGCATCCTCCAGCACCTCGACTCGACCGACCTGCCCGCCGGCCAACTCCTCGTCCGCTGCAACAACCGCCGCACCACCCGCTGCGAGGCCTGCGCCGAGGTCTACCGCCGCGACACCTTCCACCTCATCTCCGCAGGCCACACAGGCCTCGATGGAGTCGCAACTCCGCCTGCACGCCTTCCCGCATCTGGGATCGCGTCCGCTCGGTTCCTTTCAGCCCGCCCACATCCGCGACTGGGTGCGGAAGCTCCAAGAGAACGGTGTCCGGGGCTCGTACGCGCGGACGATCTACTCCAACGTTCGTGCCGCGCTGAGTGCGGCGGTGGACGACGGGCACCTTCCGCGCAACCCGTGTGCAGCCCGCTCGGTCCGGCCTCCCACGGTCGACACGAAGCGGGTCGCCCCGTGGACAACGGAACGGCTCTTCGCCGTCCAGGCCGGCATGCCCGAACGCTTCCAAGCCATGGTCGACCTGGGTGGGGGCTGCGGGCTCCGCCAAGGCGAGATCCTCGGGGTCGCCGTCGACGCCATCGACTTCGGTTCGGACACGCTTCACGTGGTCCAACAGCTCAAGCTGAGTCGGAGCAAGGCGGTGTTCGCTCCGCCGAAGGGCGGAAAGCTGCGGGATGTGCCGCTCCCCGGGCCGGTGGCCGATGCGCTGCGCGAGCACATGAAGCGGTTCCCGCCGGTCGAGATCACCTTGCCGTGGAAGGTGGCCGACGGACCTCCGGTGACCAAGCGGCTGATCTTCACTGGGCCGCGTGGCGGGCACGTCTGGCGTACATCGCTCAACGAGGAGGTGTGGAAGCGGGCACTGGCCTCGGCCGGCGTGATCCCCGAGCGAGAGCCAGGCGGGGCGTACACAGAGTCGCGCGAGAACGGCATGCATGCGTTGCGGCACTTCTACGCGTCGCTGCTGCTGGACGCCGGGGAAAACATCAAAGCTCTGGCCGAGTACCTCGGCCACTCGGATCCAGGTCTGACGCTGCGCGTCTACACGCACCTCATGCCGTCCAGTCAGGAGCGCACCCGTAAGGCAGTGACTGCCGTCTTCGATCGGCGGGGATGACCACACCGCAACGATCAGAGATACACCTGTTCCCGGTAGTCACTGGCGAACAGTTCGGGGTGGATGTTCAAGTAGAGACGAGAGATCTAGAGCACGAGTAGGCTCACAAAGTTGATTGAATTAGCAGTGCGTGAGAGATTGCAGATAGCTCTAGTTAGCTCTACTTAGCTCTAGATCGCTTCTCAGAAGCTATACAGAGTGCAGAACGACTGAGGACCCGGATCCGGCGGCAACCAGATCCAGGCCCTCGTGCAGTCAGCGAGCCCGGTCGCGTGAGAGCAGACCGGGCTCGCTGTGCG
Organism: Streptomyces sp. NPDC048288; assembly: GCF_043201555.1. Classification (NCBI taxonomy): domain Bacteria; kingdom Bacillati; phylum Actinomycetota; class Actinomycetes; order Kitasatosporales; family Streptomycetaceae; genus Streptomyces; species Streptomyces sp. NPDC048288. Next base: position 116,077 of record NZ_JBICZD010000013.1, read on the forward strand.
TACAGCGCCCGATCCCGACCGTACTCGCGCGTGACTCGCTCATCGAGCGAACTGCATCACGCCAGTAGCGATGGCCACGAGTAGGCCGACCCCCGCAAGCGAGACCTGCCACTTCTCGGCACCGGACCACTTGCGAGGCCTGTCCTTCTCAAGACTCACCTCTACCACCTCCCTCCTCCTCCAACCGACCCGCTTCTCGGGCCGGAGTCTGGAACTCGCGTGCCGCCACATCGAGTTCGAGGGAGGTTTAGGTGAGGTGGCATCAGCATACCGGTCACGTAGCCCACCACTGAGGCTCATGGGGAGGCTTGACAGCGGCCCCGGATTCCTTGCACGGCCCAGCGACGGCCCAGGTGCAACAAATAACCCCCTGCGCGCGGGAAAACCGCAGGCAGGGGGCTTTTCTGGCTCGCGTTACTTCTTCTTGCCCTGGTTCTTGACTGCCTCGATGGCTGCGGCGGCCGCGTCGGGGTCGAGGTAGCGGCCGCCGGGGGTGACGGGGTTGAAGTCGGCGTCGAGCTCGTAGTAGAGGGGGATGCCGGTGGGGATGTTGAGGCCGGCGATGTCGGCGTCGGAGATGCCGTCGAGGTGCTTGACGAGGGCGCGGAGGCTGTTGCCGTGGGCGGCGACGAGGACCGTGCGGCCGGTCAGGAGGTCGGGGACGATGCCGTCGTACCAGTAGGGGAGCATGCGGACGACGACGTCCTTGAGGCACTCCGTGCGGGGGCGCAGCTCCGGGGGGATGGTCGCGTAGCGGGCGTCGGCGGCCTGGGAGAACTCGGAGTCGTCCGGCAGCGGCGGGGGCGGGGTGTCGTACGAGCGGCGCCAGAGCATGAACTGCTCCTCGCCGAACTCGGCCAGCGTCGCCGCCTTGTCCTTGCCCTGGAGCGCGCCGTAGTGGCGCTCGTTCAGGCGCCAGCTGCGGTGGACCGGGATCCAGTGGCGGTCGGCGGCTTCGAGGGCGAGCTGCGCCGTGCGGATCGCGCGCTTCTGGAGGGACGTGTGAACCACGTCGGGGAGCAGGTCGGCGTCCTTCAGGAGCTCACCGCCGCGGACTGCCTCCTTCTCGCCCTTCTCGTTGAGGTTGACGTCCACCCAGCCGGTGAACAGGTTCTTCGCGTTCCATTCGCTCTCGCCGTGGCGGAGGAGGATCAGCTTGTACGGTGCGTCGGCCATGGGTCAGAGCGTAATCCACGTATTCGGGGCAGGGTGCGGGCGCCCGCGGGCCGTCCCAGGGGGCGGACAGTTGACTGCATTTGTTAATTGAGTGGCTCAGGCGAGCGTCGTAGAAGTAACTTCCGTAGCGGCCTTGCACCTCTTACGCCTCTTACGCCTTGTGCTGTCCCACCTCGTCTCGCCCTGGGGGAACCATGTCGTCCGTCGCCCTTCGGCGCGCCGTCCGGGAGACCGTCTCCGGTCTGCCCCGGGAGTTCTGGTGGCTGTGGACCAGCACCCTCGTCAACCGGCTGGGCGCCTTCGTCGCCACGTACATGGCCCTGTACCTGACGCTGGACCGGGGGTACAGCGCCTCGTACGCCGGACTGGTCGCCTCCCTGCACGGGCTGGGCGGGGTGGTGTCCTCCCTGGGCGGCGGGGTGATGGCGGACCGTCTCGGGCGGCGGCCGACGCTGCTGATCGCCCAGGGCTCCACCGCCGGGGCCGTCGCGCTGCTCGGGTTCGTGCGTGATCCCGTCGCCATCGCCGCGGTCGCCTTCCTCGTCGGCATGGCCTCCAGCGCCTCCCGGCCGGCCGTGCAGGCGATGATGGCCGACATCGTGAAGCCCCGGGACCGGGTGCGGGCGTTCTCGCTCAACTACTGGGCCATAAACCTCGGCTTCGCCGTCTCCTCCATGGGCGCCGGGTTCATCGCCGAGGTCAGCTACCGTGCCGGGTTCCTCATCGAGGCCGCGATGACCGCCGTCTGCGCGGTCCTCGTCTACGTCAAGCTGCCCGAGTCGCGGCCGGAGCGCACCGCCAAGGAAGCCGCGCGGGAGAGGGAGGTCAGCCTCGGGAGCGTGCTGCGCGACGGGCGGTACATGGCCGTCGTCGGGCTGTCCTTCCTGGTCGCGCTGATCTTCCAGCAGGGGTCGGTCGGGCTGCCGGTGGCGATGGGGGAGGCCGGGTTCTCGCCCGCCGCCTACGGCATGGCCATCGCCGTCAACGGGGTGCTGATCGTCGTCCTGCAGATTCCCGTCACCCGGGTCATCGAGCACCGGGATCCGCGGTCCCTGCTCGTCGTCTCGTCCCTCCTCGCGGGGTACGGGTTCGGGCTCACCGCCTTCGCCGGGTCGGTCGGGGTGTTCGCGCTCACCGTGTGCGTGTGGACCCTCGCCGAGATCGTCAACGCGCCGACCCAGACCGGGCTGGTGGTACGGCTCTCGCCCGTCCACGGGCGCGGGCGCTACCAGGGGATGTACACGCTCTCCTGGTCCGCCGCCGCGCTCGTCGCGCCGCTGATGTCGGGTGTCGTCATCGACCGGTTCGGCGCGCGGTGGCTGTGGGGGGTCTGCGCGGTGCTGGGCACGGGGGCGGCGCTCGGGTACGGCGTGCTCATGCGGGGGCTGCGCGCGGGCGGACGGGCTCCGGTCCCGCAGCCGACGGGGGCCGCGGAGGCCGAGATACGCGCCTGACGATGTGCCTGACGACGCGTCTGGCGGCGTGCCTGACGACGTGCCTGACGACGTGCCTTGCCCGAGCGAAGGGCCTGGATGTCGGAGGCGGGTGCTAGCTTCCCCGGTCCGAGAGCAGGGACCGCAAGAGGGGAAGAGGGGCGAGGACCGGTGGGGGCTTCGGGGTGGGAGTACTACGTGCCGTACCAGGAGGACCTGGACGCCGCGCTGCGGCAGCTGAGGTGGGAGGTCTTCGAAGCCGGCGACTACTACTGGGTCAACGGTGGCGACTGGCGCCCGGAGGAGGAGCGGGAACTGCGGCCGCGGTCCCTGGAGGCCCTGTGGGAGGACGAGTTGGTCCAGGAGACCGGGACGCACTCGATCCTGGACATCTTCCACGTCCTGGGACCTGACGACACCCCGGACTACAACACCGTGGAGCCCGTGACGGCCGCGGAGGCGCAGGAGCTGCTGGGGGTCGACAAGCTGACCCGCGCACACGTCAAGGACTTCGACGTCTTCCCCCGGTCACGCTGGATCGGACGGTGCGCGGTGCTGCACGACGACGCCGGCAACCCCCGGGAGATCTTCTTCTGGGGCCACTCGGGCGACTGAACCCCGGCCCGGGACACCGACCGCGGACACCGACCGCGGACTACGAGTAGAAGCCCTCCCAGTACTCGGCATGCCCGCATGTGAAGTCACCCGGCCGTTCCTCCCGCAGCACCGTGTACCTCGCGACGAAGATGTCGAGCCCCTCGTGGAGCGAGCAGCCCAGGTGGGCACGGATGGCCATGATCCCGCGGAGGATCCGGTTGCCGACGATGTGCTCGTCGGCGATGTCGAGCGTGGCGCCCTCGGTCATGCCGACGATCGAACCCGATCGACGGGGCCGGCGGCAACAGGGTTTGCCGGGAGGCGGACGGGGGTGTCGGTCTGGTCCGGGGTTTGCCGGATCGGCAAATGGGCTCGGACGCCGGGTGGGGTTCTCCGGATGATCGGTGGTGAGCCGATCGGGGCGAGACGGAGGAGGGCGTATGTGGGTGCGGCGGGGTGTGGAGGGGACGCATCGGGTCGTCGTCGGGGAGGGGCGGCGGGTTCATCTGGTGGAGCAGGGGGCCGGGCCGCTCGTGTTGCTGGTGCACGGGTTTCCCGAGTGCTGGTACTCGTGGCGGTACCAGCTGCCGGCGCTCGCGGCGGCGGGGTATCGCGCGGTCGCGGTGGATGTGCGGGGGTACGGGCGTTCGTTCAGGCCCGCCGGGACCGACGCGTACCGGATGGTCGAGCTGGTCGAGGACAACGCGTTCGTGGTGCGGGCGCTGGGCGCGGAGTCGGCCGTGGTCGTCGGGCACGACTGGGGTGCGGCGATCGCCGCGAACTCCGCGCTGCTCAGGCCGGAGGTGTTCCGGGCGGTCGGGTTGCTGAGCGTGCCGTACACCCCGCGGGGCGGTCCTCGGCCCAGTGAGGTGTTCGCCGGGATGAGGGGTGCCGGCCGTGGTGAGGGCGGGGCGGAGGAGTTCTACGTGCCGTACTTCCAGGAGCCCGGGCGCGCGGAGGGCGAGATCGAGCCGGATGTGCGGGGGTGGCTCGGGGGGTTCTACGCCGCTCTGTCCGGTGACACGATGCCCGGGCCGGGGGCGCCCGACCCGCACTTCGTCGGTGCGGGGGCGACGATGCGGGAGCGGTTCCCCGTCGGGCGGCTGCCCGCCTGGCTCGCCGAGGAGGATCTCGACGTCTACGCCGGGGAGTTCGAGCGCACCGGACTGACCGGCGCGCTCAACCGGTACCGGAACATGGACCGGGACTGGGAGGACCTCGCCGCCTACGACGGTGCCCCGATCACCCAGCCGTCCCTGTTCGCCGGCGGCACCCTGGACGCCTCGACGACCTGGCTGGCCGACGCCGTCGAGGCGTACCCGGTCACCCTTCCCGGCCTGGTCTCCTCCCACCTCCTGGACGGCTGCGGGCACTGGATCCAGCAGGAGCGGCCGGACGACGTCAACCGGCTCCTGCTCGACTGGCTCGCGCGGCTTCACCAGATCGACAGCGGCACCTGATGGATCTCGTCGGCCGGGTGGCCCGCGCGTTCGTGGACGCGCTTGACCGCCTCGGCCGAGGGGGCCTCGGAGAGGCAGTAGACCTTGCCCGAGGCGGGGTCGGCCCAGGCCCGTTCGAAGTGCACGCCCTCCTCCTTCTCGACGGCGAGATCCGCGTCGTGGGCCGCTTTCAGCTGCTCGGCGGTGAGGCCCTTCATCCCGTTGTGGACGTCCATGTACTGGGGCATGGCAGTCACCTCTCCTTCGCCTTGTCCGTCTCCCCTGCGTTCCCCTCCATGCTGCGCCCGCTGTCGCGGCCCGGCATGCGAAAGGGCCCCGGACCGGAGTCCGGGGCCCTTCGCCGTGCTGGAAGACGTCCGCTCAGCCGCACTGGCAGGGGCTGCCCGACTGGCAGCCGCAGCCGCAGCCCGAGCCGCACCCGCAGGCGCCGATGACAAGAAGGTTCTTGATCTCGGCGGGCTGGTCGGTCTCGTGCTGCTGCGTGGGGTCGGGCGTGGTGCTGGGGGATTCGGCCATGGATCCCTCCTAGAGGTCCCTAGGTGCCCTGGATGCAGGGCGTGGTGCCTTTGCCCATTCCATGCCCGTTTCACTGGGCGCATCAACAGCGCACGGCGGCGCATGGTGGTGCCCCGCGCCCGCCCCGCACCCCGCGAGCCCCGCCCGCCCGGGCGGTTACGCCCCCTCGGCGCCCGTCACCGGCTGGATGTCGGGCTGCAGCTCGTCCGCGTGCTCGCCGGTGACCAGGAAGACGACGCGCTTGGCGACGGCGACCGCGTGGTCGGCGTACCGCTCGTAGTAGCGGCCGAGCAGCGTCACGTCGACGGCCGTCTCGATGCCGTGGTGCCAGCGGTCGTCCAGCAGGTGCTGGAAGAGCGCGCGGTGCAGCAGGTCCATCTCGTCGTCGTCCTGCTCCAGCTGGAGCGCCAGGTCGACGTCCTTGGTGACGATGACCTCGGCGGCCTTCGCCATCAGGCGCTGCGCGAGCTGGCCCATCTCCAGGATGGTGGCTTCCAGGTCACGCGGGATCACGTGCTCCGGGAAGCGCAGCCGGGCCTGCTTGGCCACGTGCTGGGCGAGGTCGCCGGAGCGCTCCAGGTCGGCGGACATCCGGAGCGAGGTGACGACGATCCGCAGGTCCGTCGCCACCGGCTGCTGGCGGGCGAGCAGGGCTATCGCGCGCGCCTCCAGGTCGTGGTGGAGCTCGTCCACCTTCTGGTCGGCCTCGATGACGCTCTCGGCCAGCTTCAGGTCGCCGTCGAGGATCGCCGTCGTGGCGCGTCCGATCGCCGATCCGACCAGACGGGCCATGTCGACCAGGCTGTCGCCGATCGAATCGAGTTCCTCGTGGTACGCGTCCCGCATCAGGGTTCCCTCTCGTGCGTGTGTTCCAGGGGTTCCGGGGGCCGGGGCCCGTGGCCGAAACCAGCTGCGAACCCCACGCTCCCATGTTCCGGTCCCAGTCCGTCCGTTTCTGCCACCCCAAATGAACCAATACTGGCTCCAAGGTGAACTCTGGGCGACGAGTGTTCGAGCTGACACCCTCCGGACTGTGGGGATGTCGTACCCCCTGCTTAACCTGTTTGCATGGACGTGAACGCGGCGGTCGCCGCAGCGGCAGCGATCGCCGGGGTGCTTACCGGTGTCATCGCCATGCTGGCGTTCCGCTGGAGCGAACGCGACCAGAAGCGACCGACCAGGACTTCTCTGCACACCGACCCCGTACTGCCCCCGGGCGTGGACACCGTACTGAGCGTGCTGCGCTCCTCCGCGGTCGTCCTCGACGAGGGCGACACGGTTGTCAAGGCGAGCTCGGCGGCGTACGCCCTCGGACTCGTGCGCGGCGGCAAACTCGCCATCGAGCCTATGCTCGGGATGGCCCGGGACACCCGGCGCGACGGCGAGATACGCCAGGTCGAGCTGGACCTGCCGAGGCGCGGGACCGGACGGGGCGAGGCCCTGGCCGTCTCCGCCCGGGTGGCGCCGCTCGGCTCCCGGCTCGTGCTGCTCCTCGTGGAGGACCTCACCGAGGCCCGCCGTATCGAGGCGGTGCGGCGGGACTTCGTGGCGAATGTCAGCCATGAGCTGAAGACCCCGGTCGGCGCGCTCTCCCTGCTCTCCGAGGCCGTCATGGACGCCTCGGACGATCCGGAGGCCGTGCAGCGCTTCGCCGGTCGCATGCAGATCGAGGCCACGCGCCTGACCAACCTGGTCCAGGAGCTCATCGATCTGTCGAGAGTGCAGAACGACGATCCGCTGGAGGACGCCGAGCCCGTCCGCGTGGACGAACTCGTCGCCGAGGCGATCGACCGGTGCCGCCACCAGGCCGGCACCAAGCAGATCACCATGGCCGCCGGCGGCACCGCCGACCTGCATGTCTGGGGCAACCGCGGCCAGCTCGCCGCCGCCCTCGGCAACCTGGTCGAGAACGCCGTGAACTACTCACCGGCCCGCACCCGGGTCGGGATAGCCGCCCGCCGGGTCAGCGCGAACGGCGGCGACATGATCGAACTCGCCGTGACCGACCAGGGCATCGGCATCACCGACAAGGACAAGGAGCGCATCTTCGAGCGCTTCTACCGCGTCGACCCGGCCCGCTCGCGGGCCACCGGTGGCACCGGTCTCGGCCTCGCCATCGTCAAGCACGTGGTCGCCTCGCACGGCGGGGAGGTCACGGTGTGGAGCGCCGAGAACCAGGGCTCCACGTTCACCCTGAGGCTGCCGGAGGCGGGCGTGGCCCGCGACCGCGCGTCGCAGCACCCCGACCCCGACCTCGACGACGAGGCCGGTACCAACGAGTCATCCCCGTACGAACCGCTTCCCGCCCCGGAGGTCCTTCCGTGACCCGAGTGCTTGTCGTCGAGGACGAGGAGTCCTTCTCCGACGCCCTGTCGTACATGCTCCGCAAGGAGGGCTTCGAGGTCGCTGTGGCGGCCACGGGCCCCGACGGACTCGACGAGTTCGAGCGCAACGGCGCCGACCTCGTCCTCCTCGACCTGATGCTGCCCGGCCTGCCGGGCACCGAGGTCTGCCGCCAGCTGCGCGGCCGCTCCAACGTCCCCGTCATCATGGTGACGGCCAAGGACAGCGAGATCGACAAGGTTGTCGGGCTCGAAATAGGAGCCGACGACTACGTCACCAAGCCCTTCTCCTCCCGCGAGCTGGTCGCCCGTATCCGGGCCGTCCTGCGCCGCCGCGGCGAGCCCGAGGAGGTCACCCCGGCCGCCCTGGAGGCGGGCCCGGTCCGCATGGACGTCGACCGCCACGTGGTGACGGTCTCCGGCTCCAAGGTCGACCTCCCCCTCAAGGAGTTCGACCTGCTGGAGATGCTGCTGCGCAACGCGGGCCGCGTCCTCACCCGCATGCAGCTCATCGACCGGGTCTGGGGCGCCGACTACGTCGGCGACACCAAGACCCTCGACGTTCACGTCAAGCGCCTGCGCGCCAAGATCGAGCCGGACCCGGGCGCGCCGCGCTACCTGGTGACGGTCCGCGGTCTCGGGTACAAGTTCGAGCCGTAAACCGCTGACCTGCCATTACGGCGACCGTACGACGAAGGGCGGCCCCCACCGGGGGGTACCGCCCTTCTCGTGTGTCTGCGGACCGTACGGCCGCTGCTCAGCCCGCGTTCGCCGACTCCGAGGCGGAGTCGCTGGGGGTGGCCGAGGCGGACTCCTTGTCCTTCTTGCCGGTCTTGGCGCTCTCGCTCGCCGTGGCGCCGGCGGCCGGGCTGACCGAGGCGGAGGCCGAGGGCGACGGCACCGCGCTCGGGCCCCAGCCCGTGAAGTAGCTCTCGGCCGGCACGACGAACGCGCGCAGGCTCACGTCGCCCGTCTTGCTGAAGGTGAACGTGATCTTCTGGGCGTTGCCGTCCTGGATCGCCTCACGGCTGCCGGGCAGTACGGCGGACGCGTTGTCCTTGCCGCCGAGGATCAGCCGGCCGCCGGCCGGGATGGTCAGCGGCTGCGTCTTGGTGGCGTGCAGCTCGGCGGTCTTGTTGGTGCCGGCGACGACGATCGACTGGAGCGTCTCCGGCTCGGTGCCCGTGTTGAAGATGGTCGCGGAGACCACGGCCGGGCCGGTCGACGTGAGGTCGGGCTGGGTGATCACGATCGCGTTCTGGACCTTGATGGTGCCGACGCTCGTGGCCGCGTTGTCCGGCTTGATCTCCAGCGTCTGGGAGTTGTTGCCGGCACCGCAGGCGGCGAGGGAGGCGACGGCGAAGGCGAGGGCGGAGGCGGCGAGGGCGCCGCGTCGAAGGCTGCTGCTCACGGCGGCGGCAACTCCTTGAACGCACGGGCGGCTCCGCTTATAAAGCCGCCCTAAGTGTCTGTCAGCGGCCTTAGGTTACCGAGCCGTTCCCGCGCGGCCGCACCCGACCCTCCCCAAGCCCCTCGCTTCCCTCCGGCAGGGGGTACCCCGAGGGGCCACAAGTGACCCGTCGGTCACTTTGCGGGGCGCTCGTCAGGCATTCACATAACTCGTTCGCAAGACCGCGCGCAAAATTTCCGTGAAGGAATGCGCGACCGCCGGGGAAATGGATCACGTACCACTCGGTCGGACGCCTGTGATCAATTCCGGAAACGTCTCGGATCCGGCTCCCGCAACCGAACGGAGTAGCGGAAGTCGCACGCCTGGAAGCAGACATATCGGGACGTTAAGCCGCTTGGGCGGGCGTCTGGATGTGTGTAACGTGCTCGTTTCACCCTGCCCGGAGAGCCGCTCCGACCTGCGAATACCTGCTTCCGGACGGCCCGCGAAGCACGTTCCTGTTGCTGTTGTCAAGCCCCGAGATATGCCCTGACCTGCGAAAACGCCATTCAGAACCGCCGGTTTCCGTGTTACCCTGGATAGCCACGGAAGGGGTACCTGTCACATGACGTTCAAGGTTGGCGACACCGTGGTCTATCCCCATCACGGGGCCGCGCTGATCGAGGCTATCGAAACTCGCCAGATCAAAGGCGTGGACAAGACCTACTTGGTGCTGAAGGTCGCCCAGGGTGACCTGACGGTACGTGTGCCAGCGGACAATGCGGAGTTCGTCGGCGTGCGTGATGTGGTCGGTCAGGACGGGCTGGACCGGGTCTTCGAGGTGCTGCGCGCGCCGTACGCCGAGGAGCCCACGAACTGGTCCCGTCGATACAAGGCAAACCTGGAGAAGCTCGCCTCCGGCGATGTCATCAAGGTCGCGGAAGTCGTACGTGACCTGTGGCGTCGTGAGCGCGAGCGTGGACTCTCCGCCGGTGAGAAGCGCATGCTCGCCAAGGCCCGCCAGATCCTGGTGAGCGAGCTCGCCCTCGCGGAGAACACCAACGAGGACAAGGCCGAGGCCCTGCTCGACGAGGTCCTCGCGTCCTGACGCGATCCGGCTCGGCACGCTGAAACGCCGCACACCGAAATGCCGCGGTGCCCGATGACACTCCACATGTCGCCGGGCGCTGCGGCATGTCCGTGTCCGGAACCCGCTCTGGACCCGCTCATTCGGAAACCCGCCCCCGCGGGAACCCCCGATACTAGGCGTGCCGGGCCCGGGCTGCTGGCTCGACCAGTGTCACGGAAGGGTCCGGTCAAGGCGTCGCGCCCGGCACTTCCCAGGCCATACCCACGCCAGCCCCGCACACAAACCTGACAGGAACCGATGTCTGACGATTCGCGTCCTTCGCGTCCGGAACTGCGCACGGCAGCCGTGATTCCCGCCGCCGGCCGGGGCGTACGGCTCGGTCCGGGCGCCCCCAAAGCGCTACGCGCGCTGAACGGCACGCCCATGCTCATCCACGCCGTGCGCGCCCTGGCCGCCTCCCGCGCCGTCTCCCTGGTCGTGGTCGTGGCCCCGCCCGACGGCGCGCCCGAGGTCAAGTCCCTGCTCGACGCGCACGCGCTCCCCGACCGCACCGACTTCCTCGTCGTCCCCGGCGGCGACTCCCGCCAGGAGTCGGTCAGGCTCGGGCTGGACGCGCTGCCCCCGGAGTACGGCATCGTCCTGGTCCACGACGCCGCCCGCCCCCTCGTCCCCGTCGACACGGTCGACGCGGTGATCCAGGCGGTCCGCGACGGCGCCCCGGCCGTGGTCCCGGCCCTCCCGCTCGCCGACACGGTCAAGGAGGTCGAGCCGGCGGCGGTGCCGGGCGACCCCGAGCCGGTCCTCGCCACCCCGCAGCGGTCCCGGCTGCGCGCCGTGCAGACGCCCCAGGGATTCGACCGTACGACGCTGGTCCGCGCCCACGAGACGGTCACCGACAACGTCACCGACGACGCCAGCATGGTCGAGCAGCTCGGCGAACGGGTCGTGGTCGTCCCCGGCCACGAGGAGGCCTTCAAGGTCACCCGCCCCCTGGACCTGGTCCTCGCGGAGGCGGTCCTGGCCCGCAGGAGGCTCAACGATGGCTTCTGACCTGCCACTGCTCCCGCGTGTCGGCATCGGCACCGACATCCACGCCTTCGAGGAGGGCCGGGAGCTGTGGTGCGCCGGCCTGAAGTGGGAGGGGCAGGGGCCGGGGCTCGCCGGCCACTCCGACGCGGACGTCGTCGCCCACGCGGCCTGCAACGCGCTGTTCTCGGCGGCGGGCCTCGGTGACCTGGGGCAGCACTTCGGCACCGGTCGCCCCGAGTGGTCGGGCGCGTCCGGGGTGACCCTGCTGACGGAAGCCGCCCGCATCGTCCGCGCCGCCGGTTTCACCATCGGGAACGTCGCCGTACAGGTCGTAGGACCCCGCCCGAAGATCGGCAAGCGGCGCGACGAGGCCGAGAAGATCCTCTCGGACGCGGCGGGCGCTCCGGTCTCCGTTTCGGGGGCCACCACGGACGGTCTGGGGTTCCCGGGCAGGGGCGAAGGCCTTATGGCGGTGGCGACGGCGTTGGTCGTTCAAGCAGGGTGAGTGGACGCGCCCCGTCAGGGGCGCGGGGCTGTATCGATCAGCGGCTCCGCCGCGGGGCGCGACAAGCCACGGCGCACGCGCACCCGGAAACGGCGCTCCACACGCCGGTGCCACGCACCACCCTCCGCCCACTACCCTAGGTGCCGTGACTATTCGCCTGTACGACACCAACGCCCGGCAGATCCGTGACTTCGCCCCGCTCGCCGCGGGCTGTGTCTCGATCTACCTCTGTGGTGCCACCGTGCAGGCGGCGCCCCACATCGGGCACATCCGGTCCGGCCTGAACTTCGACATCATGCGCCGCTGGTTCGAATACCGCGGCTACGCCGTGACGTTCATCCGGAACGTCACGGACATCGACGACAAGATCATCGCCAAGTCCGCCGACCAGGGCCGCCCCTGGTGGGCGATCGGCTACGAGAACGAGCGCGCGTTCAACGACGGCTACGCCGCGCTCGGCTGCCTCCCGCCGACGTACGAGCCCCGCGCGACCGGGCACGTACCGGAGATGATCGAGATGATGCGCGGGCTGATCGAGCGCGGGCACGCCTACGAGGCCGACGGCAACGTCTACTTCGACGTGCGCTCCTACCCGGAGTACCTCCAGCTCTCCAACCAGGAGCTGGAGAACCTCCGCCAGCCCGAGGGCGAGGGCGAGACCGGCAAGCGGGACCAGCGGGACTTCGCGCTGTGGAAGGCCGTGAAACCGGGCGAGCCCAGCTGGGAGACGCCGTGGGGCCGCGGCCGGCCCGGCTGGCACCTGGAGTGCTCGGCGATGGCCCACAAGTACCTCGGCGAGGCCTTCGACATCCACGGCGGCGGCCTCGACCTGATCTTCCCGCACCACGAGAACGAGATCGCCCAGGCCAAGGCGTACGGCGACGACTTCGCCCAGTACTGGGTGCACAACGCCTGGGTCACCATGAGCGGCGAGAAGATGTCGAAGTCCCTCGGGAACTCGGTCCTCGTCTCCGAGATGGTCAAGCGCTGGCGCCCGATCGTGCTGCGCTACTACCTGGGCACCCCGCACTACCGCTCGATGATCGAGTACAGCGAGGAGTCGCTGCGCGAGGCCGAGTCGGCGTTCGCGCGCATCGAGGGCTTCGTGCAGCGCGTGGTGGAGCTGGCCGGGGGAGCCGTCGAGCCCTCGCCCGAGGTCCCACCCGCCTTCGCCGAGGCGATGGACGACGACCTGGGCGTCCCGCAGGCGCTCGCCGTCGTGCACACCACGGTCCGCCAGGGCAACAGCGCACTGGCCGCCGACGACAAGGAGGCGGCCGTCGCCCGCCTCGCCGAGGTCCGCGCCATGCTCGGCGTGCTCGGCTTCGACCCGCTCGACCCGCACTGGGCCGGCGGCACCGAGAAGGGCGACGACCTGCACGGGGTCGTCGACGCCCTCGTACGGCTCGTCCTCGACCAGCGCGAATCCGCCCGCGGCCGCAAGGACTGGGCGACCGCCGACGCCATCCGCGACCAGCTCAACCAGTCCGGCCTCGCCATCGAGGACAGTCCCTCGGGCCCGCGCTGGACCCTCAAGTCCTAGCCCCCTCGATCTGAAGATCAACTGTGCCGCCCGGCCCCCCGGGCGGCACACTGCATAAGACGTACGTACGAAGACTTACGAAGACAGCTCACGGAGACGGGTAACCCATGGCAGCCAACAACCGCCGCATGTCCGGCAAGAAGGGCGCGCAGATCGGCAGTGGCGGCCAGCGGCGCCGGGGCCTGGAGGGCAAGGGTCCGACCCCGCCCGCCGAGATGCGCAAGGGACACAAGAAGAACCGCATCGCCAACGCCAAGTCCAAGCAGGTCCAGCGCCGTCCGGTGGCGCGCGGCCGGGGCGGCAGGGGCACGTCCGAGATGGTCGTCGGCCGTAACCCGGTCGTCGAGGCGCTGCGCGAGGGCGTTCCCGCCTCGACCCTCTACGTCCAGCAGTTCATCGACAACGACGAGCGCGTCCGCGAGGCCCTGCAGCTCGCCGCCGAGCGCGGTGGCATCAACCTCATGGAGGCCCCGCGCCCCGAGCTGGACCGGATGACCAACGGCCTCAACCACCAGGGTCTGGTCCTCCAGGTCCCGCCGTACGAGTACGCGCACCCCGAGGACCTGGCCGAGGCGGCCGCCGACGAGGGCGAGGACCCCCTCATCGTCGCCCTCGACGGCGTCACCGACCCGCGCAACCTCGGCGCCGTCGTCCGCTCCGTCTCCGCCTTCGGCGGCCACGGTGTGGTCGTCCCCGAGCGGCGCGCCGCCGGTATGACCGCCGGTGCCTGGAAGACGTCGGCCGGTACGGCGGCCCGCACGCCCGTCGCCCGCGCCACGAACCTCACCCGCGCCCTGGAGGCGTACAAGAAGGCCGGCATCGTGATCGTCGGCCTCGCCGCGGACGGCGAGCACGAGATCGGCGACCTGGAGGCGCTCGGCGGCCCCGTCGTCATCGTCGTCGGCAGCGAGGGCAAGGGCCTGTCCCGCCTGGTCGGCGAGACCTGCGACTACCGGGTCCGGATCCCGATGCCGGGCGGTGCCGAGTCGCTGAACGCCGGTGTGGCGGCGGGGATCGTGCTGTATGAGGCGGCGCGTCGACGGGACTGATGGCGGGTGGGCAGGCGGAGCTCGCCGGTCGGAGGCCGGCGCAGCTGTTCGAAGCCGCGTAGCGTGCGAGAGCGGCGGTCAAGAGGGGTCCTGCGACTACCGGGTCCGGATCCCGATGCCGGGTGGTGCCGAGTCGCTGAACGCGGGTGTGGCGGCGGGGATCGTGCTGTATGAGGCGGCGCGCCGCCGGAGCTGAACAGACGTCCGCGACCTCACCCGTGCGGGGTAATTCCGGCGTCCAGGACATCCTTGACGGGGTCCGGACACATCCGGGCGGTCAAAGCAGTGTCCTAACTCCACGTCACTCGGTTAGATGAGTGTGGACACCAGAACACCCCGCACACCCACGGGGGACCGCTCGTCGGGATTCCGCTCCGGATTCGCCTCCGGTCCCGAGGACGCTCCCGCGCTGAGCATGGTGAAGGTGCCGAGCGATCCGGCGCAGGTCATCGTCAACCACGCGAGCTTCCGCGTGCAGCTGGGCGTATCGACACGGCGTACCCAATCCTCCCGGGTCGCAGGGCACTTGAGCGCCACCGAGGACACCGCGCGGTTCCCGGCCGTCGGCACGGCGGGCAGAGCGGGGGCGGCGCCCGGCCGTCGCCGCCCGGTCGTCTGGAGCGGCAAGTCCGCGCCCGACGACACCGGCGCCCACCGGCTGCTCCAGGCCGTCCGGGGCGGCAGCGTCCGGCACGTCGAGGAACCCGCCGAACCGGCCGGCGCGACCCAGGTCATCCCGCGCGTCGACGACGGATACGCCGACCTCGACCAGACCGTCGAGACCCCGCTGGTCGGCCACCCCCGCGACCCCGCCTCGGGCGAGACCCGGCTCCTCCCGCACATGCGGACGGTCGGCAGCGCCTACGACGAACCGGCCTACGCCGGACCGGGCTACGACGGGTCGGCCTACGACGGGTCGGCCTACGCCGGACCGGGCTACGCCGACGACCGGTACGAGGACTTCGACGACCTGGAGGACCTCGACGAGCCGCGGTCCACCCGACGGCACGGGGAAGGCGATCCGGCCCGGCACGCCTACTACCCCGGCCGCCGGATGAACCTCGGCGTGGTCCTGCTCCCGCTGCGGATCTTCCTCGGCTTCATCTCCATCTACGCCGGCATGGGCAAGCTGTGCGACCCCGTCTACTTCGACGGCGGCAAGCGCGGCTCCATGGTCACCTGGCTCAACACGCTGCACCCCTGGGAGGTCGCCGAACCGCTGCGCCAGTTCGCCCTCCAGCACCCGGTCGGCTCCGGCCTCGTCATCGCCTTCTTCCAGGTGATCGTCGGCGTGCTGACCGTCCTCGGCTGCTGGCAGCGGGTCGCCGCGGTCGTCGGCGCGCTGCTCTCCGCCGCGCTCATCGTCACCGTCAGCTGGAAGACGGTCCCCGCGTACGACGCCCCGGACATCATCTACCTCGCCGCCTGGTCGCCGCTGATCATCGCCGGCGCCCCCGTCTACTCCATCGACGGCCGGCTGGCGGGCAGCGCCTGGCGACGCCTGGGCCCGCACTCCGACATCTGGGACCTGCGCGCCTACGTGCTGCGCCGCGGTGCCCTGGTCACGGCCATCACCATCGGTCTGACCCTGCTCATCGGCTCCCTCCTGGGCGGCGCGGTCCGCGACTCCAGCCGCGTGGTCGTCCCCGGCCCCGGCGAGGCGCCCCGCAACAACCTCCCCGGCTCCCCGCTCCCCGGCGAGACGGCACAGCGTCAGCAGCAGACCCCGTCGGCCTCCACGTCGCCCTCCGGGGGCGCCACGGCCGGCGCGAGCCCCTCCGGGGCGGCGACGACCCCGGGCGCCGACCGCACGACCAGCGGCGCCACCACCACGACCCCCAGCCAGACCCAGGGCACCACGGGCCAGGCCCCGCCCCAGCACACGGCCCCGGCCCCCACCACGGCCGGCCCGACATCCGGCGGCACCGCCACCGGCGGCACCTCCTCCACGGGCGGCACCGGAACCGGCAGCGGCACCGGCACCAGCACCGGCGGCGGCTCCTCCTCCTCGGGCCAGCCGGGCCTGGTGGGCGGCTTGCTGGGCTAGCGATCGGGTCGTACGACCTTGAGGCCCCGCACCTTTTCAGGTGCGGGGCCTCAAACGCGCCCCGAAAGGGGCGCGGGGCTGTATCGATATGCGGCTCCGCCGCGCGGGCGCGACCAGCCCCCACTCACCCGCGGCCGACCACGGCCGTCACCGCCCCAGCGCCGCCAATTCCTTCGCCGCCTCCGTCAGATCCTTCGCCGTGTCGATGGCCCGCCAGTACGCCCCCTGCGGGATCGGGAACCCGGCCAGCTGCCGGCTCCGCGCGAGGTGCGGGAACGTCGTCCGCTCGTGGTCGCCCCGCTCCGGCAGCATCCCGGCGAACGCGGGCGAGAAGACGTACACACCGGCGTTGATCTCGAACGTCGACGGCGGTGCCTCGATGAAGTCCGTGATGTGGCCGAAGCCGTCCGTCTTCACCGCGCCCCAGGGAATCCGCGGCCGGGCGAGCGCCAGCGTGGCCACCGCGTCCCGCTCCGTGTGGAAGTCGGCCATGTCGCGCAGCGAGAACCGGGTCCAGATGTCGCCGTTCGTGGCGTACCAGGGCCGGTCGGGGTGGGGCAGATGCGCGGCCGCGTACTTGAGGCCGCCGCCCCGGCCCAGCGGCTCGCTCTCGACCACCGTCGTGACGGAGAGCGGCAGGTCGGCCGAGGCCAGCCACTTCTGCAGGACATCGGCGAGATGGCCGCAGGAGACCACCACGTCCGTGACGCCCTCCTCGGCGAGCCAGCGCAGCTGGTGGCCGATGATCGGCGTGCCCGTGCCCGGAATCTCGACCATCGGCTTGGGCCGGTCGTCGGTGTACGGACGAAGCCGTGAGCCCTGGCCACCGGCCAGGACCACGGCTTGGGTGGGGCGCAGCGCGGCGTTCGGATGAGTCATGCCCGAACTGTACGCGGCGCCCCGGGGCAGTTCCCCTGCCGTAAGAGGGCCCTTAAGGACCCGTTACCTGCTTACCGGCCGGCGTTCAGCTGTGCGCCGCCAGCACGCCGGACGCGAAGGAGGTGTCGCAGACCGGGCGGGCGTACGACTGGGCGCGCGAGGCGCCGTAGATGCGCACCGCGGCCCGGCCCAGGGCGCGGGCGATGGACGTGCAGTGCCGGGCGAGCGACGGGTGGCCGTTGACCGCCTGCTGGAGGTGGGTGAGGACCTGGCCCGGGTTCCTGTCCTGGAGCTCGCTCATCAGCTGGTCGCGCAGCACGTCCTGCGGGGCCTGGGCGACGGCCTTGGAGGAGACGTGCGCGTCGGTCACGTCGGTCGCGGTGAGCACCGAGTCCCGCGGGCTTCCCGTCCAGTTGACTCGGGTGACGGCGAGGGTCCCGGAGAGCACCAGGACGACGGGCAGGACGAGGGCGAGAGTGCGGCCGATCCGGCGGGCAGGGCCGCCCCGGTGGCCGCGTCGCGTCTGAGGGGTGGTGGAGTGCTTCACGCGTGTGAGGGTAGCGTGCGGTAATGATTTGGCGACATTTAGTCACCGGTTCGGGGGATGGGGAAGTGCCGTGTTTCGGGTACGGGGTTGACGCACGCTGCTCGAAAACCACCCGCTTGCCGGGGTAAATCGGGGCAACCGAAAGGCCCCGCAGCAGGCTGCGGGGCCTTCGTCGTCAACCTGGGCAGATTCACCCTGGTCAGAGGTTTGTCGCTGTGACGCGCACTCAGTCGGAGAGACGCTCACCCGTGGACGTGGAGAACACGTGGGTCTCGCCCGGCCGCGGCACGACGTGCAGCGTGGCGCCCTTCTCCGGGACCGCGCGGCCGCTGACGCGGACGACCAGGTCCTTGAGGTCGTCGCCGACCTTGGCGCTGCCGTAGACGTAGCCGTCGGCGCCGAGCTCCTCGACGACGTTCACGGAGACCGCGAGGCCCGCCGGGGCGTCCTCGGTGTCCTTGGAGAGGGAGGCGGCGGCCTCGCCGTTGTGCTCGACGATGTCGAAGTGCTCGGGGCGGACACCGACGGTGACCGTGCGGTCGCCCTTGTCGGCGGCGGCCTGCAGCGCCTCGCGGTTCACCGGGACCACGCTGTTGCCGAACTTCACGCCGCCGTCGGTGATCGGGACCTCGACCAGGTTCATGGCGGGGGAGCCGATGAAGCCGGCGACGAAGAGGTTGGCCGGGCGGTCGTACATGTTCCGCGGCGAGTCGACCTGCTGGAGCAGACCGTCCTTGAGGACCGCGACCCGGTCGCCCATCGTCATGGCCTCGACCTGGTCGTGGGTGACGTAGACGGTGGTGATGCCGAGACGGCGCTGCAGCGACGCGATCTGCGTACGGGTGGAGACGCGGAGCTTGGCGTCCAGGTTGGACAGCGGCTCGTCCATGAGGAAGACCTGCGGCTCACGGACGATGGCACGGCCCATCGCGACACGCTGACGCTGACCACCGGAGAGGGCCTTCGGCTTGCGGTCCAGGTACTCGGTCAGGTCGAGGATCTTCGCGGCCTCCTCGACCTTCTGCCGGATCTCCGCCTTGTTGACGCCGGCGATCTTGAGCGCGAAGCCCATGTTGTCGGCGACGGTCATGTGCGGGTACAGCGCGTAGTTCTGGAACACCATGGCGATGTCCCGGTCCTTGGGCGGCAGGTGCGTGACGTCGCGGTCACCGATGCGGATGGAACCGCCGTTGACGTCCTCGAGCCCCGCGAGCATCCGGAGCGAGGTGGACTTGCCGCAACCCGACGGGCCGACCAGAACGAGGAACTCGCCGTCCTCGATCGCGATGTCGAGGCCGTCGACGGCGGGCTTGGTGGAACCCGGGTAGATCCGGGTCGCCTTGTCGAACGTGACAGTGGCCATGGCTCAGAGGCCCCCTTCTACCGGCAGGAACGTGCCGGACGATCCGTTGTAGGAAGGTGGTGGTGTAGTCCACGAGAGTGAACTGGCTCTGGACGGTACCTGGCGTTCACCCCGTATGTCAGTACCTGGAGCCCTGTGAACTTCGCGGAAATTTTCGACAGGCCCCCTCCGCGACGTGGGTACACTGCACTCGCGCATCGCCACCGCGCGTGTGCACGCCTCCTTAGCTCAGCTGGCCAGAGCAACGCACTTGTAATGCGTAGGTCGTCGGTTCGAATCCGACAGGGGGCTCTGGCGAGGCCAGGTCACGTGGGTTGTGACCTGGCCTTTTGTTGTGCGTGGGGGTCAGTTGGAGGTGGGGAAGTCGAAGCCGGCGGTGAGTTGCTGCTTGGGCTCGGGCCAGCGGGTGGTGATGACCTTGGGGCGGGTGTAGAAGCGGATGCCTTCGGGGCCGTGGATGGGGTGGTCGCCGATGAGGGAGTCCTTCCAGCCGCCGAAGGAGTAGTAGGACATGGGGACGGGGACGGGGACGTTGATGCCGATCATGCCGACCTTGATGCGGCGCTGGAAGCGGCGGGCGGCTTCGCCGGAGGCGGTGAAGAGGGCGGTGCCGTTGCCGTAGGGGTTGGCGTTGATGAGGTCGATGGCCTGGTCGAGGGTGTCGGTGCGGACGATGGCGAGGACCGGGCCGAAGAGTTCCTCCTGGTAGGCGTCCATGTCGGGGGTGACGTGGTCGAGGAGGGAGGGGCCGGTGAAGAAGCCGTCGGCGTAGGTGGGGTCGTCGAGCTTGAGGCCTCGGCCGTCGACGATGACGGTGGCGCCCTGGGTGGCGGCGACACCGACGGCGTTCTCGACGCGTTCCTGCGCGGCCTTGGTGACCAGGGGGCCCATCTCGGTGCCGGGGGCGTCGCCGGGGCCGACCTTCACCTCGTTCGCCTTGCGCGTGAGGATCTCGACCAGTGAGTCGGCGGCGTCGCCGACCGCGACGGCGACCGAGACGGCCATGCAGCGTTCGCCGGCGGAGCCGTAGGCGCCGGCGGTGAGGTGGTTGGCGGCGAATTCGAGGTCGGCGTCGGGGAGGACGACGGCGTGGTTCTTGGCGCCGCCGAGGGCCTGGACGCGCTTGCCGTGGGCGGTGGCCTGCTCGTGCACGTACTTGGCGATGGGGGTGGAGCCGACGAAGGAGACGGCTTCGACGCCGGGGTGGGTGAGGAGCGCGTCGACCGCGTCCTTGCCGCCGTGGACGACGTTGAAGACGCCGTCGGGCAGGCCCGCCTTGCGGTAGAGGCCGGCGACGAAGTTCGCGGCGGAGGGGTCGCGCTCGGACGGCTTGAGGATGAACGTGTTGCCGGTGGCGATGGCGACGGGGTGCATCCACAGGGGGACCATCGCCGGGAAGTTGAAGGGGGTGATGCCCGCGACCACGCCGAGGGGCTGGCGGAAGTTGTGGACGTCGACGCCGCGGGAGACCTGGTCGGAGAAGGAGCCCTTGAGCACGTCGCCGAGGCCGCAGACGTACTCGACGACCTCGCGGCCGCGGGTGATCTCGCCGCGGGCGTCGTCGACGGTCTTGCCGTGCTCGGCCGAGATGATCCGGGCGAGTTCCTCCTCGTGGTCGACCAGCAGCTGGCGGAAGGCGAACATGACCTGGGTGCGCTGGGAGAGGGAGGAGTCCTGCCAGGTCTCGAAGGCGGCGGAGGCCGCGGCGACCGCCGCGTCGACCTCGGGGGCGCCGCCGAGGGCGAGGCGGGCCTGCTCGGCGCCGGTGGCGGGGTTGTAGACGGGGGCGGTGGTCTCGGTGGTGACCTCGGCGCCGTTGATCCAGTGCGGGATGGTGTTCACAGCGGGGGTTCCTTACAGGTAGTGGCGCTGGGTCTGCTTGCGGGCGGTGTAGGTGTCGTAGGCGGCCCGGGTGGTGTCGAGGGCGGAGACCTCGCTGACGGGGACGTCCCACCAGGCGTGGCCCGGCGGGTTGGGGCCGTAGAGGTCGGTCTCGACGTGCACGACGGTGGTGCGGGTGGCGGCCTTCGCCTTGTCCATCGCGGAGCGGAACTCCTCGACGGTGGTGGCGTGCAGGACGTCCGCGCCCAGGGAGGAGGCGTTGGCGGCGAGGTCGACGGGGAGGACGTCGCCGTCGAGCCGGCCCGAGTCGCCGTTGCGGTAGCGGTACTTGGTGCCGAACCGCTGGGAGCCGAGGGACTCGGAGAGGGCGCCGATGGAGGCGAAGCCGTGGTTCTGGACCAGGACGATGATGACCTTCAGGCCTTCGGAGACCATGGTGACGATCTCCTGGGCCATCATCAGGTACGAGCCGTCGCCGACCAGCACGACGACCTCACGCGACGGGTCGGCCATCTTCGCGCCGACGCCCGCGGCGACCTCGTAGCCCATGCAGGAGTAGGCGTACTCCACGTGGTAGGCCTTCGGGTCGCGGGCCCGCCACAGCTGCTGGAGGTCTCCGGGCATGGAACCGGCCGCGTTGATGACCACCGCGCGGTCGTCGAGGACGTCGTTCAGCGCGCCGAGGATCTCGGTCTGGGCCGGGAGCGGGCCGTGGCCGACGGTGAAGCAGGCGTCCTCGATCTCCCGTGTGCGGGCGATCAGTTCACGGGTGCGGCGCCGGTAGGACTCCTCCACCTCCCAGCCGTCCAGGGCTCCGGCGAGGGCCTGGATGCCGAGGCGGGCGTCCGCGACCAGGGGCTCCGCCGCGTGCTTGACGGCGTCCAGGCGGGCCACGTTGAGGTTGACGAACGTGACGTCGGGGTTGCCGAAGACGGTGTGGCTGGCGGTGGTGAAGTCCGAGTAGCGGGTGCCGATGCCGATGACGACGTCTGCCTCGCGGGCCAGTTCGTTCGCCGCGTACGAGCCCGTGGAGCCGATGCCGCCGACCGCGTAGGGGTGGTCCCAGGGCACCGCGCCCTTGCCGGCGTGGGTGTCGGCGACCGGGATGCCGGTGGCCTCGGCGAAGGCGCGCAGCGCGGTCTCGGCACCGGAGTACACGGCGCCGCCACCGGCCACGATCAGCGGTTTCTTCGCCGTGCGCAGGAGCGCCACCGCCCGCTCGACGGCGGCCGGTTCGGGGACCGGGCGGCCCACGTGCCAGACCCGGCGGCGGAAGAAGGAGACCGGCCAGTCGTAGGCCTCGGCCTGCACGTCCTGGGGGAGGGCGAGGGTGACGGCGCCGGTCTCGACCGGGTCGGTGAGGACCCGCATGGCCGCGAGGGCGGCGGGGATGAGCTGTTCGGGGCGCTGGACGCGGTCGAAGTACTTGGATACGGCGCGGAAGGCGTCGTTGACGGTGACGTCGCCGCCGCGGGTGTCCTCCAGCTGCTGGAGGACCGGGTCGGCGGCGCGGGTGGCGAACATGTCGGAGGGGAGCAGGAGGACGGGGAGGCGGTTGGTGGTCGCCAGGGCCGCGCCCGTGATCATGTTCGTGGAGCCGGGGCCGGTCGAGGCCGTGCAGGCGAAGGTGGCGAGGCGGTCGCGCATCTTGGCGTAGGCGACGGAGGCGTGGACCATGCCCTGTTCGTTGCGGGCCAGGTAGTACGGCAGGTCCGCTTCCTTCGTCACCGCGGCCTGGAGGAGGGCCTGGCCGAGGCCGGCGACGTTGCCGTGGCCGAAGATGCCCCAGACGCCGGGGATCAGGCGCTGTTCCTGGCCGTCGCGCTCGCTGTACTGGGCGGCCAGGAAGCGGACCAGGGCCTGGGCGGTGGTCAGTCGTACGGTGTTCATCGGTCTTCTCCGAAGGGCAGCCGGTCGTCCACGTCCTGGGAGTCCCAGGTGCCGCGCACCCAGCCGTGGGCGGGGTCGTCGCAGATCAGCCAGGCGCGGTCCTGTCCCGGTCCCGCCATGACGTTGAGGTAGTAGAGGTCGTAGCCGGGAGCGGCGATCGACGGGCCGTGCCAGCCGTGCGGGATGAGCACGGTGTCGCCGGAGCGGACCTCGGCGAGCACGTCGATCGGGCGGTCCGGGGTGCCGTAGACCCGCTGGTAGCCGAAGGCGCCGTCGCCGCCGGAGATCTCGAAGTAGTAGATCTCCTCCAGTTCCGACTCCTGGCCGGGCCGGGCCTCGTCGTGCTTGTGCGGCGGATACGAGGACCAGTTGCCGCCGGGGGTCAGCACCTCGCACACCAGCAGCTGCTCGGCGTCGAAGGTGCCGGGCAGGCAGTAGTTGTTGACCTGCCGCGAGCACGCTCCGGCGCCGCGCAGTTCGACGGGTACGTCCTCCTTGCGCCCGTACCGGGCCGAGTGACCTCCCTGCCCGGTACGGGCGGAGGGCAGCGCGAACCGGCCGCCGGCCGCGCTGCTGATGAGGGCCTGCGACGCGCGCGGCAGGTACGCGAAGTCGGTGGCGGAGGCGAACACGCCCGTCCGGCCGGTGAGTTCGAAGGTGCTGCCGTCCGTGGTGACGGTGCAGGAGCCCGTCAGCGGCAGTACCAGGAACTCGGAGTCCCCGGTGGACAGGGTGTGCGTGCCGCCCGGCGCCAGGGTCAGGATCCTGAGGCCGGAGTATCCCCAGCCCGCCGACTCCGGAGTGATCCGGACGTCGTACGGGCCGTCCGCCGAAGTCCCCTTCGGCAGGTGGTACTTGGCGTTGTCGCTCACAGCAGGCTCACCGCCTTGTCGACGGCGCCGGCGACGTCGCCGCCCGCCGGGTAGAGCAGGGAGCGGCCGACGACCAGGCCCTGCGCGGTCGGCTGCTTCAGCGCCCTGCCCCAGGAGGCGAACGCGGCCTCGGCGTCCCTGACCTCGCCGCCGAGCAGCAGCGCGGGCAGCGTCGAGGCCGAAAGGACGCGTTCCATGTTCTCGACGACCGGCAGCTTCAGCCAGGTGTAGGCGGTCCGCCGGCCCAGGCCCGACGCGATGCTGATCGACTTGATCACGGCGTCGGTCGACAGGTCGTTGCGGATCCTGCCGTCCTGCCACTCGGACAGGAACGGCTCGACCATGGCGATCAGGCGCCGGTCGTTGAGCTCGTTCACGGCACGCGCGGTGTTCTCCAGGACCGAGGGGGTCGCCGGGTCGGACAGTGCGATGCGGGTGAGCATCTTGCCGCCGTCGAAGCCGAGGTCGGCGATGGTCTCGGCGTCGTACCCGGTGAACCGGTCGTCGATCTCGAAGACGGAGCCCGCCAGGCCGCCGCGGTTCATGGAGCCGAAGACGGACTTGCCGTCGAGGACGCCGAGCAGGAGGAGGTCCTCCAGGATGTCGGCGGTGCCGAGGACGCCGGTGACGCCCGGGCGTTCCAGGGCGGTGCACAGGCGGTCGAGGAGTTCGAAGCGGTCGGCCATGGCGTTCGGGTCGCCGCCGACGCCGTTGGCGCCGCGGGCCGGATGGTCGGCGGCGATGATCATCGCCTTGCCGTGCTCGCCGAGGAGCGAGGTGGCCTTCACGCGCCGTTCGGCGGCCGCCGCGACGGCGCCGGGGTCGTTGACCCGGGCGTCCACGATGCGGCTCAGGTTCTCAGACAGCACTGGGCACCTCGTCGAGCTTGGCGTTGACCTCGGCCTCGGTGGGCATCGCGTCGGAGCAGGACAGCCGGCTCGCGACGATGGCGCCGGCCGCGTTCGCGAAGGAGACGGTGCGCCGGGTGTCCCAGCCGGACAGCAGGCCGTGGCAGAGGGCGCCGCCGAAGGCGTCGCCGGCGCCCAGGCCGTTGACGACCTCCACCGGCACGGGCGGGATCTCGGACGCCGTCCCGTCCCGGTCCATGGCCAGGACGCCCTTCGGGCCCTGCTTCACCACGGCCAGCTCCACGCCCGCCGCGAGGAGCGCCCGCGCCGCCGCGTACGGTTCGCGTTCGCCGGTGGCGACCTCGCACTCGTCGAGGTTGCCGACGGCCACGGTGGTGTGCCGGAGGGCCTCGGCGTAGTACGCGCGGGCCTCGGCCGGGTCCGCCCAGAACATCGGGCGCCAGTCGAGGTCGAAGACCGTCGTGCCGGACTTCGCCCGGTGGGCCAGGGCTGCGAGCGTGGCGGAGCGGCTGGGCTCCTCGCTCAGTCCGGTGCCGGTGACCCAGAAGATCCCGGCGTCCCGGACGGCCCGCAGGTCCAGTTCCTCCAGGTGGATGTCCAGGTCCGGGGCCTTCGGCAGGCGGTAGAAGTACAGCGGGAAGTCGTCCGGCGGGAAGATCTCGCAGAACGTCACCGGGGTCGGCGCGATGTCCGACGTACCGACGAACCGCGCGTCCACGCCGTAGCCGTCGAGGGCCTTGCGGACGAAGTCGCCGAAGGGGTCCCGGCCCGTCTTCGTGATCACGGCCGTGGAACGGCCGTACCGGGCCGCCGCGACCGCGACGTTGGTCGGGCTCCCGCCCAGGTACTTGCCGAACGAGTCGACCTCGGCCAGCCCCACGCCGGTCTGGAGCGGGTACACGTCCACTCCGACGCGGCCGATGGTGAGCACTTCGAACGACATCACGCTGGTTTCCCTTCATGACCCGGGCGGTTCACTCCGAGAAGCGTATGTCATGACATACTTATGTCAATACCGAGGTGGGGGTGAAGGCGGCACGGAAGGCGTCCAGGGCCGCGTCGGAGTCGTCGCGGGCCCAGCCTTCGAGGCCGATGACGCCGGTGTAGCCGAGGGCGTGGAGGGCGCGGGCGACGGCCGGGTAGTGGATCTCGCCGGTGCCCGGTTCGCAGCGTCCGGGGACGTCGGCGACCTGGATCTCACCGATGTACGGCAGTGCCCGGCGGCAGAGTTCCACCAGGTTCCCCTCGCCGATCTGGGCGTGGTAGAGGTCCAGGTTCATCCGCAGGTACGGGCTGTCCACGGCGCGGACGAGGGCCAGGGTGTCGGCGGCGCGGGCGAAGGGGGTGCCCGGGTGGTCCACGGCCAGGTTCAGGTTCTCCAGGGTGAAGACCCGGCCCGCCGCCTCGCCCAGCTCCGCGACGCGCCGCAGGGTGTCGGCCGCCGTGAGCCACATGCCGGGCGTGACGGCCTCGACGGGGCGGACGGGGAGGCCCTTGCCGTCGAGGCCGGTGCCGTGCAGGTTCAGGCGCGGACAGTCGATCCTCGCCGCCGCTTCCAGGGAGGCGCGGGCCGAGGAGAGCAGCGCCTCGATGCCGTCGGGGTCGGTGAGATCGCCGGTGAGGTAGCCGGTCATGGAGGAGAAGGTCGCGCCGGTGGCGGACAGGGCGCCCAGGTCCTTGGCCGACCAGTCCCAGATCTCCACCTGGAAGCCGCGCTCGGCGATCCGGGTCACGCGCTCGGTGAACGGCCGGTCCCGGTAGAGCATTTCGGCGCTGGCGGCGAGGACGAAGGGGGACGGGCCGGATGTGGTCGGGGTCATGCGGTCACCTCGGCGATCGTGTAACTAGTACGTTCTAGTCCGGAAGGTAGGCGCGCACCGGGAAATCGGTCAAGGGGTCGATATGCTCGGCCCGAGGCCGCCGTCGGGCCCGGCGGCCGAGCCGCATTCGACCTGGTGGGAGAGTGGCGACGTGACGAAGCCGGACGACGACACCCGCGACGGCGCCGAACAGCCGCCCCCCGCGCGGGCCGCCGCCACCGACGCCACCGCCGCCTCCACCGCCGATTCCGCAACCGCCTCCGCAACCGCCTCCGCAACCGATTCCGCAATCGACTCCGCCGTCGGCTCCGAGCGGAAAGGCCGTCCGACCATGGCGGACGTGGCCAGGGCCGCCGGTATGTCCACCGCCCTGGTCTCGATCGTGATCCGGGGTGTCCCGGGGGCCAGTGACGAGACCCGGCGGCGCGTGCTGCGGATCGCCGACGAGCTGGGATACGTCCCCGACCACCGCGCCCAGAAGCTGCGGCGGTCCAGCTCCCGGGTGCTCGGCGTCGTCTTCGAGCTCCAGCAGCCCTTCCACGGCGACCTCGTCGAGCATCTCTACGCCGCCGCGGCCCGGCACGGCTACGAGGCGGTGATCAGCGCGGTGGCCCCCAGCCGTGCGGAGTCCACCGCGGTCGACGCCCTGCTCCGCGAGCGCTGCGAGGCCGCCGTCCTGCTGGGCAGCCGGCTGTCCGACGAGGAACTCGAACGCCTGGCCCGCCGGTTGCCGACCCTGCTCGTCGCCCGCCGCAGCGCGCTGGCGAGCGTGGGGTCCGTCCGCGGTGACGACACGGTGGGCATCGGACTCGCGGTCGACCACCTCGTCGGCCTCGGCCACCGGCGGATCGCGCACATCGACGGGGCCGGCGCCCCGGGCAGCTCCGACCGGCGGCTCGGCTTCCTCCAGGGCATGGCGGACCACGGGCTGGCCGACTCGGCCGACGTGCTCGCGGGCGGTCTGACCGAGGAGGCCGGGGCGGAGGGCATGCGTCACCTGCTGGACCGTCCGGTGCCGCCGCCCACCGCCGTCATCGCCTTCAACGACCGTACGGCCACCGGCGTCCTGGACGTTCTCGCCCACCGGGGCCGCAAGGTCCCCACGGAGATCTCCGTGGTCGGCTACGACGACTCGCGGCTGGCGAAGATGCCGCACGTGCAGATGACCACCGTCTCCCAGGACGCGGCCGCCATGGCGGACGCCGCGGTGACCGCGGCCCTGGACCTCATCGAGGGCGGCCCCCCGCACGAGACCGTCCTCACGCCCCACCTGGTCGAACGCGCGACGACCGGCCCGGCACCGACGCCTCGCTGAGCGCTGCTCGTCTCGGAGCTTCCCTCCGGTGGAGGAGTGAAGGGGTTCGCCCTTCGCCGCGTCCCTGGACTGCCTAGTGCCGGCCCGCCACCCGGTCCGCGATGCGGGCCAGGCGGGAGGACTCGGTGCTCGGGTGGAGGCGTTCGTGTTGGTCGGCGGCGCGGTAGGTGGCGTACATGGTCTGGACGCCGAGCCAGCGGAAGGGTTCGGGCTCCCACTTGCGGACCTTGTGGTTCACCCAGGGCAGCTCGGTGAGGTCGGTGCGGCCGGCCTGGCCGGAGTCGAGCTGGACGAGGTCGCGGAGGGTGCGGGCGGCGAGGTTGGTGGTGGCGACGCCGGAGCCGACGTAGCCGCCCGCCCAGCCGAGGCCCGTCGAGCGGTCCAGGGTGACGGTCGCGCACCAGTCGCGGGGCACCCCGAGCACCCCGGACCAGGCGTGCTCGACCGCGACCCCGGCCAGGGACGGGAAGAAGCGGACGAGGATGTCGTGCAGGGCCTCGATCGTCGTCTGCTGGGTCCGGCCGTCGTTGTCGGTGCGGGATCCGAAGCGGTACGGCACCCCGCGCCCGCCGAGCGCGATCCGCCCGTCGGCCGTGCGCTGGGCGTACATGTAGGCGTGCGCCATGTCGCCGAGGGTCTCCAGGCCGTTCCAGCCCACCGACTCCCACTGCTGCTCCGTCAGCGGCTCGGTGGCGATCATCGAGGAGTTCATCGGCAGCCAGGTGCGCTTCTGGCCCCTGAGGTTCGCGGTGAAGCCCTCGGTGCAGCGCAGGATGTACGGGGCGCGGACCGTGCCGTAGGGGGTGACCGCGTGCTGGGGGCGGATCTCGGTCACCGGGGTGGACTCGTGGATGTCCACGCCGAGCGCCTCCGCGGCCGCGGCCAGGCCCTTCACCAGCTTCACCGGGTGCAGCCGGGCGCCGTGCGGGGTCCAGGTCGAGCCGACGGCGTCGGCGACCCGGATCCGCTCCCGGGTCTCCCCGGCGCCGTACAGCTCGCGGTCCTTCTCGCCGTACGACAGCTCGTGCGCGTGGAAGGCCTTCAGGCGGGCCAGCTGCGCCGGGGTGGTGGCCACTTCGAGGACCCCGCCCTTGTGCAGGTCGGCGTCGATGCCCTCGGCCGCGGCGACCGCCACGACCTCGTCGACGGTCTCGTTCATGGCCTTCTGCAGGCGTACGGCGGCCTCCTGGCCGTGCAGCGCGGCGTACCGGTCGCGGCCGGCGATGCCGTTGTAGAGCCAGCCGCCGTTGCGCCCGGAGGCGCCGTAGCCGCAGAACTTCTGCTCCAGGACGGTGACCCGGAGGGAGGGGGCGGCCTTCTTCAGGTAGTACGCGGTCCACAGGCCGGTGTAGCCGCCGCCCACGATCACCACGTCCGCCGACGTGTCACCGGCGAGCGGTTCCCGCACCGCCGGGAGGCCGTCGTTCGCGTACCAGAAGGAGATGCCGCCGTTGACGACCCTGCTTGCCGAACTGCTCATGGCCGGACGTTAACCCTTGAGAGCGGCCAGTGTCTCCTTCGGATTCCATGCTTTTCCGCGCCCCCTGGCCAGCGGACAGCAGGCGAGACCGATCAGCGCGGCGACGAAATGTCCCAGGTCGGTGAAGGTCGGCGACTCGGTCAGCGGCAGGCCGTAGACCAGCAGCACGACGACGGCGTACGCGTACCGCCAGGGCCTCGCGATCCGGTAGGTGAGCACCCCGATCACCCCGGCCAGCGCGTAACTCACCCCGATGTCCAGGGTGTTGACCGCCGAGTGCGGGGCGATGCCGTCGTGGATGCCCTTGAGCAGCGCGCCCTCGCTGATCAGGGTGGCCAGCACGTGCGCGGTCACGCACACCGCCAGCCAGCGCACCGTCCCCAGCCAGCGTTCCGCCGGTGCGTGGAAGACGGTGTAGAGAAAGGCGTACGGCACCCAGTGCCCGCCCTCGATCCACATCGCGCTCGCGACCAGCACCCGCACCGGGTTGTCCGACAGCTCACGGAGGTTGGTGGACCGCTGCCGCAGGAACTGCTGCTCGAACTCCGGCGACATGTAGTGCAGCGCGACGGTCGTCACGAAGAGGATCGCCAGCCAGATGTACGTGCCGGGGGCGCTGCGGACGTACGCCCACACCCTGCCGCCGAGGCCCCGGAATTTTGCCATGAGGCGATTCATGCACGGCCGTGACGTCGTATGGGTGATTGACATACCGATTGGCATACCGGAGGAGCGGATCGCCCGGATGCCCGGGATTCCGGACGCCCGCTCCTGGGGTCGGTCTGCTGGTCGTCGGTCTCAGGCGACCGGTTCCGGGACCGGGGTGTCGGCCGGGACGTCGTGCTTGGGCGGCTTGGTCGTCACGAGCAGGCCCGCGACGGCGGCGGCCAGCAGCATCACGCCGGCCGCCCACCAGATGGCGACCGTGTAGCCGTGCACGACGGACTCCGGGACGACGGCGGCCTTCTGCGCGGGGTTGTGGAGGTGGGCGGCGAGGTAGGTGGCGCTGCTGCTGGTGGCGATCGTGTTGAGCAGGGCCGTACCGATGGAACCGCCCACCTGCTGCGAGGTGTTGACGGTGGCGGAGGTGACGCCGGAGTCCTGCGCGGCGACGCCGGAGGTGGCGGTGGCGAAGACCGGCATGAAGGTCAGGCCCATGCCGAGGCCCATCAGCAGCAGGGCGGGCAGGATCTCGGTGGGGTAGGAGGAGGAGACCGTGATCCGGGTCAGGAGCAGCAGGCCGCAGGTGGCGAGGAGCAGGCCGGGGACCATCAGCAGGCGCGGGGCGACGCGGTGCAGCAGGCGCGCCGATATCTGGGTGGAGCCGACGATGATCGCCAGGGTGAGGGGGAGGAAGCCGAGGCCCGCCCTGACCGGGGAGTAGCCGAGGATGATCTGCAGGTAGTAGGTCAGGAAGAGGAACAGCCCGAACATGGCGACGGTGGCGAGCGCCATCGTCAGGAAGCTGCCCGCGCGGTTGCGTTCCTTCACGATGTGCAGGGGCAGCAGGGGGCTGGGCGCCCGGTTCTGCCACCGGACGAAGGTGGCGAGGAGTAGGGCACCGGCCGCGAAGAGGCCCAGCACCAGCGGGTCGGACCAGCCGCGCGGCTGCGCCTCGCTGAAGCCGTAGACGATCGCGACGAGCCCGCCGCAGCCGAACAGCGCACCGGGGACGTCGAGCCGGGCGCCGCCGGTGCCCGGGCGGTCGCGCAGCAGGGCGGAGGCGCCGAAGACGGCGAGGACCGCGATGGGCACGTTGACGTACAGGCACCAGCGCCAGTCCAGGTACTCGGTGAGCAGCCCGCCGACGATGAACCCGATCGCCGAGCCGCTGCCCGCGAGGGCGCCGTAGATGCCGAAGGCCTTGCCGCGTTCCCGGGGGTCGGTGAAGGTCGTCGTCAGCAGGCTGAGCGCCGAGGGGGCGAGGACGGCGGCGAAGACGCCCTGGAGGGCGCGGGCGCCGAAGAGCATCCCCTGGCTCTGGGCGGCACCGCCGAGCGCGGAGGCGGCGGCGAAGCCGACCAGCCCGATGACGAAGGTGCGCTTGCGGCCGACCAGGTCGGCGATCCGGCCGCCCAGCAGGAGCAGCCCGCCGAAGGCCAGCGTGTAGGCGGTGATCACCCACTGCCGGTTCCCGTCGGACATCCCCAGGTCGCGCTGTGCGGAGGGGAGGGCGATGTTCACGATCGTCGCGTCGAGGACGACCATCAGCTGGGCGAGCGCGATGACCACCAGGCCCCACCAGCGGTGGGGATCGGCCTGGCCGGTGGGCGATTCACCCGTTCGGGCGCTGCTCATTCGGTCAGAAGACCACGAATCAGGACGGGTCGCATCCTGGGGTGTGCTGTTCCTGGTCACGGTTCCAGTACCACCTTTCCGATCGTCGCCCTGGTCTCCAGGGCGCGGTGTGCGGTTGCCGCCTCCGCCAGCGGGAAGCGCGTCACGGCGGGCCGCAGCCGGCCGTGGGCGGCCTCGGCGAGGGCGCGGAGTTCGAGGGTGCGCAGCGGGTCGGGGCCGCCGGTCCGGCGGAGCATCGCGGGGCCGAGGACGCGCTCCGAGAGCCCGTCGACGAAGTGGCCCCGGCCGTCGCCGATCCCCTCCGCCGACCAGCCGAAGACGAGGTGCCGGCCGCCGTCGCCGAGCAGGCCCACGGCCTCCCGGGCGACCTCGCCGCCGACCCCGTCGAGGACGACGGTGACGGCGGCGAAGCGCTCGCGGACCCGGTCCGGCCAGCCGGGGTCGGTGTAGTCGAGGGCGAGGTCGGCACCGTCGGCCCGGACGCGCTCGACCTTCTCGGGGCCGCCCGCGAGGCCGATCACGGTCGCGCCCGCGTGCTTCGCGTACTGCACGAGCAGGGTGCCGACACCGCCGGCGGCGGCCGGGACGAGGACCACCGACTCCGGCCCCGGCGCCACGAACTGCAGGATGCCGAGGGCCGTACGGCCGGTCCCGATCATGGCGACGGCCTCGGGGAAGCCGAGGTTCGCCGGGACCTCGTGCAGCCTTTCGACCTCGGTGACCGCGAGTTCGGCATAGCCGCCCGGCGCGAAGCCGAGATGGGCGACCACGCGCCGGCCGAGCCACAGCCCGTCGACGCCGTCGCCGAGCGACTCGACGACCCCGGCGACCTCGCGGCCGGGGACCGTCGGCAGCACGGCCGGGCGGGGCGCCGGGCCCTGGTGACCCGCCCGCAGCGCGGTGTCGAGCAGATGGACACCGGCCGCGGCGACCGCGATCCGCACCTGCCCCGGACCCGGTACCGGGTCCTCGGTCTCCTCATGGACGAGGTTCTCGGCAGGCCCGAAGGCGTGCAGAACGATGGCGTGCACAGGGACTCCCCCCGGTACTGGACGAACCAGCCGCTGGACGGACCAGTTGCCGGCCGATCTGACGGGTCGACTCTTCGGCCTCAAGCGCGCTTGAGGTCAAGGGCGGCCGCGGTGGACGTGCCTTCCTCGCTGATACGACGGATCGAGGCGGGCGGAATGTGACATGGCACCGGGGTCGCGGGGCGTCGTCGCAGGTCACGGTGATTGTCAGTGGGGGGCGGCAAGATGGGGGCATGGCGAGGACAGCGGCCGGTGGGGCCGGCGGTGGCAGGGTGAAGGGCGCGCGGCGGCCGGAGGTGCGGCTGCCCCCGCTGGAGCCGTGGAGCGACGGCGAGCTGGAGCCGGACGGGGACTACGACGGGCTGGAGTTCCGGGACGCGGACTTCGTCGGCCAGGACGCCGCGGGCGCCCGCTTCATGGACTGCGCGCTGACGGGCTGCGCCTTCGACGAGACGGGACTGCGCCACGCCCGCGTGCTGGACACGGTCCTCACCGGCATAAGAGGCGTCGGCACGAACCTGGCCGAGGCGACCCTCCGCGACGTCGAGCTGATCGACGCCCGCCTAGGCGGCACCCAACTGCACGGCTCCGTCCTGGAGCGCGTGGTGATCCGCGGCGGCAAGATCGACTACCTGAACCTGCGCAAGGCCAGGCTCAGAGACGTCGTCTTCGAGAGCTGCGTCCTGGTCGAGCCGGACTTCGGCGGCGCCGTCCTGGAGCGGGTGGAGTTCACCGACTGCACCCTGAAGGACGCGGACTTCAACGGGGTGACGATGAAGGACGTCGACCTGCGCGGCGCGGCGGAACTGGGCATCGCGACAGGGGTGGAGCGACTGGCCGGGGCGGTGATCAGCATGTCCCAACTGCTGGATCTGGCACCGGTGCTGGCGGGACAGCTGGGGATCCGCGTGGAGGGGTGAGGTCGACGCCCCTTTAGTTGACGCCCCTTTAGGGGCGCGGGGAACTGCGCGACCAGCCCCCACCGGCCCGCAGCCGCGAACCGGCCGAACCACTCAGGCCTGCGGCGGGGGCGCCACCGTCCTCCTCAAGCCCAACTGGTCATCCGGATCCCGCAGCAACGTCGGCTGAGCGCCGAGCATCCGGCGCACCACCGGCTCCGGCATCCGGATCACCACCGGCCGGGGCAGCGTCAGTTCGCGTACGGCCGTACCGGTCCGCCCCGACCGCACGCGGGCGCTCACACTGGCCACCACCCGCACGTCCAGCGTGAACTGCACCAGCACCGACGAGAACTTGGGCTTGTGCAGCGGCATCGAGCCGGAGGCGTTCGCCGCGAGGCCCGCGCCGCCGCCCGCGCCCCCCGCGTTGCCCATCATCTGGTTGAGGCGGAACTCGTCGGCGTTGAGCAGCCCCGCGCCCGCCAGTCCGCGTGCCGACCTGCCGTGGTCGGCGGAGCTGAGGCCGTCCGTCTGGGTGGGCCGGGGCGCGTCCAGGTGGCTCTGCCCCACCGTCTCGAAGGTCATCTTGTCGCCGACGCCGAGTACCCGCCCGTCCCGCAGCCGCCCGTGCAGGGACGCCCGCAGGTCCTGGCCCTCCACCCCGGTGGCGTGCACCGGCGGCAGCTCCGCCCCGGCGGAGGTCAGCAGCGGCAGCGCCGCGATCAGCCACTCGGTGGAGACGGCCTCGTGCAGGGTGTAGGCGGCGGCCTGGCCCTTGGCCCGGAAGCGGTCGCCGCCGCCCGCCTCGCGGACCGCGGAGTTGACCAGCTCCCGTATCTGCGGGGCCCCTTGGAAGCCGTTGACCTGCGCCTCCATCGGCAGCCGCACGCCACCGGAGCGCCAGGCGCCGAGCGCGGCCGGGCGTCCGCCCTGCGGGCCGGGGGCCGGACCCACCGGTGCGGGGCGCGGCGCGGTCACCCGGCCGAGGGCGGCCAGGTCCTTGTCCAGGACACGGTGGGTCAGCGCCTGGCGGCCCAGTGAGGCCACCGCCAGCCGGCGGTCGCCGCGGTGCAGTTCGAGGGTCGCCTCGATCGGCACGCGCATCTTCGACGAGGGCGCGGTCTTCGCCTCGGCGACCGTCTTCATGCCGAGCTGACCGCGGCCGGCCGTGCCGGAGCGCCGTGAGCTGCCGGAGCCGACGCCGAGTCCCGCCGCGCCGCCGGTGCTCTTCAGCTGCCCGGCGCCGCCCTCCGGTTTGCCGGAGCCCGCGAAGATGCCCTCCACGCCGGTCGTCACGCCCTCGTCGTGGGCGGCGGCCTGCTGGGCCACGGCCGCGGTGATGTACTCCATGTCCCGGCCGTCGTCCGCGGCACCGTCGTAGCCGCCGTCGCCCAGGCGGTTGACCTTGAACACCGCCCAGTACGGGGTTCTGCGGCCGTCGAACAGCTCGACGGTGACCCCGCCGTCCATCGCACCGGACAGCAGCCCGGCACTGCCGTCGCGGTCCAGGACCCGCAGCAGCCGCTGCACGTTGTCGTTGCGGTCGGCCAGCTGCTGCCGGGGCAGCAGGTCCTCGGCCAGGCCCTGCTGCCCGCTCTCCACGAGCCGGGTCCGCAGCCGCGCCAGCAGCGGCACGAAGTTCGGCACGTTCTCGACCATGCCGAACCCGAGCGGCAGGCCCCGGCCGAAGGAGGGGCCGGTGCGGGGCGGGGCGGAGGTGGAGGAACCGGGGGTGTCGGCGGTACGGGAGCCGGGGGCGACCGTGGCGCGCCCCTTCTCCCGGGCCTCCCGCTCGGCACCGGCTCGGGAGCCCTCGGCGGGCCGGGTGGTGCGCGACCCGCCGATGTCGGTGGCACGCTTCCCGGCCGTATCCGCGGCGCGGCTCCCGGCCGTGTCCACGGCGCGCCCCTTCTCCCGGCGCTCGCGTTCCGCGCCCGTCCGGGAGCCCTCGGCCGGTCGCTGTCCCGGTCGGGAGGCGGGCGGGGTCATCAGTGCCGGTTCCGGGTCGAGGTTCAGCTGTCTGCGGATCGCCGCCGGCAACTGCGCCTCGGTGAGCCAGACGGCGGCCTCGGCCGGGAGGGTGCGGGCGGCGGTTGTCACGTAGGGGCCGCCGCCGGTGACCTTGACCTCGGCGACCATGGTGACGAGGAGGTCGCACTGGACGAGGTGGAGCGGTGCCTTCTTCGGGGTGTGGGCGTTGCGCTCGACCGTGCCGGACAGGGCCGCGGACCGGGTGTCGCCCGCGCTGGTGGTGCGGCTCCCGGAGAGGCCCTGGCCGAGCCGCCACTCGGCGTCGTTCTCGGAGCCGGTGGCGCCGAACTGCCAGGTGCTGGTGGTGCCCTGCCCCTCCTGGCCGGCCGCCTGGTGGCCGCCGAGCACGAAGGTCTCGGTGCCGGGTCCCGCGCCCCGGTGCAGGAACTTCGGGTTGGTCAGGGTGAGCCGGGTGCCCACGGCCCCGTTCAGCGCGGCGAGCCGGCGCGGATACCGCAGGTTCTTCACCACCCACCCGGAGGACGCGGCCTGCCGCAGCGCGGCCGTGATGGCCTGCGGCCCGAACCGCTCCTCGATCGCGAGGCGCGGCGCGAGCCCCTCCGCCGCCAGCGCGGGATCCTCCCGTACCCCCTTGTTGCGGGCGGCGGCCTTGGACAGCAGCTGGAAGGCGAGGTCGCGGACGGCCTGGCCGTCTCCGACGGTCTCCACCAGCTGCCAGTCCCGCAGCGGCTGCCCGACGGACGGCCGGGGCACCAGCGTGGCCAGGTCGCCGATGCCCTCGGCGGTGACCGCGTGCTCGGGGCGCGGGGCCTGCGCCCGCCGTCGGCCGCGCACGGCGTCCTGCCGCCGCTTGCCCTCCTCGTCGAGGGTGAACTCGGCCGGGGTGACCAGCCGTACGTCCTGCTCGTCCAGGTGCAGACCGGCCAGCGGGGTGGCCTCCGGGGCGTCCTGGCCGGGGGAGCCGGGGGTGAGGGCGCGGCCGAGCTTGCGCTGCCGGGAGGTCATGGTGACGTCGACGTCCAGGCGCAGGGCGGCCCCGAAGGCGGCGGCCTTGTCGGAGCCGTTGGTGAGGACGTCCGTGCGGGTGGTGGGGCCCGCCTGGTTGCGGCGGGTGCCGGAGCGGTGCCGTTCGTAGCGGGCCGAGCCGGTGAGGGCGCCGGGGATGATCCTGGCCTGGCCGAGCACCAGCCCGCCGATCGAGCGGGAACTGCTGCGCCCGCTCTGGGTGTTGCCGGTGACCCCGGCGTGGCTGCGCACCAGCCAGTTGTCGGTGTCGCCGAGGTAGCCGGTCTCGCGGAGCTGCCCCCGGACCCGGAGCTGCACGTCGTGCGCGTGCAGGGTGGTCTTGCGGCGCAGCCGCACCCGGATGCCGGTCGAGGTGAGCTGGTCCTTGTTGACCCGCAGGTTGGTCTCCGACAGGGCGGCCATCAGCTCCCGGTGGTTGTGCCGCCGGAGGGCGGCCTCCTCCTTGGACGGGGGCGTGGTGCCCGGCTCCGTACCGAAGTCGGGCAGATAGCCGGCCAGCCGGGGATCGGTCGCGAACAGCTGCCGCACGGCCCGCACCATGGGCCCGGTGTCCAGCTGGCTGAGGGTGACGCTGGACCCCATGGCGCCGAACGGGAGGTGCCGTTCGACGTCGGTCTCGGCGCCGTTCTCGTCGGTCCGCTTCGGTTTCTCGATGAACTCCCCGGCCTCGGTGCCGGGCGGCAGCGGCAGCCCGAGCGACCCGGCCTCGTCGGCACGCAGGCTCATCCACACCCGCATCGAGTGCCGGGCGACCCGGGTCCCGGGGCGCAGGACCATCTGGGCCGAGCGCGGCCCCGTGCCCTCCGCGGTGAGGTCGACGGTCGCGAGGTAGAGCACCTTGTCGCCGCGCACCTCCGCGCCCTGCCGGCTGGAGACGGTCTGCTCGGCCACGGTGAACCGTGCCTTGCGGGCCGCCGCGACCGGCATGGCCGTACCCCGCACCACGGCGGCGCTGCCGGCCGCCCCGACGCCGATGGCCGGGCCCAGACCGCCGGTGAGGGCGCGCCCCTTGCCCGCGCTCTCGGTGACCGTGTGCTGGGTCTGCTGATGGGTGCGCAGCTGGGTCCCGCCGGTGCCCCAGGCGGGGGACATGCCGGTGATCACGGCGTGCAGGCGGTAACTGCCCACGCTGCCGCCGTCCTTGGACGCCAGGTCCTCGCCGGTCACGCCGTCGCGCAGCAGCCGGGGCAGGTCCTCCAGGACGGTCGCGGTGGCGGTCGCCTCGTAGAGCCGGGCGCGGCCGGGCGCCCCGGGGGCGGTGAGCGAGGGGTGCAGGACCGAGGCGACCGCGTCGAAGAGCCCTCCGCCGCCCTGGTGCGGGGCGGCGGTGTCGGTCACCGCGACCGGGGCCATGGAGTCGGCGAGCGAGACCCGCCGGGCGGTGTCCGCGCCGACCGCCCGCGGGGCGGCGGGCGTCCCGGTGCCGGCCGGGACGAGGTGCTCGGTGGGCACGCGCTGGGTGAGGGTGCCCGAGCCGTGGAAGGTCTGCGCGGGCCGGCCCGCGTGCTGCGCGCCCTGCTTCTTGACCCGTACGCCGTAGCGCACCTTGCGCGGTGCCTCGACCGAGCCCTTGTCGCTGCGCAGCACGCGCGGTTCGGCCACGTTCCGCTGGCTGCGCGACTCCCGCGAGGACTGCCAGGGCTGCGCGTTCACCAGGGCGGCGCCGCCCAGCCACAGCCCCGGTACGACGGGCGCGAGCCCGAAGGCCATCCCGCCCGCGCCCTTGCTGGACCCCCCGCTCGCGGTGGTCGCCACGGTGGCGGCGCTGTTGTGCTGGACGTCGACCTTGGTGTCCTTGCCCTCGGCCTCGTCGACCGGGGCGAGCGGCGCTCCGTCCGGGTCCGGCCCGGCGTCGGCCAGCAGGTCCTTGGGGTGGAAGACGGGCGGCCGGTCGTCGGGGGCGCGGGTGACGGTGACCGTGACGTCGTACCACTCCTTGCCGTCCTTGCCCTGCACCGCGAAGGCGCGGCCCTGCCCGTAGTACGCCTCGGGGCGGCCGGCCAGGTCGGCGGCGAGGGCGGCCACCGTGCCGTCGCGGTGGCCCACGACGGCGGCCACCGCGTTCCCCACGAACTCGTGCCCGGTCAGCCCGTAGGCCGTGGACAGCCCGGCGGCCTGGAAGTCCATGAGGTACGGCGGCAGGACGAGCCCGGGTTCGGCGCCGTCGCGGCCCGCCGGCTGCCGGGTGACGGCGCTGCTCCTGCCGCCCTGCAGTGCCAGCGTGGTGGCGGTGTTCCCCGCCTTCCCCTGGAGGGTGAGCAGTGCGTGCTCGGCCGGTCCGGCGGGTCCGTTGGATCCGGTGGGCCTGGCGGTGACCGCTGCCCGGGAGGACCCGGAAGAGGTGTCTTTCCCGCCGTCGCCTGACTGTCGCTCGGTCCGCACGGAGTCAACGTATGCACGGCCCGAACGGACCGTACGCCTTCCGTCGCCTCCGGCGGCACTTGTCACCCCCGCCTCGACGGGCCGCCAACTCCCGTACACCCGGCGGTCGTTCAGCCGCCCGGAGCGGTCAGGACACCCGTGGGAAGCGGGCCTGGAGGGTCCAGATCGCCGGGTTGTCGGCCAGGTCCTCGTGCAGGTCGACCAGATCGGCGATCAGGTCGTGCAGGAAGTCCCGGGCCTCCCGGCGCAGTTCGCTGTGGGAGAAGCTGAGCGGCGGCTCCTCGGCCGGCATCCAGTCCGCCTCGATGTCCACCCAGCCGAAGCGGCGCTCGAAGAGCATGCGGTCGGTGGACTCGGTGAAGTCCAGTTCCGCGTGCTGGGGCCGGGCGGCCCGCGAGCCCGCCGGGTCCCGGTCCAGCCGCTCCACGATGTCGCACAGCGCCCACGCGAAGTCGAGCACCGGCACCCATCCCCAGGCTGTGGACAGTTCCCGGTCCGCCTTGGTGTCGGCGAGATAGACGTCCCCGCAGAACAGGTCGTGGCGCAGCGCGCGGACGTCCACGCGCCGGTAGTCGGCCTGGGGCGGGTCCGGGAAGCGGTTGGAGAGGGCGTAGCCGATGTCGAGCACATGCCGATGGTGTCACGGGCGTCCTACGATCGCCTGTGTGCCCCGATCCCCGCTCCCGCTCCCGTCCGCCCTGCTCACCCTCCTGCTCACCCTCCTGCTCACCGTCGCGCTGGCCGGCTGCGGCGGCGGGGTCCACGGCACCCCCGGCGGCGCGGGCCTGCGCGACCCCTACTTCCCGAAGGCGGGCAACGGCGGCTACGACGTCGATCACTACGCCCTCACCCTCGCCTACGACCCGGACACCCGCGACCTCACCGGCACCGCCGTGATCACCGCCCGCGCCACCCGGGCGCTGTCCGCCTTCGACCTCGACCTGAAGGGGCTGCGGGTCGACGAAGTCACCGTCGAGGGCAGCCGGGCCCGCTGGAACCGGGCCGGCCAGGAACTGACGATCCGCCCGCACGACGACCTGAAGGCGGGCGAGACCTTCGCCACCACCGTCCGCTACTCGGGCCGCCCGGAGAAGATCACCGACCCCGACGGCTCCGAGGAGGGCTGGCTGCGCACCGCCGACGGAGCGCTGGCCCTCGGCGAGCCGGTCGGCTCCATGGCCTGGTTCCCCGGCAACGACCACCCCTCCGACAAGGCGTCGTACGACATCACGGTCACCGTCCCGAAGGGCCTCCAGGCCGTATCCAACGGCGAGTTGAAGAGCGAGACGACCAAGGGCGACCGTACGGCCTTCGTCTGGCACAGCGCCGAGCCGATGGCGAGCTACCTGGCCACGGTCGCCGTCGGCCACTACACGATCACCCGGTCCACCCTCTCCGACGGCCTGCCGGTGTACACCGCCGTCGACCCGACGCAGGCCGCGGCCAGTCGACGGGTCCTCGCGAAGCTCCCCGAGATCATGGACTGGGAGCAGTACAACTTCGGCCCCTACCCCTTCTCCTCCACCGGCGTGATCGTCGACCGCCCGGAGGACGCCGGATACGCCCTGGAGACCCAGACCCGGCCCGTCTTCCCCGGCGCCCCGGACACCGCGACCCTCGTCCACGAACTCGCCCACCAGTGGTACGGCGACTCCGTCACCCCGCGCACCTGGCGGGACATGTGGCTCAACGAGGGCTTCGCGACCTACGCCGAGTGGCTCTGGGACGAGGACCACGGCGGCCCGACCGCCCAGCAGACCTTCGACAAGCTCTACGCCACCCCCACCGACGACTCCACCCTCTGGGGCTTCGCCCCGGCGAAACCGCCGAGCGCCGCATACATCTCGGAGCGGCCGGTGTACGACCGCGGCGCGATGGTCCTGCAGAAGATCCGCCGGACCGTCGGCGACGACCGCTTCTACGACATCATCCAGGGCTGGGCCGCCACCCACCGCCACGCCAACGCCGACACCGCCGAGTTCACGGCATACGTGGAGAGGAAGGCCCCGGGCAAGGACTTCTCCGCCGTCTGGAAGGACTGGCTGTACGGCGACGGCAAACCGGCCACACCCTAGGCCGGGCCCTAGGCCGCGCCCAGCGCCTTGCGCAGTACGGCACACGGCCGCCCGAGCTGCCGGTCCGGGCGATGCCCGATCACCGTGTACCCGAGGGCCGTCCAGAAGGCGAGCCCCTTCGGGTTGTCCTCCAGCACGGCCAGCCGTACGGCGTCCCGCCCCGCCGCCCGGAACCGCTCCTCGACGCCCTCGGCGATCCGCCGCCCGTACCCCCGCCGCTGCGCCCCCGCGTCCACCATCAGCAGCCCGATCCACGGATCCGGGTCGGCCGGATCGGGATGCCGCGCCAGCGTGACGACCACCCCGACCAGCCGCCCCTCGGCCCGCGCCAGCAGCACCTCCACGTCCTCGTCCGCCAACTCGTCGGCCAGCGCGGCGGCCACCTGCTCCGGCCGGATGTCGTCCGGGTCCGGAAACTCGCCGCTCAGGGCGTGGAACTCGTGCTGGGACGCATACAGCGCGGTGAGTTCGGTGAGCACCGGCGCCGGGATGTCACGGTCGGGGCCGAGCGGAACCGGGGCGAGGATCATGCCCGCAACCTATCCGCCCCGGCCAGTCCCGTCCCGCCGCTTCCCGGCGCTTCCCGGCCTCAGCCGAAGGCGAGCTTGTTGGTCCCCCATTCCAGGCTCGCCGCCTCGACGGTCGTGGCCGTACCGAGGGCGGACCTGCCACCCGCGTACAGCTGGATGCTCCCGTCCGCGGCGAGGGCCCAGATGTCCGGGATGCCGTCGCCGTCGACGTCCGGGGTGCCCCGGATGAAGGTGACGGGCGTGGTCGTCTCGCTCCAGCCTTCGGCGTACACGGTGTCCGCGCCGGTCAGGGAGCCCGCCGCGGTGGCGAAGGAGGCGACGGTGGAACCGCCCGCCGCGTCCGCCACGCCGTAGCGCAGCACCAGCCGGTCCGAGGACTGGGAGCGGAACAGCAGGTCGGGGGCGCCGTCGCCGTTGTGGTCGCCGACCGAGACCAGGTCGCGTCCGGCCCAGGTGGTGGCGGCGACCCGGGTGGCGGTGGAGAAGCTGGAGCCGGTGTAGCCGGTGAGGATCCAGAATCCGCCGCCCTCGGTGCGCAGGAACAGGTCGGGACGGTCGTCCATGTTCAGGTCACCGGCGATCATCTGGGTGACGGTGGCCGGGTCCGGGGCGTTCGAGGGCAGCAGCACCGCCACCCGCTGCGTGATGTCGACGCTGCCGTACCCGTCACCGGGGTACACGTACAGCTTCCCGTCGGGCATCCGGGCGAACAGGTCGTTGATGCCGTCGCCGGGCTGGACGTCCTGGTCGTGGGCGATCAGCGCGGGCGTGCCGTCCGCACCCTTCCAGTACCCGCCGTACGCCGAGGTGCCGGCGAGCAGCTTCCCCTTCCGGTGGGCCGCGTCGAGACCGTTGGACAGGTCGCCGACGGAGCTGCCCGGGTACATGCGCAGGTCACCGTCGGAGGTGATGGCGAACAGGTCCGGATAGGTGTCGCCGGTGACGTCGCCGGGCTGGTCGGCGGTGTCGCGCGGGGTGACGTAGAAGAAGTACTTCGTGCCGGGCGAGACGTTGCCGCTGCTGTCCACGGCCCGCACGTAGAACACGTTGGGCCCGGCGAAGTGCGGCTTGAGCGACACGGTCACCGAGGCACCGGCCGCCACGTCCTTGCCGCCCGCGTACGTCGGCGTGTTGAAGGACCACTCGAACCGGGTGACGTCGGTGTCCTCGTCGGGGGCGATCGTGAACGCGCCCGCCGTGCCGAACCTCACCTCCGACCAGACGGTGCCGTCGTCGTCCGCGGCCGGGAAGTCGGTGGAGCTGACGACCGGTTCGTTGGGGAAGTCGCTGTCGTAGAGGAAGTGGCAGTATCCGGGGCTCTGGGTCGGCGACCAGGCCGAGCCGGCCCCGCTCGCGTCGATCGCCCGGACGTGCCATCGGTAGATCTTGCCGTTGGCGAACGTCGACTTGGGCACGGTGACGGAGGCCTTGCCGGAGCTGTCGACGGTGACCCTCTCGTCGACGAGCTTGGTGTCGGTGTCGTCGCTGCGCCACAGCTGGAAGTGCAGGTACTTCAGGTTCTGCTGGGTGCTGGTGTCGTCCGGGTCGGAGGACTTCGCCGACAGCACCAGGTTGCGCTTGCCGATGTGCTGGGCCGGCGTGGTGCGGTCACAGCCGATGCCGCCGGGCGTCTGGTCGAGCGCGGTCGGGGCGGCGGGTTTGCGGTTGAAGACGATGGTCAGTTTGGGCGCGCTCTGGCCTTCGGCGACGAACTTCTTCCACGGGTAGGCCGAGTCCTCGTCGCTCGCCCGCAGACCGAGGGTGAGCGAGTGCCAGCCGCCGTCCGCCGCGTCCTGGGCGATCTCCTCGGCGTCGTAGCCGACGTAGGCGTCGGGGCAGGAGGAGTTGTAGCCGTGGGCGAAGGACTTGCGGCCGATCTCGTCCAGCCACGAGGGCTGGTTGTTCCAGGTGGTCTTGGAGGAGATGCTGGCGGTGTGCCACACCTGCATCTCGCGGGACTGGCAGGACCAGGCGTAGGTCTCGCGCAGGCTGATGGTGGCCGAGGAGACGGTGGCGTCCTCGATGTCGGCGGACCAGCCGAGCCGGAAGAAGGACCGGGAGGTGCCCCAGGTGGTGGCCTCGTAGCCGACGCGCGCCTCGGTGGTGCCGGTGTTGTAGTTGGCGCCGTCGAAGAAGCTGGACGTCGGGTAACGGTCGTAGGCCGTGGTCCAGTTGTAGGTGTGGCCGTGGATCGTCGGGTCGACGAAGACCGGGTAGACGGTGTCCGCGTCGGTCAGCAGATCCTGGTCGGGGACGACGGAGAGAGTGGTGGATGTGGTCCCTGACTCGCTCAACTCGGCGTCCACGACGGCGACATGGGTGCCCGGGTCGGGCCCGGCGAGACCGGGGAGGGACCAGACCTCCTCGTCGGTGAGGGCGGCCGGGACGACGGCACTTCCGCGGCTTCCCCGGTACGCGGCCGGTGACGGGCCGTCGGTGGCCGTCTCCCCGGCGGCGGGCCCGGTCTCCTCGGGTTCCGCCGTGGGCGTCGGCCCCACCGTGTCCAGCCCCGGCGCCTCCGGCTCGTCGCTCATCTCCGCGCCCGGTTC
Source organism: Streptomyces sp. NPDC048288 (assembly GCF_043201555.1). Lineage (NCBI taxonomy): Bacteria > Bacillati > Actinomycetota > Actinomycetes > Kitasatosporales > Streptomycetaceae > Streptomyces > Streptomyces sp. NPDC048288. Next base: position 159,913 of record NZ_JBICZD010000013.1, read on the forward strand.
CTCCGAGTACGACGGTGCCGGGTCCTCGGACGGTTCGGCGGGCTCGGGATCGTCGCCCTCGGTGACGGCCGGGGTGCCGGCGGAGTCCCACATATAGGGGGTGGGGCTGACGACGAGTTCCTCGCCCTTGGCCGTCCGGCCGGTGACGACCTTGGTGTCCGGGTCCAGCCGGAAGTACAGGTCGGGGGAGGACAGCCCGTAACGGAGAGTCGTCAGAGCCGGGTCGGCCGCGGCCTCGGCGGTGTGCACGATCAGCACATGGCTGAAGCCGCCGGTCTGGGCGGTCAGCATCAGGTCGACGTCCGGGAACACGTCCCGGTACAGCGCGCTCGCGCCGCTGACCACCGGTTCGGGCAGCTCGCCCGGCCAGCTCAGGGTGACCTGGTGGCCGTCGCTGGTGAGGGTGGCCAGGTCGGTGTACGTCGTGTCGCCGTCGGCGGCCTGGAGGGCGCCGCCGTTCTCGGTGACGGTGTAGACGGCGCTGTGGACGGAGGCGCCGGCGGAGGTGCCGTCGCCGTCGGCCGAGCCCGCGGAGAACACCACCGGATCCGTCGTGGCCCTCGGCGCCCAACCGCTGGCCGTCTTCCGCAGCCTGGTGTCGACGGTCCGCCACTCGCCGTCGACCTTCGCCCGTACCGGGGCCCCGTACGAGACGAGTTCGAAGCTGCCGTCGGGCCTGGCGTACGTGGTGGAGGTCTCGTCACGCAGTGTCTCGACCTCGACGCGCCGTCCGGAGGCGACGGCCTTCTCCTGCGCCCGCTCCTCGTCCAGCGGCTCCGAGGCACCGGTCCGCTCCTCCGCCCGGTTGCCCGCACCGGTTCCCGGGCCACCGTTCCGGTCCGGCGCGAGCAGCCCGATCCCGAGCGCGGCGGCGACGCACACCGCGAGGCCCGCCGCCGAGGAGCCTTTCCAGGACGGTCTGAATGCACGGCGATTCACGGTGTTGATCCCCTCCCCCTGTGAATTCCGCCAGAGCATGACCCCAAGAAGCCGCCGGGCGCCATAGGGAAAGGTGGTGGCGGTAATTCTGTGCATCTCCTGTGGCGCTTTTCGTGGCGATTTGACACCGCTGTCACCTGCCCATTTCGTCCTTACTGGCACCGATTGAAGGGTAAATTACTCGTGATCTAATTCACTTCCCTTGGGGTGCCATTGACTTGCGCTTTACTCGTACTCCAATAATTGGCCGTCATTTCTGGGTGGGGCTCTCGGTTAACTGCAGGTTAATTGGGGGTTGAAATGGGGGGTTGGCGTCATGATGCGCAGACGGGTGCCGGTACGGCGGCCGTGGGTACGTCGCTCGGTGATCGCCGCGGTGTTCGTGGCCCTCGTCCTGGGCGTGTCACCCGCGGCCTACGCGGTGCCACCGCCCGACGACGACCGCGCCGGCGTCGAACTGGTCGACCTGCCCGACGCCGAGCAGGCCGAGGGCGAGAACGGCGGCGAACTGGCCGATCTGACGACCGCCGATCCCCTGCAGCCCGACGAGTACGACCCGAGCCAGGTCACCGCCCCCGAAGGCGGCACGGTGACCCAGGACCTCACCGACCTGGCCCCCGGTGACCTGGTGCCCCTGGCCGACGACACCACCGAACTCCCCGTCGAGGTGGGCGCCCCCGAGGACGCCACCGCCGCCGAGGCCGCCGCCCTGGAGGGCGAGTGGAAGGTCACCCTGGCCGGCCAGGACGAGCTGGCGGACACCGCGGTCGAGGGCGTCGCCCTCACCGTCACCCCGCCCGCCGACGCCACCGGCGACGCCGTCGTCGCCCTCGACTACAGCGACTTCTCCGAGCTGTACGGCGCCAACTGGGCCGACCGCCTGTCCTTCGTGCAGTTCCCGGCGTGCTTCCTGGAAACCCCGGACACCGACGGCTGCGCGGAGCCGTCCGAGGTCACCACCGACAACGTCGTGGAGCAGACCGGCACCGACAGCAACCCGGTCTACCGGCGGACCATCACCGCCACCGTGGACGTCGAGTCCCTCGCGGCAGGCGGCACCGCCACGGCGGCCACGGCCGACACCGTGTCCACGGCCGACACCGTGTCCACGGCCGACACCGTGTCCACGGCTGCCGCGACCGGCCGGGGCGCGGTCACCGACGCGGTGTACCGCGGGAACACCGGCGCCGGTGCCGGCTCGGTGGTCACCGCGGCAGCCGCCTCTCAGGGCGCCTCCGTCCTCCTCGCCACCGACTCCGGCAGCGGCTCCAAGGGCGACTTCTCGGCGACCCCGCTGGTCAGCGCGGGCTCCTGGTCGGCGGGCGGCAACTCCGGCGCGTTCACGTACTCGTACACCCTGGGGACCCCGTCCGTGCCGGGCGGCCCGTCGCCCAACGTGTCCTTCGGCTACAACTCCCAGGCGGTGGACGGCCGTACCTCCGCCACCAACAACCAGCCCTCCTGGATAGGCGACGGCTGGGAGTACAACGCGGGCTCCATCACCCGCACGTACACCGCCTGCCGTGACGACATGACGGACGGCAACAACAAGGACAAGACCAGCGACCTGTGCTGGGGCTCGTACAACGCCACCCTCACACTGGGCGGCACCACCACCGAACTCGTGCTGCCCGACGGCGCGGACCCAGTGGGCGACCAGTGGGTCAGCGCGAGCGGTGACGGCTCCCGGGTCGAGCTGATCAAGGACCCCGGGCTGGACAACGGCGACGCCGACGGCGAGTACTGGCGCGTCACCACCCGCGACGGCACCCAGTACTACTTCGGCCGGCACGAGCTGCCCGGGTGGCAGAGCGGCGACCCGGTCACCGACTCCGTCCTCACCGCGCCCGTCGCCGGCAACCAGAAGGACGAACCCTGCTACAAGGCGGGCGACTTCAAGGGCTCCTTCTGCGACCAGGCCTGGCGCTGGAACCTGGACTACGTCGTCGACGTCGACGGCAACGCCATGACCCTGTGGTGGGACAAGGAGACCAACTACTACGCCGACGACACGACCTTCAAGGGAACCGCCCGCTACGACCGCGGCGGCTACCTGAGGAAGATCGAGTACGGCCTCCGCGACGACGACCCCTTCGCCGCCCCTATCTCCAGGGTCACCTTCGACGTCGACGAGCGCTGCTTCAACGAGAGCGCGTGCACCGAGGAGAACTTCACCTCCGGCGACTTCGACAAGAACCGCATCTGGTACGACACCCCGGCCGACCTGTACTGCGCCAAGGGCGAGGAGTGCTACGTCCCCGTCCCCACCTTCTGGTCGCGCAAACGGCTGGCCCAGGTGACGACGTGGACGCAGCGCACCCGCGGCTCGACCGCCCTGTCCAGGGTGGACAGCTGGACCCTCCAGCAGTCGCTGCCGGCCGACCTCACCGACGAGGGCGCGGCCCTGTGGCTGGCCTCGATCACCCGTACCGGCTACGGCACGGACGGCGAGGCGATCGCCCTCAACCCCGTGCAGTTCCGGGCCAACAGCCTCCCGATGCCCAACCGGGTCAAGAAGAGCGCGAGCGACCCGAACCCGGCGTTCGACCGGCTGCGGGTCGCCCGGATCGTCAGCGAGTACGGCGGCGAGACCGTCGTCAGCTACCAGGACCCCTCGGACGACTGCAAGGTCGACGGCTCGTTCCCGAAGCCGGAGGAGAACACCGGACTCTGCTTCCCGGCGTACTGGAATCCGGACCCGGACGTGGAGTCGATCGACTGGTTCTACAAGTACGTCGTCGACACCGTCCAGGAACTGCCCGCCCTCACCGGAGTCGACCCGGTCACCACCGAGTACGACTACCTCGGCGGCACCGCCTGGGCCCTGAACCAGGCGGAGTTCAGCAAGAAGAAGACCCGCACCTACGACCAGTGGCGCGGCTACGCCCGGGTCCGCACCTACACCGGCGCCGACTCCTCCGTCCCGTACGTGTCCACCGCGCGGGGCATGACCGAGACCCGCTACTTCCGCGGCATGCACGGCGACCCGCTGCCCGACGGCACGACCCGCTCGGTCACGGTCACCGACTCCACGGGCGCGACGATCAGCACCGACAAGGAGCAGTACGCCGGCCGCGTCGCCGAGACGCTGACGTACACCGGGAAGGACGGCGACCTGCTGACCCGGGACGTCGACTACCCGACGTCCACGCTCCTGGCCACCCGCACCCGTTCCGGTGGCATCCCGTCGCTGAAGGCCTACCGCGTCCAGGACGACCACAGCATCTCCGTCACCCGCTCCTCAGGCACCAGCGGTGACGACTCCCGTACCTGGCGGACGCTGAAGACGGTCAACACCTACGAGGACACCTACGGCCTGCTCACCCGGGTCGAGTCCCAGGGCGACACCGGCGAGTCGGGCGACGAGACCTGCACGGTGATGTCGTACGTCCACAACACCGGAGCCTGGCTGATCGGCCTGCCCAAGCAGTCCCTCACCACCGCCGGCACCTGCGCCGAGGCCGACACGGCCACCGCCGCCGACTGGATCGACGGCTCCCGGGTCGCCTACGACGACGGCGCCTACGGCGACACGCCCACCACCGGCGCCGCCACCACCACCTGGGCGATCACCGGCACCGGCGGCGGCTGGGTCAAGGACGGCGAGGTCACCTACGACGCGTACGGCCGCACCGAGTCCACCAGGAACGCCCAGGCCATCGCCGACGACGAGGACACCTGGGACACCACGACCTACGTCCCGGACAAGGGCCAGGTCTACGAGATCACCACGACGAACGCGCTGAACCAGAGCGAGACCACCGTCCTGGAACCCGGCCGCGGGGTCGCCCTCACCGACAGCGACGTCAACGGCCGTACGACGACCTACACCTACGACGCGCTCGGCCGCGCCACCCAGGCCTGGGGACCCGCCCGCGCCACCTCGAAGTCCCCGTCGGCGAAGTTCACCTACGACACCACGGTCGGCGAGCCGGTCTCGGTCACCACCGAGGCCCTCACCGACGCGGGCGACTACGACACCTCCACCGTCATCTACGACGGCCTCGGCCGCGAACGCCAGAAGCAGGACCCGGCGGTCGGCGGCGGACGCCTGATCACGGACGTCCTCTACAGCGCCAACGGCACCATCGCGCAGACCAACAACGCGTACTACGACACCGGCAGCCCCTCCACCACCCTCTTCGAACTCGACTCGGACTCCCAGGTCCCCAACGCCACCCTCTACTCCTACGACGGCCTGGGCCGCACCCTCACCGAGACCCCGTACCTGGGCGGCGTCGAGAAGCCCGCGAAGGCGACCCGCTACGAGTACGGCTACGACTACTCCACGGTGATCGAACCCTCGGGCGGCGCGGCCCAGCGCACCTGGTCGGACGCGCTCGGCCGCACGGTCCGCGTCGACACCTTCACGGACGCGCTGCGGGCCGCGTACCGCTCGACGACGTACCACTACGACGAGCGCGGCGACCGCGTCGAGGCCGAGGACTCCGAGGGCAACGTCTGGAGCTGGGAGTACGACGCCCGGGGCCGCGAGACCCAGTCGGTCGACCCGGACGCCGGCACGACCACCACGACGTACGACGTCCTGGACCGCCCCGAGCTGGTCACCGACGAGAACGCGGCGGTCCACACGGCCTACGACGCGCTCTCCCGCCCGACCGAGCAGCGCCTCGACTCCGCGACGGGCGAGCTGCTGACGAAGACGGTGTACGACACCCTCGTCGGCGGCGTGGGCCTGCCCACCTCCCAGACCCGCTACACCGACGGCCAGGCGTACACGACCTCGGTCACCGGTTACACGGCCGACTACCAGCCGACCGGCCAGAAGATCACCATCCCCGAGTCGGTCGCGATGTCCTCCGGCCTGGAAGCGGAGTACGCCTACAGCTTCGAGTACACGGAGTCGGGCCTCCTCCAGGCGGTGAACCTCCCCTCCGTCGGCACCTTCCCGGCCGAGCACCTGGTCACCCGCTACAACGAGGACGGCCTGCCGGTCTCGACGTCGGGCGAGGAGTGGTACACGGCCCAGACCACGTACTCCCCGTACGGCCAGGTCCTGCGCACGGTCAGCGGCGAGCAGCCGAACCGGGTCTGGACCACGAACCTCTTCGACGAGGCGACGGGCGAGCTGACCAGAAGCGTCGTGGACCGCGAGTCGACCAGCGACACGACCGGGGTGACCGGCCACCGGGTCAACTCCCGCGCCTACACCTACGACCCCGCCGGCAACGTCACGTCCATCGCCGACACCGCGAACTCGGCGACCGACCTGCAGTGCTTCACCTACGACGCGCTGGGCCAGCTGACGGAGGCCTGGACCGCGCCGTCGGCCTGCACGGCGACCGGCAAGACCACGGCCGCCGCCTCCTACTCGGACGGCACGACCAACGTGACGTCGGCGAACGCCGGTTACTGGCAGTCGTACACGTACGACGCACTCGGCAACCGCAAGAAGCTGACCGAGCACGACCCCGGCCTGGACACGACGAAGGACGCCACGACCGACTACGAGTACGGCGCGTCGGACGGCACCCAGCCGCACACCCTGACCGGCATGTCGTCCACGTACAAGGCGGACTCGGGCGCCCGGGTCACCAAGGCGACGGACCTGACGTACGACGACGCGGGCAACACGCTCACCCGCACGTACGACGGCTCGGAACAGGCCCTGACCTGGACCTGGGACGGCCAGGTCGAGTCGGTGACCGGCTTCGGCGAGAACGGCTCGGGCGCCTGGCTGGGCCTGGCGGACAAGTGCCTGGACCTGTCGGGCGGTACGACGACGGCCGGCACGGCGCTGCAACTGTGGACGTGCAACGGCACGAAGGCGCAGCAGCTGCGCATCGACTCGGCGTCCTCGGCGGACCCGTCGACGGGTGCGCTGAAGATCCTCGGCAAGTGCGTGGTCCCGTCGGCCGGCGGGACCACGAACGGCACGGCGGTGGTCCTGGCCGACTGCACGGGCGCGACGGCCCAGCAGTGGACGGCCACGTCCTCGGGGGCGTTGAAGTACGTCTCGTCCGGCAAGTGCCTGGACGTGCCGAGCTCCAACTCCACGGACGGCACCGACCTCCAGCTCTACACCTGCAACAGCACGGCGGCGCAGTCCTGGGTGCCGGACACGAAGACGGAGTACGTCTACGGCGGTGACGGTCAGCGTCTGATGGCGGTCTCGGGTACCGAACGGGTCCTCTACCTGGGTGAGTCGACGATCGCGGTGACCGCGGCGGGCGGCCCGGCGTACACCGAGCGCTACTACTCCCAGGCCGGCGCGCCGACGGTGATGCGGCACGCGACGGGCTCGGGCGCGTCGGAGCTGTCCGTGCAGGTGACCGACCAGAACGGCACGGCGTACGCGAACGTGACGCTGGCGTCCGGCAACAAGGTCAAGTTCTCCAAGACGGACCCTTTCGGCGTCGAACGCTCGGAGTCGACGACCTGGCGTTCGCACCAGAGCTATGTGGGCGGCGACGAGGACGCCTCGGGCGGCCTGGTCCACCTGGGCGCGCGGGAGTACGACCCCGCCACCGGCCGTTTCATCTCCCCCGACCCGGTACTGGACCTGGCCGACCCGGTCCAGATGAACGGCTACGTCTACTGCGAGAACAACCCGGTGACCTTCGCCGACCCGTCGGGTTTGGCGTCGGAGGGCGGCAACGAGGGGTACGGCGGCCCGTCGGCGTCGGTCGAGGCATGGGCCAAGGCCCAGCTGAACCGCTCCCTCACCGACGTGATCCTCTCCTCCGGCTGGGCCCTGCTCAAGGGCCTCGTCGGCTGGGACGACGTGGTCGGCTGCTTTTCCCGGGGCGACCTGTGGGCCTGCGGCATGATGCTGGCCGGGGCCCTGCCCTGGGGCAAGATCCTCAAGGCCCCCATGGTGGCCAAGGCCGTCGGCCGCATCGCCAAGGCGATCGGCGCCTGGATGAAGGCCCGCGAGAAGGCCCGCAAGATCATCGAACTCGCCCGCAAGGCACGGGAGCTGGCCCGCAAGGCCAAGGAGGCCAAGAAGCGCGCCGCCGCCCTCGCCGCCCAGATCCGCAAGAAGGCCAAGGAAGCAGCGACCCGGCAGGCCAAGAAGGCGGCGCAGAAGGTCGGAAACAGAGCCCAGAAGGCGGAACGGGCCGCGGCGAAGAAGGCGGAGCCGAAGCCACGGCAGGCCCGGGCGAAGGAGGAGTCGTCCGGGGGCGGCGGCACGTGCTCCACGTCCGAGGCCAACAGCTTCGTGCCCGGCACCCGCGTCCTGATGGCCGACGGCACGACCAAGCCGATCGAGCAGGTCAAGAACGGCGACAAGGTCCTGGCGACCGACCCCGACACCGGCGAGACCGCCGTCGAGACGGTCACCGCGGAGATCGTGGGCGAGGGCGTCAAACACCTGGTCAAGGTCACGATCGCCCTCGGCGGCGGCAAGACCGCCCAGGTGACCGCCACCGACGGACACCCCTTCTGGGTCCCGGAACTCCACGAGTGGATCGACGCCAAGTCCCTGAAGCCGGGCGAACTGCTGCGCACCAGCGCCGGCACCTACGTCCAGATCACCGCCATCGCCCGCTGGACCACCCACCACGCCACCGTCCACAACCTCACGGTCAGCGACCTGCACACGTACTACGTGCTGGCGGGCGGGACGTCGCTCCTCGTCCACAACTGCGGAGCCAGGGTCGTCGACATGGAGGGCAAAGACATCGAGGCACCCGACGCCTTGGCGTCCCGACTTCTGGAACACACCAACCAGGCACTGTCCGAATGGGATGCGGGCACGATCGGATACTCGGCCAAGGACCTGGTGAGAATCGGTAAGCGGCCCAGCCGCGCGAACACCATCAAGGGCAACATCCTTGACAAGCGAGTGAAAGAACTGGCGGAGAATGACACGGCGCTCAGTGAACTCTTCTCCACGCCCGGAGGAATGCCCGGGCCGGACTGGGTGAACACGGGAACGAGTGTCCCAGGTGTTGGTTGGTACGATCTCACGACTCAACGCATGTGGGGGCAGCATGCTTTCGACTATGGCCCCACGTACGGCCCAGGCGTGGGAATCCTCTGGCAATGACTCTTGGTGAGAGAAAAAGGTGAAGCATGAGTAGTGTGGTGAAGTTCTTCGTTGCGGAAAGAGTCGATGCCGTCGCCGCGCTGAGTGCCGGACCTGATCCGTCGCTTTCTTCCCTCACGTATGGGAATTTCGACGCCGAGGAAGCTCTCCTTGACTGGGAGTCGCAGTTCACCGGACGGAGGTTCGATGAACTTGTCGAGGAGGACTTCCCTGAGGTTGTCGCTGAGGAAGACGAGGGTGCCGTCGTACTCCTGTTGTCCGATGCCCTTGTAGGGGCTCTTTCCGCTGAGTCGGAATCCCGAGTAGCGGAAGTCGCTGAGTGGTGGGTCCAGGAGAAAGATGACCAGGGTTGGCAGATTGACTTGGCTGTTGCCTCGGAGATTCTTCAAAGACTTGCCGGGATGGCCCGCCAGGAACGACGTGCAGGCGAGGACATCTACTGCTGGGTCGGTTGACGCTCGGGCGCGTGTTGATCGTTTCGGGCACTGCACTTTCCGAAGGAGCGGGCTGTTGAGTGCGGCGCGGAGAATTCCGATGGCAACACTGGTTTCTCTTCTGTTGACGGGCTGCGATGCGGCGAGCGGTGGTGTTGCCGATGGCCTGAATGTAAAGCCACCGCCACAGGCAAGCGCCATGGCTGTGAGCGGCCGGCTGACAAAGGCAGCGCTCGCAGGGCAGCAGGTCGAGGGTTTCGTGGTGACAGCAGTACCCGCTGCCGAGGCGGCAGGTCGACGAGAGGTGAAGGCGTCGCGGGACGTCTGTGCTCCGGCGGGTCATGTCCTGTCCACCACAGTGGTGGGCAACCCGACGTCCACGGTGGTCCGGCGGGTATCCAATGGGCGCGCGGTCGTGACGGTCGTGCTCGCGGAGTACGACGAGGGTAAGTCCGCGCAGTCCGCGTTGGACGTCCTCGCCGCGGCCATCGACGAGTGCGCAGACGGATTCACGGCAGCCGTCGACGATGAGCGGCGTACCTACAGCCGGCTGGTGCCGGAACTCGCCCCGGAAGGCGCCGACCAGGCGATGGCATGGGGTGCGGTGGTCGAGCGGGACGGCGTGAAGGCGCCGGTGAAGGCTGTGGTGTTCCGCAAGGGCGCCACGGTCGGCTACCTCACCGCCGTGCCGGAGGGCAGCGCCCTGAAGGACTTCTCCGTGCCGGACGCCGTCGTCGACGCCCAATTGGCCAAGCTGTCGTAGGGCGGCTTGGCGTGAACAGACTTGGCTGGCGGGTTGTCAGTCATCTTCAGTGCAAGCAGAGACACAGAGAAAGCGAACACAGCACATCGTGAACAGATCCGGCATACGCAACTCCCGTTCCTCCGCCCTGACCCTGGCGGCCTCCGCGCTGCTGTCCGTGACCGTGCTGAGCGGCTGTGGCGACTCCGAGGTCGATGACGCCGTCCTCGACGCCACGTCCTCTGCGACGAAGGGCTCCACCGCCGCCTCCGGCGTCAAGCCGCTGACCGCCGCCGAGTTGGACGAGGCGGCCCTGGAGAAGGCGGACCTGACCGGGTACGTGGTGAGCACGCCCGGTGACGCCGAGGCCGCCGCCGTCGAGCAGGCGAAGGTGACCGGGGCGGAGTGTGCCCCGCTGGGGCGGGCCGTGGCCGGTGCCGCCGTGGGGGAGCCCACCGCGACCGCGTACCGGCGGGTGACCGGGAAGCCGGCCGCGGGCGCGTCCTCGGAGAAGGCCCTGGACTTCGACACGGGCATGGTCACCCTCGCCTCCTACGCCGACGCTGAGGCGGCCTCCGCCGCGCTCAAGACCGTCGCCGCCTGCACGGGCGGCTTCCAGCTGACCCTTCAGGGCGAGACGCAGAAGGCGACGAAGGTCGCCGCCGACACGGCACCGAAGGCCGGCGACGAGGCGGTCGCCTACACCGTGACCATCCCGGCCGAGGGCACCGACGTCCCCTGGAAGGTCGTCATGTTCCGGTCCGGCGCCACCCTCGCCCAGTTCACGGTGGTCAACGGGGCCTCCGCGATCTCCGGCAAGGACTTCACCTTCCCCGCCGACCTGGTCACCGCCCAGGCCGGAAAGCTGGCCTGACGTGCGCGGACGCCCCCTTCTCGCGGCCCTGCTGGCCCTGCCCTTCGCGGCACTGTCCACCCCTGCCGCTCACGCGGCGGAGAGCGACATCACCTTCTCGAACGTCGTGGTGAACAACGGCAAGCCGGTCGTCGTCGGCACCACGGGCACGGTGGTCGTGCCGATCACGTACACCATCAAGCACTCCGTGAAGCTCTCCGACCAGTGGGTGGGGATCTACCGCGGCCCGTACGGCGGCGCCGGTGAGAGGGATCTCGGGTACAGCGGCGAGGGTCCGTACTGCGAGAAGAACAGCACCGGCACCACCGAGCACTGCGAGATGACCACCAACGTCGTCGCGAAGACCGACCTGGTCAACGCCGACGCCACCGTCTGGAAGACGGTGGGCATCGCGGTCAGGGCGGACGGGAGCTTCGACGAGGACCTCACCGCCGCCACGGCCCACGTGAAGCGCAACGCCAAGCTGACCGTCGACGCCTCGCCGGAGCCGGTCACCAAGGGCAAGAAGATCACCGTGACCGGGAAGCTCACTCGCGCGAACTGGAGCACGCACGCCTACGGCGGCTACGCGGGCCGCGAAGTCAGCCTGCAGTTCCGCAAGAAGGGCAGCAGCGCCTTCACCACCGTCAAGAAGATCACCTCCACCACCGGCGGCGCCCTCAAGGCCACGGTGACCGCCTCGGTGGACGGCGACTGGCGCTGGGTGTTCTACGGCGACGGCAGCACCGGAAGCCGCAAGTCCGCCACCGACTTCGTCGACGTCCGGTAGCGGCCCCGTCTCGGCGGGGTGCGGGGCCTGTCAGCGGTCGGCGGCCGCGTAACGGGGCAGGCCGTCCGTCGCGATGGTCCACTCCCCGATGGTGACGTCCTCGCCGTAGACGAAGTCCTTGCGGGTGGCGTAGCGCGGGCCGTCGGGGGTGGGGTGGATGCCGGTGAGAACGGCGCCGCTGCCGGTGCGGGGGTCGAAGGAGCCATCTCCCTCCATTTCCGCCTCGCTGATCACCATGACATCCGGGCGGCGCATGATCCCTTCGGGCTCGTCCTCGACGTCGGGTTCCCCTGTATGGGCCACGATCTCTTCCGGCATCAGCGCTTCCAGACGCTTGCGGAGGCGGGACCGTGTCAGTTCGTGAGGACCGTTGGGCGAGACCAGGTCGTGGACGATGCCTTCTCGGGTGATCTCGAATTTTCCCGGGACGGTGTCGTCCGTGGACTGCACAAGGTCCCGCAGGGCCCGGTACCTCGGGGAGCCCGTTCGCCCGGTGTTGTCGCCGACGGTGGTCATGACACTCCCTGTCGTTCGGTTCGGCAACTGCGGCCGAGACCGGGCTGGTATGTGCGGACGGCTCAAAGGCCCAGGTACGTGATCTGCACGACGTAGACCCGCTCGCTGCGCACGACGACCTGGTACCTGAACATGCCGCCGGGGACTCTGATATCGCCCCCGCCTGGATCGACCCCCTCGTGGGCGCGACCGTGGACATGAAGAGCTTCAGCGGCCCTGACCAGTTCGTCGGCCCTGCGTTCCACAGCGGTGAGGAAGTCCCGGGGAACGGTGCGAGCGGCTGCTTCGGCTCCGAAGGCGTACTCCCATTTCCAGCTCACTCGCGAACAGCCCTCAGCGCCTCGTCCAGGACCGTGCTCAACTCGCGAAGGGCTTCCCGGGCGACGGCCGGATCCTCGTGCTCCAGGTTGCTCTCCGCGTTTGCGTAGCTGGCTGAGAGCTCCGGTCGGCGGGCGATCTCGATATTCCTGGCCCACATCAGGACCCAGCTCTGCACCGGGCTGAACGACTGCCACTCGACAGCCTCGGCAAAAGCCTCGTCCTTCGTCGCCTGCATTTCGTCCAGGCGGTCAGGAGCGACGATGGCAAGAGCGGTACGCAGGGCGTCAGGAGTCAGTTCGGGACGGGGAATCAGCTCGTTCCCGTGGTCGGCCTGAGTGCTCATGGCGCTCGCTCCTCGTCTGTGCCCAGGGGCAAGGATCGTCGCTTTCATGCTAGGCGGCCTCCAGGGGGATCGGTTCGGCAGTCGCGGCAGAGTCCGGGGGCGGGCGATCGGAAGCCGCGGTCGCAGCTGTCGCAGTTGTGTACTCGGATCGCTACGGGCGGTTGTGGTGCCGGGGTGCGGAACGGCGGTGGTGGGGGGAGCCGGTCCGTCAGCCGGTGGGCGAGCAGGGCGGCGGGGCGGCGTAGGTCCTCGGGTGGCAGGTCGGCGGTCAGGGCGCGGGCTACGGCGGCTGCGCTGACGTCCCGTTCCAGCCAGGCGGCGACTCCGGGGGCCAGGTGCTCGGTGTCCGTGGCCGAGAGCAGGAGGCGGGAGTCGTGGCGGCGGAGGCGTACGAGCAGGTCGAGGGATTGATGGAGCAGCGCGGGCGCGGCACACGAGGGCTGCGGTACGGGCGGGAGGGCGGCCTTTCGGGCGGGCTTCTGCGGCGGCTTCGGTCGTGCTGCGGCTGCGGTCGCAGTCTCGGGCTGACGGGCGCGGCCGCTGTGGCCGGGTCGGTTGCAGAAGACCGTGCGGGTGATGATGCGGCCGTCGGGCAGCCGTACGTGTTCGCGGCGCAGGTAGCCGACCGCCTCAAGTTCCCGCAGCGCGGCAGCGATACGGGTCCGGCCCTCCTTCAGGCGCTCCGCCAGCGTCTTGATGTCGACCTTGGCGCCGGCCGGAAGCGACTGGATGTGTGTGCCGATGCCGATCGCGAGCCCCGACAGGTCGGGGTGCTGGGCCAGGTCGTTGCCGACGACGGTGAAGTGCGAGGTGTGGCGGGTGTGTTCGTGAATGAGCCCGCCGCCGGACCCCCGGTTCGGGTGCTTCTTGGCGGCAACACGGGGCTGGGCGCACGAGGGCGCGCTAGGGTTTTCGGTATCCATCGGGAAGGCGTTCACTTCCTGGGTGGTCAGGCCCTCGCACTGGGATTGCCGTCCCGGCGGGGGCCGAAGTCTTTCTGCGGTTGTTGCGCCGAGCGTAGGGCACGCAACCCTCCCCAAATCCAGCTGACTTGGGCATATTCACTCGCGGGAGTGACGCTGCGCGACGGGCGGGAGGGGTGGGGCTTGGCAGGGTTCTTTCTCCCCGTCGTTCCTTTGGTGGTGACGTCCCTCGCGACCGGAGTCCGCGTTTCCGGGCGACGGTGACGTCGGCCCGTGCCCGGTGGCCCCGGCCTAGGGCCTGTCTGGCAATGCCCAGGGCCGTATCTGCGGGTTCTGTGAGGGCGGTGCGAGACGCGGTCTAGGACGCGCCGTCGCCGGCAGCGTCGCTGCCATGCCGGTCGAGGCGATCGACTGCTTGCTCGCTCCATGCCCGGATGACTGATGCCTGCTCGGGGGTCAGTGAGTCGAGAAAGTGGCGGCGGATGTTGCCGCCGTGCACAAGCACGGCATTCTGGGCGGCGCGGCGACCCTCGGCGGTCAGCCCGATCCCCGCGCGGCGACCATCGGCCGCGTATTGGGTGCGCTTGACGAAGCCGCGTTTTTCCATGCGCGTCAGCTGATGTGAGACGCGGCTCTTGTCCCAGTCGAGCGACTCGGAGAGCTCGCCGACACGCATCTCGCGGCCGGCAGCTTGCCACAGCGTCACCAGCACGCTGAACTCGGCCTTCGAGACATCGCAGTCGCGCTGTAGACCACGCTCCAGCTCCCTGGTGAGCAGACGCTGTGCGCGCATCCAGGTATCCCAGAACTTCCACTCCTCGGGTTCCAGCGATCGAGTCTCCGTCATGCCGCCGAGGATACCGCGACCAGCAGAGTTGTCACTTCAACTCCCCTCGATCTAGAGTTGACGTGACAACTCTCTGGGAAGGAAGACCATGCCGCTTCGCATCGCACTCATCCTCGGAAGCACCCGCCCCGGTCGCCGCGGCGACCAGATCGCCGCCTGGGCACTGGAGGCCGCCCGTGCCCACGGTGGAGCCGACTACGAACTCATCGACCTCGCCGACCACGGCCTCGGCAACCTCGACGAGCCCGGCAACCCGAACTTCCAGCAGTACCAGCACGACCACACCCGCGCCTGGGGCTCACTCATCGACAGCTTCGACGGCTACGTGTTCCTCGTCCCCGAGTACAACCACTCCTACCCCGGAGCCCTGAAGAACGCCCTGGACTACGTCTACCGGGAGTGGAACGACAAGGCCGCCGGGATCATCAGCTACGGCGGCTGGGTCGCCGGGGCCCGGGCCGCCGAGGCGCTGCGGCTCGTCCTCGCCGAACTCCAGGTGGCCACGGTCCGCGCCCAGCCCACCATCTCGACACACCCCTCGTTCCACACCGGCACCTTCGTCCCCCAGGAGGGCCTCGACACCGCCGTAGGCGACATGCTCGACCAGGTGATCGCCTGGTCCGGCGCCCTGCGCGGGGTGCGCCAAGCCAGGACGCAGACGCCCACGGCTGCATGAGGGCCAGTTCGTGAACGATCCGGTGACAGGACGCGGCGAGCTGACGGACCCTGCACGGGAGGCGCTGAAGCCCCTGTTGCCGGCTGCCGATGGACCCGGCCGTCCGTGGCGTGACCACCGGCAGGTAACCAACGGCGTGTTATGGCGGTTGCGAACAGGTGCTCCCTGGCGTGACCCGCCGGAACGGTACGGGCCGTGGCAGACGGTTCATGAGCGGTTCGCCCGTTGGGAGCGGGACGGGACCTGGGCCCGCCTCCTGCAGCAGATTCAGGCGCGGGACGACTCCGTCGGAGCGGTGGAATGGACCGTGTCGGTGGACTCCACCATCAACCGCTCCCACCAGCACGCGGCCGGTGCCCGGAAAAGGCGGCGGGCGCGAACGGCGGGGTGGAGGGTTCAGCACGCCCGGCGGCCGACCAGGCGCTGGGCCGCTCCCGCGGCGGGCTGACCACCAAAGTCCACCTCGCCTGCGACGGCCGGGGCCTGCCGCTGGCTGTCGTCCTCACCCCCGGCAAGGGCCAATCGCCGGCGCCGCGGCAGAAACGGCGGCAGACCACCGGCCTTCGACCCTTCGACAAGCTGGCAACCCGCTACCGGGCCGGACTCCACATCGCCTCACTCGTCCTTTGGCTCCGTCAACCCTCTCGCGAACGATTGCCAGACACGGCCTAGGCCAGGCGACCGTTTCCAGGTCACATGTTCGCCACAACTCCCCTGCGGAATCAGGTTATTTGACCGATCGGTGGTCATGATCGTTCATATGACGAAGACTTCGGTACCGAGGAACCTGACCGCGGCCCTCACGGCCGCGCTCCTCACCGCGGCCGCGGCGACGGTCGCGGCCCCGTCCGCGGCGGCCGTGACATTGCCCGCCTGTTCCTCGACCGACGACTCCACCCCGCAGAAGGACGCCCTCCACAGCCTGCCGAACCAGCGTGGCGTGGTCGTGCTGAAGCTGGACACCAGCGTGAACAGCCTGCCGACCGAGCTGCACGTCGGCTCGTGGACCGTGCCGGTCAGCTGGGTGCCCACGGGTACCGCGAACACCTGGCAGACCGACGGGCCGATCCACCTCGACGCCTACGGCACCTGGAGCGCGTACGTCGAGGCACCGATCATCAAATCCCCGGGTCTGTCCACGATGCTGCGCGGCGACGTGGACTACACCGTCCAGCCGGTCGTCCAGGCGGCCCACACCGACCTGGCCGCGTCCGACGCCGACCACCGCACGGTGACCGTCTCCGGCAAGGTGCTCGGCCGCGATCCCTACACCGGCCAACTCCAGCCGTACACCGGCCTCGCGACCGTGCGCTGGCTCGACGAGACCGAGCAGGACCCGAACGCGGTGGACGCCCAGCTGGCCGCCGACGGCAGTTTCAGCCAGCCGATCACCGTGGCGGGCGGCGCCTGGATCACGGTGACCGGCAACCCGGGCACCGATGCGGCGGCGCACGTCTCGGGCACCGCGTTCTGCAAACTGGCGCCCGGCCTCGGCCGGATCGACGGCGCCGTCAGGCTCGACGCCAAGACCTCGGCCTCCCCGGTGGACTCCGGCGCCACGGTCACCCTGTCCGGCAAGGCGACCTGGACCGAGCAGGTCAGCCCGTACATCGTGCACCCCCTGGCGGGCCGCACGCTCCAGGTGACCTACAGCGACGGGGGCTCCACTCCCGCCTTCTCCGGCAGCGTGGTGACCGGCGCCGACGGCTCGTACAGCGTGCAGCTCACCGTCAGCCGTCCGGGCACCTTCTCCATCGCCTCGGCCGCGGAGGCCCCCTACTTCACCAACTCCTGGGGCGACGCCACCCAGCAGGTGCGGATGCCCCTGTCGATCACGGGCTTCAAGGCCGCACTGGGCGCCGACCACAAGGTCACGGCCAGTGGCAAGCTGGCGGCGACCGAGAGCCGTTCGCCCGGCCTCGCCGGCGAGGCCGTGGACCTGGAGTACTCGGCGAACGGACGCACCGGATGGACCCGGGTGGCCACCGGCAAGGCCGCGGCCGACGGCTCGTTCACGAGCGGCGCCGCCAACCGCACCTCCGGCTGGTACCGGGCGCACCACCGTGCCTCCACGACCTACCAGGACCAGGTCACCAGCGCGCTCAAGCAGTCCCGGACCGCCAGCCGGGTCACCTCCCTGAAGATCACCCCGCAGCCGGTGACCAAGGGGAAGACCCTCACCGTGAAGGGGCTCCTGCAGCACAACACCACGGCCTGGAAGGCGTACGGCGGTCAGCGGGTCGCCGTCCTGTTCCGGGCGACCGGAACCACCACCTGGAAGACCGTGACCACGGTGACCACCAACAGCACCGGCCACTTCACCGCCAAGCCGAAGGCGACGAAGGACGGCACCTGGGTGATCGACTACGCGGGCAACAACACCCACTTCGCCAGCCGCTCGGCGCAGGACTTCGTGGACGTCCACTGACCCCCAGCGCCTGTCCGGCCTACGGCGACACGTCGATCTCGGCCCACACCGCCTTGCGCGGTGACAGCCCCGGCGCCACGCCCCACTTGTCGGCGAGCGCCTCCACGAGGACCAGGCCCCGGCCCGACTCCGCGTCCGGCGCCGGGGACTGGGCGTGCGGCGGACGGTCACCACGCGTGTCCGTGACCTCGATCCGCAGCGTGTGCCCTACGACGTAGAGCGTGAGGCCGAAGTCGCGCCCCGGCACCCGGCCGTGCGTCGCCGCGTTCGCCGCCAGCTCCGCCACGATCTGCCTCGCCGGGTCCAACGGCAGTTCCCAGGCACGCAGTTGTTCGGTGGCCAGCAGCCGGGCCAGCCGGGCGCCCCTCGGCGTGGACGAGAACCGCAGGCTCATGTTGCGGACGGGGGTGGAGATTTCGTCGTTCACATCACTCAGCGTGGCCGCGCGTGCGTACCGTGAACAGTGACGGAGGCCTTACGTACGGTGACTGTCCGGCGCTTGTCCAGTGCTGTCTTGGCTGTCGGGAAAGAGGTGTACGGGATGAGCGTGGACGGCGAGGTGGCCGAGCCGGGCTGGGAGGTCGACCCGGACGACGACTGGGGCGTCGCGGTCATCGCCACGGTCGGCCGCCAGCTGAAGCTGCGCCGGGAAGCGGTGGGGATGCGCGCCGCCGAGTTCGGGGTGGCGGTCGGCTACGGGGAGGACATGGTCTACAAGATCGAGGGCGGCAAGCGGATTCCCCGACAGGAGTACCTGAACAGGGCGGACGAGGTCCTCGGCGCGGGTGGGCTGATCTCGGCGACCTGGGAGGACGTGAAGCGGGTCCGGTATCCGAAAAAGGTGCGGGAGCTTGCCAAGTTGGAGGGGCAGGCGGTGGAGATCGGGGTGTATGTCGGGCTCAGTCTGCACGGTTTGTTGCAGACGCCTGAGCACGCGCGGGCATTGTTTGAGGCGTGGCAACCGGCTTATTCGCCGGAGGAGGCGGAGCGGCGGGTAGCTGCCCGTATGGCCCGAGCGTCCATCTTCGACCGCTCGCCTGCACCAGCGCTCAGCTTCGTCCAGGAGGAGGCGACGCTGCGTCGGCCGGTCGGAGGCACAATGGTTTGGCGACGGCAACTCGAACGTCTGCTGGAGGTGGGCCAGTTGCGGAACGTCACCCTCCAGGTGATGCCGACGAATGCCGAAGCCCACCCAGGGCTGAGCGGAAAGATCGAGGTGCTGAAGTTCCCGGATGGCTCGGCAGTGGGTCGCTCCGACGGTGCGTACAGCGGTCGCCTGACCTCCGATCCGAAAGAGCTACGGATCCTTGAGCTGCGCTATGGCACCATCCGGGCTCAGGCGCTCACGCCACGAGAGTCGCTGGCTTTCATCGAGCAACTGCTGGGAGAGACATGATCCGCAAGACCTCTGCCGGAGATCCCTCCGACTTGGCGTGGTTCAAGAGCAGCTACAGCGACGGCCCCGACGGCGACAGCTGCGTAGAAGTCGCCCTGGCCTGGTTCAAGAGCAGCTACAGCGGCGGCACCAACGGCGAATCCTGCCTCGAAATAGCCCCCACCCCCACCACCATCCACATCCGCGACTCCAAGTACCGCACAGGCCCCGGCCCCCGACTCGCCCTCGGCACCTCCGCCTGGGCGGCCTTCGTGCCGTACGTGGTCGGGGACTGACCGGCGTGGGAGCCCCGGCGGCGCCGGAGGCTCCCACGCAACGTTCGTCAGACGTTGACGCCGAAGTCCTGGGCGATGCCGACGAGGCCGGAGGCGTAACCCTGGCCGACCGCGCGGAACTTCCACTCGGCGCCGTTGCGGTACAGCTCGCCGAAGACCATGGCGGTCTCGGTCGCGGCGTCCTCGGAGAGGTCGTAGCGGGCGATCTCGGCGCCGCCGGCCTGGTTGACGATGCGGATGTAGGCGTTGCGGACCTGGCCGAAGTTCTGCGAGCGGGTCTCCGCGTCGTAGATCGAGACCGGGAAGACGATCTTGTCGATGTCGGCGGGGAGGCCCGCCAGGTTGACGTTGATCGCCTCGTCGTCGCCCGCGCCCTCGCCGGTGCGGTTGTCGCCCGTGTGGACGATGGTCTGGTCCGGGGTCTGCTTGTTGTTGAAGAAGACGAAGTGGGCGTCGGAGTAGACCTTGCCCTGCGGGTTGACCGCGATGGCGGAGGCATCCAGGTCGAAGTCCGTGCCGGTGGTGGTGCGGACGTCCCAGCCGAGGCCCACGGTGACGGCGGTCAGGCCCGGAGCCTCCTTGGTGAGCGAGACGTTGCCACCCTTGGACAGGCTTACAGCCATGGTCGGGGAGTCCTTTCCCTTGTGTGCGTACTGCCGTGCGGCGTACGGGCTCGAAGCTACAGCTACCCGTATGAACGCCACGAGGGGTACCGAAGGTTCCACCTCGCTTTACTTTCTTTACCAAACGGGTGATGAACGATATTCGCGTGACGTGTGCCGGTCAGCCGCGCGACCATGGAGCCATGTCCGGTCCCTATGTCATCCGCGGCTCCGTCTCGCTCCCCGAGGCCGAGCTCAACTGGCGTTTCTCGCGGTCGTCCGGGCCGGGCGGACAGCACGTCAACACCAGTGACTCGCAGGTGGAGCTGCGCTTCGACCTGGCCGCCACCGAGGCGCTGCCCCCGGTGTGGAAGGAGCGGGCGCTGGCACGGCTGGCCGGGCGGCTCGTCGACGGCGTGGTCGTCGTACGGTCGTCCGAGCACCGGTCGCAGTGGCGCAACCGCGAGACCGCCGCCGTACGCCTCGCCGCGCTCCTCGCGGAGGCCACCGCGCCCCCGCCCAAGCCGCGCACGCCGACCCGCATCCCGCGCGGGATCAACGAACGCCGGCTGCGGGAGAAGAAGCAGCGGTCGGAGACCAAGCGGGGGCGGACCGGCCGCGACTGGTCCTAGTGGCCGCCCCCCGTCACATCCGGGTCACCTCATCCGTCAGTCCGGTGAAGGCCGCCGAGCGGCGGACGGACTACGGCCACGGGTGGTACCGCCATGAGCACTGACGACGACTTCCTCGCCGAGCGTTTCGAGGCGCACCGCCCCCGGCTGCGTGCCGTCGCGCACCGCATGCTCGGGTCGGTCGCCGAGGCCGACGACGCGGTGCAGGAGGCGTGGTTCCGGCTGAGCCGGGCCGACAGCGGACGGGTGGAGAACCTGGGCGGCTGGCTCACCACCGTCGTGGGCCGGGTCTGCCTGGACATGCTGCGGTCCCGGAAGTCGCGCGCGGAGGAGTCCCTGGAGGCCGGCGGCGGCCCGGTGGAACTCCCCGGCCCCGCCGCCGACCCGGAACAGGACGCCCTGCTCGCCGACACGGTCGGGGTCGCCCTGCTGGTCGTCCTGGACACCCTCACCCCCGCCGAGCGGCTCGCGTTCGTGCTGCACGACCTGTTCGCGGTGCCCTTCGAGGAGGTCGCGGGGATTCTCGGTCGCAACCCCGCCGCCGCCCGTCAGCTGGCCAGCCGGGCCCGGCGCCGGGTGCGCGGCCCGCACGGCGCCCCGGACGCCGACCTGGCCCGGCAGCGCGAACTCGTCGACGCCTTTCTGGCCGCCGCGCGGGCCGGTGACTTCGACGGGCTGCTGCGGGTGCTCGACCCCGACGTGGTGGCCCGCACCGAGGTCGGGGTGACCACGGGCGCCGCCGCGGTCGCCACCGGCGCGACCCGGTTCGCGCGTCTCGTCGGCCCCGGCGTGCCGGCGCTGATCAACGGCGTGCCCGGGATCGTCGTCCTCGCCGACGGCCGTCCGGAGCGGACCCTCGCCTTCACGGTCGTTCGCGACCGCATCGCCGTGCTGGACATCGTGACCGACCCGGCGCGAGTCGCCGAACTCGACATCGACATCGACACCGACATCGACCGCGGCACCGGCACCGACTTCGGCCCGGATCTCGGTTAGGGAATTCGCCGTTCGGAAAAGGCGGCCGTGCGCGGAATTTAATAAACCGACCGCGCGGTCTTCTCGGCTCAGCCCAACTGCCGGTAGCGACCCCGGAAATACATCAGCGGACCGCCTTCCGCGCTCGGGAGTTCGGCGGTGAGGACGCGTCCGATGACGAGGGTGTGGTCGCCGGCCGTGACCCGCTGTTCGGTGCGGCACTCCAGGGTCGCGAGGGCGCCGCCGACCAGCGGGGCGCCGGTGACCTCGCCGCGGACGTACGGGATGTCCTCGAAGAGCAGGCGGTCGCTGATGCGGCCCTTCATCGAGAAGCGGCCCGCGATGTGCCGCTGGCTCTCGGTGAGCACGGAGACCGCCCACAGCGGCTGTTCGTCCAGGAGGTCGTCCATACGGGCCCCCGTACGCAGGCTGACCAGCACCAACGGGGGGTCGAGCGACACCGAGAGGAACGCGGTGGCCGTCATGCCGACGTTCTCGCCGGCCGGCGCCAGCGGGTCGCCGGGGTCGAGCGGCGGCTCCTGCGCGGTCACCAGGACCACGCCCGCGGCCAGCCGGGACATGGCGGCCTTGAACGCATCGTTGCTCACCCCCACAGCATGCCCGGTGGGTTCGGCGGCGGTGGGGGAGGGAGTCTTCAGCACGCCCGAAACGCTAATCTCGGACCCGGCGCGACCGCATCGGCCATCGGCCCGAGCCGGGTCCTAGGACCAAGGGCGGGTGAAGGGTCGTAACGTGCATCATGTGTGCACGCACCCAAAGGTTGTGTTCAGTAAACGCACAGGGAAAACGCAGAAACTCCACTCAATTGTTCACGTTCTCCTGTGACTTGAGTCACAAGGGGCATTAATTGTTGACCCTGTGTACCGAGTGGGCAGCGCGCTGTGATTCAGTGGCGGGGAAAAGTAGCGCCGAAGCAGACCCTTGATTCACTGCGAGGTCTCGGGGGGAGGGCGAGCATGGAGACCGAGTCGGAGCCCTACGTCCGTCTTGCGTCCCTGCGACAGCTGCACCAGGTCATGGCCGACATGAACACGGCCCGCAGCCTGGCGGACACACTGCAGACCGTCGCCGACGGCGTCATCACCGCCCTCAACTACGAGATGGCCTGCATCAACCTCGTACGCCCCGCCGAGGGCGACCTCGTGGTCGCCGCCTTCGCCGGGAACTCCGCCGCCGAGGCCCTGATCACCGGCCGGGTCGGCTCCCGCGAGTCCTGGGACCGGCGGCTGGGCATGGGCGAGCAGTGGGGCGACCTCGTCTTCATACCGCACACCGAGGGCTGGGTCCTCGACGACGACGACGTCCCGCAGTGGTACACGGACGGCCCGGCGCCGCGCTTCGAGGACGAGTGGCACCCCTCCGACCGGCTCTTCGCCCCGATGTACACGCCCGGGATATCCGGCAGTGCCTGCGGCGAACTGCTCGGCGTGATCTCCGTCGACCGCCCGCGCAACGGCCGGCACCCCGGCGCCTGGGGCCGCGAGGCCCTGCAGATGTACGCCTTCCAGGCCGCGATCGCGATCAGCAACGCGCGTCTACGTGCGAATATGCAGCGGGCACTGGTCAGGCTGGAGCGCGAGCAGCAGGCCCTGCGCGCCAGCGAGGAGTCCTTCCGGCAGGCCTTCGAGTACGCCCCCTCCGGCATGGCGATAGCCGAGATGGGCGGCGACCAGCACGGCCGAATACTGCGCACCAACGACGCCCTGTGCCGGCTGCTGGGCCGCCCCGCCTCCGCGATGCGCCGCTACTCCTTCTCCGACCTGGTCCACCCCGAGGACATCGGCACCCTGCTCCGCACCTCGGCGGAGGGCGGCCGCGCCGAGCTCCGCCTCGGCCGCCGGGACGGCACCTACGTCTGGGTCTCGCTCCGCAACAGCGTGGTCGCCGACGCGGCCGACGGCCCCCGCTTCCTCCTCACCCACGTCGAGGACATAGAGGAACGCAAGCGCCGCGAGCTCCAGCTCGCCCACCGCGCCTCCCACGACTCCCTCACCGGCCTGCCGAACTCCGCCGAGCTCCGCTCCCGCCTCTCCTCCCGGCTCTGCCGGCGCGCCGACGCCGGCGCCCTGGAGTCCCTGGACGCGGCCTACGGCCACCCCGCCTACGACGCCAACGGCCACGGCTTCGACTTCGCCGGCGTGACACAGTCGTACGACGGCGGCTACGACCACCACGTGCACACCGTCGCCCCCGAGGAGGGCCGCGACGACGGCGCCAAGGGGCTCGCGGTGCTCTTCTGCGACCTCGACGGCTTCAAGTCGATCAACGACCGGTTCGGGCACAACGCGGGCGACGCGGTCCTCATCGAGGTGGCCCGCAGGCTCACCCGGGGCGTCCGGGACGGCGACACCGTGGCCCGCCTCGGCGGCGACGAGTTCGTCATCCTCGCCGACGGGCTCGGCAAGGCCGACGCCCAGGACCTCGCCGTACGCCTGCGCAACGAGATCATCCAGCCGATCCGCGCCGAGGGCCGGGCGGTCCGGGTGGGCGCCAGCTTCGGCATCGGATGGGCGCACTGCGGCATGACGGCGGACGAAGTCCTCAAGTCCGCCGACGAGCGGATGTACGTAGAGAAACGATCTCGTCCCAAAGCGCACCGCCGTGCCGGATGACCCGCAGGTCATCGCGCTGATGCGGTCCGAGTCACCTGTTTGGCTCAGCCGGACCGGGTAGGCTCGACATTCAATACCTGTACCGCATCCGCCCGCACCTGTTGAGGAGTACCAAGGGATGACGCCCGGCGACAACGGCGCGAGCACGCCCGAGGACGACGACCCGTTCGGCTACCTGTACGCCGACGGTCAGGCCCGAGGGGCCCAGCCGCCGTCCGGCTCCGGTGGTTACGGCTACCCGAACGCCGTCAGCAGAGTGCGACCCGTCGGCGAGCGCACGTACGGCGGCCAGCAGCAGGCACCGCAGGCGCAGTACGGCGGCCAGACCATCCCCCAGCAGCAGCCCGGCGGCTACGGCCAGCCGCCGTCCGCGGCCTACCAGGCCCCGGAGACCTTCCCGGGCGGCGCCCCCACCACCCGCCAGGCCCCCCCGAACCCCGGCCGCGGCCGGGGCCCCAACACCAAGGGCCTCCTCATCGGCGCCATCGCCGTCGTCGCCGCCGTCGTCATCGGCATCAGCGTCGCCATGATGAACGGCAACGGCGACGACAACAAGGCGAGCAGCGACGTCTCCACGTCCCCGACCCAGTCGACGAGCGCCTCCCCGTCCGCGTCGAGCACCAGCTCCGCATCGGCCTCGGGCGACATCGCGCCGGTGGACGCGAAGACCCTCCGCCTGGACGGCGGCGCAAGCCTGGCCTCGGACGTCAAGGGCGCTACGGCCGACGGCGGCATCTACGTCACGAACCTCAACCAGACCGGCGCCGGCGTCACCTGGACGGTCAACGGCATCCCGTCGGACGGCACCTACACCGTTTTCGCGCACTACAGCGCGATCAAGGACCAGAGCATGACGCTCACCATCAACGGCAAGGCGTTCGGCAGCAAGATGGGTCTGAAGAACTACACGCACCAGGACGACCCGACCAAGGCCTGGACGACCACCTACTCCTGGCCGACCCTCACCAAGGGCACCAACACGATCTCCCTCTCCTGCCAGAGCGGCGACAGCTGCGACGTCCTGCTGGACCAGATGTGGGTGAAGCAGGGGCAGGTCACCAAGTAGCCCCACGGATCACGGACCGGCCCCTCGTGCCGCGGTGGTGTCACCCGTCACCGTGATCTGTCCCAGCAGCTTCTCGTAGGCCGCGTGGTCGAACTCGCCCGCCGCCGGGGCTCGTACGGTCGCTGCTGAGAGGGCGACCGCGCGGGTCAGGCGGGTGGGCCAGGGGAGTTGTTCGACGAGGCCGGAGAGGAGGCCGGCGACGGCGGAGTCGCCGGCGCCGGTGGGGTTGCCGTGTTCGACGGCGGGTGGGGTCGCGTGCCAGCGGCCGTCCGGGGTGAGTGCCAGCAGGCCCTGTGGGCCGAGGGAGGCGACGACGGCGCGGGCGCCGCGCCGGCGGGCGTCCTGGGTGGCGCGGGACGGGTCGTGGGAGCCGGTGAGTTCGGCGAGTTCTTCGGTGTTCGGCTTGACCAGGTCGGGGCGGGCGGCGACACCGCGGCGCAGTGGCTCCCCGCTGGTGTCGAGGAGGACGGGGACGCCCGCGGAACGGGCCGTCTTTATCAACCCCGCGTACGCCCCCACCGGCACCCCCGGCGGCAGACTCCCGCACAGCGCCACCGCCGAGGCGTCCGACAGCAGCTCCTCGTAGTGGTCGAGGAAGGCGCCCCACTCGGCGGGCGCTATCTGCGGCCCCGGCTCGTTCAACTGGGTCGTGTCACCCGTCCGTTCGTCCACGACGGCGATCGTGCGCCGGGTCGCCCCGGCCACCGGCAGCAGCGCGTCCACCACCCCCGCCGTCCCGGCCAGCCGCTCCCGCACCGCCCACCCCGTGGCCCCGCCCGCGAACCCGGTCACCGTCGTCCCGTGGCCGAGCGCGGCCAGTACCCGGGCCACGTTCACGCCCTTGCCACCCGGCCGTTCGGCCACCGCCGAGACCCGGTGCGAGGCGTGCGGGCGCAGGGCGCCGACCCGGTACGTGATGTCCAGAGCGGTGTTCAGCGTGACGGTGAGGATCACCGGGCGTCCTCCCTCGCATATGCCCGTGCCATCAACTGGGGGGCTCGATCATGCCAAAGAGACGGCGACCGGCCTAGGGTCGCCGTCTCTCAAGGGGAGTGCATATCGGGGAAGTTCAGGCAGTCACGCCAGTTCGGTCAGTTGCGCCAGTTCGGGCAGTTCCGGTACGACCACCCACGCGCCCTTGCGCATCACGCCCTTCAGCGTGAAGTCCGCGTCCAGGAGCAGCAGGTCGGCGTCCTTGCCGGGTTCCAGGGAGCCGACGCGGTCGTACAGGCCCAGCAGCCGGGCCGGGTTGGCGGACAGCGCGGCGACGGCGTGCTCGACGGGCAGCCGGTCGACGGTCACCGCCCGCCGCAGCGCGCGGTCCAGCGTCAGCGTCGACCCCGCGATCGAACCGCCCTCCACCAGCCGGGCGACCCCGTCCGTGACCTCGACCTCCAACGGGCCCAGCAGGTAGCGGCCGTCACCGCCGCCGGCCGCGTCCATCGCGTCCGTGATGAACGCGACGCGGTCCGGACCGGCGTGGTGGAAGGCGAGTTGGAGTGCGGCCGGGTGGAGATGCGTGCCGTCGTTGATCAGCTCGACCGTCACCCGCTCGTCCTCCAGGAGCGCGGCGATCGGGCCGGGCGTGCGGTGGCCCAGCGCCGGCATCGCGTTGAAGAGGTGCGTGGCGACCGTGGCGCCGGCGTCGATCGCCTCCACCGTCTGCTCGTACGTCGCGTCCGTGTGGCCGACGGCGGCGATCACACCGTGCTCGGCGAGGAGTCGTACCGACTCGATGCCGCCCGGGAGTTCGGTGGCCAGCGTGACCATCTTCGCGTGGCCGCGCGCCGCGTCGATCAGCTTGCGGACCTCCGCCGGGTCCGGGTCGCGCAGCAGCGCCTCGGAGTGGGCGCCCTTGCGGCACGGGGAGATGAACGGGCCCTCGAAGTGGACACCGGCGATCTCGCCCTGCTCGGCCAGTTCGGAGAGGAGACCGGCCTGGCGGGCGAGGACGTCCATGTCGTCGGTGACGGTGGAGGCGACGAGGGTGGTCGTGCCGTGCAGGCGGTGGGTGTGGACGCCGGTGAGGATCTGCTCCGCGGTGCCGGAGCTGAAGGAGGCTCCGCCGCCGCCGTGGTTGTGGATGTCCACGAAGCCGGGCAGGAGCCAGTGGCCGGTGACGTCGACGACCTGGGCGTTCTTGGGGGCGTCGGCGGTGATTTTCGTGCCGTCGACGACTACGCGGCCCTTGTCGACCACGCCTGTGGGGAGCACTGTGCGGGCTCCGGAGAGGACCAGACCGTTTGACCCCGGCTGCGGGTGCGTAGTGGTTGCTCGCGCCCACGCGGCGGCAGCCGCAGATTGAGCACTGCCCCGCGCCCCTGACGGGGCGGTGTCCTCGCGCTCGTTGGCAGCCATCAGGGGGTTACCTCCGCGGTAGTGGTCGTAGTCAACAAGTCCTGGGCGAGCAGGCCCGCGCCCAAACAGCCCGCCGTGTCTCCCAGTTCGGCCGGGACGATGGCCGGGAGTTTCTGGAAGGTGACCCGGGCACGCACCGCGTCCCGGACCGGCTCGAACAGCACGTCCCCCGCCTCCGCCAGGCCGCCGCCGATGATGAGGACGCGGGGGTCGAGGAGGGTGACGGCCGTGACCAGGCCGTCGGCGAGGGCGGCCACGGCCTCCCCCCACACCCGGACGGCGTTCGGGTCGCCGGACGTGACGGCCTTCGCGCAGTCCGCCGCGTCCGCGTCGGGGTCACCGCAGGCCTTCGCCCACGCCTCGCTCACCGCGGCGGCCGACGCGTACCGCTCCAGGCAGCCGCGCTGACCGCACGGACAGGGCGCGCCCTGCGGTCGTACGACGATGTGGCCGATCTCGCCCGCGAAGCCGTGCGCGCCCGACTCCACCCGGCCGTCCAGGCCGAAGCCGCCCGCGATGCCGGTGCCGAGGGCGACGAAGAAGAAGCGGTCCGCTCCCCGGCCCGCGCCGAGCCGGCCCTCGGCCAGGCCGCCGGTGCGCACGTCGTGGCCGAGGGCGACCGGGATGGAGAGGCGGTCGGCGAGAAGGGCGCGCAGCGGGACGTCGCGCCAGCCGAGGTTGGCGGCGTAGACGGCGACGCCGGCCCGCTCGTCGACGATGCCCGGTACCGCGACCCCCGCGGCGGCGGGTGGCTCGCCGAGGTGCTGTTCGCCGTAGGACCGCAGCTCGGCGGCGAAGTCGAGGATGGCGGCGACGACCGCGTCCGGGCCGCGTTCGCGGCCGGTCGCCCGGCGGTCCTGGTGGAGCAGCTCGCCGTCCGGGCCGACCAGCGCGGCCTTCATTCCGGTGCCGCCCACGTCCAGGGCGATGACATGTCTCACGGGAACAGTGTGGCCCGCCGACCCGCAAGAGGTCTAGTCCACTTACGTGGTGTAGACCTTATGGGTCCACATATTGAACGGCGAGACAGTTAGACAGAGGTAGTGCGGGTGCGGCGGCGTAGGGCAGGAATGATCGCGGTGGTGTCCACCATGGGCATGACGGCGGTTCTCGGTGGCTGTGGGGCGACGGGTTCTTCGGACGTCACCCTCAGACTGGTCGCGGCCGACTACGGCGACTCCGCCGCCAACAGCTCCCAGAAGTACTGGGACAAGCTGGCCAGGGCGTACGAGGCCCAGCACTCCGGCGTGAAGATCGACGTCAGCGTCTACTCGTGGAACGACGTCGACCGCAAGGTCAAGGCCATGGTCGCCGCCGACAAGGCCCCCGACCTGGCGCAGATCGGCTCGTACGCCGACTACGCGGCCGCCGGCAAGCTGTACGAGGCCGGTGACCTGCTCTCCATCCCGGTCCAGGCCGACTTCCCGTCCCAGCTCGCCGAGGCGGGCCAGTGGAACCACGCCCAGTACGGCATCCCCTTCGCCGCCTCCACGCGCGTCCTCTTCTACAACAAGACGCTCTTCTCCGAGGCCGGCATCACCACCCCGCCCACCACCTGGACCGAGCTCGCGGCCGACGCGAAGGCGCTGGAGGCGAACGGTGTGAAGTACCCGTACGCGCTGCCGCTCGGCCCCGAGGAGGCCCAGGCGGAGACCATGCAGTGGCTGCTCAGCGGCGGCAGCGGCTACACCGACGACTCCGGCACGTACACGATCAACTCCACGCAGAACATCGACACCCTCACCTGGCTCAAGGACGAACTGGTCGGCAAGGGCCTGACCGGCCCGACGGCGCCCGGCAAGCTGAACCGCGCGACGGCGTTCGCCGCCTTCGCCGACGGCCAGGTCGGCATGATCAACGGCCACCCCACGCTCATCAAGCAGGCCGAGAAGAAGGGCGTGAAGTTCGGCACCGTCGCGATGCCCGCCCGGGCCGGGCAGTCCACCAGCACCGCCTCCATGGGCGTCGCCGACTGGATGGCGGCCTTCAAGCAGAACGGCCACGCCGACCAGGTCGGTGACTTCCTCAACTACGTCTACAGCGAGAAGAACGTCCTCTCCTTCTCCCGCGAGTACGGCCTGCTGCCCGTCACCACGTCCGCGTCCCAGGCGATGACCGACTCCACGCAGCCGCAGGACAAGCAGCTGCGCCCCTTCCTCGAACAGCTCCCGACCTCCCAGCTGTACCCGGCGGGCAAGACGTCCTGGGCCGCCATCAGCGCCGACATCAAGAAGCAGATAGGCACCGCGGTCACCTCGACGGGCAACCCGACGACCGTCCTCACCCGCCTCCAGGCGGAGGCGTCGCTGGCCGACAGCCGTACGAGCACGGGCTGAGCGTTACCGTTCTCGGCATGGACCGGCAAGAACTGGACGCGCGCGAGCAGGCGATCCTCGCCCTGGAACGGCGGGGCTTCACCGGCGCCGGCGCGAAGGAGCGGGCGATACGCGAGGAACTCGACCTGGCTCCCGTCCGCTACTACCAGCTCCTCAACGCCCTCCTCGACGACGAGCGGGCGCTGGCCCACGACCCGGTGACGGTGAACCGGCTCCGGAGGGTGCGGGAGGCTCGGCGGGGGGAGCGCTGAGGGGCGGCGGTGCTCGGCCTGCGGGCCGGTGGGGGCTGGTCGCGCCCACGCGGCGGAGCCGCAAATGGACGCAGTCCCGCGCCCCTGACGGGGCGCTGCTCGGATA
Source organism: Streptomyces sp. NPDC048288 (assembly GCF_043201555.1). Taxonomy (NCBI): domain Bacteria; kingdom Bacillati; phylum Actinomycetota; class Actinomycetes; order Kitasatosporales; family Streptomycetaceae; genus Streptomyces; species Streptomyces sp. NPDC048288. Next base: position 190,369 of record NZ_JBICZD010000013.1, read on the forward strand.
CTGTCGGCTGCATGGGAACCCACATCACGGAACCCCTTCCGGCGCCTCGCACCCCGGCCGGCCGTGAAGGCCTCGCCGCCCTTCTGGCGCAGCCGCGCACCGCGCTGATCGGCCTCGACTTCGACGGAACCCTGGCCCCCATCGTCGCCGATCCCGAGCAGGCGCGGGCCCACCCGGACGCCGTGCCGGTGCTGGCCGCGCTCGCGCCGAAGGTGGCCGCGGTCGCCGTGATCACCGGTCGGCCGGCCGAGGTGGCCGTCCGCTACGGCGGCTTCGCGGGCGTGCCCGGTCTGGAACACCTCGTCGTCCTCGGTCACTACGGCGCCGAACGCTGGGAAGCGGCCACCGGCGAGATCACCGCGCCGCCGCCCCACCCCGGCATCGCCGCCGCCCGCGCCGAACTCCCCGCCCTCCTGGACCGGGTCGGCGCCGCCCACGGCACCTGGATCGAGGAGAAGGGCTTCGCCGTCGCGGTCCACACCCGCCGGGCCGACGACCCGCAGGCCACCTTCGACTCCCTGCGCGCCCCCCTGACCGACCTGGCCACCCGCCACGCCCTGATCGTCGAACCGGGCCGCCTGGTCCTGGAACTCCGCCCCCCGGGCATGGACAAGGGCGTGGCCCTGCGCGAGTACGCGAGGGAGATCGGCGCCGAATCGGTCCTCTACGCCGGCGACGACCTCGGCGACATCCCCGCCTTCGCCGCCGTCGAGAAGCTGCGGGAGGACGGCGTCCCCGGCGTCCTGGTCTGCAGCGGCAGCGAGGAGGTCACCGAACTGGCGGACCGAGCGGACGTGGTCGTGGACGGCCCGGAGGGAGTAGTACGGCTACTGGGCCAGACGGTCGCATACAGCGCCCCGTAAGCCCAGCGCCCCGCAGGGGCGCGGGGAACTGCGCGACCAGCCCCCACCGACCCGCAGCCGACGAACTACGAACTCACCCTCCCAACGCCTCCAACTGCTCAAGAAACCACGCCGCAGGAGGCAACGCCGTAGCCGCAGCAGCGAGCCGCTTGCACGTCTCCGCCCGCTCCTCCACCGGCATGCCCAGCGCCAGCGCCAACGCTGCGGCCGTCCCCCCGATGTCGTACGGGTTCACGACCACCGCGTCCTCGCCCAGCTCCTCGTACGCCCCCGCCTCCCGCGAGAGCACCAGCACGCACCCCTCGTCCGACACCACGGGGATCTCTTTCGCGACGAGGTTCATGCCGTCGCGGATCGGGTTCACCAGGGCGACGTCGGCCAGCCGGTACGCCGCCAGGGAGCGGGCGAAGTCGTCCTTCACATGCAGCACCACCGGCGTCCAACCCGCCGTCCCGTACAGCGAGTTGATCTCATCCGCGACTCGTCGCACCTCGGCCGTGTAGTCGCGGTACACCGCGAGGTCCTGCCGGGACGGATACGCGAACGCGACATGCACCACCCGCTCCCGCCACTCGGGGTGGTCGTCGAGCAGCTGCCGGTAGGCCAGCAGTCCGCGCACGATGTTCTTCGAGAGCTCCGTACGGTCGACCCGGACGATGGTCCTGCGGCCGTCGCCGATCTCCTCCCGCAGGGCGGCCATCCGCTCCTCGACGTCCGGCTCGTGCGACCGCTTCCGCAGGAAGTCCGCGTCGGCGCCGAGCCCGTGCACCCCGATCCGGGTGTCGCCGGAGGAGGGGATCCCCGGGCCCAGTACGGCGTGGCAGCAGTCGACGAACGCGTCCGCCCACCGCCGGGTGAGGAACGCCGCGTGGTCGGCGCCGAGGATCCCGCTCAGCAACTCGGCGGCGATGTCGTCGGGGAGGAGCCGGAAGTAGTCCGGCGGCGCCCAGGGGGTGTGGGAGAAATGGCCGATTCGGAGGTCGGGGCGCAGGCGGCGCAGCATCCGCGGGGCCAGCGCCAGGTGGTAGTCCTGGATGACGACCGCGGCGCCCTCGCCCGCCTCCTGGGCCAGTGCCTCGGCGAACGCCCGGTTGTAGGCCTGGTACGACGCCCACTGGCGCCGGAACTCCGCGTCGAAGACCGGCTCCAGCGGGGTCTGGTAGAGCATGTGGTGGACGAACCACAGCACCGAGTTGGCGATGCCGTTGTACGCGTCGGAGAACACCTCCGCGTCGATGTCGAGCATCCGGACCTGCTGGCCCCCGGTGTCCGCCACCGGCAGCCGGCCGCCGTCGGCCCGCCGCACCGCCTCGCGGTCACCGTCGCTCAGCGCCGCGCACACCCACACGGCGTTCGCGTCCGGGCCGATCGCCGACAGGCCGGAGACCAGCCCGCCGCCGCCCCGCTTGGCATGCAGCGCGCCGTCCGCGCCGTCGGGGCGTACCTCGTACGAAACCGGGCCGCGGTTGGACGCGACCAGCACCTCAGCACCGCCGGTGGAAGCCATGGGGGAAGCCATAAGCCTCAACCTAGCCCGGCCCGTAAACGCTCAAACGTACGGCTACGCCCGACCAGCGGCCGTATACGGAACGCGCGTCGAACCCGTCGAAGTCACGCCACTTTGCGTTCGGCGTACTCCGCGATCTCCGCCATCGGCGGCCGTTCCTCCGTGTCCACGGAGTACGTGCGTGGCTCGAAGCCGTCCTCGCCCCGTTCGAACTGGGTCAGGGACGGGCGGATCAGGTGGCCGCGGGCCAGCCGCAGCTGGGCGGTGCGGTAGATCGCGGCGGACATCCGGCCGAGGGCCTGGCCGTCCTGGTGGCGGTGTTTGCGGACCCCCACGTCCACCTGGGCGAGGGCGTCCAGGCCGACCAGGTGCAGGGCGTCGACCAGCATGCCCAGCTCCACGCCGTATCCGACCGGGAAGGGGAGCTGTTCCAGGAGCGAGCGGCGGGCCGCGTACTCGCCGCCCAGCGGCTGCACGAACCCGGCCAGCTGCGGCCAGTGCATGTTCAGCAGCGGGCGGGCCATCAGCTCGGTGACCCGGCCGCCCTGCCCGGCCGCGCCGGCGAGCGGGCGGTCGTACATCGCCTTGACCAGGTCCACCCCGGGGTCGGTCAGCAGCGGGCCGACGATCCCGGAGACGAAGTCGGAGGAGAAGTCCCTCAGGTCCGCGTCGATGAAGCAGACGATGTCCCCGGTGGTGACCAGCAGGGAGCGCCAGAGGACCTCGCCCTTGCCGGGGACGGCGGGGATGCGGGGGAGGATCGTGTCGCGGTGGACGACCCGGGCGCCGGCCGCGGCGGCCACCTCCGCGGTGCGGTCGGTGGAGCCGGAGTCGACGACGACGATCTCGTCGACCAGCGGCGCCTGCTGCATCAGGTCGTGGCGGATGACCGCGACGATGTCACCGACGGTCTCCTCCTCGTTGAGCGCGGGCAGCACGACGGAGACCGACTGACCCGTCCGCTGCTTGGCGGCGAGTATCCGGTGCAGTGGACGGTCGTTCAGGGACCAGGAGCGGGTGGCCAGCCAGCGCTCGACTTCTTCCAGCACAGTCAGCGGCTCCTCACTGTCACGATCACACAGCGCGGTGTGATCCATCTCGCGGTACGGACGACTATCTCAACTGTCCTGGCCTTCGGTTACAGTCTTGAACAACGCCGATGACCATCGCATGTCCTGCGGTCACCGTGCGTTGACAACCGAATACAGCTCATCCAGAGGGGCAGAGGGATACGGCCCGATGAAGCCCCGGCAACCCTCCAGTCGGCACTCGTCTTCCAAGGCGTGGCTCCCGGCTAGGGAAGGTGCCAAATCCGTCTCACGGCGAGATGCGTCGTGAGGAAGATGAGGAGAAAGGGCCTCGCCTCAGATGGCTGCGCAGACTGTTGCAACCGATTCCCCGAAGACCGTCGACCTGGGCCCCGCCACGGCGCTGTCCTGCCGCGAGTGCGGTCACCGGGTGCCGCTCGGCCCGGTGTTCGCCTGCGAGGAGTGTTTCGGCCCGCTCGAGATCGCGTACGACTACTCGGCGTACGACGCCGAGGAGCTGCGGAAGCAGATCGAGGCGGGACCCGCGAACATCTGGCGTTACGCCCCGCTGCTGCCGGTACCGGCCGACGTGGCGACCAAGCCCAACATCAACCCCGGCTGGACCAAGCTCGTGCAGGCCGACAACCTGGCCAAGGAGCTGGGCGTCACCGGCGGCCTGTACGTGAAGGACGACTCCGGCAACCCGACGCACTCCTTCAAGGACCGCGTCGTCGCCCAGGCCGTCGAGGCCGCCCGTGCCTTCGGCTACACCACGCTCTCCTGCTCCTCCACCGGCAACCTGGCCGGCGCGGTCGGCGCCGCCGCCGCCCGGGCCGGCTTCCGCTCCTGCGTGTTCATCCCGCACGACCTGGAGCAGGGCAAGATCGTCATGGCCGCGATCTACGGCGGCGAGCTGGTCGGCATCGAGGGCAACTACGACGACGTGAACCGTTTCTGCTCCGAGCTGATCGGCGACCCGGCCGGCGAGGGCTGGGGCTTCGTCAACGTCAACCTGCGGCCTTACTACGCGGAGGGGTCGAAGACCCTGGCGTACGAGATCTGCGAGCAGCTCGGCTGGCAGCTGCCGGACCAGCTGGTCATCCCGATCGCCTCCGGCTCGCAGCTCACCAAGGTCGACAAGGGGCTGCAGGAGCTGATCAAGCTCGGGCTGGTCGAGGACAAGCCGTACAAGATCTTCGGTGCGCAGGCCGAGGGCTGCTCGCCGGTCTCGGTGGCCTTCAAGGGCGGCCACGACGTGGTCCGGCCGCAGAAGCCGAACACCATCGCCAAGTCCCTCGCCATCGGCAACCCGGCCGACGGTCCCTACGTCCTCGACATCGCCCGGCGCACGGGTGGTGCGGTGGAGGACGTCACCGACGAGCAGGTCGTCGACGCGATCAAGCTGCTCGCGCGGACCGAGGGCATCTTCGCGGAGACCGCCGGCGGAGTGACGGTTGGAGTCACCAAGAAGCTCATTGAGAATGGGCTCATCGATCCCTCGAAGTCGGTCGTTGTACTCAACACCGGTGATGGATTGAAGACGCTCGACGCGGTGGCGGGTACGGGTCTTACCGCGACCATTCGCCCGAATCTCGAGTCTTTCCACGAGGCCGGGCTCGCCTGAGTCCCCGAGAAATAGGGCGCTGCCCTGACCGGAGGTTTAAAGCCGTGAGCGTCACTGTTCGCATCCCCACCATCCTGCGCACCTACACCGGTGGCCAGGCCGAAGTCAGTGCCGAAGGTGCCACCCTCGGCGAGGTCATCACCGACCTGGAGAAGAACCACACGGGAATCTCCGCCCGCGTTCTCGACGACCAGGGCAAGCTGCGCCGGTTCGTCAATGTGTACGTCAATGACGACGACGTGCGCTTCGAGCAGGGCCTGGAGACCGCCACCCCGGACGGGGCCGGCGTCTCCATCATCCCGGCCGTCGCGGGCGGCTGAACGACCCCGCCGACCTGGCTGACCTGCTGACCTGATGGCCGTATGACCGAACATTACCTTCGGTAATACCCATCACCGAGTGTTCATCTGATTGCCCCCTCCGTGAGAGAAGCGGAGGGGGCAATTCTGTGTGGTTGAGCGCGGTACAGTTGGGGAACGCGGTCCTGATCTCCAGGTCGGGAGCCCCGTATTCGATACCGCGAGCCCGGCAAGAAGTAGCCAAAGTGTGCGGGTTCTTTGCGGCTTTTGCGGCTTATCTGGGGCCCGACTTGCCCTGAATTCGGCCGAATTCTCGCTACATTCCGGACCCTTCCCGTCCAGAATTCTCGTCCGATTGACCTGTTGCAGACGGCAGTTGGACAGATACATTCAGCCGCGGTCGACGCGTTCCGGCGCACGCCCCCAACCATTGGGGGGTGAGGTCTGACCCGGATCCGCGAAGTGTGGATCTGTGCAAGGGCCAGTAATAGGGGAGTTAGGCATGGCTCAGGGCACCGTCAAGTGGTTCAACGCGGAGAAGGGGTACGGCTTCATCGCGGTCGACGGTGGTGCGGATGTTTTCGTCCACTACAGCGCGATCCAGATGGACGGGTACCGCACCCTGGAAGAGGGTCAGCGAGTCGATTTCGAGATCTCGCAGGGCCAGAAGGGGCCGCAGGCGGACATGGTCCGGCTGGCGACCAGCTGAAGCACGCGCCGACTGACAGCGACGTTCTTCTGTACATCTTCGAAGGGCTCGTGCCTCCCGGGGCACGGGCCCTTCGGCATGCCCGGCCGCGCACGCCCGATCCCCGGGAGGCGCTTGCACTCGCCTACCCCGAGTGCTAATCATTGGCGTTAGCACTCTGAAGGTGAGAGTGACAAAGAAGGACCGGGTCGGTGAGGCCCGCAGGCCGGGTGGGGCAAGGAACCCACGGGTCGGCGAGCCGTCCGTCGCGGGCGCGGGCGCGGTCCTGAAGACTCACCCCCAGTCCTGGAGGGACCACTTCACATGGCCAAGATCATCGCGTTCGACGAGGAGGCGCGGCGCGGCCTCGAGCGCGGCATGAACCAGCTCGCGGACGCCGTCAAGGTGACGCTCGGCCCCAAGGGCCGCAACGTCGTCCTCGAGAAGAAGTGGGGCGCCCCCACGATCACCAACGATGGTGTCTCCATCGCCAAGGAGATCGAGCTCGAGGACCCGTACGAGAAGATCGGCGCCGAGCTGGTCAAGGAAGTCGCCAAGAAGACGGACGACGTCGCCGGTGACGGTACGACCACCGCGACCGTGCTCGCCCAGGCCCTGGTCAAGGAAGGCCTGCGCAACGTAGCCGCCGGCGCCAACCCGATGGCCCTCAAGCGCGGTATCGAGAAGGCCGTCGAGGCCGTCTCCGGTGCCCTCCTTGAGCAGGCGAAGGATGTCGAGACCAAGGAGCAGATCGCTTCGACGGCCTCCATCTCCGCCGCCGACACCCAGATCGGCGAGCTCATCGCCGAGGCCATGGACAAGGTCGGCAAGGAAGGCGTCATCACCGTCGAGGAGTCCCAGACCTTCGGTCTGGAGCTGGAGCTCACCGAGGGTATGCGCTTCGACAAGGGCTACATCTCGGCGTACTTCGCCACCGACATGGAGCGTATGGAGGCGTCCCTGGACGACCCGTACATCCTGATCGCCAACTCGAAGATCGGCTCCGTCAAGGACCTGCTCCCGCTCCTGGAGAAGGTCATGCAGTCGGGCAAGCCGCTGCTGATCATCGCCGAGGACGTCGAGGGCGAGGCCCTGTCGACCCTGGTCGTCAACAAGATCCGCGGCACCTTCAAGTCCGTCGCCGTCAAGGCCCCGGGCTTCGGCGACCGCCGCAAGGCGATGCTGAACGACATCGCCATCCTCACCGGCGGCGAGGTGATCTCCGAGGAGGTCGGCCTCAAGCTGGAGAACACCACCCTCGACCTGCTGGGCAAGGCCCGCAAGGTGGTCATCACCAAGGACGAGACCACCATCGTCGACGGCGCCGGCTCCTCCGAGCAGGTGCAGGGCCGGGTCAACCAGATCCGCGCCGAGATCGAGCAGTCCGACTCGGACTACGACCGCGAGAAGCTCCAGGAGCGCCTGGCCAAGCTCGCCGGTGGCGTCGCCGTCATCAAGGCCGGTGCCGCGACCGAGGTCGAGCTCAAGGAGCGCAAGCACCGCATCGAGGACGCCGTCCGCAACGCGAAGGCGGCCGTCGAGGAGGGCATCGTCGCCGGTGGTGGCGTGGCCCTCATCCAGGCCTCCTCGGTCTTCGAGAAGCTGGACCTGGAGGGTGACGAGCTGACCGGCGCCAACGCCGTGAAGCTCGCGCTGGAGGCCCCGCTCAAGCAGATCGCCGTCAACGGTGGTCTCGAGGGTGGCGTCATCGTCGAGAAGGTGCGCAACCTGCCCGTCGGCCACGGCCTGAACGCCGCGACCGGCGAGTACGTCGACATGATCGCCGAGGGCATCATCGACCCGGCGAAGGTGACCCGCTCTGCCCTGCAGAACGCCGCCTCCATCGCCGCGCTGTTCCTCACCACCGAGGCCGTCATCGCCGACAAGCCGGAGAAGGCCGCCGCGGCCGCTCCGGGCGGCATGCCGGGCGGTGACATGGACTTCTGATCCGGCACGGATCGGCTCGTCCTTTCCGAGGGCGGCACCCCCTGTTCACGACAGGGGGTGCCGCCCTCGGGCGTTTTTGCCGGCCGCGGTGGAGGGTGTTCGCGCCGGTCGGGGGAGTGGTGTGGCACAAACTGCCATCCATGCACATGCTGTCAGTCATCCGTCGTTCACCTCCCGGACGGTACGTGCACACAGCATCCGTCCCATGACGCTCATGAAGCCCTCCCTGCTCGCCGCCGTGGTCCTCGCCCTGACCGCGCCGGCCGCCGTCGCCGCCCCCGCCGCCGGCCACTCGCACTCGTCCCACCGCATCCCCTTCACGGCCGCGACCGTGACCGCGAACGACGACGGCTCGTACCACGTCGTCTGGACCGCGCCCGGGGTGCGCTCGGTCGCCGTCCGGGCCGACGGGCACGTGGTCGCGCGCGGCGGTGCCACTGGTGACGTCACCGTGAAGGGGCTGCCCGCCGCCGACCGGCAGTGGTTCGACCTCGTGCCCGAGCGCGGCGGCTCGCTGCACCTCGCCGACCGGCTCGTCAAGCTCGACGGCACGGTCAACTTCCGTGACGCGGGCGGTTACCGGACCGCCGACGGTCACTGGGTGAAGATGGGCGAGATCTACCGCTCCGACGCCCTGAACAAGCTCACCGCCGCCGACGTCGCCAAGCTCGGGCGGCTGGGCATCCGCGCCGACTACGACCTGCGGACCGAGTCGGAGCGGACCTCGGCGCCGGACGTCGTGCCGTCGTATGTGACATACCACGTCGCCGACGTGCTGGCCGGGTCCTCCATGACCACCACCATGCCGACCACCGAGGAAGCCGCCGTCCAGATGATGGTGGACGGCGAGAAGTACATGGTCAGCGGCGCCACCGCGCAGGCCGCGTACACCTCGGTCTTCGCGGGCGTGGCCGACGAGGACCAGCACGGGCTCGTCTACCACTGCACCGCCGGCAAGGACCGCACCGGCTGGTCCAGCGCCGCCCTGCTCACCGCGCTCGGCGTGCCCCGCGCCACGGTGATGACGGACTACCTCGCCAGCAACACCTACCGCGCGGCGGCCAACGCGGCCACGCTCGCCGCGATGACCCCGGCCCAGGCGAAGGTCTACAAGCCGCTCCTGGACGTCCGCGCCGAGTACCTGAACTCCGGCTTCCAGGAGGTCCACGACAAGTACGGCACCTTCGGCGCCTACCTGGACAAGGGGCTCGGCATCGACGCGAAGGAACTCCGCGCGCTGAAGCGGGATCTGCTCGTCGGCTAGCCGTACCGGCCGCGGGTCCGTGTCCCGGGTCACACGGCATCCGGGCGGGTGCCGGGAATGCTTACGTCCGGGCAGGTCGTTGTGGACGGAGGTGCACTCAATGCGTGTGCACATACCGACTGGTATACGACTCAGGTATACGACCTACTCACGAGGAGCCCCCCACGTGACCGTCACCACGCCCCCCGCCTCCCGCGCGGCCGAGATCCTCTCCCGTCCCATCGCCCTCAACGGGCTCACGGTCCCCAACCGGATCGTGATGGCGCCGATGACCCGCCAGTTCAGCCCCGGCGGTGTCCCCGGTGAGGACGTGGTCTCGTACTACTCCCGCCGGGCCGCCGCCGGTGTCGGTCTGATCGTCACCGAGGGGACGTACGTCGGTCACGACTCGGCCGGGCAGAGCAGCCGCATCCCGCGGTTCCACGGCGAGGAGCAGCTGGCGGGCTGGGCGAAGGTCGCCGAGGGCGTGCACGCGGCCGGCGGCACGATCGTCCCGCAGCTGTGGCACATCGGCATGGTCCGCAAGCAGGGCCAGCCGCCGTTCGCGGACGCCCCCGCCGTCGGTCCCTCCGGCATCCGCCTGGACGGCACCGAGGGCGAGGGCAGGGCGATGACCGCGCAGGACCTGGACGACGTCATCCGCGCCTTCGCCGAGGCCGCGGCCGACGCCGAGCGCATCGGCTTCGACGGCGTCGAGCTGCACGGCGCCCACGGCTACCTCCTCGACCAGTTCCTGTGGGCGGGCACCAACCGCCGTACCGACGCGTACGGCGGCGACCCGGTCGCCCGCACGAAGTTCGCGGCCGAGATCGTGGCGGCCGTACGCGATTCGGTGTCCCCGGAGTTCCCGGTCCTCTTCCGCTACTCGCAGTGGAAGTCCGACAACTACGACGCCCGTCTCGCCGAGACCCCCGAGGAGCTGGAGGCGATCCTGACCCCGCTGGCCGCCGCCGGCGTCGACGCCTTCCACGCCTCCACCCGCCGCTACTGGCTCCCCGAGTTCGAGGGCTCCGACCTCAACCTGGCCGGCTGGACCAAGAAGCTCACCGGCAAGCCCACCATCACCGTCGGCTCGGTCGGCCTCGACGGCGACTTCATCAAGGGCTTCATGGGCGAGGGCTCCCCGGTCAAGGGCATCGACGACCTCCTCGACAGCCTGGAGCGCGACGAGTACGACATGGTCGCCATCGGCCGCGCCCTCCTCCAGGACCCCGAGTGGGCGGCGAAGGTCCTGGCCGGCCGCACGTCCGAGCTGAAGCCGTACGACGCGGCGGCGCTGAAGACCCTGAGCTGAGCGACCGCACGGTTGCGCAGGACGGCCGGGACGGCCGGGACGACCTGCGTCCCGGCCGTCCGGTAATTGCTCAGACCACCGCGAGGAAGACCAGGGCCACCACTGCCTGGAGCGGCAGGGACACGAGCCCGAAGAACAGGGCCCGGCTCCACGCGACGCCCGGCTCCCGCCGGCGCCGGCGCGCCCGCGCCCAGGACACCAGGCAGGTGAGCGCAGGAATCAGGGCGATCAGGGCGCACGCCAGCCGGAACGGCGTCCCGGGGTCGTCGAGCGCCCTGCGCCACAGCGGCTGGGTGTAGAGCGCGTCGACCGCGAGCATGATCAGCAGCCCGGTCGCGGCCCCGCGGACCTGCTTCCCCTCGGGCCGTCCGAGGTGCGCGGCGGTGTAGACCGCGGTGTGCACCAGGGCCACGAAGGCGCACAGGACGGCCGCCATGCCGGCCCCGTCCAGCAGCGTGCCCAGGAAGTCGCCGGACCACAGGGCGACCAGGAGGTCGCTCGCCTGCCCGAAGACGGTCGCTCCGAGAGTGATCAGGAACGAGATCCGCAACTGCTTGAGCAGGCCGTTCGTCGCGGTCGGTCCGGCCGTCAACGCCAGGCGCCTTCGGCGAAGGCGAGAGCGGCCAGCACCGCGTACAGGCCCGCCCGCGCGAGCGTCGCCGTACGCAGTCTGCGCCAGAAGAGATAGACCCCGGCGTCGTAGGCGAGGGCTCCCACGCATATCTCCGTCAGGGCGGTGGCGCAGTCCGTCACCGAATTTAGCGTGCGGTCCAGGACGAGCCATCCCAGAGCGGCGAAGGCGCCGCCCGTGAGGGCGGCGTTCCACGCATACGGAAACCGCCGCAGCCGGTGCACGAGTGCGCGCCCCGCCGGGGTTTGCGGGTCGAGCAGGGGCGCCGCGACTTTGATCTGCCGCGACAGGTACCAGCTCCTGCCGACGATCAGGGACAGCGACACGAAGAACGTGACCGGCATGCCGTACCTCCACAGTTCGTGTGCCGGACCGACTCTATGCATGAGCGCCCGGCGGTTGTCCGGCAGGGCGCCCGCACCCCTCGGCCGCCGTCGGGAGCGGCCTGGTGGGTGCGGGCGCCGGATGCCGAGTGCCTACTAGAAGTGACAGTTGTCCTGGATGTCCGAGATTCCGACGATCGTGAACAGCAGCCGGACACCGTGACCGGCCAGGTAGCGGCGCAGGAGACGCCAGCTGGTCGTCTTCACGAGCAGCTTGGCGAACTGGTAGATGCCGCCGAGTTCACGGATGTCCCTCCGGAGCTTCACGAGCCGGGCCCACGGGAAGAGCCATGGGACGATCGTCTCGATCAGGGCCTTGGCGCACTTGGCGATGTGCACCGTGGTGCTCCACCAGGACTGACCGTCCAGGTCGTATCCGCCGACCGGGTCGGACGGGTAGCCATAGTGGTTGGGGGACCCGTCGAGGACGGGATCCACCTGGAGGAAACGGCCCGTCGCCGGGTCGTACAGCCGGCTGCCCATCAGGGTGAGGCCGCCCAGCGCCTCCGTCGCGCGCACGTAGGCCCCGAGGGAGCCGTACCCGGCGGTGACGGCCGTGCCGTCGAGCACGTTGCCGTACTCGTCGTAGTGCTGGACCGTGCTGGCGACAGAGGTGTCCAACGGCTGCTGGACGGTGATGTCGCCATGGATGTCGGACAGCTGCAGGACCGTGTCCCCGTCGGCGCTGGTGGTGGCCGCCAGCGTGCCCGACAGGTCCTCGACGTTGCGCGTGACGGTGTCACCGGTCCGAGCCCAGCTGGGGCTGTCGCAGCCGCAGCCGTAGTGGTCGACCGTCGTGCCGCTGTCGCTCCAGGTGCCGTCGGTCGCCTGGACCTGGGTCTTCTGGACGGCGAGCCGTCCGGCGGCGTCCAGATCCCAGACGTTGCGACTCGTACCGACGGTCTCCGAGGCGACCAGGTCGTTGGTGTAGTACGCCAGGGTGGTGTCCCCGCTGGTGGTGGTGCGGCCGAAGGCGTCGTAGGCGTAGCCGCTGTTCACCAGCCGGTCGGCCGAGTCGTAGGTGTACGAGGTGGCGGTCGTGGTGGTGTCGGAGGTGCTGCTGTCGCAGTCGTCCGAGCTCGTGGTCAGCGCCGTGCGGTTGCTGCTGGCGTCGAAGGTGTAGGCGCGGGTGGTGCAGCCGGTGGCGGTGGTGTCGGCGGCCCGGGTGAGGCGGCCGACGGTGTCATAGGTGTAGTCGGTCTGGGTGGTCGTGCCGTCGGTCTGGGTGTGGCCGGTTTCGAGGCCGGTGACCGCGTGACCGGCGGTGTCGGAGGCGACTGTGGTGCCGTCCGCGGTGGTGTACTCGCGGTCGGTCTCCTGGCCGGCCGGGTCGGTGGCGACGGTCAGGGTGTAGCCGCCGGGCAGCGATTCCGAGGCCAGGGTCCCGTCGGCGTCGTACGTGCCGGTGAAGGTGCCCGCGACCGAGTCGGTCAGGGTCTTGAGGTTTCCGGCCGTCCCGTAGGCGTAGGTCACCGTCGACGGTGCCGAGTCGGTGGTCTTCACCGTCCGGTCGAGGATGTCGTAGGCCGTGGTGGTGGTGTTGCCCGCGCCGTCGGCGTACGAGATCTGGCGGGCCAGGTCGTCGTAGCCGTAGGCGATGGTCTGGCCGTTGGAGGACTGGGTCGAGACCCGGCCGTTGTCCTCGTCGTAGGTGAACGTCGTCGCCGGGGTGTCCGTGCCGGTGCCTCCGGTCAGGGCGCTCCTGGTCGGCCGGCCCGCCGCGTCCACGGTGTTGGTGGTGGTGCGGGTCACCCCGTTCGCGGTCTCCGCCTTGGTGGCGATCTGGCCCCAGCGGTCGTAGGTGTAGGTGGTGGTGACGGCCTCGGCCGGGTTGTCACCACCGCCGGTGATCGCGGCTGCGGGTGCGGTCCTGCACAGCATCCCGGCCCACGCCACGGAGGAGCAGGTGCCGACAGCGTCCGCGCTGTAGTAGGTGTACGACAGCGTGTCCGCGTCCGAGCCGGAGGATCCGCCGGTGCGGGTGGTGGCGATCCGGCCGTTGTCGTCGTACGTCGTGACCAGGTTCGTGGTGTCACCGCCCGAGGTGGACTTCTCCTGGCCGGTGGACCAGTCGTAGGTGGTGGTGACCGCCTCGGTGTCGGCGTCGGCGGCGCGACCGGGAATCGCGGCACCGGTCACCGTGCCGGTGAGCAGGCCGGAGACCGTGGCGTCGGAGGGACGGTTCTCGTCGTAGGTGGACGCGGTGTGGGCGCGGGCCGGGACCACCGTGCCGGCGGCCAGGGTGGCGTCCGCGGTGGAGCCGGTCGTCTCCTCGGTGAGGGTGACCAGGTGCAGCGGGCCGTACTTGTCGGTGATCCGCTGCCCGTCGGCCGAGTATGCCGAGACCGTGGCGAGCTGCCGGGCGCGGTCGGCCGTGGACAGGCCGGTCAGGCCGAGCTCGGCCAGTTCGGTGTCCGCGCCGTCCGCCGTGCCCAGCGCCAGCTCCCGGTTGGCGGCGGTGAGTTCGAAGGTGGTGTTGCCGAACTCGTCGTACCCGGTCGTGGTGATCGAGCCGCCCGGCTTGGCGGCGTCGGTCTCCTCGCCGTTGGCGTCGATGTACGTGACGGTCGCCCGGTCGTACGCGGAGGCGGCCAGGTCGCTGCCGGTGTGGGAGGCGGGAACGCTGTCGGCCGGGAAGACCGCGGTGGCGTCGGTGGGAGCCTCGTCCTGGGCCCAGGTGGCGAGGGTGCCGGCGTCCATCTGGTACGGGGCGGTGCTGCCGGACAGCGGGACGTCGTAGACCACGGTGGTGGTCGCCGTGCCCGACGTGGTGCTCGTGCTGCCCTCGGCCAGGGCCGGACGGGAGGCGCTGAGCAGCATTCCGGCACCCGCGGTCAGGGCCGAGCCGGCCTGGTCGTAGGCGAAGGTCCAGGGCAGCTCACCCGGTTCGGTGAGAGTGGTGACGCGGCCGTCGGAGTCGTAGGTGTACTCGGTCTTCAGCGCCGGGCTGATCCGCGGGTCCCACGCCTGGCGCAGCCGGCCGGAGGCGCCGTAGGCGTAGGTGGCGAGGGTCTCGGCGGTGGCGGCGGAGTCACCGGGGGCGGTGGCCCACAGCTTGACTGCCTTGACCTGTCCGGCGTACTCGCCGAGGACGGAGTCGGTCGCGGTCGTGGTGTCGGCGTAGACGAACTCCAGGACCCGGCAGCCCTTGGTGGACGGGTCCGCCTGGCAGGTCGCGGCCTTGACCGCGCCGGTCGGGGAGATCACGTACTTCGGGCGGGCGAGAGTCTCGCCGCCGGAGGTGACGGTCTCGGAGACGGTGGTGACGGTGGAGTCGTCCACCGCCGTGGCCGACGAGGACAGGGTCCACGTGGTGGCCGCGGCCGCCGCCTTGGTGAACACCGTCGTGTTCGCGGCCGTGTCGGTCAGCGTGAACGTCGAGCCGGACAGCGTGCCGGTCAGCGTCAGGCTCTCGGCACCGGTCTCGGGCTGCCAGCCGCCGCCGGAGGCAGCGGTGAAGGCGGTGGCGGCGCCGTCCGCGTTCAGCAGCTCCACCGAGGTGTCGGAGGTCTTGCGGATCTGGGTGTAGTCGCTTGTCTCGCCGGTGACCGAGGAGGTCCAGCCGGGTCCGAAGATCTGGGCCTGGCCTTCCGTGTCGGTGCCGTTGGCACGCGAGGAGTACGTGCGGGTCACCGACGCGTCGAAGGCGGCGGCGTCCGTGTCCGACAGGGTGTAGTTGCCGGTGAGCTCGTTCAGGGTGCCGGGTCCGACCTCGGCGGTCGGTGCGGTGCCCGCGTCCCGGTCGAGGGTGACCTCGACGGTCTGGGAGTGGCCGGTGGTGGTGCCGTCGGTGAAGGCGGCGCGCAGTTGGAGCACGCCGTCCTCGGAGAGCGTGGAGACGGTGTTCCAGACCAGCTTGGTGGCGGTGCCGCCGGTGACGGCGACCGGCCAGGCCGAGACGGCGTCACCGGAGGCGGTGACATCGCCGACGGGCACGGTGTGCCAGGTGTCGGTCTCGCCGCGCCGGTACTGCCAGGTCACCCCGGTGTAGGAGCTGAGTCCCTTCGCGGACAGGGTGAGGCGGCGGGCCGTGGTGTCACCATCCTGCGGTGAGAGGATCGCGGCGCCGTCCGCGCCGACGCCGAAGGAGTAGGCGGTGGTGGCTGAAGAAAGGTTTCCGCCGGAGTCGACGCTACGGGCGTACAGCGTGTGCCAGCCGTTGTCCGGGTCGACGGAGACGGTGGCCGCGTCGCCGCCGTTGCCGTCGGTGGTGTCGAGCTTCTTGTTCGGCAGGCTGCTGTCGTCCAGGCCCCAGTAGTAGCCGGCGCCGTCGGAGGAGGAGGTGTCGATGGTGCAGGTGTCGGCGGAGTCGGCCTTGGCCGTCCAGCCGTTCTGCTCGTACGTGGCGCAGGTGACGGTCGGGGCGGCGGGCAGGCCGGTGTTCATCACGAAGGTGGTGTAGCCGGACCAGGAGCCGTAGTCGGTGCCGTCGTAGGCGCGTACCCGGTAGCGCAGGTGGGTGCCGGCCGGGAAGGCGGAGGCGGACGGGATCGTCAGCTTCGCGGTCGAGCCGGAGGACACCGAGGAGGAGGTGCCGGTGTAGGAGTACGTGGTGTCCGCGTACGCCGGGTCGGCGGTGATCTCGAACTGGCCCTTGGTGCCCGATCCGTCGGGGTCGGTGACCTTGGCCGACAGGGTGGGCGTCAGGGAGGTCACGTACCGCTTGCCGTTGTACGCGTTGACCTGCGAGGGCGAGATCGCCGCCGAACTCGGCACGGACGGGTAGGAGTTGTACGTCACCGTCAGGTGCGGCTCGACGGAGTTGTCACCGGAGGCGTAGTTCGCCGACCGGAACCTGCGCCAGGTCGTCGAGTCGGTCTCGGTCACACCCCGGATCATCAGGCCGTAGTTGGCGGTGCCGTCGGCCCAGGCCTGCACGATGTCGTCGATGTCGAAGTTCATCGTGCCGGCCGGGCAGGAGCTGCTGTAGCCGAGCGCGGCGGTGTTGATCACCTGGCCGGTGGTGGTGCCGGCCGGCTTGGTGGACCAGGTGACCGAGGACGAGTCCCAGTCCGCCGTCACCCGGCGCACGACGGTGCCCGACCCGGAGGTGGCGCAGGTCGAGGAGTAGTACGAGTACAGGGCCAGGTTGGTGTCGGTGATGTGCTTGCCCTTGAACGCCGACACGTCGAACTTCAGGTACGAGCGCGCCACATCCGTGCCCGCGTCGTACGTGCCCGACTTCAGCTCGGTCGAGGAGACCTGGGAGTCGGTGTAGTCGGGGGTCTGCACCCAAGTGTCCGTGGTGACGGCCAGCGTGGAGGTGGGGTCGACGGTGACCGGGTAGGTCAGGTCCTGCGTGAAGTAGTCCGCGTCCGGGCTCAGGACCAGGGTCTGGGAGCCGTCGTCGGCCGTCTCCACCTTCGTGGCCACGCTCGCCCGGTGCTTGGACTCGCCGGAGGCGTCGTCCTTGGAGGAGTCCCACATCATCGGCGCGGGCGCCTCGGCGACGAGCTTGCCGTCGGTGTCCTTGAGGAGCAGGTGCCCGGAGTCGGCGACCGAGAGCTTCAGGCCGTCGAGCTGGAGCGGGATGCGGTACTCCGGTGCACCGTCGGGCGCGGAGTCCAGCTCGATGTCCTCGCTGAAGCCCTGGGCGAGGGCGGTGACCTTGAGGGTCTGGTCGGCGCCGAGGTCGTAGGAGGCGGTGTCGTCCTTCACGGTCGGGGTCGGCAGCTTCGACTCCCAGCCGAGCCCGAAGGACGTGCCACCCTTGGTCACCGACGCGAGATCGGTGTCGCCGCCGTCGGAGACGGCGATGTCGGCGGCCGCCACGTCCGGCTCCAGAGAGGAACCGGTGTCGGACAGGCTGGTGTCGATGTCCCGCCAGACGCCGTCGATCTTCTGCCGGATCGGCCCGGCATAGGTGGAGGTCTGCAGTTCACCGCTGGGCAGCGCGTACGTCGTCGAGTCGGCCGTCCGCTCGGACGTCACCTCGATCTTCCGGTCCTGAAGACGGGCCATCAGCAGCGCCGCCGCGACCGAATCGGCCGACGAGGCAGCCGACTTGGTGTCGGAGGCGGTCGTGGCCTCCGCCGCGTCGGAGGTCGCGGTCGCGAAGGCCTGGCCCGATTCCAGTGACACCAGCCCGGCTTCCGTCGCCAGTACGACGGCAACGGTTATCGCCGTACGCCTCAGCAAAGCGTGCGAGGATCTCGCACGCGCCTTTGAGGCTGGGAAGAGTCGTCTCCCCTTGAGTCTCATCCAGAACTCCCTGAGATCACCATGAAGCCCCTTGCATGACGGGGCGACGTGATCGAATGTCAGGAACCTGTGGAGACTTGTGCCAGGAATGGTCATGAAATGTTCAAAGAGCCAGCTGGGTGCTTTCCTCGCTCTTGACCTGGCTGAAAGTCGTCGATCCAAATGCTGTGAATGCTGTGCTGAAGCAATGTCCTGACTGTTGATCAAACGGGGCGGTGGGAGAGTGAAGTGCCCCAAGTCGGACGTATAGGCTGTGAGCTTGCTGTCGTGAACTTCGTTATTGGCTTGTGACGGTCTGGAGGGCTGCTCCCGCCGCTACGGTCATCCGCATGAGCCACTCCTCCCGCCCGGCCACCCCCGCCGATCTCGATGCCGTCGTGTCCACGTTGACCAGTGCTTTTCTTCAGGACCCGGTGTGGGGGCCGGTCTTTCCGGACGAGGGGCGGCGGGTCCGGCAGATGGGGGAGTTGTGGCGGGTGTACGCCCGGGGCGCGCTGCGGTATCCGTGGACGTTCGTGACGCCGGGCGTGGAGGCGGTGGCCGTGTGGATTCCGCCGGGGGGTGTCGAGTTGACCGAGGAGGAGGAGCGGGGGCGGGGCGAGGTGATGGAGAAGGTCGCCGGGGCGGAGGTGGCGCGGGCCGTCGAGGAGACGGAGGCGGGCTTCGGAGCCGCGCATCCGGAGGAGCCCTTCTTCCATCTGACCATCCTCGGCACCCACGCCGACCACCGGGGCAAGGGGCTCGGCATGGCGCTCCTGTCCGACACGCTGGCCCGGCTCGACGCCATCGGCGCGAACGCGTACCTGGAGTCCACCAACCCCGCCAACGACCGCCGTTACGAGAGCGTGGGCTTCGTCCCGCGGGGCGAGATCGTCACGCCGGGCGGCCGGACCGTGACCACGATGTGGCGCCCGGCCCGCTGACCACCACCGCGTCCGGCCTCTAGGCTGCGGGAGATGAGGATCCTGCATCTCTCCGACACCCACCTGGACCGCACCGACGCCCCCAACAGGCGCGGCGTCAACGCCACCGCGTCCCTGCGCCTGATGCTCGACGAACTCCGGCATCTGCGGGGCCTCGACGCGGTCGTCGTCACCGGTGACCTCGCCGACGACGGCGCGGTGGAGGCGTACACCACCCTGCGCACCCTGATCGGCGGGTACGCGCAGGCCAGGAACGTCCCCGTCCTCTGCACCACCGGCAACCACGACGAGCGCGAGGCGTTCGCGAAGGTGCTGGGCAGCGGGCACCTGGCGGCCGACGGCACCGACCGCGCGGAGTCGTCCTTCGACGCGCCGGAGCGGGCCGCCGTCAGCACGGTCGGTGGCCGGCGTTTCGTCACCCTGGACTCGCTCGTGCCGGGGAAGGTCTACGGCCGCCTGGGCCGGGCCCAGTTGGAGTGGCTGCGCGAGGTGCTGCGCGCCCCGGCCGAGCGGGGCACGGTCCTCGCCCTCCATCATCCGCCCGTCGCGCTCGACCTCTCGGCGACCCAGCAGGCCTTCGGGCTCCGTGACCCCGGCGACCTCGCGGCGGTGATCCGGGGGAGCGACGTACGGGTGATCCTCACCGGCCACTACCACCTCCAGCTCTTCGGCCTGCTGGAGTCGGTGCCGGTGTGGGTGACGCCGGGGGTCGTCAACCGGATCGACCTGACCGTGGCGGCCGGGGGCGAGCGGGCGGTGCGCGGGGCGTCGGCCTCGCTGGTGGAGCTGGACGGCCCGGCGAGCCCGATGTTCCACACCTTCCACGCGCGGGATCCGCGGGCGCACGAGACGGTCTACGAGATCGACGAGGAGCGGGCGCGGGCGTTCGTCGCCGAGCACGGCTGAGGGGTCGTAGCCGCTCATCCGCTGCCGAGCAGCCATGTTGTCGCAGGTCAGCGCAGTTCTTCTGGAATTAACTTGCTTAACTCAATCAATCGACTTAAGGTTGCTTAAGTCAAGCAGTCAAAGACTCCGCTCATCGAGCCCGTCCGATGGAGGCCCGCCCCCATGTCCGACGCCCTCACCCGACCCGCCGCGGCGGGAACATCCGCCCCGCCGCGGCCGAACGCCGTGGTGGCGGTGCTGGCCCTGGCCGGGATCGTCGTCTCGCTGATGCAGACCCTGGTCATCCCGATCGTCCCGGAGCTGCCCACCCTGCTGCACGCCTCGGCCTCGGACACCGCCTGGGCCGTCACCGCGACCCTGCTGGCCGCCGCGGTGGCCACCCCGGTCGTCGGCCGCCTCGGCGACATGATCGGCAAGCGGCGCATGCTCCTGACCAGCATCGTGCTCCTGGTCGCCGGCTCGGTCGTCTGCGCCCTCGCCGACTCCCTGGTCCCGATGATCATCGGCCGTACGCTGCAGGGCCTCGCGGCCGCCGTCGTCCCGCTCGGCATCAGCATCATGCGGGACGCCCTGCCCGCCGACCGGCTGGCCGGCTCCACCGCCCTGATGAGCGCCTCGCTCGGCGTCGGCGGCGCCCTCGGACTGCCCTCCGCGGCCTTCATCGCCGACAAGTGGGACTGGCACATCCTGTTCTGGACCTCGGCCGCCCTCGGCGCCGTCGCCTTCGCGCTGGTCCTCCTCATCGTGCCCGAGTCCAAGGTCCGCACCGGCGGCCGCTTCGACCTCGCCGGAGCGCTCGGCCTGTCCGCCGGTCTTGTCGCACTGCTGCTCGCCGTCTCCAAGGGCGCCACCTGGGGCTGGACCTCCGGCACCACCCTCGGCCTGGGCACCGCCGCCGTCGTGATCCTGCTCGCCTGGGGCTTCTGGGAGATGCGCTCCAGGCAGCCGCTGGTCGACCTCCGCACGACCGCCAAGCCGCAGGTCCTCTTCACCAACCTCGCCTCGATCGCCCTCGGCTTCTCGATGTTCGCGATGTCCCTGGTCCTGCCGCAGCTGCTCCAGCTGCCCGAGCAGACCGGCTACGGCCTCGGCAAGTCCATGCTCACCGTCGGCCTCGTCCTCGCCCCCCAGGGCCTGGTCATGATGGCCATGTCCGCCGCCTCCGCCAAGCTCACCCAGGCCAAGGGCCCCAAGGTCACCCTGATGATCGGCGCGCTGATCGTCTCCGCCGGCTACGCCCTGAACATCGTCCTGATGTCCGAGGTCTGGCACCTCATCCTGGTCTCCTGCATCATCGGCGCCGGCGTCGGCTTCACCTACGGCGCCCTGCCCGCCCTGATCATGGGTGCCGTGGACCCGTCGGAGACGGCCGCGGCCAACAGCCTCAACACCCTGATGCGCTCCCTCGGCACCAGCTTCGCCAGCGCCATCGCCGGCGTCATCCTGTCCCAGATGACCACGGACTTCGGCGGCCACGCCCTGGCCTCGGAGAACGGCTTCAAGGTCGTCATGGCCATCGGCGCCGGAGCCGCGCTCCTCGCCTTCCTCGTCGCCACGTTCATCCCGCGCCAGAAGACGGCCGCGGCGGCCACGACGGACGACGACCGCGAGGTCGAGCCGGTCGGCGCGGAGGCGTAACCGGGCAGTTGGCGAACCGCCGGGCGGCTTTCACCCCATCGGGTGAGGGCCGCCCGGCACTTCCGTCCACCCCCACCCGTTCCACGAGTAACCGGCCCCGACTTTTCGGAACGCCCCTGCTGAAGCGCCCCGTCAGGGGCGCTGGGGGGTACCCCCCAGCCTTCGGCTGGGGGAGGAACTGCGCGAGCAACCACATACGACCCGCGGCCGACGGACTGGAGCCGCTGACCAGAAGGCGAGCGACCATGACGACCAGCAACCCCGTGACGTCGGCTCCCCGGGCCGAAGGCCCCGTCGTACGGACGGCCACCGGCCCCGTACGCGGCCTGCGGGAGAACGGCCTCGCGGTCTTCCGGGGCATACCGTTCGCCGAACCCCCGGTGGGACAGCTGAGGTTCGCGGCGCCCCGCCCGGCGACGGCATGGGACGGCACGCGGGACGCGTACGCCTTCGGACCGCCGCCCCCGCAGGACCTGGGCATCCAGGGACGCACGGGTGTACTGGACGCCCCCGAGGGCGACGACTGGCTGACGGTCAACGTGTGGACACCCGACCCGGACCCGGCCGCCCGCCGCCCGGTGATGGTGTGGATCTACGGCGGCGCGTACAAGCTGGGCCACTCCGGCAGCCCCGGCTACGACGCCCAGCGCATCGCGCGGGACGGCGACGTGGTCGTGGTCACCCTCAACTACCGCGTCGGCATGGAGGGTTTCGCCCAGATCGAGGGGGCGCCCGCCAACCGCGGCCTGCTGGACCAGGTGGCGGCGCTGGAGTGGGTGCGGGAGAACGTCACGGCGTTCGGCGGCGACCCCGACCGGGTCACGGTGTTCGGCGAATCCGCGGGCGGCGGCTCGGTCGCCTCCCTGCTGGCGATGCCGAGGGCGCGGGGCCTGTTCCGGCGGGCGATCGCCCAGAGCGTCCCGGGCACGTTCTTCTCCCTGGACCTGGCCGAGGACATCGGCAGGGCCCTCGCGGCCGAGGCCGGCCTGCGCCCCACGGTGGCCGACCTCGCGGCGACGGACCCGCGCCGGCTGCCGGACGCCGGGCAGGCGCTCAGCGCCAAGATGCTCCAGCACCTGGACCGCTGGGGCCGGATCGCGCCCACGGTCACCCCGTTCTCCCCGGTGGTCGACGGGGACGTCCTGCCCACCGCCCCCTGGCAGGCGCTGGCCTCCGGCTCCGCCCGGGACGTGGAGCTCCTCGTGGGCCACAACCGCGACGAGTACCGCCTGTTCCTGGTCCTCGGCGAGATGTACGGCAAGATCACGGAGGAGCAGGCGACCGGCGCACTGCGCCTGTTCGCACCGGGCGGCGAGGCGGGGGAGCGGGCCTACCGCGCGGCCTTCCCCGAGGCGTCGCCGACCGAGCTGTACGAACGGGTGCAGACCGACTGGCTGTTCGCCATGCCGTCGCTGCGCCTGGCGGAGGCGCAGACCGCGGGCGGCGGCCGGGCCCACCTCTACGAACTGACCTGGGGCGCCCCCGGCAACGGCGGCATCCTGGGCGCCTGCCACGGCCTGGACATCCCGCTGCTCTTCGGTACGTTCGAGGCGGACCTCGCCAACCTCCTCTTTGCGGGCGCCGGTGTCACCCCCGAGGCCGAGGCCCTGTCCAGCCGCTTCCGTACCGTGTGGACCTCCTTCGCGACCACCGGCGACCCGGGCTGGCCGGCGTACGACCCCGAGGCCCGCTCCACCCAGGTCCTGGACACGCACCCGGCCGTGACCGCGTACCCGGAGGAGAAGACCCGGCAGCTCTGGGAGGGGTACGAGTTCACGCCGTCGCCGTTGCTCGGCTGACCGGCCGGGTCCGGAGGGCGTTGGTACTGTTCGCCGCGTGACGGACAAGGACATATCAACGCCCCGGCCGGACGGGCGCGTCGAACGGGGGAACAGAACACGGCGGGCGGTACTGGACCGGACCGTCGGGATCGCGTCCGTGGAAGGGCTGGAGGCGCTGTCCGTCGGACGGCTGGCGACGGAGCTGGGGCTCAGCAAGAGCGGGGTGTTCGCGCTCTTCGGGTCCAAGGAGGAGCTGCAGCTCGCCACCGTGCGGGAGGCGGGACGCATCTTCACCGAGCGGGTGATCCGCCCGGTGGTGGCGGACCCCGCGGGCATCGCGCGGGTGTGGCGGCTGTGCGAGGGATGGCTCGAATACTCGCGGGGACGGGTCTTTCCCGGCGGCTGTTTCTTCTACGAGGTCATCGCCGAGTTCGACGCCCGCTCGGGACCGGTGCACGACGCCGTGGTCCGGGCCCAGCGCGACTGGTCGGCGTACATGGAGCGGACCCTCGCCGAGGCGCGGGAGGCGGGGGAGCTGCGCGCCGACGCCGATGTGCCCCAGCTCGCCTTCGAACTCGTGGCGTTGATGGAGACGGCCAACGGGGTCGCGGTGCTGCACGGCGAGGAGACCGCGTACCGGCGGGCCCGTATCGGGATCGCGGCCCGCCTGCGGACGGCGGCGGTCGATCCTCTCCGGGTGCCTCAAGTCCACTGAGGGCAGCGCGCATTGGGCCGAGCCGGATCACCCGAAACAACTAGCACGACCGTTCGCACAGTCTTAGGCTCGGTCCATGACTGTCACAGGAGCGGACATCGTCGGGCTGGACCGGATCGCCGTGCGCGAGGCGGTGCGGGTGGTGGATCTGGCGGGCGGCGCGGACTGGGAGCGGGACACGCCGTGCGCGGGGTGGACCCTGCGCCGGCTCGTGGCGCACATGGCGGCCCAGCACCGTGGCTTCGCGGCCGCGGCGCGGGGCGCGGGGGAGGACGTCACCCGCTGGCGGGAGCCGGAGGACATGGGCGAGCCGGCGCGGGTGCACCGGGAGGCCGCGGCGGAGGTGCTCGGCGCGTTCGCCGAACCGGGCGCGGACGGGCGGAGGTTCGCGCTGCCGGAGCTGGGCGGGAGCTTTCCCGGCGGGATGGCGATCGGCTTCCACTTCATCGACTACGTGGTGCACGCCTGGGACGTCGCCGCCACCCTCGGCGTGCCGGTGGAACTGCCGGGCGACACCCTCGACGCGGCGCTCGCCGTCGCCCGCCTGGTCCCGGCCGATCCGGCGCGGCGGGGGCCGGGCTTCGCCTTCGCTCCCGTGCGGGAGGTGCCCGCGGGGGCCGGTCCGCTGGAGGAGGCGCTGCGGCTGCTGGGCAGGGACCCGGAGCGCTGGCCGACCGGCGGGTGAGGGCGGGTCACGCCGTCGCTGCCGCCCGGCTGATCCGCTTCTCGAACCAGTGGTGGGCGTAGGGCTCGTCGTTGAAGGCGGGGACCTCCTGGAAGCCGAAGGAGTGGTAGAGGGTGATCGCGCCGTCGAGGGTCTTGTTGGTGTCCAGGCGCAGGGTGTCGTAGCCGTGCCGGGCGGCCTGTGCCTCCAGTTCGGTCAGGAAGCGGCGGGCGAGGCCGAGGCGGCGGGCCCGGGGCGCCACCCACATGCGCTTGATCTCGGCGGGAGCCCCGGCCGGCAGCTTCACACCGGCACAGCCGATGGGCTCGCCGTGCAGCCGGGCGACCAGGAACAGGCCGTGCGGCGGGCGGAGTTCGCCCGCGTCGGGCAGCAGGCTGCGCGCGGGATCGAAGCCGGTGTCGAAGAGTTCCTGCAGCTCGGCGAAGTAGGCGAGGAGGCAGTGCCGGGCGTCGGGGTGGTCGGGGTCGACGACGTCCAGGGCGACCGTCCCGGCGGTCAGCAGCCGGTCGACCTCGGCCATGGCCGCGACCAGCCGGGCGCGCTGGCCGGCGTTGAGCGGTTCGAGGAGGGAGGCGGCCAGCTCGTCGCTGCTCTCGTCGAGCAGCTCGCGCTCCGCCTGCCCCTTCTCCGTGAGCCGCACGGTGCGGACCCGGCGGTCCTGGGGCTGCGGCTCCACGGTCACCAGACCCGCGCCCTCCAGGGAACGCAGGAGCCGGCTGACGTACCCGGAGTCGAGTCCGAGCCGCTCGCGCAGCTGCCGTACGTCCTGGCCCTGCCCGCCGATCTCCCAGAGCAGCCGGGCCTCGCCGATCGGCCGGTCGCGGCCCAGATAGCGGTCGTGGAGCACGCCCACGCGCTCAGTGACGGTGCGGTTGAACCGCCGCACCTGCTCGATCTCTGTAGCATCCATTCTCTGACTCTAGTCAGGGAATGCCGCTCGGGTAGGGAGAGGCCGGCCGCTACAGGTTGCCGAGGGGCTCGATGTCCACCTGCACGGGGGTGCCCCAGACCCGGAGCACCTCGTAGTCGGTGAACTCGTGCACCAGCCGGTAGGCCATCGCCGGCCGGGATCCGCGCCGCTGGGCCGCGATGTACAGCTCGGCCTCGCGCCGGTCGCGGCGGGGGGTGCCGCACAGCTCCCACTCCCGCCCGTTCCACGCCTCGGGCAGCCAGCGCTGCTGGGGCTGCGGCCGGTCGGCCCGCACCCCGTACCGGGACATGGCGGGCCCGGCGGCCTCCTCCCGCACCGGCCGCGGCCCGCTCCCGAACTCCGACCGCCGTGCCGCCCGCCGCCGCGTCTCGCAGAGCAGGCACAGGTCAGGGGCGCTCTCGTCCACCGGCCCCTGCGGGTGCTCGGCGCAGCGGGTGGTGGGCGCGGCCGCGCTGACGCTCTCCTCCAGCAGGTCCAGGGCGCGCCGCAGGTCGTCCTTCACCTCGTGCAGCTTGGCGTCGGGTGTCGTCGCCGACAGGGCCTCCCCGTGCTCGCCGAGCAGACGAAGGGCACGGCCCAGGGCGGTCAGCTGGGAGTGGTTCATGCCGACCAGGGTCGCACGCGGCGCTGACAGCGCGGCGGCGAGCTCAGTCGGCGTAGTCCTTGAGCTCTTCGGTGTCCAAGGTGAAGGCGAGGGGGTCGGGGAGTTCGACCGGAGTTCCCCAGGGGTGGGAGGCGATCTGCTGGTAGCGGCCGTCCTTGGGCTCGCTGTAGACGACGACGGTGTCGTTGTCGCGGTCGATGAGCAGGTACACGGGGATGTCGACGGCCGCGTAGCCGACGGGCTTGTCGATGCGGTCTCGTCGGTCGGTGTCGCGGTCGTGAGAGGTGATCTCCACGGCCATGAGGATGCCCTCCGACGCCGACCACTCGCCGTGTCCCTTGAAGTGGCCCTTGCGGGCGACGGCTCCGTCCGTGCGGGCGCGACCCTTCCGGTACGCCTCGGCCTTGACGCCGGACTCGCCATAGACCCGGAGGTCAGGACGATGCTGCATGCACTGCTCCTGCAACCAGATGAAGATCTCCCGGTGATTGCCGTCCGGCATGGCTTTGACGACTACCTTTCCATCGACGTACTCAAGCCGGACCGTCTCGGGGGCGGCGGCGGCCAGTTCCTCGAACTCCTCGACGTCGAGCGGGCCGTGTCGCACGCACAGGCGGCCGCCGAGGAACTCCAGCCGGTTCCGCAGCTCCTTCGGAGCCCTGCGGACGAGTTCCTCGAAGTCCTCGACGGACATCTGCGGGCGTTCTCCGGTCTCAGGGGTCATGGCGTCGCCTCCTCCCCTCCATCGTGCCTTGGGGTGGCGTCGTCGGAACGTAGGAGCCGTCATGCGGGTGTCCTTTCTCGTCGTTCGTTCATCGCGCCACGGATCTCCGAGACACGGGACCGGACCTCGGAAGGTGACAGGGGCGTGCTGGGGCTGCCGGGGGCGCGCTCGCCCCGGCACGCGCCGCAGAGGCCGCCCGGCAGGGCCTCCGGGCGGCCCGGGACGCCGCACTTCGCGCACTCCAGGATCCGCAGCGGAGGCCGGGCGGGCGGTCGTACCGGCTCCGGCGGGATTTTGTCGGTGAGGCGTTTACGGAGGAGGGGCCACTCCGCCAGTAGCGGGGCCAGCGCCGCGCAGTCGGTCTGGGAGAGGGAGAGGGCCGGGGCGGTACGGCCGAGGGCGGCCAGCAGGATGTGGGCCCGTGAGCGGGTGGGGTGCGGTGACTGCTCCGGTTCCGGTACGTCGCCCACCAGTCATCGGCGTGTGCGCTGCTGGACCACCACGAACGGGTGATCCAGCGCGGGCTGCCCGTCCCGGCGAGATGTTCCCGGCCCCGCCTCAAGTGCCCCGCCTGCTGGAGCCTGTTGAGGGCGGTGCGGAGGGCGCACTGCCCGTACGGGAGGTGTTTGGCCAGCGTCTTCACGGAGATGTCGGCGCCGTCGGGGAGGCGGTCGACGTACGCGGCGACGGCGGCTTCGCGGGGCGGGAGATGAGCGAAGTCGTGCGTGGTGTGGCGGGGCTGGCCATGGGGTGCGGGGCGGCGTGCGTGGACGGGAGGGCAGCACTAGGCTGGCTGTCAGCCATGGGATCGAGCCTCGTAACCGATCTCGTTGGTCAAGCCCCCGCAGGTGTTGCTAGCGCCTGACGGGGGCTGTTCTGTTCGTTATGCGGGCACGCTAGGGCTGGGGGCTTGAGCCTCGGGCGTCAGTTCTTGATGCCCCGCACGAAGGCCGACCAGGCCTCCGGCCGGAACGTGAGCTTCGGGCCGGAGGGGGCCGTCTTGGAGTCGCGGACGGGGATGAGGGCGGCGGGGTGGTTGTCGGAGACTTCCAGGCAGTTGTCGCCGCCACCGCTGTACGTCGACTTGCGCCAGCTCAGGTCGTAGTCAGGGATGTTCCTCATGGGCGTAATCCTCCGCCAACCCCTGGATCAGAGCCAGGGACTTCTCCTGCGAGAGTGCGGAGGCGACAAGGAGGTCAAACAGAAACCTCAGTTGGGTGACAGTGGCCGGGTTGTCCTCCATCTGCCCTGTGCGCACTGATTCGAGGTAGGCCAGTTGCGGGGCGTCCTCGAACTCCATCAGCTTGAGGGCGCCGCCCATGGCGGCGTGGGCGCCGGAGCTGAGCGGCAATACCTGCACGATGGCCCGGTTGCGGCGAGACAAGCCGGCGATGTGGCGCAGGGCTTCCGCCATCACTGCCCGGCCGCCGGTCTCCCGGAGCAGCGCCGCTTCGTCGAGCACGGCCCACAACATCGGCTTTGTCGGGTGATCGAGCAGGCGGGTCCGCTCGATGCGGCCTTCCGTCCATTCCGCGATGGTCTCCTCCGGAGCCGTCGGGTCGTATGCGCGGTTGACGGCCCAGGCGTATGCGGGTGTTTGCAGCAGCCCGGGGATCAGGAGCGGTGCGTATTGCCTGATCGCCGTCGCTTGGGCCTCTGTCTCCGCCACGTCGGCGAAGTACGCCTCGTACTTCGACTTGGCCGCCGCCTTGCAGTTCCGCATGAAGAAGCCGTTCGTCTCCAGGACTTCATCCAGCAACCGCGAGTGATCCGGCTGCATCCGCCGCGTCCCCGCCTCCAGTTGCCCGATGTACGACCCGCTTACAAACACCAGCTGGCCCAATTCGGCTTGGCTCAGCCCCTTCCGCTCCCGCGCGTGCCGTAATTCCGCCCCCAGCAATGCGCGCGGGGACGACGACGGGTCCAGATCCTTCGGCCCTGCCATGTGCACGCCCCTGTCCAACAGACGGTGTTGTTGGGATGTCGTATCTAGCCAGGTTAGAAGCGTCACGGACACGCTGTGTGGTGAATCGGGAACTCAGCGTGGAGGTGGGAGCGGGTGCGGCCGACCGAAGAAGTCGTGGAGTCGTTGCGGACGGCTCTGAGGGGTGCCGGTGTCGTACTGCCGTCGCTCGGCGTCGATCCGGTGACCGGGGTGGGTGACGAGCCCTTCGCCCTGGTGGAGCTGGGGCGGTGCAATGTCAGGGTCGCGGAGCGGCTGGCCTCGGTGGTCCGGGGGGAACGGCCGCCACTCGGGACGTATGTGACGGACCGGCGGGACGGGCGGATCGGGGAGGTGAGGGGGCATGTCGGCGGCAGTGTGCAGGTGCGGCCCGTGGACGGTGGGCGGGAGTGGGACTGTCCGCCGGAGTCGCTGGAACCGGCGCCCCCGGACGAGGTGCTGCGCGCGCAGGTGCGGCGGGCCAATGGGGTCAGCAGGAGATGACGGTCTCGCGGAGTTCCGTCAGCCGGATCGGCGAGGTGACGGGTCGCTCGGCACGCCGCCGTCGAAGCTGACGTAGGTGGCCAGGAAGCCGACGGCGTAGCCGGTCAGCAGGCCGCCCGCGTAGACCGCCGCCGCGAGGGCCGGGCCCCTGTTTCCCGTGAGGAGCGGGAACAGGGCCCACCCCGAGGGCCCGATCGCCGTCGCGCCCACCCGGTCGCCGAGCACCGCGAAGAACCCGACGAAGGCCCCGCCGGCCGCCCCGCCCGCGCAGGCGGTGAGGAAGGGGCGGCCGAGCGGGAGCGAGACGCCGTAGATGAGCGGCTCGCCGACGCCCAGCAGGCCCGCGGGGAGCGCCGATCTGATCGTCGTACGGATCGACGTGTCGTCGCGGAGGCGGGCGTAGACGGCGAGGGCGGCGCCGACCTGGCCCGCGCCCGCCATGGCGAGGAGGGGGAGCAGCACGGTGTAGCCCTGCTGCTGGATGAGGGTGGTGTGGATGGGGATCAGGGCCTGGTGCAGGCCCAGCATGACGAGGGGGAGGAAGAGGCCGCCGAGGACCAGGCCGGCGAGCGGGCCGGTGGTGGCGAGCAGCCAGTTCGCGGCGGTGCCGATGGCGGTGGAGACGACGCCGGCGGCGTACATGAGGCCGTAGAGGGTGGCCAGTCCGGCGACCAGGACGGTGACGGTGGGGGTGAGCAGGACGTCGAGGGCGTCCGGGACCCGGCCGCGGCACCACCGTTCGACGCCGACGGCGAGCAGCGCCGCCGCCAGCGCGCCCAGCACGCCGCCCTGGCCGGGGGAGAGGGCGACCCCGAAGGCCGTCACCTTCGCCACGCCCGGATAGACGACGATCGCCGCGACCGCACCGCCCAGCACCGGTGTCCCGCCGAACACCTTCGCCGTGTTGTAGCCGACGAAGACGCTGATCAGCGCCATGAAGCCGGAGGCGATGGCGGCGAGGGCGGGGGTGAGCCAGGGCAGCCAGCCGGCGTTCACCAGGAGCCCGTTGAACCCGGCGAGCACCCCGCAGCCGATCAGGGCCGGGATGAGCGGGACGAAGACGTCGGCGATCCGGCGGAGCGCCGTCTTGAGGGGGGTCGCGTTGCGCCGCGCACGGGCCGCCTTCAGCTCGGCACCACGCACGGCGAGCCCCGCGCTGTCGGCAGACCGGGGGCCGCCCGGAGCGGGCTGGCCCGGTGCGCGGTGGGTAGTCCCGGCCGTGCCGAGGAGTGTTTCGAACTCGGCGGTCACTGCCACCACCGCGCCCGGCCCGATCACCACCTGGAGGGTGTCTCCGTCGGCCACCAGCCCCAGCACCCCGGGCACCGCCCGCACCGCCTCCGTGTCGACCCGCTCCCGGTCGGCGACGCTCAGCCGCAGCCGGGTCATGCAGTGGGCGACGGAGGTGACGTTCGCGGGCCCGCCGACGAGCGGCAGCAGCGCGGTGGCGGTGTCGTACGGCGATCTCTGCACCCCCCGAGCGTGCGGGTCAGCCGCCCGCCGTGGTGAGCGCCGCGCGCAGCCGGCCGCCGGACTCCTCCAGAAGGCGGGCGGCCAAGGGCCCGTCGACACCGGCGAGGATCACCAGGATGGCGTTCTTCACCTCGCCGCCGGTGGCGCCGAGGGCCTCCTCGATCTCCTCGTCCGAGGCGCCCGTGGCGAGGGCGACGATCCGCCGGGAACGGGCCCGCAGCTTGGCGTTCGAGGCGCGGACGTCGACCATCAGGTTCCCGTACGTCTTGCCGAGCCGGATCATCGTGATCGTCGACAGCATGTTGAGGACGAGCTTCTGGGCGGTACCGGCCTTGAGCCGGGTGGAGCCGGTGAGCAGCTCGGGGCCGACGACCACCTCGATACCGTGCTCGGCGGCGGCCGCGAGCGCGCTGCCCTCGTTGCAGGACAGACCGACGGTCAGGGCACCGAGGGCGCGGGCGTGCGCCACGGCGCCGATGGCGTAGGGGGTCCGGCCGGACGCCGAGATGCCGACCACCGAGTCGCCCGGTCCGACGCCGAGCGCGTCCAGGTCCTTCCGGGCCAGTTCCGCGGAGTCCTCGGCCCCTTCCACCGACGTGACCATCGCCTCCGGCCCGCCCGCGATCACCCCGACGACCTGACCCGGCCCGGTGTTGAAGGTGGGCGGACACTCGGAGGCGTCGAGCACCCCGAGCCGCCCCGCGGTGCCCGCCCCGGCGTACACCAGCCGGCCGCCCTGGGCCATCCGGGCGGCGATGCCGTCGATGGCGGCGGAGATCTCGGGAAGGCGGAGAGCGACCGCGGCGGCCACTCCGGCGTCCTCGCCGTTCATGAGACGGGCGATGTCGAGAGTGGCGAGCGTGTCGATCTCGGCGAGTTCGGGCCGGAACGCTTCGGTGGTGAGCGTTTCGAGCTCGGTGCGGAGCGAGTGTCGTTCGGTAGTCATTCGGAAACGGCTCTTTCTGACTCGGTGGAGTGCACCCCCCTACGGTCTATCGGGGCGAACTCCGGTGCCGATGAGCCAACGCCTCGTAGGACGCCGCCAACGCGGGAGCCGCCGCCTCGTACGTCCGCTGCGCCACCCCCACGAACAGACAGTCCACGACCAGCAACTGACTGGTCCGCGAGGACATCGCCGCGGGCCGCAGCTCGCTCTCCCGCGATGTGGACGTCGTCAGCACGTGATCCGCGTACTGCGTCACCGACGAATTCGGCCGCCCGGTGATCGCGACGGTCGTCGCCCCCCGCTCGAAGGCCACCCGCAACGGCTCTATGACATCCCCGGTCGACCCGGAGTGCGTGATGGCTATCGCCACGTCCCCGGCCCGCAACTGCACCGCGTTCGTCACCGCGAGATGCGGATCGCTGTGCGCGTGCGCGATCAGCCCTATCCGCAGCAGCTTCTGCGTGAGGTCCTGGGCGACCAGCCCGGACGCCCCGATGCCGTACACGTCCGTCCGCCGCGCTCCGGCGAGCGCCCCCACCGCGGCCCCCAGCTGCGCCGTGTCGAGACCGGCGGCGGTGTCCGCGAGGGTCTGCTGTTCGTCGTAGGCGAGTTTCGCGACGACGTCGGCGATCGGGTCGTCGACGGCGATGTCGGTGGTGATCGCGGGCGCCCGCCCCGACTGCTGCTGCGCGGCGAGCCCGGCGAGGGCGAGCCGCAGGTCGCGGTAGCCGGGGTAGCCGAGCAGCCGGGCGGTGCGGACGACGGTCGCCTCGCTGGTGCCGGTGAGTTCCGCGAGGCCGGTGACCGTGAGGGCGGCGCAGCCGGCCGGGTCGCCCGCGACGGCCTCGGCGACGCGCTGCATGGAGCGGGTCATGGAGGGGGCGAGGGTGCGCACCTTGGCCGCGAGGGCGGCGGGAGCCGGCGGAGCACCACCGCTGCCACCACTGCTGCCGCGGGTGCTGAAAATTTCCTTCACGTCCTCGGTCACCCTTGAAAGATATTTTCGTTTCGGTCGGCCGGTCAAGACCGCGCACAATGGGAGCATGCACCCCGTAAGCCCCTTGGAACAGGCGTTGCACGCAGCCCGCGCCCTCGTGCTCGCCGATCTGGTCGCGGGCGAGGTCGCCGAGGCGGACGTGGTCTCACTGGTCGAGGACGCCGTCGTACAGCGGCGCTGGTGGGTCGAGCAGTGGCCGGAGGGCGCGGAGTACGTGGCGGGGCTGGTGGCGCAGGACGTGCAGGACGCGCTGCTGGAGCGGTACGGCCGCTGGCCGCTGTGCCCGGTGTGCGGCTCCGGCGACCCGCACGCGCTGGACGTCGAACCGGAACTCGGCCCCGACCCGCATTGGGTGTGCCACAAGGCGGGCGTCAAGGTCGCCTCGGTCGGCGCCCTGAGCGGGGCCACCGGCGGGATGTCCTCCTCGTGACGGTGTACATCGACCCACCGAACTGGCCGGGCCACGGCCGGATGTGGTCCCACCTGGTCAGCGACGTGTCGTACGCCGAACTGCACGGCTTCGCCGAGGCGCTGGCCGTCCCGCGCCGCGCCTTCGAACGCGACCACTACGACCTCCCGTCGCACCGTTACGGGGACGCGGTCGCGGCCGGGGCGGTGGAGGTCAGCAGCCGTGAGGTGGTGCGGCTGCTGCACGGTGCCGGGCTGCGCCGGCGCAAGAGCGACGCGCCCCGGTGACGGTGCGTCCCCGGTGACCCTGGCTAGCCCGCCCGGAGTTCGAAGGCCAGCCCCGCCTCGTCCTCGCTCACCTTGGTGAAGCCGGCGCGGGTGACGACCGCCTGGGAGGGCGTGTTGGCGGTGTCGACGGTGGCGAAGAGGGAGCGGACGTCGTCGCGGGCCAGGGCCCAGTCGGCGAGGGTGCGCAGCGCCTCCGTCGCGTAGCCGTGGCCGCGGGCGGCCTCGGTCAGGTCGTAGCCGATCTCCACGCGGCCCTCCCCGTCCGGGGCGGAGTGGAAGCCGAGGCCGCCGATCGCCCGGCCGTCCTCCCGGCGGACCAGGGCGAAGACGCCGAACTCCGGCCGGTGCACGCCCCCTTCGTATGCCTTGAGCAGGAAGCCGGCGGCGTCCCGGGTGCCCTCGTAGGGGCCGCCGTCGATCCAGTCGAAGCCGCCGTCGCCGCCGAGCCGCAGGTCGCGGGCGGCGGCGGGGCGGATGCCGACGAGGTCGAGGCGTTCGGCGGGCAGGACGAGGTTGTTGTACCAGCGCCAGTCGGTGACCGGGGCGCGGCCGGGCAGTTCGCCGCGGCCGGTGGCCCACAGCAGGGTCGGCCAGGCGGCGGGGCCCGGCTGGACGTGCGGGAACAGCCAGCCGAGGACGGACTCGGCGAGCTGCTCGGCGGGCCGGTAGGGGAGGCCCAGGCCGGTGGCCATGTCGTGGGTGTGGAGCAGTACTTCGGCGATGCCCATCGCGGCGAAGCCCACCCGGTCGGCGCTGCGGAAGGGGTACGGGTGGAAGGCGCGGACCTCGCGGGGGGTGGTGCGGACGGTCGCGGCGAGCAGGGCGCCGGTGGTCTCGATGACGTGCAGCAGACCGGAGTTGTCGGTGCCGTCGTCGAGCCTGAGCTCGAAGGGGACGTACGCGTCCTGGGCGCGTCCGGCCAGATTCGCCGCGTAGGCGACGAGGTCGTCGGCGACATGGACCGCCGTCTCGTGGCAGTTCCAGTCCAGCCGCCCCGCCCGCACCTCTGCCCAGTTCCGGTCCACCGCCGTCCGCAGGGCCGCCGTGCAGCCCGCGACGGCCTCTTCCACCTGGTCCCCGCCCATGTCAGCCATGGGCGGCACCCTAGGACGCCGGATCCTCCGCGGTCGACAGCATTTCCAGCTCCGCCGCGAGGTTGTAGCGGGCGGTCGGCTCCCACTCGGTCCGGCCGTGGGGCGTCCTGAACAGCTGCGGCAGGTCGAGCAGTTGGCGCAGGATCGCGGAACGGCCCTCGCGGAAGGCGTCGTTGGGGACGAAGTGGTACTCCTCGCGGACGGCGGCGGTGTAGGCGGCGTACGCGGAGGGCGGGGCGGCGAGGATCGCGAGGTCGGCGTCGCAGAGCACCTCGCCGTTGCGGTCGCCGGGGGCCGGGTCGTGGGTGACGGTGAGCCGCACGAGGCGCGCGACCTCGGCGACGTCCGCCGCGGAGATCCCGGTGTCGGCGAGGGCGCGTTCGGCGAGGCGGGCCGAGCGCTCCTCGTTCGTCGACCGGTCCGGCAGGTACACCGCGTCGTGGAACCACGCGGCGAGCCGGACCAGGGCCGGGTCGTCCGCGTACTCCTCCAGTACGTCGATGTGGTCGAGTACCGCCGTGAGGTGGGCCACCGTGTGGTAGCGGCGCTGGGGCTCCTGCCAGCGGCGGAGCAGCTCGTCGGCGTACCGGTGCGGGGAGACCGCGCAGGAGTCGTCCGCCCGGGACATCAGGAAGGCGGTGAGCCAGCGGGAGCGCAGGGCGTCGAGGTCGGCCATGGGGTCATTGTCCCGCGCGCGGTGAGGTGGCGGCCGATCCCGGCGAAGGTGCGGGCGGGGCGGCTGGAACTGTGCGGGTGGGGCCGGTCGCGGGGCCGGGGCGGTCTCGCGGGGGCCGGTGGTTCCCGCGTACCCTGGATTGGACTAGACCTCCTGAGGTCGGGTGGGCGTCGGCCTGCCGTGCCCGGGGTACACGGGGAACACCATGGAAGGGGCCCTATGAGCACGCGTGCAGTCCTGGAGGTGATCGCCCTCGACGCCGGGGACGCGGTCGCCGCCCAGGCCGGAGGCGCGGACCGCCTCGAACTGGTCACCGACATGGCGGCCGACGGGCTGACCCCGTCGCCCCGGACCTTCACCGCGATCCGGGCCGCCGTCGACATCGACCTGCGCGTGATGCTGCGACTGGCCGACGGGTTCGCGGCGGGCGACGTCGACCGGCTGGCGGGGGTGGCCGGGGAGCTGCGGGGCGCGGGTGCCGACCAGTTCGTGCTCGGGTTCCTCGACGCGGGGGGCGGGGTGGACCTGGACGCGGTGGAGCGCGTGGTGGCCGCGGTGGACGGCTGCCGCTGGACCTTCCACCGCGCGATCGACCGGGCCGCCGACCGGGACGCGCTGCGCAAGGAGCTCGCCGACCTGCCGGGCCTGGACACCTACCTCACGGCCGGTGCCGCCGAGGGCGTGGACGCGGGACTGCCCACCCTGCTGGCCGAGGCCAGGCGCTGCGGCGAGCCGGGATACGGACAGACGCTCCTGGTCGGCGGAGGGCTCCGACTCGGCCACGTGCCCGAGCTGCGGGCGGTCGGCATCGACGCCTTCCACATCGGCGGCGCGGCCCGGCCGGGGGGCTGGGCCGGGCCGGTGTCGGAGGCGGCGGTACGGGAGTGGCGCCGCACGCTGGACCTGCCTGGGGGCACGGGGCGGCATTGATGTGCGGCTCCGCCGCGCGGGCGTGCTCGGCCCCCGCTCACCCACACCGGCCTGGACGCCCGCTGTCCGAGGGTCAGGCCAGCTGCGGCGGCAGCGGGGCCGTATGGGTGACGATCAGGCCGGACACGGCCCGGGTCAGGGCCACATACAGGCGGCGCAGGCCCGTGCGCTCGTCCGGTTCGCCGTCGACGACGGCTTGGGGCTCGTCGAGGACCACGTAGTCGTACTCCAGGCCCTTGGCCAGCGACGCCGGGACCAGGGTGAGGCGGGTGTCGGCCGTGGTCTCCTCGCCGGGGGCCAGGAAGCCGATGCCGGCCGCGGTGAGTGCCTCGGCGAGCGCCGGGACGCGGGCGTCCGCCGCGATCAGGCCCGTCGAGCCCTCGTTGCGGAGCAACTCCTCGCACGCCGCGACCACTTCCGCGGTCTCCGTGACGGGACGGAGGGCGAAGAAACCGGGGTTC
Organism: Streptomyces sp. NPDC048288; assembly: GCF_043201555.1. Lineage (NCBI taxonomy): Bacteria > Bacillati > Actinomycetota > Actinomycetes > Kitasatosporales > Streptomycetaceae > Streptomyces > Streptomyces sp. NPDC048288. The sequence continues at coordinate 226,724 of NZ_JBICZD010000013.1, forward strand.
TCACGGACCGAGGCGACCGGGGTGAGGCCGGGCGCGATGTGGGGGAGGAGGCGGGAGGCGTAGGTGATGACGTCGGTCGGGACGCGGAAACCGGCCGTCAGTTCCTCGATCACGCCGTCCGACTTGCCGAGGTGGGACAGGGCCTCGTCCCAACTCCTGGTCGCCCAGGGCGTGGTGCCCTGCGCCAGGTCGCCGAGGACGGTCGCCGAGCCGGTGGTGCAGCGGCGGCCGACCGCGCGGTACTGCATGGGGGACAGGTCCTGCGCCTCGTCCAGGACCACATGGCCGAGGGAGTGGGTGCGCTGGACGAGGTCCGTCGTCTCGTCGATCAGCACGGCGTCCGCCGCCGACCACCTGGCCGCCTTCACCGACCGCACCGGCTTCGCCCAGACGATCGTCTTCTGCTCCTCCTCGTCGAGGATCCCGGCGGCGTGCTCCGCGAGGAAGTCCGCGTCCGTGAGCAGCCGCAGCACGAGCTTCGCCGGGTCGACCGGCGGCCAGACCTGCTTCACGGCCGCCTTCACCGCCGCGTTGCGCGCCACCGAGTCCTGCACCCGGTCGTCGGGGGCCTCTCCCGACCGTTCCATCTGGACCAGCACGGCGTGCGCGATGCGCTGCGGCAGGGCCTCGCGCGCGGCGCCGTACCGGATGCCCCGGTCCAGCAACTCGCGGACGATGTCCTGCAGTTCGTACGCCGGGACCCGCCAGCGCCGGGAGCCGCGGACCACCACGACCGGCTCGGTGGGCAGGGTGACATGCGCCTGGACGGCCCGATGCAGGACCTCCGCCATCCGCGCGTCGCCCTTGATGACCGCGGCGGGCGCGTCGTCGGTGCCCCGGATGTCCACGCCGCGCGCCACCAGGTCGTCCACCGTCGCCTGCTGCACGGTCAGCTCGCCCAGGGCCGGGAGTACCTGCTCGATGTAGTGCAGGAAGGAGCGGTTCGGGCCGATGACGAGGGTGCCCGTGCGGGCCAGCCGCTCCCGGTGGGCGTACAGGAGGTAGGCCACCCGGTGCAGGCCGACGGCCGTCTTCCCGGTCCCCGGGCCGCCCTGGACGCAGACGGTGCCGCCCAGCCCGCTGCGCACGATCTCGTCCTGCTCGGGCTGGATGGTCGCGACGATGTCACGCATCGGGCCGACACGCGGCCGCTCGATCTCCTGCTGGAGCAGCTTGCTGGTGCGGGCCGCCTCCGCCGGGTCGGACAGGTGCTCGTCCTCGTACGCCGTGATGTCGCCGCGGGTGTATCCGAAGCGGCGGCGCAGCGCGATGTCCATCGGGTCCTTCTTGGACGCCCGGTAGAACGGCTGCGAGACCGGCGCCCGCCAGTCGATGACCATCGGATCGCCGTCGTGGTCGTGGACGTGCCGGCGCCCGATGTAGAAACGCTCCCCGTACGCGCCCTCGGCCTGGTCGGCGCCGGGGGCGTGCAGGTAGTCGAGGCGGCCGAAGAAGAGGGGCGTGTCGCTCAGGTCGGCCAGCGCCTTGATGCGCTCCTCGATCTGGCGGGCCAGCACCTCGGCGTTGACCCAGTTCGCGGTGACGTCGCGGATGTCCAGCGACTCGACGTCCTCGCGCATGGCGCGCAGGGCGGACCGGGAGGAGGCCAGGTGGGTGCGCTCGCGGGAGAGGGGGTCGGCGGGTGCGGGTACGTCGGGTGCGTCGGGTACGTCCGTCGGCTGGTCGTGGGCGGGCGTGGACAAGGGGGTGCCTCCGAAGGCCTGCGGGTGGACGGCGCTGTGGTGTGGATGGCGCACGGGTGGCGATCAGCCGACCGGTTTCCGTCCGGCCGGCGGCACTCCGGGTACGGAGGCGGGCAAGAGCGGAGATTCTAGTGAGGCGGGGGTGGGGGAGGCCAATGGATTTTCCCCCGGCCGGCCGCCGGGTCCGCCGCGCGCCGTGTCCCGCCGGAGCGCCCGGGGAGTCCACGGGAGTCCACGGGGGGCCACTGGGGTCCACGGGGAGTCCCCTAGGGGGAGCGTCACCCTGGAGGCCGGTCGGAGGTAGGGGCGGGGGTCCATCCGAGGGTGGACGGGTGGATACCGGAAATTGGACCCGTGGACCGATGCCGTCGGTATGCCCGAAGTTCCACTATTGAGGCATGAGCGCAGCAACCATCACACCAGCCCCCAGCCGTCCCCCCGGTGCCACAGCCGTGGACGGAGTCCCCCACCACCGTCTGGGCGACGCCCTGCGTGCCGTCAAGGTCTTCGTGGGCGCGGCGGTCAGCGTCGTCCTTCTCGGCGAGTACGGCGAGGAAGCGGGCATACGCCACAAGTAACGGCATAGGGTCGCCTCCGTGCCGAAGCGGACGGTGACGTCATCCTCATCCCCCCTCTTACCCTCCATCCCCCTCCTGCTGTCCCTCTCCCTCCTGGCGGTCTCTCTCCTCTCCTTCGCCGCCCTCTGCCTCCTCCTGCACGCCCCGATGGCCGACCTGCTGGTCTACCGGGCCGAGGGCGAGGCCGTGGTCCACGGTGGTGATCTGTACGGCTTCACGGTCACCGAGTGGCGGCTGCCGGCGACGTATCCGCCCTTCGCGGCGGTCCTGTTCGTCCCGATGACCTGGATCCCCGTCCCGGCCCTGAAGGTGGCGTTCCTCGCGGGCAACGCGCTCCTGCTCGCCCGGCTCGTCGCCCTCTCCGCCCGCCTGGCCGGGCGCCCGCTGCCCCTCCCGGCGCTGTGCGCGGCCACCGCCCTCGCCCTCTGGCTGGAGCCCGTCTTCCAGACGCTCCTCTTCGGCCAGATCAACCTCGCGGTCGCCTGCCTGGTCCTCTGGGACCTCACCCGCCCGCCCGGCGCCCGCGCCAAGGGGCTGGCCCTGGGGATCGCGGCGGGCGTCAAACTCACCCCGGCGATCTTCATCGCCTATCTCTTCCTCACCGCACGCAGAAAGGAGGCAGGCGTCGCGACGGCGTCCTTCCTGGGCACGGCCCTGCTCGGGGCCCTTCTGCTCCCCTCGGCCACCGCGGACTTCTGGACCCGGCGCCTGTTCGAGACGGACCGGGTCGGCAAGGCGTGGATCGTCGACAACCAGTCGCTCCAGGGGCTGATCGCCAGGGCGTCGGGCACGGAGACCCCGGGACCGGCCTGGGTGCTCCCGGCGGCCGGGCTGGCGGCGGCGGGCCTGTGGCTGGCGACCCGCGCCCGCCATGGGGACGGGGACCGCTGGGGCATCCCGCTCACCGCGTTCACGGCCCTGCTGGTCTGCCCGATCAGCTGGTCCCACCACTGGGTGTGGTGCGTGCCCCTGCTCGCGGTGCTCCTGGCGGCCGGCCGGCCGTACCTCGCCCTCACCACCGCGGCCCTCTTCACCGCCCGCACCATGTGGCTGCTGCCCCACGCGGGCGACCGGGACCTCCACTTCCCGTGGTGGCAGCAGCCGCTCGCGTCGCCGTACCCGCTGCTCGGGCTGGCGCTGCTGGCGGGTGCGGCCCTCGCCCTACGACGGCACGGCCGCACCTTGCGCGACGGCGGTGCTCAGCCGTCCGCCAGGATCTCGTCGGCGTCCATGATCCGGTAGGCGTAGCCCTGCTCCGCCAGGAAGCGCTGACGGTGGGCGGCGAAGTCCTGGTCGATCGTGTCGCGGGCGACGACGGAGTAGAAGTGGGCCTGGTGGCCGTCGGCCTTCGGGCGCAGGACGCGGCCCAGCCGCTGGGCCTCCTCCTGGCGGGAGCCGAAGGTGCCGGAGACCTGGATGGCGACCGTCGCCTCCGGCAGGTCGATGGAGAAGTTGGCGACCTTCGACACGACCAGCACGCTGATCTCGCCCTCGCGGAAGGCGTCGAAGAGCTTCTCGCGCTGGGCGTTGGAGGTCTCGCCCTTGATGACGGGGGCGTTCAGGTGCTCGCCCAGTTCGTCGAGCTGGTCGATGTACTGGCCGATGACCAGGATCTGCTGGCCCGCGAAGCGCTTCACGAGCGCCTCCGTGACCTTCCGCTTGGTCGCGGTGGTCGCACAGAAGCGGTACTTCTCCTCGGTCTCGGCGGTGGCGTACGCCAGCCGCTCGGAGTCCGTGAGGTTCACCCGCACCTCGACACAGTCGGCGGGCGCGATGTAGCCCTGCGCCTCGATCTCCTTCCAGGGAGCGTCGAAGCGCTTGGGCCCGATGAGGGAGAACACGTCCGATTCCCGGCCGTCCTCGCGCACGAGGGTGGCCGTCAGCCCCAGCCGCCGGCGCGCCTGCAGATCGGCGGTGAACTTGAAGACAGGAGCCGGCAGCAGATGCACCTCGTCGTAGACGATCAGACCCCAGTCCCGGGAGTCGAAGAGTTCGAGATGCGGGTAGACGCCCTTCCGCCGGGTGGTGAGCACCTGGTAGGTGGCGATGGTGACGGGCCGGATCTCCTTCCGGGTCCCGCTGTACTCGCCGATCTCGTCCTCGGTGAGGCTGGTTCGCTTCACCAGCTCGTGCTTCCACTGCCGCGCGGAGACGGTGTTGGTGACGAGGATCAGGGTGGTCGACTTGGCCTGCGCCATGGACCCGGCCCCGACCAGGGTCTTGCCGGCCCCGCAGGGCAGGACCACGACACCGCTCCCGCCGTGCCAGAAGTTCTCCACGGCCTGCTTCTGGTACGGCCGCAGCGCCCAGCCGTCCTCGGCGAGCTCGATCGGGTGCGCCTCGCCGTCCACGTACCCGGCGAGGTCCTCGGCGGGCCAGCCCAGCTTCAGCAGGGTCTGCTTGATCTGCCCGCGCTCGGAGGGGTGCACGGCGACGGTGTCGGGGTCGATCCGGGCGCCGACCAGCGGGGTGACCCGCTTGGAGCGCAGGATCTCCTCCAGCACCGGACGGTCGGTGGTGGTCAGCACCAGCCCGTGCGCCGGGTGCTTGCTGAGCGTCAGCCGGCCGTAGCGGTCCATCGTCTCGGCGATGTCCACCAGCAGCGCGTGCGGCACCGGATAGCGGCTGTACTCCACCAGCGCGTCCACGACCTGCTCGGCGTCGTGTCCGGCCGCCCGCGCGTTCCACAGGCCCAGCGGGGTCACCCGGTAGGTGTGGATGTGCTCCGGCGCCCGCTCCAGCTCGGCGAAGGGCGCGATCGCCCGACGGCACTCGTCGGCCCGCTCGTGGTCGACTTCCAGGAGCAGCGTCTTGTCGGACTGGACGATCAGAGGACCATTCACGCGCGGCACCCTTTCCCTTCGGCCCGTGCGGCCATCGCCGTGGCGGCCATCGTCACGGGCCAAAGTTCCAGTGTGCCTCATGTGCGAGCGATCACCGGCGGCGCTCGATGGAACGTGCACCGCCGGTGACCGGCTTCGACAGGCTCCTGATCGTCCGGTGCAACCCTGAGCCCGTTTCGGGTGTCATGTCCGGGGGAGGCCGCGCAGTGCGCGTGGTCCGGTGAGGAGGGGTGCGGTGACGTCCGTACGCATCTGGGTGACCGGCGCCGGGGCGGTGGCGGTGCTGGTGACGGCCGGGGCCTGGGCACGCGGGTCGAGTGCCGTGGACGCCGGTCTCTGGGCCGAGGTGCGTCCCGCGATCGAGGCCCGGCTCGTGACCCAGGCCGCCGGAACCGGGTACGGGGAGACCGTGCCCGCGCTCAAATCGCGCTGGTTCTGCCGGGCGGAGGCCCTGGACCTGCTGGAGAGCGGGGGGCAGGTGCACGCCGGCGTCGACACCCTGTGCCTGGAGTACGGGGTGCGGGACGGTGCCCTGGTGGAGTGCAGCGGCGCGCAGATCGCCCAGGTGGTGCGGCTGCGGCGGGACACGGCGGACGGCGGCTTCCGTGTCGTCTCCGAGGCGGAGGCGCCGGACGGCGCGGGCTACGCCGAATGGAACGAGGACCACTTCAGTCCCTACGCCGAGTCCCGTATCGACCGGCCGATGGAGTCCGCCGGCCTGCGGACCGCGGCCCGCGCCCACTTCGGCCTGCCGGCGGACGCACCGGTGCGCGACTGCTAGGGGCGAGGGGCGAGGTCGCGGGAGGCAGGAGACGGCCGGAGGGGGACCGGCCGTGGTCGGCCGGTCCCCCGGGAGATGCGGCGGGAGGTGCGGTGGATCACCCCGGCGGTTCGACGGTGAAGGTGCCCGGAGTGGGGCTCTTCTCGGTCATCGCCTCGCCGGGGGCGGCCAGCCGGGCCCGGACGTGGAGGGTGGATCCGGGGGCCACGTCCGCCAGGAGCGCGCTGGGCACGGCGAGCGGCAGGCGCTGTCCGACCTCGCCCGACAGCAGGTCGGCGTAGCCGGCCACCGGCTCAGCGGCGAGCACGTCCACCTCCGCGCGGTCCCAGCCCGCCAGCCGCGGATGGGGTGCGGTGCCGACCAGCCGTGCGGTCAGGTCGGTGCGGTTCTCGACGACCTGCGCCATGGCCGGCGGTCACCGGTGGTGCGGGCCCTCGTGCCGGTGCCCGCCGTGGCCGCCGTGCCCGCCGTGTCCGTTGCCGGCCTTGAGGAGCGGGTCCGGGCCGCCCGTCGCGCCCCTGAGCTCGGGCCGCAGCGCGGCCTGCTCCAGGTAGGCCTCGGCGCCGGCCCAGGGCACCACGGCCTGCTCCAGGGCGGCCAGCCGGTCCTGGAGGTCGTGGATCGTCTGGACCAGTCCGGGCACGTCCTCGGTGTCCCGGCGGGCCATGGCGGGGGCGGGCGCGCGTACGGCACCGGCCGTCGAGACCGACACCATGGCGGTCATCGTGGCGGAGGGCGCCGAGATGTCCGTGACGGAGATCCCGGTCGGCGCGCCGGCGTACGAGTGCGAGGCGGGCTTGCTCGCCGCGGTGAACGAGCTGTTGCCCGTACTCCCGGGGTAGGTGTCGCCGCCGTCGCCGCGGTTGACGGCCGATTCCAGGTCGCGCTGGTCGTCCGCCTGGACCAGGCCCACCATGTAGTGGTCCTCGTCCGTGTTGTCCGGCCGGGCCTCGTCGATGTGCCAGATCAGCATGCCGGGGGCGGGCAGCGAACGGTCGTACCCGGTCTGCTGGCGGTTCTCGACCAGGAAGTACTCCTTGCCGGGCAGGCCGTCGGTCCACATCCGGAACGCCTCGAAGCCGTTCTTGACGTCGGGGACGGAGAGCATCCCGTCGCTGGTGACGTTGACCGCCCTGGCCCAGCCCTGCTGGACCTTGCACCACGCGGAGGGATGCGTCGGGACGTCACCGCCGCCACCCCACGAACCGGCGCCCATCAGGCACCAGTTGCCGACCCCCTCGGACGACCCGTCGACGTCGTACAGGTCGGGGAAGCCGAACAGCAGATGGCCCAACTCGTGGGCGCAGACGCCGATCCTGGCGTCCTCGGGGATGGTGAGGTAGCCGTAGATCCGGGCGCCGTCGGCGTTGTACGCGCTCGGCAGGACCCACTTGTGGGACCAGAGGTCCCCGCGGTGGCCGGTGGCCTCGCCGCCCTGGCCGGAGTGCACGACGATGAAGGCGTCCACGAAGCCGTTGCCGTCGTTGTCGTACGGCGCGTAGTTGACGAGCGGGTCGGCGCCGACGGCGGCGTCCCGGGCCAGGATCTGCGCGCGGGCCTCACCCGACGGCTTGCCGATGCCGTAGTTGTTGTTGGCGTACCAGGACAGCTTCTGCGGCATCCGGACCGGGCCGATGACCTCGCCGACGATGTCGACCAGGCCGTGCGTCACCTCCCGGTAGTAGTCGCGGACGCTGCCGTTGGGGAGTTCGCCGACCGAGAAGAACAGCTTCTCGAAGTGCTCGTTGCTCTCGGTCATCGGCTTGTCCGCGAAGTCCGCGAGGACGACGACGACCCGTATCGCGCCGGTCAGCGGGGCGCGGTGGGCGGCCGCGGTGCGGATCGCCTCGTGCGGTGTGCCCGGGGGGAATTCGCCGGCCGGGATGATGGTGCCGTCGCCGTAGCCGAACTTCCGGGGGTTGCCGCCGGGCCGGAGCAGGCTCGCCACGTCCGATTCGCCGCGCAGCCGCTCCAGTTCCTGGAGCATCCGGCCGCGCAGTTCCGGGCTGGGTGCGATGGCGCAGAAATCCGACCAGACGGCGACCGTGGAACCCCGTGAAGTGGAAAGGTCAACCATTCCAAGTCCTCCCAAAAAGGGATGTATTGGCTGTTTCTAGGCCAGTGACGCACGCGTGTGCGAGCCCTGCAACATGATCAACTGGTTGCCCCGGGCGCCAAGCGCTCCGCTGGAAGCGCCGAGATGTTTCGCGATGTGCCGTCTTTCGTCTGCGGCGCCGCCGTGGCTGGTCGCGCAGTTTCCCGCGCCCCTTTCGGGGCGCTGCCGAACCGCAGAACCGGTCAGTCCTCCGCGAGTTCCGCCACTCCTGTCACCCGGTGCAGGGGGTAGGTGCGTACCTCGTCGGCGGTGTGGTCGTAGGCCGTGACGAAGCCGCCCTCGACGCGGATGGGGGCGATGACGCGCTGGCTGGCGGTGCCCTCGGCGTTGACGTAGCCGATCCAGAGGGTGTCGCCGGTGAGGACGGCGGCCTGCATGGTGGCGAGGGTCTCGGCAGCGGTGGTGCGGGGGAGTTCGCCGCCCCGGGCGGCGGTGCCGGCCGGCTTGCGTGGGGTGGTGGCGGCCAGGTCGCCGGCGCGGATCGCGCGGATCGCCGCCGCCAGGAGAGTGGTGTCCGGGGTCGGCGGGCCGTCCGGGACCGGCTCGGGGGCGGTGCGCGGCGGGGTGCGGTGGGCGTGCGCGCGGGTGATCAGGACATCGCCCTCGGCGGACTCGGCGGCGGGCGCGTAGCCCATCGCGCGCAGGCCCTCCAGGAGGGTGGCCGGGTCGGCCTGGGTGGCCAGCACCGTCGGGGCGAGGCGGCGCAGGCGCAGGGCGGCGGCGCGCTTGTCGGCCATGATCTCGTTGAGGACCGTGTCGTCGTCGCAGCGGACGTACGCCGAGGCCGCGCCCACCCGCAGATGGCCGTGCCTGCGGGCCACGTCGTCGATCAGGTAGGCGAGCGGCTGCGGGACCGGCGTGCGGGAGTGAGTGGTGAGGAAGGCGTGCAGGTCGGTCGCGGTACGGCCGGCGTCCAGGGCGCGGCGGACCGAGGCGGGCGTGAAGCGGTAGACCGTCGCGCCGCCCTTCGACTCGACGTCGGCCAGGACGCCCAGCGCGTCGGCGAGCGGGCGGCGCAGCGGGCCCGGGGCGACCGCCGTCAGGTCCGCCTGGAGCAGCACGTGGTCCAGGGGTTCGGGGAGCAGCGGGGCGAGCAGCCGGCCGGCGGCCGCGGCGGCGACGGCCTGCTCGGGCGGGGAGAGGGGTTCGAGGACGGCGGCGGGATGGTCGGGATGGTGGTGATGCACGGGCAGCTTGTCCCCGGGACCGAGACCGGGACCGGGACCCGAGGGCTCCTGACCCTGCGCCTTCTCCCGGGCCTTCTCCTGCCCCTTCGCGGGCCCCTTCTCCGCCGGGGGTGCGCCGAGCAGGGTGTGGCCGTGGGCCGACAGCGCCCCGCGGCCCGTCACGCCGAGCAGTTCGGCCTCGGTCAGGGTCCAGCGGGCCAGCCGGCTGCGCAGGTCGTCGTCGCGCTGCTGCGGGCCGCGCAGTGGGCGTTCCCAGCGCAGCCGGGCCAGTACCGACTCGGCGGCCGGGGCGGTGCCCTCCGGGAGCGCGGCGAGGAGGGTCAGCACCCGGTGTCGTACCTCCGGCGCGGCCGAGCGGTCCAGGCCCGGGCCGAGCGCCGAGAGGGCGCGGTCCTTGGCGTCCCGGCCGCCGACCAGGCCGCAGGTGCGGGTCGCGGTGAGCCAGGCCGACGCCAGCTGGGCCCAGCGTTCGCCCGGCGGGCGGTCCAGCCACTCGTCGTAGGCGGGGGTGGCCGCGTAGCGTTCGTCGGCCTCGCCGTCGGAGGCGAGCAGCCCGGCCGCGTAGGCCAGCTCCACCCAGAAGGCGGCGATCGGCTCGGGCACGTCCAGGGCGACGGCGGTCCGCTTCAGGTCCCGGACGCTGAGCCCGCCGGCCCGGAGCACGGCCGGGCCGCCCTCGTCCCAGTCCTTCAGCAGCTCCTCGACGGTCGCCAGCGCGGTGTACGCCTGCCCGGCCGCCGTCGCGTCCACAACCTGTGGACGGTGGGTGGCCGCCGCCTCCACGGCGGGCGGCACCGGCTCCGGCTCGCGGTGGGCGCGGCCCCCGCGCAGATGCAGGGCGACCTCGCGGGGCAGCACGACCGTGCCGGGCGCGGTGGGCAGCAGCAGGCCGCGGTCCAGGAGCCAGCGCAGATGGGCGGCCGGTTCCGGGGTGACCTGGCCGTACGGCGGCCCCCAGACCAGCCGGCCCAGGACCTCCCGGGACTCGGCGGGCGCGGTGGCGAGCAGTCCGGCCATCTTCTTCCGGTGCCCGAACAGCTTGGTGAGCGCGTCCACGGCGGACACCGGGTCATGCGTCGAGGGCAGCCCGGCGTCGGCGACGATCTCCTGGATCCGGCCCGGCGACATGCCCGAGGTCGCCTCCCGCACGGTCGGGCCGAGACCGGTCGGCGACGGGTACTGCGGGGACGGCGCGAGCACCTCCCGCGCGGTCCGCACCAGCCGCAGCCGGTCGTCGTCCCCCCACACCAGCGCCTGGTTCCGGAGCGCGCCCAGCGCGCGCGGCAGGGCCGCGACGACCGCCGGGTCCCCGTCGTCGCCGGCCATCAGCCCCAGCAGCTCCCGGTACGACGCCGGGTCGCCGGCCACCGCCAGCGCCTCCGCCGTCTGCAGGGCGAACCGGTCCAGGCGCTCCAGGGCGCGCAGCACCGAGGCCCGGGTGCCGGCCCGGGTGGCCAGCTGGGTGAGGTCGGTGGGGACGGGGGTGATGAGGTCGGGGCGGGCGCGCAGCAGTACGGCCAGGGAAGCGTCGTCCCTGGCGCGAAGCGCCTCCGCGAGGGAACGCGGCGGGGTGGCCGGGTTGCTCATCCGACCCACGGTAGCGGGTGCGGGGCGGGGACCGGGATCAAAGGTCCCCGGCCGTTCTGTGGAGAGGACAGCGACCCGGAGAACGGGACGTTTCGTAGATGGCCACCACATGAACTTCGTCGGGAGGATCGCGGCAACTGTGGCAACGCTCGGCAACCACTCGTCACCCTGGGCTCCCTGACCACCCGTGCCAGGTCGACTGCGCGAGGAGCCAAGGGGATTCGGGGGATGCGGCCGTGAGACTGTTCGGTTCCGAGCTCGACTTCAACAATGTCGTCGCGATGCTCAGCGTCGCGATCCCCGTGCTGGCGTTCGTGTGGGAGTTCGTGGTCATCCGCCGCAAGCGGCTCGGCTACCGCCTCCAGATGGACACGCTCGCCACGGACGTCGCCCACGCGCCGGGCGCCGACGTACTGGCCGCCACCCACGACGACGGCACGCCGCTGACGGAGCCGTCGTTCGTCCTGATCCGGATCGAGAACGCCGGCTGGCGGCCGATCGAGCCCGAGAACTACCTGGCTCCCCGCAACAGCCAGACCGGTATCCGGGTCGTCTTCAAGGACCGCCGGGTGGTCGGCATGGCGGTGACCGAACTCAACCCGTCCTCGCTGCTCACCTTCTTCACCGCCACCGACGGCGACGCCGAGAGCAACGGCTTCGGGATCAGCGAGGAGAACGGTTCCAGCGTCCTCCAGCTGCCCAAGGTCACGCTGAACCGCGGTGCCCACTACAAGGTGCTGGCAGTGCTCGAACGCCAGTCCGGGATCCCGCACTCCCGCTTCCTGGAACCGGAGTTCCGGGCCGACCTGATCGGGGACAACAACCGGTCCTTCGCCTGGGTCCGCTGGTTCACCCGGCTCAAGCCCGCTCACACCGAGAGCCACACCTTCGCCTCCCGGCCGGCGAAGCTCTTCATGAGCCTGCTCGCCGTGGCCGTCCTCCTCCAGGCGAGCCTCACCCTCTTCTGGCCCGCCAAGCCCGCCCCGCTGGACTGCGTCGGCGGCACCCTGCACCTGTCGGGCTCCACGGCCTTCGCCCCCGCGGTGACGAAGGCCGCGCGGAAGTACACCCAGCTGTGCTCGGCCAAGGGGGCGAGCATCCCCGTCGACGACGGCACCTTCCGGGGCAGCGGGGTGGGCCTGACCACCCTGGAGAAGGCGGGCGACGACGCCCGGATCTCCGGCAACGACGGACTCGGCGACCACATCACCTTCACCGACGGCCCGGCCGGCGAGGGCCACGCCCAGGACCTGCCGCGGCCGGTGGTCTACTCCCTGTTCACCCTCGTCGTGAACAAGGACGCGCACGTCGGCAACCTCACCCTCGGGCAGATCCGCGACATCTACGCCCGGAAGATCACCGACTGGTCGGTGGTCGGCGGCGCCAAGCTCCCCATCCACCTGATCAACCGCTACTCCGACTCCGGCACCCGGGGCGCCCTGGAGAAGCGCGTCCTCGCGGGCAGGCCGGTGCCCGCGTCCGGCAGCGGCGACTGCGCGTCCCTGGTCCCCACCCGGGCCGGCGTCTGCGAGGTCGACAGCACCGACACCATGCTGGACACCGTGGCCCGCCAGAGCGGCGCCCTCGGCTACAGCGAGGCGGCCGGGGTCACCTCCGCCGACCTCGTCAAACTGGACATCGACGGCATGCCGCCCAGCCTCGAAGGCGTCGAGCACGGAACGTACCCGTACTGGCAGACCGAGTACGCCTACACGTTCGGCGAACCGCCCGCCGGGTCCATCGCCGCGGCCTTCCTGCGCTACCTCACCGACCAGGGCGGCAAGGACATCCTGCGCGAGTACGGCAACCGGCCCTGCTCGGAGACGCGTTACCCGCTGGTGTGCCGGCCGACGTGAGCCGTGGCCTGCGCTACCGTCGTCACGACGGGGTATCCAACGCCAACGCAACGCACCCGCCCCGGAGGGGACTTCGTGGGTATCGAGAGCGATCAGGTCGTCTACGAGTATCTGAGCCGGGTCGGGGACATCGCGCACCAGCGCCAGTTGTCCTCCGGCGACCGGATGCGCCTTGTCTCCGGGCTGCGCAACGAGATCGACCGGCACCGGGCGAAGACGACCGTCGACAGTCCCGCCGCGGTACGGCGCATCCTGGACCGGCTGGGCACGCCCGACGAGGTCGTGGAGGCCGCCGGGGGCACGGCTGAGGCCGCCGCCGCGCCGCCGGCGGCCGCGGTCCCCGTCCAGCGGGACACGGCACCGGACGGGCGGGCCGGGCCGGCCGATCCGGCGGAGGACCCACGCCGCGTCGTACCGCGCCCCCGGCCCGCCGGGACGGACGACGGATCCGGGCCGCCCGACTGGTGGCGGGTGGACAGCAGCCCGTTCGGGGACGCCGACGGGGTGCCGGGGTTCGTGGGGGGCGTCGAGATCCCCGAGATGCTCAGGAAGCCGCGCCCGCGCAAGGAGGAGCCGGAGGCGGGCGCCGACGGGGCGCCGGAGGAAGCGGCCGCGAAGGCGCCGGAGGCCGAGGCCGGCACCGAGGGGCAGCGCCGTCGGCTCCGCGTCCTGCCCCGCGCCGCCGTGGGCTGGAGCAACCCGCTGCTGCTGCTCGCCGCGGCCGCGCTGGTCGCGGGCGCGGTGCTCGGCAACTGGTTCGCGCTGCTCCTCGGCTGGCTGATCGCCTACGGCTCGCGGCGGCTGACCCCGGCGGAGACCAAGCTGGCGGTGATGTGGGTACCCGGGCTGTCCGTGACGGCCGGACTGGTCTGGCTCTGGGGCCGCAGCGCCGGGCGCTGGGGCGCCCCGATCGCCGAGGGCCACATGAGCGGCGCGGTGGCGGAGACGTGGCCGTGGGTGGTGCGGGGGGCCGCGGTGGCCTCGGCCCTGTTCCTGGTGTGGCGGTCACAGAGGACGCGGTAGGGGGAGCGGCGGTCCGCTGTCCGGCGGCTGCGGGCCGGTGGGGGCTGGCCGCGCAGTTCCCCGCGCCCCTTACGGGGCGCTTCGCGCACCCTGACGGAGTGGCGCGGGGGCGGCCGTCCGGTGGCTGGTCGCGCCCACGCGGCGGAGCCGCATGTCGACGGGGCCCCGCGCCCCTTCGGGGCGCTGTCAGTGAGCGCTTGCTGCAAGCGCCCCCCACCCCGGTTGTTGCCCCGCAGGGACCGGCACAATGGGCCATATGAGTCCTCGTGCCTTCGCCGTCGGTTTTGATCTCGATATGACGCTCATCGACTCCCGGCCGGGTATCCATGCCACATACCGGGCGCTCGCCGAGCGGACCGGGACGTTTATCGACGCGGATCTGGCGGTGACGCGGCTGGGGCCGCCGCTCGCCGAGGAGTTGGTGCACTGGTTCCCGGCGGAGCGGATCGCGGAGGTGAGTGATCTGTATCGGGCCATGTATCCGGAGATCGCGATCACGGCGACGCCCGCGATGGCGGGGGCGCGGGAGGCGATCGCCGCCGTGCGGGAGGCGGGCGGGAAGACCGTGGTCGTCACGGCGAAGTACGAGCCCAACGCGAAGCTGCACCTCAGCCACCTCGGCATCGTCCCGGACGCGGTGGTCGGGAACCTGTGGGCCGAGCAGAAGGCCGAGGCGCTGCGCGAGCACGGCGCGGGGGTGTACGTCGGCGACCACGTCGGGGACGTGCGCGGGGCGCGCAAGGCGGGGGCCCTGTCGGTGGCCGTGGCCACCGGGCCGTGTGCCGCGGAGGAACTGCGCGCCGCCGGTGCCGACGTGGTGCTCGGTGACCTCACCGAGCTGCCCGCCTGGCTCACCCGCTACCGCGAGGACACCTCCCGCGCCTGACGGCGCCCCGCTGCCACGGACTGGAGCACTCCGGCGCCCGCGATCAGGAAGCCGACGCCCATGAGCATGCTCAGCAGGTACATGTAGGTCGGAAAAGGCTTCGCACCGAGGAACAGCGGTATCACGGTGACGAGTGTGGCCACCGTACCGATGAAGAAGACCACGGCACCGGCGCGGATCAGTCGGTCACCGGGCCCGGCGGAATTCGCTTGGGTTTTGTCACGCACTCGACCAGGGTAGTTCCCTGCCCGAAGGAACAACCGGGCGACGTCTTGTCACGCGCCCGAAGACCATTAGCCTTGGTACCGGCGGGTCATGGTCGACCCGCCCGAGTGCTATCAAGGGCCGTTCCAGAGCTGTTGCATTCAGAAGTTTACCGAGCAGTTTCCGACGAGATACGAGGACGAGGACAGACGTGCCTACCGGCAAGGTCAAGTGGTTCAACAGTGAGAAGGGCTTCGGCTTTCTCTCCCGCGACGACGGCGGTGACGTCTTCGTCCATTCCTCGGTTCTCCCCGACGGGGTCGACGCACTCAAGCCGGGCCAGCGCGTGGAGTTCGGCGTCGTCGCCGGTCAACGCGGTGACCAGGCCCTGTCGGTGGTCCTTCTCGACCCCACTCCGTCGGTCGCCGCCGCCCAGCGCAAGAAGCCGGACGAGCTGGCCTCCATCGTGCAGGACCTGACGACCCTGCTCGAAAACATCACGCCGATGCTGGAGCGCGGCCGTTACCCGGACAAGGCGGCCGGCGCGAAGATCGCCGGGCTGCTGCGGGCGGTCGCGGACCAGCTGGACGTGTAGCCGCGCGGGAGCCGCGTAAGAGACATACGCGTCTCGTAAGCGGGTAAGTCCCGTAACTCCTTTTACGGGAAATCGAGTGCGTGCGGGCCGAGGGGCGGGACGAGTCCCTCGGCCGCCGCGCGCGTGAGCAGTCCGCGGACCGCCGCGTATCCGTCCTCGCCGAGTTCCGAGGTGAACTCGTTGACGTAGAGCCCGATGTGCTGGTCGGCGACGGCCGGGTCCATCTCCTGGGCGTGCGCCATGACGTAGGGGCGGGACGCCTCGGGATCGTCCCAGGCCGCGTGGACGGAGGTGCGGATCGCGTCGGCGAGCCGGGTCAGCGTCCCGGCGCCCAGCGAGCGCTTCGCGATGATCGCGCCCAGCGGGATCGGCAGGCCGGTCGTGCTCTCCCAGTGCTCGCCCATGTCGGCGAGCTTGTGCAGGCCGTAGTTCTGGTACGTGAAGCGCGCCTCGTGGATGACCAGCCCCGCGTCGACCTTCCCGTCCCGCACGGCGGGCATGATCTCGTGGAAGGGCATGACCACGATCTCGCCGACGCCGCCGTCCGTCAGCGTGTCCGCCGCCCACAGGCGGAAGAGCAGGTACGCGGTCGACTTCTCGCTCGGTACGGCGACGGTACGGCCGGTGAGGTCGGCCCCCGCCTCCCGCGTCAGCACCAGCGGCCCGCAGCCCCGGCCCAGCGCGCCCCCGCAGGGCAGCAGGGCGTACTCGTCGAGGACGTAGGGCAGCACGGCGTACGACACCTTCAGCACGTCGGACTCGCCGCGCTCGGCCATGCCGTTGGTGATGTCGATGTCGGCGAAGGTCACGTCGAGCGCGGGCGCGCCCGGGACGCGGCCGTGGGCGAGGGCGTCGAAGACGAAGGTGTCGTTGGGGCAGGGCGAGTACGCGATGCGCAACGGGTCACTGGTCATGTGGGTTCCAACTCTCCAGGACGGGCGCGAGCTTCCCGAAGGCCTCGGTGAGGGCGGCCAGCGCGTCGCCGATGCGCCAGGCGGCGCGGTCGCGGGGGCCGACGGGGTTGGAGACCGCGCGGATCTCCACGGCGGGCACGCCGTGCGCGGCGGCCGCCTCGGCGACCCCGAAGCCCTCCATGGCCTCGGCGAGGGCGTGCGGGTGCCGGGCGCGCAGTTCGGCCGCGCGGGCGGCGGTGCCGGTCACCGTGGAGACGGTGAGTACCCCTCCGGGGTGAGCACCGACGGCTTCGGCGATCGCTCGTACGAGCGAATTCGGTGGACGGTGGCTGACGGTCCCGAAGCCGAGTTCGGTGACCGGCACGAAACCGTCGGCCGTCTCGGCGCCCAGATCGGCCGCGGTGATCTCGTCGGCGACGACCAGCGAGCCCACCGGCGCCCCCGGCGCGAAACCGCCGGCGATCCCGGCGGAGACGACCAGCGTGTAGGGGCGGCCGCCGAGGGCGGCGGCCGTGAGCGCGGTCGCGGTGCCGGCCGCGGCGCGGGCCGGGCCGACCCCGGCGGCGAGGAGGTCGTGGCCCCCGGGGGTGCGCAGCAGGGTCGCCGCCGGCAGGGACACCTCCGCCGCGCTGCCGAACGCCCGCGCCACCGCGTCCCGTTCGGCCGGGACCGCAGTGGCTACGAGGACGCGTACGGCGGACGTGGTCAGGCGTCCTTCTTGAGCTTGAAGGACCACAGGCCCAGCACCGACTTGTCGCCCTCCTTGATGGAGACGAGCGTCGAGTTGCCGGAGGCGCCGTACTGGGCGTTGAAGAACACGCTGCCCGGGATGGTGCGGTAGGTCTTGGTGCTGGAGTCGGTGAGCGCCTGACCGTTCATCAGGATCGTCCAGCCGTTGTCCGCGATCTTCGGGTCGACGCCGAACCGGACGGTGTCGTCCGGGTCCACCTTGATGGACTTGATCCCGGTGTCCTTGAGGCACTTGGTGAGGGAGGCCGTGTCCAGGGCCTTGCCGTCGTTGTAGCAGGTGGCCTCGGAGTTGACCGAGTTCGTACCGACCGTGATCGTGGCGATCGGGGAGGGCTTGTCACAGGCCGACAGGACGAGCAGTCCGGCGGAAACGGCGCCGGCGGCGGCGACGACGCGGCGGCGTCGCGAGCGGGAGTGCAGCGTGGTCATGGCCGAAGGCTATCGGGAGGTCCCGGCCGTCTCCCCATGTGGGGTACGGCGTGCCCGGTTCGTTACGCCACTCGCGGTCGGGGGTGGGTGCCGTGCCGGGCCGAGTTCAGCAGGCCGCGCAGGGTGGTCAGCCAGCCGGCCGCCACGATCACGGCGGCCACCACCAGGCCCAGGGTGCCGTTCAGCGGCATGACGATGCCCACCGCGCCGCCGAACACCCAGGCCACCTGGAGCAGCGTCTCCGAGCGTGCGAACGCCGAGGTGCGCACCAGCTCCGGCACGTCCCGCTGGATCAGCGCGTCCAGGGACAGCTTGGCCAGCGCCTGCCCGAAACCGGCCACCGCGGCCAGCACGGCCACCAGGAGGGCGCCGAAGAACAGGGCCGCGACCACCGCGGTGCCCAGCACCAGGGCCACCGCCGCCACGATGATGATCTCCGGGGCCCGGGAGCGCAGCCAGGCCCCCACCGCCGTACCGAGCGCGTTGCCCACGCCCGCCGCGACCCCCACGATCCCCAGCGACACCGCCGCGCTCTCGCCGGTCAGCGGGTGCTCGCGGAGCAGGAACGCCAGGAAGAAGATCAGGAAGCCGGAGAGGCAGCGCAGGGCCGCGTTGGCGCCGAGGGCGTGCGTGACGGCGGGCCCCACGGTCCGCAGCCCCGGCCGCCTGGCGTCCTTCGCCTCCCTCTGGTCGTCCCGGTCCTTCCGCAGCGGGCCGTGCAGATGCTCCTCGTCGGCGGCGAGCAGCGCCACGTCCTCGCCCTTGGCCGAGTCGACCTTCGGGGGGAGCGTGAAGGAGAGGAAGGTTCCCGCCACGAAGATCACGAAGGCGCCGTAGAGCGGCCACGGATCCCCGATGGCGTGCAGCCCGGCCCCCACCGGGGCGGCCACGCCGGTGGCGAGGAGTCCGGCGAGGGTGACCCGGGAATTGGCCTTCACCAGCGAGAACCGGGGCGGCAGCAGCCGGGGCACGACCGCACTGCGCACCACCCCGTACGCCTTCGACGCGACCAGCACCCCGAGGGCGGCCGGATACAGCTCCAGACTCCCGCTGGCCACCGCCCCCGAGATCACCAGCGCGAGCAGCGCCCGCGCGAGCATCGAACCCGCCATCGCGGCCCGGCGGCCGTGCGGGAGGCGGTCGAGGAGGGGGCCGATGACGGGCGCGAGGACGGTGAAGGGCGCCATGGTGATGGCGAGGTAGAGCGCGACCCGGCCGCGGGCCTCGTCGGTGGGCACGGAGAAGAACACGGTGGAGGCGAGCGCGACGGTGATCATGACATCACCCGCGCCGTTCACCGCGTGCAGCTCGATCAGCTTCCCGAGCCCGGACTCACCGGCGCCGTGCGCGTGCGTCGCCTTCCTGATACCCCGGGCGGTACCCGTCACCGGGAAGTGCAGGGCACGCCCGACCGAGCGGACGGCACCGCGCACCCGGCCCGCACCGCTACCGACCCCGACGGCGCGTTGGGGGGACCTCGCGGTTGCCACGTCGTTCATAGTGCCCTGAGAGTCCACTCCCTAGTGCACTTTGTGGCCAAGCGAGTCCGAAGCACCCCGTGATCCGGAGCGCCCGTAGGGGCGCGGGGAACTGCGCGAGCAACCCCCACGCACCCGCACCGACCCCGCAACCCGTCCTGGCACCCCCCTTTGTCGGCACCGGCCGCCGCCCAGGCACCGCGCCGGACTGTCCCCCACCACCGGCGACGGGGTAGCGTGCGTATCTCAGCCATAACGCACAATGGATGGCAGAGGTGCGCCCGAGTGCGATCGGACGCGGACGTCGATGCGGCCCACAGGTCCGCTCCGTCCGCCCCACCGCCGGAGGCAGCCGCACTCGTGAGACGGCGTAGGAGAGAAGCGATACCTGTGAGCGCAGCGACAACGCGAAGCCGCACCCCCGACCGTCTGTGCGCCGAGGCGGTCGACCTCGCCCGTGCCGCCGCCGAGGAGGCAGCCGCGCCCGGCGTGGTCGGGGAGCACACCGGAGCGGTCGCGGAAGGCGATCGCGTCGTCACGCACTTCTTCGAGTGCAAGGAACTCGGCTACCGGGGCTGGCGCTGGGGGGTGACCGTGGCCCGCGCCTCCCGCGCCAAGGTCGTCACCCTGGACGAGGTGGTCCTCCTCCCCGGCCCCGACGCCCTCCTCGCCCCCGAGTGGGTGCCGTGGAGCGAGCGGCTGCGCCCCGGCGACATGGGCCCGGGCGACCTGCTCCCCACCGAGGCCGAGGACCTCCGGCTGGAGCCCGGCTACTCCGGCGAGGACGAGCCGGAGCCGAACTCCCCGGTCTCGGCGGAGATGGAGGAGCTGGCGGAGGCGGAGGACGCCGAGGTCACCGCGGGCACGCCCGCGCATCTGCCGACCGTCCCGTCCCGGGGCACGATCGCCTCGGTCGCCGAGGAACTCGGCATGCGCCGGGCCCGGGTCCTGTCCCGCTACGGCCTGCACACCGCGGCCGACCGCTGGGAGGAGTCCTTCGGGTCCAAGACCCCGATGGCCCAGGCGGCCCCCGCGACCTGCGTCAGCTGCGGCTTCCTGAGCCCCATCGGCGGCTCCCTCGGCCAGGCCTTCGGCGTCTGCGCCAACGAGTTCTCGCCGGCCGACGGCCGGGTCGTCTCGCTCTCCTACGGCTGCGGCGGCCACTCGGAGGCCGCGGTCATGCCGAAGCCCCCGCAGCCGGCCCCGCCGGTCGTCGACGAGACCCGAGTCGACCCCTTCCCCCTCCGCCCGGCCTCCGACTCCGGCTCGGTCCCGGCAGCCTCCGACGAGGAGACGGCGGAGCTGGGACACTCCTAGCCCGGAGCCCGGAGCCCGGAGCCCGGAGCCCGCAGCCCGCAGCCCGCAGCCCGCAGCCCGCAGGGTGGTGCGCGGAGCCCGCAGCCCGCAGGGTGGTGCGCGGAGCCCGCAGGGTGGTGCGCGGTCCGGCCCACGGGCCGTCGGAATTGACGGCCCGTGAGACCGGCACGCGATCCGCCGGGGGAACACCCGGGGGCGTCACACCTGGCGCGGTCCGGCCCCGGCCGCCAGCGCCAGCAGAAGCGCTCCGGCCGCCGCGGTGAGCGCGGTCAGGAGGGCGCCCTCCGTGCCGTAGGGCGCGGCGAGGGCGCCGGAGACGGCCTGGCCGACGGCGGCGCCCAGGGGGCCGCCGGCGCACAGGACGGTCATGGCCGTCGTGGCCCGGTCCGGCGGGGCCAGGCGCTCGGTCAGGGCATAGAGCGTGATCATGTACGGCGCCACGGTGAGGCTCGCCACCGGTACGGCGACGGGCAGCGGGACCAGGCGGGCGCCCGCGGACAGCACCAGCATCCCGGCGAAGAGCGCCGCGGCGAAGGTGACGTACCGCGCGCGGAGACCGAACCGGCGCGGCAGCCAGGCGCAGGCCGCGCCGGCCAGCGCGCTGCCGATGCCGAACTCGGCGTAGACGAGCCCCGCGGCGCCCGGTTCGCCGATCGTGCGGGCGTACACCGTGACCGCCGTCTGCACCGCGCCGAAGACCGTGCCCATCGCCGCCATCGCCAGGAACACGACCGTCAGCGGGCCCAGGGGCAGCGGCGACCGCCGTTCCTCGGGCCGGGCCGCCGGGCCGGTGTCGGCGTGGTGCAGGGCGAAGGGCAGGGTGGCCGCCGCCAGCAGGAGTACGGCCGTCACCGCCGGGGCCTGGGCGGAGACCGCCGTGAGGGCGCCGACCAGGGCCGGGCCCGCCACGAAGCTCAGCTCGTCGGCGGCGGCCTCGTAGGACAGGGCGGCGCTGAGCAGCCGGGGTTCGCGGACCAGCCGGGACCAGCGCACGCGGACCAGCGGGCCCACCTGGGGCTGGGTCAGGCCGACGAGGGCGGCGGCGCCGAGCATGGCCGCCCGGCCGCCGTGGCTCGCGGCCAACAGGGCTGTCCAGGCAGCGATGTTGGCGAGCACGGCGAGGGTGCCGACGCGGCGATGGCTGTGCCGGTCGGCGAGCGCGCCGACGGCCGGGCCGCCCACGGCGGTCGCGACGCTCTGCGCGGCGCTCGCGAGGCCCGCGAAGGCATAGCCGTGGGTGGAGGACTGGAGCAGGACGAGGGTGGCGAGGGCTGCGGAGGCGTACGGGAGGCGGGCCAGGAACCCCAGGGGGAAGAAGCCCACGCCTGCCACCCGCAGCAGGGAGCGGTACGGCACTGATGTCTCCGTCGGGCATGTCGAGGAGACGCGCCACCCAGCCACCAACGCGCCGACAGAGCCCGATTCCGCGCCCCAAGGTACTGCAGGGCCCCCGCCCGGCAACCGGCTCGGGACTTCGGCCCGGGACGGCGTCGGGTTCCACGCCGACCGAGTCGGACGGGCGGGTGGGCGAGGGGTGTCGCGGCGCGCGGTACCTTCGTGCTCACGTCGACGAGGAGAGACAACGTGAGCAAGTTCGTGCGGCCCGCCGCCGAGGGTGCCGACCCGTTCGGGACCGCCCGTCTGCGGCGCGGTGTCCTCGACGCCTGGGCCACCAGCCCCGCTCGTTTCCGTGAGGACGCCAACGCCGAGGAGGACCTGGTCCTCGGCGGATACCGGGACCGGCTCGTCGTGGAACTCGCGCAGAACGCGGCGGACGCGGCGGCACGGGCCGGTGTGCCCGGACGGTTCCGGCTCACTCTCCGCGACGGCGTCCTGTTCGCCGCCAACACCGGTGCCCCGCTGGACGCGATCGGCGTCGAGTCCCTCTCCACCCTGCGCGCCTCCGCGAAGCGGGAGGAGGGCGACACCGGCTCCGTCGGGCGGTTCGGCGTCGGCTTCGCCGCCGTGCTCGCGGTGACCGACGAGCCGGCCGTCGTGGGACGGCACGGCGGGGTGCGCTGGTCGCTCGCCGAGGCCCGGGAGCTGGCCGAGGAGACCGCCCTGAGCAGCTCGGGGCTCGGCGACGAGATCCGCCGCCGGGACGGCCATGTGCCGCTGCTCCGGCTCCCGTTCGCCGCCGAGGGCACCGCCCCGGACCCGTACGACACGGTCGTGATCCTGCCGCTGCGGGACACCGCCGCCACCGATCTCGCCGAGCGCCTCCTGGGCGCCGTCGACGACGCGCTCCTGCTCGCCCTGCCGGGGCTGGCGGAGGTCGTGATCGAGACGGCCGACGCCACCCGCACCCTGCGCCGCCGCGCCGACGGCGCCCTCACCGTCGTAGAGGACTCGCAGCGGGGCACGACCCGCTGGCGTACCGTCTCCGCGCACGGGCCGCTCACCGCCGACCTGCTCGCCGACCGTCCGGTCGAGGAGCGGCTGCGTCCGCACTGGTCGCTGACCTGGGCCGTGCCCACCGACGCCGAGGGCGCCCCGGACCGCCCGCGCACCGCCGCCGTCGTGCACGCCCCCACGCCCAGCGACGAGCCCCTCGGCGTGCCCGCCCTGCTCATCGCCTCCTTCCCCCTCGACACCACCCGCCGGCACACCGCCCCCGGCCCGCTCACCGACTTCCTGGTGCGGCGCGCGGCCGACGCGTACGCCGAACTCCTCGCCGACTGGCGGCCGGTGGGGGAGGGGATCATCCATCTGGTGCCCGGTCCGCTCGGCAAGGGCGAGCTGGACGGGACGCTGCGCCAGGCGATCCTGGAGCGGCTGCCCCGCACCGCCTTCCTGCCGCCCGCCGTGGACACCTCGGACGACTCCGACCTTCCCGAGGCGCTGCGGCCGCGGGACGCGGAGATCGTGGAGGGGGCGGGCGCCGACACGGTCCGGGTCCTCGCCGAGGTGCTGCCCACCCTGCTGCCCGCCGGTCTGGAGCGCCGGGTCGAGCTGCGCACGCTGGGCGTCGCCCGGCTCCCGCTCGCCGACGCCGTCGACCGTCTCGCCGGCCTGGAGAAGGACCCGGACTGGTGGTGGCGGCTCTACGACAGCCTCGCGGGCGTCGACCCGGAGCGGCTGTCGGGTCTGCCGGTGCCCCTCGCCGACGGCCGGACCACCATCGGACCCCGTCAGGTGCTGCTCCCCACCGCCGACTCGGCCGCCATCGACCCCGAGGTCCTCGCCCGGCTCGGCCTCAAGGTGGCCCACCAGGACGCCGCCCACCCCCTCCTGGAGAAGCTCGGCGCGCTGCCCGCGAGCCCCCGCGCGGTCCTGACCACCCCGCAGGTGCGGGCCGCCGTGGCGGCGTCGCTCGACGACGAGGGCTCCCTGAACTGGGAGGAGGACGCCCCGGACGCCGAGGAACTGGCGGACACCGTGCTGGCGCTGGTCCGGGACGCCGCTCTGGAGCCCGGTGACGAGCCGTGGCTGGGCGCGCTGGCCCTGCCCGACGAGGACGGCGAGACCGCCCCGGCCGGTGAACTCGTCTTCCCCGGCAGCGCGTTCGCCCGGGTGATCCGGGAGGACGAACTGGCCGCCGTGGACGCCGAGCTGGCGCGCAAGTGGGGCGAACAGCCGCTGGCCGCCTGCGGGGTGCTGGCGAACTTCGCCCTCGTCCGCGCCACGGACGTCGTCCTCGACCCGGACGAACTGGAGCCCCGCGAGGGCGACTTCGCCGAACCCGACGACGCCGGCCTGCTTGACGCCGTCGACGTCTGGTGCGAGGACATCCTCGACCGCTTCCCGGACACCCCCGTCCCGCCGGTCGCCACCGAGCTGATCGCCGTCCGCGACCTCGACCTCGTCGACGAGGACCACTGGCCCGAGGCCCTCGCCCTGCTCGCCCAGCCCCCGCTCCGCGACGCCCTCACCCAGCCGGTCCGGATCCTGCTGCCCGACGGCACCCACGAGGTCGTACGGCCGTACACGGCCTGGTGGCTGCGCGGCCACCCGGTGCTCGACGGCCGCCGCCCGGCCGGTCTGCTGGCCGCCGGCGGCGACCCGCTGCTGCGCGGTCTCTACGAGGAGGCCGACGCGACCGGCTTCGAGGACGAGCAGGTGCTGCGGGCGCTCGGCGTACGGACCTCGGTGGCCGCCCTCCTCGACGAGCCCGGCGGCGCCGCCGAGCTTCTCGACCGCCTCGCCGACCCGGACCGCCCGGTCACCGGCGCCCAGCTGCACGCCCTCTACGGGGCGCTGGCGGACCTGGACCCCGAGCAGGTGACCCTGCCGGACGAGGTGCGGGCGGTGATCGACGGCCGGGTCGAGGTGGTGGACGCGGCCGACGCGGTCGTCGTCGACTCGCCCGACCTGCTGCCCTTCACCTCCGGTGTGCCGCTGCTGCCGGTACGGCCGGCCCGCGCGGCCGAGCTGGCCGAGCTGTTCCAGGTGCGGCGGCTCAGCGAGTCGGTGACCGGCTCGGTCGACTCGGAGGGCACGGAGCACGACGTCCCCGAGCCGGTCCGGGTGCTGCTCGGCCCGCGCACCCCCGGGACCTACGTCGAGCACGAGGAACTGGTCGTCGACGGCGTCGAGATCGACTGGCGCCTCACGGGCGACGGCGTCCTGCACGCCGCCACCCTGGAGGGCGTCGCCGCCGGCCTCGCCTGGGCGGCCGGACAGTGGCCACGCCGTTTCGAGGTGGCCGCGCTGCTGGAGGACCCGTCCCGGACGGAGGAGCTGGCACGGGACCGCTGGTTCGACTGAGTTTCACAGGAAGAACACAAGTTCCAGAATTCGTACAACCGTCCCTCCGTGGCCGAAGTCTGATCACACGAGTCACGTGACCCCGGTCACGAGGCTCCTGGATCAGCTGGACCAGCCAACGTGGGGAATTCATGCGTATACGAGCCATCGGGGCCTCCGTCACGGGCGCCCTGGCCCTCTGTGCCCTCGCCGTTCCCGCCGCCCAGGCGGACGGCGGGTACGGGGACACCACGATCACCAAGGTCGTCGTCGACGGCGACAACAAGGTGGTCGTGGGCACCTCCGGCGCGGTGACCGTCAAGGTCAGCGTGACGGCCAAGGACGACTCCGGCATCGCGGACGCCGCGTACATTTCGCTGGAGGGGCCGGACTACGGCTACTACGGCGCCTCCAAGCCGACCTGCACGGCGGTGAGTTCCACCACCTCGACGTGCACCGGCACCGTGAAGATCGACCCGAAGGTCGACTTCCTGAGCAACGCCAACGCCGGCACCTGGTACGTCAGCACCTGGATCGACGCCAACGACGACGACTTCATCACCGCGGACAAGGCGGCCTCCTTCAAGTTCCAGCGCGCCGCCAAGCTGACCGCCAACGCCACCCCGGAGCCGGTGAAGAAGGGCAAGACCATCACGGTCACCGGCAACCTGACCCGCGCCAACTGGGAGTCCCTGAAGTACTCCGGCTACGGCAGCCAGTCGGTGAAGCTGCAGTTCCGCAAGAAGAACTCCAGCACCTACACCACCCTGAAGACGATCAAGGGCACGTCGACGGGCGCCCTGAAGACGACGACCAAGGCGACCGCGGACGGCTACTACCGCTTCTCCTTCGCGGGCAACGGCACCACGGGCACGGTCAGTTCCACCGGCGACCTCATCGACGTCAAGTAGTCCTCCGGCCCTCACCCACCCCTTTTCTCCCCGAGGAAGCTCATGCGCACTCGCGCCACCGTGGCCGCCGTCTCCGGCGCCCTGGCTCTCTCCGCCCTCGCCGTGCCGGCCGCACAGGCCGCCGGCGGCTCCTCGTACACCCCCTCCGCCCTGGCGAAGCTCGCCCAGGCGCACCAGGGCACCGTCGGCGGGTCGGCGTACACCGCGACGACCGCGGACGACGCCGGTGACCCCTACCCGCTGGACCTGACCTTCTCCGACGTGAAGGTCAACAAGGGCAAGCCGATCGTCGCCGGCACCACCACCCACAGCACGGTCCCGGTCACCTACACGGTGACGCACGGCGCCGACGTCGACATCTACGCGGACGACTTCCTGATGGACGTCGAGATCTACCGCGGCTCGATCGACGAGCCGGCGAACGAGCTGTTCGGCATCGACTGGCCGACCTGCACGGACACCTCGGCCACCACCGCGAGCTGCAAGGGCACCGTCGACGTCTACGCGGACGAGGAGCTCTCCAACTCCGACGCCACCACCTGGAAGGCGTTCGGCTTCGCGATCGCGCTGAACGGCCAGGACCCGACCGGCGACGACTGGAGCAAGATCGGCTACGCCGAGCAGGACAACCTGGCCACCACCAGGCTGCAGCGGATGTCGAAGCTGACGGTGAACGCCGCCCCCGAACCGGTGAAGAAGGGCAAGACCCTCACGGTCACCGGCAAGCTGTCCCGGGCCAGCTGGGACGACGGCAAGTACCACGGCTATGCCGGCCAGTCGGTGCGGCTGCAGTTCCGCAAGAAGGGCACCACCACCTACACCAACGTCAAGGGCATCAAGTCGTCCTCGACCGGCACCCTGAAGACGACCACCAAGGCGACGGCGGACGGCTACTACCGCTTCTCCTTCGTGGGCACCTCCACCACCCCGGCGGTCAACGCGACGGGTGACTACGTCGGCGTGAAGTAGCCCGGCCGCAGTCCCAAGGAGACGTAGTCCGGTCGTGAAGAAAAAGATTCCGGCCGGATTACGTCTCAGTCGTACAACCTTGTCCGCCCCTCGTGGATCTGATCATCTGAGTCAACAGACTCCCTAGATCACTTGGGCCTTACGCCCACCCTTCTCCACCTGGGGAATCCATGCGCATTCGTGCCACTGTGGCCGCCGTGTCCGGCGCCCTGGCCCTCTCCGCGTTCGTCGCGCCGGCCGCGCACGCCGCCGGCAGCACCTCGCTGGACGTCACCTTCTCGAACATGAAGGTCAACGGTGGCAAGGCCATCGTCGTGCCCGCCACGGGCTCCGTGAAGTTCACGATCACCTACAAGGTGACGCACGCCGCCGACGTGAAGACCAGCGACTACTACGCGGTCCCGGTCATCTACCACGGTACGACGATCAAGTCGTCCGAGTACGGCGTCGCCCCCTCCGCCGAGCCGACCTGCACGGACACCTCGTCGACCGTCCAGAGCTGCAAGGCCACCCTCAGCGCCAGCCGCGCCGACATGGTCAACAGCATCGCCGGCACCTGGCAGTCGGGCGGCATCGCCTTCGCCGAGAGCGACGACGAGCCCACCTTCACCGACAACCTCGGCAAGGTCTCGGTCCAGCGCCTCTCCAAGCTGACCGTGAACGCCACCCCCGAGCCGGTCAAGAAGGGCAAGACCATCACGGTCACCGGTTCCCTGACCCGCGCCAACTGGGACGCCAAGAAGTACTCCGGCTACGCCAACCAGTCGGTCAAGCTCCAGTTCCGCAAGAAGGGCTCCAGCACCTACACCACGCTGAAGACCATCAAGTCCTCCTCCACGGGCGCCCTGAAGACGACCACCAAGGCGACGGTGGACGGCTACTACCGCTACTCCTTCGCCGGCACCTCCACCACCCCGGCGGTCAGCGCCACGGGCGACTACGTCGACGTGCAGTAGTCAAGCGCCCCGCCAGGGGCGCGGGGAACTGCGCGACCAGCCCCCACCGGGCCCGCGCGGTTCCCGCTACCGCATCAATCCGGAAATCTCCGCTCCACCCATTTCCACGACACCTCCAGCACCGCCGACGCCACCACGGCCACCCCCACCGCCGTCCACGGCATCACCACCCCCACCAGCTTCAGCGCGAAGAAGTTCTGCAGGGCCGGTACGACGAGTACGAACACGAAGGCGATGCCCATCGAGGCCACCAGGGCCACGCGCCACCAGGTGTAGGGCCGGGCGATGATCGCCAGTACCCACATCGAGATCAGGAACAGGGTCAGCGTGGCCGCGCTCGTCTCGGCGTCCAGGGATCCGGTGCCCGTGTAGTAGTGGCGCGCGATCAGGTACGTCACGAAGGTCGCGACCCCGGCCACCACCCCGCCCGGGATCGAGTACCGCATCACCCGGCGTACGAAGTGCGGTCGGGCCCGTTCCTTGTTGGGGGCCAGGGCCAGGAAGAAGGCCGGGATGCCGATGGTCAGGGTGGACAGCAGGGTCAGGTGCCGGGGCAGGAACGGGTACTCCACCTGCCAGCAGACCACCAGCACCGCCAGCAGCACCGAGTAGACGGTCTTGACCAGGAACAGCGTCGCCACCCGGGTGATGTTCCCGATCACCCGCCGCCCCTCGGCCACCACCGAGGGCAGCGTCGCGAAGCTGTTGTTGAGCAGGACGATCTGGGCCACCGCCCGGGTCGCCTCCGAGCCCGAGCCCATCGAGACCCCGATGTCGGCGTCCTTGAGGGCGAGCACGTCGTTCACGCCGTCCCCGGTCATCGCGACCGTGTGCCCGCGCGACTGCAAAGCCCCCACCATGTCCCGCTTCTGCTGCGGGGTGACCCGTCCGAAGACGGTGCCCTCGTCGAGCGCCGCGGCCAGCTCGTCCGGTTCGGCGGGCAGCCGGCGCGCGTCCACCGTCGTACCGCTCAGGCCCAGCTTGGCCGCCACGGCACCCACCGACACCGCGTTGTCGCCGGAGATGACCTTCGCCCGGACGTCCTGGTCGGCGAAGTAGCCGAGGGTGTCGGCCGCGTCGGGGCGCAGCCGCTGCTCCAGGACCACCAGGGCGGTCGGGCGGGCGCCCTCCGCCACCTTCCCGTGGTCGAGGTCGCGGGCGGCGCGGGCGAGCAGCAGCACCCGCAGCCCCTCCTCGTTGAGGCGTACGGTTTCGGCCAACGCGGGGTCGTCGGCGCCGAGGAGCACGTCCGGCGCGCCCAGCAGCCAGGTGCTCAGCTCCCCGTCGCCCTCGCTGAAGGTCGCCCCGCTGTACTTGCGGGCGGAGGAGAAGGGCAGCGACTCCACGCACCGCCAGTCCTCGCTGTCGGGATACGCGTCGATGATCGCCTGGAGGGAGGCGTTGGGGCGCGGGTCGGACTCGCCGAGCGAGCCCAGCACCTTGCGTATGTACGTCTCGTCGACCCCGTTCAGCGCCCGCAGCTCCATGACGTCCATGCCGCCCTCGGTGAGCGTGCCGGTCTTGTCGAGGCAGACGGTGTCGACGCGGGCGAGGCCCTCGATCGCGGGCAGCTCCTGGACCAGGCACTGCTGGCGGCCCAGCCGGATCACGCCGATCGCGAAGGCGACGGAGGTGAGGAGCACCAGGCCCTCGGGGACCATCGGGACGATGCCGCCGACCGTGCGGGCCACGGCGTCCTTGAAGCCGTTGTTCTTGACGACGAGCTGGGTGACGACCAGGCCGATCGCGGCCGGGACCATCATCCAGGTCACGTACTTGAGGATGGTCGAGATACCGGTGCGCAGCTCGGAGTGGACCAGCGTGAAGCGGGACGCCTCCTCGGCGAGCTGGGCCGCGTAGGCCTCCCGGCCGACCTTGGTCGCGGCGAACGCGCCGCCGCCGGCCACCACGAAGCTCCCGGACATCACCTGGTCGCCGGGGCGTTTGACGACCGGGTCGGCCTCACCGGTGAGCAGCGACTCGTCGATCTCCAGACCGTCGGCCTCGGCGCACACCCCGTCCACGACGATCTTGTCGCCGGGGCCGATCTCGATCAGGTCGTCGAGCACGATCTCGTTCGTGCTCACTTCCACGGCGGCCCCGTCCCGGCGGACGGTCGGCCGTGCCTCGCCGATCACCGCGAGCGAGTCCAGGGTCTTCTTGGCCCGCCACTCCTGCACGATGCCGATGCCCGTGTTGGCGAGGATCACGAAGCCGAACAGGCTGTCCTGGATCGGCGCCACGAACAGCATGATCAGCCACAGCACGCCGATGATCGCGTTGAACCGGGTGAAGACGTTCGCGCGCACGATCTCGCCGAACGAGCGGCTGCTGCGCACCGGTACGTCGTTGACCTGGCCGCGCGAGATGCGCTGCGCGACTTCGGCCGAGGTCAGGCCGGTCGTCCTGACCGGTGCCGGCAGGGGTACGGGATGCACAGGGTCGAGCTCGGCGCCCGCGTCGATGTGCTGCATGTCTTCGACGGTACGTGCGGATTTGAGCGTTCACATGCGGAGTGCGTCAAAGATCCGACCTGGGGAGGACCGAAGTCGTGCGGTAGTTGTACGAGTGCGGTGCCGAGCCCCTACGGAGTGCTGACCGCGGCCGCCCTTTTGATCGCCGCGTCCCGCTTCCGCACGTACCAGACGCCGATCAGGCCCAGACCCCCGCCGGCCAGGCAGGTCCATACCCACCAGGTGTGGCCGTGGTCGGCGTACCAGCCGTAGAAGGGCAGCTGGACCAGGAAGAGGGCGAACCAGACGATCGTGCCGCCGATGATGGTCGGCACCACGGGGCCCTCCAGGGGTTCCGGTGCCTCGTGCTTGGGGGTCCACTTCGCCATGGGCTCAGCTTACGCACCCGGTCGTTCTACGCGCGGAGATAGCGATCTAGTCATCATACGTTCATACTGAAACCGTTTGTGTCTGGCCACTTCTGCTCGTAGGAACCTCCAATGTCAACCCCGGCTTCCACTCAGGCGCCCGCTCCCGAACAGCCGGGTGCGACCCCCGCGTACGGCGCGCTCGACCGTTACTTCAAGATCTCCGAGCGGGGCAGCACCCTCGCCCGCGAGGTGCGCGGCGGCTTCGCCACCTTCTTTGCGATGGCGTACATCATCGTGCTGAACCCGATCATCCTCGGCAGCGCGAAGGACATGTACGGTCACCAGCTCGACCACGGTCAGCTGGTCACGGCCACCGTCATCACCGCCGCCTTCACGACCCTGCTCATGGGTGTCATCGGCAACGTCCCGATCGCGCTCGCCGCCGGTCTCGGCGTGAACTCCGTCGTCGCGCTCCAGCTCGCGCCCCGGATGTCCTGGCCGGACGCCATGGGCATGGTGGTGCTGGCCGGCTTCATCGTGATGCTGCTGGTCGCCAGCGGGCTGCGCGAGCGCGTGATGAACGCGGTGCCCTACAGCCTGCGCAAGGCGATCTCGATCGGTATCGGCCTGTTCATCATGCTGATCGGCCTGGTGGACTCCGGCTTCGTCAGCCGGATCCCGGACGCCGCCCAGACCACCGTCCCGCTCCAGCTGGGCGCCGACGGTCACCTCAACGGCTGGCCGGTCCTGGTCTTCGTGCTCGGCTCGCTGCTGACGCTGGCGCTGATCGTCCGCAAGGTCTCCGGCGCGATCCTGATCTCGATCGTCGCGATGACCGTGCTCGCGCTGATCATCAACGCCGTCGCCCATGTGACGTCCTGGGGCCTGACCGTCCCGAAGTGGCCCGGCAACCCGGTCGCCACGCCGGACTTCGGCCTCCTCGGCAAGGTCAGCCTCTTCGGCGGCTTCGACAAGGTCGGCCTGCTGACCGGCATCCTCTTCGTCTTCACCGTCCTGCTGTCCTGCTTCTTCGACGCCATGGGCACGATCATGGGCGTCAGCGACGAGGCCAAGCTGACCGACGCCCAGGGCTACATGCCGGGCATCAACAAGGTCCTGTTCATCGACGGTGTCGCGGTCGCCGCCGGGGGTGCCAGCTCCTCCTCGGCCACCACCTGCTTCGTGGAGTCCACGGCCGGTGTCGGCGAGGGCGCGCGCACCGGCTTCGCCAACGTCGTCACCGGTGCGCTCTTCGCCGTCGCGCTGTTCCTCACCCCGGTCGCCACGATGGTCCCGTCCCAGGCGGCCACCCCCGCGCTGCTCGCGGTCGGCTTCCTGATCCTGGCCGGTTCGATCAAGGAGATCGACTGGGCCGACTACACCCTCGCGATCCCCGCCTTCGTGACCATGGTGATGATGCCGTTCACCTACTCGATCACGAACGGCATCGGCATGGGCTTCCTCACCTTCGTGGTGCTGAGGCTGGCCGCGGGCCGGGCGAAGGAGATCCCGGTCGCGATGTACGTCGTCTCGGCGGTGTTCGCCTTCTACTACCTGATGCCGGCCCTCGGCCTCACGTGACCCGCGCGGGGTGCGCGCCGGCCGGGTGAGGCCGGCGGGCCCCGCTCAGGAGACGAAGCCGCTCTTGTGGAAGACGCTCGCGTCCGGGGTGGGCCAGATCGCCGTGCCCTGGGGCTCGCGCCCCGGCAGGGAAGTTCCGGCGGCCGTCAGGTGACTCCGTAGAACCTCTCCGTCTCCTCGACGGCGGCCGAGAACCGCTCGTCGAAGTCGGTGCGGACGAGCGTGCTGACCACGTAGTCCTGGACGCTCATTCCCCTTTTCGCCGCATGGTGCCGGAGCCGGTCGAGCAGCTCTTTGTCTATCCGCAGGCTGAGCACACTGGTCCCCATGGATACGAGGGCGCCACATCCGCCCGCTCCGTGCGTCACTTTCCGGAATTGACTCACTCGTACGAGTGAGGATGGGGTTCAGTGGCCGAGGTCACGGGCACATGGCGTGCCCCGGGTGGTCTTTAGGTAGGGTAATGAGTTACTCTAAAGAACATGCCGGACCTTACCCATGGCGACGACGCGGCCGCCGTGAACTCCCTCCGCTCCGCCGTGATGCGACTCTCGCGACGGCTCAAGCACCAGCGGGTCGACGAGTCACTGAGCCCCACCGAGATGTCGGTGCTGGGCACCCTCTCCAACTGCGGCCAGGCCACCCCCGGTGAGCTGGCCCGCAAGGAGCACGTCCAGCCGCCCTCGATGACCCGCATCGTGGCGCTGCTGGAGGCCAAGGGCCTGGTCCGGCTGGAGCCGCACCCGGAGGACCGGCGCCAGAAGGTCGTCACCAAGACCGAGCAGGCCGAGGCGATGCTCGAGGAGAGCCGCCGCAAGCGCAACGCGTTCCTGGCCGGCCTGGTCGACGGTCTCGACGAGGACGAGTGGGCGAAACTCCGCGCCGCCGCCCCCGTGCTGGAGAAGCTCGCACATCTGTAAGCCGTTCTACCGAGGAGGCGAACCCACTTTGAGTACGGGACCCGGAGCACCTTCCGCCCCCGCACCGACCGCCCCTACTACCCCCGCCCGCAAGTCGTCGATGTTCAGCTCGCTGAAGGTCAGGAACTACCGCCTGTTCTTCGCGGGCCAGGTCGTCTCGAACATCGGCACCTGGATGCAGCGCATCGCCCAGGACTGGCTCGTCCTCAGCCTCACCGGCTCCGCGACCGCCGTCGGCGTCACCACCGCCCTGCAGTTCCTGCCGATGCTGCTCTTCGGCCTCTACGGCGGTGTCCTCGTCGACCGGCTGAACAAGCGGCGCGCCCTCCTGGTCACCCAGACCGCGATGGCCCTCACCGGCATCGCGCTCGCCCTGCTGACCCTCTCCGGACACGTCCAGGTCTGGCACGTCTACCTCGCCGCCTTCGCCGTCGGCCTCGCCACGGTCGTCGACAACCCGGCCCGCCAGTCCTTCGTCTCCGAGATGGTCGGCCCGGACCAGCTGCAGAACGCGGTCAGCCTGAACTCCGCGAACTTCCAGTCCGCCCGCCTGGTCGGCCCCGCCGTCGCCGGCCTGATGATCACCGGTGTCGGCACCGGCTGGGCGTTCCTCTTCAACGGCCTGTCCTTCGTCGCCCCCATCGTCGGCCTGCTGCTGATGCGCCCGCGCGACCTGCACGTCGTCGAGCGCTCCCCGCGCGGCAAGGGCCAGCTGCGGGAGGGCCTGCGCTACGTCTCCGGCCGCCCCGACCTCATCTGGACCATCGTCCTGATCGGGTTCGTCGGCACCTTCGGCTTCAACTTCCCGGTCTACCTCTCCGCCTTCGCCGACGACGTCTTCCACGCGGGCGCCGGCTCCTACAGCGCCTTCAACACGCTGATGGCCGTCGGCTCCCTGGTCGGCGCCCTGCTCGCGGCCAGACGCGGCACGGCGAGGATGCGGGTGATGATCGCGGCGGCCGTCGCCTTCGGAGCCCTGGAGGTGGTGGCCGCCACCGCGCCGTCCCTCTGGCTGTTCGCCCTGCTCATGGTGCCGATCGGCATGTTCGGCATGACCGTCAACGTCACCGGCAACACCACCGTCCAGATGGGCACCGACCCGGCCATGCGCGGCCGGGTGATGTCCCTCTACATGATGGTGTTCATGGGCGGCTCGCCGATCGGCGCGCCCATCGCCGGCTGGATCACGGACGCGTACGGCGTCCGGGCGGGCCTCGCCGTCGGCGGCGCGATCGCCGCGGTGGCCGCGATCGGCATCGGCCTGGTCCTGGCCCGCGTCGGCAACCTGCGGGTCTCGGTCGGCTGGCACCGCGGCCACCCACGCGTGCGGTTCGTACCGAGAGAGACCCAGGAACAGCTCGCCCCGGCGGCCTGACCCGCGCAGGCCCGGGGGCCTAGAGCCGCCGGGCCAGCACCTGCCCCGGCCAGTCGCCGGGGGCGGTGTAGGTGTCGGTTCGGGTGAAGCCGTTGCTCTCGTAGTAGCGGACGAGCTTTCCGTCGGCGCCCGCGTAGCAGTCCACCCGCAGCAGCGCGACCCCGGCCCGCCGGGTCTCCTCGGCCGCGTGCGCCAGCAGGGCGCTGCCGACGCCGTGCCCCCGGAACCGGCGGTCGGAGGCCAGCCAGTGGATGTACCGCTCGGGCTCGCCGGGCGGCGGCAGCTGGGCCAGATAGGCGCCGGGGGCGTCCGTGAGGGTCAGCGTGGCCGCCGGCACCCCGTCCGCCTCGGCGATGTAGGCCACGCCCTCGTCCATGTACCGGACGACCGACTCCACGGTCTTCGCGTTCGCCGACAGGGGTGCCGTCCCCCACTGCTCGGTCCGCCCTTGCCCCACCAGCCACTCGACACAGCTGTCGAGCATGCCGAGCATCACGGGTATGTCGTCGGGCCCGCCTTCTCTGATGGTGATCCGCATCTCCCCATGATGGCAGGGTGGTCGGCATGAGAATCTTCGCCGCCGTGCTGCCCCCCGCGGACGTGGCCGCCGAACTCGCCGGGCGCGTGGCCGAGTTGCGGAAGCTGCCGGGCGCGGACGCGCTGCGCTGGACCGGCCGCCCCGGCTGGCACTACACCCTCGCGTTCTACGGCGAGGTCGAGGACGAGGCCGTACCGGACCTCTCGGAGCGGCTGGCCCGTGCCGCCCACCGCACCGCCCCCTTCCCGCTGGCCGTCGCGGGCGGCGGACAGTTCGGGCACGGCAGGGCCCTGTGGGCGGGCGCCCGCGGCGACCTGGAGACCCTGCGGCTGCTGGCCGACCGCGCGGAGGCGGCGGCCCGGAAGGCGGGCCTGCCGATGGGGGAGCACCGCCGCTACAAGGCCCACCTGACGGTGGCCCGCAGCCGGGACGCGGTGGACGTACGGCCGTACACCGCGCTGCTCGCGGAGTTCGCGAGCCGGACCTGGACGGTGGGGGAGCTGGCGCTGGTGCGGAGCAATCTGCCGACGTCGGGGGTGCCGGGGGAGCAGCCGCGGTACGAGGTGGTCGGCCGCTGGGGGCTCGGGGCGGCCGGTTAGGCTCGTTGCGTGGACCCGAAGACTCGGAACCGGATCATGGCCGGTGTGCTGGTGTTGTTGTTCGTGGTGGTCGCGGTGGCCTCCGCGATGAGGTGAGGGCGGCGGGGAGAAACTGCGGTCGGGTTTCGGCTCCGCCGCGGGTGGCTGGTCGCGCCCACGCGGCGGAGCCGCACATCGATACGGCCCCGCGCCCCCTACGGGGCGCTGCCCCTGACGTCGGCTACCAGGCGAAGGCCTCCGGGGACGGGCCAGGGCCCGGGAAGATCTCGTCGAGGCCGGCCAGGAGTTCCTCGTTGAGGTCGAGGTCGACCGCTCGCAGGGCCGAGTCCAGCTGCTCGGCGGTGCGCGGGCCGACGATCGGCCCGGTGACGCCGGGGCGGGTGAGCAGCCAGGCCAGGGCGGCCTCGCCGGGTTCCACGCCGTGCTTGTCGAGCAGGTCCTCGTAGGCCTGGATCTGGGCCCGGATGGTGGTGTTGGCGAGGGCGTCGGCGGCCCGGCCACCGGCCCGGCGTCCGCCTTCCACCTCCTTCTTGATCACACCGCCCAGCAGCCCGCCGTGCAGCGGCGACCAGGGGATGACCCCGAGGCCGTACTCCTGGGCGGCCGGGACGACCTCCATCTCGGCGCGCCGCTCGGCGAGGTTGTAGAGGCACTGCTCGCTGACCAGGCCGATGGTCCCGCCCCGGCGGGCGGCGATCTCGTTGGCCTGGGCGATCTTGTAGCCGGGGAAGTTCGAGGATCCGACGTAGAGGATCTTCCCCTGCTGCACCAGCACGTCGATCGCCTGCCAGATCTCCTCGAAGGGAGTCCGCCGGTCGACGTGGTGGAACTGGTAGACGTCGATGTAGTCGGTCTGCAGCCGCTTCAGGCTGGCGTCCACGGCCCGCCGGATGTTGAGGGCCGACAGCTTGTCGTGGTTGGGCCAGGCGTCGCCGTCGCCCGCCATGTTGCCGTACACCTTGGTGGCGAGCACGACCTTGTCGCGGTGGGCGGGGGACTTGGCGAACCAGGTGCCGATGATGCTTTCGGTACGGCCCTTGTTCTCGCCCCAGCCGTAGACGTTGGCGGTGTCGAAGAAGTTGATGCCGGCGTCCAGCGCCGCGTCCATGATCGCGTGGCTGTCGGCCTCGTCGGTCTGGGGGCCGAAGTTCATGGTGCCGAGGACGAGTCGGCTGACCTTGAGTCCGGTACGTCCGAGCTGCGTGTACTTCATGGTCACCCAGCCAACGGCGTGGAGTGCGCTCTAGGCAAGGACCTGTGCCGGTCGGCCGGCGGGGGCGGGCGCTACGGCACCAGCACCAGCCGTCCCCGCACCCCGCCCTCGGCGAGCCGGGCGTGTGCCTTCGCGGCCTCCGCCAGGGGGTACGTGCCGGCCACCCGGAGGGTCAGGACACCCTCGTCCACCAGGCCGGACAGCTCCGCCAGCCGTGCGCCGTCCGCGCTCACCGACACGGACACCGTCCGCACCCCGCGCACCGGCTCCGGCGCCGCGCCCGGGATCGCGCTGACGAAGACGCCCCCGTCCCGCAGCCAGTCCAGGGCCGCCGCGCCGAGCAGCGCCGCGTCCAGCACCCCGTCGACGCTCCCGGCCGCGACGGCACCGCTGCTGAAGGAGGCGGCCCCCAGGGACCGTACGAGCTCCTCGTCCTCCGCGCGGGCCAGCCCGGTCACGGTGATCCCCTGACGGGCGGCGAGCTGCACGGCGTATCCGCCGACCGCCCCGGCCGCGCCGGTGACCAGCAGTGACTGGCCGGGCTTCAGTTCCAGCAGGTCCAGGGCCTGGGCGGCGGTCAGGGCGTTCAGGGGGAGGGTGGCGGCGGCCACCGCGTCGACGGACTTCGGGGCCGCTGCCACCGCGTCCGCGTCCACGACGACGTACTCGGCGTGCGCGCCCAGCGGCCTGCCGAAGCCGGCCACCAGGGCGACCACCTCGTCGCCCACCGCCCAGTCGCTCCCGGCGCCCACCGCGTCCACCGTCCCGGCGACGTCCCAGCCCAGCCCGGCCTGCTGCCCCTCCGCTCCGAACACCCCGGACCGCACCCCGGCGTCCACCGGGTTCAGCGCGGCCGCCGCCACCTTGATCCGCACCTGCCGCCCGCCCGGCTCGGGCACCCCGGTCTCCACGACCTCCACGGCCTCGGGCCCGCCGAACGACCTCACCACTGCAGCACGCATGTCAGAAAACTCCTGGATATCGGCTTCTGCTCAGGTATCTCCTCAGCTGCCGACAACCCTAGGAAGAGCTACTATCCATCGGGAAGTAGTTACCCGTAAGTGCGTACCTACCCAGGAGGTGAGCCATGGCGACCACGACCGCGGCCCAGCGGCGCGAACAGGCCCGCGTCGAGTACGACGCGTTCATCAAGGCCTGCCCCACCCACCAACTGGTCGGCCGTATCAGCGAGAAGTGGGCCTGCCTGACCCTGGCCGCCCTCGTGCCGGGCCCCCGCCGCTACAGCGACATCTCCCGCACCATGGCGGGCGTGAGCCCCAAGATGCTGACGCAGACGCTGCGTTCACTGGAGCGCGACGGCCTGGTCAGCCGCACGGTGACCCCGTCCGTGCCGGTCCGCGTCGACTACGAACTCACCGCGCTCGGCCGCAGCCTCTCGGAGCTGATGGCCTCGGTGAAGCACTGGGCGGAGACCCACATCGAAGAGGTCCACGAGGCCCGCGAGCGTTACGACGCCCAGGACTAGCTAGTCGGCCGGGAACTCGTCGGTCTTGAGAACGAGGTCGACGACCGTGCCGGTCAGGTCGACGTCGGTGCCGAAGTCCACCCGGGTCTCGGTCGCGTAGTCGTCTCCCTTGGGGTGGGTGAAGACGTGGCAGCGGCGCTGGTAGGGGTCGGCGATCAGGTAGACGGGGACCTCGGCCTTGGCGTACGCGGTCTTCTTCGCGCCGTAGTCGTTGGCCGCGGTGCCCTTGGAGATGACCTCGGCGACGAACTCGACGTCCTGGTGGAGCCAGAGCCCCTTCTCGGTCTTGGCGGCGCCTTCGGCCACCAACGTCACGTCCGTCGCGAACCCGTTGAGGTGTCCCGGGTAGTCGATACGGACGTCGGACTTGACCCGCTTCCGTGGGTACTTGGTCCGCAACTGCTCGAAGATGTCCGCGATGATCTCCCAGTGGGTGTCCCGCTGCGGCGACATGAAGACGGTCCCCTCGACGATCTCGACCTTGTATCCCTCGGGGGCGGGCATCTTCTCGATCCGCTCGAACATCTCGTCCAGCGTGATCTCGTCGTCGCTCTCGGCCATCGCGATCCTGTCTTCGAGGACGGTCATCCTGGCGCTCCTCCCCGGCCGCCCTCCGCACGAGTACGGCCGCGCGGTTCAACGATACGCACAGTGACCGGGCAACGGCGGAAATCGGTCAGTCCGTTCCCGCCTCGTACGGCTGCCCGACGTCCCACCCCTGCCACATCGCCTCCGCGAACGCCTCCGCGATCCGGTGCTCCCCGCTCGCGTTGGGGTGCGTGCCGTCGTAGGTGTCCGTGTCGATGTCGTACGACTCCGGGGGCGAGGCCAGCAGGAGCGGTGAGCGGGGCTCGTCCAGGTCGGCCACCGCCTTCGCCAGCAACTCGTTGAAGAGGGCCACCTGCCGCGCGAACGGCGCGTCCGTCAGGGCCCGGACGTTCGGGATCACCGGCAGCACGACGATGCCGATCCGCGCGTTGGCCTCCCGGGCCGCCGCGACGAAGGACCGTACGTTCTCCGCCGTCTGCTCCGCGTTCGTGTAGAAGCCCAGGTCGATCAGGCCGAGCGAGACCAGCAGCACGTCGGCCCGGCCGGCGCGCACCGCCTCCCCGATCAGCGGCGCCATGTGCAGCCAGCCCTCGCCCCAGCCGGCCAGGTGGGCGCGCGGGAAGTCGGGGTCGGCGTAGGCGTACGAGACGGGCGCCTCGGCGAGCTTGTCGTAGAGCGTCTCGCGCGGGCCGACCAGGGTGAACGGGCCGCCGTACGTCGCGCACAGGTGCTGCCACATGCGGTACCGCCATGTGTGCTCGCCCGTGCTGCCGATCGTCATCGAGTCCCCGACGGGCATGAACCTGAGCATCCGCTCATGATGGACGATCAGAGGGGAGCGGTGCGATGTGAGGCCCACCACGTACGCCGTCCGCCGCGGCCCCCGCCGTGGAACACAGGGCGGGATGGCAGGCTTGGACCCATGCGCCGACGACCGCCCGCCCTTCTCGCCGGGCTCCTGCTCACGGGTGCCCTCGCCCTGACACCCGCCGCCTCCGCCGCCGCGGCGGACGGCACCGGTGACCAGGGGTTCACGATCAAGGACCCGCGCATCACCGAGTCCAGCGGTCTCGCCGCCTCCCATCTGCACCCCGGCATCTACTGGACGCACAACGACAGCGACGACGGGCCGTACATCTACGCCATCGACAGCGCGACCGGGAAGACCGTCGCCACCGTCACCCTCAGCGGGATCGGAAAGCCCCGGGACGTCGAGGCCATCTCCATCGGCCCCGACAACCAGATCTACGTCGGCGACATCGGCGACAACCTCGACGGCAGCTGGCCGTACGTGTGGATCTACAAGCTGCCCGAGCCGAAGAAGCTCGTCGACCAGACCGTCCGGGCCACGCAGTACGTCGTCAAGTACTCCAACGGCGCCCGCAACGCCGAGTCGCTGATCGTCCACCCCAAGACCGGCCGCGTGTACATCATCGACAAGAAGGAGGACGGCGGGCACCTGTACGAGGGCCCGGCCACGCTCTCCTCCTCGGGGACGAACATCTTCAAGCCGGTCGCCACCGTCGACCTCTGGGCCACCGACGCGGCCTTCTCGCCGGACGGCGAGCAGCTCGCCGTGCGCGGCTATTTCGGCGGGATCTACTACGACTGGAACGGCGGCGCCATCAAGCGCGAGGGCCGGCTCGACGTGCCGCTGCAGAAGCAGGGCGAGTCGATCAGCTACTCCGCCGACGGGACCAGGCTGATGTACGGCAGCGAGGGCTCCGACAGCCCGGTGCAGGCGGAGGACGTGCCGGGGGGCGGCTCCGCCAAGTCGTCGTCCGGCGGCGGGAGTTCGGCCGCGGCCGGCGACGGCGGCGGTACGGCGACCGGTCAGGTCAAGGTCGGCGGCGCCGTCGCCGTCGGCGCCGTCGTGCTCGCCTTCCTCGGGCTGCGGCGGCTGCGGCGCCCGTCCGCCCGCCGGCACTGAGCGGCACCGGGCCGGGGCCGGGCGTCACCCGTCCGGCTCACCGGCGGGGCGGTGGCACGGCGGTGACCGCAGGCTGGGAAGCGTCCCGCGGGACGGGGGCGGCAACAGGAACCGGGTCCCGCCTCACGGAATGGAAGCACCCATGTCCCGCACCGCCCTCCGCCTGGCCAGGAAGGCCGGCCTGCTCACGGCCGCCCTGGGCCTGACCGTCCCCGCGACCGCCGGCACCGCCGCCGCGGCCGAGCCCGCCCGGACGGCCCGCACCGCGGCCGCCGCCGCTCTCCCGCAGTTCAGCTCGGTCAGCCGGCCGTTCGAAGGCGACATCGCCGGCCCCACCGAGTCGGTCCACGTCAAGGGCACCCTCGACATCTCCGTCATCACCCTGCCCGGCGCGGCCGGCGGCGGCACCGCCCAGATCATCAGCAGCCTGGACGACACCACCAGCACCGGTCTCACCAGCCACGCGACCTACTACCTCGTCGGCGCCCAGCGGAACAACGCCCCCTTCTCGGCGGCGGCGACCACGACACTCAACGTCAAGCCGACCTTCCTGCTGGTCCCGCCCACCGGGGCGCCCCGTCGGGTCCAGCCCCTCACGGTCACCGTCGTCGTCACCTCCACCGGCGTGATCAGCGGCATCACCGCCGTGCTCGGCTGACCGTCCGCCCCGGCGCGGGGCGGACCGGGCCGTCGTACGTCTTGACGTGATGATGGTGTGTCAGTTTCCTGGGAGGTGCGCGGTGCGTGGGAGCGCTCCCATGTGTTCCGGGACCGCGCCAACCTCCCGAGAGGAACAGGCACATGTTCCGCTTACGCACCCTGCGCAGAGCGCTGTGTGCTGCCGCCGCCGCGCTCCTGCTGCCCCTCGCCGGTGCGACGGGCTCCGCGCACGCGGCGACCGCCCCGGGCGCCGGCTACTGGCACACCAGCGGACGGCAGATCCTGGACGCGGCCGGGCAGCCGGTCCGGATCGCCGGGATCAACTGGTTCGGCTTCGAGACCGCCAACTACGTGGTGCACGGCCTCTGGTCGCGCGACTACAAGAGCATGATCGACCAGATGAGGTCGCTGGGCTACAACACCATCCGGTTGCCCTACAGCGACGACATCCTCAAGTCCACCACCGTCCCCAACAGCATCGACTTCAGCAACGGCAAGAACGCCGACCTGCAGGGGCTGAACTCGCTGCAGGTGATGGACAGGATCGTGGCCTACGCCGGTCAGGACGGCCTCCGGGTCATCCTCGACCGGCACCGCCCGGACGCCGGCGGCCAGTCGGCGCTCTGGTACACCTCGTCCGTCCCCGAGTCGACCTGGATCGCCGACCTCAAGGCCCTGGCGTCGCGGTACGC
This sequence comes from Streptomyces sp. NPDC048288, assembly GCF_043201555.1. NCBI lineage: Bacteria > Bacillati > Actinomycetota > Actinomycetes > Kitasatosporales > Streptomycetaceae > Streptomyces > Streptomyces sp. NPDC048288. Next base: position 268,860 of record NZ_JBICZD010000013.1, read on the forward strand.
GGCCGATCCGACCGTCATCGGCATCGACCTCCACAACGAGCCCCACGATCCCGCCTGTTGGGGCTGCGGCGACACGACGGTCGACTGGCGGCTGGCCGCCCAGCGGGCCGGGAACGCCGTCCTGTCCGTCAACCCGGACCTGCTGGTCTTCGTCGAGGGCGTGCAGACGTTCAACGGCGTCTCCGGCTGGTGGGGCGGCAACCTGATGGGCGTGGCCCAGTACCCGGTGCAGCTGTCGGTGGCGAACCGGGTGGTGTACTCGGCCCACGACTACGCGACCAGCGTGGCCCAGCAGAGCTGGTTCAGCGATCCGACCTTCCCGGCCAACATGCCGGGGGTCTGGGACGCGTACTGGGGCTACATCTTCAAGCAGAACATCGCCCCGGTGTGGGTGGGCGAGTTCGGTACGACGCTCGCCTCGACCGTGGACCAGAAGTGGCTGGCCGCACTGGTCAGTTACCTCCGGCCGACCTCGACGTACGGCGCCGACTCCTTCCAGTGGACCTTCTGGTCGTGGAACCCCAACTCCGGTGACACGGGCGGGATCCTGAAGGACGACTGGGTGACCGTGGACACGGTGAAGGACGGGTATCTGGCGAGCGTGAAGGCGCCGCTGTTCCCGAGCACCGGCACGGGCGGGGGCGGAGGTGGGGGCGGTGGCGGTGGCGGTTCGACGGCCTCCTGCTCGGCCTCGTACGCCGTCAGCAGTGACTGGGGGAGCGGCTTCAACGCCGACGTCACGGTCACCAACACCGGTTCCACGGCGATCGGTTCGTGGACGGTGACCTGGACGTGGAGCGGGCCGCAGCAGGTCACGAACATGTGGAACGCGTCGTACACCCAGAGCGGCGGGACGGTCACCGCGGTCAACGCGGCGCACAACGGGACGGTCCCGGCGGGCGGTTCGGTGAGCTTCGGGTTCGGGGGCGCGCCGGGCGGCGGGGCGGTGCCGAGCGTGAGCTGTTCCGCTGCCTGAGACAGGGGCGCCCGGTGGCCACCACCGGGCGCCCCTCGTCGCGCTCGGTGCTCAGCCCCGCACCCGCACCGGCTTGATCCCGTGCAGACGGCGCGGCTCGGGGGCGTCCAGGAGGCTGACGCCCACGGTCTGCTTGCCGGACTGCGGGCGGCGTACCCGGAAGACGCCGTCCTTCCAGGTGATCCTGCGGGTACCCGGTATGGGTCTGTTCATGGAGGCGTGGATCTCCTTCGTCGCACGGGGCACACAGTGTCCGGTGTGCGACGAAGGAGACTCAATGATCCGCGGATGGTTTTGCCCGGCTCATGCCCGGCGCGTAAACCAACAGCTTTTTACGGGAGTTGCTTCTGGCGGGAGACGGCGCGCCGTCAGAGCTTCTCGATCACGTAGTCGATGCACTTCGTCAGCGCCTCGACGTCCGCCGGGTCGATCGCCGGGAACATGGCGACCCGGAGCTGGTTGCGGCCGAGCTTGCGGTAGGGCTCGGTGTCGACGATGCCGTTGGCGCGCAGCACCTTGGCGACGGCGGCCGCGTCGATCTCGTCGGCGAAGTCGACGGTGCCGATGACCTGGGAGCGCTTGGCCGGGTCCGAGACGAACGGGGTGGCGTACTTGGACTCCTCCGCCCAGGTGTACAGGCGGGTCGAGGAGTCCTTGGTGCGGCCGGTGGAGAAGGCGAGGCCGCCCTGGCCGTTGAGCCACTCCAGCTGCTGGTTGAGCAGGAAGAGGGTGGCGAGAGCCGGGGTGTTGTACGTCTGGTTCTTGCGGGAGTTGTCGATCGCCGTGGGCAGCGAGAAGAACTCCGGGATGTGCCGGCCGGACGCGTGGACGCGCTCCGCGCGCTCGATCGCGGCCGGGGAGAAGACGCCGATCCACAGGCCGCCGTCGGAGGCGAAGGACTTCTGCGGGGCGAAGTAGTAGACGTCGGTCTCGGCGATGTCCACCGGGAGGCCGCCGGCGCCGGAGGTGGCGTCCACGAGGACGAGCGCGCCCTCGTCGGCGCCCGCGACCCGCTTGATCGGCATGGCGACACCGGTCGAGGTCTCGTTGTGGGTGAACGCGTAGACGTCGACGCCGGCCTCGGCCTGCGGCTCCGGGTGGGTGCCCGGGTCGGAGGCGATGACGGTGGGCTCGGCCAGCCAGGGGGCGAGCTTGGCCGCCTTGGCGAACTTGGACGAGAACTCACCGAAGTTCAGGTGCTGCGACTTGCCGTCGATCAGACCGTGGGTGGCGACGTCCCAGAAGGCGGTGGAGCCGCCGTTGCCGAGGATGACCTCGTAGCCGTCCGGGAGGGAGAACAGCGAGCTGATGCCCTCGCGGACCTGGCCGACCAGGTTCTTGACGGGGGCCTGGCGGTGGGAGGTGCCCATCAGAGACGTTCCGGTCGCGGCGAGCGCCTCCAGCGCCTCCGTCCGCACCTTGGAGGGGCCAGCGCCGAAGCGTCCGTCGGCGGGCTTGATGTCAGCGGGGATCTCGATGTCAGCCACGGGGGGAGCGTACCGGTGGGGGAAACGTGGTCGAAATGTAGTCCGTCGGGTGAGACGGGCGCGGGGGCGGTGGGAGAGGCGGCGGGAGAGGGGGTGGGAGGCGGGGTGGGAGGAGGGGTGGCACCGGTCGTGCGCGGGCCGCCCGCGGCCGGTGCCGGGCCGGTCGACGGCAGACGGCGACCAGCGGGAATCCCCCGAAGGGAGCTGTCCCGAGCCGTCCCAGGCTGTCCCAGGCCGCCCCGAGCCGTCCCCGACGCGCGTCGGGTGCCGTGCGCTGTCCTGCGGCCCGTCCTGCGGCCCGTCATGCGGTCCGTCGCGCGGTCCGTCATGCGGCCCGTCACGCGGCCCGTCATGCGGTCCGTCATACGACCCATCGCGCGGCCCGTCATACGGCCCGCCATGCGGAGGAGGGCCGCGTCGGTGGCGGTTCGGGGCGGGACCCCTCGTCACTGTCAGTGGTGGCGGGCAGACTGGGAGGCATGGTGGATGTCGAGGCGGAGCTGCGCGGGGCGGTCCGGGGCGAGGTGGGGTTCGACGTCACGTCGCGGGCGCTGGTCACGATGGACGCGTCCAACTACCGGCGGGTCCCGCTGGGGGTGGTGGCCCCCCGGGACGCGGACGACGTGGCGGCCGTACTCCAGGTCTGCCGGGCGCACGGTGTGCCGGTGGTCGCGCGCGGCGGCGGCACGTCGATCGCCGGTCAGGCGACGGGCACCGGCGTGGTGCTGGACTTCACCCGCCATATGAACCGCGTGCTCGACCTCGACCCGGCCACCCGTACGGCCGTCGTCCAGCCGGGCCTGGTCCTGGACCGCCTCCAGGAGGCCGCCGCCCCGCACAGACTGCGCTTCGGCCCCGACCCCGCCACCCACAGCCGCTGCACGCTCGGCGGGATGATCGGCAACAACTCCTGCGGCTCGCACAGCGTGGCCTGGGGTACGACGGCGGACAGCGTGCGCGAGCTCTCCGTGCTCACCGCGCGCGGGCAGCGGCTGCGGCTCGGGCAGGGCTGGGCGGGGGCGCCGGACGGCCTGCGGGCCCTGGTGGAAGGCGACTTGGCGCGGCTGCGCACGGGCTTCCCCGACCTGCCCCGCCGTATCTCCGGCTACGCGCTGGACGCCCTGCTGCCCGAGAAGGGCGCCGACGTGGCCCGCTCCTTCTGCGGCAGCGAGGGCACCCTGGGGATCCTCACGGAGGCGGTGGTCCGGCTCGTAGAGTCCCCGCGCGCGCGTGCGCTGGCGGTGCTGGGATACGGCGACGAGGGCGCGGCGGCGGAGGCCGCGGCCGGCCTGCTGCCCTTCGGCCCGCTGACGGTGGAGGGCATGGCCGCCGACCTGGTGCCGTCCTCGGCCGGGCTGCCGCGCGGCGGCGCGTGGCTGTTCGTCGAGACGGGCGGGGAGACGGCGGCGGAGGCACGCGCGCGTGCCGAGGCGATCACCGCGGCGGCCGACACCGTCGACGCGCTGGTCGTGACCGACCCGGCCGGGCAGCGCGCGCTCTGGCGCATCCGCGAGGACGCCTCCGGCACGGCCACCCGGATGCCGGACGGCAGCGAGGCCTGGCCCGGCTGGGAGGACTGCGCGGTGCCGCCGGCCCGACTCGGCGCGTATCTGCGGGACTTCAGAGGCCTGCTGTCGGCGCACGGCCTGCGCGGCACCCCGTACGGCCACTTCGGCGACGGCTGCATCCACGTCCGGATCGACTTCGACCTGCTCACCGGGGCGGGCGTGGCCCGCTTCCGCCGCTTCTCGGAGGAGCTGGCCGCCCTGGTCGTCGCCCACGGCGGTTCGCTCTCCGGCGAGCACGGTGACGGCCAGGCGCGGGCGGAACTGCTCCCGGCGATGTACGGCGCGGAGACGGTCGCGCTGTTCGAGCGGGCGAAGGGGGTGTGGGACCCCGACGACCTCCTCAACCCGGGGATGCTGGTCAGACCCGCCCCCCTCGACACGAACCTCCGCTTCGCCGTCCTCCCCCGCGAACCGGTCGACGTGGCCTTCGGCTACCCGTCCGACGGCGGCGACTTCGCCGCGGCCGTACGGCGCTGCGTGGGCGTCGCCAAATGCCGTACGACGTCGGTCTCCGGGCCGTCCGTCATGTGCCCGTCGTTCCGGGCGACCGGCGAGGAGGAGCACTCGACCCGCGGCCGGGCCCGGCTGCTGCACGAGATGCTGGCGGGCGACCTGGTGACGGACGGCTGGCGCTCGACGGAGGTCAGGGACGCCCTCGACCTCTGCCTGTCCTGCAAGGGCTGCCGCTCGGACTGCCCGGTCGGGGTGGACATGGCGACGTACAAGGCGGAGTTCCTGCACCACCACTACGCGGACCGCCGCCGCCCCGCCGCCCACTACAGCATGGGCCGGCTGCCGCAGTGGCTGCGCCTGGTCGAGCGCACCCGCACGGCGCGGCTGGTCAACGCCCTCGCCTCGGTAAGGCCGTTGGCGGCGCTCGCCCGACGCCTGGGCGGGATCGCGCCGGAGCGGACGATCCCCCGGCTGGCGACGGAGACGTTCGGCCGGTGGCAGCGGAGACGGCAGCGCGAGCGGGTGCGGGGGTGGATGGCGGACCTGCGGGCCGGACGCCGGCCGGACATCCCGACGCGGCGGGTCTTCCTCTGGCCGGACACCTTCACCGAGTACCTGTCGCCGTCCGTGGGCCGGGCGGCGGTCCGGGTGCTGGAGGCGGCCGGGGTGAGCGTCACCGAGCTGCCCGACCGACGGTGGCAGGTGCACCTCTCCGAGGAGGGCGAGCTGCGGGGCGTCAGCATGAACCCCTGGCGCTCCCGCCGGACCCGCGCCTGCTGCGGACTGACGTACCTCTCCACGGGCCAGCTGGACCGCGCCCGCGCGGTGCTGCGCGACACGCTCGACCTGCTGGAACCGTTCCTGCTGGAGCCGTTCCTGCCGGCGCCGGACGACTTGCCGGACGACTTGCCGGACGAGTTGCCGGACGTGGACGACCCGGACGACGACCCGGATGACACGGACGACCCCGTCGTCTCTCTGCTCGTGGTCCTGGAGCCCAGCTGTGCCGCCGCCCTCCGCACCGACCTGCCGGAGCTCCTCCCGGACGATCCCCGTGCCGCCCGTCTGGCGGGTCTGGTGGTCACGTTCGCGGAGGCCCTGGAACGGCTGGCCCCGGACTGGCGGCCGCCCCGCCTGGACCGGCCGGTGACCGGCCAGACCCACTGCCACCAGCACGCGGTCCTGGGCGACGCCCCCGACCGCCGCCTCCGCGAGGCCGCGGGCCTCACCGGCGACCTGACCGGCGGCTGCTGCGGCCTGGCCGGCAACTTCGGCTTCGAAAAAGGCCACTTCGAGGTGTCGCGGGCGTGCGCGGAGGAACAGCTCCTCCCCGCGGTCCGGGACGCGGACCCGGGCACGCTGGTCCTGGCCGACGGCTTCTCCTGCCGGACCCAGCTGGAACAGCTGGCCGGCGTGCGGGGGAGACACCTGGCGGAGGTGCTGGCGGAGGCACTGGACGGTGAGGCCGAATGAGCGGCGCCGAACCCGAAACCGAAGCCGAGGTCGAACCCGTACCCGAGGTCGAACCCGTACCCGAGGTCGAACCCGAACCCGAGGTCGGCCGGGTGGCTGTCCTCTCCGACATCCACGGTGTGCTGCCGGCGTTGGAGGCGGTGCTGGCGGAACCGGACGTGTCCCGTGCCGACCGTGTCGTCCTCACCGGCGACATCACCGCGGGCCCGCAACCGGCCGAGGTGGTCGACGTGTTGCGGGCGCTGGGCGACCGGGTGCTGTGGCTGTCGGGGAACGCGGACCGGGAGCTGGTCGAGTACCGCAGGGGTGAGCGCGCCGACATCCCGGACCCGATCGGCCCGTTCGCGGCGCACGCCCTCAGGGTGGACCAGGTCGACTTCCTGGCCGGGCTCCCGAAGACCGCGACGCTCACCGTCCGGGGCCTCGGCCGGGTCCTGTTCTGCCACGCCACTCCCCGCGACGACGAGGAGATCGTCCTGGTCGACTCGCCACCGGAGCGCTGGGCCGAGGTCTTCGCCGAGGTCGACCCCGGGATCGGCACGGTCGTCTGCGGCCACACCCACATGCCCTACACCCGCCTCGCCCACGGCCGCCTCGTCGTCAACCCCGGCAGCGTGGGCATGCCCTACGGCCGCCCCGGCGCCCACTGGTGCCTCCTCGGCCCCGGCACCGACCTGCGCGTCACCCCGTACGACATCCCTACGGCCACCGCCCGCCTCGTGGCCGCGTGCTCCTACCCCGGCATCGAGGAATGGGCCGACTACTTCCTCCGGGCCCGCGCCTCGGACTCCGAGGCCCTGGCCCTCTTCAGCGCGCGATAGCGCCCGAGCGCGCCTCCTGGGCATGGGCCACGAAGGAGTGCCGCGCACCGGTCCCGTGACGACGACCTCGTGCAGGCCCAGCCAGTAGGGGGAGATCGCCCCTCGCACAGGAACTTGAACAAGAAACGCGGCCGGTGGCGGGTGTACCCCCTCGCAGCCCACTGGCGTACGCGCCGGCCCGAGCTGACCGTGCCGGCCTGGCCCGGCGGCGGCTCCGCTCAGCCCTTCCCGGACCGGTTCCGACACGCCCCGGCCCACCTGCGTGGGATCGAATCCGACCGGGTTCGCGTCTGTTGTCCTTGATGCGAGTGCCGACACCGATCGCCGACCTGTCCAGGAGCTTCCTCTGATGACAGCAACTCTCCGCCTCCAGCCCGTCTCCCGCGCCGAGCACCTCGCCTTCGTCGGGTCCCGGCCCTCCGCCAGCCATATGCAGCTGCCGTCCTGGGGCGAGGTGAAGCCCGACTGGACGGCGGAGAGTCTGGGGTGGTTCGACGGGGAGGGGCGGATGGTGGGGGCCGGGCTGGTGCTGCTGCGGGCGCTGCCGAGGGTGCGGCGGTATCTCGCGTATCTGCCGGAGGGGCCCGTCATCGACTGGGGGGACGCGGAACTGGAGCGGTGGCTGGATCCGCTGCTGGCGTATCTGAAGGGGCGGGGGGCGTTCACCGTGAAGATGGGGCCGCCCATCGTCGTACGACGATGGAGCGCGGAGGCGGTGAAGGCGGCGATCGCCGATCCCGCCGCCCGGCGGCTGCGGGACGCCGAGCCCACCTCGCAGGAGCCCCGTGCCCTGGAGCTCGCGGACCGGCTGCGCCGGATGGGGTGGCGGCAGGCGGAGCCGGGCGGGGAGGAGGGGTTCGCGGCCGGTCAGCCCCGGTACGTGTTCCAGGTGCCGTTCGCCGGGCGGTCGCTGGACGCGATCCAGCGCGGGCTCAACCAGCAGTGGCGGCGCAATGTGAAGAAGGCGGAGAAGGCGGGGGTGAAGGTGGTGCGGGGCGGGTACGAGGACCTGCCCGCCTTCTACGCGCTGTACACCGAGACCGCCGAGCGCGACCGCTTCATCGCGCGCCCCCTCTCCTACTTCCAGCGCATGTGGACCGCGCTGACCGCCGAACACCCCGACCGGATGCGCCTCTACCTCGCCCACCACGAGGGCGAGGTCCTCGCCGCCGCGACCATGCTCACCGTCGGCGAGCACGTCTGGTACTCCTACGGCGCCTCCACCGTCCGCAGACGCGAGGTCCAGCCCAACAACGCCATGCAGTGGCGGATGATGTGCGACGCCCATGAACTCGGCGCCGCCGTCTACGACTTCCGGGGCATCACCGACACCCTGGAGGAGTCCAACCACCTGCTGGGGCTGCTCCGCTTCAAGGTGGGGGCCGGCGGCGAGGCCGTGGAGTACCTCGGCGAGTGGGACTTTCCGCTCAACAGGCTGCTCCACAAGGCGTTCGACGTGTACATGGCCCGCCGCTGACGCCTGTCCGGGGGTTCGGCCGCCCCGCTTCATAAGCTGGCTCTCAGGTTCATAAGAGAACTCTCAGCTTCAGGGTCGTTATACAGCTGTTACCCAGGTACTCACAGCACCTGTTTGCCGTTCGCAAGCCGACTTTGCCGTCCCTTGGGATTTGGGCCGTGTAAGTTCATCGGTGTCGGGCGGCGGGGATTGCCGAGGATGACGATCCGAAATCCCCGTACGTTGCCCAAGAGAATTCTCGTACCATCCCGCACCACTTGCACTTCGAACTCTCAAGGAGTCGGAATGAGCCTCAAGAAGCTCGCCCCGCTGCCCCCCAAGCCCAAGAAGCAGCTGCCCCCGCCGCCGCCGAAGCCCAAGAAGAAGGCTCCGAAGCCGGCTCCGAAGCCGATCCCCGGCCAGGACAGCTGAGTCAGCCGTAAAAAGGACCGACGGTTCGCCGTCGGTCCTTTTTCGCTCCTGCAATTCAAGTAATTCCGCGTCGGACGGTGGAGGTGGTGTGAAATGCGTGCGAAGGAGAGCGAGGGCGCAGAATACGAGTACGAAGTCGACGACTCGGAATACGAGGACGGGGACGAGGACGACGACGAGTACACGCCCACCATCCCGGCCCGTGTCGCGTTCCGCCGCTTCTGGCCGCTGACCGCGGGCCTGCGCAAGTGGCTGATGATCGTCTGGGTGTGCACGGTGATCGCCGCGCTCGCCGAGACCGAGGCCATCCTGCTCTTCAGCGACCTCACCGACCACGCCCTGCAGAAGGGCTCGCTGAGCGCCTTCTGGAGCCCGGCCGGGAAATGGCTGGCGATCGCGATCGTCGGCGCGATCGTCACGTACGCCGGCAACTCCCTCGCCGCCTGGACCACCGAACGCTTCGTCATGCGGCTGCGCGAACACGTCTTCGACCACGTCCAGCAGCTGCCCCCGCACTTCTTCCAGCGCCACCGCCAGGGCGACCTGCTCTCCCGCCTGACCAGCGACGTCGACGCCATCGAGACCATGGTCGTCTCCGGACTCGTCGGGGCCGCGTCCGCCCTGTTCAGCGCGGTCTTCTACGCGGCCGCCGCCTTCTGGCTGCGCTGGGACCTGGCCGCCGCCACCTTCGTCCTCGCCCCCCTGTTCTGGCTGGCCGCCCGCCGCTTCTCCAGCTCCATCAAGGACGTGTCCCGGGAGGGCCGGGTCGCCGACGGCGCGATCACCTCCGTCGTCGAGGAGTCCCTCGGCAACATCGTGCTCACCCAGGCGTACGACCGCCGCGACGCCGAACGCCGCCGGCTGAACGAGGAGGCCGGCGCCTGGTTCCGCGCCTCCGTCCGCTCCACCCGCCTGAACGAGGCCTACGAACAGCTCGTCGCGGTCATCGAGACCGTCTGCGTCCTCGCGGTGATCGGCATCGGCGCCTGGGAGATCTCCACCGGCCGCATGACCCTCGGCCAGCTCCTCGCCTTCTCCGCCTTCCTCGGCTACCTCTACCCGCCGGTGCGCGGCCTCGCCCAGCTCGGCCTCACCATCACCGCCGCCACGGCGGGCGCGGAACGGCTGATCGAGATCCTCGACGTGCGGCCCTCGGTCACCGACCCCCGCCGCGGCACCGACTCCGGCCGCCCCGACGGCGCCATCGAGGTCCGCGAGGTCGGCTTCCGCTACCCCGGCGCCGACAAGACCGCCCTGGAGGGCCTCTCCTTCGCCGTCAGCCCCGGCGAACTCGTGATCATCACCGGGCCCAGCGGCGCCGGCAAGTCCACCGTCTCCAAGATGCTGCTGCGCTTCTACGACCCCGACAGCGGCGAGGTCCTCCTCGACGGCGTCCCCCTCCGCGACTTCCCGCTGGCCCGCCTGCGCGAGTACGTCACCCTGCTGCCCCAGGAGACGCTCGTCCTGCATGACACCGTCCGCGCCAACATCGCCTGCGGCCGCCCCGGCGCCAGCGACCAGGCCATCGAGGACGCCGCGAAGGCCGCCGACGCGCACGACTTCATCGTCCGGCTCCCCGACGGCTACGACACCAGGATCGACCCCAACTCGGCCCGGCTGTCCGGCGGCCAGCTCCAGCGCCTGGCCATCGCCCGCGCGATCCTGCGCGACGCCCCCGTCCTCGTCCTCGACGAACCGACCACCGGCCTGGACGCGATGGCCGCACGCCGGGTCGTCAAACCGCTGCGCCGCCTGATGACCGGCCGGACGACCATCATGATCACCCACGACCTCAACCTCGCCCCCGACGCCGACCGCATCCTCGTCGTCGACGGCGGCCGTATCGTCGAGACCGGCCGCCACGACGAACTCCTCGCCCGCGGCGGCGCCTACTCCCGCCTGCACCGCTCCCAGAACAACGCGATCATGGACACCGGCGAACTGCGCCTGCCGCTGTTCGTACAACAGGGCGGCCCGGCACCGGCACCCGCGGCAGAGGCCGTGGGGGTGGGAGTGGGGGCGCCCCAGGGCGACGGGTACGCTTACCAGCAGCCGTACGGGAACATGTACGACTACAACGTGTACGCGGCCGCGGGGCTATGGCCCCAACCCATGTACGAGGCCCACATACAGCCCGCCTACGGGGCCGATGTGCCCACCACACTCCCCGACGGCCGCCCCCTGTTCCGCGACGAGGAGCCCTGGCCCGGCATCTGAACCGCCCCCGGACGGCTCAAGAAGGTGAAGGCTTCAGAGCCGGCGGCGGTTGAGCACCCCGATGAGAGTCGCAAGGTCGGCCGCGCCCGCCGGGTCGTCCGCGTAGCGGGTGGTCTGGAGAGGGCCGACCTCGGGAAGGACGATGCCCTCCCGAGCCAGCACGTGCACCAGGGCCACCAGGGCGGCGCGGGCGTTGCCGTCGGCGAACGGGTGGAAGAACGCCACGTCGAGGTACACGCGGGCCGCGCGGGCCGCCAGCGGGAGGTCCGGGTCGGTCGTCTCGCGCAGGCAGGACGCGAAGTCGGCCCGGGTGCGCGGGGTCAGGCCGTAGCGCTCGCGGCCGGCCTTCGCATAGGCGTCGTTCGCGCGGAACGGCGCCTGCGGTCCGCCGAGGATCTCGCGCTGCCAGCCGGACAGCACGGCGAAGCTCAGCGGGACAAGGCGTGCGGCATCGGCCAGGGCCAAGGCGTGGGCGGCGAGCAGACGTTCGGCGCGAACGGGGTCGCGCCGGCGCACCGGCCCTTCGCACCAGGTCCGGAACCCGTCACTCCCGGACGGGACCCGCCGGAGAACCGGTGCGTGCCGCCACTCGGCCTCACGGCGCACGCGCAGCCAGACCGACAGGCTGTCAGGAGCGGTCATGGAGATCCTCCAGGGCCGCCCTCTCCCGATGGTCCCGGTAGGGGGCATGGCCGGTGAGGCCGACGGCGAGGTCGTCGCCGACGGAATCGATCAGCGTCTGTTCAGGGGGGACCCAGCTCTTGAACCGGCCGCCGATCGCGCTGTCCACCGCTCGCGCGGCCTCGGCCCGGTCCATGCCGGTGGAGGTGAGGAACCAGCACAGAACCAGCGCCGCCTGCCCGTGCCAGCCCCCCTCCGCTCCGGAGCAGTCCAGCGCGTACGTCACCAGCCGGACGCAGGCCCGCTCCAGGTGCCAGCTGCGGTCCTCGGGCGAGGCGTCCGGCGGCGGCGCCAGTTCGGCGAAGCGCTCGGCCATGCGTTCCAGCCACTCCCGCCACTCCAACAGCGCGGCCACGACACGTGCCGCGGTCTCGTCCGGGGTCGTCACCGAACTCGGCCCGGTGACCCAGCTGCCGATGGGGCCGCCGTACCGGTGGCACCAGTTCCATCCCCGGGCCCAGCTGCCGTAGCGCTCCCGGACGATCGCGTCGACCTGGCGTTCGCACCAGTGTTCCCCCTGCCACCAGCCGGCCATACCGGAGAGCACGGGCGGCACCCACTCGCGGACCAGCGAGCGGAGATGGGCCTCCTCGTCCTCGTCCCAGGCGAACGGGTTCCGGCCCGGGTCGAGTTCGTCCCAGCCCTGCATGCCCCTGTGGGTGACGGGGGGCACACGGTTCTCGGGGAAGCTGTTCGATGTGTTCGCCCCACCAGTCTCCGCTCGAAGGCTCCCGGGGCGCGAACGGTTTTCCGGGCGCGGGCAGGATGCTCCGCCCCGTCGCACCAGGACCTGCGAAGAGCAGGGTGAAAGAGAGGAAGAGCAGGGTGAAAGAGAGTGAGAAGCGAGTGGGCGGAAGCGGATTCGGCATCCCGCCGAAAGCATCACCGGACGTCATCGCCGCACGGAACGCGCCGGCCGACAAGGTGTGCCGGGAACTGGAGCGGGGCGGGCTTCCCGTCCACCGGGGCGACGCCGAAGGCGACTCGTCACCCGGGACGTCCGGCACACGCGTGCACGTCGACCCGTCCACCGACGGTGGCGTCCTTGTCGCATGGCGTACGGGTGAGGACCTGAGAGCCGCTGCGGTGGACCTTCTCGAAAAGGGCGGCTTCTCAAACATCCCTCCGGTGCTCCGGCATCACGAGACTGTCGTCCAGCGCATGGCCGACGCCCTCGCCGGAATTCTGGCCTCGGCGGGATTCGAGGCGGCAGGGGCCGATCCGTACACACACGGAAGAGCGGTCCTCGTCAAGGGCGTACACACATGAGGGTCCGGGGCATCCGGCGCCCGGACGGGCCGCGACTCCGGTGAGTGCCCGTCACATCGGCCTTGTTACACACCTATTGCACAAGGGATCTTCAAGGATCCTCCATCCTCTTCGTAGGCTGCGTACGCCAATGGGCTCGGCCGGGGGCGACTCGCCGGGCCCCTCGCGATCCCAGGGGGATTCACATGCGTATACGCGTCGCGGCCACCGTTCTGTCCGGTGCGGTCGCACTCTCCGCGCTCGCTGTCCCGGTGGCCGCCCAGGCGGCGTCGAACCCGAGCGCGAAGGCGCGGCTCAGCTCCTTCTCCGCGAACACCGCGTCGGCCGCGCACACCGCGCACGCCACGAACTCCGCGCAGACCGTCCGGCCGAAGACCGGAATCGGGAGCATCGCCTTCTCCAAGGGCGTCGTCAACGGCGGCAAGGACATCGTCCTCGGCACCACCACGAAGAAGTCCGTCACCGCGACGTACACCGCCACCAGCTCCAGTGGCGTCGCGGTCACGGAGGCCTTCCTCTGGCAGGGCACCGACCCCTCCAGCACGGACACCATCACCGGCGCCCTGGGCACCGACGACGACCCGGTCTGCACCGAGTCGACCACCCAGACCGGCGTCTACAGCTGCAAGGCCGTCTTCAACATCGACGCGGCCGCCGACATGCCGGGCAACGGCGCCGCCGGCACCTGGAAGCTTGCCATCGGCGGCGAGGACCTGTCCGAGAGCAACAGCTTCGACGACAACATCGGCACCGGCAAGATCAAGAAGGCCTCCAAGCTGACCGTCGACGCCACCCCGGAGCCGGTGAAGAAGGGCAAGACCATCACCGTCACCGGCAAGCTGACGCGCGCCGACTGGAACACCGGCAAGTACTCCGGCTACGCGTCGCAGAAGGTGCAGCTGCAGTACCGCAAGAAGAGCAGCACCACCTACACCACCCTCAAGACCATCACCGCCGGCACCGGCGGCGCCCTCAAGACCACGGTCAAGGCCACGGCCGACGGGTACTACCGCTACTCGTTCGCGACCAACGCCACCACCGGCGCCTCGACGGCGACCGGCGACTACGTCGACGTGAAGTAGCTTTTGGTCACCTGAAGACTCGTTTCACTGCCGTTCGGCCCCGCCCCGCGCCCGGGGCGGGGCCGAACGTGTCGTCCAGTGGGGAACCGGTAGCCGATGCGTATCCGAATCAGCGCCTACGAGGGGCCGCTCACCGTGCAGTTCGAGCCTTCGGGCATGGAGTACGAACTGTCCTCGGGAGACCACCTCGACGTCCTGTTCCCGCCCGCGCCCGATGACCAGGTCGCCGGGCATGTCGAGTACCTGCCGGGCATGGTGACCGTGTTCGCCTCCTCGGACGTACCGGGGTTCACCCGGGCCTGGAACGCGAACGGCGAGGAGGTCACCACCTGACGGTGGCCGGCGGGCCACGCATCTCACCATCCAGGACAGTTCCATAAGGGGTTCACGCGCCTGTCGAAGTCCACTACCCTGGACTAAGAAGTGCATCGTAATGAACAGCTACCCTCCTGGACCGCCCGTGACCACCCCCAGCACCTCACAGCCGACGTCGACGCCCACGCCCGCCGCCACCGGTGTCCCGGGACGGCTCGGCTCGTTCGGTCCCGTCGGCCTGGTGCTGGCCGGCGGGATCTCCGTGCAGTTCGGTGCCGCCCTCGCGGTGACCCTGATGCCCAGGGCCGGCGCCCTCGGCGTGGTGACCCTGCGGCTGTTCGCCGCCGCCGTGGTCCTGCTCGTCGTCTGCCGGCCCCGGCTGCGCGGCCACTCCCGCACCGACTGGGGCACAGTGATCGTCTTCGGCATCACCATGGGCGCGATGAACGGCCTCTTCTACGAGGCCGTCGACCGCATCCCGCTGGGCACCGCCGTCACCCTGGAGGTCCTCGGCCCGCTGGCCCTCTCCGTGGTGGCCTCCCGGCGCCTCATCAACCTGCTCTGGGCGGGACTGGCGCTGGCCGGCGTCTTCCTCCTCGGCGGCGGGGGATTCGGCGACCTCGACCCCATAGGTGTCGTCCTCGCCCTGGGGGCCGGCGCCATGTGGGCCACCTACATCATCTTCAGCGCCCGCACGGGCCGCCGCTTCCCGCAGGCCGACGGTCTCGCACTGGCCATGGCGGTCGCGGCCCTGCTCTTCCTCCCGCTGGGCATCGCCGAGGCCGGCACCAAGCTGCTGAACCCGACCACCCTCGCCCTCGGCTCCTCGGTCGCGGTCCTCTCCTCCGTCCTGCCCTACACCCTCGAACTGCTCGCCCTGCGCCGGCTGCCCGCCCACACCTTCGCCGTCCTGATGAGCCTGGAACCGGCCATCGCCGCCACCGCCGGCTTCCTCATCCTCGACCAGGCACTGACCGCCACCGAGGCGGCCGCCATCGCCCTGGTCATCGCGGCGAGCATCGGCGCGGTCCGCTCCCAGGTGGGCCGCGGCCGACGGCCGGCGACCGGCCCGCGGGCGGAGCCGGTACCGGTGATCGGCGCCCAGCCGGAGCAGGTGGCCGGGGTGCGGCCGGAGCCGGTGGCGAGCTCTCAGCCGGAGGGGAACGGCAGCGCGTCCTGATAGCCGTTGGACGGCCGCTGGATCTTCTTCGTGGTCCGGGCGTCCAGCGCGACCGGCGCGGACTTCGTGCCCAGCTTCCCGCCCGGATGCCAGTTCCCGGTGACGGACACCCAGGTGTTGGCGGGCGGGATGCTGTCGCTGTAGATCCGGACCTTCACGGACTGCGCGTCGGCCGCGCAGCAGGAGATGATGATCCGCGTCAGGTCCCAGCTCCCGCCCCCGGCGACCGGCGTGACCAGACCGCTCATCCGCACCGTGCGCCCCTTGATGGCGAGCGTGCGGTCCTGCTGCACCCGGGTGGTGAAGTCCGTGAGCGTGATGGGCAGCGGCGAGGTCTTCGGCAGCGGATCGAAGTCGTCCTGCTCCGCCACCACCTTGGCGGGCTGCCGGGAGGCGGTGTACGCGCCGAGCGCCGGCGGGGCGTAGAAGAGCAGGCTCAGCGCCGGGAGCAGCAGCAGCCAGGCGACGCGGGGGACGGCGGAGTGGTCATGGCCGGCGTGTGCGTCCGCCCCATGGTGCTGCCCGGCCTCGGCGTGTGGTCCGGAACCATGTGCGTGGCCCCCATGTGCGTGGCTCCCATGTGCGTGGCCTCCATGTGTGTGGCTCCCATGTGCGGAGTCACCATGTGCCTGGCCCCCGTGCCTTCCGTGCCCCTTTCTCCCCTCCCGCGTCGCCGCCTCCGCGATGCCCAGCACCAGCAGCACTACCCCGGACACGACCAGCAGCGGGCGCATCCCGGGCTTGACGTAGCGCAGGCACAGGTCGGTGAAGAGCGAGGCGTGCAGTAGACCCAGGCCGCAGAGGACCAGCAGGGTCACCTGGAGCGGACGTCTCACAGCAGCACCCCTCCGACCAGCACACTGCACAGGACCGCGACGACCGTGGTGGCGGCCGAGAAGCGGGCCGCGAAGGCCCGGCCGAACGTGCCCGCCTGCAACGCGATCAGCTTGAGGTCGACCATGGGGCCGACCACCATGAACGCCAGCCGGGCGGTGGGCGAGAAACCGGTCAGCGAGGACGCCACGAACGCGTCCGCCTCCGAACACACCGCCAGGATGATCGCCAGCGCGGCCAGGAACAGCACCGACAGCCAGGGCGAACCGGCGAAGGTGTCCAGCACCGAACGCGGTACCGCCACATTGAAGGTGGCCGCGGCCATGGCGCCGACCACCAGGAACCCGCCCGCCTGGAGGAAGTCGTGCTGGAAGGCGCGCCGGAACTCCGTCCAGCGGTGCCGTCCCGGCTGGTGCCCGGTGTGCCGCACCGCCGGCCGCAGCCACTCCTCCCGGCCCAGCCAGAGCCACAGCCAGCCCATCACGGCGGCGGTGACCAGCGAGGCGAGCAGCCGGGCCAGCACCATCAGGGGCGTGCCGGGGAAGGCGATGGCGGTGGCGGTCAGCACGACCGGGTTGATGGCGGGCGCGGAGAGCAGGAACGCGAACGCGGCGGCCGGCGTGACCCCGCGCCCGATCAGGCTGTTCGCCACCGGCACCGACGCGCACTCGCACCCCGGCAGCACCACCCCGGCCAGCCCCGCGACCGGCACCGCCAGCGCGGGCCGTCTGGGCAGCATCCGGGTGAACACCCGCTCCGGCACGAACGCGTTGATCGCCCCCGACAGCGCCGTACCCAGCAGCAGGAACGGCGTCGCCTGCACGATCACGGCGAGACACACCGTCTGCCAGGCCTGCAGCGCGGCCTTGCTCACGCCCTGGCCGAGCAGGAAGAGCGCGGTACCCGGGACGACGGCGGCGGCCACGAGGAGCAGCGGCCAGAAGCGGGGGAGTTCACGCACAGGCGCGTCCTCGGCCGCCGGATGACCGGGCGCCGGATGACCGGCCGCCGGGTGACCGGCTGACGCGGGGTCTACGACGAGCGTCGCGTCCGCCCCCACGGCGAGTTCATCTGCCCTCCGCACGTCCCGCACGCCTCACACATCACTCCATCGCCGTATGTTCGCATCGAACATAGGGCATGGGCACACCTGTGGGGCGCCGGGCAGCCCCAGGGGAATCCCCTGCTTCGGGCTGCGTACGGCAAATTCATGCAAGCGTGCTTGATTGTTTCTGGTGCCGCTGCCATGCTCCTCCCCATGTCCGATCCGACGCCCGTCATCGACGACCTGCGTGAGGAGAGCGCGGAACTCGACCGGCTGGTGGCCGAGTTGGGAGCCGACCAGTGGGCTCTCGACACCCCCGCGCCCCGCTGGACCGTCGCTCACCAGATCGCCCACCTCGCCTGGACCGACCACTCCTCGCTGCTCGCCGTCACCGACCAGGACGCCTTCGCCCGCGAGGTCGAGAAGGCGCTGACCGCGCCCGGGGACTTCGTGGACAACGGGGCGGAGGACGGGGCCGCGAAGCCCCCCGCCCGGCTGCTTGCGGACTGGCGGGCCGGGCGCGAAGCCCTGGCCGAGGCGCTGCGCGCGGCGCCCGAGCGAGCGCGTTTCCCCTGGTACGGCCCCCCTATGTCGGTCGCCTCCATGGCCACCGCCCGGTTGATGGAGACCTGGGCGCACGGCCTGGACATCGCGGACGCGCTGGGAGTGACCCGCACCCCCACCGACCGGCTCCGGCACATCGCCCGCCTCGGCGTCCGCACCCGCGACTTCGCCTTCGGCGTGCACGGACTGCCCGTGCCGTTCGAGGAGTTCCGCGTCGAACTGACCGCCCCGTCCGGCGGGCTGTGGACGTACGGCCCCGAGGACGCCGACGACCGCGTCACCGGCCCCGCCCTGGACTTCTGCCTGCTGGTCACCCAGCGCGCCCACCGCGCCGACCTCGCCCTGCGCGCCGAGGGCCCCGACGCCGACCGCTGGCTGGACATCGCCCAGGCCTTCGCGGGCCCCCCGGGACCCGGCCGCACCCCGAAGGACGGCGCCCTGTGACCCTGCGCATAGGCAACGCCTCCGGCTTCTACGGCGACCGCTTCGACGCGCTGCGCGAGATGCTCACCGGAGGCGAACTCGACGTCCTCACCGGCGACTACCTCGCCGAGCTGACCATGCTCATCCTGGGCCGCGACCGCCTCAAGGACCCCGGCGCCGGATACGCCCGCACCTTCCTCCGCCAGCTGGAGGACTGCCTGGGCCTCGCCCACGAGCGGGGCGTGCGGATCGTCACCAACGCCGGCGGGCTCAACCCGGCCGGCCTCGCCGACGCGGTACGGAAGCTGGCCGACCGGCTCGGCATCAGTGTGCGCGTCGCCCATGTGGAGGGCGACGACCTCACCGCCGCCCACCCCGGCAGCCTCGCCGCCCACGCCTACCTCGGCGGCTTCGGGATCGCCGAGTGCCTGCGGGCCGGCGCCGACATCGTGGTCACCGGCCGGGTCACCGACGCGGCCCTGGTCACCGGTCCGGCCGCCGCCCACTTCGGCTGGCGACCGGGGGAGTACGACCGGCTCGCGGGCGCCGTCGTCGCGGGCCACGTCCTGGAGTGCGGCACCCAGGCCACCGGCGGCAACTACGCGTTCTTCGCCGCCGCGCGGGCCGCCGGCCGGGACCTCGGCCGCCCCGGCTTCCCGCTCGCCGAACTCCACGAGGACGGCAGCTGCGTCCTCACCAAGCACCCCGGCACCGGCGGCCTCGTCGACGTCGGCACGGTGACCGCCCAGCTCCTGTACGAGACCGGCGGCGCCCGTTACGCCGGACCCGACGTCACCGCCCGCCTCGACACCGTGCGGCTGAGCCAGGACGGCCCCGACCGGGTGCGGATCGAGGGCGTACGGGGCGAGGCCCCGCCCCCGGCCCTCAAGGTCGGCCGCAACCGGCTCGGCGGCTTCCGCAACGAGGTCGTCTTCGTCCTCACCGGCCTCGACATCGAGGCGAAGGCGGCCCTCGTACAGGAACAGATGGGCGACGCGCTCGCGCACGCCGAGCAGGCGCCGTCGGAGATCCGCTGGGACCTCGTCCGCACCGACCGCCCCGACGCCGACACCGAGGAGACGGCCAGCGCGCTGCTCCGGCTCGTCGTACGGGACCGCGACCAGGAGGCCGTCGGCCGGGCGCTCAGCGGAGCCGCCGTGGAACTGGCACTCGCCAGCTACCCCGGCTTCCATGTGCTCGCCCCACCGGGAAAGGGCGCGCCCTATGGGGTCTTCGAGGATGTGTACGTCCCCCAGGAGGAGGTGCCCCATAGGGCCGTCCTCCATGACGGGCGACGGATCCCTGTGCCGCCGGCCCAGGACACCCTCGTACTCCAGGACCTGCCCGCACCACCCCTGCCCGAGCCGCTTCCCGCGGGTCCCACCCGGCGGGCGCCGCTCGGGCTCGTCGCCGGGGCCCGCAGCGGCGACAAGGGCGGGAACGCCAACGTCGGCGTCTGGGTGGGCTCGGACGAGGCCTGGCGCTGGCTGGCGCACACCCTGACCGTCGACGCCTTCCGCGCGCTCCTCCCGGAGAGCCGGGAGCTGGCCGTCACCCGCCACCTCCTCCCCGGCCTGCGCGCCCTCAACTTCACCGTCGAAGGCATCCTCGGCCAGGGGGTGGCCGCCCAGCACCGCTTCGACCCCCAGGCCAAGGCCCTCGGCGAATGGCTCCGCTCCCGCCACCTGGACATCCCGGAGGCCCTGCTGTGACGGTCATCGAGACCACGCTCGACACCCGCACCCCCGACTACCGGGCGAACCGCGACGCCATGCTCGCCAAGCTCACCGAGCTGGAGGCCGAGCACGCCAAGGCCCTCGCGGGCGGCGGCGAGAAATATGTGACACGGCACCGGAAGCGCGGCAAGCTCCTCGCCCGCGAGCGCATCGAACTCCTCCTCGACCCCGACACGCCCTTCCTGGAGCTGTCCCCGCTGGCCGCCTGGGGCAGCGAATACGCCGTCGGCGCCTCGCTCGTCACGGGCATCGGGACCGTCGAGGGCGTCGAGTGCCTGATCACCGCCAACGACCCGACCGTGCGCGGCGGCGCCAGCAACCCCTGGTCGCTGAAGAAGGCCCTGCGCGCCAACGACATCGCCCTCGCCAACCGGCTGCCCTGCATCAGCCTGGTCGAGTCCGGCGGCGCCGACCTGCCCTCGCAGAAGGAGATCTTCATCCCGGGCGGCGCCATCTTCCGCGACCTGACCCGGCTCTCGGCCGCCGGAATCCCCACCGTCGCCGTCGTCTTCGGCAATTCCACGGCCGGCGGCGCCTACATCCCCGGCATGTCCGACCACGTGATCATGGTCAAGGAACGCGCCAAGGTCTTCCTCGGCGGACCGCCCCTGGTGAAGATGGCCACCGGCGAGGAGAGCGACGACGAGTCACTGGGCGGCGCCGAGATGCACGCGCGCGTGTCGGGTCTCGCCGACTACTTCGCCGTCGACGAACCGGACGCGCTGCGCCAGGCCCGACGGGTGGTCGCCCGCCTCAACCACCGCAAGGCCTACCCGGACCCGGCCCCGGCCGCACCGCCCAAGTACGACCCGGAGGAACTCCTGGGCATCGTCCCCGGCGACCTCAAGATCCCCTTCGACCCGCGCGAGGTGATCGCCCGGCTCGTCGACGCCTCCGACTTCGACGAGTTCAAGCCCCTGTACGGCACCAGCCTCGCCACCGGCTGGGCCTCGCTGCACGGCTACCCGGTCGGCATCCTGGCGAACGCGCAAGGCGTCCTCTTCTCCGCCGAGTCCCAGAAGGCCGCCCAGTTCATCCAGCTCGCCAACCAGCGCGACATCCCCCTCTTCTTCCTCCACAACACCACCGGCTACATGGTCGGCAAGGAGTACGAGCAGGGCGGCATCATCAAGCACGGCGCGATGATGATCAACGCGGTCAGCAACAGCCGCGTCCCGCACATCTCCCTGCTCATGGGCGCCTCCTACGGCGCCGGCCACTACGGCATGTGCGGCCGCGCCTACGACCCCCGCTTCCTGTTCGCCTGGCCCAGCGCCAAGTCGGCCGTCATGGGCCCGCAGCAGCTCGCCGGCGTCCTCTCGATCGTCGCCCGCCAGTCCGCCGCCGCCAAGGGCCGGCCCTACGACGACGACGCCGACGCGGCCCTGCGCGCCATGGTCGAGCAGCAGATCGAGTCCGAGTCGCTGCCGATGTTCCTGTCCGGGCGGCTGTACGACGACGGCGTCATCGACCCGCGCGACACCCGCACCGTCCTCGGCCTTGCCCTGTCCGCGCTCCACACCGCCCCCTACGAGGGCGCGCGGGGCGGCTTCGGCGTCTTCCGGATGTGAGGGACCACGTGACCACGTCGACCACGTCGATTTCGACCCTGCTCGTCGCCAACCGCGGCGAGATCGCCTGCCGGATCTTCCGCACCTGCGCCGACCTCGGCATCAGGACCGTCGCCGTGCACTCCGACGCCGACGCGAACGCCCGCCACGCGCGCGTGGCCGACACCGCCGTACGGCTGCCCGGCGCCACGCCCGCCGACACCTACCTGCGCGCCGACCTGGTGGTGAAGGCCGCCGTGAGCGCCGGCGCGGACGCCGTGCACCCCGGATACGGCTTCCTCTCCGAGAACGCCGACTTCGCCCGCGCCGTCCTCGACGCCGGCCTGGTCTGGATCGGACCGCCCCCTGAGGCGATCGAGGCGATGGCGTCCAAGACGCGCGCCAAGGAACTGATGGGCATCGCGCCCCTCGGCGACGTCACCGAGTCCGACCTGCCGGTCCTGGTGAAGGCCGCCGCCGGCGGCGGCGGGCGCGGCATGCGCGTCGTGCGCCGCCTCGACGAGCTGAGCGCCGCCCTGGAGGGCGCGCGCGCCGAGGCCGCCAGCGCCTTCGGCGACGGCGAGGTCTTCGTCGAGCCCTACCTCGAACGCGGCCGCCACGTCGAGGTGCAGATCCTCGCCGACACCCACGGCACCGTCTGGCCGCTCGGCACCCGCGACTGCTCACTCCAGCGCAGGCACCAGAAGGTGATCGAGGAAGCACCCGCGCCCGCCCTCCCCGACGGCCTGGTGAAGGAGGTGTACGCGCTGGCCGTGCGCGCCGCGCGCTCCGTCGCGTACGTCGGCGCGGGCACCGTCGAGTTCCTCGTCGCCGACGGCCGGGCCCACTTCCTGGAGATGAACACCCGCCTCCAGGTGGAACACCCCGTCACCGAGGCCGTGTCCGGCGTCGACCTGGTCGCGGAACAGATCCGCGTCGCCGAGGGCCACCCCCTCCCCCTCGACCCGCCCCCCGCCCGCGGCCACGCCATAGAGGCCCGCCTCTACGCCGAGGACCCCGCCCGCGACTGGGCGCCCCAGACCGGCACCCTGCACCGCCTCGCCGTACCGGACAGCGTCCGCCTCGACACCGGCTACACCGACGGCGACGAGATCGGCGTCCACTACGACGCGATGCTCGCCAAGGTCGTCGCGTACGCCCCCACCCGCGCCGAAGCGCTGCGCAAGCTGGCGCACGCCCTGGAGAACACCACCCTGCACGGCCCCACCACCAACCGCGACCTCCTGATCCGCTCCCTGCGCCACGAGGAGTTCACCGCGGCCCGCATGGACACCGGCTTCTACGACCGCCACCTCACCGAGCTGACGGCCCCTGCCCCCGACCCGCACGCCCCCCTCGCCGCCGCCCTCGCCGACGCCCACGGCCGCTCCCGCTTCGGCGGCTGGCGCAACGTCCCCTCCCAGCCCCAGACCAAGCGCTACCTGATGGCCGGCGAGGAACACGAGGTCCACTACCGCCACACCCGCGAAGGCCTCACGGCAGACGGCGTACGCGTCGTGCACGCGGGCGCGCGTCTGGTCGTACTCGAAGTGGACGGCGTACACCGGAAGTTCGAGGTGTCGAGCTACGGCGACCAGGTCCACGTCAACAACACGACCCTCACCGCCCTGCCCCGCTTCCCCGATGCCAAGGCTCAGTTGGCACCGGGGTCCTTGCTGGCACCGATGCCGGGAACGGTCGTACGGGTGGCGGAAGGCCTGGAGGCCGGCGCGGCGGTCGAGGCCGGCCAGCCCCTCCTCTGGCTGGAGGCGATGAAGATGCAGCACCAGATCACGGCACCGACGACGGGAACACTGACCGAGCTGCGAGTGGCCGTAGGACAACAGGTGGAGCCCGGCTCTCTATTGGCGGTAGTACAAGCGCCCCTCTAGGGGCGCGGGGCTGCATCGAATTTGCGGCTACCGCCGCGCGAGCGCGAGCAACCACACACAACCCGCACCCGAAGGAGCCACAGTGCCCCCCCGAATCGAAACCGACGAACACAAGGCACTCCGCGCAGCGGTAGCCACCCTCGGCGCCAAATACGGCCGCGAATACATCACCCGCACCATCGCCGAGGGCCGCCCCCCGACCGAACTCTGGCAAGAGGCCGGCAAGCTCGGCTACCTCGGCGTCAACCTCCCGGAGGAACACGGTGGCGGAGGCGGTGGCATCACCGAACTCTCCATCGTCCTCGAAGAACTCGGCGCGGCGGGCTCCCCGCTCCTCATGCTCGTCGTCTCACCCGCCATCTGCGGCACCGTGATCTCCCGCTTCGGCACCGAGGACCAGAAACGCGCCTGGCTCCCCGGCCTCGCCGACGGCTCCCTCCTCATGGCCTTCGGCATCACCGAACCCGACGCCGGCTCCAACTCCCACCGCATCACCACCACGGCCCGCAAGGACGGCGCCGACTGGCTGCTCACCGGCCGCAAGGTCTTCATCTCCGGCGTCGACATGGCCGACGCCGTCCTGATCGTCGGCCGCACCGAGGACGCTCGCACCGGACGACTCAAGCCCTGCCTGTTCATCGTCCCCACGGATGCGGAGGGCTTCCAGAAACACCCGATCGACATGGAACTCAACGCCGCCGAGAAGCAGTTCGAACTGGTCCTCGACGACGTACGGCTCCCCGCGGACGCCCTCGTCGGCGACGAGGACGCCGGCCTGCTGCAACTGTTCGCCGGACTCAACCCGGAACGCATCATGACGGCCGCGTTCGCGATCGGCATGGGCCGCTATGCCCTGTCCAAGGCGATCGAGTACGCCCGCGACCGCACCGTCTGGAAGACCCCCATCGGCGCCCACCAGGCCATCGCCCACCCCCTCGCCCAGGCACACATCGACCTCGAACTCGCCCGCCTGATGATGCAGAAGGCAGCGCACCTGTACGACGCCGGAGACGACGTCGGCGCAGGTGAGGCCGCCAACATGGCCAAGTACGCGGCGGGGGAGGCGTGCGTCAGGGCCGTCGACCAGGCCGTGCACACCCTCGGCGGCAACGGCCTCACCCGGGAATTCGGCCTCGCCTCATTGATAACGGCCGCGCGCGTGGCTCGTATTGCTCCGGTGAGCAGGGAGATGATTCTCAACTACGTCTCCCACCAGACCCTGGGCCTGCCCAAGTCGTACTAGGCAGCCGCGCCCGCCTTGGAGGAACCGTGTTCCGCAGCGAGTACGCAGACGTTCCGCCCGTAGAACTCCCCATCCACGAGGCCGTACTGGGCCGGGCCGCCGAGTTCGGTGACACGCCCGCCCTCATCGACGGCACCGACGGCACCACCCTCACCTACGCGCAACTGGACCGGTTCCACCGGCGGATCGCCGCCGCGCTCGCCGACGCGGGCGTCCGCAAGGGCGACGTCCTCGCCCTGCACAGCCCGAACACGGTCGCCTTCCCGACGGCGTTCTACGCGGCCACGCGCGCGGGGGCCTCCGTCACCACCGTGCACCCGCTCGCCACGGCCGAGGAGTTCGCCAAACAGCTGAGGGACTCCGCGGCCCGCTGGATCGTCACCGTCTCCCCCCTCCTGGAACACGCCCGCCGGGCCGCCGAACTCGCCGGCGGCATAGCGGAGATCTTCGTCTGCGACAGCGCACCCGGACACCGCTCGCTCCTCGACATGCTGGCCGGTGAGGCCCCCGAACCGCAGGTCGACATCGACCCCGTCGAGGACGTCGCCGCACTGCCGTACTCCTCCGGCACCACCGGCGTCCCCAAGGGCGTGATGCTCACCCACCGGCAGATCGCCACCAACCTCGCCCAGCTGGACGTCTGCGTCCCCTCCGGCCCCGGCGACCGCATCCTCGCCGTGCTGCCGTTCTTCCACATCTACGGCCTCACCGCGCTCATGAACGCACCCCTGCGCAAGGGCGCCACCGTCGTCGTCCTGCCCCGCTTCGAACTGGAGACCTTCCTCAAGGCCATCCAGACCCACCGCATCACCGGCCTGTGGGTCGCCCCGCCGATCGTCCTCGCCCTCGCCAAGCACCCGCTCGTCGAGCAGTACGACCTGTCCTCCCTGAAGTACGTCATGAGCGCCGCCGCCCCGCTGGACGCCAAGCTCGCCACGGCCGGCGGACAGCGCCTGGGCCTGCCGCCCGTCGCCCAGGGCTACGGCATGACCGAACTCTCCCCCGGCACCCACATCGTCCCCCTCGACGCCCTCGGCACCGCACCGCCCGGCACCGTCGGCAAGCTCATCCCCGGCACCGAGATGCGGATCGTGTCGCTCGACGACCCGCACAAGGACGTCGGCATCGGCGAACCCGGCGAGATCGCCATCCGCGGCCCCCAGGTCATGAAGGGCTACCTCGGCAAACCCGAGGCCACCGCCGAGATGATCGACCCCGACGGCTGGCTGCACACCGGCGACGTCGGCCACGTCGACGCCGACGGCTGGCTCTACGTCGTCGACCGCGTCAAGGAACTCATCAAGTACAAGGGCTTCCAGGTGGCCCCCGCCGAACTCGAGGCCCTCCTGCTCACCCACCCCGGCATCGCCGACGCCGCCGTCATCGGCGCCTACAACGAGGACGGCAACGAGATCCCGCACGCCTTCGTCGTCCGCCGGCCCACCGACGACGACACCCCCGAGCTCACCGAGAACGAGACCATGCTCTACGTCGCCGAACGCGTCGCGCCCTACAAGCGCGTTCGCAAGGTCAGCTTCATCGCCGGGGTGCCCCGCGCGGCCTCCGGAAAGATACTCCGCCGCGAACTGCGCGCCCTCGCCAAGGCCGGGGAACCCGAGGAGGGCCCATGACGTCGATCGGACAGACGCACACGCGTGCCGTCACCACCCTCAGCCTCGACTCCACCGCCACCCGCAACGCCCTGTCCGCCGCCCTCGTCACCGAACTCGCCGAGGCCCTCACCGACTGCGCCAAGGACCCCGACGTCCGCGCGATCGTCCTCACCCACACCGGCACCACGTTCTGCGCCGGAGCCGACCTGCGCGACCCGCCCCACCCCGACGCCCTCGTCGAACTCCTCCGCCAGATCGTCGAACTGCCCAAGCCGGTCCTCGCCCGCGTCACCGGCCACGTCCGCGCGGGCGGCCTCGGCCTGCTCGCCGCCTGCGACCTCGCCGCCGCCTCCACCGACTCCACCTTCGCCTTCACGGAGGTCAGAATCGGCGTCGCCCCCGCGGTCATCTCCCTGCCCCTGCTCCCCCGCACCGACCCCCGCGCCCTCGCCCGCTACTACCTCACGGGCGAACGCTTCGAGTCGGTGGAAGCCGTCCGGTTGGGTCTGCTGACCACCACCGCGGACGACGTCGACACCGCCCTCGCCCCCATCCTCGACGGCCTCCGCCGCTCCGCCCCCCAAGCCCTGGCCGAGACGAAACAGCTGCTCACGGCTAGGGTGCTGGAGACATTCGACCGGGACGCGGCCCACCTCACCGCACTCTCGGCCCGGCTGTTCTCCTCCGACCAAGCCCGCGAGGGGATGACGGCCTTCCTCGAACGACGGGATGCGGCGTGGGTGGTGTGAGCACGACGGAACGTGCCCCGAAGCAGGACCGCAGCCGGGCCACCCGGCAACGGCTCCTGGAAGCCGCCGTGGCCTGCCTCGCCGAACACGGCTGGGCAGGCTCCACGGTCGCCGTCGTCGCCGAACGCGCCGGCGTCTCCCGCGGCGCCGCCCAGCACCACTTCCCGACCCGCGAGGACCTCTTCACGGCGGCCGTCGAATACGTCGCCGAAGAACGCTCCACCGCCATCCGGGCCCTCTTCCCCCAAGGCACCACCGGCGACCGCAGAGCCGTCGTCTCCGCCCTCGTCGACCTCTTCACCGGCCCCCTCTTCCGCGCCGCCCTCCACCTCTGGGTGGCCGCCTCCGACGAGGACCAGCTCCGCTCCCGCGTCACCGAACTCGAAG
Organism: Streptomyces sp. NPDC048288; assembly: GCF_043201555.1. Lineage (NCBI taxonomy): Bacteria > Bacillati > Actinomycetota > Actinomycetes > Kitasatosporales > Streptomycetaceae > Streptomyces > Streptomyces sp. NPDC048288. Next base: position 296,306 of record NZ_JBICZD010000013.1, read on the forward strand.
CCCGCGTCGGCCGCGAAACCCACCGCATCGCCGTCGACCTCCTCGGCGCCGACGAATCCCGCCCCGGCACCCGCGAAACCGTCCAGGGCCTCCTGGACATGGCCCGCGGCCTGGGCCTGGCGAACCTGTTGACGGACGACAGGGCGAGACGTGAGCGGGTGGTGACGCAGTGGGCGGCACTGCTGGACGAGGCCCTATGAAAATCAAGGCGCGAAGCGCCTGATTTTCAGGGGCGCGGGGAACTGCGCGACCAGCCCCCACCCACCCGCACAGGCAACTCAGTGGGCGATATCCACAAAACCCTCGATGTCCTGAGGCTTCCGCACCCCCGGCCCCACATACCGCGCAGACGGCCGCACCAACCGCCCCGTCCGCTTCTGCTCAAGAATGTGCGCCGACCACCCCGCCGTCCGCGCACACGTGAACATCGACGTGAACATGTGCGCCGGCACCTCCGCGAAGTCCAGCATGATCGCCGCCCAGAACTCCACATTCGTGGCCAGCACCCGATCCGGCCGCCGATTGTGCAACTCCTCCAGCGCCGCCTTCTCCAACGCCTCCGCGATCTCGAACCGCGGCGCCCCCAGCTCCCGCGCCGTCCGCCGCAGCACCCGCGCCCGCGGATCCTCGGCCCGGTACACCCGGTGCCCGAACCCCATCAGCCGCTCACCCCGGTCCAGCGCCTTCCTGACGTACCCGGCCGCGTCCCCGGTCCGCTCGATCTCCTCGATCATCCCGAGCACCCGCGAGGGCGCACCCCCGTGCAGCGGCCCCGACATCGCACCCACGGCACCGGACAGCGCGGCGGCGACATCCGCACCGGTGGAGGCGATGACACGCGCGGTGAACGTGGACGCGTTCATGCCGTGCTCGGCGGCGGACGTCCAGTACGCGTCCACGGCGGCCACATGCTTCGGATCCGGCTCACCCCGCCACCGGATCATGAACCGCTCCACCACCGAGTGCGCCTTGTCGATCTCCCGCTGCGGCACCATCGGCAGCCCCTGCCCGCGCGCGGACTGGGCGACGTACGACAACGCCATGACGGCGGCCCGCGCCAGGTCCTCCCGGGCCTGCGCCGCGTCGATGTCGAGCAGCGGCTTCAGCCCCCACACGGGGGCGAGCATGGCGAGCGCCGACTGCACATCGACGCGGATGTCACCCGAATGGACGGGGATCGGGAACGGCTCGGCCGGCGGCAGACCGGGATTGAAGGCCCCGTCGACGAGCAGCCCCCACACGTTCCCGAACGACACGTGCCCGACCAGATCCTCGATGTCGACGCCCCGGTACCGCAGGGCGCCCCCCTCCTTGTCCGGTTCGGCGATCTCCGTCTCGAACGCGATGACTCCTTCGAGCCCGGGTACGAAGTCGGACATGGGGCGGCTCCTCATGAGGTGTAGGCGGAGGCAACTGCACCATAACCCCGAGTGCCAGAGTTGGGGAGCCCAGCGGCACTCAGTGCCACCACAGGTCTGCGTCACATGTGCCCCGGACCCATATGTGCATACGGCAAGATGACCGCGTGACCGACCGCGACGCCGCCGCCTCCGACGACCCCGTCCTCGACCCCGCCGCGATGCGCAAGCACTACCGGGCCGAGGGCTTCGAAGAGCACGACCTGGCAGCCCACCCCATGGACCAGTTCACCCACTGGTTCCACCAGGCCGCACGGGCCGCCGCCGACGGCATGATCTACGAACCCAACGCGATGGTCGTCTCCACCGCCGACGCCGAGGGCCGCCCCAGCTCCCGCACGGTCCTCATGAAGCAGTACGACACCCAGGGCTTCGTCTTCTACACCAACTACGACTCCCGCAAGGCCCAGGACCTCGCCGCGAACCCGTACGTCTCGCTGCTCTTCCCGTGGCACGCCATCGCCCGCCAGGTCGTCGTCACCGGCACCGCCCGCCGCACAGGGCGCGACGAGACCGCCGCCTACTTCCGCACCCGCCCGCACGGCTCCCAGCTCGGCGCCTGGGCCAGCACCCAGTCCTCGGTCATCTACTCCCGCGCCGAACTCGACGCCTCCTACGCCGAGCTGACCGCCCGCTACCCCGAGGGCGAACAGGTCCCGGTCCCCCCGCACTGGGGCGGCTTCCGCATCGCCCCCCAGACCGTCGAGTTCTGGCAGGGCCGCCAGAACCGCCTCCACGACCGCCTCCGCTACGTCGCCGACCCCGACGGCACCTGGCACGTGGAACGCCTCAGCCCCTGAGCGGGCACAAAGCCACCGCAAACGCAGACGACCCGCGAGCTCAGGTCCCTCCGCCTTACGACGGAGAAGCCGGCCGGACGCACCGGCGAGCTCGCGGGTCGGGTGACTGCTTGGGATTGGGCCGGCTGCACGTGTCTGTCACGTGCTGGTCCGGCACCGCACTCGGTGTGGTGACGGGCCGCTAGCCCGCAGCCACCTCACGCGTCCGGTATTCATACATCTGCCGAACCACCTCCCTTCTCGTGTGCCCCACACATTAAGAAGCCGCCGGGACAGTCTCAACTCTTTTTTCGTTAGCGTTCGGCGCATGACAAAACGGCAGGTGATTCTCAGTGGGTCGGTGTTCGAGGAGGAGATCGGGTATGCGCGGGCGGTGGTGGACGGGGAGTGGGTGCATGTGTCGGGGACGACGGGGTTCGACTATGCGGAGATGACGATCTCCGAGGATGTGGTGGAGCAGGCGGAGCAGTGTCTGCGGAACATCGGGGCGGCGCTGGCGGAGGCGAGGTGCGGGTTCAAGGACGTGGTGCGGGTGCGGTACCTGCTGCCGGTGCGGGAGGACTTCGAGCCGTGCTGGCCGGTGCTGCGGAGGGTGTTCGGGGATGTGCGGCCGGCGGCGACGATGATGGTGTGCGGGCTGGCCGATCCCCGGATGAAGATCGAGATCGAGGTGTACGCGCGACGGTCGGGAGGGGACGGGCGTGAGTGAGCTCCGGGTGGTCCTCGTGGACGGGGACGTGGACGGGGACGGGGGCGGGGCGCTGGAGCAGTGGCGGTATGTGCACAACGTCGTCGTGCCGCCTGCGGCGATGACCTTCGAGGAGGCTCGGGAGCGGCTTGCGCGGGGGAATCGGCTGGAGAACGCGTACGACGGGGACGTGCTGGTGGGGTGTGCCACGGTGCGGCCGGTGGTCGACGGGGTGGTGACGGTGATCGTGCGGGTGCTGCCGGGGTATCGGGGGCGGGGGTTCGGTACGGCCTTGTACGAGCATGTGGCCGGGTACGCGTGCGTGCCGGGGGTCGAGGCCGTCGAGACGTGTGTGCTGGGGGTCAACGAGGACGGGCTGCGGTTCGCGCGGCGGTACGGGTTCGCCGAGGTGGAGCGGTATGTGCTCGACGGGGAGAGCGACGAGTGGGTGGATCTGCGGCTCGTGCTGTGAGCGTCGGCGGAGTGCGGCTTGCAACGATTCCTTCAATCTTGCGGGAACACAGTGTGGGCTGCGTCACGTTCGAGTTGAATGAAGGGCAGTGAGTGAACCGACGCGCCGTGCGTGCGGACGCAGCCTGATGGGGGTCCAGGTGAGTGCTTCCCGGCGTAGTGGGACCACGGACGAGCTGGGGCCCGGCGAGCCCGAGCCGGAACCGGAGCGGGACGCCCCGGACGACTCGGGTGGCTCCGACCTGCTCGCCGCGCTGCTCGACGGCATGGACGCGGCCCTGTGCGCGTTCGACGCGGACGGTGTCGTCACCCACTGGAACCGTGAGGCCGAGCGGATCCTGGGCTGGACGGCGGCCGAGGCGGTGGGCCGGCACGGGTTCGCCGGGTGGGCGGTGCGCGAGGCGGACGCCGACGAGGTGGCGGGCCGGCTGCTGTCGGCCATGCATGCCCCGGGCCGTCAGGTGCACGAGTTCGCGCTGCTCACGAAGGACGGCGGGCGGGTCCTCGTACGGACGCAGTCGGCGGCCGTGCGCGGTCCGGACGGGAAGCCGGCGGGTGTGTACTGCGCGTTCAGCGAGGTGCACGCGCAGATAGACCTGGAGCGGTCGATCGCGCTGAGCGAGGCGTTGTTCGAGGACGCGGCGTGGGGTGTCGTCCTGGTGGACGCCGATCTGCGGCCCGCCGTGGTGAACGCCCATGCGGCGCGGGCGCTCGGGATCGGGCGTACGTCGGCGCTGGGGCGGCCGCTGGGCGAGCTGCTGGCGCTGGGTGTGGAGGATCTGGAGAGCGCGCTCACGCATGTGCTGGCCGAGGGCGCGCCGCCCGCGCCGGCGGAGATGTGGGTGAGTGTGCGGACGGCGGAGGGCGAGCAGCGGCGCTGCTGGCGGTCCGGGTTTTTGCGGCTGGCGTCGCCGCTCGCGGAGGAGCCGGTGCCGCTCGGGGTCGGCTGGCTGTTCCAGGACGTGACGGAGGCCAAGCAGAGCGAGCAGGAGGCGGCGATGCTGCGCTTCCGTGCCAACCAGCTGCACCGCGCGGCGCGCGCGGCCGCCGAGTGCGAGGACCCCGCGGAGGCGGCCACCGTCCACCTGGACTTCGCGCTGGCCGGGTTCGCCGATCATGCGGTGGTGGACCGGGTGGTGGGTGGTGCGCGGGGCGACGGGGACGTGGGGCCGGTGCGGCTGGTGCGGATCGCGGCCACGCCGGCGGGGACGCCGGGGCCGAGTCTGCTGACGGGCGCGGCGGGGCTGCCGGTGCGGTACGAGGACGGGCACCCGGCGCTGCAGTGCGTGGAGCGGGCCGGGAGTGTGCGGGCGGACGCGGGTTCGGTGCCGCCGGACCGGGCGCGGGCGTGGGCGCTGGACCGGCAGTGGCCGGGTGACGCGGTGCACGCGTTGTGCGCGGTGCTGCGCAGCCGGGGGCGGACGCTGGGCGTGGTGACGTTCCTGCGCGGGTCGGGCCGCAACCGTTTCGAGCGCCCGGACGCGACGTACGCCGAGGACGTGGCGGTACGGATCGCCACGGCGCTGGACCTGGCGGGGCTCCTGAGGGAGCGCTGACCAAAGCCCTGCGGCCTGCGGCCCCGCGGCCCCGGTGGGTCTGTCAGGGCTGGTAGAAGATCCGGTCGCGGTACTCCGCGAAGACGCGCGCGTTCCACTCGTGGCCGCCGTCGACGTTGCCGGAGCGCAGCAGCGGGGGTTCGATGCCGCGGTCGGCGAGGGTGGCGGCGGTGGTGGCGAGGACCGCCTGGAGCAGGGCGCTGGTGACGACCGTGGAGGCGGGGGCGAAGGGGGCCGGGATGGTGTCGAGGCTCAGTTCGGCGTCCCCGACGGAGATCTTCGAGTCGAGGACGACGTCGCAGTGGTCCTTGAGGTAGGTGCCTGAGGAGTGCCGGGAGGTGGTCTGCTCGGCGTACGCCACCGAGGTCACGCCGATGACCCGGGCGCCGAGGTCGCGGGCGCCGATGGCCATCTCGACGGGCATGGCGTTGCGGCCGGACAGGGAGATGATCACGAGGGCGTCGCCGGCGCGCAGGGGCGAGGTGTCCAGGACGGCGGTGGCGAGTCCGTCGACGCGTTCCAGGCGGGAGCCGAGCGTGGCGGGCATGACGTCGACGCCGACGGCGCCGGGGACGGCGAGCAGGTTCATGAGGGCGAGGCCGCCCGCGCGGTAGACCACGTCCTGGGCGGCGAGGGAGGAGTGCCCGGCGCCGAACGCGAACAGCCGGCCGCCGGCGGTGACGGTGTCGGCGAGCAGGGTGGCGGCGGCGCCGATGGCCTCGGCCTCCTCGGCGCGGACCCGTTGCAGGAGGCCGATGGCGGCGTCGAAGAACAGGTCGGCCGGCGTGCCGTCGCTCATGCGGTGCCCCTTCGCAGCGTCTGTGTCGCGGATCACCCTCCGGTCTGGACCATCTCGGTGTCAATACGGCCGGTGCCGAGGCGGCCGCACGGCGTTGTCGAACTGCCGGTCCGGGCCCGTTCTGGTGCCCGTTCCGCCGGTGTCCCCCGCTTGTCAGTGGGATCCGGCAGAATTGGTGTCAGGGCCAGCGCACGCGGCCGGGCTTCCGGCAGAGGTAATCGAGGGGCACGAATGTCCGGACTGATCGACACCACGGAGATGTATCTCCGCACCATCCTCGAGCTCGAAGAGGAAGGCGTGGTCCCCATGCGCGCCCGCATCGCGGAGCGGCTCGACCAGAGTGGGCCGACGGTGAGCCAGACGGTGGCGCGGATGGAGCGGGACGGTCTGGTGTCCGTCGCCAGCGACCGCCATCTGGAGCTGACCGACGAGGGCCGCCGGCTGGCGACGCGGGTGATGCGCAAGCACCGGCTCGCCGAGTGCCTGCTGGTCGATGTGATCGGCCTGGAGTGGGAGCAGGTGCACGCGGAGGCGTGCCGCTGGGAGCACGTGATGAGCGAGGCGGTGGAGCGGCGGGTACTTGAGCTGCTGCGGCACCCGACCGAGTCGCCGTACGGCAACCCGATCCCGGGTCTGGAGGAGCTGGGCGAGAAGGACGGCGCGGACCCGTTCCTCGACGAGGGCATGGTCTCGCTGGCCGACCTGGACCCGGGCGCGGACGGCAAGACCGTGGTCGTACGCCGGATCGGGGAGCCCATCCAGACCGACGCGCAGCTGATGTACACGCTGCGGCGGGCGGGTGTGCAGCCGGGTTCGGTGGTGAGCGTGACGGAGTCGGCCGGCGGGGTGCTGGTGGGCAGCGGTGGTGAGGCGGCCGAGCTGGAGGCGGACATCGCCTCCCATGTGTTCGTCGCCAAGCGCTGAGCACCGTAGCCGGAGCGCCGTTCAACTCCCGTTGTTCGTGGGGGAGTTGACGGGTCTTTTCGGCGTTCCTCCCCGGTGTGTCGAACGCGTCGAATCGGAGATTCAGTGCGTCGAATCGCAGCGCCCGGCCGTTTCGCGTGCGAGGCTGTCGCGAGAGGCATATGACCTGAGGGGGGCGGGGAGGATGTGCCGAAGGCGTGGAGATGGACCTGGGCTTGGCCCCGGCACCTTGCGGTGCCGGGGCCTGTCCTCCCCAGTGCTGACCCGGAGCCCCGAGCTCTCAGGGTCATCCCCTCGGACCGTTTTCCCCGAGCGGTCCGCCCCCCGCAGAACAGATCCCCTCGGCGGCGCCGATCATGCCTGGGAAGGGGTCACTCGAACGAGGGGTGTTGCCCGCAGGAGCCCGATTTTCGAATAGGCATTCGATAGTCTGCAGTGGTAGCGAAGCATCACGAAGCGATCCGAAGAGATCCGAGGCGACACAAGGCACGCGGAGCTAGGGGGGTGCCAGGCCCATGGCACGGCGCATCGACGTGACAGGAGCCGGCGGCGTACACCTCGCCGCCTGGGAGTTCGCGGACCCGCCCAAGAAGGACGACCCGGAGCGGTCGTCGCACGGCGTGCTGTTACTGCACGGCCTGATGGGCCGTGCCTCGCACTGGGCGTCCACCGCCCGCTGGCTCTCCGAGCGGCACCGGGCCGTCGCGCTCGACCAGCGCGGCCACGGCCAGAGCGACAAGCCCCCGCAGGCCGTGTACACCCGTGAGGCGTACGTCGAGGACGCCACGGCCGCGATCGAGCAGCTGGGTCTCGCCCCCGCCGTGCTCATCGGCCACGCCATGGGCGCGCTGACCGCCTGGCAGCTCGCCGCGAAGCGCCCCGAACTGGTCCGGGGCGTGATCATCTGCGATATGCGGGCCTCCGCGCTCGGTGCGGCCTCGCAGCGCGAGTGGGCCGACTGGTTCAGGTCCTGGCCCGTGCCGTTCGCCACGCTCGCCGACGTCCGCAAGTGGTTCGGTGAGGACGATCCCTGGGTGGAGCGGCCGAACCCCGCGCGCGGGGAGTTCTACGCCGAGGTCATGCACGAGTGCGGTGACGGCTGGCGGCCGGTCTTCGATCCCGACCAGATGCTGAGGTCCAGGGAGACCTGGGTGTACGACGCGCACTGGGAGGAGCTGGCCCAGGTGCCGTGCCCCGCGCTGGTCGTGCGGGGGGTGGACGGGGAGCTGGGGCGGGCGGAGGCGCAGGAGATGGTGCGGGTCCTGCCCAGGGGGGAGTACGCGGAGGTTGCTGATGCCGGGCACTTGTTGCCGTACGACCGGCCTGAGGCTTGGCGGGCGGCTGTGGAGCCGTTTCTTGAGCGGGTGGGGGAGTAGTTGGCGCCTAGTGGGGTGGGGGGAGCGGGTGGTTCGGCGGGTGCGGGTGCGATGTGGCTGGTCGCGCCCACGCGGCGGTAGCCGCACATCGATACAGCCCCGCGCCCCTGAAAGACGGGGCGCTGGGGCTAGCCCTTGCTGACAGCGGTCAGGATCTCCGGCAGGTTGGCCGCCGTGCGCGGTGCCGCGCCCCGCAGCCCCGCCCAGGTGATCGTCGCCCCGTACGCCGCGCCCACCGGCAGCAGCGCCCAGGTCCACTCCTCGCCCCCCGCACTCACGTTCAGGGCGATCGTCAGGGCGATGACGGGGGCGCACAGCAGGGCCGCCGACACCATGCCGCCGAAGATGGCGATCCAGGCGAGGCCGGTCTGGCCGGCGGCGACGTTGCGGTGGCCTTCCTGGGGGATGGAGTAGGGGAAGCGGGCCGAGGTCCAGGCGCCGGTGGCGAGCATGGCGCCGAGCAGGGCGAAGGAGAGGCCGAGGACCTCGGGCAGCCGGGGCCAGTCGCCCAGCATGGCCGTGGTCAGGACGGTCACCAGGGTCGCGTACGGCAGGGTGATCACCAGCAGGGCCAGCGCCCGCCCGCGCAGTTCGACGTAGGCGTCGCGCGGGGACGAGATGGTCATCGCCACCATCCAGAAGGCGGAGGTGTCCTGCCCGAACTGGTTGTACATCTGGATGCCGAGCATGCCGGCGGCGAAGCAGGCGAAGTAGATCGAGCCGGTGCCCTGCAGGGCGTTGAAGACGGGGACGATCAGGCCGATGGCCAGCGAGGTCACCCACGCGGCCTTGGTCTTGGGGTCGCGCCAGACATAACGCAGGCTGCGCGCCATGACCGTGCCGGTGCGCCCGGAGGGCAGCAGCCGACCCGGACCGCCGCCCGACGACGCGCCCCGGCGGGCGGAGTCGGGCTCCTGGAGCGTCGAGCCGTCCGGCGCGGTCATCAGCCGGGTCAGGGTCCGCGCCCAGGCGCCGACGAGCAGCGCCAGCGCGGCCGCGGACAGGGCGAGTTGGAGGACCGCCCGCCCGTACGCCCCCTCGCTCGCCGAGTGCACCGCCCCGATCGCGGAGGCCGGCGGCAGCCAGCGCACCACGTCGGCCACCGGCGCGAGCTCCCCGAGCCCGGCCGAACCGAGGCTGCGCGCCCCGAAGTTGACCAGCTGCGCGCCCACCGCGATGACCAGGCCGCTCAGCACGGCCAGGTCGCGTCCCTTGCGGCTGGTCAGCAGCCGTACGTTCGCGGCGGCGACGGACCGGGCGAGGGCCACGCACACCAGCAGCGCGAGGACGACGCCGACGACCGCGACGCCGTACCCCGCCGCCCCGTGCGCCACGGACACCGCGCAGCCCACCAGCAGCACCAGCGTGAACAGCGGGCCGATGCCGACCAGCGAGGCCGCCAGCAGCGCCCGGACCAGCGGGACCGGCCGCAGCGGGAGCAGCACCAGGCGGGTGGGGTCCAGCGTCTCGTCGCCGCTCGGGAAGAACAGCGGCATGAACGCCCACCCCAGGGCCAGTACGGCGGTCGCCAGGACGGCCACCGCGTCCGCGTGCGCGTGCCCGCGCAGCAGGACCAGGCCCAGCAGCTGCAGCGCCGCGAACAGCAGCGCGACGACGGCCGACGCGACGAACGCGGCCCGCCGGCCGCCGGACTGCCGCAGCCCGTTCCGCAACAGCGACAGCTTCAGCCGTACGACGGTGGCGGTCACGTCCGTCATCGGGCCGCCCCGCCGCCCAGCCAGTCCAGGTCGGAGGCCGTGTCCCGGCCGCTCGCCCCGACCAGCTCCAGGAAGGCGGCCTGGAGGTGGGGATGTTCCCCGCGTACTTCCTCCAGCGTCCCCGTCGCGCGGATCCGTCCGGCCGCCAGCACCGCGACCCAGTCGCACAGCGACTCGACGAGCTCCATGACGTGGGAGGAGAAGACGACGGTCGCGCCGGAGGCGGTGTAGCGCTCCAGCACGCCCCGGATGGTCTGCGCGGACACCGGGTCGACGCCCTCGAACGGCTCGTCCAGGAAGAGGACTTCGGGATTGTGGAGGAGAGCGGCGGCGAGCCCGATCTTCTTGCGCATGCCGGTCGAGTAGTCGACGACGAGTTTGTGCTGGGCCCCGGCGAGATCGAGCACGTCCAGCAGTTGCGCGGCCCGCTTGTCGACCTCCGGACCGGGGAGGCCGCGCAGCCGCCCGGAGTAGCCGAGCAGTTCGTGTCCGGAAAGCCGCTCGAAGAGCCGTAGTCCCTCGGGCAGCACGCCGATCCGGGCCTTCACCGCCACCGGGTCCCGCCACACGTCGTGCCCCACCACCTCGACGGACCCCTGATCCGGCCGCAGCAGCCCGGTCACCATGGAGAGAGTGGTGGTCTTCCCGGCCCCGTTCGGCCCGACCAGCCCGACGAACTTCCCGGCAGGCAGCGACAGATCGATCCCGGCGACGGCGACCTGCTGCCCGAACCGCTTCCAGAGCCCACGCACACGCACGGCATCGGTCATGGATGAACCCTACGGGACCCCCGTGCCCCGCAAGGGGCGCGGGGAACTGCGCGACCAGCCACAACGCACCCGCAGCCGCCGACGAAACCGAACGCGGCAGACGAGACCGAACGCGGCAGACGAAACCGCTACCGATCCCGCCCGCACGCATAAGCCAACGGCGAGATCAACTCCTCCGCGTCCGGCAGCCACCGGTTCGCGGCCGTCGGCCGGCAGGCCCACTGCACGGCCCCCCGCGACCCGTACCGCGTCGGCGGCGCGGGCACGTACGCCCCCTCGCCCAGCGCCATGAGGTCGAGGGACGCCGGGGACCAGCCCAGCTTCCGTACCAGCTCCGGCACCTTCACCGAGGCCCCGGGAAGCACGAAGAACTGCATCCGGCGGTCCGGGGTCAGCGTCACCGGCCCGAGCGTCAGCTCCATCCGCTCCATCCGGGCGAGCGCGAGAAACCCCGCCGTCTCCGGGACGGACAGCGCGTCGAAGGTCCGCCCCGTCGGCAGCAGGATCGACGCCGTCGGCTGCTTCTGCCACATCCGGCGCGCGACCGTCGCACTACCGGTGGCCTGCGTCGCCCAGTCCGGGCGCGCCGCGTGCGCGCCGGGTGCGCCGCACGCGACCTCCCCGCAGGAACAGCGTTGCACCCCCTCGACCGCTTCCAGCCACGTGCCGGGGAAGACGTCCCAGTGGCGCTCCTCGGCGTAGCGTACGGCGGTCTCCAGCAGCGATTCCCCGCGCTGCTTCGGAATCTGAGCGGCTTCGGTTCCGGCGATCGTCTCTTCCACGCTCAACACAACTCCCGCACCCACCTGGAGTTACGGCTGTAACGCGCGCGGGGGAGGAGCATCTTCTCCGCAACTGGGGCGCATGGATGCACGTGTGGGGGCGCGCAGGAGGAACCGGGGCGTGAGCGGGTAGTCACAAGTGGGGGGTTGGCGGCGGTCGTCCCCGCAGTTCCGCTGCCTTTACCCGGCAATCCTCGCATGTCCCGCATTTTCGGTATGTCCGCTGGGCAGTGATCGCAAAGGCCGGATCTTTTCCCTACAGGGAGTTCGCAGGGGGTACGCCATGGCCGCAAGGCCGCTTGTCGCGCGGCAGCCGAACGAACGGTTGCAGGCGCTCATCCAGGAGGCGGGGTGCTCGAACGCCGGGCTCGCCCGCCGGGTCAACATGTGCGGCGCCGAGCACGGTCTCGACCTCCGGTACGACAAGACGTCGGTCGCCCGCTGGCTGCGCGGCCAGCAGCCGCGGGGCCGGGCGCCCGCGATCATCGCCGAGGCGCTGGGGCGGAAGCTGGGCCGTACGGTCACGATCGACGAGATCGGCATGGCCAACGGCAAGAACCTCGCGTCGGGTGTCGGTCTCCAGTTCTCGCCGACGGTACTGGGGGCCATCGAGCAGGTCTGCGAGCTGTGGCGCAGCGACGTGGGGCGCCGGGACTTCCTGTCCGGCTCCTCCGTCGCCGCGTCCGCGCTGGTGGAGCCCAGCCGGGACTGGCTGATCTCGGCGCCGGACGCGCAGGTGGCGCGGCAGGCGGGGCCGCGGGTCGGGCAGTCGGACGTCGCGGCCGTGAAGGCGATGACGCAGGCGCTCACCGACCTGGACCACCAGTTCGGCAGCGGGCATGTGCGGCCGGTCGTCGTGCACTACCTCAACAGCGTCGTCTCCGGGCTGCTGGCCGGCTCCTACCGGGAGGCCGTGGGGCGGGAGTTGTTCGCGGCCGTCGCCCGACTCACCGAGCTCGCCGGGTACATGGCCGTCGACACCGGCCAGCCCGGACTCGCCCAGCGGTACTACATCCAGTCGCTGCGGCTCGCGCAGGCGGCCGGGGACCGCGGCTACGGCGGCTATGTGCTCGCCGCGTCCATGAGCCACCTCGCCGCGCAGCTCGGGAACCCGCGGGAGATCGCCCAGTTGGCGCGGGCGGCGCAGGAGGGGGCGCGGGGTCGCGTCACCCCGCGCGCGGAGGCGATGTTCTACGCGGCCGAGGCCCGCGGCCACGCCCTGCTGGGCGACGCGCGGTCGGCGCAGCTGGCGTCCGGGCGGGCTCTCTCCGCGATGGAGGCGGCCGATCCGTCCTCCGGGGACGACCCGGCGTGGATCGCGCACTTCGACGAGGCCTACCTGGCCGACGAGTTGGCGCACTGCCACCGGGACCTGGGCCAGGCGGAGGCGGCCGCGCGGTGCGCCCGGCAGTCGCTGGACGGGCACCCGGAGAAGCGGGCGCGGCGCCGGGCGATCGGCTATGTGCTTCTCGCCACAGCCCAGGTGCAGCAGCGCGAGATCGAACAGGCCTGCGCCACCGGGACGAAGGCGGTGGAGCTCCTGGAGACGGTCCGCTCCAACCGGGGCGCCGAGTACCTGGAGGACTTCCAGCAGCGCCTGGAGCCGTTCCGGGACGAACCGGTGGTCAGGGAGTTCGGGGCGCGGATGGATCTGCAGGCGGCCGCGTGAATTCATGCCCCGCGGTTGCGTGAACGTGCGGGAAACCACACCTTGCCGTGCAAGAGGTGGCATATACAGCGCACCGCGGGGCGGTTCTGTTACCGCCGTCACAGGGAACAAGATCGCGCCCTTGGCTGCGTGGCACCTTGCTGAGGGGACCCGGTAGCGTGAGCCGACGATTCACAAGGTCCCCCATTAGTAGGAGTCCCGGTGACGCAGAGTGGACAGGGCGAGCCCGCACGCGAAGGCATCGTGCTGCCCTCCGACGGAGGCGAGCCCCTGCTGCCGGGCATGACGGGCGGCCCCGTGCCGATAGCCCCCGCCCAGGCCCCGGCCCCGCCGGCCGCCGCGCCCCCCGAGGGCCAGGCCTGGGGGCAGCCGTGGGGTCCCGGGCACCAGCAGGGCGCCTCGGAACCCCAGCAGGACTGGCCGCAGGCGGCGGGCCAGGAGTGGGGTTCCGTCGAGCTGCCGCCCGCCTGGAACGCCCAGTCCCACGCCGCCCACGCGCAGGCCCGCTCCGACGCCTCCGGCGCCGGCCCGCTCCCGCCGGAGACGGCCCCGGCACCGTCGTACGGCGGCTACGAGCAGTCGTACGGCTACGGCGCCCAGCCCCAGCAGGCGTACGGCGCCCCGGGCACGGCCGGCGACGCGCTGCCGCCGGCCGCCGGGCAGGACCTCTACGGCGTTCCGGGAGCCGCGCTGCCGCCCGCCGGCCCGTACGGCGGTCACGGTGGACACGGCGGGTACCCCGGGGCCCTGCCGCCCGCCGACGAGGGCGCCACCCAGTTCATCCCGCCGGTGCCCGCCGCGCCGGTGGACGAGGGGGCCACCCAGCTGATCCCGCCGGTCGGCCCCGGTGCGCTGCCGCCGGAGAGATCCAATGAGCAGACCACTTATCTCGGCCGGCAGTCCGCGCCCCCGGCGCACTCCGACGCCGACGCCACCCAGTACATAGCGCCGTACCCGGCGGGCGCCCCACAGGGCGCCGACCGGCAGCCGCCCGCCGAGTTCGACAACCTCTTCCGCAACACCCCGGGCGGCGAGCCGCCGGCCGCGTCCACGGCCCAGCTGCCGCGCTTCCAGCAGCCCCAGCACTTCCAGCAGCAGCCGGGGTACACCCCGCCGCCCGCCGGCCCGTCTCCGTCGGCTTCGTATGACGACTACGACGACGGCGGCCGGGGCGGTCGCACCAAGTCGAAGGTGCCGTTGATCGCGGCCGTCGGGGTCGGTATCGCCGTCCTCGGCATCGGGGCCGGTGCCCTGCTCAGCGGGGGCGGCGGGAGCTCGGACGACGGCAACAAGACGGTCGCCGCGACCGCCCCCGCCACCGACGGGTCCTCGTCGGCCGCGGCCGACCCGGCGAAGGCACAGGCCGTCGCCCTGGACAAGCTGCTCGCCGACAGCGGCAGCAGCCGGGCCACGGTGATCGCTGCCGTCGCCAATGTGAAGCAGTGCAAGGACCTGGACGGCGCCGCCTCCGACCTGCGCGACGCCGCCAAGCAGCGCACCGGTCTGGTCACCCGGCTCTCGCAGCTGTCCGTCGACAAGCTGCCGGACAACGCCGAGCTGACCGCCTCCCTCACCAAGGCGTGGCAGGCCTCCGCGAACGCCGACAGCCACTACGCGTCCTGGGCCGACCAGGCCAGGGGCAAGCACGGCTGCCGCAAGGGCCAGGCCCGCACCACCGGCCAGACCCTGGCCGGCAACCGGGAGAGCGGCACCGCCAGCAGCCAGAAGGCGAAGGCGGCCGCGCTGTGGAACACGATCGCGAGCAAGTACGGGCTGACCCAGCGCCAGCCGACCCAGCTCTGACCGGCTGAGCGGCTGACCGGCTGAGTGCGGGCCGGCGGAGTGCGGGCCGGCGGGGGCGGATCAGCTGAGGTCCGCGTTCTCCAGGATCTTGGTCATGTCGAGGGCGTTCTTGTTCGCGGACTGCAGCAGGCCGCCCTTGACGGTCTGGACGTTCACGTCCGCGTTGACCAGCCGGGAGAAGCCGGCCGCGGCCAGCTTGCCCTGGTAGGGCCAGGTCAGGGTCGGGGTGAGGCCGCCGGTGGAGACCTTCAGGCCGTCGTTGAGGGTGCGCCGCACGCTGTCGGCGGTCACCTCGCCGTCGCCGATCTTCTTCAGGGCGGCGACGAGGACCTGGTAGGCGATCCAGGTGGTCTGCACACCGGCGTCGGCGGGGTCGATCCGGTTGTCGCCGAAGGCCTCCTTGCTGATGACCTTCTTCATCTGGTCCCAGCGGGAGTCCGAGGCCACCGGGTACCAGCCGGTGATGTACGACCCCTCGTACGGGCCGGACGCGCCGCCGGTGGAGTTGATCACCGTCTGGTCGACGCTGCCGACCTCGGCGGCCGTCTTGACCTTCGGGTAGTCGTTGCGGGCGCGCTGGAAGTTGTCCATGAAGGTGGCCGTGCGGTCACCGAGCTCGGGCACCACACAGCCCGTCTTCGCCGGGTTCGAGGTGGCGTTCTCCAGGGCCTTCTGCGACTGCTTGTCGTACTCGGTGAGGTCCTCGGCCGCCAGCTGGTCGATCGACTTGGCGTGGCCGCCGGCCTGCAGGCCCGAGTCGAGCAGCTGGGGCAGCTGGTCCCCGGCGATGCTGTCCGGGCGGACCAGGGTGACCGGGCCGCAGGAGTCGGCCAGCGCCTCCCCGAGTCCGGCCAGCAGGGTGAGCTGGCCGCCGTTGACCGGGTAGGAGACGGGGCTGGTGAACTCCTCGTTCGACACCCCGTAGCCGCCTATGTAGGGGGTGGCCGCGCCCTCCAGCGGGGCGAAGTAGGAGTCGCCGAACTGGCTGTAGGAACCGACGACGGCGACGACGTTCTGGTCGGCCGCGCGCTGCGCGCAGTTGGCCGCGCCCACGCTGGTGTTGTGGTCGTTGCAGGTGAGCAGCTTGAGCTTGTGCCCGTTGACCCCGCCCTGGGAGTTGATCCAGCGGACGATGGCCGACGCCATGGCGGGCATGCCGGGCTTGTTGGTCGCGCTGGTCTGCTGCGGGGCCCAGGTCATGACCTTGATCTCGTCGTCCGCCGCGCTCGACAGCCCTGGGACGACGCCGCAGCCGGCCGCGAGCGACGCACAGGACGCCATGGCCACCGCGGACAGGGCGGTCGCTCTGCGGCGTCGGTGGGCCGAAGGGGGGAAGGTGCTGCGCTGGTCTCGCCTGCCGGTCATGGACACGCACGATTCCGCCACATCACTAACCCGGAAGTGACCCTCGGTCAACGAGAGGTGACGTGCAGGTGAATTGCGGGGGCGGGTTACGGCGGTGTGACGCGGAACGTACGATCGATGACCGTGCAAGGTTCGGAGAACTCTTCCCGCCGTGGCCGTCGCTCCTCCACCATGGGCGACATGCCACTCAATGACATGCCGTGGTGGCGCTGGCGCAGCAATGTGCGCTCCGCGCTGCACATGCTTTCCGACCCGGAGTTCCAGCGGAACGTCTGGCTGGCCGGCCAGGACGGGTACGGCGATGTGACCGACGCGGTCTACCGGCTGGTCGAGGACACCTGGCTGGACAGCTGGTCGGCCGAGAAGTACGTCGGGACGATATTCCGCGACTCGCAGGAGGCGGCGCTCGTCGACACCGCCGTGCTGCGGGTGCTGCGGATCATGCACCAGGTGGGGCCGGACGCGCCGGTCTCCGCGTACCTCGACCACCAGGGGTGGCCGGACGCCGTCCGCGCCTCCCGGGACGCGCACATACGTCTGGCGACGAGCGACGGCGACGACCCGGACGCGCAGCCGCGCAGCCTTGAGGTGCTGCGGATCATCACGCGGGCCGCATAGGTCCGGCGTAGGTCCCGGCGCCGGTCCCCGGGCGTCCGCGTGGCGGACGGGGACCGCCGGGGGCGGCGGGGCATGAGATTCTGTGGTGCATGACCGATCAGCCCACCCGAGCGCAGGCCGCCCTGGCCGACCAGTACGTCCTCACCCTCTCCTGCCCGGACAAGCAGGGCATCGTGCACGCCGTGTCGAGCTACCTGTTCATGACCGGCTGCAACATCGAGGACAGCCAGCAGTTCGGGGACCACGACACGGGCCTGTTCTTCATGCGCGTGCACTTCTCGGCCGAGGCGCCGGTGACGGTCGACAAGCTGCGGGCCAGCTTCGCGGCGGTCGGCGACTCGTTCCACATGGACTGGCAGCTCGACCGGGCCGACGAGAAGATGCGCATCGTCCTCATGGTCAGCAAGTTCGGCCACTGCCTGAACGACCTGCTCTTCCGCGCCCGGATCGGCGCGCTTCCGGTGGAGATCGCCGCCGTGGTCTCCAACCACACCGACTTCGCGGAGCTGGTGGACTCGTACCACATCCCCTTCCACCACATCCCGGTGACGAAGGAGACCAAGGACGACGCGGAGGCCCAGCTTCTCGCCCTCGTCCGTGAGCAGGACGTCGAGCTGGTCGTCCTGGCCCGCTACATGCAGGTCCTCTCGGACGACCTGTGCAAGCAGCTCAGCGGCCGGATCATCAACATCCACCACTCGTTCCTGCCGAGCTTCAAGGGCGCGAAGCCGTACCACCAGGCGCACGCGCGCGGCGTCAAGCTGATCGGCGCGACCGCGCACTACGTCACCGCCGACCTCGACGAGGGCCCGATCATCGAGCAGGAGGTCGAGCGGGTCGGCCACGACGTCACCCCGGACCAGCTGGTCGCGATCGGCCGCGACGTCGAGTGCCAGGCGCTGGCGCGGGCCGTGAAGTGGCACGCCGAGCGCCGGATTCTGCTGAACGGCCGCCGGACGGTCGTGTTCGCCTAGGGGGCGGGTCGGTTCGGTCGCGGGGCGGCTGCGGGTGGTTCGTGGTTGCTCGCGCAGTTCCCCGCGCCCCTAAAAGCAAAAGAAGGGGCGCGGGGAACTGCGCGACCAGCCCCACGCACCCGCAGTCGCCGACGCACCGCAACCCACCTCCCCCGGGGGCTACATCCGGCTCAGGCTCGCCGCCGCGAAGAGGACGTCTCTGATCGCCGCCCGGTCACCGAGCTGACCCGCGGCCGCCTCCTCCGGCGGTACGTGGCCCGCGGCCAGCCTGCAGAACTCCACGTCGTCCAGGGCCACGTGGGCCACCTCGAAGTCCTCGGAGCCCACCGCGCCGGGTGAGTCCAGGGGGATGAGCCACTGGCCGCCGCCGTTGCCCTCGATCTCCAGCCGCAGGCTGCGGCCGGGCGCCCCGGCGGGGACCAGGTGGGGGACCTGGCCGGGGGAGGCGAGCCCGGCCCGGCGCCGGGCGGCGAGCGCCTCCGGCAGCATGCGGGCGGCGAGGTCGATCATCTTGTGCAGGTGCTTCGGGGCCGGCGGCCCGTAGGGGTAGTCCACGGCCTCCGCGATGTCCTCCGCGTGCACCCAGCACTCGAAGGCACGGTCCAGCATCGCGTCGTGCAGGGGCAGCGCGAAGTCGCCGTACGACACCCCGAGCCGCCCTGCGCCGCCGCCCGTGAAGGAGACGGTCTGCACGAGCTGGTGGCTCTGCTCCCGCCAGGGCACCCGCACCGCGCGGGTCGGCGGGAAGTGCGAGCCCTGCCAGAAGGCCTCGGTGCGCCCGGCGGGACCCTGGCCGGGCACCTCGCCCAGCGGGTCGTCCAGGCCCAGCGCCACCGCCACCAGGCCGTCCACGGACAGCAGATGCGCGATGACCCCGGCGACCGTCGTACGGCGGGTCGCGGGCGCCGCGCCGTCGAACCAGCGCAGCCGCACCGGGGCGTGCCACTCCGCGTCGCCGATGTCCTGGAGCAGGGCGTCCAGACGGGCCGTCTCGGCGTCGTAGGGCGCCGCCCACGCGGGGAGCGGGATCCGGGCCGGCCGGCGGTCCAGACAGCTCTCCAGGACGCGGGTGCGCAGGCCCGGGTCGAGGTCGAGGCTCTCCGGCTGGTGCAGCAGGCCGACCGCCTCGCGCAGCCGCCGTGCCTCGTCCGCACAGGCGCCGCAGTCGCCGAGGTGGACCTCGACGGCGAGGGACTCCGCCGTCGAGCACGCGGCCAGCGCCCACGCCCCGAGGAGCGACTTCAGGACGTCGTGCGGCAACTCCAGCGGTACGGGCGGCAGGTCGGCCGGCGCGGGCAGCGGCTGCCCGCCGTCCTCGACGGAGGCCCGGGGCAGCGGTATGCGCGGCGGCCGGCCCAGGCCGCCGCCGCCGTTGCCCGGCGCGTCGCCGCCCCCGGAGCCGGGGCCGTCGTGCGCCTCGAAGGCGTCGCTCACACGCCACCTCCGTATCCCGGCGGGGTCCCGGCGTCGTGCGCGGTGGACAGCAGCTGCAGGCCCAGGCGGAGCCGGCGGCGCGCCTCGTCCTCGGTGACGCCGAGGTCGGCCGCGGTCTGCCGGTAGTCGCGGCGCTGGAAGTAGGCGAGTTCCAGGGCGGCGCGCAGCGGGGTCGGCATGGAGTGGACGATGTAGTCCGCGCGGGCGGCGACGGAGGCGCGCAGCACCTTGCGCTCCAGCTCCTCGGTGGCCTCGGCGGAGCCGGTCTCGCCCGGGCCGAGCGCGGCGGTCTCGGTGGCCCGCAGCCGCTGCACGGCGAGCCGGTGGGTCAGCGCGGCGACCCAGGTGCGCAACGGGCCCTGCTTGGGGTCGTAGGCGTCGGGATGCTCCCAGACATGGACGAAGACCTCGCGGGTTATGCCGTCGGCGGCGGTCTCGTCGCCGAGGACGCGGTGGGCGAGGCCGTGCACGAGCGAGGCGTAACGGTCGTAGAGCTCACCGAGGGCGGCCGCCTCGCCGCGTGCGAGCCGCTGCTGCATCTTGCGGTCCCAGCGGGGCGGTACGTCCTTCTTCGCCATGCGGCCCCCTCCCCGTGCCCGTGTCCAGCGTGTCTCCACCGTCTCCTCGAATGTAGTCGGCACGTCGGACAACGCACGCCCCTTTGTGGCAATGCGCGCCCCCTGACGGACGGCGGATGGTAGGGGGCCCTCCCTGTGGTCCTCCGGGTCCCGTGGTCCTCCGGGTGGTCCTCGGGTACCACCGCTGTGCCCGCTCGACCCTTCCGTTTCCGATCGAACAGGATCGGCGGTGACTGAAACAAGACCCTTCCTGATCGTCGCTCGTTTGTCATCCGGTGTTTCGGGGCACCGCCGCTGGGCAGCCGCGCGAAAAGAAGCGTAGGAACTTGCTCCGTTTCCGGGCGGTTCCGGAGATCCGGCGAGCGGAGGGCTGAGCCGTGGCTTTCAAGGTGACCGGCGTCGAGCAGGGTGAGTGGACCGTGCTCGGGGTGTCGGGCGAACTGGACCTGGTGACCTCGCCCGCGCTGCGCCAGCGGGTGCACGACGCGGTGGCCGAGGGCCATCACAGCCTGGTCCTGGACCTGTCCGACGTCTTCTTCTGCGACTCCAGCGGCGTCGGCGTCCTCATCGCCGCCCGCCGCCTGATCCGCTCCTGCCGGGGCCGGCTGCGGCTGATACTGCCCGCCCAGGGCGCGAGTGACGGTTCTCACGTCAACCGGGTCCTCGGCGCTCTCGGCGTACGACGGCTGTTCGACGTGTACCCCGACATCGACAGCGCGACGGCGGACGACGAGGAGGACCCGCTCTCCGCGTAGCCGCGCCCATAGCCGACGATCACGGCAATGCCACATTGTTGTCGCAGAATTCCCCCGGTCTTGGCACAAGCGTGGTTTTCCCGCTCCCGGGCCGCTCCCGGCGTCGTACGCTCCCTGCGAGATGAACCCCCACGTCACGTAAGGCGGCCCGAACAGACATGGTCAGCACCGAGTACGAGCGACGGATCGCCGCCCGGTTCGCAACCTTCGACCAGGACGGCAACGGCTGGATCGACCGCGGGGACTTCAACGCGGCGACCAAGGCACTGCTCGCCGAGTTCGGCACCCCCGCCCGCTCGGGCCAGGGCCAGGCGCTGTACGCCGGTGCGGAGGCCTTCTGGCAGGGCATGGCCGGCATGGCGGACCGGGACGGCGACCAGCGCATCACCCGCGAGGAGTTCGTGAGCGGCGCGGTCAAGCGGCTGCACGACAACCCCGACCGGTTCGGCGAGATCGCCCGCCCCTTCCTGCACGCGGCCCTCGCCCTCGCGGACACCGAGGGCGACGGCACGGCCACCGTCGCCGACACCGCGCGCGTGCTGCGCGTCCTCGGGGTGCCCCCGGAGCTCGCGCGGGCGGTCGCGTCCGGTCTCGACATCGACGGCGACGGCAGGGTCGCGGAGACGGAGATCGTCCCGGCGTTCGCCCGCTACTTCACCATCCCGGATTGACTTGCTCCTCGCTGTGAAGGGCGAGGATTCTGGCCTTCTCGACCGAACCCTGTGCCGCTACGCGGCACAGGGTTCGGTCGGGAGTCCGTGGCTTCCTGTTTCTTCGCGTTGTGCCGGGATTGCTCCCGGTCTTACCGGCGCTCCGCAGGCCGATGCCGCCAGTCCGGCGGCCGTTTTCACGTTGATCGCGGCGTTGTGGTCCCGGTCGTGGACCGTACCGCAGGCGCTGCAGGTCCATTCCCTCACGTTCAGGGGTTTGGGTCCGTCCTTGACGCCGCAGGTGGAGCAGGTCTGGGAGGTCGGCTCGAACCGGCCGATCTTGACCAGGGTCCGTCCGTACCGTTCTGCTTTGTATTCGAGCATGCTGAGGAACGATGCCCATCCGGCGTCGTGCACGGACTTGGCCAGCTTCGTGCGGGCCAGCCCCGCCACCGCCAGGTCCTCCACGGCGATCCCTTGGTTCTCGGAGATCAGCCTCGTGGACAGCTGGTGGTGGAACTCACGGCGTGCGTCGCTGACCTTCGCATGGGCGCGGGCGACCTTCAGGCGGGCCTTGGCGCGGTTCTTTGATCCCTTCTGCTTGCGGGACAGCTCCTTCTGGACCTTCTTCAGTTTCTTCTCCGCGCGCCGCAGGAAGCGCGGGGAGTCGATCTTCGTGCCGTCGGAGAGGACGGCGAAGTGGGTGAGGCCGAGATCGATACCGGCGATCTGGTCGGTCTCGGGCATCCGCGCTTGGTCGGTGGCGGGGTCGGTGCCGATGACGAAGGAGGCGAAGTACCGGCCGGCCGCGTCCTTGACGACGGTGACAGAGGTGGGGGTGACGGGCAGGGTGCGGGACCACTTCACCTTGACCGCGCCGATCTTCGGCAGGCACAGACGGCCGCTGCCGGTGATGCTCCAGCGGGCGTTGGCGGTGAACCGGACCGACTGCCGAGCGTCTTTGCGGGACTTGAACCGGGGCGCTCCCACCCTCCGCCCCTTGCGGGTGCCTTTGAGGGAGGCGAAGAAGTTGCGGTAGGCGGTCTCGGCGTCCCGCAGGGACTGCTGGAGCACCACTGCGGACACCTCGCCCAGCCAGGACCGCCCGGCTGTCCGCTTCGCCTCCGTGATCAGCTTCCGGGACAGCTGACCGGCCGTCGGAAACGGCCGCCCGGCATCACGGGCGTCTTCACGGGCACGGACCGCGTCGTTGAACACGACACGGGCGCACCCGAACGCCTTCGCCAACGCGGTCTGCTGGCCGGTGTCCGGGTACAGGCGGAAGCTGTACCGAAGCTGCATGCGGTGATCGTACGAACGAGCGCCTACCGTCACCAGGGGGAACACATGAGCGGTCGGTACCCTCCCCTTGGACCGGGAGCGGAACGGGCCGGATGGAGGAGGCGCTGCCCGGCCTTCCGTATCGGGTCCCGTGACGTTCCGCGTCGGCCGTGGTGCGCCTGCGCTCTCATGCTCCGCAGGACAGCATCCGTGACGCTCCGCGCCACAACCACCGGATTCGCTTCACCATCGGCCTGAGGGCTGATGCGCTGCGAATGAATCCTGGCAGCGCTCACGCCGTGGTGGCCGTCCCCGCGAACCGCTCGCGCAGCTTGTACTTGAGCACCTTGCGCAGGGTCTCGTTGCGCGGAAGGGCGTCCACCACCTCCAGCCGCTCGGGCAGCTTGTGCACCGACAGGCCCGCCGCGCGCAGGTAGGCCACCACCTCCGGGAGCGTCAACGCGGTGGTCCCGGGCGGCTGTTCGAGCACCGCGCACACCAGCTCCCCGCGCTCCGCGTCCGGCAGCCCCACCACCGCGGCCTCGCCGACCGCCGGATGCGCGGCGAGCAGGTCCTCGATCTCCTTCGCCGAGATGTTCTCGCCCTTGCGGATGATCACGTCCTTGAGCCGCCCGGTGAGGACGAGATGGCCGGTTCCGGTCAGGTGGCCCAGGTCGCCGGTGCGCAGAAAGCCGTCCGCGTCGAAGGCGTCGGCGGTCTGCGCCGGATCCAGATAGCCCTGGCACACCGCCTCCCCGCGCAACCGGACCTCGCCGCCCTCGGCGATCCGTATCTCCATGCCCCGCGGCGGCTTCCCCTCCGTCGTGGCCAGGTTCTCCGCCGTGTCGTCCGGTGCCCCCATCGTGATCATCGGCACCTCGGTCATGCCGTACCCGTGCGTCAGCTGCACCCCCATCTCCCGCACCACCGCGTGGTACACCTCCGGCGGCTTGGGCGCCCCGCCCCCGGCCAGCAGCCGCAGCGAGGGGATCACCGGGATCCCCGGCTGCTTGCGCTGCTCGGCCAGGAACATCGAGTAGAACGCCGTCGAGCCGCCCGCCACCGTCACCCCGTGCCGGCGGTACTCCTCCAGCGCGTCCGGCAGCGCGAACTGCTCGAACAGCACCGCCGGGAAGCCGTACAGCAGCAGCATCACCGTGTAGTCGGGGCCGGCGATGTGCGCGTACGGGAACGCCATCGAGCCCACGTCCGCCGCCGTGAGCCGCAGCGCGTGCGCCAGGCACGAACCGCCCGCGATCAGCGAACGGTCCGTGTGGAGAACGCCCTTGGGGTCGGAGGTGGTTCCCGAGGTCCAGTAGATCCACCGGACGGAGGTGCCCTCGGCGGGCGGGGCGGGCAGCACGGCCGGATCGCCGTCGGGCAGGTCGTCGTACGCCTCGAAGATCCCCTTCGCGCCGAGCCGCCGGGCCATCCCGGTGTGGTCGAAGCCGCGCCAGACGCCCGGTACGGCGAAGAACTCGGCCCTGGACTCGCGCAGGGCGAAGCCGACCTCGCGGTCCCGGTAGAAGGGGATGACGGGGGACTGGACGGCGCCGAGCCGGGCCAGCGCGAAGGACAGCACGGCCGTCTCGATCCGGGTCGGCAGCTGCCAGGCGACGACCGTGCCGGGGCGCACGCCCATGCCGTACAGGCCGGCCGCCACCCGCTCGGCACGCGCGCGCAGTCCGCCGAAGGACAGGGTGCGGTCGCCCTGGAGGAACACCGGGCGTTCGGGGGTGAGTTCCGCGCGGCGGGCGGCCAGGTCCCAGAGCGTGCGGGAGGCGCTCAGTTCGTGTGCGGTGGCGTTCATGGAGTCCCCCTGCCCAGCAGAACTGACGAGTCGTCAGATCGTAGGTCCTGCCGCCTTGTCGGTCCAGAGGCGCGGGGCTAGCCTGCGGGATCAGAAGAATCTGATGAACCATCAGTTCCGTGGGGGTGGCTGCCAGTGGATCTGTCCTGCACGCCGGAGGAGGAGGACTTCCGGGCGCGGCTGCGGGAGTGGCTCGCCAAGGCGCTGCCCGGCCTCCCGCCGAAGCCCGGCCCGCAGGACTGGCCGGGCCGCCGCGCCTACGACCTCGGCTGGCAGCGGATGCTCTACGACGCCGGGTACGCCGACGTCCACTGGGACGCCTCCCCGACCACCCGGCTGATCTTCCTGGAGGAGACCGAACGGGCCGGCGCGCCCTATGTGGGCGCCAACTTCGTGGGCCTGCTGCACGCCGGCCCGACGATCGCCGCCGAGGGCACCGAGGCGCAGCGGGCGCGCTGGCTGGCGCCGATCCTGCGCGGCGAGGAGGTGTGGTGCCAGGGATTCAGCGAACCGGACGCCGGCTCCGACCTGGCGGCGCTGCGCACGCGCGCGTGGCGCGACGGCGACGACTACGTGGTGAGCGGTTCCAAGATCTGGACCTCGCACGCCGAGGTCGCCGACTGGTGCGAACTCCTGGTGCGCACCGACCCGGAGGCGCCCAAGCACCGCGGGATCACCTGGCTGGGCATGCCCATGGACGCGCCGGGCATCACGGTACGGCCGCTGCGCACGCTCGCCGGGTCGGCCGAGTTCGCCGAGGTGTTCCTCGACGAGGTCCGGGTGCCCGTCGCCAACCGGGTGGGCGCCGAGAACGACGGCTGGCGGGTCACCATGGTCACCCTCTCCTTCGAACGCGGCACCGCCTTCGTCGGCGAGGTCGTCGCCTGCCGCCGGGTGCTCGGCGACCTCGCGCGCGCGGCCCGCGCCGACGGCACCTGGGACGACCCCGCGCTGCGCCGCCGCCTGGGCCGGCTGAACGCCGAGTTCCGGGCGCTGTGGCGGCTCACCCAGTGGAACGTCAGCGAGGCCGAGGGCAACGGCGTGCCCGGCGTCGGCGGCTCGGTCTTCAAGCTCCGCTACTCGCACGCCCGTCAGGAGCTGTACGACACGGCGGCCGACGTGCTCGGCCCGGACGCGCTCGACCTGGACCGGCCGTGGGTCCTGGACCGGCTCTCCTCCCTCTCGTACACCATCGCGGCCGGGACCTCGCAGATCCAGCGGAACATCGTGGCCGAGCGGATCCTCGGGCTGCCGAAGGGAAGATGACGTGCGCTTCCAACTGACCGAGGACCAGCGGGCGTTGCGGGACGGCATGCGGGAGCTGCTCGGGCGCCGGTTCGACGGCGCGGCGCTGCGGGCGGCGGCCGGCGTGCCCGGCCGCCTCGACCGTGCCCTGTGGCGGGAGCTGGGCGCGGCCGGGTTCTTCGCGCTGCGGCTGCCGGAGGCGGACGGCGGGGTCGGACTCGGACTGCCCGAGGCGGTCCTGGTCTTCGAGGAGGCCGGGCGGGCGCTGCTGACCGGCCCGCTGGCCGCCACCCACCTCGCGGCGGCCGAGGTGCCCGGCGCGGCCGACGGGGAGGCCGTGGTGGCCCGCGTGGACGGCGGCCTGGTGGAGTGGCTGGCCGAGGCGGACGCGGTGACCGGGGACGCCGCCGGGGCCGTGGCGGTGCGCTCGGTCGACCCGTTGACACCCCTGCACCGGATCCCCGGCCCGGCCTCCGCCGCGCCCCCCGACCCGGTGGCCGTGCTCCTCACCGCCGCTGAGCAGCTCGGCACGGCCACGCGCGCGTGCGAGCTCGCCGTGCAACACGCGCGGACCCGCGAGCAGTTCGGGCAGCCCATCGGGGCGTTCCAGGCGGTCAAGCACCTGTGCGCCGAGATGCTGGTGCGCGCCGAGACCGCGCGGGCGGCCGTCTACGCGGCCGCGGTGACCGCCGACCCCGTGGACATCGCGGCGGCCCGGCTGCTCGCCGACGAGGCCGCCGTGCGCGGCGCCCGGGACTGCCTCCAGGTGCACGGCGGGATGGGCTTCACCTGGGAGGCGGAGGTGCACCTGCACCTGAAACGGGCCTGGGTGCGGGCACAGCGTGGCGGTGGGAACACGGAGAGTGAGGAGTTGCTCGCCGCAGAACTGCTCGGGTGAGCGTTCGAAACGGCTCTGGCCTGCGGGATCGATGGTGCGGGTGGGCCGGATGTCGCGGATTGTGGCATACCGGAATCACGGAGCGTTGATACCGGGTTGTGTCCAACGCGTGACTCGTCACGGCCTGGAGTCGAGTGTCCCCTCGGGTACCTTCTGTGGGATGCGAGTGGTTCCGAGGACGAGCCATGCCGGCGGTGCCGTCGAAGCGGCGCCGCGATTCATGGTGCACACCGCTGCTCGCAGGGCGGTAAGGGCTTGCTCCCCCGCCTGTTCGACTCCCCGCCGCGAGCGTCGCACAGTATGCCGGACGCGTACTCCTTCGCGCTGGAATATGCCCGAAGCGCTTGTTGGGGTGACTGTACGTCAACCATGCTGTCTCGTAAGGGAATCACGTTCCGTGACCCTTGCTCTGGCCGTTGTTCTGGCCATGCAGAAAATGGCTACGATCGTGGCCCTCGCCGTTCTGTTCGTCGCGATCCTCGTCGTGGCGCTCGCTCGGCGCGGGTTCATGTGTCCGCCGGTTCGGATGGTGTGAGCGGTGCAGGTGCTTCAAGTGCAGCTGGAGATCCGGCCCGACCCCGCGGAGGTGGGACGGGCCAGAAGGTGGGCCCGCTCGCGCCTCGCCGGGTCCGGTATAGCGGCGGACGAGCCGCTGGCCGAGACGCTGATCCTGCTTGTCTCCGAGCTGGTCACCAACGCCGTGGTGCACACCGGCCGGCCCGCCGTGCTGCGGCTCTCGCTGCCCGGCGCGGACCGCGGGAGCGCCGAGGAGTCGGTCACCGTACGGCTGGAGGTCGCCGACACCAGCAACCGCGCGCCCGTACCCCGGTGCGCCGACGGCGACGCGACCGGCGGCCGGGGCCTGGCCCTCGTCGACGGGCTCGCCGACCGCTGGGGATGGAGCCCCGAAGGCGTCGGCAAGCGCATCTGGTGCGAACTCGACCGGTGTTCGCAGCCCCGGCAGAGCGCGGCGGTGGCGTACGGCGGCGGCCTGGCCTCGTTCGAGGGGCTGGCCTTCGAGGCGGTCTGACCCCGGTGCGCGGTGATGCGCCGGGGGGTTGCATCCGTGCGCGCCCTCGGTGAACCGGGGCATAAGCCGTAAAACTCCGCACGGGTGTTGACGCCTTGTGACCATGTGATCACGCTTGAGGTCTGCGATTCGCCGCGAGGGGACGGCGGGGGCCTTGATGGCGGACGTCCTCGTCGAGTGTGGGTCGAGCCGGACGGCGGCGCGCGGGACCGGGCTCGGGGCGGGCCGGCGCGTGCAGCCGTTCGGATTCCGGGGGGAATGGGGGAAGGCCGGTGTCACGCCGGCCCGGGCTTCGGCCTCGGCGTGACACCGGCTTCGTCACCGGGGACTAGAGAACGGCCACGGGTGCGACCGGCGTGCCCGTCGCCCCGACGAACGGCTCCGGCATCGCCGACAGCAGGAACGCGTACCGGCCGGTTTCTCCACAGGCTGTGGACAACTCCTCCAGATTCCAGTTCTGGCCCTGCAGCATCCCCATCTCCACCAGGTCGAGGGCGTGCACGGGCAGCCACAGGTCCTCGATCTCGGGCGGGAAGATCTCGAACGTGAGCGTGTCGTTGGCGACGGCGGCCACATCGCGCGCGTGGAACCACTCCGGCGTACGGACCGAGAGACCCGGCGACGGATAGCCGTAGCCGTGCTTGTCCCCGGCGAGATACACCTGCACCTGACCGGTCCGCACCAGCACGACGTCCCCCGCCCGGACCGTCGTCCCGGCCAGCTCCTCGGCCGCGTCCAGGTCCTCGGGCGTGACCGCGTGCCCCCCCTCCAGCCGCCGTACGCCCCGCGCGCGTGCCACGTCGAGCAGCACCCCGCGCGACACGATGTGCCGGGCCGTGGCGATGGAGCTGAACTCCGCCCCGCCGTGCGCGGTCACCGTGCCCGCCGGGCGGCCGTTGTACAGCTTCCCCGAGTGCGAGACATGGGTCAGCGCGTCCCAGTGCGTACCGGCCTGCAGGCCCATGGTCACCGCGTCGTCGCTGCACGCGACGGTGCCCGGGCCGAAGAGTTCCTGGTTGATCTGCACCATGGCGTGCAGCGGGTTGACCCGCCCGGGGATCATCCCGGTCTGCACGCCGTCCTGTTGCAGGGGCAGGGCGAGCGGGACGCGCCGGCCCGAGCGGACCGTCTGCGCGGCGGCGCGTACGACGTCGTCGGTGATCAGGTTCAGCGTGCCGATCTCGTCGTCGGCACCCCAGCGCCCCCAGTTGTTGACGCGCTCGGCGATGTCGTGAAACGCCGGATGAAGTGTCGGCAGTGACATCCGGTTCCTCCCCGGGGCTTGTGTCCGCACATCTGACGCGCCATAAAATCTAACGGTCCGTCAGAAACCACGGGAAGGGGCCGGGCGTGGGGAACTTCTTGGCAGGCAAGGTCGTCGCCGTGACCGGTGCCGGGCGCGGCATCGGACGCGCGGTCGCGCTGGCGGCGGCGGCCGACGGCGCGAAGGTCGTCGTCAACGACTACGGCGTCTCGGTCGACGGTGGCTCGCCCACCAGCGAGGTCGCCGAGGCCGTCGTCAAGGAGATCGAGGCGGCGGGCGGCGAGGCGGTCGCGGTGGCCGACGACATCTCCACGATGGCGGGCGGGCAGCGGGTCGTGGACACCGCGCTGGCCGCCTACGGCCGTCTCGACGGGGTCGTCTGCGTGGCGGGGATCCTGCGCGAGCGGATGCTGTTCAACATGACCGAGGAGGAGTGGGACCCGGTGGTCGCCACCCACCTCAAGGGCACGTTCACGGTGTTCCGGGCGGCGTCCGCGGTGATGCGGAAGCAGCGCGCCGGCACCCTGATCGGCTTCACCAGCGGCAACCACCAGGGGTCGGTCTCGCAGGCCAACTACAGCGCGGCCAAGGGCGGGATCATCTCGCTGGTGCGGAGCGCCGCCCTTGGCCTGCACAAGTACGGGGTGACCGCGAACGCGGTGGCACCGGTGGCCCGGACCCGGATGTCGGCCGGCGTGCCGACGGAACTGACCGAGATCGGTGAGCCGGAGGACGTCGCCGCGTTCGTCGTCTACCTCCTCTCGGACGCCGCGCGGGACGCCGCGATCACCGGGCAGGTGTACACGGTGGCCGGGCCGAAGATCGCGGTGTGGGCCCAGCCGAGGGAGCTGCGGGCCGCGTACGCGTCGGAAGGCACGTGGACGCCGGAGCGGATCGCGGAGGTGCTGCCCGGGAGTGTGGGGGCGGATCCGATGCCGATGCTGGCGCGGGTGGCGGCGATGGAGGTCGCTGCGCGGGCGGGGGAGCGGCCGAACACCTGACCGGCGGCTTTTCCTGGGCCGTCATCCGAACCGTCTTTGGAGGTCACCGTGGAGTTCGGCTCAGTGCCGGAGGACGAGGTGTTTCGCGGCGAGGTCCGCGAGTGGCTCGACGCGCACGTCGAACCCGATGCGGACCGGCGCAGTTGGGAGCGCACGCTCGGGGCCGCCGGGTGGATAGGGCTCGGCTGGCCGGAAGGCGGCTACGGGAACCGGACTGCCACGCTGACGCAGCAGGTCGCGTGGGCGGAGGAGTACGCGCGGTCGGCGGCGCCGCCGCGCTCGGGGCACATCGGGGAGAACCTGCTCGCGCCGACGCTGATCGCCCACGGCAGCGGTGAACAGAAGGCCCGCTTCCTGCCGCCCGTCGCCGCGGGCGAGGAGCTGTGGTGCCAGGGGTACAGCGAGCCGGGTGCCGGGTCGGACCTCGCCGGTGTGCGGACGGCGGCCGTGCGGGAGGCGGACGGCTACCGCGTCAGCGGGCAGAAGATCTGGACCTCGCTGGCGCACGAGGCGGACTGGTGTTTCGTGCTGGCGCGGACCGAGCCCGGTTCCAGGCGTCACCACGGGCTGAGTTTCCTGCTCGTGCCGATGGACCAGCCGGGGCGGGTCGAGGTCCGTCCCATTCGCCAGATGACCGGCACCAGCGACTTCAACGAGGTCTTCTTCGACGGGGCGCACGCGCGTGCGGAGCATGTCGTCGGGGGCGAGGGCAACGGGTGGCGGGTGGCGATGAGCCTGCTCGGCTTCGAGCGCGGGGTGTCGACGCTCGCCCAGCAGATCGGGTTCGCCGAGGAGTTGGGGCGGGTGGTCCGGGACGCCGTACGGACCGGGGCCGTCGACGATCCCGTCGTACGGGAACGGCTGGTGCGGCAGTGGGCCGAGTTGCGGGTGATGCGGTGGAACGCCCTGCGGACGCTCGGGGGTGCGGCGGCGGAGCCGGGCGCGCCCAGTGTGGCCAAGCTGCTGTGGGGCGGCTGGCACCAGCGGCTCGGTGAACTCGCCGTGCTGGTGCGGGGCGCGGCGGCGAGCGTGGGCCCGGCCGACTGGTCGGCCGCCGCGCCGTACGAACTGGACGCCGCCCAGCACCTGTTCCTCTTCTCCCGGGCCGACACCGTCTACGGCGGCTCGGACCAGGTGCAGCGCACGATCATCGCCGAGCGCGTGCTCGGTCTGCCGAGGGAACCGAAGGGGGTCGAGTCGTGATGCGTGGAGTCGTGTTCGACGGGAAACAGGTGCAGGTCGTCGACGATCTGGACATCCGGGAGCCGGGGCCGGGCGAGGTGCTGGTCGCGGTGGCGGCGGCCGGGCTCTGCCACAGCGATCTGTCCGTGGTGGACGGGACCATACCTTTCCCCGTTCCTGTGGTGCTCGGACATGAGGGTGCGGGCGTGGTCGAGGCCGTAGGTGTGGGCGTGACCCATGTGGCCCCGGGCGACCATGTGGCACTGTCCACCCTCGCCAACTGCGGTGCCTGCGCGGACTGTGACCGGGGGCGGCCCACCATGTGCCGCAAAGCCATAGGGCGGCCGCAGAAGCCGTTCACGCGGGGCGGTGGGGCCGTGTACCAGTTCGCGTGCAACTCGGCCTTCGCGGAACGGACCGTCGTCCGGGCCGTGCAGGCGGTGCGGATCCCGAAGGACATCCCCCTGACCTCGGCCGCCCTCATCGGGTGCGGGGTGCTCACCGGTGTGGGTGCCGTACTGAACCGGGCCCGGGTCGACCGCGGCGACACGGTGGCGGTCATCGGCACGGGCGGGATCGGGCTGAACGTCATCCAGGGCGCGCGGATCGCGGGCGCGCGCCGGATCGTGGCCGTGGACGCCAACCCGGCCAAGGAGGAGGCGGCCCGGCAGTTCGGCGCGACCGACTTCCTGACCTCGACGGAGGGTGTCAGGGATCTGCTGCCGACGGGGGTGGACCACGCGTTCGAGTGCGTCGGCCGGGTCGAGCTGGTCCGGCAGGCCGTCGACCTCCTCGACCGGCACGGCCAGGCCGTCCTGCTCGGCATGCCCGCCGCCACCGCCGAGGCGTCCTTCGTCGTCGCCTCCATGTTCCTCGACAAGTCCATCCTGGGCTGCCGTTACGGCTCCTCCCGTCCCCAGCACGACATCGCGCTCTACGCCGAGCTGTACCGCCAGGGGACCCTGCTGCTGGACGAACTGGTGACCGCGACCTACCCGGTGGAGGACTTCGAGAAGGCCCGCGCGGACGCCGAGGCGGGGCGGGTGGCCCGGGGGGTGCTCACGTTCTGACCCGCGCCGGCGAGGTGCGGAAGGTCCGGCGGTAGGCGGTCGGGGTGACACCGAGCGCGGTCTGCAGGTGCTGGCGCATGGACTGGGCGGTGCCGAAGCCGGCGTCGTGGGCGACCTGGTCGACGGAGAGGTCGGTGGACTCCAGGAGGTGGCGGGCGCGTTCGATCCGCTGCTGGGTGAGCCACTGGCCGGGGCTGACGCCGGTCTCCTCGCGGAAGCGGCGGGTGAAGGTCCGTACCGACATGGCCTCCTGCTCGGCCATGTCGCGCAGCTGGATCGGCTCGTGGAGGCGGCCGAGCGCCCAGGCGCGGGCGGCCGTGGTGGTGGCCACCTGGAGGTCGGGGACCGGGCGGTGGATGTACTGGGCCTGGCCGCCGTCCCGGTGCGGGGGGACGACGGTGCGGCGGGCCACCTCGTTGGCGACGGCCGTGCCGTGGTCGCGGCGGACCATGTGCAGGCACAGGTCGATGCCGGCGGCCACCCCGGCGGAGGTCAGCACATCGCCGTCGTCGATGAACAGGACGTCCGCGTCCACCTCGATCCGCGGGAACAGCCGCTGGAGATGGTCGGCCTCGGCCCAGTGCGTGGTCGCCGGGCGGCCGTCCAGGTAGCCGGCGGCGGCCAGGACGTAGACGCCGGTGCAGATGGAGGCGAGCCGGGTGCCGGGGCGGATGTGGGCCAGGGCGGCGGCCAGCTCGGGGGTGAGGACGCCCTCCTCGAAGACCGGGCCGAGTTCGTACGACGCCGGGATGATCACCGTGTCGGCGGTGGCCAGCGTCTCCGGGCCGTTCGGTACGTGGATCGCGAAGTCGGCGTCGGTGTCGACCGGGCCGGGCGGGCGGACCGAGCAGGTCACGACCTCGTAGAGATGCCGCCCCCGGGCGTCCTTGGGGCGGCCGAAGATGCGGTGCGGGATGCCCAGCTCGAAGGGGAGCAGGCCGTCCAGGGCGAGGACGACGACACGGTGCGGGCGGAAGCCGGGGTCGCTGCTCATGGCCCGATCCTAGCGAATACTGTCCTCTCGGCCACTCGATGGAGTGGACCCGGTGGCCGGATATTTGTGGCGTGACCCAGACAAGCGCAGCCGCAGCCGCCCCCGCCGAGGACGCGGAGGGCTCCAAGCCGACCCGCTCACCGCGCATCCACCGTGCCTGGTTCGTCGCCGTCGTCACCTTCGTCACGATCATCGGCGCGGCCGCCTTCCGATCCCTGCCCGGCCTGCTCATCGACCCGCTGCACGGGGAGTTCGGCTGGTCGCGCGGCACGATCGGCGCGGCCGTCTCCGTCAACCTCGCGCTGTACGGGCTCACCGCGCCCTTCGCGGCCGCCCTGATGGACCGTTTCGGCATCCGCCGGGTGGTCGCCGTCGCCCTGACCGTGATCGCGGTCGGCTCGGGCCTGACCGTGTGGATGACGGCGGCCTGGCAGCTGCTGCTCTGCTGGGGCCTGCTGGTCGGCCTCGGCTCGGGCTCGATGGCGCTCGCCTTCGCCGCCACGGTCACCAACCGCTGGTTCACCACCCGCCGCGGCCTGGTCAGCGGCATCCTCACCGCGGCCTCCGCCTCGGGCCAGCTGATCTTCCTCCCGCTCCTCTCCTGGATGGTCGAGACGTACGACTGGCGCCCGGCCGCCGTCACCGTCGCCCTCGCCGCCCTCGCGGTCGTCCCCTTCGTCTGGCTGCTGCTGCGCGACCACCCGGCCGACGTCGGCCTGAAGCCGTACGGCGCGGTCGACTTCGTACCGAAGCCGGCACCGGTCACCGGAGCCGCGCGCAGGACCCTCGGCGTGCTGGCCTCCGCCGTCCGCACCGGGCCCTTCTGGCTGCTCGCCGGCACCTTCGCGATCTGCGGGGCCTCCACCAACGGCCTGATCCAGACCCACTTCGTGCCCGCCGCCCACGACCACGGCCTGCCGATCACGGCGGCGGCCTCGCTGCTCGCGGTCATCGGCGTCTTCGACGTCGTCGGCACCATCGCCTCCGGCTGGTTCACCGACCGCTTCGAACCGCGCCGCCTGCTCGCCGTCTACTACGCCCTGCGCGGCATCTCCCTGCTCTTCCTCCCGATGCTGCTCGGCCCCTCGATCCACCCCCCGATGATCTTCTTCATCGTCTTCTACGGCCTCGACTGGGTCGCCACCGTCCCGCCCACCCTGGCCCTGTGCCGGGAGCACTACGGCGAGGACAGCGCCATCGTCTTCGGCTGGGTCCTCGCCTCCCACCAGGTCGGCGCCGCCCTCGTCGCCTACCTCGGCGGCGTCGCCCGCGACGTCTTCGGCACCTACGACATGGTCTGGTACGCCTCCGGCACCCTGTGCGCGGCGGCGGCCCTGATGGCCCTGGTGATCCGGCGCCGGCCGGCGGCGCCGGTGCCCGCTCTGGCCGGCTAGCGCTGTGCCCGCGCGCTACTTCCATGGGTGCCGCACCGTGCTGAAGTCGATCCGTGCCGCCCGCCCACAGGGGCGCCGAGATCCGCCGCTGGGCGAAGAAGAACAAGGTCGAGCCGTGCTTCATCCCGATTTACGCCTCGTGGGCGAATTCGATCGAGGCGCACTGCGGACCGTGGCCACCCTGGGCTTTAGTCCGTGTCCCTCCGATAGCAGTTCGGGGAGTTGCCGGAAGAGGTGAACTTAGGCAGGTCGTTGCGGGAAAAGTGGACATTCTGGCTCGGCGGCTGTGGGTTTGCTAGCTCATTTGCGGCTGCCTTTGAAATGGTCAGGCAGAACGTCTTGATCAGCGGATGGCGGCCTGCTGTGCGGCGCAGCTCAATGGATCCTTCGTAGCGGCCCGCCTGGTACAGCCAGTTGCTTGCCAGGAACTTGAATGATGGTTGTTGAGGATTGTCCTGGCTGACGATAAATGGGGCTGGATCACCACTCCATGTGGGATTGACCGAGTCGGAATTCGGATCGTATGCCCATGTGTCGCTCTCCCGCCAATAGAATGCCGGCTTCTTGGAAGAGGAGATGGAGCCGGTAGGGGCGAGGTGTAGGCGCACATCGCGGATTACTGAGCGTTACATCAACGGTGGGTTGCCGGTGCAAATCGGCGAAGTTGTAGATCGAAATGGCCAGGGCGCCGACAGCGGCAGTCGTCGCGACCCACTTATGCAGGGCGGCGTTTTCCATGCACCCACTCTGCCCGGAGCGCAATCCGCCGTCTGCTGGGTTACCTCGTATGGAGGGCGAAAACAGCACCCGTCCGGAGTTTCACTCGTCCCGCGGCGTCTTCGGGGCGGCGGCCGAGGCACGACGGTGACTCAGGCGCGGGCCCGGGCGATGAGGGTCCCGATGTGCCCGGCCTTGGGCGCGTCCACCACCGTCACCTCTGCTGCGGTGAACCCCGCCCGGAGCAGATGCCGCTCCCACACCGCAGGCCGGTAGCTGTACCGATAGGTGAACATGGCCTTCCCCGCGAAGCCACCCTTGTACATGCCCTGCGGACCGTAGGCGCCCGGGATGGCCGGCGGCTGGGAGAACACGAAGACACCCCCCGGGACCAGGTGCTGACGGACGAGGGGAAACAGCCGGGACGGAGCGGTGAACCAGGCGGCGCCGAAGATGGAGTACACCGCGTCGTACCGGCCGCCATCGGCGGCGAGCCACTCCAGGATCTCGCCCTGCTCGATCCGCACCCCGAGCGGCGTCCACTTGTCGCCCGCCAGCTGCACCATGCGCGGCGACAGGTCCACGCCCGTCGCCTTCACTCCCCGCTGTGAGAGGTAGGCCAGCGCGCGGCCGGTGCCGCAGCCGACCTCCAGCACGGATTCGGGGGATCCCAGGAGTTCCGGGCCGGGGCCGTGGCCGGCGTACTGGGTCCAGCAGAACGACGGCTCGGCGTCTTCCTTGAACGCCGACTCGGCGAAGGCGTCCCACAGTTCGGTCTCGGCGGCGATGTCGTGCGGTACGGGCACGGCGGTTCCTTGGGTCGTCGGGATGCGGATCCCCCGCCCTCGGGGGTGCGGTGAGGGCGGGGGCGACTGTAGCCGGGGTCAGTGGCTGTCGGGGACCTTGTCGTCGCAGGGCGAACAGTCGGTGCCGTCGATTGCCCACAGTTCCTCGTCGATCGCCCAGCCCTGGGAGCGGAGGAAGTCGCCGGTGCGTGCGCACAGCCCGTCGCGGCGGCGCTGGATGAACGGGGCGTGGTGCTTGAACCGGCCGCCGTTGTAGAGGCGGCAGATGCCCCACCAGACAGGTGTGTCGAGGATGAGTTGGTGCACGCCGATGTCGACGAGCTTGCCGACTCCGAGGTGCTGGTCGGGGTTCTCGATGGAACCCATGACGTACATGATGGCGTTGCCGAGGATCCGTTCGGCCATGTCGCGGACCATGGTGTGGTCACGCAGGAGCAGGGCGACCTCCCGGTCCCACAGGCTCATACCGGAGTCGAAGACGTTGACGGTCAGCTCGGTGATGTGCGGGGCGACGGCGTTGAGGAGTTCCTGCGGGTCCCGGGTGCGGGTCGTGGCGGGCTGTTCCAACGCGACGGTCACGTTGTCCT
The DNA here is from genome assembly GCF_043201555.1 of Streptomyces sp. NPDC048288. NCBI lineage: Bacteria > Bacillati > Actinomycetota > Actinomycetes > Kitasatosporales > Streptomycetaceae > Streptomyces > Streptomyces sp. NPDC048288. The sequence continues at coordinate 332,733 of NZ_JBICZD010000013.1, forward strand.
CCTGTCGTGGACGGGCGCCCCGGCTGGGGCGCCTTACTGAGTTGGTGCGGTCTGCCCGCCGCCGAGGTTCTCGAAGTGGTCGCACAAGGCGGTCACGCTTCGCGCAAGTTTCATGGCAACGGTCATCTGGCCGGGGCTGTTGTAACCGGGGCGCAGGCCGAGCCGTATGCGGGCCTCCCGGGTGCAGGCGAGCGCGCACGCGCTCGGGATGTCGTCCGCCGGGAACTGCCGGGTCATCGCCTCGATGGTGGGGATGAGTTCCGCGATCTGCCCGCGTAACGCGGTGCCCAGCGTCTGCACCTCGCCGGTGGGGATGGGGCGGGCGTCCGAGGCGAGGAACCGGTGTGCGGTACTCCGCATGGTCTCGATGTCCGGCGCCAGGCGGTCTTGCGCCTCGGTCATGGTCGCGTCCGTGGTCGCCCCGGCACCTCCACGCGATGGAGGCACCCGCCGGACGCCTTCACGCATACCGCCCCGACGTCGGCGAGTTCTTCGGCGGCGTCGAGCGGCACCAGCCGGCAGGCGGCGTCCCCTTTCCCGTCCGCGAGGACCGGGCCGCGCCGGCCCTCGGGGATCCGGACCAGGGCCGGCATGGCGTGGATGAGCCTGGACTGGGCGACGAGCCAGCGGGTGCCGGACTCTAAGACGCCATTTCATTTGGTGAGTCGGCGGTGACATATGAGGGTCGCGGCGATGGCGGTGAAGGCGAGGAAGTGTTCCGGCTTGCGCTCGTAG